>NZ_CP080442.1:1220000-2420000 GCF_019597925.1 [Clostridium] scindens | reverse complement strand
GAAGTGGAAGTGGACGGAACCAAGGGACTGATTCAGCAGATGAAGGACGGACGCCAGGTGGATCTGTATCTGAAAGAAAAGAAAAGCGACGAGGACGGATACATGAGCTGGGACGTGGAGCACTGGTCAAGCGTGGACGGAAAGAGATTCATCCGCTGCTATTCTCTGGAAGGCAGGGTGCTCAGTGAATCTACAGGGCACAACATCTATGACTTGGAGAATGATTTTAAGCCAGAAGAAGCGCAGAAAGTCGAATTAAGCTAGCGCCGTTGCACAATGATGCGAAGGCCCGAATGAAAATCACATAATATTGCAGCTTTATCAGTCAAACAGCACAATGCATGGGCATTGTGCTGTTTTTATGCTGTACTATAATGATGTTATACAATTGGAGAAAGGGCTGGTGAAGGGATGTATTATATTGAAGGGAAATGTCAGGACCCCTGCTATAATCTGGCACTGGAAGAATATATCATGGAAACCCGTAAAGAAGGGGCATACCTGATTTTGTGGAGCAATAAGGACAGCATTATTATGGGAAAGTATCAGAATGCATTTGAAGAACTGAACCTGAAAGCGGTAGAAGAGGATCAGATTCCTGTCGTGCGCAGGATATCCGGAGGAGGAACCGTATTCCATGATGAAGGAAATCTCAATTTTTCATTCTTGACGGATGCAGGGGGACTTGGACAGATCGAATATGACGAGTTCCTTGCGCCCGTCATAAAGGCGCTTCGCAGTCTGGGAGTAAAGGCAGGCAAGCGGAAAGTCTGCGATATCGCGATCGGGGAACAAAAGATATCAGGGAGTGCCCAATGCATGAAGAAAGGAAGGGTGCTACACCATGGGACGCTGCTGTATGATGCCGACCTTAACCGGCTTAGGAGATACTTAAGGCCGCCTGGCTATATGGTAGAGTCAAAGTCGGTCAAGTCTGTAAGAAGCCAGGTGGCTAATATCAGGGACTATGTGGATGACAAGAACATGACCATAGGACAATTTAAAGATTTTCTGGCAAAATCAATCTGCAGCGGCAATGTGGAGAAAATTGAACTGTCGGGGAAGGAGGAAGAAGCAATCGGGAAGCTTGCAAAAGAAAAGTATGGAACATGGGAATGGAACTACGGCAAATCTCCCAAGAGCACGCTGGTTTGCGAGAAAGGAGAAGGGGAGGAAAAGATAAGCATAAGAATCCAGATACGCAAGGGATTGATCGAAGAATGCAGCATCGCAAGAGGGGAGATACGCCTGAAACCGGCCGAGGAAAAGTTATCCGGAATAAGATTCGGATACCAGAGGATCCGGGAAATACTGCACCAGGAAGAGTCGCTTAATAGGGAGACGAAGAATGCAATCCTGGAAACAATATGTGGATTAAATTGAGATTTAGAAAAATAGCGTAGCATAATTTGACAATAGTTTTCTCTTAATAGCACAACGCAGATACGTTGTGCTATTTTTGCGCTGTACTATAATTTAGACATAGTAATCACCTGACTATGAAAAAACGTATTACAAGGAGGAAATGATATGAAATTTGAGACAATGGCTTTACCAGAAGGCATTAAAGAGGAGTATTTGATTGCAACGTATTACATGAACTCCCAGAAAGAACCAGACTTATATGACTGGGTAAAACTGGTGGCTGCAGACCAGAGCGCAGGCACATGGACCCATGTAGAAGGCGAGAGCCCGGAAGTCATTGAAAAATACGGCGCCAAAGTAATCAGCATCATTCCTATGGCAGGGGAGAATGCATGCGTGGCCAGGATTGCGTTTCCTACCAGAAACTTCCCATTCTATATGCCGATGATCTTAAGCACGGTAGCAGGAAATGTGCTTGGCCAGGATGGAATCCGTCTGGTAGATATTGAATTCCCGGATCCCGTACTCAATGAACTGCCAGGACCAATCCTTGGAGTAGAAGGCATAAGAGAACTTCTTGGAGTAAAAGAGAGGCCTCTGGTAGGCGCGATCCTGAAGCCATGTATTGGAGTTCCGCCAGAGGTAAGCGCAGAAGGCGCATTGAAGGCAGCATTAGGAGGAGCGGATGTTATAAAGGATGATGAATTGCAGAGCGATCCGGAATACTCTCCAATGCTGGAACGGCTGAAGGCGGTTATGAAGGCGCTTCGGGATGCCGGAAAAGACAAGACGTCTCTCTTTGCAGTAAACGTTACAGGAGAAAATGTAAAGGACCGCGCAATGGCGGCTATTGATGCAGGCGCCAACGCGATCGTGGTAAATTATCAGGCGCTTGGATGGGGTGCTACAGAAGACCTGATCCGGGAACTGAAGAGACAGAATATCAAGATCCCGGTATTCGGACATTGTGCCGGCATGGGCGCATATTATCGCTCTAAGACTAACGGTATCTCTACTGCGCTTGGATGCGGCAAGCTTGCCCGTCTGATCGGTATGGATATGCCATTGGTTTATCCGGACAGCGGACGCTTCGGAATCTCCCAGAACGAGCTGGTTGAGACTCACAGCGCTGCAACGGCTCCAATGGGACGTATCAACCGTGCGTTTACGACGGTTGCAGGCGGCGTGCATCCTGGTACCATTGAATACCTGATGAACCTGCTTGGAAACGACACCATTCTTATGGCAGGCGGCGGCATCTATGGCCATCCAATGGGAGCAGAGGCAGGCGCCAAGGCTATCCTGCAGGCTATTGAGGCAGTCATGGCAGGCGAGGCGGTCAAAGACGCGGCAAACACCCATGCAGAATTGGATGCGGCACTTAAGTTTTGGGCAAAGTAGGAGGATGAGCAATGAGCACGGATAAAAGGATACCAAAGGAAACTCTGATGGATATGTACCGGGTTATGGTAACCATCAGGGAATTTGAAAATGAAGCCATCGAACTTGCAAAAGGAAATATAACAAGGGCGGCGGTTCATACATACCAGGGCGAAGAGGCCATTGCAGCCGGCGTATGCGCCCATCTTACAAAGGACGACTACATTACATCCACCCACAGGGGGCATGGCCACTGTATCGCAAAAGGGGCAGACCTATATAAGATGTTTGCCGAACTGATGGGAAGAGAAGACGGCTACTGCAAAGGCAAGGGCGGATCCATGCATATTGCGGATCTAGATACCGGCAACCTGGGAGCCAACGGCATCGTAGGCGGCGGAATTCCGATCGCCATGGGTGCCGGGCTTGGAATTCAGCTAAACGGCACGGACCGGGTGTCCGTCTGCTTCTTCGGGGACGGGGCATCCAATGAAGGCTCCTTCCATGAATCCCTGAATATGGCATCCGTATGGGGCTTGCCGGTGATTTTCATCTGTGAGAATAACAAGTATGGCATCTCCACGCCTGTCAGCAAGTCCATGCATGTAAAAAGCGTGGCTGACCGGGCAGTCGGATATGGAATCAAAGGGTATAAGACGGATGGCAATGACGTGGCTGGCATTTACTGCCTCCTTGAGGAAGTGCTTCAGGATGTAAGGGCAGGAAAAGGCCCGGTACTGATCGAGATGGATACCTACAGGATGACGGGCCACTACTTCGGGGATAACCAGAATTACCGCACAAAAGAAGAAGTAAATGCCTGGAAGGACAAAGATCCCATCCTGCGCTGCAAGAACCTTCTGATGGAGGACTATGGAGTGGATGAAGAAGAGATCGCAAAACTTAGGGAAGATATCAAGGCTCAGGTTCTTGAAGCCTGCGAACGGGCAAAGCAGAATCCGGAGCCAAAGGTAGAAGACTTGACGGAGGATTTGTATGATCCGGAATTAGCAGATATCACCTGGGTAGCATTTGATAAGAAAGCGGCAAAGTAGGAGGGAGCAAGATGCGAAAAATATCTATGCGTGAAGCGGTAAATGAAGCGCTTCACACAGCATTTAACAGTGATGAGAATGTATTTACGATTGGCGAGGACATCGGCACGTATGGCGGACAGTTAAGATGCAGCTATGACCTGCTGGACAACTTCGGAGGATCCAGGGTAAGGGATACGCCAATCTCAGAGATTGCAATCGTAGGGGCAGGCATTGGCGCGGCCCTGATTGGAAAGCGGCCGGTAGTGGAATTGTCCTATATGGATTTTATCGGCGTATGTTTTGACCAGATTCTAAATCAGGCGGCAAAAATCCGCTATATGTACGGCGGACGCGTGAATATACCGCTGGTAATCCGTACCCAGTGCGGGGCAGGGCTAGGCAACGGCGCCCAGCATTCCCAGTCCCTGGAGGCGATCCTTGCACATGTTCCTGGAATCCGCGTGGTCATGCCATCCAATGCGTATGATGCGAAAGGCCTCCTTCTGCATGCGATCCGTGATAACAATCCAGTCGTGTTTGTGGAGCATAAGGCCTTGTACAAGCGCAAATGCGAGGTTCCGGAAGAGCCATACGAGATTGACTACTGCTGCGATATCAAGAGGGAAGGAAAGGATGTCACCATCGTTACTTACTCAGCTATGGTAGATGTCTCATTAAAGGCAGCAGAACAGCTTGCAGAGGAAGGAATCGAGGCGGAGGTAGTGGATATCCGCACGTTAGAGCCTCTGGATACAGAGACGATCGTAAATTCCGTTAAGAAGACGCGGCACGCCGTGGTCGTACACGAGGCTTGTCAAAAAGTCGGATTCGGAGCTGAGATCATCGCGCAGGTTCAGGAACATGCGCTGGAAGCGCTGGAGAGTCCGATCTTACGCGTGGCAGCCCCAAATGTACCGGTGCCATTTGCGGTGGATCTTGAAAAATCCTATGTGCCTAAGCCGGAACAAGTGATCGAAGCAGTAAAAAAATCATTGAAGAAATAAGGAGAGGAATATGAAATTATTAGTTACATCCTACATGCAGGAAGAATATGTGGAAGAATTTAAGAAAATGTTTGATGAGATCAAATTCGTAGGAATGATGCAGATAGACAGAATCCTTACGGAAGACGAGCTGATTCAGGAAATTGCGGACGCAGATGCCATCGTTGTAGAATTTGATCCACTGACCAGAAAAGTATTAGAAAGCGCGAAAAAGTTAAAGGTCATTGCCTCTGTCAGAGGAGGCGCCCATGCCAACGTGGACGTTGCTGCCGCTACAGAGTTTGGCATCCCGATTCTGTATGTGCCGGGAAGAAATCAGGATACCGTAGCTGACTTTACCATCGGCATGATGGTGGCAATCAGCAGAGGACTGGCAAAAGGCCATCATCTGATTAAGAATCGGATCATCACCGATGACAAGACTTATGTGGAGAACGGATTCTGCGCTACCGATATTAACTGGGTGGGTTCTACGCCGGAGAAGTTTGCATATCTGCAGTATAAAGGGCCTACGTTCTCAGGAAAGACGATGGGTCTTGCGGGATATGGCGCGATCGGCAGGGAGACAGCCAAGCGTGCGCTGGCATTTGGCATGAAGGTCATTGCCTTTGATCCATTCGTAAAACAGGAAGATGTGAAGCAGGATGTGACGATGGTGGATCTGGATACCTTGATGAGTACTTCTGACTTCGTTTCCATTCATCTGCCGGTTAACGACGGAACCAGAGGAATCATATCCGCAGAGAAACTCGCGCTTATGAAGAAGAGCGCATATCTGATCAACAATGCACGCGCGGCTGTGCTGGATTATGACAAGCTGATTGATATGCTTCAGAAAAAAGAGATTCAGGGAGCAGCGCTGGATGTATATCCGATCGAGCCATTGCCGCACGATCATCCGCTTCTTGACCTGGACAATGTAGTACTTACGCCTCATATCGCAGGCTGCAGCCTGGATCCTTATGACAGGTCATACACGATGCTCCTTGAGGATCTGGACAGATTCTTTAAGAATGAGGAGCCTAAGCGGATCTATAACCCGGATTCTTTAAAGAAATAAATTAGGAAAGGAAGAGGGGAGAACGCCTATGGAAGATTTATTTTTAGGAATTGACGCAGGCACGACGAAGATCAAAGCGGTCGTGTTTGATTCAAAAGGCAAAGAGTTGAAGGTGGCCCACAATCTCCCGCATCCCAATTATTCCGAAGATGGGCTGGTTACTCAGAATATGGAATCCCACTGGAATATCGCGGCGGAAACCATCCGGACAGTCGTGGAGGCAAGCAGGCAGTACGGAGAGGTCAAGGCAGTGGGCGTGACCGGACAAGGAGATGGACTGTGGCTCCTGGACGAAGATGGGAAATCCGTGGAAGACGCGATTCTGTGGATTGATGGGAGGGCCAGCTCCTATATCGAGAAATGGGAAAAAGAAAAGATCATCAATCGATCCGGAAGGGTCGTGTTCAATGGCTCCATGCTGGCATTTGCGGCGTGGATGTATGACCACAGGCCTAAGGTTATGGAAAAGGCCAAAAAAGCCGTATTTTGCAAAGACTGGATCAAATATTGCCTGACAGGAAATATCGTAACGGATGTCACGGATCTGTCGGACGCATCTTTGGTGGAAGTAAACAATCCGGTCTATAACCAGGAGCATTTTGATGCCTTTGGGATAGGCGCATTTAAAGATCTTCTGCCGGAGATCAGAAAAAGCGATGAGATCATCGGAAAGGTGACGAAGGAGGCAGCAAAGCAGACTGGACTTCGCGAAGGAACCGCGGTGGTCAACGGCATGATCGACATCATAGCCTCAGTGGTAGGAAATGGCGTGGTCAAGAAGCATATGGGCTGCTCCATTGTGGGGACTACGCTATTTAATGAAATATTGACGGATTCCCTTGCATACCGGCAGGATCCGAAGTATGAGAACGTGTCGGTCGTGTGCGGCATCAATCCAAACCAATGGATCTTGTCCCTCGGCACGATGGCAGGAGCGCCCAATCTGGACTGGATTCTCAAAGAGTTTTTTACAAGGGATGGCGTTACAGTGCCATTTGAGGAACTGGATGCTCTTGTGGGCTCCGTGGGTCCAGGCGCAGAAGGGCTGATCTATCATCCGTACATAGGGCTTGGAGGAGAGCGGGCCCCGTTCATCAAGCCATCTGCATGCGCGCAATTTTTCGGGCTTAAGACGACGCACACCAAGGCGCATATGCTTCGTGCAGTCTATGAAGGCGTTGCGCTCTCCATGAAGGACTGCTATGAGCACTTCCCAGTCAGGCCGGATATGGTAAGGCTGGCAGGCGGGGGAAGCAACAGCGAGCAATGGGTGCAGATGTTCGCGGATAATATCGACATTCCCATCGAGATTACCTGCGGAACGGAAATCGGAGCAAGAGGCGTTGCATTGCTGGCAGCCGTCGCAGCAGGATATTTTACCGATATCCAGGAAGCCATTCAGGAGATGGTAAAGGTGAAGAAGGCATTCTATCCGGTGGAGAAGAACGTCAGAATCTATCAGCAGAATTATGAAATTTATAAAGACATCTACCACAGTGCCTGGGATATATGGGATAAGCGCCAGCAAATATGGGGAAACAGATAGAAAATCAAGAGATTAAGAAGATTGAAGGAGGAAATGATATGTTAAAAGAAGTAATTATGCCAAAGATCGGGCTGGATATGGAAGAAGGGACGATTCTTACCTGGCTTAAGCAGGCAGGAGATTCTGTAGAAGAAGGAGAAGCCCTGGTAGAGATCGAGACAGATAAGGCGACTACGGAAGTAGAGGCGGCCGTAAGCGGAACATTAAAAGAAATCGTGGCAGAGGAGGGGGCTGTAGTAGAGATTACCAAGACTATAGCCTGGATTGAGACAAATGAGTAGCGAGAATGATAAAGACGTAAAATTGACTGGCCTGCAGAAAGCCATGGCAAGGAAGATGATCGCCAGCTGGACGGATGTTCCGCAGTTCCAGCTGGAATCGGAAGTCAATTGCGAAGCAATGATGGCTTTTCGCAAGAAGCAGGACTACAAGCTGTCTTATACGGCGATTCTGGCCAAAGCAGCAGCGGATACCCTGGCAGAATTCCCCAGGCTTAATTCCTCCTGGGCAGGAGATCACATTGTAGAACATGAAGACATCAATATCGGGATTGCAGTAGATACGAAACGTGGTCTTCTGGTGCCTGTAATATCCAACGCGGACAGGAAATCTCTGGAAGAAATCATGGAAGAACTGAATGCGATGAAGGAAAAATCTTCCAGAGGAAACTTTACGATGGAAGAGATGCAGGGAGGCACATTTACGATCAGCAATCTGGGAATGTACCGGGTAAACTCGTTTGGATCTATCGTAAATGCTCCGGAAGCAGGTATTCTGGCAGTAGGAAAAATGCAGAAAACAGTGGCTGTGGGAGAGGATAATGATATTAATGTTGTATACATGATGCATCCGACATTGACCGTAGACCACAGAGTCACAGACGGAACGACAGGGGCAAAATTCTTGACGGCATTGGTAGAAAGATTGGAACATCCGGATGAAAACTTCTAAAAGGGGATAATTGCCAACGAACCATTATTTATTGATAAACCCAGAGGCCTATGCTAAACTGACTGTATGTTTGGAGGGATATGTAATGGTCGAAAAAATGATGATTTTAACAAGCAGCTATCACTTCGCAGAAGAGATAAGAACGATGGTTGACTGGTCTTCCTGCGGTATGGAGATCGTGTCGGTAGAGTATAATGGGGCCATCGGCCTGGAGCAGTTTGCCTACTTCAAGCCACGGATCATACTTCTGGATTCGATGGTCCCCATTATTGGGACAGACAAGTTCGTGGAGGAGATGACGAAGGTATGCCCGGACTTCCTGGTCATTCTGCTGGATGATCTGAAAACTTCAATTTCCAATATACAAAATATATACAGGGTGATTGATAAGTCCAAGGTAGAGCCGGAGGAATTGAAGCAGACAGTTCTGGATGCAGTGGGATCTTTGAACAAGAATTTTGACAAGACAGAGGAATATGATATGGAAGAACGGTTCAAAACATTGCAGAATCTGCTGGGGGCAGGAGAACTTACGATTGCAAGGCTGCAGGAACTCAGAGATAACGCGGGGCTTCTGCTTACGCCGCAAGTCAGCATCCTGCTTCCAAGGCCGGTAGAGCCTTTGGATAAGCCCTATTCAAAAAACCTGCTTAAATCCATTTGGAATATTCTAAGCGAAAATAGTGGCGGAGAAGTGTTCGTGATGGATGACGGCGTGCTGTGCATCCTGATCAATGATATCCAGAGCTCGTCTACGGAGAGGGTGTATGAGAATCTGCTCTTTGACTTGAGAAGGACGCTGATGAATGAATACTCGATGCAGTGGACATTTATACTGAGCAACCCGATTTCCCTCAGGAAACTGGAAAAGGAATATGGATCCTACCGGGAACTGTACGATTATGGGTATTTCCGCAGCGAGCTTCAAATTCTGAAAAAGGAGTACATCGTGACGAAGAGCCTGGTAAAGAAGGATAAGAAAAGCCAGTCATTCTACCAGATGATGGTGGAGGCTATGACCGGCGGTGAGGATGAAGAACTGCAGGCGGCTTTCAAGATGCTTTATATGGACTATTTGAAGAAATCCATGAATATGGAGGAACTCTATCTCTGGCGCCATGCGCTGGAACTCTTCTATCACTCCCTGATATGCCTGTATGGATTTCAGGATTCCAGGGAACTTGACGCAAGCGTCTTTGATCAGGCATACCATACCATTGAAGATGAAAAAGAAGCGTTCTTAAGGGAATTCATGACGCTGCAGGCACTGATACAGAAGTCGGATAAGAAGATCAACAGCCTGATCTTTAAGATTATCACCATATTGGTGGAAGGGTATAGCGGCGACTTGTCGCTTCAGTCGGTGGCAGAAGAGGTCAATATTGCAACCACCTATCTGAGCCATCTGTTCAAGAAAGAGATGCAGCTGACCTTTAGTGATTATCTGACGATGATCCGTATCGTCGCGGCGAAAAGGATGCTGTATGAAAACAGGCGCAAGATTCATGAGATCGCCATTGATGTCGGCTTCTCCGACAACCGGTATTTCAGCAGAGTATTTAAAAAGAGCACAGGCATATCCCCATCGGAATACAAAGCATTGCTTGAGAAGCATGATGAAGGGGGAAGCGGCGTATGAAATCACTGAAACTGGTAGGGCCAAGGCAGCTGGAGTTCTTTGAAAGGCCCGAGCCTCACCTTACAAGTTCCCGGGATGTAAAGATCCAGGTAAAGTATGCCGGAATCTGCGTAGATGATATGCCGTTTTTCAGAAGGGACCGGGATATGCTGGCCTGGGGAAGCAATCTTCTTCCCCTGAATGGCCATGAGATGTCAGGAGTCGTTGTGGAATGCGGGCAGGATGCGGCGAGAAGCGGCATCAAGGTAGGAGACAGAGTCAGCGGCTATGCCTGGAACAAATGCGGGGAATGCTATTACTGCAAGACGGGAAGGGAAAGCCACTGCCTGAATCTGGTTCCTGCCCAGGGGACGCTGTCCGAGTATATCGTCTGGAATGCCAGGCAGCTGATGGTGCTGCCTCCTTCTGTATCTATGGAGGAAGGATGCTTAACGGATCCAATCGGATATGCCATCCACGGCGTTGACCGTGCCAAGATCAGCATCGGAAGCAAGGTGCTGATCATCGGCGGAACGCTGAACGGGCAGCTGATGCTTCAGATGGTAAAGATGCAAGGTGCCAGCAAGATTACGATGATCGACCAGGAAAAGACGATCCGGCAGCTGGCGTCTTCCCTGGGAGCTGAGTATACGATTGATCCGGTTCATGAAAATGTGGCGGCAATCGTGTCGCAGATTACCGAAGGGCTTGGCTATGACGTAATCTTCGAGACATCCGGGAATATTGCCATGCTAAGCCTTGCAACCAGGCTGCTGGCGCGCCATGGGAGCCTGCTGTTTTCAAGCATATACGGAATCAATACCAATCTGCCGATCAGCATTTCCGAATTGTACTTAAAAGAGGCATCGCTGATTCCCTATTACATGGCTCCGTATATCCTGCCAAGAATCAAGAGTATCATGAGCAAGTTAGAATTAAAGCCGCTGATTACGAAGGTATATGACTTCAAGGATGCGATCATGGCTTATAAAGATACTGAAACAGGGCTGTATCCGCATGTTCTGGTGAAGGTGTCTGATTGATGGAGGAGGTATTATTTTGAATGATATCAATATTGTGGTAATCGGGGGAGGCCCAGGCGGTTATGTGGCTGCCATCAGGGCTGCCCAGCTGGGCGCCCAGGTTACGCTTATAGAAAAGGATAAGATGGGCGGCACCTGCCTGAACGTAGGCTGCATCCCTACCAAGGTCCTGCTGCATGCCGCCGAACTGATGTCGGCGGACGCAGAAGCGGCAGACTTTGGAATTCAATTGAATAAAGAAGGATTTGACTGGGAGAAACTTCAGGGCAAGAAGGAAAAGATCACAGGCCAGCTGGTAAAAGGCGTGACAGGCCTGATGAAGAGCAACGGTATCGAAGTACTGAAAGGAAAAGCCAGCTTCTGCTCGCCAGAGATACTGAAAGTGGTATTTGAGGATGGGAGCGAGAAGAAATTTACGCCGGATAAGATTATCATTGCAACGGGCTCCGTGCCAGCGGTTCCCCCGATCAAAGGGCTGAAGGAATCCAAAGGATGGATCGATTCTACAAAGGCGCTAAGCCTTGAAAAGGTGCCGAAGTCTATGATCGTCATAGGCGGAGGCGTGATCGGAATCGAGATGGCGACGATTTACAGCCAGCTAGGATGCGAGATTACGGTAATCGAGGCCATGCCCAAGATCCTGCCGCTGATGGATGAAGAACTGGGAACACTCCTGGCAAGAAGGATGGGCCGTAAAAAGATAAAGATCATGACCAGCACCTCCGTCCTATCGGTGGAAGATAAGGATGACGAGGTGGAAGTGACGATATCGGACGGGAAAGAAGAAAAGACGCTTCTGGCTGAGAAAGTGCTGGTAACCGTAGGACGAAAGAGTTATACGGATACCCTGAATCTGGACGAATCCGGCATCGAATATGACGGCAGCCGCATTCTTGTTAATGACAGGATGGAGACCAATGTGCCAGGCATCTATGCCATCGGCGACTGTACCGGAAGCACGATGCTGGCCCATGTGGCTTCGGCTCAGGGCGAGATTGCGGCGGAGAACGCCATGAATGGGAAACGTTCCTACGATGAGTCCACATGTCCTTCCTGCGTCTATACCAGCCCTGAGTTTGCGGGGGTAGGACTGACGGAGGCGAAAGCAGCCCAGATGGGGTACAAGTACAAGATCGGGAAGTTCCCTCTGAAGGCCAATGGCAAGGCGCTGATCATGAATAACGGAGAGGGTGTCGTGAAATTTGTCGTGGAAGAAGAGTCAGACAAGATTCTCGGCGTCCATATCCTTGGAAGCAGGGCGACGGATCTGATTGGGGAGGCCGCGATCGCCATCGGCATGGGAGCAAGCATAGAGGATCTGGCAAATGTGATCCATGCACACCCCACCCTCAGCGAGGCGATCCGGGAGGGCGCGCTCTCATCCATTCATTTGGCAATACATATACCAAATAAATAGACAGGCCAGAATGTAGCAGGATTGGTGTTTGCAAACAAGCACAAATCCTGCTATTTTTGTCGAACTATTGTGAAAAAAATATCAGAAAAATCCGTCTATAAGGGCAGTTTGGTGAAAATCATGTGAAAATATTTGAGGTGTCTTGAATCTTTAACGCATAATAATACACATTAATTACAGAACTTGCGTATGTGAGTGAAACGCAATTATTCATGACTGATGCTATAATCAATATATGCAAAATCACAAGAGGAACAAAGGAAATAAGCACAAAAATGTACAATTACACTAAAAACAGAATTAAAAATCGCCGCCGGCAAAAGAAAGGTGATTTTTAAGAATAGAAAATCTTTAGGCTGGAAAAAAGCCTGAGGATTTCGAAAAACAAAATTTTAGTATAGGAGGAAGATGAAATGAAAAGGAGAAGGTTTACAAAGGTAGTTGCAGTGGCAGCAGTCCTGGCAATGGTCCTGGGCATGACAGCATGTTCTGGAAAGTCGGATTCGGACGCGGACAAGAAGGATTCCAAGAAAAAGACGGAGTCTGATTCCGGCAAGCATACGGATATTTATGAATCTGCCAGCGAGCTCTACAAAGAAGGCGAAAAGAATAAGGTGGGAATCACGGTAATCGACAATGTTATCCCGCACTGCCAGGCATTTATCGAAGGCGCAAAATCAGTAATTGAAGAAAACGGCGATGAGGCTGTTATTCTGGATCCGGGATTTGATGCAGTGGTACAGGCCAGCAACATTGATGACTTCGTAGCACAGGGATGCGTTGGCGTCGTATGCGAGACCATCGATGGAAAGGCATTGATCACATGTACGCAGAATGCAGTAGATGCAGGCGTTATGGTGGCATCCGCAGACTTCCCGTTTGGAGAAGGCTTTGAAGACCTGGTTTGCTCACAGACCATGACTCCGAACGAGGAGGCAGGAGAAGTGCTGGCAGAGAAGATGTTTGAAGATGTTGGAGAAGGTGCCAACGTAGTCATCCTGGCAACGCCGAACTCAGGCTCCCAGGCAAGAGCAGATGGTTTCCGTACCGTATGCAAGAAGAATAAAATGAACATCATCTTTGACGGCGATGGCGGCGGAGAAGTAGAACTTGCTAACTCCGTCATGCAGGATCTCCTTCAGGCAAATGATAAGATCGACGCAGTCATCTGCTCCAATGACGAGCAGGCAATTGGCGCATATACAGCAGCGGAATCTGCAGGCCGGGCAGATGAAGTAAAATGCTATGGATTTGACGGAGCGCCTGAGGCGATCGAATTCATCCTCAAGGGACAGGAAGCAGCTTCTCTTGGCCAGCAGCCATATGAAATGGGCAAGCAGACAGCGCTTGATCTCTACAAAGCACTTAAGGGAGAAGACATAGGAGCGGCTATCAAGTATACGCCTTACAAGGTCATCACCAAGGATAACGCAGAAGTAAGAAAAGAAACGTATTACAACGGCGATCCTGACTACAAGTTTGAGTAAGAGAGACTGATACGAACAAAAAATGCGGGGAGCAGTGCTAAGGTTGCTCCCTGCAATATGGCTGACAATAATCGATACGTTAAAGTAGGGAAGACGAATATGAGTGAAAAAATGATTGTAAAGATGGAGAATATTACGAAGCGTTTTGGCCCTGTAGCAGCGTTAAAAGACGTTAGCTTCGAACTCCGAGAAGGCGAGACGCATGCGCTTCTGGGCGAGAATGGCTCTGGAAAGTCTACATTGATCAAGGTTCTGGGCGGAATACATAAAAAGAATGAGGGCCGCATTCTCATTGATGGCAAAGAAGTGGATATTGACAGCGTAGATACGGCGAACAATTATGGGATCAGCATCGTGCATCAGGAACTGTCGTTTGCCCCGATGATGACGGTAGCCGACAATATCTTTATGGGGAGAGAATATACCAATAAGCTTGGCCTTATTGACTCCAAGCGTATAAGGAAAGAGACACGGGATGCACTGGAGGCTTTCGGTTCGGATATCCAGCCGGATGACTTGATGGCAAACTTAAGCGTTTCCCAGCAGCAGGTAGTAGAAATTGTAAAAGCACTTTCCAACAATGCAAAGATACTGGTTATGGACGAGCCTTCCGCCTCTTTGTCCCTAAAAGAAGTAGAACACCTTTATGAAAGTATAGACAGGCTGAAAGAACTGGGGATCTCCATTATCTATGTATCCCATCGTATGGAGGAACTGTTCCGGCTGGGAGACAGGGTTACCGTCTTAAGGGATGGAGAATATGTAGGCACGAAGAATCTTGCGGACGTAACGGAAGACGATCTGGTCCAGATGATGGTCGGACGGGCGATCGAGGAACACTACGGAGAGCATGAGGTAAAGGAAGAGGTAGTCCTTGAAGTAAAAGGACTGTCAAGAGGCAGAATGGTGCAGGATGTCAGTTTTTCCGTCAGAAAAGGAGAAGTCGTGGGAATCGCAGGCATCGTAGGCGCAGGACGAAGCGAGACAGCCAGGGTCATCGCAGGCATCGACAATGGGTATGAAGGCGAGATCCTGCTGAACGGGGAAGTCATAAAGATTAATAAGCCAAATGATGCCATATCAAGAGGAATCGTCCTGATTCCGGAAAACCGCAAGGAGCAGGGGCTGGTTCTGGGACAGACGGTGAAAGAGAATGCAACCATTACGATTCTTGACAGATTCATTAAGTTTGTGGGCGTTAATTTTAAACTGATGAATCAGGTTACGGATGATCTGATCAAGAAATTCAATATCAAAGTCTCGTCAAGAGACCAGGAAACAGGAAAATTAAGTGGCGGAAACCAGCAGAAAGTTGTTCTTGCCAAATGGCTGGCAACCAACCCTAAATTGCTTATTTTGGATGAACCCACTCGTGGAATAGATGTAGGCGCCAAGGCTGAAATCTACAAGCTGATTGATGAACTGGCATGCCAGGGAATGAGCACGCTTATGATTTCCTCTGATCTGCCTGAACTTATGAGGGTATGCGACACCATTTACGTAATGAGAAGAGGAAGAATGGGAGGACGGCTCAGCGGCGAAGATTTGAATCAGGAATTAATTATCAAGCATGCAACAGGAGGGGGACAAAATGAAAAATAACAGTAATACCATCATGAGTGGCGGTGCCATGAAAGCGATAAAGAGGAATCTGGGAATTCTGGTCGCCTTGGTCGCATTGTGCGTGGTCTTATCCTTTGCCACATCTGCATTTTTGACAAGCAAGAATATCATGAACGTTCTGCAGCAGATATCTACGAACGGAATGATCGCGTTCGGCATGACATACGTAATCCTGCTTGGAGGCATTGACCTGTCGGTAGGATCGGTAGTCGCGCTCTCAGGCGTAATGTCTATGGCCCTGATGGCCAGATCCGGCTGGGGCCTGGTACCGGCGCTTCTCGCAGGCGTCCTGATCGGAACTGTGATCGGCCTGATTGACGGATTCTTCATTACAAAGGTCAATATGCCGGCATTCATCGTTACGCTGGCAATGATGAACATAGCCAGAGGCTTCGCGCTTATCACCACCAGCGGAAAGCCCATCTATGTACAGGACGACAGGCTGCTTATTATAGGTAACGGCAAGCTGCTGGAGAATGTGCCTTTGCAGGCAGTCTATATGCTGATCATCTTTGCGCTTCTGTTCGTCGTGCTGAATTATACCAAGTATGGGCGCCATCTGTATGCGACTGGCGGAAATATCGAGGCTGCAAGATTTTCAGGAATTAATGTTAACCGCGTTCAATTGACCGCGTATATCATCTCAGGAACCGTTTCCGGATTTGCCGGAGTCCTGACGGCAGCGAGACTGTATTCCGCGCTTCCATCCATGGGAGAAGGCGCGGAGATGAATGCGATCGCGGCAGTCGTGCTTGGCGGTACCATGATGACAGGAGGATCCGGAACCCTTGGCGGAACCCTGATTGGCGCCCTGATCATCGGAGTCATGAACAACGGACTGAACCTGATGGGCGTCAGCTCTTACTGGCAGGATGTGGCGAAAGGCGTAATCATTATCCTTGCCATCTATATGGACATCATCAGGAATAAAAAGAAAGTAAAATAAGACGATCATAAAAAAGATGGTTAAGAAAAAGATCTCCTATGTTAGAATAGACTTCATAGAAGATCTTTTTTGCGTAGACAGTAATCTGATAACCGTTTCTTATATAAGAATGAGGAGGAAAGCTATGAATTATATCGTATGGGCAGAATCGAATGATCCAAGATACAATCTGGCAGTGGAAGCCCACTTGCAGACGTTGGTAAAAGAAGGGGATGTCATTTTGTACCTGTGGCAGAATGAGCATACTGTAGTAATAGGAAAGAATCAGAATATCCTGAAAGAATGCAGGGCCAGGCTACTGGAAGAGGAAGGCGGCTATGTGGCCCGTCGGACGACGGGGGGCGGCGCGGTCTACCAGGATATGGGAAATGTCTGCTTCACCTTTCTTGCGTCTCCAGAGATGTATGACTTGAAAAGACAGTCCGGGATCATTGCGGATGCGTGCAGATTCTACGGAATTGAGACGCAGGCTTCCGGACGGAATGATATCCTGACCAAGGAAGGACTGAAATTTTCCGGCAATGCGTATTCCAAGACAGCCAGCTGCAATGTGCAGCACGGAACGCTGATGGTGGACGTGGACAAGGAGAGGATGACCCGCTATCTGACGCCGTCTAAAGAGAAGATGAAGGCGAAAGGCGTCGATTCTGTCAGATCCCGGGTGTGCAACCTAAGGGACTTGAATCAGGAAATTACGACACAGGGAATCATGGAGCAGATGGCGGAAAGTTTTCAGAAGGAATATGGTACGGCGCAGATTCTGAAACTAGGCGGGGAGGATCAAGAGAAGATCCGGCAGATCTATGAATCCTATTGTTCCTGGGAATGGGTATATGGACAGTCTCCGGCGTGCGAGATCGTTCATCAGAAACGGTTCGTCTGGGGAGAAGTAGAGGTTCAGATGCACTTGGAAAACCTCGTTATCAAGGAGATAAAGGTATATACGGACGCATTGGACATCGGCCTGCCGCAGGCGATCGAGAAGGCATTCAGAGGCAGGCGTTATGATCTGTCAGACGTAGCCACGGACGCGGCAGAAGGAGAATCCGCCATAGAAAGGCAGAAGCAGGTGAAGGAGGTAATTGATTGGATTGCAGGGATATCTTAATCCGGCAGGTAGACAATGCAGGGGTTCTGATCCGTCTGGGAGACACTTGGATCTGCACGGATATTCTATGTGCCCATGGATATGGCAAATACATGACGGCAGATGAAGCAGCGATAGAGGAACTGTATCAGGCAGAGCCTGAGGAATGGCCGGAAGCGTGCCTGATCACGCATGAGCATCCGGATCATTTCTCCGAAGAAAGGATGCGGCGCTATGCAAGGATCCATAAAGAGATGAAGATCATCTCTAACGAGGCAGTCGTAAGCCGCCTGCGCCCCTGCATAGAGGAAGACCGGCTGACGGCCATAGGAAGAGGAAGGAAGCAGAAGATCATGGCAGGAAAGACGTTGATCACTGCCTTTAGCAGCAGGCATATGGGACGTCAGTACGATGCGATCGTGAACCTAAGCTTCCTGCTGGAGTATCGGGGATATAGGATATTGATTACCGGGGATGCAGATCCCCGGTATTTGCTGAGGCAGGCGGCGGAACTGGGGATGAAGGCAGATCTTCTGATCAGCCCGTTTGCCTATATCACCCTCCGGTTTGCCAGAAGGCAGCTGGAAGAAGTGCTGGGAGCGCGCCAGGTATTTGCAATCCATCTGCCTGCGGGCGGAAAAGATGGGACGCGCTTTCGGGAGATTCTGAATGCCGCGCAAAAGGAGGAAGGAATTCCCCGGATCATCTATGGAAACGAACTCGGCCAGGAGCTAGTTATAAAAATTGTATAAATAGTGTTGACAAAAGAAAAAGGGAGTGCTAAATTAATAATCGAAGATGTTAGCACTCAAAAATGTAGAGTGCTAACAGCAAAATCCGAAAGGAGGAGGATAGATGGTATCAGAACATGGACTTAGCGACCGCAAGCTTAAGATCCTTCATGCGATTATCCAGAACTATCTGGAGACAGGCGAGCCGGTTGGTTCCAGAACCATATCAAAGTATACGGATCTGAACTTAAGTTCTGCAACCATCCGTAACGAGATGGCGGACTTGGAAGAGATGGGCTACATCATGCAGCCTCACACGTCGGCCGGACGCATTCCTTCGGATAAAGGCTACAGACTCTATGTAGATATGCTGATGGAAGAAAAAGAACAGGAACTGAGCGAGATGCAGGAACAGATGCTGGATAAGGCGGATAAGATGGATCAGCTTCTGAGACAGGCGGCAAAGGTTTTGGCTAACAGTACGAACTATGCGACGATGGTATCCACGCCCATGAACAATGCGAACAAACTCAAGTTCATTCAGCTGTCCATGGTAGACGACGAGCAGATCATCGCGGTAATCGTGCTTGGAGGCAATGTGATCAAGAATAAGATCATTGATATTGACGAGCCAATCAGCAATGAGAATCTGTTGAAATTGAATATGCTTTTAAACACGACGCTGAATGGCATGTCTATCGAGGAGATCAATCTTGGACTGATCGCAAGGCTGAAGGAGCAGGCAGGCATACACAGCGAGGTGATTGGAAACGTTCTGGATGCGGTGGCGGATGTCATCCAAGTGGATGACGACATGCAGATCTATACAAGCGGAGCCACGAACATCTTCAAGTATCCGGAACTCAGCGATAATCAAAGCGCCCAGGAGATCATCAGCGCGTTTGAGGAAAAACAGCAGCTTAGCGAGCTGGTAACGCAGACATTATCGCAGGAAGATAATACAGGGATCCAGGTCTACATCGGTGATGAGACGCCGGTCAAGACCATGAAGGACTGCAGCGTTGTCACCGCCACTTATGAATTAGGCGACGGCATGAAGGGAACCATAGGTATTATCGGGCCAAAGAGAATGGATTATGAGCATGTATTAAAATCCATGAAGCGGCTTCAAAGCGAATTGGATGAAATGTTTCATAGAAAAGAATAGGAAAGGTGGAAGAACCCTTGGAGAATAATCAGGAAAAGAGCCAGGAAGAGATGGTAAAAGAGGCGGTGGAAGAAGCCAAAAAATCGGCCGGGGAACAGCCGGAAGGCGAGCCCGGGGAAGATCAGGCAGAAGAAGAGTGTGCCAAAGAGGCATCCGAAGGTGAAGAAGCCTCCGAGAACGAGGAAGAAGAGCCGGATGAGGAAGACGAAGATAAAAAGTCTGGCAAGAAACTATTTGGCAAAAAGAATAAGAAAGATAAAAAGGACGAGAAGATTGAGGAACTGACTGACAGGATCACTCGTCAAATGGCAGAGTTTGATAACTTCCGCAAGCGTACGGAAAAGGAGAAATCCCAGATGTACGAGATAGGAGCGAAAGATATCATAGAAAAGATTCTTCCGGTAGTCGACAACTTTGAGCGAGGGCTTGACGCTGTCAAGGAAGAAGACAAGGAAGACCCATTTATCCAGGGAATGGAGATGGTGTATAAGCAGTTAATGACTGTGCTGGGAGAATTGGGCGTTAAGCCGATCGAAGCGGTAGGCAAAGAATTCGACCCGAATCTCCACAATGCAGTGATGCATGTGGAAGATGAGAACTTTGGCGAGAATATCATAGCCGAGGAATTCCAGAAAGGTTATATGTACCGTGACTCCGTAGTGAGGCACAGCATGGTAAAAGTAGCAAACTAATTCCAGATAATTTAGAAAATAAAACAGGAGGTCTTTATAATGGGCAAAATCATTGGTATTGATTTAGGAACCACGAACAGCTGCGTGGCTGTTATGGAAGGTGGCCAGCCAACGGTCATCGCAAATACGGAAGGTGCCAGGACGACGCCATCCGTCGTAGCATTTACAAAAACAGGGGAACGTCTTGTGGGCGAGCCTGCAAAACGTCAGGCAGTGACAAACGCTGAGAGGACGATCTCTTCTATTAAAAGAGAGATGGGCTCTGATTTCAGAGTGACGATTGACGATAAGAAATATTCTCCACAGGAGATTTCCGCAATGATCCTTCAGAAGCTTAAGGCAGATGCGGAAGGATACCTGGGAGAAAAGGTAACAGAGGCGGTTATTACCGTGCCAGCTTACTTTAATGACGCTCAGCGCCAGGCTACAAAGGATGCAGGCAAGATCGCGGGCCTTGATGTAAAGCGTATTATCAATGAGCCTACTGCGGCAGCGCTTGCTTACGGGCTTGACAATGAGAAGGAACAGAAGATCATGGTATATGACCTTGGCGGCGGTACCTTCGACGTATCCGTCATCGAGATCGGCGACGGCGTTATCGAGGTATTATCTACCGCAGGTAACAACAGGCTGGGCGGAGATGACTTCGACCAGAAGATCACGGATTATATGATCGCTGAATTCAAGAAGCAGGAAGGCGTAGATCTGTCAGCCGACAAGATGGCGCTTCAGAGACTGAAAGAAGCGGCAGAGAAGGCAAAGAAGGAACTGTCTTCTGCAACGACCACAAATATCAACCTTCCATTTATTACAGCAACAGCGGAAGGCCCGAAGCATTTTGACATGAACCTGACAAGGGCAAAATTTGATGAACTGACGCATGACCTTGTGGCAAAGACATCAGAGCCAGTAACGAGAGCGCTTTCTGACGCAGGCATTACTGCTTCCGAACTGGGCCAGGTACTTCTGGTTGGCGGTTCCACGCGTATCCCTGCTGTCCAGGAAGAAGTGAAGCGGCTGACAGGCAAGGAGCCAAGCAAATCTCTGAACCCGGATGAGTGCGTAGCGCTTGGTGCATCCGTTCAGGGCGGCAAGCTTGCCGGAGATACGGGCGCAGGCGACATCCTTCTTCTGGATGTAACTCCGCTGTCACTGTCAATCGAGACGATGGGCGGTGTTGCAACAAGACTGATTGAAAGAAATACGACGATTCCTACCAAGAAGAGCCAGATCTTCTCCACAGCGGCAGATAACCAGACAGCCGTAGATATCAATGTCGTACAGGGAGAGAGACAGTTCGCCAAAGATAACAAGTCTCTGGGACAGTTCAGGCTGGATGGAATCCCGCCGGCTCCACGCGGGGTACCGCAGATCGAAGTTACATTCGACATTGATGCGAACGGCATCGTAAATGTATCCGCAAAAGACCTTGGAACAGGCAAAGAGCAGCATATCACCATCACGGCAGGCTCTAACATGTCTGATGACGAGATCGACAAGGCGGTAAAAGAAGCAGCGGCATTCGAGGCGCAGGATAAGAAGCGCAAGGAAGGCATTGATACGAAGAATGATGCGGACGCCCTGGTATTCCAGACGGAAAAAGCCCTGGGCGAGGTAGGAGATAAGATTGATGCTGCAGATAAGGCTGTCGTTGAGGCGGACTGCAAGGCATTGAAGGAACTTCTTGAAAAAGTAAACATGGATGACATGTCAGACGCGCAGATTGCCGAGATCAAGGCAGGCAAAGAGAAACTGATGGAGAGCGCGCAGAAATTATTTACTAAGATGTATGAACAGGCCGGAGCAGCAGCCGGAGCACAGGGAGCAGACCCGAACATGGGGGCAGGCCCGAATCCGGGAGCAGGCCCTGCACCGGACGGCTTCCAGGGAGATGACGTTGTAGACGGTGACTATAAGGAAGTATAAGCCCAGTGCGAATACTGTTCCGCGAAACTCAAGCGAGATTATTTATTCTTAAGCTTAGTCTCGCGGAACTTCCTTATGTACATGAAAGAAAGGGATAAAAGATGGCAGAATCAAAGAGAGATTACTATGAAGTGCTTGGCGTCAGCAGAGATGCCGACGACGCTACATTAAAAAAAGCATACAGACAGGTTGCCAAGAAATACCATCCTGATATGAATCCCGGAGACGCTGAAGCAGAGAAGAAGTTCAAAGAAGCGTCCGAAGCCTATGCAGTCTTGAGTGACCCGGAGAAACGGCGCCAGTATGACCAGTTTGGCCATGCTGCCTTTGAAGGAGGCGCTGGAGGCGCCGGCGGATTCGGCGGATTTGATTTTGGCGGGGCAGACTTCAGCGATATATTCGGCGACATATTCGGCGACCTGTTCGGCGGTGGCAGCCGCAGGGGCCGTGCAGGCCAGGGTCCTATGAAGGGCATGAATATCCGCAAGAGCGTAAGGATTACCTTTGAAGAGGCAGTATTCGGCTGTGAGAAAGAGATCGAGGTCATCTTAAAAGATCCATGCCCGAAGTGCAGCGGCACAGGCGCGAAGCCGGGAACATCCCCGGAGACCTGTCCGAAATGCGGCGGCAAAGGCCAGGTAGTATATACGCAGCAGTCCTTCTTTGGAACTGTGCAGAATGTTCAGACCTGTCCGGACTGTCACGGAACCGGCAAGATCATTCGGGAAAAATGCCAGGATTGCAGTGGAACAGGATATGTATCCAATAAGAAGAAGATTGCGGTTACGATACCGGCAGGCATTGACAACGGTCAGAGCGTGCGTATCCGCGATAAAGGAGAGCCGGGCGTAAACGGCGGCCCGAGAGGAGATCTGCTGGTAGAGGTTAATGTATCCAGGCATCCCATATTCCAACGCCAGGATATGCATATCTTCTCCACTGTGCCGATCTCATTTGCCCAGGCGGCAATCGGCGCGGACATCCGGATCAAGACGGTAGACGGGGAAGTCCTGTATAATGTGAAGCCAGGCACGAAGACGGATACGAAAGTGCGGCTGAAAGGAAAAGGGGTTCCATCCCTTCGCAATTCCCAGGTACGGGGCGATCACTATGTGACTTTGGTAATCCAGACTCCGGAGCATCTAAGCCAGGAGGCGAAAGAAGCGCTTCGAAGATTCGACGAGTTGACCGGCAATACGCTGGGAACAGCGTCTGAGAGCGATTCCGAGCCCAAGAGCGGCAAGAAGAAAAAAGGATTTATGGATAAAGTAAAGGAAGCCTTTGATGATTAAGTTCATCAAAGGCTTCTTCTTTCTCTTGCTAATTCGCGCTTTGCTGCCGGTTGTGAATGATCACCAAGGCTATGAATAAGAATGCCAGGGCGAACAGAATCTGGATGACGTACCCTGTATACAGGGATTTCAGCTGGGTGCTGCTGAACGTGTGGTTGTTGGCGATCAAGTTGTTGCCGGTCTCATACCAATAGATCGGAAGGAAGCGTGCAACGGTCTTGATTCCTTTGCTTAAAACCTCCAGGCTTACCAGAACCCCGCTGATAAAGGACAGGCCAAGAGAGACCACGTTGACCACTGCGCTGATCATCTCTTCCTTGCGTACCATGCTTCCCACCAGGAATGCGATCGAAAGGGATACCAGCATCATCAGGAAGCTGTTGAACAGATAGTGGGGCAGGTGCGGATCCTTTAAAAATTCCTTTCCATACATGAGGACCGGCAGCATAGTGCACACCCCCCAGACTGCAAGGCCAATGACTGCATAGCCTAATATCAGCTGAGCGTTCTGCCGTTTGCCGGACACGGCGGAACACAGCATCCGCCTTTTGACATCCGGCTTATTAAAGGCGATCATGATATAGGTCAAGGAATAGCACAGGATGGACAGGAGGATATAGGGCATATACTGGTACATGAAAGAGTACATGGTCCGTTGGCCTCCATGCCCATTCTTGTCGATGAGCGTTATGTCCGCCGGCTCCTTTGCATTCTCCTTCACTTCGGCAATGGCTTCGGGGAGAGAGAATCCGCTGGCAGTCAGGACCCGCACGTTATTCAGGAAGGTGTCGATCTGCTGGTCTACATAGTAGCCGGTAGTGCTCCCGGGGACCTTGATAACGGGAAGCGTCTCTGTTCCATTCAGGCATCTGCTTTCAAAATCCTTCGGGATCGTTACTACATAATTGATTTCCCGGTAGAAGAGGCGGTCCTGGATGACCGACTTGTCATCGGGCATATCTTTAATGGTATGGTACTGTTCCAGGTAGGAGGCCATTCCCTTAGCCAGTTCCCCGCCGTCCCGGTCGATGACCGCGATATCCAGGCTTTCCATGCTGTAGGACTTGGCGGTGTTCTGGACATCCATCTTCTGGATGGCAAAGCATATGGCCAGAAAGATGGAGATATACAGGAATAAAATATTAAGATTGCGTTTGGTGATGGTCATAAAACCTTTAAATACTGTCATATCGTTCCCTCCTTATGCCCAGGTATGCGATGAATAGAAATAGCGCGCTCATGACTGCAAGAATGCCGATGCTTCTTGCAAAGCGATGCGCGTCATTATACACGCTCATGCAGTAAAAGGCATCGCTTAATACGGCGGCCGGATTCAGCCGGTTGATGATCGGGCAGTGAAGCTCGATGATATTCTTCATATTGCCGAACATCAGTCCAGCCAGGAATCCCGGAATCAAGGTGATGGCGACCGTAAGTCCCAGTTTCATATCCGTAGACAGCTTGCTGAGGCACCCGAAGGCAATTCCTAAACTTACGCCGATCATGCTTCCCATGAAGTCCACGACCAGAAGCGCGCCGATGTTATCTCCAAGGCTGATTCCCAGAACTTTTATAAGATACAGGTTGAGAACCAGAATGTTGATGAAATGGATGATGAACAGCACCGTCATGTCTATCAGGATCAGCTTGAACTTATGGGTAGGGGTTATGCTGCGCCTGGCGCCAAGCGCAGACAGGTTGGCCTGGCTGTCAAGGCTGGAGCGGACGCCCAGAAACGCTCCGGAGAGGCACGCATAGGCAATCAATGCGAAGAAATACTGTACATTAGGGTCCAGCGTTTTTCCGCCCAGGGATTCGTTCCTGGTCTCCGGATGATAATCCTTCATTGCCTCGATAGCCGCGCCCATCTTTTCAGGATGAGTCATTGCGATCTTCTGGATCATGGCCGCGTTCTGATTATAATTTTTCAGAAGGGAAGACAGGATGCTTTCATTGATCCCGTTTTTCCCTACGGAGAGAGAAGGGGTATCGTCTACGTAGTAGATTCCAAGAATGGTCTCTTCTTTCAAGGCTTTGATTGCGTCAGATTCGGAAGAAATATCCTGGATGTCCAGCGTGTCGGGCTCCAGTTCCTCAAGGAATGCCTGGAAAGATTCGGCATTCTTGGAACTTAAGTCTTCCTCGATGATGGCCACCTTGATAGGATCCCACTCGTAGTCTCCGGTTCCATCAAGGCCGGCGCTGCCGAAAGAGAAGTAGAAGAAGGTTCCAAGGATCAAAGGAAAGGCCAGCGCCCAGAACATAATGGGATAGTCTCTTACAGTCTGTATGAATCGGTATTTCAGTAAGTGTAGCATAGCGCGCCTCCTAATCTCTTAACTCTTTGCCGGTGATTTCAAGGAATACGTCATTCAAGGTGGGGAGTTCGGAGAATACCCGGCCGAAGGAGACGTCGTTATCCTTCAGATAATCCAGTACGCGCACCAGGTTATGCTTGGCGCTGCTTAGGCGTATCGTCAGCATCTGCTCCTCGTAAGAGAGATCGAATACATGAGGCAGCTGGCGAATCTCGGCCAGTTCCAGATCAGTCAGCGTGATGGCCTCGATGGTGATGGTCTCCCCGGTCTTGATCATCCTCTTTAATTCCTCCGTTGTTCCGGTGGCAAGGACCTTTCCATGGTCAATGATGGCGATGCGGGAGCAGATCTGCTCTACTTCTTCCATGTAGTGGGAGGTGTAGATGATGGTAGAACCCTGGCGGTTCAGTTCCATAATGCCTTCCAGGATCTTGTTCCTGCTCTGGGGATCTACGGCTACGGTAGGCTCATCCAGGATGATAAGCTTAGGCTTGTGCACGATGCCGCAGGCAATATTCAGCCTGCGAAGGAGCCCGCCGGATAGTTTTTTGGGCCTCATTTTCTCGAAGTCTTCCAGGCCGGTAAACGCGATGGCTTCCTCCACCAGGCTTCTTCGCTTTTCCTTGTCTTTGACGTACAGGCCGCAGAAGTAGTCGATGTTCTCCCGGACGGTCATCTGTTCAAAGACTGCCACGTTCTGCATGACCACCCCGATGTCTTTTTTGATGTCATAACTGTTGGGACGCATGGGCTTCCCAAATATGGTGATGGTACCCTTGTCATATTTTAACAGCGCGAGCAGACAGTTGATGGCTGTTGTCTTGCCGGACCCGTTGGGGCCCAGCAGGCCGAAGATCTCTCCCTCTTGTATATTAAGGCTTAAGTGGTCAAGCGCCACCAGGTCTCCATATCTTTTTACCAGATTTTCAATGTGGATCATGGGTGTTCCTCCTTATGGATCATTCTGTTTTGTGATTTGTTACTTGTAGTATAAAGCCCTGGCGTTTATAATGTAAGTGTCAGTTGTCAGGATGGCAAGTGACAAATGTCATGCCCTTTTGGGCAGTTTTGAGGAAACGTATATTTATGAAGAGAACGATCGACCAGACAGTCTTGCTAATATATTGCTTTACCACCGTATTGCTGGTGCCAGCTGATACGGCATTTCTTGTGGCGCTTCTTGCGGCCATTATCTATGGGGCATCCAATCTCTACCGGGATTCCCGGAAGTGGAATCTTGCATCCGCCATCGTTTTTCTTGCGATATCAATCGCGATCCCGCAGCTTTTGCTTTTTACCCCGCTCGTCTTATATAGCCTGCTGGACTACCGACAGTATATTCTGATCGCTGTCCTGGCGGTGCTTTATCTGATCTCTTATGGCCCAAAGGAGCCGGAAATTACGTGCTTGATAGCGCTTGGCTGCCTGGTGGCGATGCTGATCCAGTATCAGACTGGAAAATTTGAAGAACTGGAGCATAAGTTCCGAAAGACCAGGGATGACGGCACAGAACTAAATCTTCTTCTGAAGGAGAAGAACCAGAATCTGCTGGAGAAGCAGGACTATGAGATCTATACAGCCACCTTGAGGGAGCGCAACCGGATCGCGCGGGAGATTCATGATAATGTGGGCCATATGCTGTCCCGGTCGATTCTTATGGTGGGAGCTATGAAGGCCATCAGCAGGGAAGAGAACCTAAAAGAGCCGCTGCTCCAGCTGGAGGATACCTTGAATGCCGCGATGAGCAGCGTGCGGCGAAGCGTCCACGACCTTCACGACGAATCCATCAACATGGAGGAGGTGCTGGGGGAACTGGTGGGCGACTTTGCCTTCTGCAAGGCCCAGCTGGAATATGATATGGGATACGATGTCCCAAGGGAGATCAAGTATAGTTTTATCACGATCGTAAAAGAAGCGCTTAACAATGTCATGAAGCACAGCAACGCCACTCAGGTGAATGTTCTTGCAAGAGAGCATCCGGGGCTGTATCAGCTGGTAATCGAGGATAACGGAAGCGTCAGCGGTCCGGAAGAAGCAAAGGATGGCGCCCGGGGAATCGGGATACAGAATATGAAGGAGCGGATCGAGGCGCTGGATGGGACCATACAGATCCGAAGGGAGCGGGGATTCCGCATCTACATCACGGTGCCTAAGAAAAAGGAGGTAGGGAGTTGAATATTGTAATTGTAGACGATGACGTGCTGGTTTCCAGCGCGTTGAAGACCATACTGGAGTCGAGTGAAGAGATCCGGGTATCTGGCATGGGGCAGGATGGGAGCGAGGCGTTAGAATTATACCGGGAGCACAAGCCGGATGTACTTCTGATGGATATCCGCATGAAGAATATAAGCGGGCTGACTGCTTCCCAGGAGATACTAAAGGCGTATCCCGAGGCGAAGATCCTGCTTCTTACCACCTTTTCCGACGATGAATATATTGTAAAGGCGTTGAAATATGGCGTGAAGGGCTATCTGCTGAAGCAGGATTACAACAGCATCCTGCCGGCACTGCAGGCGGTAAAAACAGGGCAGACGGTATTTGGGACGGAGATTATCGCCAAGATACCGGACCTTCTGCAGGAGAAGAAGACGTTTGACTGGGAGGCGCATGAGATCAGCGAAAAGGAACTGGAAGTAATCTCCCTGGTGGCGGAGGGCCTGAGCAATAAAGAGATTGCGAAGCGCCTGTTCTTAAGCGAGGGTACGGTGCGCAATTATATCAGCAGCATACTGGACAAATTAGAACTAAGAGACCGCACGCAATTGGCGGTCTATTATCTGAATACTACGCGGTAGTAAGAAAGGAATGCCTATGAACAGCGAACAGGATAAGACGATGGAACTATTGACGGCCACCACGCCCCTGGACATGGAGATACAGCATATGGAACCCCTGGACCGGGTCAATGGATTTGATGTAAGGCCAGGCTTCTATATGTTTGACGGAGCAACCCCGATTCCTAAGGGAGTCTGCTTTACGGTGCAGTCCCAGGGGGCAGCTTCCTGCGAGCTGCTCCTCTATCACAGGAAGGAGTCCGAGCCTTATGCGGTGATTCCATTTCCGGACAATTATAAGATTGGAAATGTCTATTCCATGGTGGTATTCGGCCTGAATGTGGAGGAATTCGAATATGCATACCGGCTGGATGGGCCTTATAATCCAAAGGAGGGCCTCCTCTTTGACAAGAAGAATATTCTTCTGGATCCTTACGCCAAGGCAGTGACCGGACAGAGTACCTGGGGACGGAAGGTCAGCGATGACGGATACCGGGCCCGGGTGGTGAGGAACAATTTCTACTGGGGCACGGAAGTATGGCCCAAGATTCCAATGGAAGAATTGGTCATCTACGAGATGCATGTCCGGGGATTTACCATGATGGATCCCGGGGTCAGCGCGCCTGGAACCTTTGAGGGAATCCGACAGAAGATCCCTTATCTGAAGGACCTGGGGGTCAATGCCATCGAGCTGATGCCCATCTTCGAATTTGACGAGCTGAGCGACCGGAGGGTAGTGGATGGAAGAGAACTTCTGAACTACTGGGGCTATAATTCCGTCAGCTTCTTCGCGCCCAACACCAGCTATGCATCTGCGGTAGAGTATAACCGGGAGGGGACGGAACTGAAGCAGCTGGTAAAATCCCTGCATGAGAACGGAATCGAGGTTATCCTGGACGTGGTATTCAATCATACGGCAGAAGGGAACGAGAACGGGCCTTTCATATCTTTTAAAGGCTTTGACAATAATATTTATTACCTCCTGACTCCCGATGGCTATTATTATAATTTCAGCGGCTGCGGCAATACCATGAATTGCAATCATCCGGTGGTACAGAGGATGATCATCGACTGTCTCAGGTACTGGGTCACCACGTACCGGATTGACGGATTCCGGTTCGACCTTGCGTCTATTCTTGGACGCAACGAAGACGGCACGCCGATGAGGAAGCCTCCGCTTCTACAGGCGCTGGCCCAGGATGCGATTCTTGCTGATACGAAGCTGATCGCCGAAGCGTGGGACGCCGGGGGATTATACCAGGTGGGAGACTTCCCTGCATTTAAGCGGTGGTGCGAGTGGAACGGCAAGTACCGGGATGATATGAGGGAATATCTGAAGGGAGGCCTATGGTGCGGCAAGTATGCGGCCAAGCGCCTGGTCGGGTCGCCGGATATCTACGATCCAAATATCCGGGGAAAGGATGCCTCCATCAATTTTATCACCTGCCATGACGGATTCACGCTGTATGACCTGTACTCGTATAACGAGAAGCACAACGAGGCTAACGGCTGGGGCAATACGGATGGCGGCAACGATAACCGCAGCTGGAACTGCGGAGCGGAGGGCGTAACCAGCGATCCAGAGGTTCTTCATCTAAGAAAGCGGATGATCAAGAATGCATGCGCGACGCTCCTTACAAGCAGAGGGACGCCTATGTTCCTTGCGGGAGACGAATTTTGCAATACCCAGTTTGGCAACAACAATCCGTATTGCCAGGATAATGAGATCTCGTGGCTTGACTGGGGGCTGCTTAAGAAGAACCAGGATATCTACCAGTTCTTCCGGTATATGATCCATTTCCGCAAGAAGCACCCTGCCATCCACGGCCTGTGCCAGCCGGCGACCTGCGGCCTTATGGATGTGAGCCTTCATGGGGTACGGCCTTTTGAGGGGGACTTTGGGGAGGACGCCAAGGTCATAGCGGCAATGTTTGCGGGATTTGACAGCAAAAGAAAGAAAGACGACATCGTCTATATTCTGATCAATGCCTACTGGGAGGCCATGACGGTCACGCTCCCCACCCTGCCGGGAGATATGAAGTGGAGCATTGCGGCGAATACCGGCGAGGAAGGCGTGGGGTACCACGAGGAACCAGTGCCTTTGACGCAGGATGAGGTTCTTGCCGGGGAGAGGTCTGTGATGGTGTTGGTAGGAGGGCATTATGAATGATCTGAATGTGATTATCGTTGTTTTCCTTAGCCTGTTATTGGGCATTATCTGCCTGGCCGCTACGGCAAACGGCTGGGCATATAGCCGCAAGGCGGGATATATCGTGGCGGCCGGGTTTTTGATCTTTGGAGCGGTGTTTGGATTTGCCTGCGTTATGAAGGCAGATCTTCTTCTGGTGTTTGTGATCGCGGTTCCTTTCGGAGGGTTCCAGATTGCGATGGGGCTGTCCATGCTGGCCGACTGCTTGATCTATAGAAAGCGGGGCGAAGGACAGTTTATAAAGGCAGCTTATTCAGGCATGGAGCGAAGCACGGAATACTACAGAATCGTGGTACGTTTTATGGCGGACGGGAAGGTGATGGAGAGAGCATCCGAAGATCATTATACGGAGAGTTATATCAAAAAGCATATGAGAGAGACGGACGCCTGCACCATATGGCAGAATCCCAAGAACCCCGAAATGTTTCGGATCCGGCGCTTTGAAGGACTGGTGCCAGGCATTCTGGTGTCATTCTTAGGTTTTATATTCTTTAGCATCCCATTTGAACTTCTGCTGGAAAGAATTTAGGAATCTGCAGGCAGGATCCGAATCATAACCTGGGTGACGTATTCTTCTATGGAAGAGATGGCAATCTCATTCAATCCGGTCTCATAGGCATTGCCGGTCAGGATCAGATGGTTCTCGCTGGCATAAGCAAGCATTTTCTTATAAAGAGAAGGAAGAGCGCTCCAGTCTCCTATGGAATAGCCATAGAGGTAGGTGCCTTCCGGGCGCAATAGGAGGCCGGGCTTTTGTTTCTTCTTTTCTACGGGGACGAACAGGCCTCCATATTCTTCAAAATTCCCTTCTCTTATATTTTCAACCGTAATATAACTTCCAAATCCCATCCGGCACTGTGCTGTGTCGAAGGAGTTCCTCAGATGGCGCAGGGCTTTGACGGCATCATCGTCTGCGAAGGCATAGGGGATGGTCGCAAGCCAGGCATCCGGACATTTGCCAATCCGAAGTTCCTGGTGCGTTATGCTGCGGCATAAGTCCAGCTGCTGCTTCTGGCGCTTAAGGATATCCTTTGTCTTTTTCAGGCGTCGGATCTCCTGGTCGATCTCTTCCAGCTTGCTGTCGGCGATGCGATAGAAGCGGCACGTATCCGGCTGGTCCATATATTCCTTGATCTCCTCAAGGCTCATGTGAAGTTCCTTCAGCATGAGAATATATTCCAACTCTATACTCTGGGAATAGTCATAATACCGGTAGTTGTTATCGCCTTTATAAATGGGAGAGAACAGTCCGATGGCATCGTAATAATGCAGCGTCCGCTTATTGATTCCATGCAGCTGCGCGAACTGGGCGGTGGTGAGCCGGATAGGCCTGGCATTCAAATTTTTCATAGAGAATCTTCCTCCTTGACTCTACAGTTACTGTATACTTTATGCTCATTATACACGAACATGTGCAAAAGAGAAAGGAGATATATCATGCAGGAAGAGATCATGCTTAGAGAAATGAGGGACGAGGATTATGAAGCCATAGAGGAGATCATCAGCGAGACTTGGAATTATGACCAGCTGACGACCCCGCAGGCTGCCCGTAAGATGGCAAAGGCATACTTGTACGGATGCCTGGCCAACCAGACTTACAAGCAGGTAGCAATATGTGACAAAACGGTGGCGGGAGTGATCATGGGCAAGAACATCAGGCATCACAGGTGTCCGCTTAAAATCCGGCTGAATCAGATCAGGGCCGTGGCCGGGCTGCTGCTTGACCGGGAGGGTAGAAGAGTGTCTTCAATATTTTCCGCCGTAAATGAGATTGACGGGGAATTGCTGAAAGAAAGCGGGAAGGACTATCAAGGGGAGGTGGCGTTCTTTGCCATCCGTTCTAAGTTCCGGGGAAGAGGCCTTGGGAAAAAGATGTATTGCAGCCTGATGGACTACTTTAAGGCGGAGGGAATCAACGAGTTCTTCCTGTATACGGATACCACATGCAACTACCCCTTCTATGAGCATCAGAAGATGCATCGGCGCGCGCAGAGAACCTATGCTTTCCAGATAGAGGGACAGGAGGTGCCGATGACATTTTTCCTGTACGACGGGCTTTGCCGCGAGATGGGAAATAATTGAGAAAAAGATGGGGATGCTCTAGCCATCCTGCCGTTGTTTTGGTACAATAATTGTCAGACTGGATAATTGGGAGGACTTACGAATGAAGAGACCAGGACAGGAGGCAGCAAAACGCCTGAATATAAATTGGGGAAGTTTTTACCGGAATGTATTTGCCTTGGTCATCCCTATGGCCATTCAGAATCTGATCAATGTGGGGGTGACGGCAGCAGACGTGATCATGCTGGGACGAGTGGGGGAGAAGGTGCTCTCCGGCGCATCTTTAGCCGGACAGATTCAGTTTATCATGACGCTGATCTTCATGGGCATTACTTCCGGGGCTACCGTCCTGACGGCCCAGTACTGGGGGAAGAAGGATACAAGGACCATCGAGAAGGTGCTGGGGATGGGACTTGCGGCGGGGCTGATTACGGCCGTGGCGTTTGCGGCTGCTGCTCTCTTTATTCCGGAGGCGCTGATGCGCATCTATAGCTCGGATCCTGCGGTGATCGCGGAGGGCATCCGGTACTTGAGGATTGTCGGCTTTTCCTATCTGTTCATGGCAGTGACGCAGGTCTACTTAAACATCATGAGAAGCATCGAGCGGGTATTGATTGCTACCTTTGTCTACAGCATCTCACTGATCGTAAATATTGCCGTGAATGCGCTGCTGATCTTCGGGCTTCTGGGATTCCCGGCTCTGGGAATCCGCGGCGCTGCTATCGGAACGCTGTGCGCCAGAATCGTGGAGATGGTCATCGTGCTGTGCTATGCATACTTTCAGAACCGGGTGGTGCGTATCAGGATCGGGGATATGGTGCATGTGGACAAGGTGCTTTTAAAGGACTATATGGTGTACGCGATGCCGGTGGTCCTCAATGAACTGATGTGGGGACTGGGAAGTTCCGCTAATACAGCGGTCATCGGCCACCTTGGAAGCGCGGCCGTAGCAGCCAATTCCGTGGCCCAGGTAGCCAGGCAGCTGGCGACCGTCGTGGTGTTCGGCATCTCTCATGCTACAGCGATCTATCTTGGCAAGACCATCGGAGAGCAGAAGCTGGAGCACGCCAAGGCGTATGCCAAGCGGTTTATCTATCTCAGCCTGATTCTGGGAGCAGCAGGCGCGCTGGTGATCCTGGCGGCCGCGCCGATTGCCAACGCTACGCTGGCGCTCAGTCCGGATGCAAAAGGATATCTGACATTCATGTTCTTCGTCATGTCCTATTTCACGATCGCCCAGTCCTTAAATTGCACGATGGTGGTAGGAATCTTCCGTTCCGGCGGGGATACCAGGTTCGGGCTTATCATGGACGTGTCTACCATGTGGGGATTCTCCATACTGCTGGGCGCGGTGGCCGCCTTCGTATTTCATGCAAGCGTGCCGATCGTCTATGTCATATTGATGAGTGACGAACTGATCAAGGTGCCGATTACCATAAAGCGGTATCTCAGCTATAAATGGCTGAAAAATGTAACCAGGGAAAAAGAAGAATTGGAGGGAGCATAGCATGATCGTATTAGAGAAGCAGGAAATCGAATCGCTGATAGACTTGAATCAGATGATGGATCAGATTGAGGAGGCCTACCGGATATTCGGAGAGGGAGACTATTACATGCCGCCCAGGCAGGCCGTGGAGGATGCCAATAAGTCTATGATGTACATGCCCTGCTATACAAAGGAAATGATCGGGACCAAGATATTGAGCATCTTTCCCGACAATGCCAAGCTGGGCCTGCCGTCCATTGACGGCGTGATGCTTTTAAACGACTATCAGACTGGCAAGCCGCTGGCCATACTGGATGGACAGACGGTTACCGCGTGGCGGACCGGCGCCGTTGGAGGCGTGGGAATCCGGCATCTGGCGGCAAAGGACAGCCATACGGTAGGGATCATTGGCGCGGGCGTGCAGGGATTTTACCAGGCGCTTTATGCATGCGCGGCCAGGGATATCCATACCGTATACGTCTATAATCACAGCAGCCGGGACTTGACAGATTATCTGGGCAGATTGGAAAAAGTTATTGATAAGGAAGGCACAAAGGTAGTACAATGTAAGACAGTAGAAGAATTAGCGAAAAAAAGCGATATCATCTGCACGACAACGCCTTCTACGACACCGGTGCTTCCTAATGACAGAGCGTTATTGGAAGGAAAATGCATTATCGCGATCGGTTCCTATACTCCTGATATGCGGGAAATACCGGATGTGATCTGGGATCTTGTGGATAAGGTATATATCGAGCTCCCTTATGCATGCGAAGAATGCGGGGACTTAAGCCAGCCGCTCTCGGAAGGACGCCTTACCATGGACCGGGTCATGCTGATGCACGAGTATCTGGCATCAGGAGCGGATGAAGAAGCAGGCGCCGGAAAGACCACCTATTTCAAATCAGTGGGAATGGGGCTTTTTGACGTATGTATCGCACAAAAAATATTAGAACAGGCAAAGGAGAGGTAATTATGAAAGTAGTATCAACAGAGAAAGCGCCAAAGGCATTGGGACCATATTCACAGGGATATGTACATGGAGGAATCCTCTATTCCGCAGGACAGATCGGAATCAATCCTGCGACGGATACGGTAGAGGCGGATACGATCGAGGGACAGGCAGAACAGGCATGCAAGAATATCGGCGAGATCCTCAAAGAGGCAGGAACTTCCTTCGACAAGGTGTTAAAGACCACATGCTTCCTTGCGGATATGGGAGACTTTGCGGCATTTAATGAAGTTTACGCAAAATACTTTACATCCAAGCCAGCCAGAAGCTGCGTAGCAGTAAAGACGCTGCCAAAGAACCTGCTGTGCGAGATCGAGGTTATTGCGGCAGTAGAAGAATAGAGTAATTTAATTTGGAAAGAGGTATATAGATCATGTCAGAAGAACAACAGAATGGCTGCTCTCCATCTGACTGCGCCGGATGCGCGCATGCAGATTCCTGCAGCAGCAAGCCACAGGATATGAAGGAGCCCGCGAACCCATTTTCACATATCGGAAAGGTGATCGCGGTTGTCAGCGGCAAGGGAGGCGTAGGAAAGTCCATGGTGACGGCCTCTTTGGCAAGACTGATGAGAGAGCAGGGATTCTCGGTAGGCATCCTGGATGCAGATATTACCGGGCCATCCATACCTAAGATGTACGGCATCCATGAGGGGGCCAAGGGAAGTGAAGCAGGGATGTTCCCATGCGAGGCTAAGGACGGGACAAGGATTATGTCCGTCAATCTTCTGCTGGAGAACGAGTCGGATCCGGTTATCTGGAGAGGGCCTGTGATCGCAGGAGTCGTAACCCAGTTCTGGACGGATGTCATGTGGGGAGACCTGGACTATCTGTTCGTGGATATGCCTCCCGGAACAGGCGATGTTCCATTGACCGTATTCCAGTCCCTTCCGGTAGATGGTGTCGTGATCGTCACATCTCCACAGGATCTGGTACAGATGATTGTCAAGAAGGCTTACAATATGGCGAAGAAGATGGACATTCCGGTACTGGGAATCGTGGAGAACTATAGTTATCTGGTATGCCCGGATTGCGGAAAGAAGATTTCCGTATTTGGAGAGAGCCATGTGGATGAGGTGGCAGAGGAACTGGACATTCCGGTATTAGGGAAGATGCCGATTGATGCGGTGCTCGCAGAGGCTGTGGAGAATGAACGGTTCTCGGAAGTCAGCAATGAGTACCTTGCGGCAGCAGTTAATAAGTTTTAGATTAAAAAAATATGGGCGGTGGACGACAAGCGTATCTTTCTTGTCGTTCACCGCCCGTTTTTGCTGTTATTGGAGAAGAAGATAGAGAGCGCTGTAGGGGCTAAGATCGAGCTGGATGGCTCCATCATCGGCCGCTAATTCCAGATCCTCATACTTACGGCCGCCGGCATATTTCTCCATATCGCTGGCCAGAAGGATGGAAGCCTGGGCGGTGCCTTTTACCGGCAGCCGATAGCCTTCCTGAACCTGATCAGACAGGTTAAAGACGGCGGCGATACGTTCCTTTCCATCGGTGCGCAAAAAAGCGTAGATGCAGCGTTCTTCCTGATGGCAGTCCAGCCAGGCGAAGCCTTCAGGTACATAGTCGCAGTTAGAAAGGGACGGATGCTTCAGATAAAGTCTGTTCAAATCCTTCATAAAGCGATGGAAGGCGTCATGAATGGGGTATTTCAGGATATCCCAATCCTGCTCCCGCTTCTCATCCCATTCCCGCAGCTGTCCGAACTCATTTCCCATAAAGTTGAGCTTCTTGCCTGGATGAGCGTACATATACATATACAGGGCACGGGCCTGTGGAAACTTCTCTTCATATTCCCCGTGCATTTTCTGGAGGATGGTAGCCTTCCCGTGAACGACCTCGTCGTGGGACAAGGGCAGCAGGAAGGAGTCGCTGTAAAAATAGTGCATGGAGAAGGTCAACTTGTGATAATCCCTGGTACGGTACTGGGGGGCAGTACGAAAGTATTCCAAGGTATCATTCATCCAGCCCATGTCCCATTTATAGTCGAACCCTAAGCCGCCTTCGGCCGTGCTTTTTGTCACGCCGGGGTAGGAGGTGGAGTCTTCTGCCGAGAGGATGGCAGAAGGATGCATCTGCTTCAAGCCCCGGTTCATCTCCCGGATAAAGTCTACGGCTGACTTGTTCACGCCCCTGGCCGGGTCTCCCTGCCAGTAGATGATATTGCTGATGGCATCCATGCGGATGCCGTCCACATGGTAGTCGGTGAGCCAGTAATTGGCGGCAGATTGTAGGAAACTTCGAACTTCGCCGCGGGAATGCATGAAGTTGCAGCTGCCCCACTCGCTTCGTCCCACGTCTATATTGGGGTATTCATATAACGCAGTGCCGTCATAGTTGGCAAGCGCATAGCCATCTACAGCAAAATGTACGGGGACAAAGTCCATAATGATGCCGATGTCGTTCTGGTGGCAGGCATCGATGAACTCCATCAGTTCCTGGGCGGTTCCGTACCGGGAGGTGGGGCTGTAGAAACCGGTATTCTGGTATCCCCAGGATTCATCGCAAGGGTGCTCGCTTAGCGGCATGATCTCCAGATAGTTATAGCCGTTTTCCTTGAGGTAAGGCAGCAGGATATCTGCCAGTTCGGTATAGGAATACCAGTCCTCTTCTTCCTCTGAAGGCTTCTTCCAGGAGCCGAAATGCAGCTCGTAGATATTCAAAGGCTGGTTCCTGTGATCCGTACGCTGTTCCATCCATTTCGAATCCTTAAAATGGTAGGTAGAGAGGTCCCGGATAATAGAAGCATTCTTGGGACGCAGCTCCATGCCATATCCGTAAGGGTCGCAGTGATCGATAAAGAATCCGGACTGCTGGTAGATGCGGTACTTGTACATCATGCCGGGCCTGGCATCCGGGATGTAACATTCCCAGAAGTTGCCATCATAGACCTTGTGCATGGGACATTCTTCCCAACTGCTAAATTCCCCGATCAGCGAGATGCGCTGGGCGCTGGGGGCAAAGGTACGGAAGGTGACGCCTTCCCTTTCTGCATGGGCGCCAAGATAGCGGTAGGCGTCGAATACTTTTCCGGTATAAAATCCATAATAGTCCATAAATGATCCTCCAATTTATTTTTTGAAAATAATAGACAGTAGTTGATTATCTGATCTATAATGATTATACAAGATGAAAAAGCGCCTATCCACCAACAATATAGAGGAAGAGGCGTATAACCGACGGATTCATGAAACCGTCGGATTACAAGGGGGAAATGCCATGGATCTTCGGATTGAGAAAACGGAGAAAGGGATACGCAATGCCTTTATCGAGCTTCGCTCCAGGAAGCCCCTGGAGAAGATCACCATTAAGGAATTGTGCGAGCATGCATACATCAATAAGTCTACGTTTTATTCCCATTATAAGGATATCTATGACTTGTCGGAGCGGATGGAAGAGGAAGTCGTCTCATCCATTACCAATAGTATCTCGCATCCAGAATATATTATGGAAAATCCGGCAGAATTCACCAGGGAATTATTTCTGGCCTATCTGTCTCAGAATTCGCTGATCACCATACTTTTTTCCGGAAGCCAGAGGAATCATCTCGCGGACAGGATTGAGACCAGCATCAAGGAAATGATATTCCGGAAGCATCCGGAGTACCGTAAGGACAGGGTCAGGAATATTATTCTAAGCTACTGCATACAGGGCGGGTATCATGCGTTCCAAAGGAACCGGGATAAGGATATGCAGACGCTGATCTCCGTGATCAGCGACCTGACAGAAGTGGTAAAGCCGCTATATGAGGCGGAATATTAGCATAGGAATCCTATTGACAATAAGAACATGTGTTTGTATAATAGTAAAAAACAAACATATGTTCTTATTGCGTTTTTGAAAGGCGGATGACTATGAGAATCCAGGAATCCATGACGATGTACGAGAAACTGAATATTCTGACGGACGCTGCCAAGTATGATGTGGCCTGCACTTCCAGCGGAACTGCCAGGGCCAATGATGGAACCGGCATGGGCAGCTGCGAGCAGACCGGAATCTGCCACAGTTTTTCGGCGGATGGAAGGTGTATCTCTCTTCTTAAGATTCTTTATACCAATGAATGCATCTATGACTGCAAATACTGCATCAACAGGAGGACCAATGATGTCCGGCGTGCATCTTTTACGCCGGATGAAGTGTGCACGCTTACTATGGAGTTTTACAGGCGCAATTATATCGAGGGTCTGTTCCTGAGTTCCGGTATTCTGAATAGCCCGGACTATACGATGGAACTGATCTATGCCACGCTGTATAAGCTGCGCAGAGAATGGAATTTCCAGGGCTATATCCATGTAAAGGCCATTCCGGGCGCCAGCCAGGAACTGGTGCACAGGATCGGGTTTCTGGCGGACCGGATGAGCGTCAATCTGGAACTTCCTACGGCAGAGAGCCTGAGGCTTCTGGCGCCCCATAAGAGCAGGAAGAATATCCTTGCTCCCATGCGCCTGGTGCAGAGCAAGGCGGCCCAGAATCGGCAGGAGATCCAGGTATACCGCAATGCGCCCAGGTTCGTTCCGGCAGGGCAGAGCACCCAGATGATCATCGGGGCGACCCCTGAGACAGACTATCAGATTATGCAGGTGACAGAGGCGCTCTATCAGAAGTTCGAGTTAAAAAGAGTGTTTTTTTCGGCTTTTGTCCATGTAAATGAGGATGCCACGCTACCCGCGCGCACGGACGAGGGGCCGCCGCTTCTTCGGGAGCATCGGCTATATCAGGCGGACTGGCTGCTGCGGTACTACCATTTTCAGGCAGACGAGCTGCTGTCGGAGGAATCGCCGAACTTCAACGTGCTGTTTGATCCCAAGTGCAACTGGGCGCTGAAGCATCTGGAGTATTTTCCGGTGGAGATCAACCGGGCAGACTATAAGATGCTTCTGCGGGTGCCGGGGATCGGCTATAAGTCGGCCGCCCGGATTGTCAAGGCCAGGAGATTGGGAAGCCTTGACTTCCAGGATATAAAGAAGATGGGCGTAGTGCTGAAGCGGGCGCTGTATTTTATCACTTGCGGCGGAAAGATGATGTATCCGACCAAGATTGAGGAAGACTATATTACGAGAAATCTGCTGAATGCGAGGGAGAGGCTGCCGGAAGGGATTGACGGCATGAACTACCGGCAGCTGTCCCTGTTCGACGATGTAAGGTTCGGAGGGAAGTTCTATGAAGACGGTCTATGTGTGTAGCGATACGGTGACGGGGATATTCTCCGGCATCTATGATGCCTGGAAGACGGGCCGGGGGGAAGCAGATTGCGCCATTGCCCTTCGCGGGATGCTGGAGCAGGAGCTGTTCTGCGACTATGTGGAAGTGGAAGAGACGGAGCATAAGGCGATCGCCGTGGAGAATCTGATCAAGAAGCATCTGGGAAGACAGGCATACTGGGATATCTATCATGCCGTGCTGGCGGCGGATAAAGACAAGGGGGACGCGATCCTTGGCACCATGCTGGCGGCAAGGACGCTTCCTGACAGCACCAGGATCATGGAGCATTTAAGCCATCCCAAGGTGGAGAAAGTATTTGAACTGAGCCGTACCGTTGGAGGAGAGGCCCATGCGCTAAAAGGATTCCTCAGATTCCAGGAATTAAAAAGCGGCATCCTGTATGCGCAGATTACGCCCAAGTCTCAGGTGCTTACCTGCCTGGCCCCTCATTTTGCGGACCGCCTGCCATTGGAGAACTGGATGATCCATGACAAGAGCCATGATATGTTCGTGGTGCATGAGGCAAAGAAGAAATGGGTTCTGATATGGGACGATATGCTGGATAGGAAGGGGAATCTTGAAGTGTCGGAAAAGGAAGCCCAGTATTCCAGATTGTGGAAGGACTTCTGCAAGACCATTGCCATAGAATCCCGCGCCAACAGAAGGTGCCAACTGCAGCATCTGCCCTTGCGGTTTCGCCCCAATATGGTGGAATTTACGAATTAGGCTGCGACAGAAGGAAAATCTATGGTACAATAGGAAGAAATGTAGATGAAGGACGAAAAGGACTATGGATTTGGAACAGCCAGTGATTCGAATCTCCGTGCGCAGCCTGGTGGAATTTATACTGCGCGGCGGCGATATTGACAATAGAATAGCAGGAACGGACAAGGACGCCATGCTGCTTGGAGGCAAGATCCACCGGAAGATCCAGCGGCAGATGGGTGCCGATTATCATGCAGAGGTCTCCCTGAAGCAGGAGGTTGCCTGCGATGGATTCCTGCTGCTGATCGAGGGGCGTGCAGACGGCATCATGGATACGCCGCAGGGCCCCGTGGTGGACGAGATCAAGGGAATCTTTCAGGAACTGGATACATTGAAAGAGCCCATCCTGGTGCATCTGGCCCAGGCAAAGTGCTACGCCTATATCTATGCCAGGCAGAATGGCCTGGAGGAAATTGGCGTGCAGATGACCTACTGCAATATGGAGACGGAGGAGATCAGGCGATTTGAAAGCACATATGCCTTCGAGGATCTGGAAGCCTGGTTTCAGGAACTGACAGCTTCTTATGAGAGATGGGCCCGTTATCAGATTGAGTGGAGAAAGAAGCGCAATGCATCCATACGGCAGGTGGAATTTCCCTTTTCTTACCGGGAGGGACAGAAGGAGCTGGTTACCAGCGTCTACCGCACCATCCTCCGTAAGAAGAAACTGTTCATACAGGCTCCTACAGGAGTGGGAAAGACGATCTCTACGGTGTTTCCGGCTGTAAAAGCCATGGGGGAAGGGCTGGGAGAGAAGATATTCTACCTGACGGCCAAGACGATTACCAGAACGGTGGCATGGCAGGCATTCGACTCCCTGAAAGCCCAGGATCTGCGCATGAAAGTGATCGTGCTCACCGCCAAGGAGAAGATCTGCTTCTGCGAGGAGACAAACTGCAATCCGGATGAGTGCCCTTACGCCAAGGGGCATTTTGACAGGGTAAATGACGCAGTGTATGAACTGCTGGCCTCCACCGATGAGATGAGCCGGGAGGCACTGGAAGAACAGGCGAGAAAATGGAACGTGTGCCCGTTCGAGATGGGGCTGGACGTGTCGCTGTGGGTGGATGCGGTTATCTGCGACTATAATTATGTTTTTGATCCCAATGCGCATTTGAAGCGGTTCTTCGGCGAGGGAAATAAAGGCGAGTATCTGTTTCTGATCGACGAGGCGCATAATCTGGTGGAACGGGGACGGGAGATGTACAGCGCCAGCATCTATAAAGAGGATTTTCTTAAGATCAAGCGTCTGGTAAAAACTGAAGACAGTCGGCTGGCCAGCCGGCTGGATGAGTGCAACAAGCAGCTTCTGGCGCTGAAGCGGGAGTGCGAGGATTACCAGATACTGGACAGCGTAGCCCATATCTACCTGAAACTGCTTGCGTTGATGACGGAGATGGAGCGTTACCTCGAAGAGTGCCGCAACGAGGAGATCCGCAAAGAAGTGCTGGAACTCTATTTTGCGGTGCGCATGTTCGTGAGCATTCATGAGGGACTGGATGAGAATTATCTGATCTATTCGGAACTGGAGGAAGAGGGGAGGTTCAAACTGCGTCTGTTCTGCGTGAATCCGGCCAACTGTCTCGCCCAGTTCCTGGATAAGGGAAACAGCACCATATTCTTCTCCGCAACGCTGCTCCCTATCCACTATTATAAGAAACTTTTGAGTAATTCAAAGGAAGATTACGCCATCTATGCAGAGTCTCCATTTGACGCAAGAAAGCGCCTTCTGCTGATCGGCACGGATGTCAGTACCAAGTATACAAGCCGTGGAGAGGCAATGTACCGGCGGTATGCCAAATATCTGATTCAGGTGGCAAGGAGCAGGAAAGGAAACTATATTGCCTTTTTTCCTTCCTACTATTTTATGGAAGAGGTCTATGAAGTTTTTGTATCTTTGCTGGAGAGCGTGCCCTGCTATGGGGGCCGGGAGATCGAGTATGTGATGCAGTCCAGATACATGTCGGAGGAGGCAAGGGAGATATTCCTGGAGAATTTTGAGGAAGACAAAGATCATAGCCTGATGGGCTTCTGCGTAATGGGCGGCATCTTTTCAGAAGGCATTGATCTGGCTATGGACAAGCTGATCGGAGCCATTATCGTTGGGACAGGACTGCCCCAGGTATGCAGGGAGCGGGAACTGCTAAAAACATATTTTGATTCCCACGGGTTAAGAGGATTTGACTATGCCTATCTCTATCCGGGCATGAACAAGGTCCTGCAGTCCGCAGGAAGGGTCATACGGACCGATCAGGACAGCGGGATCATCCTGCTTCTGGATGAGCGGTTCCGGGATGGAAGGTATCAGGATACCTTCCCCCGGGAATGGAGCCAGTATGGATGGTGCGATTCCGGGAACGTGACCGGGATGATCGAAACGTTCTGGGATGGGATGGACAAGGCCTGAGCCCTCCAAAAACAGCCGGTTCGCTAAGAGGCCTTTGCCCCGGGAAAGAAGTTTAAGAATTCCAGGGTGGCCTTGGAGGCCGGAATCTGTTCATTGTAGGCAATGACCAATTCACGGGAGGGCAGTTCCTCGCTGGTCTCAACGATAAAGAGGCTGTCGCTTTTTCTTGGCAGGCAGTAATCCGGAATGAAGGCGATCCCCAGGCCGATGCTGGCAAGATCGATCAGCAGGTCATTGCTGCTTAACTCGATCTCCGGCACCAGATCCAGCTGGCGCTGCTGGAACAGGGAATGCAGGAATTCGCTGGTGGTGCTCCGTTTATCCAGCATGAGGATCGGATACTTAAGCAGTTGCTCCAGATCCAGTTTCTTGCCCCTTAGTTCGGCGAAAGACTCGTTGGCGAGGAAGACATCCCTGAACTTCCGGATCTTTCTGACACCGGTAATATTTCCCAGGTAAGGATTGGGGTAGTTGACTACGATCAGATCCACCTGGCCGCTTTCCAGCAGTTCTACGCAGCGGATGGAAGTGGCATTGGTGACCTTGATATGGGCGCCAGGAAATTCCTTGTGGAATTTTTCCAGATAAGGAACCAGGAAGTACCGGCAGATGGTGTCGCTCGCCCCGATTCTTATCTGCCCTCCTTTGGAATTGGTTTCCATCAGCTGCGCCTCTCCCCGCTTGATCAGGTTCATCGCCGGCTCCACATGACGCAGCAGGATCTCCCCTTCAGGGGTCAGGCGTACCCTTTTGGTGCTGCGGATGAACAAAGTCTGGTCCAGTTTCTTCTCCAAAGCCTTAATGGACTGGCTGACCGCTGACTGGGAGATGAACAGCAGTTTGGAAGCTTCTGAAAAACTGAGGGTTGTGGCTACAAAATAGAACACTTTATATAATTCATAATTAACATCCATCATAAGTCCTCCTTATAAAATTACTAAGTATTATAAGTCAAAAGGGAGTGAATTACAACTCCTATTATGATAGAATGGGGGTGGAGGAGTCAAGACATGAAAAAAACACAGCAATTGATGGCAGCGGCGGCCATGCTGCTTATCATTATATCGGTATTGATCACCAGCTTCCAGCTGGTGATTTATGGAGATCCGGAGTATAAGTTTTATCAGAAGGAGTATGAGAAATATACGGTTTGCGATGCGCTTGGAATGAAGATGGAGGATGTCATGCAGGTGACGGAGCATATGATGGCATATCTGATCGGCGAGGAGGAGGAACTGTCCGTGATAACCACGGTGGAAGGCGAGAAGAAGGACTTCTTCAATGAGCAGGACAGGCTTCATATGGCAGACGTAAAGAATCTGTTCCTTGGAGGGCTTAAGGTAAGGACTGCCTGCCTTATGCTGGCGCTGGTTCTTCTGGCGATCCTGATTCTGACGAACGCGGACTGGAAATTTCTGATACCCAGGGCATATTCGGCTGCTCTTGTAATATTTCTTGCGATTGCTGCCTTCTTGGGAATCGCGTTTGCCATAGATTTCACAAAGTGCTTTACCATTTTCCATGAAATATTCTTTACCAATGACCTTTGGATGTTTGATTCGGCTACAGACTATATGATACGGATGCTTCCGGAAGGCTTCTTTTCAGACATGGTACTACGGATAGGAATTGCCTTCCTTGTCATGCTGATGATTCTGTGGGGAATCTTCCGCATTTGGAGGGTGGCAATGAAGGGTATTAATAAGCAAAGATTATAAGAAGGTTAAGTTATATTAATTTAATTAATAACACAACATATGATACAATAGAACTATAAAAAGCGCAAAATTCATGGATGGAGGAAGATTTATGAGCAATGTAAAACGAGTGTACGTCGAGAAGAAGCCGGGATTTGCGGTGCAGGCGGAGGAACTGAAGCATGAGGTGAAGAGTTATCTGGGGATTAAGGATATTCAGAATGTCCGGGTATTGATCCGCTATGATGTGGAAAATATCTCCGAAGATACTTTTAAGAAAGCATGCAACGGCATATTTGCAGAACCGCCGGTTGACACTTTGTATGAAGAGGAGTTCCAGAGTGCGCCGGGAAGCAGGATATTTTCCGTAGAGTTCCTTCCGGGGCAGTTTGACCAGCGCGCGGATTCTGCGGTACAGTGCGTGCAGTTTATCAAAGAAGACGAACAGCCTGTTATTAAGACGGCTACCACCTATGTGATTGAAGGGGATATTACGGATGCGCAGTTCGAGGCGATCAAGGAGCACTGCATCAATCCTGTGGATTCCAGGGAAACCGGTGCCGAGAAGCCGGAGACGCTGGTGACGAAGTTTGACGAGCCGGAGGATGTCATCATCTTTGAGGGCTTCAAAGATATGGAAAAGGATCAGTTAATGGAACTGTATGGCTCGCTGGGGCTTGCCATGACCTTTAAGGATTTTCTTCATATTCAGAATTATTTCCGCAAGGAAGAGGACCGGGACCCTTCTATGACAGAGATCCGCGTGCTGGACACCTATTGGTCTGATCATTGCCGCCACACGACGTTTTCAACAGAACTTAAGGATGTTTCTTTTGGCGAGGGCGATTACAGGGAGCCCATAGAAGATACCTATAAGCAGTATTTAAGCGATCACAGCGAGATATTCAAAGGCAGGGAGGACAAGTTCGTGTGCCTGATGGATCTGGCCCTGATGGCGATGCGCAAGCTGAAGAAGGAAGGCAAGCTAAACGACCAGGAAGAGTCTGACGAGATCAATGCCTGCAGTATTGTCGTGCCGATCAAGGTAGACGGCGTGGAAGAAGAGTGGCTGGTGAACTTTAAGAATGAGACCCACAATCATCCAACGGAGATCGAGCCTTTCGGCGGTGCCGCAACCTGCCTGGGCGGAGCGATCCGTGACCCGCTGTCCGGGCGTACCTATGTATATCAGGCAATGCGCGTGACAGGCGCGGCAGATCCTACCGTGTCCGTCAATGATACGATGAAGGGCAAGCTGCCCCAGAAGAAGCTGGTAAGAGAGGCAGCACACGGATACAGTTCTTATGGAAATCAGATCGGTCTTGCCACAGGAGCGGTAAAGGAAATCTACCATCCGAATTATGTGGCTAAGAGGATGGAGATTGGAGCAGTCCTGGGAGCAGCGCCGAGGCGCGCGGTCATCCGGGAGACGTCTGATCCTGGCGATATCATCATCCTTCTGGGCGGCCGTACAGGGCGTGATGGCTGCGGCGGCGCGACCGGATCTTCCAAGGTACATACGGAAGAGTCCATTGAGACTTGCGGCGCGGAAGTGCAGAAGGGCAACCCGCCTACAGAGCGTAAGATCCAGCGTCTGTTCCGAAGGGAAGAAGTAAGCCGGCTGATCAAGAAGTGCAACGACTTCGGCGCGGGCGGCGTGTCCGTGGCGATCGGGGAACTGGCTGACGGCCTGAGAGTAGACCTTGACAAGGTTCCGAAGAAATACGCGGGCCTGGACGGAACGGAAATTGCCATCTCCGAGTCCCAGGAGCGTATGGCGGTAGTGGTTGATCCGAAAGATGTGGACGAATTCATGGCATACGCAAAGGAAGAGAACCTGGAGGCTACCAAAGTAGCGGTCGTAACGGAGGAGCCAAGGCTTGTGCTGTCTTGGAGAGGCAAAGAGATCGTCAATCTTTCCCGCGCTTTCCTGGATACCAACGGGGCGCACCAGGAGACCAGCGTTGCCGTAGATATTCCAAGCCGTGCGGACAGCATCCTTGGAAGAGAAGAAGTAAAGAATGTGAAGGAAAAATGGCTTGATACATTGAAAGACCTGAACGTATGCTCTCAGAAAGGCCTTGTGGAGATGTTCGACGGCTCTATCGGGGCGTCCTCTGTATTTATGCCTCATGGAGGAAAGTACCAGATGACGGAGACGCAGGCTATGGTTGCGAAACTGCCAGTACTGACGGGAGACTGCGATACGGTGACGATGATGAGTTATGGATTCGATCCTTACCTTTCTACCTGGAGCCCATACCACGGGGCCATCTATGCAGTGACGGAATCCGTGGCGAAGATCGTGGCAGCGGGCGGAGACTACACGAAGATTCGTTTTACATTCCAGGAATACTTCCGCAGGATGACAGAGGATCCGCACAGATGGAGCCAGCCTTTTGCAGCGCTTCTCGGCGCCTACAATGCCCAGCTTGGATTCGGGCTTCCGTCAATCGGCGGCAAGGACAGCATGTCTGGAACATTCGAGGATATCGACGTTCCTCCGACCCTGGTATCATTTGCAGTGGATGTGGCTGCGGAAAAGGATATCATTACGCCGGAACTGAAGCAGGCAGGAAATAAGCTGGTTTGGCTTAGCATCGAGACGGACGAGTACGATATTCCGAAATATGAAAAAGTGATGGAGCAATACGCGAAGTTCACGGAAGATATTCACAGCGGCAGGATTGTGGCAGCCTATGCCCTCGACAGGCACGGCATCATCGCGGCTGTGAGCAAGATGGCCTTTGGAAACAGAATGGGCGTAAAGATCGAGCACAATATAGATGCAAGAGATCTCTTTGCCCCTGCTTTTGGCGATATCATCGCGGAAGTGCCGGCAGACAAGGTAGGGGAACTTGGCATTACGTATACGGTAATCGGAGAAGTAACGGAAGATGCCACATTCTCTTACGGAAATGAAAAGATCAGCCTTGCCGAGGCAGAGCGCGCATGGAAGGAAACGCTTGAGCCGGTATTCCCCACCAATTCCGGGGCAGAAGGACAGGAAGAGAAGATTGAGACGGGACTGTATGAGACTTCTGACATCCATATCTGCAGCCATAAGATCGCCCAGCCAACCGTATTCATACCGGTATTCCCGGGAACCAACTGCGAGTATGACAGCGCAAGGGCATTTGAACGGGCAGGAGCGAACGTAATCACCAAGGTATTCAAGAATATGAGCGCAACGGATATCCTGGATTCTGTCAGCGTATTCGAGGAAGCGATCGGCCAGGCGCAGATGATCATGTTCCCAGGCGGATTCAGCGCAGGCGACGAGCCGGATGGCTCTGCCAAGTTCTTTGCAACCGCATTCCAGAATGCAAAGATGAAAGAGGCGGTAGAGAAGCTTCTCAATGAAAGAGATGGACTGGTTTTGGGCGTATGCAACGGCTTCCAGGCGCTGGTTAAGCTTGGACTGGTTCCGAATGGCGCGATCACCGGCCAGACAGAGGAGTCACCGACCTTGACTTATAATACCATAGGCCGCCATATTTCCAAGATGGTCTATACCAAGGTAGTGACCAACAAGTCCCCATGGCTTGCACAGGCGGAACTAGGCGGCGTATATACCAATCCTGCATCCCACGGAGAAGGAAGATTCGTGGCCAGCAAGAAGTGGATCGACAGGCTTTTTGCAAATGGACAGGTTGCAACCCAGTATTGTGATCCAAACGGAAATATCAGCATGGATGAGGAATGGAATGTAAATGGCTCCTACTGTGCGATCGAAGGAATCACAAGCCCGGACGGCCGGGTATTTGGCAAGATGGCCCATTCAGAGAGACGCGCCCGCTCCGTAGCCATGAACATTTATGGAGAGCAGGATCTGAAGATCTTTGAATCCGGCGTGAACTACTTCAAATAATCGGATGCTTAGAATACCACGATGTCTGGAATACTAAGAAAGTATGCAAAATGAAACATAGACGATGAGTTGTTGCAGATATTCTGGATAAGAATGGGAAAAACTGCACAAAAAAATCATCTATTTGCAGGAAATCAAATTCAAAATTGCAGAAATGGAAAAAATTCTTAAAAAAATTCTTGTGTTCTATATAGAATTCCTTTACAATAGTAAAGGACAAAAGCATCGTACAGGCGGGTAGACTTTGTCTGCCCGCTTTTGTAATTAAGTTTTAGGAGGTAGAAAAGTATGTCATATGTTGATGAAGTCCTGGAAAAAGTAGTGGCGAAGAACCCAGCAGAGCCGGAATTCCACCAGGCGGTAAAAGAAGTATTGGAATCATTGAGAGTAGTGGTAGAAGCAAATGAAGAAAAATACAAAAAGGATGCCCTGCTGGAGAGGCTGGTCGAGCCGGAGAGACAGTTCAAATTCCGTGTGCCATGGGTAGATGACAAAGGGCAAGTCCAGGTGAACACAGGCTACCGCGTTCAGTTCAACAGCGCGATCGGACCTTATAAAGGAGGCCTTCGCCTTCACCCATCTGTCAACCTTGGAATTATCAAGTTCCTTGGATTCGAGCAGATTTTCAAGAATTCATTGACAGGCCTTCCTATCGGAGGAGGAAAAGGTGGTTCCGACTTTGATCCGAAGGGTAAATCAGACAGGGAAGTAATGGCATTCTGCCAGAGTTTTATGACAGAACTTTGTAAATATATTGGCGCTGACACGGATGTTCCGGCTGGAGATATCGGAACAGGCGCCAGAGAGATCGGCTATATGTTTGGCCAGTATAAGAGAATCCGAGGCGTATATGAAGGCGTGCTTACCGGAAAGGGCTTAAGCTACGGCGGCTCTCTGGCGAGGACTGAAGCAACAGGATACGGCCTTCTGTACCTGACAAAAGAGATGCTGAAGATCAATGGGCATGATATCGCAGGAAAGACGATTGCCGTATCCGGTTCTGGAAATGTGGCGATCTATGCTACCCAGAAGGCTTTCCAGCTTGGCGCAAAGGTAGTGACGGTCAGTGATTCCAACGGATGGGTATACGATCCAGAAGGAATTGACGTAGAAGCATTGAAAGAAATCAAAGAAGTGAAGCGTGCAAGATTGACGGAATACAAGAACTACCGCCCGAATTCAGAATATCATGAAGGACGCGGCGTATGGTCTGTAAAGGTTGACATTGCCCTTCCTTGCGCAACCCAGAACGAACTTCATCTGGAAGACGCAAAGATGCTGGTGGAGAATGGATGCATTGCAGTAGCGGAAGGCGCAAATATGCCTACAACGCTGGAAGCAACGCAATATCTGCAGCAGAATGGCATACTGTTCGCTCCAGGAAAGGCGGCGAATGCCGGCGGCGTTGCCACATCCGCTCTTGAAATGTCTCAGAACAGCGAGCGATTAAGCTGGTCTTTTGAAGAAGTAGACTCTAAGCTTCAGGGCATCATGATAAATATTTGCCACAATATGGCAGATGCCGCAAAACGCTATGACGCAGAAGGAAATTATGTCATGGGCGCTAATATTGCAGGATTTGAGAAGGTTGTAGAGGCTATGAACGCGCAGGGAATCGTTTAATACAGGCGTATCCTTTGCACTACATAGAATTTATTTTCGGATTTTGTAAAAAAATTAAAAAAAGTGTTGACAATTAATGGATTTCAATAGTATAATAGCAAAGCGGGTTCGAGATAAGGACCCGCAAGGATATGGGATCATAGCTCAGCTGGGAGAGCATCTGCCTTACAAGCAGAGGGTCATAGGTTCGAGCCCTATTGGTCCCATATATACCTAAAATAGCATATGGCGGGATAGCTCAGTTGGCTAGAGCACACGGTTCATACCCGTGGTGTCGCTGGTTCAAATCCAGTTCCCGCTACTGAAAGAAAAGCCTGTAAACATGGGCTTTTCTTTATGTCTGGAATTTTACAACTAGAATGCGTTCTAGTGTTTCTACCCTAATTGAAGATTGATTTTTTTACTAATAAGTCGTAAACAAAACGAATAACAGTCAAGCAATTGCAGACCATGAAATCCAGGCATTCTCTATCGAAGAATAGTAAACCCATATAGTGAAAATTTATAGGATGGAATGTAAATCGTTCCATCCTATTTTTATTAAGTACTCGTTCAGCCGCCTGGTTGGAAAAATCCCGCTAGTTGGAAAAATATTGCAAAATATTGTGAAGGAAGCGAATTTACAGAAGATATTTTCTGGCAATATGCGAAGATGATTTGGAAAAAGAGTAGATTCTATCATTTTTTAATAATGAAGAAGAACTGTATTAATCATACAAAAAATATAATAAAGAAATCCAAACAAAGAGAGGCTAATGCCAATATGGTTTTCATTAATTAAATTCCAATGGTAAGCATAGGCTTTTTCTTTTTTTGTATTTATAAGGCAAGCCCTTTTTATGCAATCATCACTATACAAAAAATGTCAAATCATATATAATACAAAACATGTGGAAGAAAAACGTCAGTCGCATGTAAAACAAAGCACATAGGAAAAAGAAGCAAAAGGAGGAACATAGATATGCAAACGAAAGGGCGAATTATGCTGATGGTAATTGCGGGCGGCTATCTTGCCTATCTTGGTGGAGGGCTTGTCACGGATGCCATGAAAGAAAAACCGGAGAATTATATTCTGTATACAGTCGTAGGGGTGCTGTTTTTAATTATTGGCGCGGCCTGCTGTCTGTTTAACCTGAAGAAGTATATCAAGCATGAATACAGAGATCCATTTAAGGACGCGATAGAAGAGGATGAGGCGTCTGAAGAAGATGCAGAGCCGTCTAAAAGTGATGCAGACGAATCCGCCGAAAAGCCGTCAGATGATCTCATCTCTGTGGAGGAAAAGGAAAATATTTTCCCAAAAGTAAGCGAGATATCCGATGAATCAGATGGAATAAATTCTTGCGGGGAAGAGCAGACTATCGAGCAGGAGAATTCAGGAAAAGAGGATTAGGCTATGCGTGTTGGAATGGGATACGATGTTCATAAGTTGACAGAGGGCAGAAAACTGATTCTTGGAGGCGTGGAAATCCCTTATGATAAAGGATTATTAGGGCACTCGGATGCGGATGTCCTCGTGCATGCCATTATGGATGCGCTTCTCGGGGCAGCGGCGCTTGGAGATATAGGGCGGCATTTTCCCGATACAGATCCTGAATACAAAGGGGCATCCAGCCTGAAACTATTGGAGCACGTGGGAAAACTGGTTGAAGATAAGCTTTACGTCATTGGAAATATAGATGCAACTATCATTGCCCAGCGCCCCAAAATGGCTCCTCATATTGAAACGATGAGGGAAAATGTGGCAAACGTGCTGCATATTGATATTGACCAGGTAAATATCAAGGCAACCACCGAAGAAGGGCTGGGATTTACCGGCAGCGGGGAGGGAATATCCGCCCAGGCCATCGCCAGCCTGGATACGATTGCCAACTATAGTTATGCGGTTGGACCAGAAGAGGGAAGATGCGCCGGATGCGGCGGCTGTCCTCATGCCAGATAGGAGTACGGGCCGGCTGATCAGACGAATTCGGTTTAAATAACTGGGTCAGGACATTTCAATAAATTGACTTGAAATATTTGAAGGTGAGAAAATGAGATTACGCAAGTTGGAACCCCAGGAACATCAGGCAAGCCAATCATTATATGAAGAAGTATTCAACGAGGATAGTGAGCGGTTTGTAGAATATTATTATACAGAGAAAACAAAAGATAACCAGATCTATGTGATAGAAGACGATGGAAGGATTCGTTCGATGCTGCATCTGAATCCCTATTCGCTGTGGGTGAATGGGAGCAGGAAAGAGGCTAATTATATTGTTGCTGTTGCTACCCAGAAGGAATACCGGAAGAGAGGATATATGGCATCGCTTCTTAAAAAGTCCCTTGAAGATATGTATCAGGCAGGAGAAGCCTTCACATTTTTGATGCCAGCATCAGAAAGCATTTATCTGCCCTTTGACTTCCGGACGGTATATAAGCAGAAAAAACGATACTATCGTCAGGAAGAGCCTTTGGAAGACCTTTGCGTAAAAGAAGCCACGGACGCCGACTGCAAGGAACTGGCGGAATTTGCCAATAAGTATCTGGCGGAACATTTCCAGATCTTCGCGATCCGCGATGAAGCCTATTATCAAAGGCTTTTAAAAGAATATAAAAGCGATGGCGGAAGTCTCATAATCTTTCGCAAGGATGGCAGGATTGTGGATTGTAAGATATGCATTCCGGGAGGGGAAAAAGTAGCAGAAGGGGAGGAAGTATTAGAAGAGCCTCCTAAGATTATGATTAGGATTGTAGATGTCCGCAGGATCTTGATGTCATTAAGCCTCAGATCCCTTATGGGCGTCTGCTTTCAGGTGACAGACCCTATCATAGAAGAAAATAACCGCTACCTGCTTTTGACCGGCACAGAGTTCTCCGGCGTTATGCTGATGGAAGGAAAGCCGGAAAATAGCGAAGGAACCATTACTATAGCAGCACTTGCAAGCCTCATATTCGGAGCAGAGACCGTAGATGAAGCGTGTCAGGAAAAAGACGTTCAGATGTCGGAGCGGATGAAGGAAGAATTAGGAAAAATAATTCCCCTGTCGAAGATATATCTGAATGAGGTGGTGTGACACGTAACACTTTTGAAAAGTGTTACGTGTAAAAGTGAAAACTGTTACGTGTCCAACCTACCTAACTGGTGCGCAGTATTGATCAAACTCCTGTGTAAAATTGCAAATAGTGGTGTGTAATATAAAAAATTAATATAGAAGGCAGCATGCCGGGAAAATTGTTACTTTTTGTTTTGACATGCTGACTGTATATATAAGAGAAAAGCGTTGTTCCATTTAGGGACAGGGCTTTTTCATTTTGCACAGGAGTAACGTTAATTTTACGCACCAGTTGTGTAAGGTTTGCACGTAACACTTTTGAAAAGTGTTACGTGCAAAAGTGAAAACTGTTACGTGTCATCTTTAGAATATCTTTAGATTTTTTTGGCGGGTCTCTTAAGAATTCCCGGGTATGCTTATACCATCAGGAAAAAGGAAGGTACTACAGATGGGAATACAGGAACTTACACAGTATTTTACGCAGTATGGCGCGATATTCGTGTTTGTGATTGTGCTGCTGGAATATATGAATCTCCCCGGCTTCCCGGCCGGCATCATTATGCCTATGGCAGGCGTATGGGCATCAAGGGGCCAGATAGGATTCTTGACGGTGATGGCATTATCGGTTGCGGCAGGGCTTCTGGGCAGCTGGATATTATATTTCCTTGGACGGCTTGGCGGAGATGCATTCTTCCGGTTCTATATAAAGAAATTTCCAAAGCAGAAGGAACTGTTGGAGAAGAACATGGAAGTGCTGCGGCGCAAGGGTTCGATTGGCGTGTTTATCAGCAAGCTTCTTCCACTGGCCAGAACATTGATTTCCATTCCGGCCGGGATGATTTCTATGAATTTCACCAAGTATACCATCAGTTCCCTGATGGGAGTGGCGCTGTGGAATCTGATATTTATCGGGGCCGGATATTTCCTGGGAGATTCCGTCTGGAGCCTTCTGGCTTAGGAAATAATAAGATACTTGCCATTAGAAAGGAGGGTAGAAAAATATGGATATGGAGAAAGCGAGAACGATAAAAGAGGCCATATCCCGCTTCCGTTTTCCTGGAACACGGGCCGTTTCGACGGCTATGGCGCTGCCTCCTGTCAGAAGGCGCCTGGAATAAGAGGATACCAGAAAGAGTCCGAATGTAGTATAATGGCAGCAGGCGGGCTAAAATAGACGACCGAAAAGACAGGGAAAGGAATATGTAAAGAGATGGAAATGAATCATGTGCTGATAGTAGAAGATGACAAGGAGATACGCGAAGGTGTGGAGATATATCTGAAGAGCCAGGGTTACCAGGTGTTTCAGGCTGCTGATGGAGTGGAAGGGCTGGAGATGATCGAGAGAGAAGAGAACCATCTGGCTATCGTGGATGTGATGATGCCAAGGATGGACGGCATCCAGATGACGATCAAGCTGAGGGAAAAGTACGACTTTCCGGTAATTTTCCTGTCCGCCAAATCAGAAGAAGTGGATAAGATCATGGGACTTAATATGGGAGCCGACGATTATGTGACCAAGCCGTTTACCCCGATGGAACTGTTAGCCAGGGTCAATTCCCAGCTGAGGCGCTACCGCAAGTTTGCCGAGAAGCTGAACCAGAGGGAAACACCCTCAAACGTGTATACCATAGGGGGCCTTGAGATCAACGAAGATACGGTAGAGGTGACGGTGGATGGCGAGCCGGTCAAGATGACGCCTATGGAGTACAAGATACTGCTGCTTCTGATGAAGAATCCAGGAAGAGTGTTCTCCGCGGAAGAGATCTACGAGCGCGTGTGGAATGAGCGGGCGGTAAATACGGATACCATTATGGTTCATGTAAGAAATATTCGTGAGAAAATAGAAATCAATCCGAAAGAGCCAAAATATTTGAAGGTGGTGTGGGGAGTTGGATACAAAATTGAAAAACAAGCATAAACTTGCAGTCATACTGATCGCATTAACCATATTTTTGCCTGCAATGGCTGTGATACAGCAATATCCGAAATATTACAGGCAGACCGCGAAGGTCCAGGAAAGCATAGATAAATCAGCCGTCTGTTCCAGCAGTTTCATGGAGAAATTCATAGGAGCCGGGTATCTTCTCTATAATACGGAGAACAGCGAGGAAGACGGGGAAGATACGGCAGAAGAAGTCAAAGAAATGCTGGGGGAAAATGAGCCGACATTTTTGAATGATTTTGAAGAACTGTACCCGTATCTTGACTACCGGGTGGAAGATGAGGACGGGAAGCTGGTGACAAAAAGCACGGCAAATTCCGGAACCAGCCTGACGGATAAGACGCTTTCCTCTTATGCGCTTGGAATTGTGATCACCTATGATAAGAATGGCACCATTGACGCCAAGATCGCAAAGGGGGAATACAAGGAAGACCAGAGTATCGAGATGCGCAAGGTGATTGGCAATATGGACGATTCCGAGTATGACAATATTTTTTCCAGGCTTGAAAACGAGCATGATCTGGAGCGGCCGAAGAACAGAACCTATATCTACGCAATGACCGAAGAAAATATTGATAAATATATGGATAATGAATACTACAGCGGCTTCTATACGCCGGGAGAGGCAGTCAGCCTGATTATGATCCTTATGGCAGTTGTAGCGCTAGCAGCCTTTCTGTACCCATTTCTTAAATCTTTTAATACCGGAAATGAATTGGTATTCAGGGCGCCTTTTGAGGCAGTAGCGATCGTATTTGGCTTGATGGCCACAACGCTTGTCAACAACTGCGGCTACATGTTTATCAGAAATGAAGGCCGCGTGATGTTTATCGATGGACTGTGCTGGATCGTGATATTCGGCATCGTATACTGGACGGCGGGATGCCTCCGCCAGGTGTTCGTCCTTGGAGGAAAACGTTATGTAAGGGAGCGTACCTTCCTCGTTCCATCCTGGAAATATATCAAGCGGGGATGGTATTGGATAGCGGGCAAGGTGAAGGGTTGGCTGGATCGGCTTTATCACTCCTTCGATAACATTGATTTCAGCGAGAAGAATAACAGGACTATATTGAAGATTGTTGCCTGCAACTTTGTGATTCTTGTGTTCATCTGCTCGATGTGGTTCTTTGGAATCATGGCGCTGATCATCTATTCGGTGCTGCTGTTCTTCATACTGAGGAAATACTTTAATGATTTGAAGGAAAAGTATGCGCTGCTGCTACAGTCTACCAACGAGATTGCGGAAGGCAATCTGGATGTCAGCATTACCGACGATCTGGGCGTATTCAACCCATTTAAGGCGGAGATAGAGAAGATCCAGTCAGGATTCAAGAAAGCGGTGGACGAAGAGGTGAAGAGCCAGCGCATGAAGACGGAGCTGATCACCAACGTCTCCCATGACCTGAAGACGCCGCTGACGGCGATCATAACCTATGTCAATCTTCTGAAAGAGGAAAAGGATGAGGAAAAGCGACAGGATTATACCCAGGTTCTGGAGAGAAAGTCCCTCCGGCTGAAGGTGCTGATCGAGGATCTTTTCGAGATCAGCAAGGCCAGCAGCAAGAATGTCACGCTGGATATCATGGACATAGACGTATCCAATCTGTTCAAGCAGGTGAAGCTGGAACTGGAAGATAAGATTCAGGGGGCAGGATTGGAACTTCGATGTTCCTATCCCGAGGAGAAGCTGATCGCTCCGCTGGACAGCCAGAAGACCTATCGGATCTTTGAGAATCTGCTGGTAAATATCATCAAGTATTCTATGCCGAATACAAGAGTCTATATCGAGATCGTCCGGGAAGGGCAGGAAGCCGTCGTGAAGATGAAGAACATCTCTGCTGCGGAACTAAATTTTGATTCCGAAGAGATCACGGAACGATTCGTGCGGGGCGATTCCGCGAGAAATACGGAAGGCAGCGGCCTGGGCCTTGCAATCGTCAAGAGTTTTACAGAACTGCAGGGCGGAAAACTTAAGATATCGACAGAGGCAGACCTGTTCAAGGTAGAACTGCGGTTCCGATTAAAATAAAAATCTGGATGGGGATGCGGCGTTTTTAAGCGCTGCATCCCCATCTGCATTTTCTTGATTTTCCTTATCTCCCGTAATAAGTTGGAAACATCTTCTGGCTAGAATAAGAGCGTAAAGAAAGAACAGGCTTTGACGACTTAAGCCGTTGCCTGTATAATCGGTAGAAAGGGGAAGAGATGATGAAAGCAAGAATGAAGGAGATATGGAGAAGGAGCAAGGTGGTGATCATCGCGGCCGGCATGGTGATCTGCATGACTGCAGCCTTCTTTTTCGGTGCCGCGTGGTCAAGGAACGTGGCTGAAAGAAATGTGGTGAAGGCCGCAAATAGCGAGGCCGAAAAAGAAATGCAGGACGAGCAGGAGATAGCGGAGTCTGCATGGGGCATATCAGAGGATTCCCTGTATAAGGATGTAACGGAGGATCAAGAGATCGCAAGACAGGTATGCCAGAAGTATCAGTTGGATTACGAGACGGTATTGATAAAAGACGTAACCAGAGAGATGCGGAATTATGAGGAAGCCCTTTGGCTCTTAAAAAATATGGGCGATAAGCCGCTGCTTGAAAAGAACGTAGATGATAAAAAGAAACCTGAGGAATCTCTGGCGCTGGAATGCCTGGAAGTCTATATTGACGACTTGTATGCATTCGGGGAAGCGAAAGAAGTCATCGAAGAAGCGTGCAGCACGTTCGGAATCGATCCCGGACAGGCAGCAGTATCCAATCTGACGGCAGACCAGCTGGTCCAGATCGGCGAAAAGGCATATGAAACTTCAGACCATCCAAAAGGATAAAAGACATGGCAGTTATATTGATTGTAGAAGATGACAGAAAGATCAATGAATTGATACGCAGGACTCTCGCAATGTCGGGACACACAGGGCTTACGGCTTTTTCCGGCCGGGAAGCCCTTAAAGCGGCGCAGGAGAATCGGCCAGATCTGATTCTTCTGGATATTGGCCTTCCGGATGCGGACGGCCTTTCGCTGATGAAGCAGTTTGACGGTATCCCCGTCATATGCGTGACAGCCAAAGGCGAAGTGTCAAACCGGGTAAAAGGGCTGATGGGCGGCGCGGAAGACTATATCGTCAAGCCATTTGCCCTGGAAGAACTGATTGCCAGGATCCAGGTAGTTCTGCGAAGAAATCACAAGGAACAGACGCTCTACCGAATCGGTGACACGGAGATTGATCTGAAAAGCGGCATTGTCAAGAGGAATGGAGCCATAGTGGAACTAGCCAGCCAGGAATATGGACTATTGAAGACGCTGCTGGAGAATAAGAATATCGCGCTGTCCAGAAGCCGCCTTCTGGATCTGGCCTGGGGGATGGACTATGAGGGGGAAGAACGCACTGTTGATGTACATATACGCAGGCTGAGGCAGAAACTGGGAATGGAAGAATCTATCAAGACAATTTTTAAATATGGATATCGATTGGAGATATAAGATGCAGTTATGGAAAAAGAATTTTCTGGCCATTTATTTCCTGCTTCTGGCAGTAATCTTTGGCGGCCTTCTTTTTCTGGAAGGCTATATGTGGAATCATGAGCTGGAGCAGTGGAGCAAGCGGGCATGGAAAGGAGAGAAAAGCGCAGCCTACCTGGTGGAGGGATTCTATAGCGAAGATAAAGAACAGATGTCCATGAATATTGACTATGCTGCCAAAAAATACCGAAACTCAGGAATCTATATGAATATCACCATAGATGGGATTCGCATGGCCAAGCATGTGCCAGAGGGCCTTGAATTAAGGGACCATTCGCAGATCGTAGAGCACAAGGGAGGCAAGTTTTTGGTAATTGCGGACAGGATGATGATAGAAGGAGAATCTGTGGAGGTCCTATACATGGAAAGCCTGGAATCTATGTACCGGATGCAGAACGAGCGGCTGCTGGCGTTTGCGGGCATAGGAATTCTTTTCTCCGCTATGGCGGGCCTGCTGCTCTACGCTACCATGTTAAGGATCAACCGTCCCGTCAGCCAGGCAGCCCATGAACTTCGCACGCCCCTTACCGGCATCCGGGGATATGCGGAATACATCATGATGGCCAATATCACGGAGGAAGAACGATTCTATGCTGCTGGCCAGATCGTAGAAAGCGCGAAGAATCTGGAAGATGTGGTAGAAAAACTTCTGATCATGGGAAATCTGGCAGAAGGCACGGTAAGCATGGAAAACGTCGATTTGATGTGCCTGGCGGATAAACTAAGGACGAAATACCCGCAGGTAAAGATTACGGGAAGGACAGGCCGCCTATGGGGCGACCCGGTACTGATCGAATGCCTTTTTGAAAACCTGCTCTCCAATGCCATTCACGCGGGAGACGAAGTGAAGGTTATCCTGAATAAAGGATCCATCAGCATCTGGAATAACGGAGCGTATATCGGGGAAAAGGAATTAAAGGCAGTCAACAAGAACCTTAAGATGCCCGGTAAGCGCAAAGGCAGGCATGGCTACGGTATCCGCCTGTGTCAGGAGATCGCGGCGGTACATGGATGGCGGCTGGTATATGAATCATCCAGAGAAGAAGGAACCACGGCCCGGATTATATTATGAGCCCGCATAGCAAAATAGCAGATTCTCATTCGGATAGACATAAATCATGTTTATCCGGATGAGGATTTTTTTTGTGCATAACGACAGAAAAAACACTTGCAAAATTGTGTGTTTGGTCGAAAATACAAAATAAGGTTGACTTTTCAAACGTAGGATGTTAGTCTTTAACTACCAAATAACAACCAACGTAGGATGTTGGGTGAAGAGAAAAAAGGAGGCTTTTATGAAGGTTAGGGCATTGAGTTTGCTGATTGCTGGGGCCGTAATCATCAGTACGCTGACCGGATGCGGCAAAAGTTCATCGGATAAGGCGGCAAATGAGAAAAAAGATGACAGTTACCAGAAGATTGAACTGGTAATGGCTGTAAACGGAACGGATATCCAGATTGATGCCAGAGTGGCAGACAAGTTTGCGGAACTGGTTGAAGAAGAGACGGATGGAAATGTTACGATCGCCGTTTATCCCAATGACCAGCTTGCGGGAGGAAACTCTACGAAAGGAATTGAGATGATCGCGGGAGGAGGCGTAGATCTGGCTGCTTATGCGACCTGCGTTATGGCAGTCATTGACGAGCAGCTGTCGGTAGCTACGATTCCATGGATATTCGAGGATTACCAGGATGCAAGAGAGACCATCGACGGGACTGGTGGAGAGTATTACGCAGAGCGCCTGGAAAAGAAAGGCATTACATATCTGGGCTCCTTCCACAACGGCTTCCGTCAGATCACGAATAGCAAGCGGGAAGTGAAGACGCCGGAAGATGTCAAAAGGCTGAAGATCAGAGTGCCAGGCAGCGAGGTATATATGAAGTTCTTCAAGACGCTGGGGGCGGATCCCGTGGCTATGAGCTGGAGCGAAGTGTTCACAGCCATCCAGCAAGGCACGATAGACGGGCAGGAGAACGGCATCTGCATTACGGAATCGGCGAAGATGGATGAGGTACAGGATTATCTTACATTGTGGAATTATACATACGAGAACGACCTGTTCGTGGCCAATACCGAGATCTGGGAATCCCTGGAGCCAAAGACGAGAAAGATGCTTCAGGAAAAGGCAAGGGAAGCCTGCGAGTGGGGAAGAGACACGCTGGAGGCCGAAGAGGCGGATATTGTAAAAGAGTTTGAGGCAGAAGGAATGAACGTGACAGAACTGACAGAGGAAGAACTGGATGCCTTCAAAGAGTCGATAAGCGGCATGAAGCAGGAGTTTATTAAGAAATACGGCGAGAAAGCCTGCGAGGCTTTTGACATTGAAGAGGAATAGGAAGGAGGAAGTTGCTATGAAGATATTTGACAAGATAGAAGAAATACTGGCGGCGGTATGCCTGGTTGTCATGGCAATCCTTACATTTGCCAATGTTATAGCCCGATATCTGTTCAGTGCGTCCTTCTCCTTCTCAGAAGAGATTACGACTTACCTGTTCGTCCTTCTGAGCATGCTTGGAACCGCCATCGCGGCAAAGCGCCGGGCGCACCTGGGACTGAGCATCGTGACGGATGCTGTTGGCCCGAAGGCAGAGAAGATACTGCGGATCATCGGCTACGTGGCGGCTGTGCTATTTACCGGAGCCATCTTTTACTACGGGATCCGCATGGTGATGAATCAGAGAATGCTTGGACAGGTTACGGCGGGCATGCAGTGGCCGGAATGGATTTTCGGATCCTTTGTCCCCATCGGGGCATTCTTTGCTACGGTACGGTTTATCCAGGTACTGATAGAAGAAATTAGAAGAAATCCAGAAAAGGAGGAACGTGAATAGTGGTAGCAGCAATTCTATTTATAACATTTGCCATACTGCTTCTGATAGGCGCGCCTATCGCGGTATGCCTCGGAATATCAAGCGTGGCGGCAATGATCGCGCAGGGAGCCGGACGGCCGCTTGAGACGGTGATGAGCAGCCTGCCGATGATCGTATCTGCATCCACCAGCAAGTTTGTATTACTTGCGATTCCCTTCTTCATTCTGGCAGGAAACATTATGGAGAAGGCTGGAATCTCAGAGAAATTGATCAAGCTGGCGGAGGCCTGCGTAGGACACATCAGAGGCGGACTGGCCATCGTGTGCGTGATCGTTGCCTGCTTCTTTGCGGCGATCTCCGGATCTGGCCCGGCTACCGTGGCGGCCCTTGGAGTCATTATCGTACCGGCAATGATCAAGTCCGGTTACAAGCCGGCGTTCTCGGCAGCGCTGATGGCAGCGGCAGGAGCCATAGGAGTTATCATTCCTCCGTCCATTACCTTTGTCGTATACGGCTCTATAGCCGATACTTCCATCGGAGACTTATTTATCGCAGGACTCCTTCCCGGAATTATTATGGGAATCGGCTTGATGATCGTAGCGTTGGTGGTAGGCAGAAAATCGGATCTAAAGACGCTTCCAAAAGCCAGCAAAAAAGAACGCTGGGCAGCGTTTAAGGATGCGTTCTGGGGCCTGATGATGCCGGTTATCATCCTGGGCGGCATATATGGCGGAATCTTTACCCCGACCGAGGCAGCGGCAGTATCCGTTGTATATGGGCTTTTCGTAGGAGTCTTTATTTATAAGAAGATTCGCTTCAAAGAGTTCTACGCGATTCTGATGGACACTACATCAACCACGGCGACCGTCATGTTTATTACGATGGCAGCCAGCCTGTTTGCCTATGTGCTTACAAGGGCAAGACTCGACGTGACGATCAGCTCGGCGCTTGAAAATGCCACGGGCGGAAGCGTAATTATCTTCTTTATTATTGTTAACATCATCCTATTGATCGCAGGATGCTTCCTGGACTCAACATCGGCGCTGTATATTTTTACGCCGCTGTTCGTACCGGTCGCTCAGGCTTTGGGCATAGATCTGATCCATTTAGGCGTTGTCATGATCGTAAACCTGGCAATCGGACTCTTTACGCCGCCGGTAGGCGTCAACCTCTACGTAGCCTGCGGGGTAGGAAATGTCAACCTGAAGCAGATATCAAAGGCAGTGGTCTCTTTGATTCTTGCAGCATTGATCGTATTGCTGCTGGTAACCTATATACCTAAGATTTCACTACTATTTATTTAAGAAGGAGCAAGAAAGATTATGAGAAATGTAAGTGTGGAAGAACTGGAAAAACAGAGTATTGAGTTAAGAAAAAAAGTAATCACCATGATACATAAGGCCAAATCCGGACACCCCGGCGGATCCCTCTCAGCGGCAGACTTTGTGACCGCATTGTATTTCCGTGAGATGGATATTGACCCTAAGAATCCAAAATGGGAGGACCGGGACCGGTTCGTATTATCCAAAGGGCATGTATGCCCGGTCCAGTATGCAGCGCTTGCCACGCTGGGATTCTTTGATGAGTCCGTGCTGGATACGCTTCGCCAGGAAGGTTCCATTCTCCAGGGGCATCCGGATATGAAGAAATGTCCTGGAATCGACATCTCCACCGGATCCTTGGGACAGGGCCTTGCCTGCGGCGTAGGAATGGGAATCGCAGCCAAGAAGGATAAAAAGGATTACAGAGTATTCGTCGTGGTAGGAGACGGCGAGTGCCAGGAAGGCGAGATCTGGGAGGCAGCCCAGACTGCGCACAAGTACGAACTGGATAATCTGGTGGTATTCGTCGACAACAACAACCTGCAGCTGGACGGAACGACGGACGAGGTAATGCCGAACATTAATCTGGGCGAGAAGTTTGCGGCATTTGGCTTTGATACATACGAGATTGACGGCCATGACATGAAGCAGATCGTGGATACGCTGGATCGCATCCGCATGAGAAAGAATGGAAAGCCCAAATGCATCTTTGCCAATACGGTAAAAGGAAAAGGCGTATCTTTTATGGAAAACCAGTGTGGATGGCACGGTGTTGCGCCTGACGATGAGCAGTATGAGCAGGCAATGAAAGAACTGGATGAACAGTTGAAAAAATTGGAAGCCAGATAATCAGTAAAAGCGGATGGAGGAGAATAAGATGAGTGAAGTTAAGAAAGCAACCAGAGATGGTTTTGGCGAGGAGATCGTAAAACTTGGAAAATTGGATAACGATATTTATGTAGTAGACGTAGACATCGGAAAGTCCTGCAAGACAGGAGAATTTCGCAAGCAGCTTCCGGAGCAGTATCTGAATGTGGGAATTGCGGAGCAGAACGCGGCCGGCGTGGCAGCAGGCCTTGCAACATGCGGAAAAGTCCCGTTTATCGTAACCTATGCGGTATTCGGCTCCCTGCGCATGTGCGAAATGATCCGCCAGGAGGTCTGCTATCCAAAGCTGAATGTAAAGATCGCCTGCTCGCATGGCGGCGTGACACCTGCAAACGATGGCGCCAGCCACCAGAGCATTGAGGATATGGGCGTTTTGAGGACGATTCCGAATATGACCGTGCTGATGCCTGCGGACTATAACTCCGCAAAGAAGTTGGTAAAGGAAGCCGCAGAATATGAAGGACCGGTATATCTTCGGTTTACGAGGGATGCAATTCCGGTGATCTATCCAGAAGATGCAGAATTCAAGATTGGAAAGGCCAACAAGCTCAAAGAAGGAAAAGACGTATCCATCATAGCAAACGGAGACACCGTCTCCATCGCGATCAAGGCAGCAGAACTTCTGGAAGCAGAAGGCATATCCGTAAAATTGCTTGATATGCATACCATCAAGCCTCTGGATAATGAAGCAGCCTTAGAATGCGTCAACGAGACCGGCAGAATCATAACCGTGGAAGATCATAATGTTATGAATGGACTTGGAAGCGCGGTCAGCGAAGTGGCTGCCGAGACAGGAAGATGCGTCGTTAAGCGTATCGGCATCCAGGATCAGTTCGGGCAGTCCGCGCCATATGAGAGACTGCTGGCAATCAATGGTATCACCGTAGAAAATATTGTAGCAACAGCAAAAGAATTAGTAAAATAAATAGGGAAATAGCAGGAGGAATAAAAAGATGTTGGATTTTGATGGTCAGGTAGTAATTGTAACAGGAAGCGGATCCCCAAAGGGAATTGGAAAGACGATTGCCAAGACGTTCGCAAAGCAGAAGGCAGCGGTTGTCATTGCAGACATGAATGAAGCGGGCGTGCAGGACACGGTTAAGGAGATTAAAGAACTGGGCGGCGAAGCTTTCGGCGTAACGGTAAACGTGACGGATGAGGCATCCGTTCAGAAGATGGTAGACGACGTTATGAAAGAATACGGACGCATTGATGTGCTGGTCAATAACGCAGGGATCTCCCAGAAGGTAACGGTGGAAGATATGACGCTTGCGGATATGAAGAAAATCTTTGAAGTAAATATGTTCGGGCTGTTCCTGTGTACGCAGAAATGCATGAAGGTCATGCGTCAGCAGAAATACGGAAGAATCGTTAACTTGTCCTCCGTATCTGGAAAAAGAGGGGGCGGCGTATTCGGAGGCGCGCACTATTCCGCATCTAAGGCAGCAGTGCTGGCATTCTCCAAGAATCTTTCCAGAGAGATCTCGGCAGAGGGAATTACGATCAACAGCGTTTGCCCTGGCCTGATCAATACAGAGATCTGGAAATCCCTTCCAAAGGAAGACGCTGACAAGATCATTGACGGAATCCCGATGGGACGCCCGGGAGAGACACAGGAAGTTGCGAACGCGATCGTATTCCTGGCATCCAAGGAAGCATCCTACATTACAGGAGAAGAAATCGACATCAACGGCGGATCTCACATGGATTAATGAAAAACACCCCACCTTATGCCTGACAAATAATAGACAAAGCTTGAGTTTTATGGTAGTATGTTGGTTGTAGGATAAGGCAACGAAGAATGAAGGGGTGACGAGAATGCAAACCATCAGTTATTTGAAAAAAGTAAGCAGTGAATCAGTAGTGCAGCAGGTGATCAATGCGCTGACAGACGCCATGATCAACAGAGAACTTCGCCCGGGAGACAAGATCCCGACAGAGGCGGAGATGGCTGAGAACATGGGCGTTGGGAGAAATTCCATACGGGAGGCCATTAAGATCCTGGTGTATCTGGGAGTGCTGGAAATAAGGAGAGCGGAAGGCACGTTTGTCTGCGAAGGATTTTCCGAGAGCATGATCGACCCCATGATTTATGGCATTATATTGGATAAAGAGGATTCTTACGAGAATCTCATGGAGCTTCGTGAAATGATCGAGGTAGGCGTACTCCAGCTTGCCATGGCAAAGGTCCAGGAAGAGGAACTGAAGTCTCTTAAGGAAAAACTGGGACATATGAAGACTGCCATTGAAGCAGGCTCTGAAAATGTGGAGAATGCCTTCTGGGCTGACAACGAATTCCATGATGCCATATGTAATATAGGGAAGAACCCCCTGGTAAATAAAATCAACCAGGTGGTGCGGGTCCTGACGTATTCCATGCGTTTCACCACCGTTGAGACGATGATCAAGACGGGAAGGGGACAGGAGTTATACGAGGCGCACCAGAAGATCTACGAGATGATTGAGAATAAAGTTACGGACAATCTTAACATGGCTGTAAGAAAAACTTATTTTTCTGAAATCCCATTTGCCAACAGAGAAGATTAAATCGCTACGCTTCTCATACAGCCTGTTGTTGATTGGCAGGACTGCTGCGAAAGAATAGAATTCTGCGGCAGTCCTTTTTTAAATGGAAAACGAGGTGTAAATTATGATAGCAGTCGGATGCGATCACGGCGGATATGACCTGAAGCAGGAGATTCTCCGTTATCTTGAAGAACAGAATATAGAATATACGGATTATGGCTGTTATAGCCGGGAATCCGTTGATTATCCAGTGTATGCGAGAAAAGTGGCGGAAGCGGTGAAGGATGGAGCATGTGAAAAAGGAATCCTGATCTGCGGCACTGGAATCGGGATTTCCATCGCGGCCAACCGGATTGCGGGAATCCGTGCGGCGCTTTGCGCAGACTGTTTCAGCGCACAGGCAACAAGAGAGCATAATGATGCCAATATACTTGCTCTCGGAGCACGCGTGGTGGGACCAGGGCTGGCGGTAAAGATCGCCGATACATTCCTCCATACGGATTTTTCGGGGGATGAACGGCACAGGAGAAGGATTGAATTGATAGAAGGGTAGGAAATGATCATGAGAAAAAAAGGATTACTGGCAGGGCAGTCCGGAGGCCCTACCGCTGTCATCAACAGCAGCCTGTACGGCGTGGTTGCGCAGGCGCGATGCCATAGGGATGAGATTGCGGGAATCTATGGAATGGTGAATGGAATTGAAGGATTCCTGGAAGGAAAGGTACTGGATTTTGAAAAAGAACTGCCAGGGGAACGCTTAGACGGGCTTCTGACAACCCCGGGCGCTTACTTAGGCTCCTGCCGCTATAAGCTGCCGGAGGATCTGGAAGATCCGGTGTATCAGAAATTATTTGAAAAGTTTGAAGAACTAGGAATCGGATATATCCTGTATATAGGAGGAAATGATTCCATGGACACGGTAAGCAAGTTATCCCGATATGGAAAGAAGATAGGAAGCAGCATAGCCATTCTCGGCGAACCCAAGACTATAGACAACGATCTTGTGCTTACAGACCATACGCCGGGATTTGGGAGCGCTGCGAAATATGTAGCTTCTACCGTTCGGGAGATTGCCACGGATGCCAGCGTATATGAGACGAAGTCCGTGACGATTGTGGAGATCATGGGGCGTCACGCAGGCTGGCTGACGGCTGCCGCAGTACTGGCAAGAAAGTATGAAGGAGACAATCCTCTTTTGATCTATCTTCCGGAAGTTGCTTTTGATCAGGAGGCATTCCTGGAGCGCTTAAAAGCATGCTTTGAGGTTTCGAAAGCCGTGGTAGTCTGCGTATCAGAAGGCATCCGGGATCAGGAAGGCGTGTTTATCTGCGAATACGACAGCGAGGCAGGCACGGACAGTTTTGGACATAAGATGCTGGCCGGCTGCGGCAAATATCTGGAGCGTCTGGTAAGGGGAAGGCTTGGCGTAAAAGCCAGATCCGTAGAACTGAATGTCAGCCAGCGCTGCTCTGTGTCCATGATGTCAGACACGGATCGCCAGGAGGCGGTCATGGCGGGAAGATATGGCGTACGCGCGGCATTAAAAGGGGAGACAGGCAAGATGATATCTTTCGTGCGCGCGGCAAATGCGCCTTATCGCATCGACTGCGGGCTGGAAGATGTGGATGATATCTGTAACAAAGAAAAGACTGTGCCTCTTGCGTGGATCACGCAAGACGGCTCTGACCTTAGCCAGGAGTTCCAGGAGTATGCAAGGCCGCTGGTAAAAGGAAACGTACAGGCAACAGAGGATGAAGACGGGCTACCGCTCTTCGTCTGCCGCAGATCATAGATTTCGAGAAAAAGGAGAATGAATTATGGGATTAGTAACAACCAAGGAAATGTTTCAGAAGGCTTACGAAGGAGGCTACGCGATCGGCGCCTTCAACGTCAATAACATGGAAATCGTGCAGGGAATCACAGAGGCAGCGGGAGAACTTCGTTCTCCGGTCATCCTCCAGGTATCAAAAGGCGCGCGCGCATATGCCAACCATACTTATCTGGTCAAGCTGGTAGAGGCGGCCTTAATGGAACATGATATACCGATGGTGCTGCACCTGGATCACGGCCCGGATTTTGAGACATGCAAGGCTTGTATTGATGGCGGGTTTACCTCAGTTATGATTGACGGCTCCCAGTACGACTTCGAGAAAAACGTAGAGATTACCAGGCAGGTAGTGGAATACGCCCATGAAAAAGGCGTCGTGGTAGAGGGCGAGCTGGGGAAACTGGCAGGCGTGGAAGACGATGTAAAGGTGGATGCGTCAGACGCCATGTACACGCATCCGGACGAAGTGCAGGAGTTCGTGGAGCGTACGGGCGTGGATTCTTTGGCCATCGCGATCGGAACCAGCCATGGCGCATTTAAATTCAAGCCAGGACAGAAGCCGCAGCTGCGCTTTGATATCCTGGAGGAGATTAGCCGCAAGATTCCAGATTTCCCAATCGTGCTTCATGGAGCATCCAGCGTCTCTCAGGAATGCGTTAAGATTATTCAGGAAAATGGGGGAGAACTGGCAGATGCTATCGGAATCCCGGAAGATATGCTGCGCCGCGCTGCCAAGTCTGCCGTCTGCAAGATCAACATCGACTCCGACTTAAGGCTTGCTATGACCGCAGGCGTCCGCCAGGTGCTTGCGCAGAAGCCAGCAGCATTTGACCCAAGAGAATATCTGAAAGTCGGAAGGGCCAATGTGAAGGAACTGGTTGAGCATAAGATCAGGAATGTGCTGGGAAGCGACTACAAAGCATAGAAAAAGATAGAGGAAACGCGTCTTGAGAAAATTGTGTTGACAAATAATACATTTTCACATATTATATATCCTATACAGAAAAAAGACGCTGAACGGAAAGAGTAGCAGGCTATGGAACTGAAAGAGAGAAACTGTCACCGGCTGAAAGCAGTTTTAAGGGAAGTATCTGTGAAGTGCATCCGGGAGTCGATTTGGCGAACGCATGCGGCAAGTAGCCAGGTACGGGATTACACACGTTACGTGTACCAAGGTGGAGGATATTTTGTGCACGGATGTCCTCTATAAGAGTGGAACCGCGGATATACTCCGTCTCTTGCAAAAGAGACGGAGTTTTTTTATGCAATGGGGGACAAAGTTCCCTATGATTAGAAGGAGAGGATTTTATGGGCATGATATCCTACATCAAGGAAGAGATTCAGGTGATCCGGGAACGGGATCCGGCCATCAAGTCGAATATGGAAGTGTTCCTGTATCCCAGCTTCAAGGCTATCCTGCGTTACAGGGTGGCTCACAAGTTGTATTTGAAAAAGCATTATTTCCTGGCGCGCTGGGTGTCCCAGCGGGCGGTGAGGAAGACCGGAATTGAGATCCATCCGGGCGCGACCATCGGAAGAGGCCTTTTTATCGACCACGGAAGCGGCGTGATCATCGGCGAGACCGCAGAACTAGGGGACAATGTCACCTTGTACCAGGGCGTCACCCTTGGTGGAACGGGAAAGGAACAGGGGAAGCGCCACCCGACTCTTAAGGACAATGTAATGGTAAGCGCGGGAGCCAAAGTCCTGGGATCCTTTACCATTGGGGAAAATTCGAAGATCGGCGCAGGAAGCGTCGTGCTCAAAGAGGTTCCGCCCAACTGCACGGTGGTGGGAGTCCCGGGAAGAATCGTGAAGATGGGTGATCAGAAGATCCCAAGGCTTGACATGGATCAGATCCATCTTCCGGACCCGATCAGCAATGACATCCGGGAACTGCAGGCAGACAATCTCAGGCTGCACACCAGGCTTCAGGAGATGGAAAGACGTATGAAGTGCATGAAAGAGGAAAATATAGAAGTATTAGACAAGGAGGAAGAAAGTAGATATGAAGCTGTATAACACGCTGTCCAAGCAGAAGGAAGAATTCGTGCCTTTGGAGGAAGGAAAGGTAAAGATGTATGTATGCGGGCCTACCGTATATAACTTCATCCACATCGGAAATGCAAGGCCTATGATCGTATTTGATACGGTGAGGAGATATTTTGAATACAAAGGCTACGATGTGAATTATGTTTCCAACTTTACGGATGTCGATGACAAGATTATCAAAAGGGCGATTGAAGAAGGGGTATCTTCCGACGAGATTTCCAAGCGTTATATTGCGGAATGCAAGAAGGATATGGATGGCATGAATATTAAGCCGGCCACCAAGAATCCTCTGGCTACGGAAGAGATCTGCGGCATGGTTGACATGATCCAGACCCTGATTGACAAAGGATATGCTTATGAGAAGAACGGCACCGTATACTATCGCACCAGGAAATTTGAAGAATATGGCAAACTGTCCCACAAGAATCTGGATGACCTGCGTTCCGGAGAGCGTTCCCTTCTGGTAACAGGCGAGGATGAAAAAGAAGATCCATTGGACTTCGTTTTGTGGAAGCCAAAGAAGGAAGGGGAGCCTGCATGGGAGTCTCCATGGAGCGATGGCCGTCCGGGATGGCACATCGAGTGCTCGGAGATGTCCAAGAAATATCTTGGCGAGCAGATTGATATCCACGCAGGCGGGGAAGATCTGGTATTCCCTCACCATGAAAACGAGATCGCCCAGAGCGAGGCTGCTAATGGCAAGGAATTCGCAAAATACTGGATGCACAACGCATTCCTGAATATAGACAACCGCAAGATGAGCAAATCACTGGGCAACTTCCGCACCGTGCGGGAGATCAGCCAGCAGTATGATCTTCAGATCCTGAGATTCTTCATGCTGAGCGCCCACTACAGAAGCCCGCTGAATTTCAGCGCGGATCTGATGGAAGCTTCCAAGAGCGGACTGGAGCGGATCGTCAATGCTGCTGACAACCTGAAGTTCCTGCTTGGAAATGCCAAGTCGGAGTCTATGACGCAGGAAGAAGAAGCGGCATTTGCGAAGACGTCGGAATATGTGCAGGAATTTGAACGGGCAATGGATGATGATTTTAACACGGCAGATGCCATCGCGTCCGTGTTCGACCTGGTAAAATATATCAATACGACGGCGGATGCCGATAAGTCCAAGGAGTTCCTTCAGAACCTCTTCGATCTTCTGGTGAAGCTGACGGACGTGCTGGGATTGATCGTGGATAAGAAGGAAGAGATGCTGGCCGAGGATATCGAGAAGATGATCGAAGAGCGTCAGGCAGCCCGCAAGGCAAAAGATTTTGTAAGGGCAGACGCGATCCGGGATGAACTGCTGGCAAAAGGCATTGTGCTGGAAGACACAAGAGAAGGGGTAAAATGGAAAAAAGCGTAAAGTGGGAGTTTGACACTTATATGCAGGAACTGTTCCAGATGAAAGAGGTGGATATTAAGGAATATTCACCTCTTACTTTAGCGTATATCGGGGATAGCATCTATGACCTGATCATCAAGTCGCTGGTAGTCAATGAAGGCAACCGGCAGGTCCAGAAACTTCATAAGGAGACCAGCATGAGGGTTCAGGCATCCGCCCAGTCTAAGATGATGCGCGCCATTCAGGAGCATCTGACGGAGGAGGAGCATGCGGTCTTTAAAAGGGGAAGAAATGCCAAGAGCGTGTCGCCGGCTAAGAACCAGTCCATCACTGATTACCGGAGGGCTACCGGCTTTGAGGCGTTGATGGGTTACCTATATTTGAAAAAAGAGTGGAAAAGAATGCTGGAACTGGTTAAAATAGGATTAGAGAGCATGGATGAATGTATATAAGGAGTTCTGAGAATGAAAGAAGAAAAGCAAATAAATGAAAATATCATAGAAGGGCGCAATGCGGTTTTGGAGGCATTCCGCTCCGGCAAGCCCATTGACAAGCTCTTCGTGCTGGATGGATGCCAGGACGGGCCGATCAGGACGATTGTCCGGGAGGCCAAAAAGCATGATACCATTCTTCAGTTCGTCACCAAAGAAAGGCTGTCCCAGATATCCGAGACGGGAAGACATCAGGGAGTTATCGCCTATGCGGCGGCCTACGAGTACGCGGACGTGGAGGATATGCTTAGATTAGCCGAAAGCAAGGGGGAGGATCCGTTCCTGATCCTGCTGGACAATATCGAGGACCCGCATAATCTGGGCGCTATCATCCGTACGGCTAATCTGGCAGGCGCCCATGGAGTCATCATTCCGAAGCGCCGCGCGGTCGGGCTTACAGCCACGGTGGCAAAGACAAGCGCAGGCGCGCTTAACTATACGCCGGTGGCCAAGGTGACCAATCTGGCCAAGACGATGGAATCCCTGAAGGAAAAGGGACTATGGTTTGTCTGCGCGGATATGGGCGGGGAGGAAATGTACGATTTGAACCTGACCGGCCCCATCGGCCTGGTAATAGGCAATGAGGGCGAGGGCGTCAGCCGCCTGGTAAAGGAGACCTGCGACTTTACCGCCCGGATTCCGATGAATGGGGACATCGATTCCCTGAATGCATCGGTGGCGGCAGGCGTACTGGCTTATGAAATCGTCAGACAGAGAAGAAAGTAGGGATCCTGGCTGGAAAGAGAGGATAAGTATGGCTAAATTCGAGCAGATGACGGACGAGCAGCTGATCTGCAGGCTCCGTGACGGTGATAAGACCGTGATCGACTATGTCATGGAAAAATATAAGAACCTGGTACGGAAAGAAGCGAACGCCATGTATCTGCTGGGCGGAGAGAATGACGACCTGATCCAGGAGGGCATGATCGGCCTGTTTAAGGCTGTGCAGGATTATGATGTACGGCAGGAGACGTCATTTTACAGTTTTGCCAAACTCTGCATTACCCGTCAGATGTATTCGGCTATCGAGGCATCCAAGCGGAAAAAGCACAGTCCTTTGAACACTTATGTCTCTTTCTATGAGAAGAATGATGAGAAGGTATCCTTGATTGAGACCATGGAAGCAGGAGGCGAGAGCAACCCGGAGGAACTGCTGGTCAGCAGGGAATATGCCATGCTGCTGGAAAGCAAGCTGGAAGAGAACTTAAGCGCCCTGGAGAACCGGGTGCTGTACCTGCATCTTCTGGGTACCGATTATAAGACAATTGCAAAACTCCTGGACAAGAGCCCCAAGACGATTGACAATGCGCTCCAGCGGATTAAGAACAAGACGGAAAAGATACTGGAAAAGGAACTGGAAAAATAAAAGTTGGAAAATCGTCGAAAGGATATTGACAAATCTACCCAATATATTGTATATTATTAACGTTGCATATCACATATGCATGCTGCCGTGGCTCAGTCGGTAGAGCGTCGCCTTGGTAAGGCGGAGGTCGGCGGTTCGATTCCGCTCGGCAGCTTGATATTCAGAGGCTTGCAGGAGATTACATCTTCTGAAAGTCTTTTTTTGCGTCAAAAGAGGCGGAAGCATACAATAATATAGTTACGAAGGAGGAAGAGTATGAAAAAATTTGGCGGCGTAATCTTGACTGCTATCGGCGCGCTACTTGCGGTTCTGGCGCTTCTGACGATCCGGATGGCGGTAAAAGACACAATGACTTGGGGAGGAGATAGCACAGTATGGCTGATCGAGATCCTTCTATTCGCGGTTCCGGCTGTAGCCTGCCTGACGTCGGGAATACGCCGGATTCGAAAAGCCGTCGCAGAAGAAAAACTAGGCTTTACAGAACAGGAAAGGCGAAAGGAACAGGAGAGGCTAAAAAGGCAGGAAAAGTCTGGCAGGCCGGAGGAGGATATGGTTTCAGAGCAGCAGGCATATGAAAACGCCTATGTCCCGGCCCAGGGAATCTATATATGGAAGTATAAAAAAGACATCGCATTGGAGCGGCTTTTTTCCCGCTACCGGAACCTCTACTTTTTTGGCATGATCCTGTCAGGGATCGCGCTAGTGGCGCTGTGTGTCTGGCTTGGAATGAATGTTCTGGCTCCGGAGTCCAGAAAGATGCTGTATCTCGTTATGGTACTCCTTATTACCGTGCTTATGGTGGCGGGAGCAATGAATATTGGACGCGTCACAGCCGGAATGATGATGACGTTTGCCAGAGGAAAAGATGGGAGAATCTATTTCTTTGATTATCATAATCCGGCATTTCAAAGACATGCAAGGATCCAGATTACGGGGACCTCAAGCGTAGCCGGCACGGCTTCGTATCTGATCAATAACAGGCAGGACGCAAAGATGATCAAGGAGATTGAAAGCCATCATGTCATGGAACGCATTATGGAAAGGGGACAGATTCACCCATATGGATTCCCGATCGTAAACGTATCGAAGATCCGGGAAGGAAGTAGGACAGTACGCATATTCTGCGAACTTGCAAGAGAGGATGGGAGCACCTTTAAAAGAAGCATCGCGGTGCCCAGAAGTTTTGAACATTATGAGGAACTGATCAATATATTCAAGAGCAGATACATGCTGTAGAAGTTTAATTGACAGGCAGAGAGAGGAACATGACATATGAATAAGTCAACGGTAATGACGGAAGGGCCTATCTGGCGGAAGATATTGTTTTTTTCCATTCCGCTGATTCTGGGGAATCTATTCCAGCAGTTGTATAATACGGTGGATTCCATCATTGTAGGAAACTATATAGGAAGCGAGGCGCTGGCAGCCGTAGGCTCCAGCGGATCCATCATCAATCTGCTGATCGGATTCTGCATTGGCGCGTCTGCCGGCGCCGGCGTCGTCATCTCCCAGTTTTTCGGCGCCCGGGATAAGGAAGGCGTAAGGAAGGCAGTCCACACGACGATCGCGATCGCGATCGGAGCAGGGATCATCCTGACGGCAGCGGGCATCCTTCTGGCTCCGGTGATCCTCAGGGCCATGGGGACGCCGGCGGAGGTGTTCGGACAGGCAGTCACTTATCTTCAAGTATATTTCGGAGGAATTCTTTTTTCCGTGATCTACAACATGTCCGCCGGAATCCTCAATGCGGTGGGAAATTCCAAGCGATCCCTGCTGTACTTGATGATCGCCGCGATCTCCAATATCTTTCTGGACCTTCTGTTCGTGGTGGCGCTTAAGATGGGCATCGTGGGAGCAGCCCTGGCGACGGATATCAGCCAGCTGATTTCCTGCATCTTTATCATGCTGTTTCTGACGAGGAGCCAGGATGTATACCATGTGAAGATCCGGGATATCCGATTATATGACCATCTGTTTTCCAAGATCGTCAAGATTGGCCTCCCCACCGGAATCCAGAATATCGTCATCTCATTTTCCAATGTCATCGTCCAGTCCAGCGTCAATAGTTTCGGCGCGGTTGCCATGGCGGGATTTGCAGCCTACATTAAGATTGACGGGTTCAATATTCTTCCGGTACTCAGTTTCAGTATGGCTGCCACCACGTTTGCCGGACAGAATATAGGAGCCGGGCAGTACCACAGGGTAAAAAAGGGCATGCTTGTATCGGTAGGGATGGGAATCTTCTACACGGTGATGACGGGAATCCTTCTTCTGGTATTCGCGCCCCAGGTTATCGGCGTCTTTACCAACAATCAGGATGTGGTAGCTTACGGCGTATATATTATGAAGTTCTTCTGCCCGTTTTACTGGATCCTGGCAATCCTGCAGGTGGCAAGCGGCACCATCAGAGGGACCGGCAAGACGCTGCAGACCATGCTGATATTCCTGCTGTCTTTGTGCATTTTCCGTGTATTGTGGATTTGGGGAGCGCTTGCCGTATCACACGAGATCTTCCAGGTCATGGTGGCTTATCCGCTTTCCTGGGTAGTAGGGGCACTGCTGATTCTTCTGTATGCGTGGAAGGGCAAATGGATGCCTGCAAGTTATTATAAGAAGCAGGCGCAATGAGACAAAACCGAAGGAGGGACTTATGCCATCATTTTTAAAAGATATATCTAGATTTTATGGAACTGGGGAAAAAAACGCCAAGGGCCAGACGTTGGAAGAGTTCTTAAGGGAGTATGACCCTTATAAGTATGAGACGCCCAGCTGTACTACGGATGCGGTCATCTTTGCCTGTCCGGGGAAGCCGGACGGATTGCTTGAAGGCCTAAAAGTCCTCTTGATTCGGCGAGGCAATCATCCAAGCATCGGGCTGTGGGCGCTGCCGGGAGGCTTTATCAACTTGCGGGAGAACCTGGAAGATACGGCTATGCGGGAATTAGAAGAGGAGACCGGCGTAAAGGGCGTTGTCATGGAGCAGATCGCCACTTACGGGGATTATGACCGGGATCCCAGATCCAGGGTGATTACGACAGCCTATATGGCGCTGGTGGATGAACGAGACGTAAGCGTCAAAGCAGGAGATGATGCAGCAGACGCCGTATGGTGCGGCGTAAGCCTTGAGTGCCTGAAGTCTGTCCAAAAAGACGGCAGGGTTTGGAATACGTACAGCCTGAAAGTGGAAAATGAGGAGCGGAACCTTAAGACCGAAGCGCTGGTGGAGGAAGAGGAAGGCTGCGGGCTGATCCGGGATAAGAAATTCAAAGTGATTCAGCCAGGGCTGATCGCAGTTGACCACGCGGCGATCATCGTCCAGGCCCTCGCACTGCTTAAAAAACGTCTGTAACGCCTTGTTTCGCTACATTATTTATGATAATATAGGGGGCAGAATGTAAGTACCTATAAGGAGGAAAAACATGCAAGAAGAAACAGTTTCCAAAAATTTTATCGAGCAGGAAATAGATAAGGACCTGGCAGAAGGGGTCTATACGCAAGTATGCACCAGATTCCCGCCGGAGCCTAACGGATACCTTCACATCGGACATGCCAAGTCCATCCTTTTGAACTATGGGCTCGCGAAGAAATATAATGGAACCTTTCATTTAAGATTTGACGATACGAACCCGACCAAAGAAGATATGGAGTTCGTAGAGTCGATCAAGGAAGATGTGAAATGGCTTGGGGCAGACTGGAAGGATCACCTGTACTTTGCATCCGACTATTTCGATATGATGTACCAGTGCGCCATAAAACTGATCAAGAAGGGAAAGGCCTATGTCTGCGACCTGAGTGCGGAAGAAATCCGCGCCTATCGGGGAACCCTGACGGAGCCTGGCAAGAACAGCCCATACAGGGACCGGTCCGTAGAAGAGAACCTGCAGCTGTTTGAAGAGATGAAAGACGGACTGTGCCAGGATGGCAAGAGGGTGCTGCGGGCCAAGATAGACATGGCATCTCCGAATATTAATATGAGAGATCCTGTCATCTACCGGGTTGCCCATATGTCCCACCACAATACAGGGGATAAATGGTGCATCTATCCGATGTATGACTTTGCCCATCCGATCGAGGACGCGATCGAGAAGATCACCCATTCCATCTGTACTCTGGAATTCGAGGATCACAGGCCTCTGTACGACTGGGTGGTCCGCGAATGCGAGTTTGATCCGGCGCCGAGACAGATTGAGTTTTCAAAATTGTATCTGACCAATGTAGTGACCGGCAAGCGCTACATTAAAAAACTGGTGCAGGATGGCATCGTAGATGGCTGGGACGATCCCAGGCTTGTTTCCATCGCGGCTTTAAGGCGGCGGGGATTTACGCCGGAATCCATCAAGATGTTCGTGGATATGTGCGGCGTGTCCAAAAGCCAGAGTTCCGTGGATTATGCTATGCTGGAATACTGCATCCGGGAGGATCTGAAACTTAAGAAGCCCCGTATGATGGCCGTCCTTGACCCCATCAAGCTGGTGATCGACAATTACCCGGAAGGGGAAGTAGAGTATCTGGAAGTAGACAACAATATGGAGAATCCGGAACTTGGAATGCGCAAGGTTCCCTTCTGCCGAGAACTGTATATTGAGCGGGAGGATTTCATGATCGAGCCGCCCAAGAAGTATTTCCGCCTCTTCCCTGGCAATGAAGTGCGTCTGATGCATGCATATTTTGTCAAATGCGAAGGATATGAGACGGATGAAAACGGCAACGTGACGGTCGTCCATGCAACCTATGATCCAGAGACCAAATGCGGATCCGGATTCACCGGACGAAAAGTAAAAGGCACGATCCACTGGGTGGCCGCGCCTTATGCAAAACAGGCTCAAGTAAGATTGTATGAGAACCTGATTGATGAAGAGAAGGGCGTATATAACAAGGAGGATGGATCTTTGAACCTGAATCCGAATTCCCTGAAGATTCTCAAAAATTGCTATGTAGAGGACAGTTTCGCGGATGCCGGGGCCTGTGACAGCTTCCAGTTTGTAAGAAACGGCTACTTCTGCATCGATTCCAAGGACTCCGCACCGGATGCGCTGGTATTCAACCGGATCGTATCTTTGAAGAGTTCCTTTAAACTGCCAAAATAAGAGGAATTATGAATGAATTGACGATCAGCCTGGATACCCGTTCCAGGATCCCCCTGTACGAACAGATCTATGACTATATTAAGACGGATATCCAGAGCGGGAGGATTCCTTATGGAGAGAAACTGCCGTCCACTAGATTCCTGTCGAAGCACTTGGAGGTAAGCAGGAGCACGGTAGAACTGGCCTATGAGCAGCTTCTGTCGGAGGGATATATCGAGTCCGTTCCTTATAAGGGCTTTTTCGTGGCCCAGATTGACGAACTGTATCATCTGAAGAAGGATAAGCCGCAGCCCCAGAGGGAGAGGAAGGAAGCCCGTAGATACCGCTATGATTTTACGCCCAATGGCGTGGATTTGAAAAGTTTTCCCTATAATGTGTGGAGGAAGCTGTCAAAAGATATTCTGATGGATGATCGGACGGAATTATTCCGGTCCGGTGATTCTCAGGGCGAGTACGGCTTCCGCAGCGCCATCTGCAGCTACCTCTATCAGGCAAGGGGAGTGGATTGTACGCCGGATCAGATCATTGTAGGGGCAGGAAGCGATTATATCCTGATGCTGCTGGGAATGATTCTGGGAATGGACCATACCATTGCATTTGAAGATCCTACTTATAAGCAGGCCTACCGGATGGCAGGGGGCATGTCTTATAACTGCATACCGGTTTCTATGGACAAGAATGGGATGAAAGTGACAGAACTTGAAAAGTCAGGCGCCGACATTGCTTATGTGACGCCTTCCCATCAGTATCCTACCGGAGTCATCATGCCCATCCGCCGCCGGATGGAATTGCTTAAATGGGCCTGCGAGGCACAGGGAAGGTATATCGTGGAAGATGACTATGACAGCGAGTTCCGGTACAAAGGAAAGCCGATTCCTGCCCTCAAAGGGTATGATGCCAGTGAGAAAGTCATATACCTGGGCACATTTTCCAAATCCATTGCTCCGGCGATCCGTCTTAGCTATATGGTCCTGCCCAAACCATTGCTGGAGGCATATGAGCAGAAGGCCAGGTTTGTCAATTCGACCGTTTCCAAAGTAGATCAGCTGATCGTACAGAAGTTCATTGAAGAAGGGTATTATGAAAGACATCTGAACAAGACAAGAGCGCTTTATAAAAGCAGGCATGATGTCTTGATCGAAGAACTGCGTCCAATGGCAGATATCTGTACCATATCAGGGGAGAATGCCGGCGTGCATCTGCTTCTTACCTTTCAAAATGGAATGACCGAGGAGGAGTTGATTGACCGGGCTGCAAAAGAGGATATCCGCGTATATGGACTGTCCGATTACCGGATCAAGGAGAACTGTAAGGAGAAGGCAACCATACTGCTTGGATATGCCAACCTTACGGAAGAGCAGATCAGAAAGGCAGCAAAGCTGCTTAGAGACTGCTGGATTGAATAGAAATGTACAGAAAAGAAGAGCGGGAATCCTTAGAGTTTCCCGCCCTTGCCTTATAATTACAGTTATTCATCATCCTCATCATCGTCTTTGGCTGCCTGGGAGGCATCCGCTTCTTCTGGAGCATCTTCCTCTTTTTGAGCCTCTGTATCTTCATCCCCTGACCCATCTTCAGGCTTTGCGGAGGGTGTCAATGGAACATATTCGCGATCTGATACTGGCTTTAAGTCGCTGTCCAGATCGAAATCCTCATCCTCGAAGTCCTCTGAGAATTCATCATCTTCGCATGTATCATTCTTTTTAAAGTAATAGATAAGGCCGGCAACGGCAGTGCCGATGGCAGCAAGCCCTAACAATTTTTTACACCATTTTGCCATGATAGTTATAACTCCTTTCGATTATAGTATAGGATTATAATAGCACATATCGTATCATTTTTCCTCAAAAATCGAAATAAAATACATGAAAGTTGAGATACGCCCGAATTTATGATAAACTGTATGATATATTTTCGCAAGAAAGCAAAGGAAAGAGGCTAAAGTATGAGTAAGAATAAAGCGCCGGGAACCGCTAAAAAAGGCTTTTTCCGCATCGTATTCAGCAGAACGGGGATCATCCTTTTGCTGATCCTTCTTCAGGCAGGAGTCTTTCTTGGAATGGCATTCTACCTGGAAGAATATATGACCTATATTTATGGGATTCTGACTATTTTGGGAGTCATCGTATTGATATACATCATCAACTCCGAAGGCAATCCGGCCTTTAAGATGACATGGATGCTGTGCGTGCTGGCTTTTCCTGTGATTGGAACCCTGTTTTACATCTATGTCAAGATGCAGTTCGGAACCAGGTATATGAAGAACCGCCTGGGCAAGCTGAAACTGGAGACGGCGCCCTACATGCAGCAGGATCCGGATGTGGTGGACGCCATATGGGCGAGCAAGTCGGCCAATGCCCAGCTGTCCTACTATCTGTCGCACCAGTTGGGATTCCCTACCTACCGCAATACGCAGGTGAAGTATTTTCCGCTTGGGGAGTATAAATTCCAATCGATGGTAGAAGAGCTTAAGAAGGCCCGAAGGTTTATCTTCATGGAATATTTTATTGTAGAAGAAGGCCACATGTGGGGGACGATCCTGGACATCTTAAAGGAGAAGGTCCGGGAAGGGGTGGAAGTGAGGTTCATGTACGACGGGATGTGCGCCATCTCCATGCTGCCCTACAATTATCCGGAACAGATCGCGCGTTATGGAATCAAGTGCAAGATGGCAAACAGCGTCAAGCCTTTCCTGTCCACCACCCAGAACAACCGCGACCACAGGAAGATCTGCGTGATCGACGGCAAGGTAGGCTATACCGGCGGCATCAACCTGGGGGATGAATATATTAACCAGAAGGTTAGATTCGGACACTGGAAAGACACCGCGATCATGCTGAAAGGGGATGCGGTTCAAAGCCTGACCATGATGTTCCTGGAAATGTGGAACGTGGATGAACGGCGGGCAGAAGGATATGGAAAATACCTGACGCCCAAGTATCCGGGGCTAAGAAGGGAACTGGGCTATGTCATCCCATATGCGGACAGCCCATTTGACAACGAGAATGTTGGGGAGGAAGTGTATTTCCACATCCTGAACCATGCGAAGAAGTATGTACATATAATGACGCCATACCTGATCCTGGATAATGAGATGATCACTACCCTCACCAGGGTGGCGAAAAGCGGAATCGAGGTCATTATCATCATGCCCCATATTCCGGATAAATGGTATGCATTCGCGGTTGCGAAGACCTATTATAAGGAATTGATCGAAGGCGGCGTCCAGATCTATGAGTACACGCCGGGCTTCGTCCATGCCAAGGTGTTTGTATCCGATGACGACACGGCCACCGTTGGCACGATCAATCTGGATTACCGGAGCCTATATCTGCATTTTGAATGCGGGGCATTTATCTATAATAATTCCGAAGTGGATAAGATCGAGCGGGATTTCCAGCAGACGCTGGCCCGATGCCATAAGGTGACGCTCATAGAAGTGAAGAATAGGAGCATGCTGACAAAGATAGCCGGGCAGGTGATGAGGCTGGTTGCCCCGCTGATGTAAAAAAGACCGGCACGCAGGAACTGTTAAGAAGAACCTGCGTGCCGGTTTTGCTATATCCGGGCGATGATTATTGAAGGGCGATGATCTGGGTGTCCTTCTTGTCATCAAGAGAAATAAAATCGGATGCTTCAATCGTTACTTCGGACGTATCGGACAGTTTGAAGGTCTGGCAGATCTCCAAGGTTGTGCCCGGCTGTATCTCTTTCATATAATTGGTGATAGCCTCATTTTCTTCCGTGACGTATGCGCTGTCGCATTCCACGCCGTTCTGGAAAGCCTTGATCGTAGCTGCCGTCATCACGCTGGAAGCCTTGTCCTCGTTGTTGGTGTAGTTGTAGTAGTAGAACAGGCATGGATTGCCTTCATAGTCGGTGCCGACCTCGTGCCTTGTGTAGGTCACATTATAATCCTTGCCATCGAAGTTGATGATTCCGTCATCCGGCTCTTCATCCTTTTTCTCATCCTTTTTGTCGTCTTTCTTGGCGTCCGTTTCCTCTGTCTTCTTGTCATCCTTCTTGTCATCCTTCTTGTCGTCGGAAGACCCGCCGCAGGCGGTCAGGCACAGGCACATGGATGCTACAAGCAATACGGTTAACAATCTTTTTTTCATAATGAATTCCCTCTCTTTTACTAAAATTTCTTTTTTTAAGTATAACATTTTGCATATTAAAATACAACTAATAGAGAATATAAATAACGCTAATAGCATGTTAAAACTATGGTGCAATCATTGTAAAATTGCTTATAATAGAATGTGAGGAATAGCGTATGGATTATATTGCCCTAGGAAGAAGAATAAAAGAAGAACGTTTAAAATTGAATATGACCCAGGAACGGTTGGCCGAAGAGGTGAATCTTTCCACATCTTATATCGGACAGATTGAAAGAGGAGAACGGAAACTGACGCTGGACAGCCTGATTAATATTACAAACTGCCTGGGCGTTACGGTAGACTATCTTCTTCAGGAATCTATCATCCAAGACCAGGTGTCCTATAAGGACATATGGACCGGCCTTTTGTCAGAGGCCACCCCCAAAGAGCAGGAACTGGTGGTCAATCTGACGAAGATTCTATTAAGTTATAATGATAAATAGCAAAAAGGACCTCTGTATATAATATACAGAAGTCCCTTTTTTCTTTGGTATGCATCGAGCATACAAGGGGAACATTTTATTTCAGGAAATAGTTTTCAATATAAAGGAGAAGGCCGGTGGTAAGAAAGACCGCCAGCGCGACGGCCGTCCGCAGCAATAGCCTGGTGAGAGGCCCTACCTTATCATAGGCTTCTATGTGGCCGCAGTAATTGCCCAGGTTTGCGTATGCCGCCCAGACGCCGACAAAGAAATAATTGATGGTCCAATATTCTGAGCGGATATCTCCTGGCTCCAAAGGGCGGGTACCATTCACGACAACGAAGAGGATCATCAGGAAGTAGCCGATGATGGCCACGATCATCTTTCCCGGATTGCCGGTACGAAATCCCGGTACGTGGCGGAAAAAGCGGCGGATCAGGGAGTCTTTGCGCGGCGCTTTGGCCGCCTGCTCTACGATTTCCTCTTGGTACATCCGCGTCGGCTTTATGGCCATAACCTGGCTCTTTAATTCAGATACGGAGGAATAACGGTCTGCGGGGGATAGGCTGGTACACTTTAAGACGATCTGGCGGTAACGGGGATCGAAAGGCAGATCATCCTTGGGAAGGCTGCCGGTCAGCAGGACATTAAGCAGGACGCCTGTGGCATAGATATCGGTCCGCTCATCCGTCTGTCCGAAGCCAAACTGCTCCGGAGCCGCGTATCCGACCGTGCCAAGGAGAGTGGTATCCTGGCTTTGCCCCTCTTTTTTGCTTCGGGATATTCCAAAGTCGATCAATTTGAGCACATTGTCCGTGGAGATCAGCAGGTTTTCCGGCGTGATATCCCGGTGGATGATGTTATGGGCATGAAGGAAGGAGAGGGCAGAGCACAGCTGGGATATGAAGCTTAAGATCTCCTCTTCCTGGAAATGATACCCCCTTTTCAAGTAGGAGCCTATGGTAGACCCGCTGACATATTCTTCCAGTACAAAGTATCTTCCATCCTTGGCATAAGTATCCAGCACCCTTGCCAGACTGGGGTGGGAAAGGTCGATTAACTGCTGGTACAATGGGTACTGAAGGGCGCTGATCTCCTTGCGTACTGCCAGGCTTCCGTCAACCTGGCTGCGCGTCAGATAGGTGCGGCAGTCTTCGGCATCCTTAAGAGGCGCAAGGTCAATATAGGTTTGTTCCAGATATTCGGCTTTCAGATTCCCCATAGTACTCCATCCTTTGTTCTTGCAATTTTCTGATATTTATTTTATCATAAGTTGTGCATTTGTAAATAACGGAAGGTGAAAATATGGAGACAAGCCGAAAAACCACGGATGAACTGCTGGAACTTTTAAAGCAGAAGAAAAGTTTTGATGAATATTTGCAGGAAGGGCCGGAGTTTGTAGATATGGGACTTCCCCAGTACCTGGAAGAAGTGATGAAAATAAAAGGACTTAAAAAGGCGGATGTCATCCGTAAGTCCCAGCTGGACAGAATCTATGCGTACCAGATATTCTCCGGCACGCGAAAGCCCAACCGGGATAAGCTTCTTGCCCTTGGATTTGGGATGGAGCTGTCCATAGAAGAGATGCAGAAGATGCTGAAGATATCAGAATATCCGATTCTGTATGTAAAGAACAAAAGAGACAGCATCATTTTGTTCGGACTAAAGAAGAAGGCATCCCTTTCAGAGGTAAACGAACTTTTATATGAAATGCATGAAAATATCATCGAATAATAGAAAAATTTGAATTAAAATGCATTTTACAGGAGAAAAAAAATATAGTATAATGCAAAAGTTGAAGGTTAAAGTATATATAGATCGCAGGAGGAATGAAAATGGTTAAAGCAGTAGTAGGCGCTAACTGGGGCGATGAGGGCAAGGGAAAGATTACCGATATGCTCGCCCAGCAGGCGGACATCATTGTAAGATTTCAGGGAGGAGCCAATGCGGGCCATACCATCATCAACGATTATGGCAAGTTCGCATTGCATACGCTGCCATCGGGCGTATTCTACAGCCATACGACCAGCATTATCGGCAATGGCGTGGCTCTTGACGTGCCGGTTCTCTTTCAGGAAATCCAGTCCATCATCGACAAGGACGTGCCTATGCCCAAGATCCTGGTATCAGACCGTGCCCAGATGGTAATGTCTTATCATAAGAACTTTGACGCTTATGAAGAGGAAAGACTGGGAGGAAAGTCCTTTGGCTCTACCAAGTCGGGGATTGCTCCATTCTATTCGGATAAATATGCAAAAATAGGATTCCAGGTAAGCGAGCTGTTCGACGACGAACTGCTAAGGGACAAGGTAAAAAGGGTGGCACAGCAGAAAAATGTACTGCTTGAGCATCTGTACCACAAGCCAGTGATCAATCCTGACGATCTTTACCAAGAACTGCAAGACTATAAGAAGATGGTGGAGCCTTATGTATGCGACACTTCGCTGTATCTTCACAATGCGCTGAAGGAAGGGAAGGAGATTCTGCTGGAGGGCCAGCTGGGATCCCTAAAAGACCCGGATCATGGCATCTATCCAATGGTTACCTCTTCTTCGACGCTGGCTGCTTACGGAGCCATCGGAGCAGGGATTCCGCCATACGAGATCAGAAAGGTCATTACCGTGTGCAAGGCATACTCAAGCGCAGTAGGCGCGGGAGCATTTGTAAGCGAGATCTTTGGAGATGAAGCGGACGAACTCAGACGCCGCGGCGGAGACGGCGGCGAATTCGGAGCCACCACAGGGCGTCCAAGAAGAATGGGCTGGTTTGACTGCGTGGCTTCCAAATACGGATGCAGAATGCAGGGAACGACCGACGTCGCATTCACGGTTCTGGACGTGCTGGGATACTTAGATGAGATTCCGGTGTGCGTAGGCTACGAGATTGACGGAGAGGTTACCACCGACTTCCCCACGACGCATCTTCTTGAGCGGGCAAGGCCGGTGCTTCAGACGCTTCCGGGATGGAAGAGCGATATCCGGGGCATCACAAAGTATGAAGACCTTCCAGAAAACTGCAGGAAGTATGTGGAATTTATTGAAGCGCAGATCGGATACCCGATCACCATGGTATCCAATGGCCCGGGAAGAAATGATATTATATATAGGAATGTGTAAGACATGCAGGCGCCCGTCTAAGGAATCTTAGGCAGGGCGCCTTTTGAAATTCTTAAGGAAACCATCACCATTATTTTAGATAATCGCCATAGTATTGACACAAAAGAGTCATATAATGTGATCTGTAGCAATATAATAATAGAGTCGGGAGTTCGGAGTTTTAACAAAAAAACGAGTATAAATAATGGAAATGGAGGTATCGTTTATGCATAAGAGAGACTGGGAATATCCAGAGCCAGAAGTGATTTCAATGGAAGAATACCTTGCCAAGAGAAAAAAGATAAGGGAAAAGGAAAAAAAGCACGCCAAAAAAGAGTCAGACCTGCTACGGGGAGCAAGAGGACTGACGCCTTTTGAGTACTATTTAGTGTCATCATCATCCTGGTCATGATGAGTGACCTTATATACCAGCGTATAGGCATATAATAACACTGGAAGAATTATGGTGCAGGCAATGGACGCTTTCAAAAGGCCCATTGTCTGCGAATGGTCGGTCAGGGCGAACACCAGGGTGCTTGCATACATGCAGAATAGTAGGACTGCGCCTGCCAAAGCCAGTATACGTTTTACTTTTTTCATCAGAATCATCCTTTACATCCAATCAAGACTTTAGTATATTATATAAAGAGCAAGAGAAAATTGCAAATGAATACAAAGGAGTATATGAATATGAGTCGTACATTATTAGATCAATGGAGAGATATTGCCTATGATGAGCAGGCAGACAGGGGCCAGCTGCAGAATTTCTGGGGCACCTATTTCCAGATTGAGAAGGAAATCTATGAAAAACTGCTGTCTAACCCGGACGAGGAGGTAAAGGGCACCGTCAAGGAACTGGCAGAGAAGTATGGCCAGGAAGTGCTTACCATGGTTGGATTCCTGGATGGAATCAATGAAAGCCTGAAGGAAGAGAATCCGATTGAGACGATGGAGGAAGATACCGTAGTCAGCCTTGCCTTTGATAAGGAAAAATTATATAAGAACATGGTGGCAGCCAAAGCGGACTGGCTGTACGAACTTCCACAGTGGAAGGAGATCTATTCAGAGGAAGAACTGAAGAAACTGTACAAGGAGCAGAAGGAGTCCACGACGATCCGCAAGGGCAAGAAGGTAGGGCGTAATGATCCGTGTCCATGCGGCTCCGGTAAAAAGTATAAGAAATGTTGTGGTAGATAATGCTGACGCTTCTGGGGGCAGCATGCCTTTTGTACTATGCCGTCCTATGCGTGGCGCTAAAGAAATGGGATTCCACATTTTCAAGATTCTGGCTGGCGGCAGGCCTGGGGCTCTGGCTGTATGACTATGCGGCAAGCCTGCTTGGGATGGAAGCAGCGGCCAGGAAGGCGCTTCTCCTGCCCGTTGCCGTGTTTGCCGTGACAGAACTCAGGATTGTCATGGGGATGGTTACGCGGGGGCAGAAGGAATATGAGTATCTGATTATTCTGGGCGCCCATGTAGAAGGGCGGAAAATCACGGATTCCCTGTACCGCCGCCTGAACAAGGCTTTGATTTATCTAAAGGCGCATCCTGGGACCAAGGTGGTCGTATCCGGGGGACAGGGCAAAGGAGAAGACGTCACGGAAGCCCAGGCGATGGAAGACTATTTGATCGCGCAGGGAATCGCGTCTTATCGTATCATCAAGGAGGACGCATCCACCACGACCCAGGAGAACTTGAAGTTCTCCAAGCGCTATATGAACTGCAAGGAGGCGGACGTTGGAATCGTATCCAATAATTTTCATCTGTACCGGGCCTGTGCTTATGCCAGGCGGCTTGGATACGGCCATCCATACCCGCTGGCGGCCAGCTGCCATCCGGCGCTGCTTGTAAATTACATGGTCAGAGAATGCTTTGCCGTGTGGAAGATGTGGCTGTTTTTTGATTTTGAGGAAGCAATGTGTTATAGTATCCATATGACACATTGCTATTTTTATGGGAGGATGAGATGAGAAAAGGAAAAAGAGGGATCAGCGCAGCCCTGATACTGGCGCTATTGGCTACAATGGCTACAGGGTGCGGCAAAGACACAGGCAAGCAGGAAGAGAATGACGAGGACCCGATAGTTGTGCAGATGGAGACCTATTATAATGGGGCTGCCAAGATCGCGCTGGACAAGCTGGTTACAGAATTCAACAACACGGTCGGAAATGAGAAGGGAATCTATGTAAAGGCGAGCAGCATGGGGGATATGACGGAACTGTTTGAAAGCCTTGGAAAAGAATTGAAGAAGCCGGAGGAGGAGAGAAATCTTCCCGACATCTTCTGCTGTTACGGGACGGATGCCATAGAGTTTGACCAGCAGGGACTTTTGGCGGATATGGATGACTATTTTACAGAGAAGGAATTAGATGAATACATCGATGCTTATGTAGAGCAAGGCAGGATTGGCAAGGACGACTCACTGATCCTCTTTCCAGTGGCCAAATCCGTGGAAGTCATGACTATTAACAAGACTGACTGGGATAAGTTTGCCCAGGAGACTGGGGCAAGCCTGGAGGACTTAAGTACCTGGGAAGGCGTGACAGACACCTCCAAGGCCTACTATGAGTGGACCGGCGGCAAGGCGATGTTCGGAAGAGACGCATTTGCCAATTATATGCTGGTTGGAGCATACCAGCTGGGAGAAGATATGTTCCCGGTGGAAGATGGAAAGGTAAGCCTGAATCTGAATAAAGAGACGCTTCGGAAACTTTGGGACAATTATTATGTGCCTTATATCTACGGATACTATACCAGCAATGGAAGATACCGCTCGGACGATATGAAGACGGGCGATCTGATCGCAGCGATTGGTTCCTCATCCGCAGGATCCTATTATGCGCAGGAAGTTACGGTGGGAGATGAAGAACCATACCAGATTGAGACGATGGTGCTCCCAGTGCCTGGATTTGAAGGCACGGCTTCGGCCGTTGTCCAGCAGGGGGCGGATCTGGCAGTGACGAAGTCTGACAAGAAGACGGAAGAAGCCGCGGCTGAATTTATCAAGTGGTTCACCGGCGCCAAGGTCAACAGCGAATTCTGCCTTGCTTCCTCCTACCTTCCGGTGAAGAAGGAGGCAAACCAGATTGAATATCTGGAGGGCATTGCCACTGATTCGGATGCAGAGTGGAATGATATGATCAAAGATACCATGGAAGTAGCGTTTGAAGAAAGCAATTCTTATGAACTCTATACAATGACTCCTTTTAAGGGAAGCAACGCATGCAGGAACATAGTAGGCGCTTCTATGCAGGAGAAAGCAGTGGCGGACCGTGAAAGGATCGCAAGCCAGGAGATCGCTGCGGCGGCGCTTGATACGGATGAGAACTTCGAGGAGTGGCTCCAGTCGCTGAGCGCGGAATTAGAGGACGCATGCAGATAACCGGATTATAAGAGTTAGATAGGAAGCTGAAAGTATGGCAGGTAGGAAGAGGAAGAAGATATCAATCAGGAACAAGCTGCTTATCATCATGCTGGCAGTAGCGCTGCTTCAGGGCGTATTCTGCTTTGTGGCAGTAGGCTTCAACGGCGGTTTCGAGCAATTGAAGAAGAGCGCCGATAATACCTTGATTAATACCACAAAAGCCAGAAAGAATACGCTGGAGAACCTGATCACCAATAAGTGGTCGAACCTGAAGGAGTATCAGAAGGCGATTCAGGATTCGATCCACACGCAATTGGATCAGAGGCATAAGACGGTTTTAGATCTTGAGGAAAATAAAGAATTGAATAATGAGATCCTTCTCGAGGTGTCAAATCAGATTGTGGATATGCTGCGCTATAGTTCTACGACGGAGGCCTACATCATTTTGCAGGGCTATGGGGGAAAAACGGATACAGACAGCCACTGCGGCCTGTGCATCCGTAATTTGAATCAGACGATGAGCATAAGCCGCGAGGGCCTTCTTATGGAGACCGGGCCAACGGAGATATCCAGACACCTGGGGATTGCGATGGACTCTTACTGGACATCCAAAATGGAACTTGGACAGGATGGACAGGACACGTCCTTTTATGATGTCCCTATGGAATCCGTGGAAAAATATCCAGAGTTCGAGGTTTCGGATCTGGGGTATTGGAGCAGGTTCTATAAGTGGAACAAGAACGATATCAGCGTGATCTCATATGCTATGCCGCTGGTAGAAGATGGAGAGGCCTACGGCGTTCTGGGAATCACAGTGTCCGAGGACTATCTGGGAAGCCTTCTGCCCTTCGGCGAGCTTGACAGCAAAAATGCAGGTTCCTATATGCTTGCCGTCACGAACAATGGGACGCAGTATACGCCAATGTATACGGCGGGCATCATGGAGAGCGAATTTGGAGAGGCGGGCCAGAAACTTAAACTGGCCAGGGAGCCTTTGGAGAACAAAGTATATGAGGTGAATACCCACAAAGAGAGTTATGGGAGCGTGCAGGAGATTGGCAGCTATAACGTGGGATCGCCTTATTACAATACCAAGTGGGCGCTGATCGGGATACTGCCGTCAAAGACATTGTACCGCGGGCCGGAACAGCTGCGCTCCTCCATTATGCTGGCGGCGCTTCTCTCGGCTGCCCTGGGAATCCTGGGGGCGCTGATCGGGAGTTATAGTTTTGCCAGGCCAATCCTTAAGCTGGTCAATACCCTGAAAAGGGTAGATGGGAATCAGCGGCTTACCATGCCTTCCACAGGAGTCAAAGAAGTCGATGAACTCTCGGACGCGGTGACGGGTCTTAATGAGAAGGTGCGGGATAATGCATCCAAGGTATCAAAGATTATTGAACTGGTAGACCTTCCTCTTGGGATTATCGAATACCGGAAAAAAGACGCGAAGGTTTTCTGTACGCCGAAGGTGATCGGTATGCTGGGGATGAGCCAGGATCGGTTTGAAGACGGATTCATCGAGAAAAAGTACTTTGAGAGATATTGGGAAAGGGCGGGCCTTGAGGAGGCCCTTGTAACAGAGATTGAAAGAGAGTACCAGGTGAATGGGGAGATTCCGTCCAGGTGGCTGAACATCAGATCCTTGATTGATAAGGACAGGACATTGGTTACCGTAATGGATATTACCAAAGATGTCTATACCAGGCAGAAGATCGAGTACGAGAGAGATTATGACATCTTGACTCATCTGCTGAACCGCCGGGCATTCAAACGCAGGATACAGGAAATCTTAAGTGGCGCGCCGGCAAGCGGCCTTGGCTTAAGCGCCATGGTTATGTGGGATCTGGACAATTTGAAGTATGTCAACGATACCTATGGGCATGATTATGGGGACCAGTATATCCAGAAAGCGGCAGGCGTGTTTGCGGGCCTGTCCCTTGTAGGGGCTATCGTAGGCCGTATGGCCGGAGATGAGTTTCTGGCCTTCGTGCCGAATTGCGGCTCCAAGGAGAAACTGATGGATCTTTTGAATCAGGTAAAGAACAAGCTGAATGCTACCAAGATTATCATGCCGGACGGAGAAGAACTGGCAATCCGCGCATCCGGCGGGGTTGCGTGGTATCCGGATGACGGGATCACCTATGAGATGCTCAAGAAGTACGCGGATTTTGCCATGTATGATACAAAGAACAGTTACAAGGGAGCAGTCAAGGAATTCGACCAGCGGGTCTATGAGAAAGATTCTTACCTGCTGCGGGGCAGGGAGCAGATCAACAGGCTGATCGAGGATCGGATGGTAGACTATGCGTTCCAGCCAATCGTGGACGCAAGGAGCGGGCAGGTGCATGCCTATGAAGCGCTGATGCGGCCAAGACTTGGAGAACTGTCCAATCCGTCGGATGTGCTCAGGCTGGCTACCGTCCAGTCCAGGCTTCCGGAACTGGAAGAACTTACTTTTACCCAGGCGTTTAAGGATTACCAGCGTCAGAGGGAGGCTTTTGGGGATGCGAGGATCTTTATCAACTCGATACCAAACCAGCTGATAGACTATGGAGTGATCGCCAAATTCCAGGAAAAATATGGGCTTGAGCCGAATAAACTTGTGGTGGAGATCATAGAGAATGAGCAGACGGACGCAGGCGTCATGGAAAAGAAGATCGATATCATCCGGAAGATGAAAGCAGGCCTTGCGATTGATGATTACGGCTCAGGCTATAGTTCGGAACTGACTTTGCTGTATATGTCGCCTGACTATGTAAAGATTGACATGAGCATCGTAAGAAATGTGGATAAGGATGTAAACCGGCAGGCGCTTGTAGCCAGCACGATCCAATACTGCAAGACGAGAAATATCAAGATCATCGGAGAAGGCGTGGAGACTTACGATGAGATGGAGACGCTGATACGCTTAGGCGTGGATTATATGCAGGGGTATTACCTGGGACGTCCGGACCTTGTGGCCCGGCCTGTCAGGGAGTCTTTGCGGGAGAAAATTCTGGAATTGCAGAAACTCTGTGTTGACAAAGAATAAGACAGTGTTATAATGGTAACATATATCAAAACACGTTGACGAGACGAGTAGGTTGGGGAAGAATTACAGAGAGAGGAGCCAAAGGCTGCAAGCTCCTTATTGCGGAACCTTCTGAAGACTACCTCCGAGTGGCTGCAAAACAGTCCGGTGATTCCGTTATCATCATGAAAGAAGTGGTTCTGGCGAATACGCCAGTTCAAGCAGGGTGGAACCGCGAGACTTGATGAACTCGTCCCTTACAGCATGCAGGCTGTAAGGGACTTTTTTATTCCATGCTATGACATGCCCGAAAGGCAGGAAAGGACGGGAAAGATGAAGCCTTACAAGCACAAGGTACAGTATTATGAGACAGATCAGATGGGAATTGTGCATCATTCCAACTATATCCGCTGGTTTGAAGAAGCACGGACCGATTATATGGAGCAGATGGGACTGGGATATGACCAGATGGAAGAAAAGGGAATTCTAAGCCCGGTGCTGTCCGTTGAAGCAGATTATCTGAGGATGGTCCATTTCGGGGAGACGGTGACCATAGAAACCTTCGTCAAGGAGTACAATGGCATCAAGCTGACCGTGGGATACGAAGTGATCTCGGACAAGACCCAGATGGTCCACTGCCGGGGAATCACCAGGCATTGCTTCATTAACCGGGAGGGAAAGCCGCTTGCGCTAAAGCAGACGTGCCTGGAGTTCCACAACATGTTTGTAAAAGGTCTGGAAGACCACAAAAATAAATAGAGTATATCAAGAAAGAAAAGAGAGGGTACAGATTATGAAGATTACACTGAAAGATGGCTCTGTAAAAGAGTATGAAAGAAGCATGTCCGTATTGGATATTGCAAAAGATATCAGCGAAGGGCTGGCAAGGGCAGCGACCTGCGCAAAGATAGACGGGGATATCGTTGACTTGAGGACGGACGTTTCCAAGGACTGCGAGCTGGAACTGCTGACATTCGACTCTGAAGACGGACGGGGCGCATTCTGGCATACCACATCCCATATTATGGCCCAGGCGATCAAGCGTCTCTATCCGGAGACAAAACTGGCCATCGGCCCATCCATTGACAATGGATTCTATTATGATTTGGATCGCGAGACGCCATTTGTCGCGGAAGATCTGGAAAAAATCGAAGCGGAGATGAAAAAGATCGTCAAAGAAGCATTGCCTATCGAACGCTTTACCAAGACAAGGGAAGAAGCCATCGCATATTTTAAAGAAAATAACGAACCATATAAAGTAGAATTGGTAGAAGATCTGCCGGAAGGCGAGGAGATCAGCTTCTACAAGCAAGGCGAATTTGTAGATCTGTGCGCAGGACCGCACCTTATGTCTACAAAAGCGGTTAAGGCTTTCAAGCTGACAAGCCTTGCAGGCGCATACTGGCGCGGAAGCGAAAAGAACAAGATGCTTACCAGAATCTATGGCATTTCCTACCCGAAGAAGGCAGACCTGGAAGAATACCTCCACATGATGGAGGAGGCGAAAAAGCGTGACCACAGAAAACTTGGCAGGGAGCTTGGCCTGTTCATGATGTGCGACGAAGGCCCTGGATTCCCGTTCTTCCTTCCAAAAGGAATGGTTCTTAAGAATACGCTTCTGGATTATTGGAGAGAACTGCACAAAGAAAACGGATATGTGGAAGTATCCACGCCTATTATCCTGAGCAGGCATCTGTGGGAGAATTCCGGGCACTGGGATCATTATAAAGACAATATGTACACCACCATGATCGATGAGGAAGACTATGCGGTCAAGCCTATGAACTGTCCGGGCGGCATGCTGGTATACAAGTCCGAGCCGCGTTCTTACAAAGACCTTCCGCTTCGCATGGGCGAGCTTGGCCTGGTACACAGACACGAGAAGTCAGGCGCTCTCCACGGCCTGTTCCGCGTCCGCTGCTTTACCCAGGACGATGCCCATATCTTCATGACTCCGGAGCAGACCAGAGACGAGATCAAAGGCGTAGCACGGCTGATTGACGAGATCTACAGCCTGTTCGGATTCAAGTACCACGTAGAACTGTCTACGCGGCCGGAGAACAGCATGGGCAGCGATGAAGACTGGGAGATGGCGACTGAAGGCTTAAGAGGCGCTCTGGATGATCTGGGGCTTGATTATATGGTAAATGAAGGAGACGGCGCATTCTATGGGCCAAAGATCGACTTCCATCTGGAAGATTCCATCGGAAGGACATGGCAGTGCGGAACCATCCAGCTTGACATGCAGATGCCGCAGCGTTTTGACTTGGAGTATACCGGGGCTGACGGAGAGAAGCATCGCCCGATCATGATCCACCGTGTAGCATTCGGATCGATCGAGCGTTTTATCGGAATTCTGATCGAGCATTTTGCCGGGGCTTTCCCAACATGGCTTGCGCCAGTCCAGGTAAAGGTTCTTCCAATATCTGAGAAGCATCTGGAATACGGAAAGAAGGTGCTGGCACAGCTGGAAGAAGCGGGGATCCGCGCAGAATTGGACGAGAGGGCTGAGAAGATCGGCTACAAGATCAGGGAAGCGCAGATGAACAAGATCCCATACATGCTCGTAGTGGGGGCAAAAGAAGAAGAGCAGAATCTGGTATCCGTAAGAAGCAGATTTGCCGGGGATGAAGGCCAGAAGGACATCGCTTCATTCATCGATGCGATCAAAGAAGAGATACAGGCAAAGGTTCAGCGCGAAGTTACGAAAGAGGATTAAGAAGTACAGAGTAGAAATAAAAAAACAGGGCATAATAAATCTCGATATTCTTGAATGATTAGGAGGTAATATTATGCCAGAATTGAAATGTACAGTACAGACATGTACGCACAACAAGAATTTCTACTGTGATTTGGAGCGCATTATCGTAGGAGGAAGTTCAGCAAAGCGTTCAGAAGAAACATGCTGCGACAGCTTTGAGGAGCGCAAGGGTGATTCCTACAGTGATGTGAATGGACAGGCATCTGCATGCAGCTGCATCGACTGCAAGGCTACCGAATGTATTTACAATGAGAAATGCGAGTGCCACGCAGGAAAGATCGGCGTGGAAGGAAGCAATGCCTGCCAGTGCGAGCAGACCGAATGCGCCACATTCAAGTGTGGATGCAACTAAGAAGCAGAGCAGAAAAAGGGAAGCCTTCGGGCTTCCTTTTTGGTTGACGCATATTTGTTCAACGGTTATAATTATTTTATCTGTGTAAGAGAAGAGGAAGATAGAATGAATAAAGAAGAAGCAAGCGTAGACAGCATCCAAAAGGAGAAAGAGCGCGGCCAGAACGCATATTATTCCAGCCGGCCGAAATTGGGCGGAAGCGGCCCATCAAAACTCCGGCAGCAGTTTAGCCGGGGAATGACGTATTTTCTGGTGGTGGCCGCCAGCATCCTGTTTTATTTTGCCCTGCTTAGAGTGACGAACCTGTCCGAAGGGTTCTCAAAGATATTCCAGGTCCTTAAGCCAGTAGTCTATGGCTGCGTCATCGCCTATCTGCTGAATCCGATCGTGAAGAAGGCGGACAAGTACCTGGCCCCTGTACTGGAGAAGAAGCTAAAGACTCCGGGCAGGGCAAAGAAGACTGCCAGAGGAATCGGAATCCTGATGGCTCTGATCCTTTTGCTGGTGCTGGTGGTGACTCTTTGCAACATGCTGATTCCGGAACTTTATTCAAGCATCCGGAACCTGGTGTTCACCCTTCCGGGACAGCTCAATGATTTGGTTGATAAGCTCAACACTATAAAGATCGACGATTCTACTACCGGCACGCTTATTAAGGCCGCTATTGAAGAAGGAACGGACATGCTGCAGAAGTGGCTTAGAACGGATCTGCTGGGACGCGCCAATGAGATTATGTCCAACCTGACGGTAGGCGTGATCAATATCCTAAACGAAATATTCAATGCACTGATCGGAATCATCATTTCAGTGTACATATTGTTCAGCAAGGAGACCTTTATCCGCCAGACGAAGAAATGCGTCTATGCGATCCTGTCTCCCAGGCATGCCAATATGGTGCTGCATCTGACGACGAAAAGCAACGAGATATTCGGCGGCTTTATTATCGGAAAGATTATTGATTCCGCCATTATCGGGGTACTGTGCTTTTTCGGGCTCACCATATTGAATATGCCTTATGCCGTGCTGGTCAGCGTGATCGTAGGAGTAACGAATGTAATCCCATTCTTCGGACCGTATATCGGAGCGATTCCAAGCGCGATCCTCATTATGCTGGCGGATCCGATCAAAGGACTGTATTTTATCATATTCATTCTTTTGCTGCAGCAGTTTGACGGCAACATCCTGGGGCCGAAGATCCTGGGCAATTCGACAGGCCTGTCAGCATTCTGGGTAATCGTGGCAATCCTTCTTGGAGGAGGCCTGTTCGGATTCGTGGGAATGATCATGGGCGTGCCTACCTTTGCCGTGCTGTATTATATTGTGCAGATGATAATGAATTATCGCCTGGAGCGCAAGAAGCTGCCTGCCAACTCCAACTTCTATGATGCCATGAGTTATGTGGATGACGACGGGAAGTATTACCATTCCGAGGAGGATGGAGATGGAAACGAAGACAATAACAAAGAAAAAGGGGAATAAAGACTATGCCAATCAGAGTTCAGAATGATCTCCCGGTAAAGGAGATATTGGAAAGAGAAAATATATTTGTGATGGATGAACATCGGGCAACGCATCAGGATATACGGCCGATCAAGATCGGCCTTCTTAACCTTATGCCGCTTAAGGAAGACACGGAACTGCAGATACTGAGGTCTTTATCCAATACGCCCCTTCAGGTGGACGTATCGTTTATCACCGTATCCAGCCATGAGTCCAAGAATACGCCAACCAGCCATCTGAATAAATTCTACCAGAAGTTCAGTGAAGTAAGAGATAAGAAGTTTGACGGATTCATCATTACTGGAGCGCCGGTGGAGCAGATACCTTTCGAAGACGTGGACTATTGGCAGGAACTTAAGGAAATCATGGAGTGGAGCAAGACCCATGTGACATCTACGCTCCACCTATGCTGGGGAGCCCAGGCAGGCCTCTACTATCATTATGGAATCGATAAGGTGGCACTGGACCACAAACTGTTCGGCGTGTTCTGGCATAAGGTGATGAACCGCAAGATTCCGCTGGTTCGAGGCTTCGATGATGTATTCCTTGCCCCGCATTCCAGACATACGGATGTGCCGATGGAGAAGATTCATGCGGAACCCCGCCTGACTGTGCTGGCTGAATCAGAAGAAGCAGGGCTGTTCCTTGCAATGGCAGAAGAAGGCCGTCAGATCTTCGTTATGGGCCATCCGGAATATGACCGCGTGACTCTGGACGGGGAATATAAAAGGGATCTTAGCAAGGGCCTGCCGATCGAGATGCCCAAGAACTATTACGAGGATGACAATCCGGAGAATAAGCCGCTCCTTACGTGGCGTGCCACAGCCAACAATCTGTATACCAACTGGCTGAATTATTACGTTTACCAGATTACGCCCTATGATTTGGACGGAACGCCGTTTTAAGGGGGATTTCTAAGGGTTATAAAATTTTAGATTTTTATAAAATACCGTAAAATATCATCGTTTATCGTAAATTTGGGAGTACAATGGGGGTATAAACCAGGGATAAATAGGAGTAAAAAATAGTATCTGTCGGATTTTGAAGGAACTCTGAATTTTCAGGGTTCTTTTTTTGCGCGAATTTGAAATGTGGATAATAAAAGAAAACTCAAAAAATAAACTGAAAATTAGTAAAATTTGTTTACCACTGTTGGTAAACGAAATGACGGAAAAATTTAAAAATAATCCTTAAAAATAGTGCAAAATGGGCATATAGAGGAAAAAATAGTTGGTAAAATAGTATAAATATATAAGATAAAAATTGAAATTTAAGGCAAAATGCACAAAAATATCAAAATAAACCATTGACAAAAATGTTTTAACAATTTATAATTGGATAAAACGTTTTACCGAATATTTATGAAATATTCAAACTATTCAAGGAAGATTATTTAAGCCGAAAAGGATAATAAAAAGAAAGGAGGGACAAAGGTGAGAGTAACGATTAAAGATATAGCAAAAAAGGCAGGCGTCTCGGTGTCAAGCGTATCTTTAGTTCTTAATAATAAGAACCATCGAATACCTCCGGATACTTGCAAGAGAATATGGGACGTTGCAAATGAATTGCAGTATATGCCGAACCAGATGGCCGCAAGCCTGGTTACCCAAAAGACAAAAACTGTTGGCCTGATCATACCAGATGTAACGAACATGTTTTTTGCGGAAATCGCAAAGGGGGCAGAGGCAGAATGCCAGAGGCTGGGCTACAATCTGATACTATGCAATACCAACGACAATCCGTCAAGCGATGTGGAATACGTAAACATGCTGGTCAGCAGAGGGGTAGATGGCATTATTTTTGCGATGGCGGTCAATGCAGAAGACAACAAGGCAAAAGACTGTTTTGAGATCTTAAGCCAGTATGAAAAGCCAGTAATCCTGCTGGACCGGGTAGTGCCGCACCATGATTCTGTATATGTGATTACGGATAACGAAGTAGGAGGCTATCTGGCAACCAAGCATCTGCTGGAATTGGGGCATCGTAAGATCGGATGTATTACCGGGCCTTTGGGTGCCCAATCATCCAAGCAGAGATACTATGGATACCTGAAAGCCTTGATTGAGTATAATGTTGCTTTTAACACCGGCTATATCAAGGAGGGAGACTATCATACGAAGTCTGGATTTGCGCTGGCAAAGGAACTGTTTGAGGAAGATATCACGGCAATCTTCTCATGCAACGATCTGATGGCATATGGCATCTATCAGCAGGCAAGGCTTTGCGGCAGAAAAATACCAGAAGATTTATCGGTGGTGGGATATGATGATCTGCAGTTTTCAGAACTGATGGAAGTGCCGCTAACCACGGTACACCAGCCTGCATATAAGATGGGGCAGGATGCCTTGAATCTGATCATTCAGGCGATTTACAGTCCCAAAAAGAATTATTCCAGCATTACATTCCAGCCGGAACTGATCGTAAGAAAAAGTACGGCTAAGCCAGGCACATGAAACGGACACCGTAAAAGTTAGAGGGTTGTATGGAAAGGAAGGAGAAATATGGAGCAGGAAATACTTTTACATTTAGAACAGATAAGCAAATCGTTTCCCGGCGTAAAAGCGCTTGATCATGTAAGCATAGATATCAAGAAAGGAGAAGTCCATGCATTGGTTGGAGAGAATGGCGCTGGAAAGAGTACGCTGATGAATATCATATCCGGAAATTATAAAGCGGACGAAGGTAGCATTTTCTGGAAAGGGAAAGAAGTTCAGATAGAAAGTCAGAAAAGTGCGCAGGATCTTGGAATATCGATCGTATATCAGGAAAGAAGCCTGATCGATGGCTTGAATGTAGCAGAAAATATTTTTGCCGCGCGCCAGCCTGTCAATCGATTCAAGCTTATAGACTCTAAAAAATTAACCGCAATGACGGAACAGTTTTTAGAAACGCTTAATCTTGGAAACATCAGCGCCAAAACTTTGGTCGGGGAACTTCCTCCGGCGAAGCAGCAAATGGTAGAGATCGCAAAGGCTTTATCGCAGGATCCACAGCTTCTTCTGCTGGATGAGCCGACTGCGACGATTACAGAAACAGAGAAGGAATTATTGTTCTCGCTCATAAAGGAACTCACTGGCAAGGGCGTATCCATCATATACATATCGCATATGCTGACAGAAGTGTTCGAGGTGGCAGACAGGATTACCGTAATGCGGGATGGAAAGTGCCAGGGAACAACAAATGCCAGCGATATTAATATCGACGAGATTATCCGGATGATGGTTGGAAGGAAGCTGGAAAAACACGAGTTCGAGTCGACAGTCAGGGATGAAGTGGTTCTGGATGTCAAATCTCTTAGAGGAAGTCGGTTTCACAATATTAATTTCTCATTGAGAAAAGGAGAGATACTTTCTCTCGTCGGCCTCGCCGGAGCAGGCAGGACAGAAGTTGCAATGGCAATATTCGGGGCAGATAAAAGCTGTACAGGGGAGATATATGTGGAAGGAAAGAAAGTGCAGATTGGATCCCCGCTTGAAGCCATAAAAAATGGTATCGGATACTTGCCGGAGGATCGCAAGCTGCAGGGACTATTTCTGGAAATGAGCATTGAGGAGAATGTCGTGTCCGGCAACCTAAAAAGAATCATAAAAAGGCGATTCATCGATAAGCGAAGAATATCCGCTATCGCGGAAGAATATAAGGAAAAACTGCATATTGCAGCGCCATCTATAAAAGGAAGGGTTATTAATCTGAGTGGTGGAAACCAGCAGAAGGTAGTAATAGCGAAATGGCTGCTTGTGAATCCAAAGATATTGATTGTAGATGAGCCGACACGGGGCGTGGACGTAGGGGCGAAGCAGGAGATCTATGAGATTTTGAGGAAATTGGCGAGCGATGGAACTGCAATATTAATGATTTCATCCGAACTTCCGGAAGCCATGCTCTTAAGCGATAGAATGCTGGTTATGTGGAATGGGGAAGTGACAGGAGAATTGCGGTGTGGAAAGGGACATGCAGTTGAGGAAGAAGAAATCATGAGGTATGCCTCAGGATTGTAAAGAGATAGTTTTGTGGAGGGTTAGACATGAGTAAAAAAGGAATTGCAGTCAAGTTATTGAAAGAACGGACGATGTCGCTGGGAATCACGGTTGTTGTTATTTGTATCGCGTCGGCGATTATTTGGCCCATAAGTTTTGCGACCTTTGACAATATTTCCAGGATTCTGCTGGGAGTCGCGACAAATACAATAGTAGCAATAGGAATGATGCTTCTTTTGATTTCCGGAGATTTTGATCTTTCAGTCGGATCCGTGATGGCGTTATCCGGCGGCGTTGCTGCAAAGTTAATGGTAGAGGTAAATGCGAATTTCCTCCTTGCGACGCTTGCGGGGCTCATATGCGCGGTGCTGGTCGGCCTGACAAATGCGCTGCTGATAACGAAAGTAGGAATTAATGGAATGGTTCAGACATTAGCTATGATGGGAATTGTCAGAGGGCTGACGCTTATCACTGTTGACAGAGGGATCATGGGATTCCCAGAAGCCTTTAATGCGATCGGGCAGGGAAAATTTCTAGGCCTGCGCCTGCCAATCTGGTATATGATCGTGATCGCGGTATTACTCGGGGTGCTAAGCTCGAAAACCGTATTTTTTAAACGATATTATTACATAGGCGGCAACCCCAAAGCGGCGTTCTTATCAGGAATTAACGTAAAGAAAATGAAGATTATAGGTTTTGTGCTTTGCGCTTTTTTGTCCGGACTGGCCGGAATTATTCTTACATCCAGAATGGGAGCGGCCAATTTGACGGCTGGCCAGGGAATTGAGATGACGGCTATAACGGCTGCAATATTGGGTGGAGCAAGCATGCAGGGAGGAAAAGGGACGGTGCTGGGAGCAGTGCTGGGCAGTGTTTTTATGGGACTCGTGAATAACATCATGATTATTGCAAGAGTCACGGTGTTCTGGCAGGATATTGTCCTTGGAATCATTCTGATTCTGGCGGTCAGCCTGGATTCCTTTGTAAACCGTAAGTCAGCGTAACGTACGGGCTGGCTTTCGCCAGGCGAGGCGAGAATAAATCTGGGAAAGGGGGATCGGGAATTGGCGATTTTCCGTACGAAGGATAAAGAAACAAAAAGTATTTAAGATGAAAAGGAGAAAAGGTATGAGGAAAGAAAAAGCGTTAAGAAGCGTAATGGCAATGTTGTTAGCATTATGCCTGTGTCTGGCTGCACTTGCCGGGTGCGAGCAAAAAGGAGGAGATGCGCAGGATGCATCAGACAAAAAGACGGAGGAAAAAGCGGATTCGAATGAAGAATATGTTCTTGTAAGCGTACAGACGACGATGCCGCTCTTTATGGATCACGAGTATAAGGCATTTGAAGCATGGGGGAAGGCAAGAGGCGTGAAGACTTCCATCGTTGGGCCTACGGAATGGGATGTGGCAGAACAGGTAACCTCATTGGAGCAGGTAATCGCAAGCAAGCCGGCCGGCATCCTTTGCAACGGATCTGACCCGCAGATCGCGGTGGCTGTTAATTCCGCCGTCAAGGCAGGTATTCCGATTATAACATTTGATGGAGAAGTGCCAGGAGCAGAGCCGCTTGGACATATCGGCTCAGACTGGTACGAAGTTGGCGTAGCGCAGGCACGATCAATGGCAGAATTGATTGGAGAAAAGGGCGAAGTTGCGATGATCGGCGTAGTAGGGCTTCAGAATCAGTCACAAGGATTCCAAGGGTTTACAGATACGATGGAAAAAGAATATCCAGATATTAAGATCGTAGGCACATTTACGGATAATGCAACCGTAGAAGGCGCAGCAGAGGCAACGAATAATATTATGAGCGCATACCCGGATATCGCTGGCATTGCCGGATTTGCATCCGTATCTGGACCTGGAATCGGCCAGGCGGTCAAAGAGGCTGATAAGGTAGGCAAGATTAAGATTACGTGCGTAGACGGCCAGCCAGAGCACTTGGATTTAGTAAAGCCTGACGTGATTTCAAAGCTTATCGTACAGAAAAGAGAACTGTTTGGATGGCTCGGCGGACAATATCTATATGATTACGTACATAATAACATCCCTCTGACGAAGGATGATAAGCAGGCAGGCGTTACATGCATCCCAAGAAATACCAATACAGGCTATATTGAAGTAACCAAAGATAACGTGGATCTGTTTATTGAAAATTACGACAAGTAGTGTAGCAAAGGAGAGATTATTATGATTTATGGCGACATTATTCATCCCGAAATACTTAAGGCGCTGTCAGAGGCAGGACATGGCACGAATATCGTAATTGCGGATGGAAATTTTCCGGCGGATATAGGCGTTCCGGATACGGCGAAAAAAGTATTCTTAAATCTTGCACCAGATAAAATGAAAGTTACGGATGTGCTAAAAGAGATCGTTAAGGCGGTCAATATCGAATCGGCCGCTGCGCCAGTCATGGATACGATGGAAGATGCGCCTGTCTTTCCGGAGTACAGGGAAATACTTCCAGAAGGCATGGAGATTAAAAAATTAAAGAGATGGGACTTCCGCGCGGAATGCATGAAGCCAGAAACAGGACTTTTAATCCAGACTGGGGATTTGCGCCTTTACTGCTGTATCATTCTTACGGTCGGAGTAAGGACAAAATAAAGGAGGCTTATTGAATACTCTTTTACTTTTTGCCAATGACAGCGGAGGGAATTTCTCTCCACTGTCATAAAAACAAAAAGGAGCTGCAAATATGAAAAAAATAGCAATAATCGGAAGCATTAATATGGATATTGTCTCGAGCGTAATGCAATTTCCAGAGCCGGGGGAAACGGTGAAAGGGCTGGAATTTCGTACTTGTCCCGGAGGAAAAGGGGCAAATCAGGCGGTGGCTGCCAAAAGGCTGGGCGCGGATGTCGTCATGTTCGGTAAAGTCGGGGATGATATTTACGGAAAGCAGGCATTACAAGTACTGGAAAACTCCGGCGTAGATATAAGGCATGTCGAGACGTGCCAAGGCGTTAACACAGGGATTGCAGTCATACACGTCAATAAAGAAGGCGAAAACTATATTGTTATCCAAGAAGGGGCCAATAAGCATGTCGACATTGATTATATAAAAAAGATCCAGCCGTTCCTGGATACATGCGGCCTGGTGCTGCTGCAGCTGGAGATCCCGATGGAAACCGTAAAGAGGGCCGCGCAATACTGTGCCGAACAAGGGATTGAAGTCATTCTAGATCCGGCGCCCGCCGCACCATGCGATGGCCAGTTGCTGCGATGTATTGACTTTATTACGCCGAATGAAGGAGAACTGAAAAAAATAGCCTGTGAAGACGATATGGAAAAAGGGGCAAGGAAACTGTTAGACGCCGGCGTAAAGAATGTCATTAAGAAGGCAGGGGCGAAAGGATGTTATTTTATAAATAGAGATCGAATGGATTATATCGCAGGGTTTAAGGTAAAGGCGGCAGATACTACCGGCGCCGGGGATTCTTTTAACGCAGGCTTTGCAGTGGCTCGTGCGAAAGGATATGAGGACAGGAAAGCATTGGAATACGCAAATGCGGTGGGAGCCCTTGCAGTAACTAAAATGGGGGCGCAGGACTCGATGCCAACGCATAAAGAAGTTGAATTATTCATGAATGATTTAAAGAGAGGTCGTGGGATATGAAATATTCTTGCTGTATTGAACTATTGTTCACAGAGTATGAGTTTGTAGAAAGAATTTATAAGGCCAAAGAGGCAGGGTTTGACTGTATTGAATTCTGGTGCTGGCAGGACAAAGATATTGACGGCATTAAGAAGGCGTTAAATGAGACAGGCATGGAACTGGCAATTATGCAGGGAAATATAGAAGGGCGCATGGTAGACGCAAATGATTTCTACATCTATATGGAGGGAGTCAGAGAATCCGTAAAAACAGCGCAATATCTGGGCGCCAAGAATTTATTCCTTATGTCGGATATTATGAAAGAAGACCGCTCGGTACTTGAGACGGACTACGTAATTACAAAAGAAGAGAAGATGGAGGCAACGCTTGAGATATTAAAAGCGCTTGTACCAATTGCGGAAGAAAGCGGAATTACATTTGTAATAGAGCCGCTGAATACGCTTGTAGATCACAGAGGGTATTCGTTGTGCCACAGCAGGGACGGGGCGGAACTGATACGAAGCGTCGGCCATCCGAAGATCCGGTTGCTGTATGATGCTTATCATATGCAGATTATGGAAGGAAATATCATATCTACGATCCGGGAACTGAAAGACACATTTGGATATTTCCATATTGCGGATGTGCCCGGAAGATGTCAGCCAGGCACTGGGGAACTTAATTATCCTGTAATTATTAAGGAATTAAAGGAAAGCGGATACGATAAGTACATAGGATTCGAATTTGCGGCGTCAGGGATAGAGAGCATGGAAGCCTGCACAAGAACGCTGGCAGACTTGAAGTAGAAAGCAGGAGGGAGAATATGGATACGGAGAACAGATTGCACTTGTATAAAGAGATGTTAAGAATTAGGCGTTTTGAGGAGACGGTCAGGGATTTGTCGATGGCCGGAAGAATTCCGGGATTTTTCCACTTGTATGTAGGGGAAGAAGCAATTGCCGTCGGCATCTGTGCCAATTTGCATAAGGATGATTATATCACAAGCACGCACCGGGGACATGGCCATCTACTGGCTAAAGGCGCGGATATGAATCGGGCAATGGCAGAACTTTTTGCGAGGGAGACGGGATATAACAAGGCAAGAGGCGGTTCCATGCATATCGCGGCACCTGAGGTTGGAATGCTGGGCGCCAATGGAATTGTAGGAGCAGGAATCCCTATAGCGACTGGCGCGGCATTTGCATCAAGATATAAAGAGGATGGAAAGGTCGTAGTCTCATTCTTTGGAGATGCGGCGTCAAGCCAGGGAACATTTCACGAAGCCATCAATATCGGCGCGTCGTTCAATCTGCCGGTGGTGTATGTTTGTGAGAATAATCTTTACGGAGTGAGCACTTATCAAGGAAAGGTGCGTAAAGTGGCAGATATCGCCGATCGGGCAAAAGCATATGGCATAGAGGGAGTGATTGTAGATGGAAATGACGTTGAAGCGGTCAAGAAAGCTGGAGAAGAAGCCATAGCAAAAGCGCGAGAAGGCGGAGGGCCGACTCTGATAGAATGCAAGACCTATCGGCATTATACTCATTTTGTAGGCGAGCCGGATAACTACAGGCCTAAAGAAGAGGTTCTGGAATGGATGGAAAAAGATCCACTAAAAGTATATGGAGAACGGCTGATCGGACAGGGCATGGCAACAAAAGAGAAGCTGGATGACATTTTAAACGAGGTAAATGAAGAGGTCGCGGCTGCTGTCGCTTATGCTGAAAACAGCCCGAAAGCAAGTCCGGATACCGTATTTGACGATGTATATGCAAATTAGCCGGAGAGCAAAGGAGGTAAGATTATGAGTTACATGTCGTATTCAAAAGCACTGGGACTAGCAATAGCGGAGGAAATGAGGCGTGATGAGAATGTATTCTGCCTGGGACTGGATCTTCAGTACTATGGAGGCGCATTTGGCGTTACCACTGGCCTGTGCGAAGAGTTTGGCGAAAAACGCATTGTAAATATGCCAATTGCGGAGGCTGGATATACGGGAGTTGCTGTCGGAGCAGCGGCAACAGGCTTAAGGCCCATTGTGGAACTGCAATTCGGGGACTGGGTAACGATTGCATCCGATCAACTGGTGAATCAAGCCGCAAATATGAGATATATGTCAGGAGGCGCGCTTTCGGTTCCTATGGTTATGAGGCTCCCCTGCGGAGGATTCGGGGCAGCCGCGGCGCAGCATTCCCATATGTTTGAGAGCTGGTTTGCCTTCGTGGCTGGATTAAAAGTCATGTGTCCATCGACACCGCAAGATGCGAAGGGGATGCTAAAGGCCGCAATCCGATCGGATGATCCCGTTATTTTTTTGGAACACCGGCAATGTTATGAGAAAAAGGGAGAAGTTACGGATGACCCGGAATTTATCGTCCCATTGGGAAGCGCGGACGTCAAGCGTACAGGAAAGGATATTACGATCGTAACCTATTCCTATATGGTTCATTTTGCGCTTGAGGCTGCCGAAATACTTTCAGAAGAAGGAATCGATGTTGAAGTAGTCGACCTAAGAAGCATCAAGCCAATGGATAAAGAGACGGTCCTGAATTCTGTGAAGAAGACGAACCGAGTGCTATGCCTGCAGGAAACATGGCTAACTTGCGGCGTTGCCGGGGAAGTAGCGGCAATCATAGCGGATGAGGCTTTCGATTATCTTGATGCGCCCGTAAAGAGGCTGGGAAGTCCCGATTGTCCCGCGCCTTTTAGCCCTGATCTTGAGAGCTTTGTGCTGCCAAGCGTGGAAGGAATCGTGAAAGCCGTACGGGAAATGTTCTAAATGCTGTACACGAAAAAAGGAGAAGTGATCATATGGCAGTATCGATAAATATGCCCAAATTAGGATTGCAGATGCATAGCGGGCTTATAACGGAGTGGTATGTAAAAGAAGGAGATAAAGTTGAAATAGGAATGCCGGTATTTGCGATTGAGACGGATAAGCTTGTAACGGATGTAGAGGCCACTGCGACGGGAATCGTGCTGAAAATTGTGGCCCAGGCGGGGGAAGAGATAGAGATTACCAAGCCTTGCTGCTATGTCGGGGAAGAAGGAGAGGCCTTGCGTCTGGAAGAAACGCAAAGCCCAGCGCCGGTAAAGATTTCTGAGAAGCCGCCAGTATCTATAACGCCGCTGGCCAAGAAAATGGCCAAAGAATATAACGTGGATTATACAAATATAAAAGGCAGCGGCGCAGGAGGAAGGATACAAAAGGAAGATATTCTGGCCTTTCTTGATGAAAGGAAAAGTGAGCCGGAAATCGAATGTATAGAGAAGCGAAAGCCGGAGGTGGCGGAATATAGGCCAGTCTCCGCTATGCGCAAGACCATTGGAAAAAGGCTGGCAGAGAGCAAGAGAGAGATTCCGCATGTGTATTTCCAGAACGAGGTGGATGCAACACAATTGCTCCATGCGAAAAAAATTTTTTCTGATAGGGCCCTGCTAAAGAATGGCAATAAACTCACAATCAACCATTTCATACTAAAGTGTACGGCTTTTGTCCTGGCAGAATTCAGGGACATCAATGCTCGTCTGTCTGATGATAGGATCGCATATTTTCCACACGTAAATCTGGGAATGGCGGTAAGCGTTCAAAATGGCTTGCTGGTGCCTGTCATCCGGAATGCAGAAGAAAAGAGCCTTTTAGAAATATCAAAGGAGGCATTCGAACTTGCAAAGAAGGCGAGGGACGGAAAATTGATGCCTGAAGAGTACGAGGATGGCACGTTTACCGTGAGTAATCTGGGGGCGGCAGGGATCGATGGATTTCAGGCTATCATCAATCCGCCGGAGGCAGGCATACTGGCAATCGGAGCGATTAAAGAAAAGCCAGCTGTAATTGACGGGCAGATCGTCATACGGCCGATGATGACTCTGACAGGGTCCTTCGATCATCGGCTGATTGATGGAGAGACGGCTGCAAAATTCATGGCCCGAATCAGCGAGGTGCTGGAAGAGGTTGCCTGGCTGGCTCTTTAATCAACTTAAAAAAGAGGGAGAACAATGAAAAAAGGAAGTTTGTTAAATAAGGAAATTTCCAGCGTCATTGCAGGCATGGGACATACGGACATGCTTACGATTGGCGACTGCGGACTGCCAGTTCCTGAGAATGTAAGAAGGATTGACCTGGCGTTAAAAAAAGGCGTTCCAACATTTGAGGATACCCTCAAAGTCGTACTGGAAGAACTGTGCGTGGAAAAAGTCATCATTGCCAGCGAGATAAAAGCGAAAAATGCCGATTTATATGGCACGCTTAAGAACGTGTTTGCCGATATTGAGATAGAGGAGATTCCCCATGAAGAATTCAAAGAGAAGACAAAATTGAGCAAAGCGGTGATCAGGACGGGGGAATATAGACCCTATGCCAACATTATCTTGCAGTCCGGCGTTACGTTTTAGAAAGGGTGAAAGACATGAGAGCTGCGGTATTTGAAGGAGAAGGAAAATTAGTATTAAAAGATGTAAAAAAGCCGGTCATAGAAAGAGCGGACCAGATTATCGGTGAAATTGAAGTGTGCTCTATCTGCGGAACCGATGTGCATATGACCAATGTGCCGCCGGGATATCCGGCAACACCGGGAACCATACTGGGACATGAACTGGTGGCAAAGGTCGTAGAAGTGGGAGAAGGCGTTACAGCCTTTAAAGAGGGAGACAGATTTGTGGTAAACCCCAATGAATATTGCGGTAACTGCGTCTATTGCAGGAAAAACCTTCCAAACGAATGTCAGAACATACAGGCAATGGGAATTGATGTGGACGGCGGATTCGCGGAATACGTAAGGGTTGCCGAAAAAATGGCGTTTAAGATCCCGGAAGACATGCCCGCGCATATCGCTGCATTTGCGGAGCCTCTGGCATGCGTCATCTATGCATCCAGAAAAATAAATGTCAATCCAGGAGAAAGCGTTGCTATCATTGGAGCGGGACCGATAGGCATGTTATTTATACAGCTGATGAAGGCTTCCGGGGCTTATCCGATCATCTCTGTGGAGCCAAATGCCGTGCGGCGCGAATATGCCCTGAAATGCGGGGCGGATTATGCGATTGATCCGATAGCGGAGGATGCGCAGGCATTTATCATGGATCAGACAGGCCTTGGCGCAGATTATGCGATTGATGTGGTAGGATCGCAGATGATGGCTGCGATCCACGCGATCAGAAAAGGCGGGGCAGTCCTACTGTTTGGAAACAACGCAGCTGCGATTCCCGCGGTCATACAAAGCCAGATTACTTATAAAGAAGCCAGAGTTCTTGGAACTTGGCTAGCAAATGCGTCTTTTGATCACGCAATAAAGATATTGGCAAGCGGAGTGCTGAAACTGGACTTCCTGGTGACGCATACACTGCCGTTGGAAGAGATCCATGAGGCGATCGACATATTAAGGCGCGGGGAAGGTGTAGAAGTCTTGGTAGATCCAAGGATAAGAGCGTGATCAGATGTAGGAGGAAGGTTATGAAAATTATAGTAATCGGCGGCGGTCCAGGGGGATATGTGGCTGCGATCCGGGCAGCCCAGCTAGGCGGAGAGGTCACTCTGATAGAAAGAAACCTTTTGGGCGGCACCTGCCTGAATGAAGGGTGTATTCCTACCAAGGCGATCCTGCATGTCTCTGAACTGCTGGAGCAGATACGAGATGGAAGCCAATGGGGGGTAAGAGTGGACGCGCCCTATATAGAGTGGAAGCAAGTGCAGGAAAAGAAGAAAAAAATAGTAAAGCAGCTTACCTCTGGCGTCGCCGGGCTTTTGAGAGCCAATAAAGTAAAGGTGATTTCTGGAACAGCAGCATTTGTGGATGCACGGACGCTGGAGGTAAGAGTTCCGAACGGGAAAGCCAAGCGGATCAAAGGGGATAAGATTATCGTGGCAGCAGGATCTGTACCGGCTATACCGCCGATCAGCGGAATAAAAGATACTCCTGCATGCATGGACTCTACGGAGGCGCTTGCGCTTTCGGAAGTTCCCGGGAGTCTTCTGGTTATTGGAGGCGGGGTGGTCGGGATGGAACTAGCAGCGGCTTACCACGCCTTGGGCAGCCGAGTCACTGTGATTGAGTCTATGACCAGATTGCTTCCAATGATAGATGGAGAATTGAGCAGCCTTTATCAATCCATCATACAAAAAAAGGGGATCGAGGTATATACGAATACCCGGGCAAAATCAATAGAGCAAATGGGGGATGGCGCCTGCGTATCCGTAGAAAAAACCGATGGAGATGCCCAGTTTATTGTTGATAAGGTCTTAATTGCGACAGGCCGCCGTGCCAATACGACAGGATTGAACCTGGATGCAGCAGGAATCCTTCATGACCATGGACGCATTGTGGCGAATAGCAAAATGGAGACAAGCGTGCCTGGAATCTATGTGGCAGGCGACTGCCTGGGACAGGTAATGCTGGCACATACAGCATCCAGGCAAGGCGAGATCGCGGCAGAAAACGCCATGGGGAAGAATTCCCGCTATGAAGGAAGAACGAGTCCTTCTTGTATATACACGATGCCAGAAACTGCAAGCGTAGGATTGACGGAAGAAGAGGCAGTTCAAGAAAACATACCAATCAATATCTCGCGCTTCCCCTTAGCAGCAAACGGGAAGGCATTGATTATGGGCGGAGAAGAAGGTATGATAAAATTAATATTTGGAAAAGAATTTGGCGAGATATTGGGCGCGCATATAATAGGACCAAGAGCAACGGATATGATCGGCGAACTGGCACTGGCGATTGGTCTGGAAGTGACGGCGGATGAACTGATTACCACCATCCATGCGCACCCTACTTTATCGGAAGCAATACGGGAGTGCGCTATGGGAGCCCAGAATAGAGCAATTCACATTATGAACCGATAAGTATTTTGTTTAATTGTGAAAATTGCGTCAATAGTATCACAGTGTGAAAAATAAAACAAATATTGACAGAATATTTCCTCGTGAGTATAATGAAATCAAATTAAATCAAGCAATTAAAAGTAAGTGATTTGAACGATGCTTAGGGGAAAGGATGACAGGGAGATATAAGATCCAGGGAGGGATGGTTATATTTCCCTGTTTTTTTATCCTTCCAGATATTGGGGCAGAGATCAGAGGAAAAGGAGGAAAATGAATGGAATTAAAGACTCCGCTGTATGATGCGCATGTAAAGGCCGGAGGCAAGATGGTGCCTTTTGGGGGATATATTCTTCCTGTACAATATCCAACAGGCGTAATCAAAGAGCATATGGCAGTCCGCACACAGGCAGGACTGTTTGATGTATCCCATATGGGAGAGATTCTGTGCGAGGGAGAGGATGCGCTGGCGAATCTCCAGATGATCCTGACCAACAATTTTGATAATATGAAAGATGGCCAGGCAAGGTATAGCCCGATGTGCAATGAGAAGGGCGGAACCGTGGATGATCTGATTGTATATAAGAAGGCAGACAATCAATATTTTATCGTAGTAAACGCAGCCAATAAGGATAAGGACTATCAATGGATGCTTGCGCATCAGCTTGGTAAGGCGACATTTAAGGACGTATCCGACCAGTATGCGCAGCTTGCGCTTCAGGGACCTAAGGCAATGGAAATCCTTAGGAAGATCGCAGAAGAAGAGGACATACCAAAGAAATACTATCATGCGGTGTTCGAGGGGAAAGTGGCCGGTATCCCGTGCATTATTTCAAAGACCGGGTATACCGGGGAGGATGGCGTGGAATTATATCTGGATGCCGGCCTTGCCGAAAAATTGTGGGATATCCTGCTTGAGGCAGGTAAGGAAGAGGGCCTGATTCCCTGCGGCCTTGGCGCCAGAGATACGCTTCGCATGGAGGCGGCGATGCCGCTTTATGGACATGAGATGGATGACGAGGTAACCCCTCTGGAGACCGGGCTTGGATTTGCCGTAAAGATGGCAAAAGAAGACTTTATCGGCAGAGATGCGCTGATTGCCAGGGGAGAGCCAAAGAGAAAACGGATCGGACTTAAAGTAACCGGACGGGGAATCATAAGGGAGCATCAGGACGTATACGTAGATGGAAAGGTCATCGGACATACCACGTCAGGAACCCACTGCCCATTCCTTGGCTATCCCATTGGGATGGCGCTTGTGGATGCCGCATATACAGAAGAGGGAGCCAAGGTGGAAGTAGAAGTCCGTGGACGGATGGTTGAGGCTTTGGTGGTAGCATTACCATTTTATAAAAGAAGCAAATAAGTAAAGAAAAGATGAAAGGAGACGATTGTCATGGAATTAATGGAAGGATTGCTATATTCGAAATCACATGAGTGGGTAAAGGAGGAAGGAGATGCCGTTGTAATCGGCCTTACGGATTATGCCCAGTCAGAATTGGGAGATCTGGTATTCGTAAATCTTCCGGAACAGGGAGATGAGGTCACTGTCGGAGAGGCATTTGCAGATGTGGAGTCTGTCAAGGCAGTCTCGGATGTGTATTCACCGGTATCAGGAACCGTATGCGAGGTCAATGAGGAACTTCTGGATACGCCGGAAGCCATTAACGAGACGCCTTATGACGCATGGCTTATCAAGGTGGGAGAAATCACGGAGAAAGAAGAACTTCTGACTGCCGCGGAATATGAGAAGTTTGTAGACAGCGAGCAAGAGTAAGAAGAAAGGCGGTGCGAGGCCATGGGAAGATATGTCCCGAATACAGAACAAGAGCAACTGAAAATGTTAGAAGAGATTGGTTTTCAGGCCAAGGAGGATTTGTTCGGACACATTCCTGAGGAAGTAAAGGTGAAGGGAAGTCTTGCAATACCGAAGGGGATGTCCGAATTAGAAGTACGCAGGAAGATGCAGAAGATTGCGGGAAAGAATCAGGTGTTTGGGACAATTTTCCGAGGAGCAGGAGCATACAGGCACTTTATACCTTCCATTGTAAAGAGCGTGATCTCCAAGGAGAACCTGCTTACGGCCTATACGCCATATCAGGCAGAGATTAGCCAGGGCATCCTGCAGTCCATTTTTGAGTATCAGACAATGATCTGCCAGCTGACTGGAATGGATGCATCCAACGCTTCCGTCTATGACGGAGCGACAGCGGCGGCTGAAGCCGTTGCCATGTGCAGGGAGAGAAAAAGAAAGAAGGCTTTCATATCCTCCACCGTGCACCCGGATGTCTTAAGCACGGTCAGGACCTACTGCTTTGGAAATGAGATGGAACTTGTGGTGATTCCGGAAAAAGACGGGATCACGGATGTGAAGTTCCTGGAAGAGAATATCGATGACCAGACGGCATGCGTCTATATCCAGCATCCCAATTATTATGGAAGCCTGGAGCCGGCGGAAGAAATCGGCAAGACCGTCCATGACGCAGGGGCAAGATATATCATGGGGGTAAATCCCATATCTCTTGGAATTATGAAGACGCCCAGAGAGTATGGGGCGGACGTGGCCGTTGGGGAAGGACAGCCTATGGGACTATCCATCGCATTCGGAGGCCCGTATCTTGGATTTATGGCATGTATCGAAGGCATGACCAGGAAACTGCCGGGCAGGATCGTCGGGCAGACCACGGACAGAAATAAAAAGATCGGATATGTGCTGACGCTTCAGGCAAGAGAGCAGCATATTCGGAGGGAAAAAGCATCCAGCAATGTCTGCTCCAACCAGGCGCTATGCGCGCTGGCTGTAGGCGTATATCTGGCAGCCATGGGAGCAGGCGGGCTTCACAATGCCGCCGTCCAGTGTACTTCCAAAGCCCACTATATGGCGGAAGAACTAAAGAAGATTGGCTACCAGACTGAGAATAAGGCGGAATTCTTCCATGAATTCGTCACCGTATCCCAGACTTCGTCAGACAGGGCGCTAAAGGCATTGGAAGAAAAAGGGATCCTGGGAGGATATCCGCTGGATGACAGAAGAATCCTATGGTGCTGTACAGAGATGAACAGTAAAGAAGAGATTGATGAAACGATCCGCATCTTAAAGGAGGTGTAGTGCATGTTGATATTTGAAAAAAGCAGGCCAGGCAGGGAACTATCCCTTCTGCCGCCATGCGACGTTGACGAAGTGCTTCCTGAGGAAAAGGATAGAAGAGGACTTGCATTGCCTCTGCCAGAGATGTCGGAGACCCAGTTAAGCCGCCATTACACGGAACTGGCCAAGAAGACCCATGGCGTGAATGACGGATTCTATCCGCTTGGTTCCTGTACTATGAAGTATAACCCGAAAATCAATGAGGATATGGCGGCTCTGCCGGGATTTACAGAGATTCATCCGCTCCAGCCCGCACATACGGTACAGGGATGCATGGAGGTCATGAAGCTGGCAGAAAAATACCTGTGCGAGATCACGGGAATGAGCCGTATGACATTCCAGCCAGCTGCCGGCGCCCATGGAGAATTTACAGGGCTTCTGCTGATGAAGGCATACCATGTAAGCAGAGGAGATACGAAGCGTACGAAGATCATCGTACCGGATTCCGCCCATGGCACGAATCCGGCCAGCGCGGCCATGGCAGGCTATTCCGTGGTCAGCATTCCATCAAGCGAGGATGGGTGCGTGGACATTGAAAAACTGAAGGAGGCAGCAGGGGATGACATTGCAGGACTGATGCTGACGAACCCCAATACGGTAGGGCTTTTTGACAAGAATATACTGGAGATTACCCGTATCGTGCATGATTGCGGCGGGCTGTGCTACTATGACGGCGCTAATCTGAACGCGGTTATGGGAGTCGTGCGTCCGGGAGATATGGGATTCGATGTGATCCATCTGAATCTGCACAAGACATTTTCTACGCCTCACGGAGGAGGAGGCCCGGGAAGCGGACCGGTGGGCTGCAAGGAGAACCTGGCTGAATTCCTTCCATCCGTACTGGTAGAAGGCGATCAGGAATTGACCTTTGTAAAGCCGGAAAACAGCATTGGAGCAGTAAAGAACTTCTATGGAAACTTCCTGGTAGTGGTAAGGGCATTGACCTATATCCTGACCCTTGGCAGGGAAGGCTTGCTGGAAGCCAGTCAGAATGCGGTCCTCAACGCGAATTATATGATGCATAAGTTAAAGGATCTTTATACGATAGCATGTGATGAAGTGTGCATGCATGAGTTCGTCATGAGCCTGGCGGATTTGAAGAAGCAGACGGGAGTTTCGGCCATGGATATTGCCAAAGGACTTCTGGATCATGGGATTCATCCGCCGACCATGTATTTTCCTCTCATCGTGGAGGAGGCGCTGATGGTAGAGCCGACGGAAACCGAGTCCAAAGAGACGCTGGATGAAGCGATAGAGGTCTTCCGGGAATTGTATGAACTGGCAGGGAAGGATCCGGAGAGCCTGCATGAAGCGCCGGTGACAACTCCGGTGACAAGGCTGGACGAGGTAGGCGCTGCAAGGCATCCGGTACTTAGATACCGGCCGGAAGAATCAGGAACTTAAAGGAGACTGGACATGGAACAGAAATTTGACTTGATCGTCATCGGAGCAGGGCCGGGAGGATATGTGGCGGCCATCAAGGCGGCGAAAGCAGGATTGCAGGTGGCGGTGGTGGAAGAAGATGCAGTAGGAGGCACCTGCCTGAATCGAGGGTGCATTCCGGCAAAAGCCCTGATACATGCTTCTTCGCTATACCGTCAGGCATTGGATGGCGAGAAATACGGAATTCTGGCGAAAGAGGTGAATTACGACTACGCCAAAGTTCTTGCCTATAAAGAGGAAACTACGGAACAGTTATGCCAGGGAGTGGAGCAGCTTCTGAAAGGCAACACAGTGACCTTGCTGTATGGGAAAGGAAGGCTTGAGAAAGACCGTACAGTGACGGTTGCATCCGAGGAAGGGATTCGTACGTTTGAGGCTGGGAATGTGATTCTGGCAGCAGGATCAAAGCCCATGCTTCTTCCCCTTCCGGGGATGGATCTTAAAGGAGTGCTGACAAGCAACGAGTTATTGCAGTTAAAGGAAGCGCCCAAGAGCCTTGCCATCATCGGCGGAGGCGTAATCAGCGTAGAATTTGCCACAGCATTTGCGGCTTTTGGCACCCGCGTGACCATTGTGGAGGCTATGCCAAGGCTGGTGCCGGGGATGGATAAAGAGATCTCTCAAAATCTGAAGATGATTCTAAAGAAAAGAGGGGTGGATATCCATACCTCGGCAGCAGTCCAGGAAATAGCAGAGAAGGACGGACTCTATGCCTGCCGCTTCCTTGAAAAAGAGAAAGAGACAGAAGTTGTGGCCCAGTACGTGCTATGTGCAGTTGGCAGGCGTCCGAATACGGACGGGCTGTTTGGAGAAGGCGTTTCTCTAATGATGGAACGCGGACGTATCGTAGTGGATGAACGGATGCAGACCAGTATGGATGGCGTGTATGCTATCGGGGATCTGGTAAAAGGCATGCAGCTTGCGCATCTGGCAAGCGCCCAGGGAATCTATGTAGCGGAAGGACTGTCAGGAAGAACACCGACGGTCAGGCTGGATATCGTGCCGGGCTGTGTATATACGGATCCGGAGATCGCTTCCGTTGGAATGACGGAAGAAGAAGCCAACGAAAGCGGCATCGAGATCAAGACGGGGAAATTCATTATGGGCGCCAACGGGAAATCCCTGATAACTAAGGAGGAGCGCGGATTTATCAAGGTGATCGTGGAGGCCGGATCAGAGATAGTACTGGGCGCGCAGATGATGTGCGCGAGGGCCACGGACATGATCGGGGAATTCGGGACAGCCGTAGCAAATAAGATGACGGCAGGACAGCTTCTGATTGCAATGAGAGCCCATCCGACTTATAATGAAGGCGTTGCGGAAGCGTTGGAAGCCGCGACAGGCGAAGCGGTGCACGTGATGCCAAGAAAAAAGCGGTGATGAATCCGCTGCCAAAGGAGGAAATGACAACATGATGCTAGAAAAGAAGACGACAGAATTCCTGGAGGTGTTATCTTCCGCCGAGCCGGTGCCGGGCGGCGGAGGAGCCTCGGCAGCAGTAGGCGCGTTTGCCTCGGCACTTGGAATGATGGTTGTGAATCTGACGGTTGGCAAGAAGAAGTATGCGGATGTAGAGGAGGAAATCCAGTCCGTAAGGAGTCAGTTAAAAGTACTGCAAGACAAACTGATTGACCTTACAGACAAGGATGCCGAAGCATTCGCGCCCCTGTCGGCAGCCTATGGGCTTCCGAAGGATACGGAGGAACAAAAGGCCGCAAAAGCCAGAATTATGGAAGGCGCGCTGTATGATGCCAGCGTGGTTCCTATCGAGATTATGGAGACGGTGCTGGAGGTGATGCGGCTTCTTAAGATCCTGGGAGAGAAGGGGAGCCGCATCGCGGTCAGTGACGTGGGCGTAGGAGTACTATTTGCCCAGGCAGCGCTGGAAGGAGCCTCCCTCAATGTGTTTATCAATACGAAATTGATGAAAGACCGGGGGCGGGCAGAGAAACTGAACCAGAAGACGGAATCTATGATTGCGGAAGGCAGGGAATGGAAGGAAATCATCTATCGGGACGTCCTTGGCCATATCCAGTAGACAGGAGGAATCTTATATGAGCATATTGATGAAAGGCGCTGACGTGGCCAAGACCATGAAGGAAGACTTGACAGGCGAGGCACGCAGGCTGAAAGACAGAGGAATCCTTCCCAGCCTGACAATCGTAAGGGTTGGGGCAAGGCCAGATGATCTTGCCTATGAGCGGGGAGCCAGAAAGCGGATGGAGATGATCGGGATCGAGTGCAAGGTAGTAGAATTGCCCGAAACGATTACCCAGGCTGAATTTGAAAAGACCTTTTTCAAGATAAACGAGGATCCGAAGGTACATGGGATCCTCCTGTTCCGTCCCCTGCCGGGGCATCTGGATGAAGGGCCCGTGGTATCGCGGATCAATCCGCTAAAAGATGTGGACTGCATGTGTCCCGTAAATATTGCAAAAGTATTTTCCGGGGATGAGACAGGCCATGCGCCATGCACGCCGGAGGCAGTCATGGAAATGCTGGATTATTATAAAATTGATCCGAAAGGCAAGAAGGTGACCGTGATTGGAAGAAGTATGGTGGTAGGCAAGCCGCTATCCATGATGCTTCTTAAGAGGCATGCCACGGTCACAATCTGCCATACCCGCACCAAAGATCTTACTGCTACCTGCAGGGAGGCAGAGATCCTGGTGGCAGCAGCCGGAAAAGCGAGGATGGTCACTGCGGATATGGTAGGAGATGGAGCAGTGGTAGTCGATGTAGGCATCAATGTAGACGACAAAGGCAATCTGTGCGGCGACGTGGATTTTGAAGCGGCAGAGCCAGCGACATCCTACATCAGCCCGGTGCCAAGAGGCGTTGGAAGCGTCACTTCCTCCGTGCTGGCAAAACATGTGCTTAAAGCGGCGGAATATCTGTCTTTGGAAAGATGATGTTCTGGGATAGGAAATGAGGGATTAGATGATTACGGTATTTAACAGGGAAAACGTCTATATAGGATTTGATCTGCAGGAATTCAACCGGATACGAGAGATCCTGGTGGCAAATCAGATTGATTATGCCCAGAAGGTGAACAATCATGCCGGTTCATGGGCTTTAGAAGGAACGAGCCGGGGACGTACCGGAAGTTTCGGACAGAATAAAGACTACCAGTACGAATATGAAGTATATGTGCATAAAGAGGACTATAAAAAGGCGAAATATCTCATCCGTAAATAAATTAAGGCAATCGAGAGATTGCCGATTCCTCTTAATTATGTTATAGTATGAAATATACTTATAACCTAATAGGGGAGTCCGCTTCGCGGACGACAGACAAGGAGGCAGGAACAGATGAAAAGCATATACGCTTCCAAAGTCCTAAAGCAAGTCATTTGGAGAGATTTTACCGTCCATTTTAAAAGCAGCACCTCAAAGGCTTCCTACCAGACGGATATTGATGAAGCTATGGATTATTTTCATAAAGACTTTCTGGAAATCAATGGAGAGGATGCAGGGGTATATTTCCGTTGGCTTAAGGAACGTGTGGCCAGGGGAGAGATCCTTCCTGGAACCATGGCAAAAAAGTTCCGCGAACTTCATTCTTTTGCGGCGTATATCTGCGAGAATAAGGAGCGGTATCAGGTAGATGAGGGCTACCAGGATGATTATTATCCGTACCTTAAGATGGTGGCAAAGCAGGAGAAATTTGTAAAAAATATCCCTCCTTCCCACATCGACCGGCTACTTGAGGCCGCCAAGGAAGATCTGATAGCGTACTGTATTATTGTGCTGATGTATCGGGCGGGGCTAGGCTCCACGGAAATCACAGGGCTTAAGCCGGAGGATATAGGCATCTATGGGGACGGAATTTATGCATCGGTAGCCGGCCGGAGGGACCTATGCTATATCCCGGAAGACGCATTTCAGATTCTTGAGAAGTATTTGGCAGAAAGAAAAGACAACCCGTATCTTTTTTATAATAGTAGAGGGAATCCGCTCAATACCATGTATATCAGCAGAATGATGAAAAAATATTCCAAGAAAGCAGGCATACCTTCTTACAGTGCGCAGAGCATCCGGAACAGTTGCGGATGTACTCTGTTTGCATACGAGGCTTCCTCGGAACAAGTGGCCCGCCAGATGGGGACAACGAGAATCCAGATTAAAAGATATCAGAACATTTCTTATAAGGAAGCATTACAAAGAGAAGCGGGCAGGCTGGTAAAACTAAAGATAGAGCCCCCATAAGAAATAGAGGAGTGCTGGTACCACATATTGTGGACGGGCAGTAGAAACGATTCAAAAAACACAATTTGTGAAAGTTGCATAACGGGCACTCAGGCAGGATAAAAGCCTGAGTGCCTGTTCTATTTCTGCAGGTTTCTGAAAGCACCTTAAATTGTGAGAAAAAAGTGTTAGTTATTTAATTAACGAATTGAAAAATGAAGAATAATCTTTATTATTTCGTCATTATGACCAATTGAATGTCAATTTTATAACGATAGTTGCTATTTTCTACAAATTCATGTACAATGTTTTTAGGTGATACAGAGGGCGGTTTAGATATGCCGCCGCCATTTGTTTTTATCGTAGTACTATTTTTAACATGAAGTGCATATTAAAAAGCAAAGGAAAGAGAAGGGGGAATAATATGCTAGACAGTATTAGTGCAGTTATAACCAAGATTGATGGATTGGTATGGGGCTGGTGGCTCATTATCTTATTGCTGGGTACTCATATCTACATGACAGTCCGTCTGGGATTCATCCAGAGGAAGACGATTTCAAAAGGTATTAAGTTATCTGTATCAAAAGATCCTGACGCAGAAGGCGAGGTTTCCCAGTTCGGAGCCCTGACTACGGCGCTGGCGGCTACCATCGGTACCGGTAATATCATCGGCGTAGGTACCGCGATCGCGCTTGGCGGCCCAGGAGCAGTTCTTTGGTGCTGGCTCACCGGCGTGTTCGGTATCGCGACAAAGTATTCTGAGTCCTTGATCGCTGTTAAGTACAGAGTTAAGACGGAAGACGGCCGTATGCAAGGTGGAGCGATGTACGCATTGTCCCGAGGCCTCAACTTAAAATGGCTGGGCATGCTGTTCGCGATCTTTGCAGGATTCGCTTCATTCGGAATCGGCTGCGCTACACAGGTTAACGCGATCGCGACCGTATGTAATGAGAACTTCGGAATCCCAATGTGGATCGTAGGAATCATCGTAGCAATCCTTACCGCAATCGTTATCTTCGGCGGTATCAAATCCATCGCAAGCGTATGCGAGAAACTGGTTCCATTTATGGCAATCTTCTATGTATTGGGATGTATCATCATTTTAGTAATGAACTATGATTACATCATCCCGGCTCTCGGAGTTATCTGCAAACTTGCATTTACGCCAGGCGCGGCAGCCGGCGGCCTTGTTGGTACCGGTATCAGAATGGCGATCCAGTTTGGTGTTGCAAGAGGTCTGTTCTCTAATGAATCTGGTCTTGGTTCTGCTCCTATCGCAGCAGCAGCAGCCCAGACAAGAAACCCGGTTCGCCAGGCACTGGTTTCCTCTACAGGAACATTCTGGGATACAGTAGTTGTTTGTGCTATGACAGGTCTTGTTCTTGTAACAACAATTATGAAGAACCCGACAATCAATGCGAATGAGATTTCCAATGGTGGTGTTCTTACATCCATGGCATTCTCTCAGATTCCATACCTTGGACCAATTATCCTGACACTCGGCATCATTTCATTTGCTTACTCCACGATTCTTGGATGGGCATATTATGGCGAGCGATGCGTTGAGTACTGGGCAGGAAGAAAGGGCCTGATTCCTTACCGTCTTGTTTACTGTCTGGTTGCAGCAATTGCCCCGGTAGTAGCGCTTGACATCGTTTGGACGCTGGCTGACATCCTGAATGCTTTGATGGCAATTCCGAACTTAGTTGCCGTATTGCTGTTATCGAATGTCATCGTAAAAGAAACGAAGATGTACATAAACGATCTGGATAAGGTGGATAGTACTCCGGTTCCAGTAATAAAAGACTAACGAATAAACAAAACTTTGTCTTGACAAATGCACTTTGTTGAATTAAAGTTAATAATGTAAATAAGATAAAACCGTTGAGAAAGAAGAGTAGATTATCGAATGACATCAAAGAGAGCGGCTGGTGGTGGGATTGCCGTATGGAGTTGATAATTGAATGGCCTTTCGAGGGCAGCCGGAAACCGTAAGGGAGTATGGCCTGTCGGGAACCGAACCCGTTATCAATCAGGAGTGTATGTTAGTACATGAGAAAAGTGGACGATTCGTCAATTTGAGTGGTACCGCGATAATGTAGTTTATTACCGCCTCAAACCTAGTGGTTTGGGGCGGTTTTTGCGTGCTGGCAGAAACCGCGGCCCACAAGTTTTCTCTCCTAACAGCAGTACCGGATGGCTGGCTATCTGCAGTCCGGATATCAAAAACAAGAAAAAGGAGAATGAAACAATGAAAAGAAAAGTAGTAGCAGGATTATTAACAGTAGCAATGGTGGCAGTTATGACAGCAGGATGCGGAAAGTCATCCGGGTCAGAAGGAAGTTCCAAAAAAGAGTACACGATCGGAATTGAGCAGTTTGCCGAACATGGATCTCTGGACAATTGCAGGGAGGGATTCCTGAAGGGACTGGAAGCGGAAGGCATCAAAGAAGGCGACAACCTGACGGTCAAGTATAAGAATGCGGCTGCGGATATGGGGACGGCAGGACAGATATCCGACTCCTTCGTATCGGATAAAGTGGATATGATCTGCGCCATCGCAACGCCCAGCGCCCAGAGTGCATTCAATGCGGCCATGGACAGAGATATTCCTGTAGTATATACCGCGGTAACGGACCCGGTAGCGGCGGAACTGTCTGATAAGGATGGAAAGCCAGTAGGAGAAGTGACAGGTACATCCGATAAGCTTCCGATCAAGCAGCAACTGGAAATGATGCGTGAGATGCTTCCAGATGCCAAGAAACTTGGAATCATGTATACGACCAGCGAGGCCAATTCCGTATCTGCCATTGCAGAATATGAAGATCTGGTAAAAGATTACGGATTCGAACTGGTGACAAAGGGAATTACGGCAACCGCAGATGTGGCACTTGCTGCAGATGACCTGTTAAGCGAAGTAGACTGCATCACGAATCTGACGGACAATACGGTGGTCGCATCGCTTCCGACCATCCTGGAAAAAGCAAATGATAAGAAGGTGCCTGTATTTGGCAGCGAGATCGAGCAGGTGAAGATCGGATGCCTTGCGGCAGAAGGAATTGACTATATTGCTCTTGGAAAGCAGACGGGACAGATGGCGGCAAAGGTATTAAAGGGTGAAAAGAAGGCATCTGAAATGAACTTTGAACTGATCACAGAGCCGGGATTCTACGTAAATACAAAGGTTGCGGAAAATCTGGGCATTACCGTTCCGGAAGATCTGGCATCCGGCGCGGTTGAAAGTTTTGACGATATTATTGCAGAGTAAAGAAAGAATTTGGGAGGCATTTTCATGGACTTTATAGTAACAATTGCGGAACAGGGCCTGATCTATGGGATATTGGCGCTGGGAGTATATATCACATACAAGATACTGGATTTCCCGGATCTGACGGTGGACGGAAGTTTTCCATTGGGAGCAGCGATCACGGCGGCCTTGATTACGAGAGGGATGAATCCTTATCTGACCCTGCCGCTCTCCTTTGGGGCGGGGGTGCTGGCGGGCATCTGTACTGGCCTGATCCATGTGAAATGCAAGGTGCGCGACTTGCTGTCAGGAATCATTATGATGACGGCATTGTGGACCATCAACCTGTATATTGCAGGGACGGCAAATGTTCCGCTGTTCTCCCAGGAAACAATATTTAAGAACGATTTTATGAAGCGCTTGATACCAGACAGCGTCTCAGGATATACGACGCTTCTGATCGTCCTGGTGCTGGCAATCCTATGCAAAGTGCTGCTGGATCTGTATTTGAAGACAAAATCCGGCTTTCTTCTCAGGGCGGTAGGCGATAATGATACGCTGGTCACCTCCCTTGCAAAGGATCAAGGCAATGTGAAGATTCTGGGCCTTGCCATTGCAAACGGGCTGGTGTCTTTAGCAGGCTGCGTATTTGCCCAGGAAGAACGGGTATTTGAGATATCCATGGGTACGGGGGCAATCGTAATTGGCCTGGCAAGCGTTATCATCGGAACCAGCATCTTTAAGAAGATAACGTTCCTTAAGGCCACGTCTGCCGTACTAATTGGCTCGATCATCTATAAGGCCTGCGTTGCGGTTGCCCTACGTAACTTTGAGCCGCAGGCAATGAAGCTGATTACGGCGGTCCTGTTCCTGGTAATCCTGGTCATCAGCATGGAAAGAAAGAAGAAGGTGAATAAGAATGCTTGAACTTAGCGGAATCCACAAATACTATAATCCCGGTACCATTAACGAAATGTGCCTGTTCGATAATTTCAGCATGAAGATTGAGCAGGGAGACTTCCTGTCCGTGGTGGGAAGCAATGGATCCGGCAAGACCTCCATGCTGAATATCATCTGCGGCAGCATTCCGCTTGAGGCGGGGAAAATACTGATCAACGGCAAGGATATTACCAGGGAAAAAGAGTATAAGAGAAATGCGAGGATTGGCCGTGTATATCAGAATCCGGCGATGGGAACCTGTCCATCCATGACGATACTGGAAAATATGTCCCTGGCAGATAACAAGGGGAAACTCTACGGACTGGGAAGAGGGACCAATAAGGCCCGCATTGCCTACTACAGGGAGCAGCTTAGCCAGCTGAATCTGGGATTGGAAGATAAGCTGGATGTAAAGGTAGGCTCACTTTCAGGCGGACAGCGCCAGGCGATGGCGCTACTGATGTCTACCATGACGCCTATCGAGTTTTTGATCCTGGATGAGCATACGGCTGCCCTAGATCCTAAGACGGCAGAATTGATCATGGAATTGACGGATCAGATTGTCCGGGAAAAGAAACTGACGACAATTATGGTAACGCACAACCTCAGATATGCGGTGGAATATGGAAACCGCCTGGTCATGATGCATCAGGGCCAGGTGATCCTGGATAAAAAAGAAGAAGAGAAACAGCAGATGACGGTAGATGAGATTCTGAAACTGTTCAATGAGATCAGCATAGAATGTGGAAATTAGATGAATTTGACCTAATTGCATTGACGCTTTGCGAAGCGGATGATAATATAATTAAATGATTTTCTGACGTAAACGAAAAATACAGAAGAGACAGGAGAGAAACATCTATGGCTAGAAGAATTGCAAAGTTCCACAAGGTAAGTTTCGAACAGTTCCTGGAAGGATTTATGGACTCCTTCGGGCCGATCGAAGAAGAGAAGATCAAGGAGGCTTATGACGGCGTCCGATTACCTCAAAGAGCCACGGCAGGTTCCGCGGGTTATGATTTTTATACACCGGTATCCATCGTGCTGCACCCGGGAAAGACGGTAAAGATTCCGACTGGAATCCGTGTGGAGATGGAAGAAAACTGGGTGCTTAAATGTTATCCGAGAAGCGGCCTTGGATTTAAATACCGCCTGCAGTTAAATAATACGGTGGGCATCATTGACAGCGATTACTTCTATTCGGATAATGAGGGGCATATTTTTGCGAAGATCACTAACGATACCAATGAGGGTAAAGTAGTGGAATTACAGGCAGGAACTGGATTCATGCAGGGAATCTTCGTAGAATACGGCATCACATTGGACGATGAAGTGACAGCGGTTCGTAACGGAGGATTTGGCAGTACTACAAATCAATAGATTTCCCATACAGGGACGCGGCATTTTTTAAAGTGCAGCGTCCCTGACTGCATATTTAACGGAAAATCTGGGCAGTCTATTCCTCAAAGCAAGTAAATGAGCGGAGGTAGGAATATGCCAGATAACAGGAAAGTGACTGCGTCCAGGGAAGAGAATGCAGCCTACATGAATCAGGTTCTTCCGGTGCAGGATAGTTTTGACATTATTCAAAGAGATATGCTGATTGGCGGCCGGATGGCTTCTTTTTATTTTATAGACGGATTTACCAAGGATGAGGTTATGCTCAAAATAATGGATTCGCTGTTCAAGGTAACGCAGGAGAATATGCCGGCGGATGCCACGCAGTTTTCCAGGGAGTGCATCCCCTATGTGGAAGTGGATATCCTAGGGGATTTTGATGATGTGCTGAGAAATGTCTTATCCGGCGTTACCTGTCTGTTTATAGAAGGCTATGAAGCCTGCATAGCGATTGACTGCAGGACTTATCCGGCAAGAAGCGTAGAAGAGCCGGATAAGGATAAGTCTCTGAGAGGATCCAGAGACGGTTTTGTGGAAACGATCGTATTTAATACGGCGCTGATGAGAAGAAGGATCCGGGATCCTCACCTGATTATGGAAATGACAGAAGTTGGCGATACTTCCCGAACCGACGTGGCTATCTGCTATATGGGCGACCGGGTAGACCAGGAACTGCTAAATACGGTGCAGCAGCGTATCAAAAGCATCCGGACGGATGATCTGAGGATGAACCAGCAAAGCCTGGCGGAATGCCTGTTCAAGAGAAAATGGTATAACCCATTCCCGAAATTCAAGTTTACAGAGCGGCCGGATACGGCTGCCGCATGCCTGCTTGAGGGAAAAGTAGTGATTATGGTGGATAATTCTCCATCTGCCATGATTCTGCCGACCTCTATCTTTGATATGATCGAGGAAGCCAATGATTACTACTTTCCAACGCTGACCGGACTGTATCTGAAGTTTTCCAGGACGCTGATTACCATTATGACCGTATTTCTGACGCCAGTGTTCCTGCTTTTTATGCAGAACCTCAACTGGCTTCCGAAAGCATTTGAATTCGTGGCGGTAAAAGATATGGTTAATATACCGCTGATCTTCCAATTGCTGATCTTGGAAATCGCCATAGATGGGCTGCGGCTGGCAGCGCTTAATACCCCCAGCATGCTGAGTACGCCGCTGAGCGTAATCGCCGGTCTGGTTATGGGAGAATTCTCAGTACAGTCCGGCTGGTTTAATTCGGAAGTCATGCTGTATATGGCGTTCGTAGCCGTGGCCAACTATACCCAGCCTAATTTCGAACTGGGCTATGCGCTGAAATTTATGAGGCTTCAGCTTCTGATTCTTACGGCGCTCTTTAATTGGATTGGATTTGCGGCAGGCTGCATTATAGTAATTATAAGCATCTGCTTTAATAAGACACTGTCAGGCAGGAATTATCTCAATGTGAAGCTGAATTAAGGGGGATTTTGGTGGAAGTGCTGGACGCCGGAGAGTGGGGGAGGCGTTTCCTGCGACGCTCTGGCGCCTGCATCTCTTGCACGGAGTCGTAAGGCTGCTTAGGAGTCGCCGATAGCGGCTCCTCTCCACCAGCCTAACGTCTCCGGCAAGGATATTCCGGACGCCGACGCTTCCCTTCGGAAACGCCTCCCCCACTCTCCGGCTGGCGGCACTTCGCCGGCAATCCGGGAGAAGTACAGGCGGAAGCGTACACCGTATGCAGGGTCGTTTTTGCAAGAGGATATAATTTATAAACAGTTGCAGGTATAGAGCTGGTTTGAAAAGGAATAAAAGTTCTTTCAAACCGGCTTTTATTGTTATATATCTCCTGCGTAAGGCGTACAAAAAACGCCAGCACACACGTAGATTTTACCAGCGAATTTGCGCGTAGCGGGCGGGGATGGGGGTGGGATTTTGGAGGGAAGCGGCGGCGTCCGGAATATCCTTGCCGGAGACGTTGGACCGTTGGAGAGGAGCCGCTATCGGCGACTCTTAAGCGGCCCTACGTAACCGTGCAAGAGATGCAGGCGCCAAAGCGTCGTAGAAATCCCACCCCCATCCCCGCCCGCGATCACCAAAATAAAAAAAATCCCATTTTACATTATCCCCAGACCGTGTTAAAATAATAAATAGTGCGTATTTTTTAAAGAGAGGTGTACATAATGCAAGAAACGACGAAGGATGAGAGACTTGGCAGCGAGCATTTGGGGAAGCTGATGGTATCGCTCGCGGTTCCTGCGGTCGCGGCCCAGTTAATCAATGTATTATATAATATCGTAGACAGGATCTATATCGGACATATCCAAGGATATGGAGATATGGCCCTGACGGGGGTCGGGGTTACGTTTCCGATCATCATGCTGATCGCGGCTTTCAGCGCATTTGCGGGAATGGGCGGCGCGCCGCTTGCGTCAATCCAGCTTGGAAAGCACGATTACGACCGGGCGGAACTGATATTGGGCAATTCGGCAGGGCTGCTGGTGATATTCTCGGTGGTGCTGACCATAGCCTTTTCGATATTTAAGACGCCGGTCCTGTATGCCTTCGGGGCCAGCGAGACGACGATCCAGTATGCGGAAAGCTACATTGGAATCTATCTGCTGGGAACAATATTCGTCCAGTTCGCTGTGGGACTTAATACATTTATCAGCGGTCAGGGAGAAGCCAGGATTGCCATGCTCTCCGTCTTGATCGGAGCAATTATCAATATCTGCCTGGATCCGGTATTTATCTTTGTATTCGGAATGGGGGTAAAGGGCGCTGCTCTGGCGACGATCATTTCCCAGGCTGTCAGCGCGGCATGGGTAATCAAGTTTTTGACCTCCAAGAAAAGCGTGATTCGTCTGAAGGCAAAGAATATGCGCCTGAAGGGGGATGTAGTCAAGCATATCGGAGGGCTTGGAATCTCCCCATTTATCATGCAAAGCACGGAGAGCTTGGTTAACATTACGTTAAATTCCGGACTTCAGAAGTACGGAGGGGACTTGTATGTAGGTACCATGTCCATTATGACGAGCATCATGCAGCTGATCGTAATTCCGATACAGGGAATTACGCAGGGCGTACAGCCGATCATCAGTTATAATTACGGCGCAGGAAACAAAAGCAGGGTCAAAGGAGCAATGACTCGGCTGATCGTGGTCTGCTTTCTGGCAACGATCGTCCTTGCGGGGGTTGCCGTCTTTGCACCGGGCGTTTATGCAGAAATCTTTACCAATAATGACCAGCTGGTGAAACTGACCTGCCAGGTTATGCCGATTTATTTCTTCGGTATCACGATCTTTGGCATTCAGTCTGCGTGCCAGTCAACATTCCTGGCCTTGGGGCAGGCAAAAGTGTCCCTGTTCATTGCGCTGCTTCGGAAGGTGATCCTGCTGATTCCACTTGCAATCATCCTGCCTAAGTTCATGGGCGTTATAGGCATCTACAGAGCCGAGCCGGTGGCAGACATCATCTCAGTGCTTACAACAAGCGTGCTCTTTGTCATTACGGTGAAAAAAGTTTTGCGAAATATGGGGAACAATGATATGATTAGTGCAGACCAAGGAAAGGAAGGTGGAACGAATGAGCGACTATATAATTAGTGTAAATAGCACGGTAGATTTGCCGAAGGAATGGCTGACTGAGAGGAATGTCCCGGTCATTCCATTAAAATATACGATTGACGGAGAGACCTATGAAGATATGAACGGCCTGTCGTCCAAGGAATTCTTCCAGAAACTCAGGGAGGGGAAGATGGCAGTTACTTCCCAGGTGAATCCTGACGAGGCCAAAGCCGCATTAGAGCCCATGCTACAGGAAGGCAAGGATGTGCTGCATCTGGGCTTCTCATCCGGGTTAAGCGGAACATATAACAGCGTGCGTATCGCCGGAGAGGAACTTAAGAATAAGTATCCGGACAGGAAGATCATCGTGATTGACTCGCTTTGCGCTTGTCTGGGAGAGAGAATTCTGCTTTATTATGCACTGAAGCTGAAAGAAGAAGGAAAGACGATCGAAGAGGTTGCAAAGTGGGTGGAGGAAAATAAACTGCATGTCTGCCATTTTGTAACGGTAGATGATCTGAACCATCTGCAAAGGGGAGGCCGCGTATCCAAGACGACGGCTATTCTGGGAACCATGGTACAGATCAAGCCAGTCATTCATGTGGATAACCAGGGATACCTTCAGGTGATCGGCAAGGAGAGAGGGCGAAAGAAGTCTCTGAACAAGATTGTGGATATGGCTGCAAAACAGGCAGAGGGATGGGAAAACGACATCGTTATGATCACCCATGGAGACTGTATAGAAGATGCCCAGTATGTGGCGGAATTGGTGGAAGAGAAGATGGGCGTCACCAATATCCTGATCAACAATATCGGCACGGTTATTGGAAGCCATACGGGTCCGGGCGTCGTTGCCGTGTTCAGCATGGGACAGTCGAGATAAACATGAAGAAGTGTAATGTCAGCATAAATAAGCCTCATTTCACAAGAGCGGAAAAAAGATTTATACTAAAAGTACGAAGAGAGTAATAGTTTTTCTGCGAGGAGGTGCTGACAGATGTTGAATTTGATTGGATGGGCAATCGTTGCTATAGGAGCGCTGTATGGCGCAACAAGCCTTTTTCATAAAGAAGGACACGAGAACTAAGGCAACCAAAAAAGACAGTTACAGATAAGTCTGTGACTGTCTTTTTTTATGGGCAATGCCCCGTCGGATTTGGGCGGCGTGTGAAAGATCTCTTACGCCTGCTCCAACTCAGAGGTACAGTGGGCGCATCTGGTAGCGTCGATGGGGATCTCTGATTTGCAGAAAGGGCAAATCTTCGTGGTGGGCGCTGGAGCCTCTTGCTCCTTGCCCAGACGGGCTAATCTTACTGCCTGAGCCTCTAAGGTATTGACTGCCTTCATGATAAAGAAGATGATCAATGCCATGATGAGGAAATTGACGATAGCGGTGATGAACTTGCCATAATTTAAAGTGACCTCGCCCAGGATATTTACAGAGAGCTGATCGAAATTCATGCCCCCGAATAAGCCCAGGATGGGCGAGATGATATCCTCAGTCAATGAAGTTACGATGCCGGAGAAAGCGCCGCCGATGATAACGCCGACAGCCATGTCCATTGCGTTCCCGCGGCTGATAAAATCTTTAAATTCGCCGATTAAGCCTTTTTTTGCCATAGTATTTTCCCTTTCTTATGTACGGTTTCTGGTAAAACCTTTTTCTACAATTTTAGTGTAGAAATGTAGGAATTGCAATTACTATTTGAGTAGAGAAAAAGGATTATAGGCGATGTACGTCAGGACAGAAGATAGTCCCGCGCATATTTGATGAAGACTTTCATGGCAGGCGACATATCCCGGAAGGAGGATACAGCCATGCCCAGCCGCCGGTAAGAGAGGGGCTTTAGAGGCCGCGTCTCAAAATTACCGCTCTGGCCGCGAAGAACAAGCTCAGGCAGTATGCTGATGCCCAGGTTGTGCTCGATCATGGACAGGATCGAGAAATCCGTGCTGGTGGTATACTTGATATCCGGCTTTATTCCAGCGGTCTTCAGGATTCGGTGGACATCGTTGCCGTAGGTATACTCAGAGCAGACGAAAGGCGCATTTTCAAACCACTCGATGGGTACTTCGTTATATTGGGCAAAGGGGTGGCCTTTTGGTACCACGGCCATCATAGGATCGTCGCAGACCGGGATGAACTCGTAAGGCTGATGCTCGTGATAACTGATGAACCCAATATCTACCTTGTGGTTCTCCACCCAGTCGATCAGATCGCCTTCATGGCCCTCGCTGATCTCAAAACAAATGCCGGGGTACTCTTTCTGGAACTCCTGGATGATTTCGGGAATCCAGTGTATGGAACAGCTGATATAGGTTCCGATGGTCAAGGTACCTTTCTTGGCTCCCTTGAGGAAGGATATCTCCTGATTCAGCGACTCGTTGGCTGAGAGAAGATTCCGTATTGCCGGAAGAAGGGCTTTTCCTTCCTTCGTGATCGAGACGCCGTGGTGGCCCTTGTTAAAGAGCGGAAATCCAACTTCCTGTTCCAGGGATTTCATCATATGCGTAATGCCGGACTGGGTATAGTTAAGTTCCTCACCGGCTTTGGTAAAACTCCCGTAGTCAACGACTGCGAGCAGTACGCTCCATTTTCTAAGATCCATTGTGTCAACTCCTTTTGATGCTGTTTCCGATAGGTTCTAACTCTATAGTACAGGTATTTTCGCTCAAAAACAAGTTGTGGGGGAGAAAAAAAGCAGTATAATAAAACCAAATGGACAGCAGGAGGGACATAGAATGAGGAAGAATCTAAAGATTGACCAGGAAATGAAGGAATTATGGCCGGCGGTCAGAGTGGGCTGCCTGCAGTATAAAGTCAAGGTTGAAAAGAAGAATGAGGAGATGTGGAAGTATTTAAAGAAAGATATCTTTAAGAAGGCAAAAGATGATATCTTCGATTATGGAATCAACGAGATTCCGAATATTAAGGAATCCAGGGCCGCCTATAAGGCTTTTGGCAAGGATCCAAGCCGCTACAGAGTGTCTTCTGAGGCACTGATCCGCAGAATCGGGCAGGGAAAAGGGCTTTATGAAGTGAATACCGTGGTGGACGTCAACAATCTGATCTCCATTGAGTCGGGATTTTCCGTAGGCTCTTATGACACGGCGAATATAGAAGATGAACTGGTATTCCGGGTGGGCCGGGAAGGCGAGACCTATAAAGGAATCGGCAAGGAGGAGATCAATATAGAATACCTGCCGGTGCTGGCTGATGAGAAAGGAGCGATCGGAAGTTCCACAAGCGATTCCGAGCGGGCTATGATCACGGACAGCGCAAAGGAGGTTCTGACGCTGATCTATTCGTTCTCCCGGAATGAGGATCTGGAAAAAGCGCTGGAGTATGGGAAGAAATATATGGAGCAGTATGCCAAGGCTACAGACATAGAAGCGTGGATCGTGGAATAGGGACAGGATATAAAAAAGGCCTGATGGAGGTATTCCTTCCATCAGGCCCTTCTAATCCAGTTGATTAATCTGTTAAATTGAGAACCAGCCAAGGCCGCTTGCTACGGAACTTGCAAGTATCAGTACCAGGAAGATGGGGGCAACCCATTTGATCATGACACTGAACAATTTCTCTGCCTTGAACTTGCCATCGGTCTCTTTTACTTCGTCGGATATCGTCTTTGGACGGATAATGAATCCGACGAAGATACAGGTGCCTAATGCGACGATCGGCATCAGGACGCTGTTGCTTGCGAAGTCCATGATATCAAGTACGGACATGCCCATCCAGCTGATGAAGCTTAGCGGTCCAAAGCCCAGTGAAGACGGAGCGCCTAAGATCAGCGCAAGAACTGCCACGAAAAGGCATGCGTTCCTTCGTCCCCAGTGGAACTTATCCCGGAAGATGGATACGATGGTCTCCATCAGGGAGATTGCGGATGTCAAAGCCGCGAAGAATACCAGCAGGAAGAAGATCGTGCCGATCGCCCCTCCAAATTTCATGCTGGCAAATACTTTCGGCAGCGTAATGAACATCAGTCCAGGACCTGCGCTGAGCGCGGAACGGTCGCCGCCGGAGAACGCGAATACGGCAGGAATGATCATAAGGCCTGCAAGGAAAGCGATGCCGGTATCAAACATTTCAATCTGGCGAACAGAACTTTCCAGATTATTATCCTTCTTCATATAAGAGCCATAGGTAACCATGATTCCCATTGCCAGAGACATGGAGTAGAAGAGCTGTCCCATAGCGGCAAGGATCGTCTTGGCTGATACATCCGACATATGCGGCTGTATGTAATATACGAGGCCTTCCATGGCTCCATCCAGTGTCAGGCCATATACAGAAATAATAACGGTAAGAACGACCAGGATCGGCATCATGACTTTGCTGACCTTCTCTATTCCTTTTTCAACACCGAACAATACGATGACCGCAGTCAATGCCATGAACAGGAAGAACCAGCCCAAAGGCTCGAAAGTGCCGCCGATGAAGTCGGAGAAGTAGGTATCTCCGGCTGAGGCTGCTGAGCCGCCGCTGATAAATACGGCAAAGTACTTGATTACCCATCCTCCGATTACGGAATAATAAGGAAAGATAATAATAGGAACAATGGATGCAAGTACCCCTAAAAAGCCAAAACGCTTATCCAGGGACTTGAAAGCGCCGATAGCGCTTAATCCGGTCTTACGTCCCAGAGCGATCTCGGCAGTCATAAGCGCAAAGCCGAATGTCACCGCCAGAATCAGATAAATCAATAAAAATGTTCCGCCTCCATATTTAGCCGCAAGGTAAGGGAATCTCCAAATATTTCCCAAGCCTACCGCTGAGCCGGAAGCAGCCAGCACGAATCCCAATTTGCTGGAAAAGTTGCTCCTTTTTTGCATGTTTAAAAACCTCCTCAATATAGTCTGTCATCCCAAAAAATAGATTATGCTCTATTATTACATGAATGGACAAATTTTTCAAGAAGAACAGTAACTTCTGCGGAAAAAATGTAAAATAACCAGTTGACACCCCACACTGGGTGTGGTAAATTATAACTTGCGTGAAGCAATAAACAAAGTAGAGTATCCACTCTCACCATAGCACGATCGGGTGACTATTGGTCTGATATTGAGTATAAAGGCTCGTAGAGGGTCATTTTATGCGGGTATGCAAGTGGATAGTCTGTAAACTATTCACTTATTTTTATTTTATGATGGAGGTGCACGACAATTAGCGATTTAATGATTAATGGGCAGATCAGAGACAAGGAAGTACGAGTGATTGGAGAGAATGGAGAACAATTAGGCATTATGTCATCAAGAGAAGCCATGAAACTTGCACAGGAAGCAGAGTTAGACTTGGTGAAGATTGCTCCAAAAGCCCAGCCACCAGTTTGCAAGATCATCGATTATGGAAAGTACAGATATGAACTTGCAAGAAAGGAAAAAGAGGCAAAGAAGAAGCAGAAAACCGTTGAAGTAAAGGAAGTGCGTCTTTCCCCGAATATTGAGACCAACGATCTTAATACGAAAGTGAATAATGCAAAGAAGTTTATCAGCAAAGGGAATAAAGTAAAGGTTACCCTGCGTTTCAGAGGACGCGAGATGGCACATATGCAGCAGAGCAAGCACATTCTGGATGATTTTGCAAAACTGCTTGAGGATGTGGCAGTGGTTGAAAAGCCGGCGAAGCTGGAAGGCAGAAGTATGAGTATGGTTTTAACTGAAAAACGTTAAAAATAAATTACAAATCTAAGGAGGAACTTATCATGCCAAAAATTAAAACAAATAGAGCAGCTGCAAAGCGCTTCAAAAAAACAGGTACAGGAAAATTAAAAAGAAATAAAGCTTATAAGAGCCATATCTTAACTAAGAAATCTACAAAGAGAAAAAGAAATCTTAGAAAGCCAATCATTACTGATGCAACCAACGTAAAGAACATGAAGAAAGTTCTTCCATATCTGTAAGATGTGGGATGATTTGAAGGAGGAAATAGGACATGGCAAGAATTAAAGGCGGATTAAACGCTAAGAAAAGACACAACAGGACATTAAAGTTAGCAAAAGGATACAGAGGAGCACGTTCTAAGCAGTACAGAGTTGCAAAACAGTCTGTTATGAGAGCGCTCACATCTGCATATGCAGGAAGAAAGCAGCGCAAGCGCCAGATGCGTCAGCTTTGGATCGCACGTATCAACGCTGCAGCAAGAATGAATGGATTATCTTACAGCAAATTCATGCACGGCTTAAAACTGGCTAACATCGACGTGAACAGAAAGATGCTGGCAGAACTGGCTGTAAACGATGCAGAAGGATTCGCAACACTGGCAGAACTTGCAAAGGCTAAGGTTGCTTAATTATAGCGGATTAGAAAGAGAATGAGGGCCGGATACACATGTTGTATCCGGTCTTTTTATGCAATAAGAGAAAAGTCTGAAAAAAGTTCTTGACAGCAGCAAATTATCGTGATAAATTGTCACTAAACCGATGAGGAAGAGTAAGTACTTTTGGAAATTCATCACACAGAGAGCTGCAGATGGTGGGATTGCAGCAGGCTGAATCCAGAGGGAATGGGCTTCTGAGGGCAAGTTGAAGATATTTAGTAGGCGAGCCGGAGAGAGTACTCCGTTAACAAAGTCCGCGTATGATGGTACGCATGAGTGGGTATATGGATCAGATATACCAAGCCGGGTGGCACCGCAGGAGTTTTGATAATACTACTCTTGTCCCTGCAATAGTTATTGTATGGGATAAGGGTATTTTTTTTGCTTTCGCCGATCAGGCGGGCATTGAAAATACCATGTCCCGAAACCCAGCATTGAAAGGAGAAGAAAGTGATGAAAGAAAAGCAGATCCCTTACAAAATCTATCTGGAAGAAAGCGAGATGCCTAAGACATGGTACAATGTGCGGGCGGACATGGAGAATAAGCCGGCCCCGCTTCTGAATCCCGGAACCTTAAAGCCTATGACGGCAGAAGAACTGTCCGCCGTATTCTGCGAGGAACTAGTAGCTCAGGAACTGGACAATGATAACCGTTATATCGATATCCCGCAGGAGATACTTGATTTCTATAAGATGTACCGTCCGGCGCCTCTGATACGGGCATACTGCCTGGAAGAGAAACTGGATACGCCGGCGAAGATTTATTATAAGTTTGAAGGAAATAATACCAGCGGAAGCCATAAACTTAACTCCGCCATCGCGCAAGCCTACTATGCCAAGAAGCAAGGGCTTAAAGGAGTGACCACGGAGACGGGCGCGGGACAGTGGGGAACCGCTCTTTCCATGGCCTGCTCTTATCTGGATCTGGACTGCAAGGTATTCATGGTCAAATGCTCATACGAGCAGAAGCCTTTCCGACGGGAAGTGATGCGTACCTATGGAGCCAGCGTCACACCGTCCCCATCGGAAGAGACACAGGTGGGACGCAGGATTCTGGCAGAGCATCCAGGCACGACTGGAAGCCTGGGCTGCGCCATATCAGAGGCTGTGGAAGTGGCGGTTGGAAGCGAAGGGTATCGTTATGTACTTGGAAGCGTGCTGAACCAGGTGCTTCTGCATCAGTCGATCATCGGCATGGAGACGAAGATTGCTCTTGACAAGTATGGAATTACGCCGGACATCATCATTGGGTGCGCTGGAGGCGGTTCGAACCTTGGAGGCCTGATTTCTCCGTTCATGGGAGAGAAATTAAGGGGAGAGAAGGAGTATCACTTTATCGCCGTAGAGCCGGCTTCCTGCCCGAGCCTCACCCGAGGCGTATATGCCTATGATTTCTGCGACACCGGAATGGTATGCCCGCTGGCAAAGATGTATACTCTGGGAAGCGGATTCATACCATCTGCGAACCATGCAGGAGGACTTCGCTATCACGGCATGAGTTCCATTCTTTCCCAGTTGTATGCGGATGGATATATGGAGGCCCGGTCTGTGGAGCAGACGGCTGTATTCGAGGCCGCCGAGCGTTTCGCGAGAGTGGAGGGAATCCTCCCCGCGCCGGAGAGCAGCCACGCCATCAAAGTTGCCATTGACGAGGCGCTCAAATGCAAAGAGACAGGGGAAGAGAAGACCATCGTGTTCGGGCTGACCGGAACTGGATACTTTGATATGATGGCATATGAAAAGTTCCACAACAAAGAGATGACCGACTATATCCCTACCGACGAGGACTTGAAAAAGGGCTTTGATGGAATTCCCAGGTTCCCGGGAAATATGCAGTAGGAATTTAAAAGGAATTGCTTTTGGCGCGATCTCGTATATAATAGAAGCAGTAGACAATCTGAAAAGGAGGCAGGAATATGGATATCTTAGTGGTAGTAGATATGCAGAATGATTTTATTGACGGAGCGCTGGGAACGAAAGAAGCGGTAGCGATCGTGCCAAAAGTGGTGGAGAAGATCAAAGGATTTAAAGGGCGTATCCTTTATACCAGGGACACCCATAGCGAGAACTACCTGGATACCCAGGAAGGCAGGAACCTTCCGGTTCCCCATTGCATCAAGGGAACCAAAGGATGGGAACTTCATCCAGAGATTGAAGCGGAGCGAGAAGAGATGCCCATTGACAAGCGTACATTTGGAAGCGATGCGTTAGGCCCCCTGCTTCGGGCCCAGGATCAGGACTTAAAGGCAAAAGGGGAGACTGGTATCGAATCCATTACATTCGTAGGCCTGTGTACGGATATCTGCGTAATCTCCAATGCCATGATTGCAAAGGCATTCCTGCCGGAAGTGCCGGTCATTGTGGATGCTGCCTGCTGCGCCGGAGTTACGAAAGAGAGCCATGAGAATGCGTTGAAGGCGATGCAGATGTGCCAGATCAAGGTGCTTAAGGCATGATGGCCCGATTCTTATGGGTGGGATTAGGAGGGGCGATTGGGGCCATTTTCAGATATATCATCAGTCTCATTCCCTGGAAAGGCGATTTCCCGGTGCTGACGCTGGTGACGAATCTGGCAGGAGCCGTTCTCATCGGAGTTGTCGTGGGTCTGGCGGCAAAGCGCGAGGCTGGCCCTTACGCCGTCCTGTTCCTTAAAACGGGAGTATGCGGCGGCTTCACTACTTTTTCCACCTTCTCCCTGGAATCGTTAAGAATGCTTAAACAAGGACAGAGGGCGGCTGCCCTGCTTTATATACTGCTCAGCGTGGCCGGATGTATCGTGGGGGTGTGGCTGGGAGAAAAATTGACGTAAATCATCTGGTGCTTTCCATAGGTTTGTTATATAATAAATACATTACTGATAATGAGAGATTTTATATACTAGAGGATGAGGCAGACGATGGAGAGACGAAAAGAAAATGAGAGGACGCCAGTAGATTTCTTTCCTTTATCATATAGCCAGCAGAATATCTGGAACCTGGAATCGGCACATCCAGGCCTGCCTATGAATAATATCTGCACGGCGCTTAAGATAGAGGGAAATTTGAATATTGAATACCTTCAGAGATGTATAGAACTTGCATACAAGGCATTCCCAACCCTGCGGCTTAGAATTACCGTAAGGGATGGCAGACCGTGCCAATATATCTCGGAAGAGATTCCCGGGAGAGCGGAATTTTTCGATTTTACAGGAACGAATGAACAGGGGATTGATACCTGGTATCAGTCTGTGGCAAGAGAACATTTTACGCTATGTGATTCTCCGCTTTGTCAAATGCTTATATTTAAGCGGTCAGACAGTTCAGGCGGAATATTGACAAGAGTCCATCATATTGTTGCGGATGCATGGTCGCATGCGCTTGTGACAAATCATATTATTTATAACTATTTTCAATTATTGCAGAATAAAGAGACACAGTGTCAGATTGCGCCTGATTACAGGCTTCATATTGAATCTGAGCAGAAATATATGCAGTCGAAGGTTTATCAGAGGGACCGGGATTACTGGAAGGAGCAGTTAAGAGATATCTTGCCGGCACTGGCTAAGGAGCATCAGTGCGCCCATATCAGCCCCGTGGGACTTCGAAGGTCCTATCCGCTTCCCGGCCGCCTGAACCGCATGATCGCAAGGTATTGCCAGCAGGAGAAGGTATCCCCGTTTGCAGTGTTCTATATGGCTCTTGCCATCTATTTGAGGCGGGTAAGAGGACAGGCGAGATTCTGTATCGGGGTTCCTACGATCAACAGGCTGAACTACAAGGAAAAGCAGTCAGGAGGAATGTTTGTCAATACGCTTCCTTTTGTAAATGAACTGGATACGGCATCTACCTGGAATGAGTTCAATGATAAGTTAAAAGACGATTGGTTTCATCTGCTGTATCATCAGAGGCTGCCTTTCGAGGACATTAAGAAATTGGCTAACGCGGGAAATGAGGTGGCGTCAGACCAGCTGTTCGAGATCGTTCTTTCTTACCAGAATGGCAAGATGGATCATCTGAGAGGGGCCCACGTGACGCTGGAGGGCCGATGGATGTACTGCGGCTACCAGAACGAGACCTTGTGCATCCACTTAAGCAGCAGGGATGCCAGCAATCAGTTCGTAGTGGATTACGATTACTTGACCCAGATATTCTCTGCGTCTGAGATTGACGCGCTGCATGGCCGCCTGGTAAAGATCCTGAAAGAGGCGCTGAAGAATCCGGACCTGCCTGTGGGCAAACTTCCCATCCTGGAAGAAGAAGAGGAAGAACGTGTAATCTTTGACTTTAATAAAACGGATGCCTGGTATGACAGGAACGCCGGGATTGGAGAGAGCCTTCTGGAGGCAGCAAGAGAGAATGAAGGGAAGATCGCGCTGATCTGCAGGGGGAAGCGGATTTCCTATGAACAGCTGATGGATGAGGCAGCCTGTATCGCAGGAGGAATCCGACAGCTTCTGCCGGAAGGCAGGCATACGGTTGCCCTGTTGTTACGGCGGGAGGAAGGACTGCTTGCAGCCTTGTGCGGAATCATCCTGTCCGGCAACAGCTGGGTGCTGATGGATCCGGCGCAGCCTCAGGGAAGGATCGCGGACTTATTAAAAGACAGTCAGGCGGCGCTTTGTATTACCGACGATTTTCTAGCCTGGCCTGGTACGGATATAGCGGCAAGGACTCTAAAAGAATTGTATGGCAGCCAGAGGATAGAGATACTTCCGCCAGAGGAAAAGCCGACAGACCTGGCATACCTTGTGTATACTTCCGGGACCACAGGGAGCGCCAAAGCCGTGGAAGTAGAACAGCACAGCGTGATGAATCTAAAAGAGGCGATTAAGGATCTGTACCCAAAGGGGGCAGTACTGTCTATCTGCAATGTAGGGTTTGACGCATTTCTTCTGGAGAGCGTCATTGCCCTTCTGAATGGGGCCACTATCGTGATGGCTACGGAAGAAGAGATGAATGACGCGCAGAAGATTGGAAGGCTGATCATGGACTACGATGTGGGATTCATGGCATTGACTCCTTCCAGGCTTAAAGCCTACCAGAACGATCAGGTATTCCTGCGCTCCCTGTCCCATATAGAGACGCTGATCTGCGGCGGGGAGGTCCTGGGACCGGACACCTATCTTAAACTGCGGGATTATACGTCGGCGACCCTTTATAACCAGTATGGTCCTTCGGAGACAACCGTTGCCGTTAGCCATGCGGCAGTGGACGGAAAAGGACCGGTTACGATCGGACGTCCCCTTTCCAACTGCAGGATCTATATCCTGGACGAAAACAGGAATGCGCTTCCAGTGGGCTCAGCCGGAGAATTGTATATTGGCGGGGAATGCCTGGCGAGAGGGTACCATAACCGGGAGGAACTGACCAGGGAGCGCTTCGTAGAAGATCCATTTATGGAAGGGCAACGCATGTACAAGACGGGTGACATCGGAAAATGGACGGATGATGGAAGTATCCTGTATCTTGGCCGCAATGACAGCCAGGTGAAGCTGTTGGGACATAGAATCGAACTGGCGGAAGTAGAGTCCGTATTAGGGAGGCATCCGCTGGTAAACGCGGTTGCAGTGACCGTATACGAGAGCCAGCTGATCGCTTATTATATGGCAAAAGAGGAACTGGAAGGGGAGGCCCTTCTTTCCTACGGAGCCCTTTATCTGCCCAGGTATCTGCTGCCGGTATATGCCGCAAGGGTAGAAGAATTGCCGGTAACCGGTAATGGAAAGATTGATGTTGGAAGGCTTCCGAAGCCGGAACTACCCGACATGGAAGAAGCCCCGGCTGATGAATGGGAGGAAAAGATTCTTGCCATCTGGCAGAGGATCCTGGAAAAGCCCGGCCTTGGCATTCATTCGGATTATTTCTTATCCGGAGGGGATTCCCTGAATGCGGTATTTATGCTGACCGAGACAGAGAAAGAATTCGGGAAAGTGATTCAGATACAGGACCTGTATGCCAATAGCACGGTGAGAAGGTTTGCCTGCCTCCTTCGCGGAGCCGGTCTTGAAGAGAGCATCCTAAAAGGCCGCAGGATTCCTAAGGCAAGGGAGAGAGGCTGGTATCCGCCGACTCCGGTACAGTCCGGATTTTTCGTCATGCACAGTCAGGATGCCACAAAGGTAGGCTACAATATGCCGGCAGCCTTCAAGGCCAGCGCCTGGCTGGACTTTGGGCGCCTGGAGCAGGCAGCGGCCCGGATGATAGAAGAGGATGAACTGCTGCGGACACAGTTTGAGATGCAGGAGGGAAAACTGATCGCCAGGATCAGCAGCCAGGCAGACTTTAAGCTGGAATGGATGGAGTGCGGCCGTATAGAGGAAGCCATGGAACACTTCGTCCGGCCATTTGATCTTAAGAAGGCGCCGCTTTTCAGGGCAGCAATGGTGAAGGCGGAAGGAAATGAGCCCTATATCATCATTGACATGCACCATATTATATCGGATGGAATCAGCAGCCAGATCATATTTGAGCGTCTTCATGACTACTATTGCCAGAAAGAGGTTCATCTGCCGGAACTCTCCTATGTAGATTTTGCATGGTGGGTAAATGAAAATAAGGAGACAGCCGGCGTGGAGTGCAGGGAATACTGGAAGAAGATTCTCCCGGAAAAGATCCCAAAGAGCGCTTTTGTGCCGGACAGGCCCAGGCCTTCCGAATTCGACGGGGCCGGAGGCAGATATGGATTTGAACTGCCGGAAGAACTGGATGAGAGCCTCAAGATGTATTGCAAGGATAAGAAGATTACGCCTTATATGTTCCTGCTGGGAGTATTCGCTATGATGCAGGGGCGTTTTGCCCGCGAAGATACCGCAGCCATAGGCTCTCCATTTTCAGGAAGGCGTAATCCGGGACTTGAGAAGATGACGGGCGTTTTCGTCAATACGCTGCCAATCTTTCTGGATGTCGAGGGGGCACAGACGATAGAAGATTACTTTGGGAAGGTCAGGAAATTGGTTGCAGGGATTCAGGATTATCAGGATATTTCCCTGGAAGAGATAATTGGCCTGGCCCACGAGCAGCGCGAGCAGGGGCGCAATCCGCTGTATAGCACGTTGTTCAGCCTGACTCCGGTATCATGTCTTACGACGGTCTTAGGCGAGGCGGAACTTTCCTATGTGCCTTATGACACGCATTCGGTCAAGATCGACTTGCATCTGGAGGCTACCTGTATAGATGGTCATTATCGGTTCTCGATAGAATATGCGGCCTCCCTGTTTGATGAGGTGACAGTTGCATTCTATGGAAGATGCCTGATCCAGGGAATACGCGCAGTCCTTAATGGAGGCGTATCCATGGTGGGAGACATTCCATGGCTTGGATACGAGGATCGGCTGAGGCTTGTCGAACAGCCAAACCGTATGCGGACTCCCTATGACTGCGCCACTGTAGATCAGGCTATGGATGATATGGCATATCTGATGCCGGATAAGAGAGCCGTGGAATGGGGAGAAGGCAGATATTATACCTTCCGGCAATTGAAGGAGCGGTCGGATAATCTGGCAGCCATGCTGCTTGTCAAAGGTGTCCTGCCGGGAGATAAGGCGGCATTTTTGACCAGGCGAAATGGCGACATGCTGGTAATGATGTTTGGAATCCTGAAGGCAGGGGCCGCATATGTTCCCATAGATCCGATGTTCCCAAAGGAACGGATACGCTACATGCTCAGGCAGGCAGACGTGAAAGTGGCTGTGTACGACAAGGAGACAGAGCCATTAGATGATATGCCCTGCCAGGTCTTAAAATATGAAGGGCCGCAGGAAGTGACAAAAACAGCGCTTCCCGCAAACTCCCCGGAAGATGTAGCCAACGTCATCTTCACTTCCGGATCTACCGGAAAGCCCAAAGGGGTAAAGATGCTTCATAAGTCCCTGTCCAACTTGATGGCACATTTAGATCCGCTTCTGGGAGGACAGGAGCAGAAGATTTTATGTGCGTCCAACTGTGTATTTGACGTATTTACGACGGAGACCATCCTGGCATCCGCAAAGGGACACGGAATCAGCATTGCCGATGAGGAAGAGATGATGCTTCCATGGAAGATGGCAGAAAGAATCCGAAGAGACAAGGTTTCCATATTGCAGCTGACTCCGTCAAGGATATTGATGTGCCTGAACGATGAAAGTTTCTGCAAGGCATTGGCGGACATTCAGATCATCATCCTCCTTGGAGAGCCATGGACCATGGAACTAAAAGACCGGCTCTGCGCCCTTACTGAAGCGCGGATATTCAATATCTATGGACCTACGGAGACTTCGGTGCATAACTGTCAGGGAGAGATCCGCATGGAGCGCAGCATTCATATCGGGAAGCCGATCGGGAACTGCCGCTATTATCTTCTGGATGAGGAGAAAAAGCCGGTGCTTCCCACCTCAGTGGGAGAGATCTATATTGCCGGAGAGTGCCTGTCGGCCGGGTATATCAACCAGCCGGAACTGACCAGCGAAGTTTTCGTCCCGGATATCCAGAATCCGAAGGAAAAGATGTATAAGACCGGGGATCGGGGAAGACAGCGGGCTGATGGAAACTGGCAGTGTATCGGGCGGGTGGATACCCAGCTGAAGTTAAATGGACACAGGATTGAGCCAGTGGAGATTGCAACCGTCATGCTTCAATCCGGGCTGGCTAAGGAGGCAGCGGTGGTTCCCATCATGAAGGATGGAATTCCCAGATTCCTTAGAGGCGCGGTGGTTCCAAAGAAGGAATACCAGGAAAAGGAGATGCGCGCTTATCTTGAGGATCGGCTTCCGGACTATATGCTTCCGTCCGAAATCATCCTTTTAGATGAACTGCCAAGGACGGCCAGCGGAAAGACGGATTTGAACCAGCTGGCGGCTATGGAGAAGAAGCAGGAGGCAATGCCAGGAGCCGGCGAGAAGGCCTGCGAGGCGAAGCCCATGACAGAAGAAGGTGCGCTGAATGCAATTTGGAGCGAGGTTCTGGGTAAGGATCCGGATCCTGACGTATCCTTTTTCCAGCAGGGAGGGACCTCCCTTACGGCAATTATTATATTGAATCAGTATCATCAGAGACAATTGGCATTTTCCATCAATGATTTCTATCATTATCCGACTCTGAGAGAGCAGATTGACAGGCTTTGCAAAAGGCAGGCAGAGCCGGAAGAAGAAAAGAAGGCGACCTCGGATGGCATGGATATGCCAAGACTCCCCAGATACCTGCCTACAGTTCCGTGCATTCCTGTAAAAGAAGGCGCGGCGCTGGTCACAGGGGCAACCGGATATCTGGGAAGCTATCTGGTCAAGGAACTGGCGGATGCCGGGAAGAAGGCCTACTGCCTGGTAAGGGGCGACGAGAAACGGCTGTATGATTCGCTGCAGTGGCATTTTGGCCCCCAATTCTGCCGGGAGCATCAACACCTTCTGATTCCTGTAGTCGGCAGCCTCACCCAGGAACATTTCGGACTGGATGACGAGAACTTCGCAAGGCTTGCAGACGAGGCAGCCGTGGTATATCACTGTGCGGCGGATGTCAGGCATTTCGCGCCGGAGGATGAACTGCTTAAGACCAATGTGACAGGAACCAAGAGAGCCATTGAATTCGCGAGGGAAGCCCGCGCATCTTACATGCATATCTCTACGGTGAGCGTGGCAGGGGAATATCTGCTGGATGCGCCGCAGGCAAAGGCCATCTTTGAGGAACAGGATCTGGATGTAGGCCAGAACTGGATGGAGAATCCGTACGCCAAGAGCAAGATGCTTGCCGAGTATGAGGTGACGAAGGCTCAGGAAGAGGGGCTGGCGGCCAGAATATTCCGGGTAGGCAGAGTGGTATGCAATTCTTACTCAGGGAAGTTCCAGAAAAATCAGGAAAGCAATGCATATTACCGGCTGATTAAGGGACTGCTGGAATTCGGAAAGATGCCGGAGGAACTAGGTGATATAGGTCTGGAGACCACTTATGTGGATCTGGCTGCCAAAGCCATTGTAGGACTCTCAGAAGAGACAGGAGGAGCATTTCATATATTTAATCCGAAGGAAATATCCATCCGGAAGATACTGGATGGCTGCGGGGAGATTCAGGCAGTAGGACGCCGGGAGTTCGAGCGGGAACTTGAGATCGCAGGTGCTTCGTCGGATTCGCCTTATATACAGGCACTTTCGCAGAGCTGGTTCTCAGGCGAACTGGCCGCTTCCCATATGATTATGGATTGCAGAAAGACCCAGGAGGCGCTGGCAAAGATCGGATTCTGCTGGCCAGAGCCGGATCCGGAGATATTAAAGATATGTTTTATGGAAAGCAGAGGTGAGTGAGGCTATGACGACATTGACGGCCCATATCATAGATATTGCCGTGGCAATCTTGGCATTTTTCATTATCAGCTGCATTATCAAGGGGAAATTGCTGGTTGTCCAGAAACTTTACTTATTCTCTGCAATCTGCCTTCTGATCTGGCTGATCGCAATCAATGGGATGACTATCACCAACAGCCTGGGAAGCCTGCAGGTGTTGGATGCCATCACCTGCGCCTGCTCAGCACTGATGGTGGTGACCATACTGATGACATCCATCACCTATACGAAGAATCTGGTGAAGATTCCCAGGTGTTACTGGCTGATTTATGTGCTGCCGGTCATCACTTCGCTGATTGTGTTTACGAACCCGCTTCACCATCTGTTTTATAAGCATTTTTCCATCTATGCTTCGGAGGTGCGGTTTGGCCCGCTGTTTATCCTGTCGGGAGGACAGTATTATATCTACTGTATTCTGTCCGTATTCATCATGATGCGCTATGGGTTCCGGAACCGGCACAGAAGAGTGTTCGGACAGGTAAGCCTGTATATCGGGGGACTTCTGGCTCCACTGGCGGTAAACGTGCTGGTTACATTAAAGATTGTGTATCTGTCGATCGCCGCAACCCCGATCGCATTCCTATTTACCATAGTCTGCCATGGAATTGCAGTTTATTACCTGAATTTCCTGAACATCAAGCCGCTTGCCCTCCAGAATATGGTGGATAATATCTCGGAAGGCTATGTCATCCTGTCGGCAGACAGCTGCATCATATATTCGAATGCGGTGTTCGATGATATATTCGGAGCTTCCTATCAAATGAGCGTGAATTCTTATTTGAACGTCATTGTAGATGAACTGGAAGAGCGAAAGAAGAATGTCATCTACAATCTTCTGAATTTCTTTGACGTGTGCAAGCAATCCATTCATGCCATATCCTATGAGCAGGCAGTTTTGGGCGATAAAGGGAAGATCTATTACTCCGTGGAGCTTACGCCTATTTTGCAGAAGCACCGCCTGATTGGCGTTGTGGCCATGTTCCGGGACGTTACCAGCCTTAAGGAGGAGATGAAGCGCAAGCAGCAGAGCTTAAGCCGTGCCATGGAAAGAGAGCGGCTGATTTCTCTTGGACAGATGATCGGCAGCATATCCCACAATCTAAAGACTCCCATCATGGCAATCTCGGGAGATGTAAAGGCTCTGGATAATCTGGTAAAGGAATATTATGACAGCATCGGCGACCCGGAAGTGACCCCCGAGGATCATCAGGAGATTGCCGGGGAAATGAAAGAGTGGCTGGGAAAGATCCAGGAATGCTGCTCGTATATGTCAGATATTATCACCACGGTAAAAGGTATGGCCGCGAACCTCAGCACGTCTTCGGAAAGCGAATTCACCGTTGAAGAGGCGCTTAAAAGGGTACAGATGTTCTTGAAGGGCAAACTGGTCAAGAACGGCTGCCACCTTATGATTAAGGACGAATTGCCGGAAAACACGGTGATCCGGGGAGATGTGAACAATCTGGTACAGGTTCTGAATAACCTGGTGGACAATGCCTGCGATGCAATGGAGGAGCACGGGGGAAATATTATTCTGACGGCAGTCAAAGAGGAGAAAGAGGTCATTCTTTCGGTCAGAGATTCCGGTCCGGGGATATCCGAGACAGTAGGCAGAAAACTGTTCCGATCTATGTACACGACGAAAGGCATTAAGGGGACCGGATTAGGATTGTACAGTTCGGAGGAGATTGTCAGAGGAAAGTTCGGCGGCAAGATGTGGTTTGAGAATAATCAAGAAGGTGGTGCTACGTTCTATGCCGCGATACCGATGGAAGGCGAGTAAGTTACGAAGAAGAGGATAAAAAGATGCGCAAAAACAAAACTGGAGAAAAGAAAAATGGATATACACTGATGATCCTGGATGATGATCAGAATATACTGGATGCGCTGGGGGCAAATTTCCGGTCTATGGGCTATGAAGTAGAGACCCAGTCCAATCCGCTGCGGGCGCTGGAGCAGCTTAAGATCCGGCATTATGACATCCTTCTGCTGGACTTTATTATGAGTCCTATCTGTGGGGATGAAGTGGTGGCAAGGCTGCGGAAATTTGACCGGAAGATATTCGTGATCATGCTGACCGGGCATAAAGAACTGGCTCCGCCGCTTAACACCATCCGGGAACTGGATATACAGGGGTACTGCGAGAAGAGCGACCGTTATGACCAGCTGGAGCTTTTGGTGGAAAGCTGCGTAAAGTCTATTCAGCATATGAATACCATATACCGCTATAAGGAAGGGCTGTCACAGATTCTTTCCTCTATCCCGCCGATGCACAAGATGCTTCCCATAGAAGAGATCGCACAGGGGATACTGGAAGAACTGGCGAAGCTGTCTGGCTGCAAGGACGCATTCGTCTGGATCAAGCCGGATAATGTACTGACGGATATAGAACTGCTGGATCTGCCGGAAAATATATTTCAGGGAAAAGGCTGCTATGACAAGGACTTTGAAGAGATCACAAAGGAGAAATATGAAGGGGATATCGCTGCCATCTATGAAAGTATGGAAAGCGGACAGATAATAGCGGATGATGATCGGCTTATGATCCCGCTATCGGATCGGAAGGAAGTCGTCTTAGGAATCCTGGGGATCAGCAAGCCGGGCGAAAAGGATCCGACCCTTATGGAACTGCTGAGTGTCTATGCGGAACAGGTAAGTGCGGCGCTGCATAATAATCTGCTTCGTCTGCTGATCAACGCCAATAATAAGTGCCTGTCTGAAGCAAATATGAAGATACAGAACAGTTATATGCAGACGGTGGAGGCGCTCAGGCTTCTGGTGGATGCCAAGGATCTGTACACAAGAGGCCATTCTGACAGAGTGTCCCGTTACAGCGTGGAGCTGGCTAAGGAACTGGGAAGGAGTCAAGAATTTATCACCCAGGTACGGGTGGCAGGCCTGTTACATGATATTGGCAAGATCGGAGTCTCGGATGCCATACTGTGCAAGCCGGATAAACTGACGGAAGAAGAGTACGCAAGCATTAAGAAACATCCGGGAGTGGGGGAGGAGATCCTTTCCTGCATGACCATGTTTGATAACTTGGGCGCTATCGTATGCGCCCATCATGAGCGCTATGATGGGTCAGGATACCCCAAGGGACTGAAAGGAAAGGATATACCGGAAGAGGCGAGAATCCTATCCATCGCGGACGCGTTTGACGCCATGATGTCGGACCGGCATTACCGAAAGAGGCTGCCCTATGAGGATTGCATAAGGCAGCTGAAGGACGGAAGCGGGACGCAGTTTGATGGAGAACTGGTGGAGGCATTTTTGAAGGTACTGGAAAGATATGATGCAATCAGCGAAGAATTACAGTGGACTTATGCATAAAAGATAAAGAGGAAAGAATATGGGACAGAAAATCATTTATAACCAGGTAACAGAATACCAGACGCTGCCCCAGTGCCTGATGGATGTAGAGCAGAGGCACCGGGGGAAAAGCGTAATTACCACCTATGACTTAAAAGGACAGGCGCACAGCGTGAAGTTCGAGGAATTCGTAGCAGACGTGCGGGCAATGGCTGGTTCGCTGTTGACGAAGAAACTGGCCAGGAAGCACGTGGCCATCGTAGGAGAGAATTCCTATGAATGGGTGGTTGCCTTCTGCGCGATAGGCTGTATCGGAGGCATAGCTATCGCAGTGGACATAGACCAGGCCGGAGATGAGATTCTGGCAATGACAGAATTTGCGGATGCCTGCTGCGTGTTTGTGGATGCGGCATTTCTTGACGTATTTAAGGGAAGCCAGATGCAGTATGTCATCATGCGCGGCGAAGGAGCAGAGGATTCCTATCACCGCCTGCTCAAAGAAGGGGAGAAGCTGCAAAAGGAGAATCAGTGGAAGGACTTTTCATTCTGCCCGCAAGTGGAAAAAGACGATCCGCTGGCTATTGTCTATACGTCAGGAACCACCAGCGTATCCAAGCCGGTGGTGCTGTCTCAGTACAACATGATGTTCAATGCCTGCCACACCCAGTCGCTGGTGAAGGTGGGAGAGCGGCTGTTCAACCCGCTGCCTCTTTATCATACTTACTCCCTCGTGTGCGGAGTGCTGGACGGGATATCCCAGGGGGCGGATATCTGCATGAATACGAGCCTTAAGACGCTGATGAGGGATCTAAGGCTCTATGAGCCGGATACACTGGTTGCAGTGCCGATGATTATGGAAAATCTTCTGAAAGAAGTGCATCGGCGCCAGGAAATTGCCGGTACCAGGGAACGGGCGATGCAGGCGGTTGAAAAGTATACGAGAAGGAAGAGGATGCATCTTCCATGCAGTCCGTATCATGAGCAGGCGCTGGAGCAGCTGGTAGGGCCGAACCTTAAGTTTATCCCCTGCGGAGGCGCCCAGTTAAGCGTCAAAGTTGCAGAAGAACTGCAGGCGTATGGTGTCGGAGTCTATCAGGGATATGGAATTACAGAATGCAGCCCGCTCATAGGCAGCAATATGAATAAAAAGAATAACCCCGCTTCTGTAGGATTTCCGATTCCGCAGACGCAGATCCGGCTGGACGACGGAGAGATTCTGGTAAAAGGCCCATCTGTCTTTAAAGAATATTATAAGAATACCCTGCTGACAGAGGAGAGTTTTACCGATGGGTGGTTCCATACGGGGGATATCGGCTACAAGGACAGAAAAGGCTATCTTCATATCTGCGGAAGAAAAAAGAATCTGATCGTATTCAGCAATGGCAAAAAGGTTGTGCCGGAAGAACTGGAAGGCTATATCCAGGAGATCCCTTTGGTGAAGGAAGTCATGGTATATGGGGCATCGGCCGGGACCGCCATAGACGATGTCACCTTGTCCGCGCTCATCTGCATTGATGAGGAACGGGCTGACACGAATGATACCTTCCAGCTGCTGGAACAGGTTCAGGAGGAAATTACGAAATTAAATAACCGGCTTCCTGATTATAAGAGGATCCAGTCAGTCAAGCTTACAGAGTCGGAATTTAAGAAGACATCCATCCAGAAGAAAAAACGCAGGGAGGTGACGGGATAGATGGAAGAAAAAGTATTGGAGGTCCTCCGTGAGGTAGTCTACGAAGTCACAGGCATAGGCAATCTTACTATGGACACGGAATTTGTCAATGATCTGGCATTTAATTCCATGGATCTGGCGAATATGGTCTGTGCGTTTGAGGCCAGATGCGATAAGGAGATCGATATACGGGACGTTAAGAATATGGTTCAGGTGAAAGATGTGGTGCGCTATATCATGGACCACGGCCTGATGGAGGAAAAGGACTGAGAGAAGTGCAGTGCTGCATCGTAAAATTACGGCGAAGCGGGGCAAGGATGACTGGCATCCGGCCTGCTTCGCCGCAGTTCTTTTATTCGGGATAATGAAGCTGGTCTTCGGTGATGCTCTCCAGTACTTCATCCAGATACTTGCGGGCCAGATAGTTTGCCATTGGAAGATTCATATCCAGATAATTGCCGCAGTCTCTGGCGCTGGCACCTGGAACATCCCCTTCATAGCCTGCTATGAAGGCAAACATTTCCTTCATGAGAGGCAGGATGTCCCGGGACTGATATTCCCCGGACAGAATCAGATAGAAGCCGGTCCGGCATCCCATAGGACCAAAATAGATCGTCTTGTCTGCATATTCTTCATGGTTGCGAAGAAATGTAGCTGCCAGATGCTCTATGGTATGGACTTCGGCAGTGTTCATCACCGGCTCGTCATTAGGGCTGGTCATGCGCAGGTCAAAGGTGGTCACCGGATGGCCTTCTACATAGTCGATCCGGGACACATACACGCCTGGAACCAGGCGAAGGTGGTCTATTGTAAAACTTGTGATTTTTTCCATAACTTACACGCTCCTTTTCTTTTTCGTTGTTATTATAGCATTTTTGACGTGAATTTACTATGAAAAACATTCGAAGGTATGATATACTAACAAGGTACGTTAAGGAGGCATATGATGAAGTTATATATTGTCAGGCATGGCGAGACGGATTGGAATAAAAAGAGGAGAATTCAGGGCCAGGTGGACATTCCCCTCAATGATTTTGGAAGATCATTGGCGAGGAAGACGGCAAAGGGACTGTCGGGCATACCATTTGAAGTATGCTATACCAGCCCGCTTGGCAGGGCAAAGGAGACGGCCAGACTGATTCTGGAAGGCAGAAAGACGCCGATTTTGGAGGATCAGAGAATTATCGAGATGTCCTTCGGAGATTATGAAGGCAAATGCTGCTCAAAGAGCAACTGGGAATTGCCGGAGAAGTTTCGGAGGTTCTTTGATGACCCGGCGCACTATGAAGCCCCTTGCGGAGGGGAAGATTTTATGGACGTCAGAGAGCGTACCGGCGAGTTCCTTAGGGATATCTGCGGCAGAAGGCAGTATCAGCTGAGCAACATATTGATCACGACTCATGGAGCAGCGCTGGCTGGGCTGCTGAACAATATCCGGGGTGAGGAACTGTCCCGGTACTGGGGCGTGGGAGTCCACAAAAATTGTGCCGTGACGGAAGTGGAAGTGACGGACGGCATACCCCGGATCATATCAGAGAATGTGGCCTATTATGACGATGAGATAGAGCCATGGGAAGAATAGAAAAGACGTGGAGGAAGAGAAGATGATGAACGATAAGAAAGTATTATTTAGCGGCATGCAGGCGACTGGAAATCTGACGCTTGGCAATTATCTGGGGGCACTCAAGAACTGGGTTACGCTGAGCGATGAATATGAATGCTTCTACAGTGTTGTCGATATGCATTCCATCACGGTAAGACAGGATCCTGCGACTTTGAGAAAGAGGGCGAGAGCGCTTCTTACGCTCTATATAGCGGCAGGGCTTGATCCAAAGAAGAACTGCATCTACTACCAGTCGCATGTATCCGCTCACGCGGAACTGGCGTGGATCCTGAACTGCTTTACCTATATGGGCGAACTGAACCGGATGACCCAGTTCAAGGATAAGTCAGCAAAGCATGCAGATAATATCAACGCCGGACTTTTCACTTACCCGGTACTTATGGCTGCGGACATTCTTCTATACCAGGCAGATGTGGTGCCAGTAGGAGTGGATCAGATGCAGCATCTTGAGATTACAAGAGACATTGCCGAGCGGTTTAATAATATTTATGGGGATGTATTCACCGTACCGGAAGCATACATCGGAAAAGTAGGCGCAAAAATCATGAGCCTTCAGGAACCATCCAAGAAGATGTCCAAGTCCGACGAGAATCCCAATGCCAGCATCTATCTGATGGATGATCCGGATACCATCATGCGCAAGTGCAAACGCGCTGTGACGGATTCCGAGGCCCAGGTTCTATACCGGGATGCACAGCCGGGAATCAAGAATCTGATCGATATCTACAGCGCATGTACCGGCAAGAAGGCGGAAGAAGTAGAAAAAGAGTTCGATGGAAGAGGATACGGAGACTTCAAGACAGCGGTAGGAGAGGCAGTCGTATCTGTGCTGAAGCCTCTGCAGGACGAAGTGGCAAGGCTTGAGAAAGACAAGGCGTATATTGACGGAATTATTAAGGAGAATGCGGAAAAAGCAGGATACTTCGCCAATAAGACGCTGCGGAAAGTCCATAAAAAGATCGGCTTCCCGGAACGAATCCGCTAGGCAGGATCTAAAGAGGAATCTACGATGAGAATTCAGACGGCAGGAGAGCAGAAATACTATGATTTTATTCAGGAGAGGGCTAAGAGGCTGCAGACGGGCATGATTGTCTGGGGCAGCCTTCTGGCCCTGGCCTTTATCTGCTTGTTTTCCAATATCGTAATTGCGGCTATTCTGGCAGTGGCCGGAGCCTTTCTTGCAATGACGAATATAAAAGCCAGGAGCGGGCTGAAAGGCAAGCTGGATCAGATCGAGGATAAAGAAGAGTTCTTCCGCCAGCTTACCGCTCCCGATGTGGCAGAATTTCCGGACTGCCATGTTATCATTGCCAGAGATTATATTCTGGTTTTTAAAGAGGACATATTCATCTACGCTTTTGCAGATATGGGAAAGGTGGAGGTAGGAATCCAGGGAGAGGTAAAAAAGGTGCTCTTCCTTGCAGACCGGCAGGGAAAACGCCATGAGATCATATCCACTGCCAAAGGAGACGGGATGCAGCGGGAGTTTGACCGGGTCTACGAGACGCTGAAGGAGAGGCTGGGCAGACGGAACTTGCGGGAAAGATAAATAAACGGGGCTGTAAAAAACACCCCTAAAGAAAAATCGCTGAGGTCGTGAGACTTCAGCGATTTTTTGGTATAATTCCTAATCGTCTTCTTCGCTCTGGACGGTGTAGGTCTGTCTCTTTCTGGCCATCTCGTCATTTTCCAAATACTCGTCGTATGTGGTGATCTTGTCGATCAGCTTGCCGCCCGGCACGATCTCCATGATACGGTTGGCAGTGGTCTGCACGATCTGATGGTCATGGGAGGTGAACAGGATCACGCCCGGGAACTTGATCAGCCCGTTATTGAGCGCCGTGATCGCTTCCATATCCAAGTGGTTGGTAGGCTCGTCCAGGAGCAGCACGTTGGCTCCGGAGATCATCATCTTGGACAGAAGACAACGGACTTTTTCGCCTCCGGAGAGTACCTTTATCTTCTTGACGCCGTCATCCCCTGAGAAGAGCATACGTCCCAGGAAGCCCCGGACATAGGTTACGTCCTTGATTTCGGAGTATTGGGTCAGCCATTCTACGATGGTATACTCATTTTCAAATTCTTTTCCGCTGTCCAGCGGGAAGTAGGCCTGGGATGTGGTAACGCCCCATTTATAAGTTCCTTCATCCGGCTCCATCTCGCCGGTGAGAATCTGGAAGAGCGTGGTCTTTGCCTGCTCGTTGCCCCCCACAAAGGCTACTTTGTCTTCGCGGTTCAGAGTAAAAGTAATATTATCCAGCACTTTTTCGCCATCAATGGTCTTGCTGAGTCCCTCGACAGTGAGTACTTCGTTGCCGATCTCGCGGTTCGGGCGGAAGTCGATATACGGATATTTACGGCTGGATGGCTGGATATCATCCAGCTGGATCTTTTCCAGAGCCCGCTTTCTGGAAGTCGCCTGCTTGGATTTGGAAGCATTAGCGCTGAACCGGGAGATGAATTCCTGGAGTTCCTTAATCTTTTCTTCCTTCTTTTTGTTGGCTTCCTTCATCTGACGGATCAGAAGCTGGCTGGATTCATACCAGAAGTCATAGTTTCCGGCATAGAGCTTGATCTTTCCATAGTCAATATCCGCAATCTGGGTGCAGACCTTATTCAGGAAATACCGGTCATGGGATACGACGATGACTGTATTCTCAAAATTGATCAGGAATTCTTCCAGCCAGGCGATGGCGTCCAGATCCAAATGGTTGGTAGGCTCATCCAGAAGCAGAATGTCCGGGTTGCCGAACAGTGCCTGGGCAAGAAGAATCTTGACCTTTTCCGGGCCATTCAGGTTCTTCATAATCTCATAGTGATATTCCGTGGAAATGCCAAGGCCGTTCAGAAGAGTAGCGGCATCGGATTCTGCCTCCCATCCGTTCATGGCGGCGAATTCCGCCTCCAGCTCGCTGGCTTTTATGCCATCTTCATCGGAGAAATCTTCTTTGGCATAGATGGCTTCCTTTTCCTTCATAATCTCATAAAGTCTGGCGTTTCCCATCATTACAGTGTCCAGGACGGGATATTCGTCATACTTGAAGTGATCCTGCTGGAGGAAAGACAGACGCTCCCCCGGAGTGATGATGACATCGCCCTTGGTTGGCTCCAGCTGTCCGGAGAGAATCTTTAGAAAGGTAGATTTTCCCGCGCCATTGGCGCCAATCAGGCCATAGCAGTTTCCTTCGGTAAACTTGATATTAACATCTTCAAACAGGGCCTTCTTGCCGACCCGTAGCGTCACATTGCTTGTACTGATCATAGTATCTGTATGCTCCTTATATATTTGATCTTTTCATATTATATACCCAGCCTATCTTAACAAATATCATGTGAAATAGCAATTAATTTCTGGAAATTGAGAGATTTGGAGAAGATACAGTTTCATTTCCAGTGAAAATGGGTATATAATAGCAAGTAAGAAAGCGGGGTATAAAATTATGACGACAGCAACGATTGTACTTGAGGGAGGGGCTACCAGGGGAGTGTTTACTTCAGGCGCCCTGGATTATCTGATGGAGCAGGATTTGTATCTGTCCCATGTGATCGGCGTATCGGCCGGCTCCTGCAATGGAGTGGACTATGTTTCCAAGCAGCCCGGCAGAACCAGGGACTGTATGATACACAAGGAGAAAGAGTATAACTATTATTATGGATTTACTAAGTTCATACGGGAAAAGAGCCTGCTAGATATGGATATGGTATTTGACAAGTATCCCAATGAACTGTTTCCCTTTGACTTTGAAACCTATTTTGCCTCGGAGATGGAGTGCGAGATCGTGACTACGAACTGTGAGACTGGACGGGCAGAATATATGAAGGAAGAGGGCGACAGAGACAGACTTATGAAACTGTGCCGGGCCTCCAGCAGCATGCCGCTGGTATCCCCTATCGTGAATGTGGACGGGATTCCCTATCTGGACGGAGGACTGGCGGATTCGATTCCGATTAAAAGGGCGCTTGAGAAGGGAAATGATAAGATTGTCCTGATCCTGACCAGGAATCCGGGATACCGCAAGAAGCCTACCACGAAGGCGGTAGCCAATCTGTACCGGAGAGCCTATAAAAAGTATCCGAATCTGGTACGTACCACCATACGGCGCAATCATGTATATAACAGGCAGATGGAACTGGTAGAACGGCTGGAGGAAGAAGGAAGAATATTCGTGCTCAGGCCGCTGATCCCTACAGTGTCAAGGCTTGAGAAGGATTATGATACGCTGATGCATTTCTATGAGCATGGCTATAAGGCTATGAAGAAAGAATACAAGGCGCTGATAGAATATCTGGAAGCCTAGCAGAAGAAGGAGGAAAGAAGATGAATCTCTACGAACACCACATAGCGACAAACGATTCCCAGCAGATGTCCAAAGTCACCAATATGATCCGGGAAGATATTAAAAAGAGTCACATATCAGAAGGAATCGTCGTAATTTACTCTCCCCATACGACGGCGGGATTTACCATTAATGAGAACGCGGATCCGGATGTCGTGCATGATATGCTCTATGGACTTGAAGAATCATTTCCTACCAGGACCCGGTATTACCAGCACATGGAAGGCAACTCCCACGCGCATATTAAGACCAGCTTCATGGGGCCGTCCCAGACTTTGATCCTGCATGACGCAGAACTGGTGCTTGGCATCTGGCAGGATGTGTATTTCTGTGAATTTGACGGACCAAGGAACCGTACATTCTATGTCAAGATCATAGAGGGATAGAAGATGGATTACCGCACATTATCAGAGTTTCTGGCGCTTGCAGAAAAATTAAAGTGTTACACGCGGCATTCCTGGACTTCCGGCGGGAGACAGGAAAGCGTGGCAGAGCATACTTACCGCCTGTGTGTGTTCGCCTGGCTTGTAAAGGAGGAGTTCCCCCAATACGACATGGACCGGGTAATCAGACTCTGCCTGTTCCACGATCTGGGAGAGGCGGTGACCGGGGATGTGCCCTGCTTTTGGAAAGATGAAAAGGACGAACGCAGGGAAGAGGAGGCGCTTGAGAAAATCGCGGATATGCTTCCCTACCCATATAAAGAGGAACTTCAGGAAATATTCAGGGAGATACACAAGAAGCAGACTCCCGAGTCCAGGCTGGCCTGCGCCCTGGATAAGCTGGAGGCGGTCATCCAGCACAACGAGGCTTCGATTGACACCTGGCTGCCGTTAGAGTACCAGCTTCAGCTTACGCATGGGCAGGAGCAGTGCCGTGATATTCCATATATGAAGGAACTCCGGGATGCCATATCCCGGGATGTACGCGATAAGATCCAAAGAGAAGGTTCAAGGCAGGACTCCGTGGAGGCCGGATATGCAGCCAGTTCCGACAGAAGGAAGCTGAACTTTAAAAGGGTGGTAGAATTGATGCGGCAGTCCTACTGGGCCAAAGACCGATCCGAGGAGATGATCCGCAAGGGCATGGAGCAGTCCAAAGCCTATGGCCTGTATGATCCGGATGGATATATGGCAGGATACGCAAGAGTGATCACGGATGAAGTCAGCATGTTCTATTTATGCGATGTGATTATTGATGAGAAATTACGCCGCCAGGGCTTGGGAAGCATCCTGATGGATAAGATTATAGAAGAGGAAGGACATCTTAGAGGAATCCTTCGTACCAGGGATGCGGTGAGATTTTATGAAAATTATGGTTATAAAGTGGTAGGCGGCGAAGATAAGACGCTTATGATAAGGGAAGCCAGATAGGAAGGCTTCCCTTTTTATGACTTAATAGGCGACTTCCTGAAGATAAAGTCCTTTGGGGTCGCAGGGAGCGCTTGCCGGCTGTCTGCCCGCGAAAATCTCCTCGATATCTTCCTTTCTTCTGGTGCCAAAGCCGATATCCATCAGCGTGCCTATGATGAGGCGCGCCATATTGTGCAGGAAGTCATCCGCATGTATCAGAATCTGCATCTCCTCCGTATCCCCATATACCTCGATCTCAAATATCTGTCGTTCCGTGGACTTGCTCTTCTTCGCGGTGGAGAAGTTCTTGAAATCATGCTTTCCGATCAAAAGCATGGCAGCCTGCTGCATCACCCGCTTATCGGGTATCTTAAAACAGTGGTAGGTGTACTTCCGGTCAAATACGCTTGGAACGTCATCGATGGTCATGCGATAAACGTAAGTCTTGGAGGTGGCATTTAACTGGGCGTGGAAACGATCCGATACCTCCTCAACCTCCGTGATGGCGATATCCATGGGAAGATAGCGGTTGAGATAATGCTTGATCTCCAGGACATCCATCTTGGACTCCGTCTTGAAGTTGGCGATCTGGGCATAGGCATGGACGCCTACTTCCGTGCGGCATCCGCAGTTCAGCTCGATCAGATATTCGCCGCTCATCTTTCTTAAAACTTCTATTATCTTGTTGGATACCGTATTATTGGATTCTTCCTTGCCAAGGCGGGTCCAGCCCTGGTAGCGGCTGCCGTCATATTCTATCGTTAATTTGATATTCCTCATTCGCGTTTCTCCTTTGATCATCTGTCATCTATCTGTATCATTGTACAATGGAAAGTACATAAAATTAATTTAAGTATATCAAATCTTGTGCTATAATGAAAGAGTCTGGCAAGAAAAGAATAGAAAGAAATTGTAGGAAACAGTAGGGAAGGGCAAGTCATGGTACATTCAATATCGAAGGAAGAACTGCTGAAGGCAGGGTGCCTGCATGCCGGGAAGCTGGATGAGGCATTTGCGTTATACAGAAGCGCGATTATATCTGCAAATAACGAATCCGATATGCTTGTTTTCATCAGGAGACTATATAGCGAGAATAAGGGGGCTGTTTTTGCGGACTTCTATTATCCGGTTCTGGATGCGCAGTCCCAGGAAAGATTCCGGGCATGCCTGGAGGGTCCGCAGCTTAAAATGGCAGAAGCGTTCCAGGCATCCGACGGACAGGTATATTACCCGCTTAAAGAGGAATGGATGCTGGACTTCCTTGTGATGGCCACAGCCAGGAACTGGCTGTTTTCAACATTTTATTTTGCTGATAAAAAAGCGATGCTGTGGGGAAACTATGATTTGAAATTTCCGATATTCTGCGATAATGAAGCAAATCTGCAGGAATACATGGAACTTGCCAAAGTATATGGATTGGAGTGTCATAAATGAGTATAAAGAGTAAAAAAGTATCAGAATCAATGGTGCAGACCGTTCATATGGTCCGGCCTAACCACCTGAACGCGGCAGGCCGTCTGTTTGGAGGCATGCTGATGCAGTGGATTGACGAGGTGGCCGGACTGGTGGGAAAACGGCATACCCATATGAACGTGATCACCGCTTCTGTTGATAACTTAAGATTCTTAAGAGGCGCTTACCAAAGAGACGTGGTAGTCATCATTGGGCAGGTGACGTATGTGGGAAATACTTCCATGGAAGTCAAGGTAGATACCTATAAGGAATCCCTGGAGGGAGAACGCACGCCGATCAACCATGCTTTCTTTACAATGGTGGCGCTGGATGAAAACGATAAGCCGACTCAGGTTCCAAGGCTTGAACTGGAGACTGACGAAGAGCGGGAAGAGTGGGAGAGAGCGAAAAAAAGACGCGAAATCCGCATGATGCGAAAGGAAGAAGGCTTCTAGATATAAAAAAGCAAGGCGTACAAACTGCACGCCTTGCTTTTTTGAAACGCTTGGAAAGGGCGGGGCTGCCCGGCGGTATCAGGACACTGCCTAGGCACCGCCCTTTTTCATGTAGGTGGTCACCATCTTTACCATGTTCTCAATCTGCTCCTGCTCTTCTTTGGGCTTCCCTTCTTTGAGAACGGCGATGATCAAGGACATCTCATCAGGGGTAAAACGGACGCCTTTTTTGTTGGCGCTGGTAATCAGCGCCATCATCACGGGAGCCAGGGACTTGCCTGACTTGCCCTGGGTCTGCTTGGACGCGGTCTTGATCAGTTCCAGCTTCACCGGGTCGATATTCTTCATTGCGGGATGGTTGATCCAATCATTCATTGTCTGATTCTCCTTTCTGATTGTCCGAATTGGCTTGATTCATTTCTTCGTCAAACATGCTGCTGTACGCATTGAACATTTCCTGCTGGTCGGGACTTAGCATGCCTTTCATCAGATCCATGGGATTAAAGGCGCCAAAGCCCTGGCTTGCGGAGCCATCCGAATTCTGGGAAGCAGCCTCGGACATTTCCTGCATTCCCTGCATCATTTCCATCATATTCATCATGGCTTCCATCTGTTCCATCATTTCTTTTTCTCCCGGCTCCATGAAAGGCTTCAGTTCCTCTATCATTCTAAAAGAAGGACCATGGGAGGAAAATCCGTGGAAATATTCCATAGTGTGCCTTAATTCCAGAAACTTTATATAGATCGCCATAAAACGCTGCGTGGATTGGGGAGTGTATGGAAGCAGCAGTTTTAAAGAATACAGATAAGGCGGCGTGACCATGCTGTCAAAAGGGGTCATCGGCTTTGGTGGTTTTCGTTCCATAGGCACTCCTTAAAATAACGTTGTAAATATATATGTTACGAGAATGGGATTTATGAAATATGCCCAAACTAAATATAAAGATTTCCATATATTATAAGGTAGGAATGAAGTATGTAAAGGAGACAGGTCCATGAACAGGAAATTAATCATTGACGGAAACGCAGTATATGAGATTGATGAGGAATGCATGCTGAAGAAACGTCTCGATGAAGAGAAACGCAAAGAGGATGAGCCAAAGAATTCACATCAGGATAAAAGAAAGGAGGCGGAGTGATATACTCCGTCTCCTTTTTCCCTGCCCATAGGATTTTCCTATGGGCAGGGTTCTTTTTCGTCAGAAAAGGATTAGCATCCGCATCCGCAGTCGCATCCATTGTTATTGCCGCCGAAGCCGCCGCAGCAGCAAAGAAGCAGGATGATCCAGATACAGCTGTCATTGCCGCATCCATTGCCGTTGCCGCCGAAGCCGCCACAGCAGCAGAGAAGCAGGATGATCCAGATACAGCTGTTGTTGCCAAAGCCACATCCGCAGTCTCCTCCTCTTCCTACAGAATCACAGCCACATCCACAGTTCGTAGCACTTAAATCGCTCATATTGAAATCCTCCGTTTATGATGATATTTACAGTACATAATATGCGGGGGTTTCCAATGTGTGAGATGATTTGAATTAATATTTTACCAGCCGCTTTACAGAGTGCTGGAAATGGAAGGCTTTCTTCTGCAGCCTTAACTTTTCAACCACTGGGATTTTCTCTTTTACATAGTCATCGTAAAGCGTGAGAAGATAGGCAATGGTAAGGTTCCGGTTTTTATACCAGGTAAAAAGAAGCCAGTTCATAATATCAGGATGCCAGTACTTTTCCGGAATGCTGGCGCCGCGCAGCAAGATGACGTATTTGATAGCCTGCATGGACAGCTGGGCGAGCCTGCTTGAGCGGTCCTTCTCCTTGAAAAGGGCGTCGCTTTCTACAATAATATCGTACAGCGCGCTGGCAGCCTTCCAGTATGTAACAAAAGTAGGGGCACAATCCTCCTCGGGCTCCTCCTCATTACGCAGATCGAAGGTCTGCATCACAGCTGTACGCCCGGTAATCTCCCTGTCATATTCGGAACGTTTCCTGGGATCTGAAAGGATGCGGTAGGCCTCCAGGATCTCCTGCATCTGCTCCGTCGTGTCAACTCCCAGCTTCATATTTACATCAGGATGGTATCTTTTGGCCAGAAGGTTCTTGGCAGCGGTAATCTCATCCATCGTGGCTTTCACAGATACCCCTAAAATATCATAATAATTCTTGTTCTCCATTATATCCTCCCCTTATCAATACATGGACCTAGAACATAATTATCTTACGACAAATCTGGCAATAAATCAATTTTATTTCAAAGAAATCTTTTAATTTCATTTTAATACGAACGGGCATCCCTTTAACACCCATTTTATATGCGTCATGCTATCTTGAGATTAAGGAAAGGAAGATAAGAGATCAGGAGGTAATCAATATGAAAAAGAAAGCGTATGACGAAGTGATGACAGACCTGTGCATGAAGGTGAAAAAATATATAGAAGAAAAGGACTGGGATTCTTGTATGGAATTGATTCCAAGATATATGGAACGGTACCCCAACAGCGCGGTACCTCATAACCTGCTGGGAATCGTACTGGAGAGCCAGGGGCATCATCCCGATGCAATGCGGCATTTCCGCGCGGCATGGTCGCTGGATCCGACATTCCTGCCAGCAAGCCAGAATATAGATGCCTATTCCCTCTATGACAGCGAGAAGGACGTCAAGCCGGCCTATACGGTGGATGACTGCCTGCCAGAGAGGCAGCCAACCCTATTAGAGAAATCCGTTTTTTTTCTGAGACGCCTGTGGACGGGCAAAAGGAAGGTCCAGGCGGCATAGGCCAGAAATAGCTGCTATATAAGCAATACGCTGTAAGGAGGAAAGAATAAAATGACAAATTCAATTATCCAATATGTACTTTACCTTGTAATACTTGTTGCCCTGGCCATCCCGCTGGGGGGCTACATAGCAAAGGTTATGAACGGAGAGGAAGTATGGCTTGGCAAAATTATCTCCCCGGTGGAGAATCTCATCTACAAGATTCTTAAGGTGGACCAAGAGGAACAGATGAACTGGAAGAAATACGCGGCAAGCGTTGGGATGTTCAGCATCTTCAGTTTCCTTCTGCTGTTCGCCATACTGATGTGCCAGGGGTTCCTGCCCTTAAATCCCCAGAAGATTTCCGGCATGAGTCCGGATCTTGCATTCAATACGGCCGTCAGTTTTGTGACCAATACCAACTGGCAGGCATACAGCGGAGAAACTGGCCTTTCATATTTTTCACAGATGGCCGGGCTTACGGTGCAGAATTTTGTATCCGCAGCGGTAGGAATCGCAGTGCTGTTCGCGCTGATCCGCGGTTTCATCAAAGCGAAGAAGGAAGGGCTTGGCAGTTTCTGGGCGGATCTTACCAGAATCGTATTATATGTGCTGGTCCCGTTGTCCATTGTAGTTGCCGTGGGCCTGGCTTCTCAGGGAGTCGTTCAGAATATGAAGGAATATGAGACGGTCCAGCTTCTCGAGCCGGTCCAGACGGAGGATGGAGAAGAGATAACGGAAGCCACCGTTCCGATGGGACCGGCGGCAAGCCAGATTGCCATTAAGCAGCTGGGAACCAATGGAGGCGGATTCTTTGGAACCAATTCAGCCTATCCGCTTGAAAACCCTACGCCTTTTTCCAACTTGATCGAAATGCTCTCGTTACTGCTAATTCCGGTATCGTTATGCTTTACATTTGGAAAAGCGGTGAAGGATAAGCGGCAGGGCCGTGCCATATTTGCGGCTATGGCGATCATGCTGGTGCTGGCGCTTGCAGGCGTTGCCATAGCCGAACAGAATGCGACGCCGCAGCTTATGGCAGACGGGCAGGTCAATATTGAGGCGACAGATGGACAGAGCGGCGGTAACATGGAAGGAAAGGAATCCCGGTTCGGAATCGCGGCCAGTTCTACATGGGCGGTATTTACGACGGCTGCATCCAATGGATCCGTTAACTCCATGCATGATTCTTATACCCCTCTAGGCGGCGCGATCCCCATGCTTCTTATGATGCTTGGAGAAGTCGTATTTGGAGGTACCGGCTGCGGATTATATGGCATGCTTGGATTCGCCATCATGACCGTCTTTATAGCAGGCCTTATGGTGGGGCGGACGCCGGAATATCTGGGCAAGAAGATCGAGCCTTTTGAAATGAAGATGGCCTGCGTCGTATGCCTTGCCACGCCGGTAGCCATATTGATCGGAAGCGGCATTGCCGCAGTTCTTCCACAGGTTCTTTATAGCCTGAATAATACGGGCGCACATGGATTATCCGAGATACTATACGCCTACTCATCAGCCGGGGGCAACAATGGTTCGGCATTTGCGGGATTTGCCGCAGATACGCCTTTTCTCAATCTTTCGCTGGGGATGATAATGGCTCTGGTGAGATACGTGCCTATGATGGCAGTGCTGGCCATTGCGGGAAGCCTTGCAAGGAAGAAGCATGTAGCGACGACAGCAGGCACTCTGTCAACCTGCAATGCGATGTTCGTAGGATTATTGATCTTCATTGTTCTGCTGGTTGGAGCATTGAGTTTCTTCCCGGCACTTTCACTGGGGCCGATCGCAGAACATTTACAGATGATAGGGTAGGAGGCATTAAGTATGGAAAAAGTAAAAAAAATCAGTCTTGCAGATGGAAAGATGATGAAAAGAGCCATCAAAGATTCATTCATAAAACTATCGCCGATGACGGAAGCGAAGAATCCGGTCATGTTCCTGGTATACGTCTCAGCGATTCTGACAACTGGGCTGTTTGTGTTGGCACTCGCGGGAATCCAGGATGCACCGGCAGGATTCATCTGCGGAGTGGCGATCATCCTGTGGTTCACCGTTCTTTTCGCTAACTTTGCGGAGGCGATTGCCGAAGGAAGAGGAAAGGCCCAGGCAGACGCTTTAAGGGCATCCAAGAAAGATGTGACGGCCCACAAGATTCCTTCCATTACAAAGAAGGAACAGGTGGAAGATGTAAAGTCTGCGTTCCTTAAGAAAGGGGAACTGGTCATCGTCAAGGCCGGAGAGCAGATACCATCAGACGGGGAAGTCATCGAAGGTGCTGCATCCGTCGATGAAAGCGCCATCACAGGAGAGTCGGCGCCGGTAATCCGGGAGGCAGGCGGCGACAGAAGCGCAGTAACAGGAGGAACCACCGTGCTGTCAGACTGGATCGTAGTGCGTGTCACCAGCGAGGCCGGAGAGAGTTTCCTGGACAAAATGATTGCAATGGTTGAAGGGGCATCCAGAAAGAAGACGCCCAATGAGATCGCGCTGGAGATATTCCTGATTGCCCTGACGATCATCTTTATCCTGGTTACTGTATCGCTGTACGCGTACTCCCTGTTCTGTGCAGATCAGGCGGGGATTGAGAATCCGACTTCCATCACTTCGCTGATCGCGCTTCTGGTCTGCCTTGCTCCAACCACCATCGGCGCATTGCTGTCTGCCATTGGTATTGCGGGAATGAGCAGGCTGAACGAGGCGAACGTGCTGGCTATGAGCGGCCGGGCCATTGAGGCGGCCGGGGACGTAGACACGCTTCTTCTGGATAAGACAGGGACCATCACGCTTGGAAACAGGCAGGCCAGCGAATTTATTCCAGTAGACGGCCACACCGTTTTGGAGGTGGCTGACGCTGCCCAGCTGTCCTCTCTTCCGGATGAGACGCCGGAAGGCCGCAGCATCGTCATTCTCGCCAAGGATGAATTTGGAATACGTGGGAGGAATCTTGAGGACTTAGAGATGGAATTCATCCCATTTACCGCCAAGACCCGCATGAGCGGCGTCAATGCAAAAGGAATGGAGATTCGCAAAGGGGCTGCAGAGGCAATTAAAAGATATGTGGAAGCAGGGGGAGGCATCTTCAGCAAAGAATGCGAAGATGTTGTAAAAAGGATTGCGGGAAAGGGGGGCACGCCCTTGGTCGTCGCAAAGAACCATCTGGTAATCGGAGTCATCTATTTGAAAGATATTATTAAGTCCGGCGTGAAGGAGAAGTTTGCAGATCTTCGAAAGATGGGGATTAAGACTGTGATGATCACCGGAGACAATCCGATGACTGCAGCGGCGATCGCAGCAGAAGCAGGCGTGGATGATTTCCTGGCGCAGGCCACGCCGGAGGGCAAGCTGGATATGATCCGGGAACTGCAAAGAAAGGGGCATCTGGTGGCAATGACCGGAGATGGAACGAATGACGCGCCGGCGCTTGCACAGGCGGATGTGGCAGTTGCCATGAATACCGGAACCCAGGCTGCAAAAGAAGCGGGCAATATGGTAGATTTGGATTCCTCGCCGACGAAGCTGATCGATATCGTGCGAATTGGAAAACAGCTGCTCATGACGAGAGGGAGCCTGACAACGTTCAGCATTGCCAATGATCTTGCAAAATATTTCGCGATAATCCCGGCTCTGTTCATGGGGCTGTATCCGGGACTGGCAGCGCTTAATATCATGGATCTGCACAGCGCGCAGAGCGCCATATTCTCGGCGATCCTATACAATGCGCTGATTATCATCGCATTGATCCCGCTGGCGCTTAAGGGCGTCAAGTACAGGGAAGTATCAGCAGGAAAACTGCTTAGAAGGAACCTTCTGGTCTATGGAGCAGGCGGCATCGTTGCGCCATTTCTGTGTATCAAAGTGATTGATATGCTGATTGTGTCATTAGGATTCCTGGCATAAATGAAGAAAGAGGTGTGGGCGATATGAAAATATTAAGATCAGTAACAGGAAAGGCGTTGGCAGTCCTGGCGGCATTTACTATATTGTGTGGGATTCTATATCCTCTGGCGGTTACCGGAATTTCCCAGCTGCTCTTTCATGACAAGGCAAATGGGAGTATCATAGAAGTGGACGGGGTCAAGTATGGATGCGAGCTTCTGGGACAGGAATTTACAGGCAAGGAATATATGTGGGGACGCATCATGAGCACGAACACGGAGACCTTCACGGATGAAAAAGGAAATGCCACGATATATGCAGGTCCCTCCAACAAATCACCGGCAAGCCAGGACTATGAAAAACAAGTGAAGGAACGGATCGCCATGATCCAGAAGGCCAATCCAGACGCGAAGGAGGAGGCCATTCCAGTAGATCTGGTCACAAATTCGGGGAGCGGCCTGGATCCTCATATCAGCACCGCCGCAGCCAAGTACCAGGTGCCAAGGATCGCAAAAGAGCGGGATATGCAGGAAGAAGAGGTGGAGAAGATCATTGACAAGTATACGACAGCCAGATTCTTAGGCATCTTTGGAGAAAATACGGTCAATGTGCTGCAGGTCAACCTTGCATTAGATGGCATTTTGAAGTAAGATAGGTGCGGTGGAAAAGATGAACTTATATGAAGATAAGAGAAATCCCGATCTGTTCCTGAAGCAGATTATGGAAAGCGAGAAGGAGCAGAGCCAAAAAGGGAGACTAAAAATATTTTTCGGATACGCAGCAGGCATAGGGAAGACCTATGCCATGCTGTCGTCTGCGCATAAGGCGAAAGAATCGGGGATTGATGTGGTGGCCGGATATATCGAGCCGCATACCAGGCCGGAGACCATGGCCCTCACGGAAGGACTTGAGATGCTTCCGCCCAGGAAGATTTCCTATAATCATATAGAACTGAAAGAATTCGATCTGGAGGCGGCGCTAATTAGAAGGCCGGAGATTCTGCTGGTGGATGAACTTGCTCATACGAATGCAGCTGGCTCAAGGCATGAGAAGCGCTACCAGGATATCAAGGAACTCTTAAGAGCAGGCATAAATGTGTATACAACCGTCAATGTACAGCATCTGGAGAGCCTGAACGATTCCATCGCGGGTATAACCGGCGTTATGGTAAGAGAGCGCATTCCCGATTCCGTGTTCGACGAGGCTGACCAGGTGGAACTGGTGGATATCGAGCCGGAAGAACTGCTGGAGCGCATGAAGCAGGGAAAGATCTATGGGGAGAAGCAAGCCAGCCGGGCCATGTATCATTTTTTCACGAAAGAAAATTTGGTGTCTTTAAGGGAGATTGCCCTGCGTAGAATGGCAGACCGGGTAAATCTGGCCCAGGAAGCCATATCCAACGGGGGCGCAGAGACGGTGGAGCATATATTGATCTGCCTGTCGCCGTCGCCCTCCAACCAGAAGGTGATCCGCCAGGCGGCAAGGATGGCCGGGGCATTCCACGGAAAGTTTACCGCCTTGTATGTGGAGACGCCAGATGCTTCTGGCATGACCAAGGAAGATATCCGGCAGTTAAATGAGAATACCAGGCTTGCAGAACAGCTGGGCGCCAAGGTAGTAACTTCCTATGGAAGCGATATCGTGGAAGAGATCGGGGCATATGCCAAGGTCTCCCGGGTCTCCAAACTGGTGCTTGGAAGGACGTATACCAAGCGCAGAATGCTATTTATCCGGGACAGTTTTTCGGAGCAATTGAGCAGGCAGGCCCCTTCCCTGGAGATCTTCCTGATCCCGGATGCCTATGATAAAAAGTACCTGAAAGGGAAGAAAAAACGCAAGCAGGCCAAGGGCAGAAAGAATACCGGAAAAGATCTGATGATCTGCATAGCAAGCCTGGCAGGCTCCACAATCGCAGCATTTGCCCTGAACCGTATATTTGGATTCAGTGCGGCGAATATCGTCATGGTGTATATGCTGAGCGTGCTGACCTGCGCCATATTTGCCAGCCGGCAGATCTGGGGAGCGATTGCCAGCGTGCTGAGTATCCTGGTATTCAATTTTTTCTTTACAGAGCCGTTTCGAACGCTTCAAGTCAATGATCCTGGGTACCTGATCACCTTCGGAGTCATGTTTATTACAGCGGTTATCAGTTCTACGCTGACCCGCAAGGTCAAGGATTACGCAAGATCGAATGCCCGCAAGGCGTATCGGACAGAGATCCTGCTGGAAACCAGCAGGAAGCTGCAGGACGCATCCACGCTGGAGGACATTGCCGCGAAGACGGCGGAACAGCTGGGGATGCTGCTGGAGCGGAATATTTACTTTTATCTGGGAAAACCAGAGAAAGATAATGCGCCGATTGTCTATAAGGTTCATGAGGATGCGCCGGAGATTCTGGATGATACGGAACTTGCAGTAGCCCAGTGGACCTACCGCAATAACAAGCATGCCGGATATACCACGCAGACTCTTCCCGGAGCCAGATGTCTGTGCATGGCAGTGCGCAGCACAGACAAGGTCTTCGCGGTGGTAGGAATCGACATGGAGCGGCAGGAGATTCCGGCTTTTGAAGAGGGGATCATGGGGGCGATTCTGAATGAGTGCGCATTTGCCCTTGAGAAGGAGGAATGGAGGCTCTCCAGCAAGGAGTCCGCAGTAAGACTGCAGAAAGAGCAGTTAAGAGCCAATCTTCTAAGATCCATTTCCCATGATTTGCGGACGCCTCTCACCAGCATTTCCGGTAATGCGGAGACCTTGCTGGGAAATGGAGAGCAGATTAAAACAGAGCAGAAGAACGCAATCTATCAGGATATCTATGATGACTCCATGTGGCTGATCAATCTGGTTGAGAATCTGCTGTCGGTGACCAGGATCGAGAATGGCTCTATGGAACTGAACCTGCAGGGCGAGATCATGGAAGATGTGATCATGGAGGCTCTAAGGCATGTGAACCGCAGGGGAAAGAAGCAGGAGATTGAAGTGGACTGCGATGAATTCCTGATGGTCAGGGTAGATGTGAAACTGATGATGCAGGTGATCATCAATCTGGTGGACAATGCCATCAAGTACACGCCGCCGCTTTCCATAATCAGCATTAAGGCGAAGCGGTTCGGGGACCAGGCGGTCATCTCCGTCTCTGATAACGGATCTGGGATTCCTGATGACCAGAAGGAAGAACTGTTCCGCATGTTCTATACCGTCAATCATTCCGTGGCGGACGGCAGGAGGGGTATGGGGCTTGGCCTTACGCTCTGCCAGGCCATTGTAGGCGCCCATGGAAGCAAAATCAAGGTATATGACAATGTGCCCCAAGGAACCATATTCCGGTTTGAACTGAAAGTGGAGGATGTGAAGATATGATGACGAATGAAAAACCGTATATTCTGGTGGTGGAAGATGACGCTCCTGTAAGGAACCTGATTACGACGACGCTGGAATCACAGAATTATAAGTATATGGCTGCTGCCAATGGGAATCAGGCAGTCATGTCCGCGGCATCTGGAAGCCCGGACATTATTCTGATGGATCTGGGACTTCCGGATATGGACGGCGTGGACGTGATCAAGAAGATACGGACCTGGTCCGTAGCGCCGATTATCGTGATCAGCGCCCGTAGCGACGATCGTGACAAGGTGGATGCCTTGGACGCGGGGGCGGACGATTATCTGACGAAGCCCTTCAGCGTAGAGGAACTGCTGGCGAGGCTGCGCTCAACGCTTCGGCGCGTCCAGTATCTGATGCAGAAGGAGGAGGGAAATGCAAGCATTTTCCATAATGGCGAGCTGACGATTGATTATGGCGCGGGAACGGTATCTATCGGAGAGCATGAGATTCACCTGATGCCTTTGGAATATAGCCTATTATGCCTCCTGGCCAAAAACGTGGGGAAGGTGCTTACCTATCAGTTCATCCTGGATAAAGTATGGGTCAATGCCATTGAGAGCGATAGGTCTTCCTTAAGAGTCTATATGGCTTCCCTTCGAAAGAAGATAGAGAAAGACAAGAACCACCCCCAATATATTCAGACGCATATTGGTGTCGGATACCGGATGATTCGAATATCCTGATAAAAAAGGATATTTTAACATGAATCATGTGAAACAGGCAGTGCATTATTGGTGCAGTGATACGATAGAAGCAATTAATAACGGCAGAGACGTATGCGTGGCCGTACTGGACACAGGACTTGCCATGCACCCCGATTTTACCGGAAGGGTCATGGACTTTAAAGATTGCGTGAACGGACGGCACGGCTTATATGACGACAGCGGCCATGGCACCCATGTGACGGGAATCCTGGCCGGGGACGGGCGCGCCTATCGAGGCGTCTATGGGGGGATGGCTCCCAAGGCCAGACTGATTATCGTCAAGGTTCTGGATGAAGGCGGGGAGGGGAGTATTCGGCAGATTCTGGAGGGAATCCGGTGGATCTTTCAGAACAGGCTAAAGTATGGCATTCATGTGGTGAATCTATCGGTGGGAGCAAAGACAGGCCTGGAGGAGACTAAGGAGAATGAACTGCTGCAGGCGGTGGAGCAGTTGTGGGATGCGGGTATTGCGGTAGTGGTGTCTGCCGGAAACTACGGGCCGGGAGAAGGGACGGTGGCAGTACCCGGAAACAGCCGGAAAGTAATTACCGTGGGGGCAATGGGAAATTCCAAGGTAAAGAATAACTGTTCCGGACTTGGCCCCACCCAGCAGTGCATTGTCAAGCCTGACCTGGTGGCGCCGGGCTATCAGATTATGTCCTGCAACGCAGATTATCCAAAGGATCGAAGACCTTATGTTATGAAGAGCGGGACATCTATGGCAACGCCAATGGTGGCAGGGGCGATTGCTCTATACCTGTCCAAATATCCGGACGCGGGAAATGTAGAGATCAAGCTGCTGCTAAGGGAGCGGTGCGATCGGGCCGGGGATAAGATGCCCTTCTATGGCTGGGGAATCCTGAACGTAGAGAAGCTGCTGAAGGAAAAGGAAGGGGAATAAAAGAAAAGACAAAAAAGAAAATGCCGGAGGCCATAGGATAAGTGGGCCGTCCGGTATTTTTTCAGTGGATCTCGCTGGACTCTATCGTGAGGATAATATTCGGGTGCTGGCATTTCTTGCTATAAGTCTCTTCCAGACGCCGTATAACGACATTGCGCCCATTTTCATTTGGAACGGCAATGATCAAAGAAAACTGGCAGATGCTGGATTTTGTATAGACATCGTTGCTTCGAAGCCGCTTTTCCATGACCTGCTGCAGGATATCCATCTCTTCTTTCATCTCGTTGCTGATCAGGGAGCCGTTATCGGTATCTGACAAGGTCAGGAGTATCAGGTAGTGGCGGCTCTGGGAACGCCGCACGGACCGGAGGTTCACCTGATAGATATTCTGGAAAATGTCAAAATTGCAGTAAAAGCTTCCCGGCTGGGTCTCCTTTTTCTTAAGGTTCTGCTCCAGAGAGGCCAGCGTCTGATACTGGTTAGGCATATGGCCTAGGATTTCCTGGTATATATCCTGCATGGAATCCGTAATATCCAAGCCATATTTCTGGCTGAACAGCGTGAGGATGGAGTAGTAGTAATCCAGGGCCTCCTGCACTTTCTGAAGCTTGAGAAGCGCGTATAGCTTCTGCTTGTGCAGCGACTCGTCGGTCGAGGGCGCCAGTTCCAGAGCCTTGTTGCATAAAGAGAGCGTCTCATAATAGTGCCCCTGGCAGTTTAAAAAATAGCACATCTTGTTGACGCATTTGATATAGAGATTGCCATAATAATTGCTGCGAAACAGTACCCAGGACTGATTGGCGAACAGGGGAAGAAACTCCCCTTTGTATAATTCAAAAGCCTGGCTTAAAAGCGCATACTGACGCGCAGGGTCTGGTTCCCGGAAAGCCTCGTGGCACAGGTGCTCAAACTGATAGATGTCGATATCCTGCAAAATGTCTGTATTCCAGGAATAGATATTATTTACCCGGACAAGAAGTTCCACGTCTTTTCCGGGATAGAACTTGCTTAGCAGTTTCCTGGTCCGGTAGCAAAGCGTCCGCAGGGCTCCGGCAGGGTTGTTGATATTGCCTTCGGGCCATAGGACGTCGATCAATGAATCGGAAGTAATATCGGTTCCCCGGTTGGCGATCAGATAGGCCGTTAATAAGAATGAAGTCAGGCCGCTTTTCTTAGAAGTAGTCATGACATAGTTCGAATTCTCTATGGTAAATTCACCGAACATGTGGATCTTTAGTGGTTCTAGTTCCTCGTCTGCTTGTGTCTGATTAATCATCTGCGATTCCTCCTAATATAATAAATATAAAGGTGATTTAAAAAAAGTAAATATAAAAGCATAAAATGCCGCTCATTTGTAACATTTTCGACTCTTGTGACGCGCAGGTGACGGGGAGGGTATATGATATATTAACATGCATATTCTATGCAAAACTTTATTTTATATAATGTACGACGATGTTATGCGATCAAAGGCTAGTGATATGAATGACTGGAAAAAGGAGGATCATACGATGAAAAAGGGGAAAAGAATTATTGCCTTATTTTTGGCGGTCTTGATGATTGCCACATCCGATACGGGCGTGTATCAGGCATTCGGCATGGATGCGGCGAATCAGGCATCTGAGGCTGAAGAGGCCGCCGGAGGAGAGGGGCAGTCTTCCGGAACCGTAGACCAAGAGGACATCTCTGGTCAGGAGCAAGGCGGTGCCGGAGATACGACAAATCAGGAAGGAGGACAGCAGGAAGCGGAAGTACAGACGCCGCCTTCCAATCAGGACAATTTTGGCGCAGACAGCGGGACAGATGCAGCGAACGGCAATGATATTGGCGACGCGGCAGGCGCTTTAGAGACAGACGGCATCAGCACCTTTGCAGCAGACAGCACGCAGAAGATTGAACTGAACGCAAAGGTGAACAACGATATGCCGGCTGCATCCGTGGCTTCCGGAGAGACGTTCCGGTATATCCTGGGATATAACCTTCCGGCATTGGGAAGCAGCGCGACCTACAATGCGGTTACGATCAAAATTCCGCTTCCGGATCATGTATCCGTAGCAGAAGACAGTTCCCAGAGCTGGGGGCTGGCCGTAACCGGACAGAAGATCGCCAGAGTCAGGCTATCCAAAGTAGACGGCGTCAATACGCTGAGCATTACGATGGATACGGGACTGAACGCCGGACAGGGAAGCGATATCTCCATCGTGCTCAAGACGGAGAACTTCCAGATGGCAGATGGCACGCAGATCATCTTAAACCCGACGATGGAAGGCATAGCCGGAGGCGTTACGGTAACCGGCTCTATCGAGGAGGCAAGCCGGCCGGTGGTGACGGTGAATGCGAAGGATGGCTGGAAGGTCTCAAAGTCTATCAGCCAGGATAGAGACGTAAGAATATCGAATGACGCGAAGTCCTATGAAGCAACCTACACCATCAATGTAGACAGTACGAAAGCGAATTTCAATTCGAACGGGCGCATGGCGGTGACAGATTATCTTCTGACGGATATCCTGCCTACGCTGGCGTCTGCCGGAAGTTACGACGGATATCCGGACGGCGGCCAGCCTTATGAGGTGGCTGCGGTGACCATGGGCGGCCAGCCGCTTGTAAAAGGAACGGATTATGATGTGGTGGAAGAAGGGGATACCGTGAAGTCCCTAAAGATCCGCACGTATGAGAAAGCAACGCAGACAGATGTGGCGGATTACCCAAACATTACAGAAGGCTCCATGATGCCTACTACTTATACGGTTACCCTTAAGTATCACAGGAATCCATATATTGTGGAAAGCAATAAAGTGCTGAATAAATGGACGCTTACCAACACGGCCCAGCTTGACTATGCCCTTCTGGGAACGGCCCAGGCTCCAAGTACGGATACGGCGCAGATTCAGCTTGGGGAAAAGGAGAAGGCGGCAGATCCGCAGTCCATCGTGATCAATAAATACCTTCAGGTGGGAACAGAACTGCTGCCGATGGATGAAGAGACTTCTTCAAAGTTCCATACAGGCACCGTTGCGTTTAAACTCTATGACGAAGATGGCCAGCCCGCAGTTGACATCGAGGGAAATGCCCTAAAGGATGCTAATGGAAATGAACTGGCAGATTCTACGATAGCAATCGGAAAGGATGGCAGCGCCACCTTCCAGAATCTGTACCGGGGCACCTATTATATAGAAGAAATCGTAAGCGATGATTCCGGACTTCGCGTGCCATCCGGGAAGAAGATCAAGGTGACGGTAAAGAATGGCCAGCTGGCCTTGGACGATGCCGATGGGTATACAGCCGAACTGGATGGCAATGGTCTGAAGATCGTGAATACGACGGATAAATATGGAATGGTCCAGTTCTATAAATATGGCAAGAACGCAAATGGAAAAGTGGAACCTCTGGAAGGAGTTAAATTTGCGCTGACCTTGCCAGGAGATGAGACGCCAAAGTATACGGCGGTCTCGGAAAAAGACGGCCGGGTGAGATTCCAGGGCGTAGAGCCGGGCTTATATGAGATCCGGGAAACCAGCGTGGGCAGCAACGGGGAATACGTCGCTGCGCCAGGCGTGATCGGTACCGTGACGGTGACGGCAGGGCAGATCGCATCCCCGGCCTTTACATCTTCCGAGTCCACAGGGCCGCTTGCAAATCCCGGGTATGTGAACGTATCCCCGAAAGGCCGCTTTCAGTTAAAGAAGACGGATGAGAAAGGGCATATCATCACCGGCAGCCCCGCCACCTTCCAGCTGTATGGACCGTTCGAGACGGAGCAGAACATCAACGGACTGACGGAGATTCCGCAGGAATGGATGCAGAAACTGGTGAAAAAGGCGGATGGCTCCGCCTATGAGATGAGCACCAGCAATGGAATGGCAACTTCCATCGCGCTTGAAGAAGGCTACTATGTCCTGAAAGAGACGAAAGAGCCGGACGGATATGCAATTATTGAAAATGGAATGGCACAGGTAAAAGTCGCCGCGAATATTGCCACTACAGAGTTGAAGGTTCAAAATACGCCGAAGATCAAGGTCCGTTTTCTGAAGGAAGGAAAGGTCGGCAATGTGACGGTCACCGATTCCGCGCAATTGACGGGCGCAGAATTCGAGATCTGGGATTCGCTAACCGGAGGAACCTGCCTCTATGGCGGAGAAGAAGGGAACCCGAAGGGGACTCTGGGAACCAAGCTGGTCACGGCAGTGGACGGTACCGGAAATCCATATACCGAATATGCGCAGCTTGCTCCGGGCACCTATTATTATATCGAGACAAAAGCGCCGGAAGGCTTCCAGACGCCGGATGGAAATACCCGTACAGAGTTTACGGTGAGCCGGGGAGAAGAGACGAAGGATATCACCGTAGTGAATACGGCGGACTATGGAAGGATCAAGCTGGTAAAGAAGGATTCCCATAGCGGACAGACGCTTGCAGGCGCAAAGTTCCAGATCTTTATGGACAGTGCATGCAAGCAGCCAGTGACGGACAGCAAAGGGAATCCGGTAGTGCTGACTTCGGCGGATAACGGAATTGCCTATTCTCCCCTGCTGCCAAAAGGCACCTACTGGCTCAAGGAGATCGAGGCGCCCAAGGGGCATGTGATGAGCAAGACGGTCATCCAGGCGGATGTGGGCGAGAACCAGGAGACAGAGATCGAGGTTTCCAACGACCCAGAGGTATCGCTTAAGATTCAAAAGACCGATTCCGTAACAGGCAATGTCATAACAGAGGATACGGCCTCCTTCCGCCTGAAGGCGCAAGATGACGGCGGCGTGTGGCAGTGGGTGCAGGCAGACCCGGCGGTAACGACGGACGGCGTCGTTGTCTTCACTGGACTGGTGCCGGGAAAGGCTTACCAGATCTATGAGTTTAAAAGTCCGGCAGGCTACGTGCCGGCGGATCTTGCAAACGGGACGCTGGTGACAGTAGTGACGCTGCCCTCCATCAAAGAAGATGGCTACGGCGAGGGTCTTATCTACAGCGAAGTGGTGAAGAATGTGCCTCTTGGAACCTATAAGATTTATAAGACCACGGATTTTGACGGCAACGGAGCAAATGTTCCGCTTGGCGGCGCGGTCTTTGAATTGTATCAATGCGGGGATACGCCGGATGCGGCGGCAGACTGCGTGGAGAAGAACCTGGTGTCTGCCCAGACTACGGATGAAGGCGGAAATGCCCAGTGGACGGGACTGCTGCCAGGGGAATATTGGCTGAAGGAGATTACAGCCGAAGGCCATCAGTTGATGGCAGAGAATCCCAGACGGGTGAGCGTAAAGCCCGGACAGAACACGGCGGGATATCCGGACCTGGAACAGGTGGATGAGATCCAAAATCAGGCCAAGGACGGCAAAGTAGCCATAGCCAAGGCTGATGCCAATGAGCCAGGAGCGAGGCTGGCCAATGTCACATTCTCAATTTACAAGGAAGAGGCCGGAGTGACCGATTATAGCGGCAAGGAAGTTATCGCGACCTTAACTACGAATCAGGATGGCAACGCGATTTCCGGGTGGCTTGAGCCGGGATCGTATGTCCTGGTAGAACAGGAACTTCCGGATGAACTGAGCAGTTATGAGCGGGATACGACGCCCCATGCATTTACGATCACCGCAGGAGAGACGAACCGGACCTACCTGGAAAATCCTATCGGGAATAAGAAGATGGGCCGACTGTTTGTCGACAAGGTCGCCAAGTTCGCGGTGTCAGGGACGGACTCCGTCACCTATCCGCTGTCTGGCGCGAAGATCCGAATCTTTAAGTGTACCGGAGAAGGCAATAAAGAAGCAGATATTCAAAAGAACCCTGTATTAGATACCTTTACCATGCCAGGCGGCTCCTGGGAGTCCGGCCTTCTGCCGGAAGGCGACTACTGGATCGAAGAAGTCGCTGCGCCGGAAGGATACCACCTGAACGGGACGGACCAAGCCATGGCCTTAGATGATCTGGCTGTGCGCATGCAGAATACTTACAAGATATCCGTCGTAAGCGGAGAGACTTCGAAGACGGATGCGAACCAGATTACGATCGCCAATGAGACGAAGCGGGGCAAGTTAAGAGTCAACAAGACGAGTCCTGCGGGAACGCCTTTAATGGGCGCTGAATTTACGATCTACAGAGAGGTATCCGAAGAAGAGTACCAGAAGGCGCCAGCGGATCAAAAAGAAACTGCCACCAGCCAGGGAAAGACGGTATATCTGGTAGAAGCGAAGGTGTCAGAAAGTTCGGATGCCTCCGGCAGCATGATGCAGACGGACGCAAACGGAACGGCAGCGACGACAACCCTGAAGGCAGGAGATACCTACTGGCTGAAAGAGACCAAGGCTCCTGACGGCTATTATATGGGGCAGGAATGGTATGGCCCATATGTAGTAGAAGAAGGGAAGGAGACGATAGTCACAGCCGTCAACTATCCAGAGACGCCGATTGTGGGACAGAAGACGGATGCCAGCGGGAAGCCGCTATCGGGCGCATATATGGCAGTGTATCGTACCGCGGCGGATGCCGGGATGGTGAATCTGTATCTGCAGCAGAACCAGTATGAGACGGATGCCGCAAAGCGCGCGGCATTAAAGACGGTACTGGAGAAAAAGAAGAATGATCCGGATTATCAGTTTACCGGCATCTATGATGCCAATGGATTCAATCATATCTTACAGGTTGCCGTCTCGAAGGCGGATGGCTCCTTTGCTTTCAGGAATCTGGCGCCAGGCACCTATTACGTGGCAGAAGTACTGCCGCCAGATGGGTATGCGTATGATTTTAACACGGTCAATACTTTGGTAGTAAGCGTGGACGACAAGGGAGAGATCGTCTATTCTCCTGTCACGGCTGTCAATCATCTGATGGGCTATCTGACGGCTGAAAAGGTGACGATGATCGGGAATAAAGAGTATCCGGTGGCGGGCGTTAAGTACAATGTATATGCGGCCATATTGGAAAACGGCCAGTATGTAAAGACCGGCGCCGTATTATATACCGGATATACGGATGAGCAGGGCATCTTTAAGTCCGTGCTTCTCCCGGCCGGACACTATATCGTGGAAGAAGCGGACGCGGAGGAATATACCGAAGCGGCGCATCCGGCGCCGACGATCATCGAGATCGGCTCTGCCGATAAGGGAAAGACTCCAAATTCAGGGTATTATCACGCCGAGGTGAAGGAAGATGAGACGACGGATGCCGGAACCTTCGTGAATACGGCCAAGGTAGGCAAGTTCACGCTGCAGAAGCAGGTTGTAAATAATGGCTATGTCAATCAAGAGGATGTTACCGCCACATTTAAGCTGGAGAAAGCAATAGACTTAGAGAAAAATCAGTGGGAAGTGGTCAATGAAGAGATTCCGGTAACGGTTAAGAAGAATACTTCGGCCAGCGACATCTATCTGTCGAAAGACCTGGAAGCTGGAACCTACCGGATCAGCGAGACGAAGATGCCAGGCTACACGGTGAATGCTTCGGTGATTCAGTTTGAGATCCGCGCAGGGAAGGTAACCGGCATGGATGGAAACGGGAACATCATCTATGGCAACGCAGAAGATTCCCCGATCCTATTCTCCAATGACCACAAGGGCTACCTGACGATCCGGAAAGCGGGAAGGTATGTCAATGACAAGGGAGAACTGGCAACGCGGCCGCTTTCCAATGTAGAATTCAAACTATACAAAAGAGTGTCTGACGATAAGAAAGCCGATTGCGTCAAAGAGAACTATATTGACACAAAGGTAACCTCAGGAGGAAATATAACTAACTGGGAACTGGATGCAGGCAACTACTGGCTGGTTGAAAGCAGCGTCGGGAATAACGCGCCGGAGTACCAGGCCGGAGGTGTGGAATCAGCAATGCCCATTACGGTAGAAATAGGCAAGACGCTGGAACTGACCGGCGATCAGAGGATTATCAATGAGTCTTCTTATGGAAGATTCAAGATTAAGAAGGTAGACGCGAATGATGGAACCGGCCTGTCCGGCGCAAAATTCCAGATCTACACAAAGAAAGCGGACGGCTCTTATAAGAAGTATTCCAACACAATACTGACCACCAGCGCTGATGGCACGGTGGTAACCGGACTGCTTCCGCAAGGGGAATATTATCTCAAGGAAACCCAGTCCCCATCCGGCTATGAAACGCCTGCAGATGTCTACTATGGCCCCTATGCCGTAACCGGGCAAACGCTTGCGGATTATAGCAATGAAGCTCAGGGGCAGATTGCAAATAAGAAGTATTTCACTGTCCAGATTGAAAAGGTGGCGGCAGCGGATCACTCGCCGCTTGCGGGAGCCATTTTCGGACTTTACGATTCCGAAGAGGCGGCAGAGAAGGGAACCTTGGAGAATACGCCATCCGAGCGAAAGAGCACGACAACGATTCAAGAAAGCGGCAACAGCCAGAAGGCGGTCGCTGTCTTTGAAAAACTGCTTCTGGAAGACGGGGATGGAAAGGCAGTATCTTCCCGTACCTTCTATGTCAAGGAACTGAAGGCACCGGAGGTAAGCGGAGAAGCATATCTGATGAATGAGACCATCTACCCGGTAACCATATCCTACGACAAGGATCAGACGGTGGCAACGCTGGATAGCCCGATCGCAAATGACCGAAAAGGCAAGATTAGCATAACAAAAGAAGGCGCATGGACGGATGCCAGCGGTATTACCGGCATTGAGAGGCTGGAGGGAGCGAAGTTCGAGATCTATGCGGTGGAAGAACGTGGAGACAGCCCAAGCGGCGAGTCTTGCGCAACCCTGGTTACCGGCGCGGACGGAACGGCGTTAAGCGTTCCTCTGGATGCCGGATGGTACGTAGTAAAAGAGGCGGAAGCACCGGCAGGCTATGGACTTAGCGATACGCTCTACTGGTTCGAGGTAAAGGATAACCAGATTGTCACAGCCTATGATACAAAAGACGCTCAGGGAGGATATACCTCTTCTGGGGCAGCCATTATGAATGGAGCCCAGAGCGGACGCTTCCTGCTTAAGAAGTATGATGGCAATGCCAGCGAGCCGGAGGGGAATCTGACGGCGTTAAGCGGCGCGGTATTCAAACTCTACCAAAAGGAAGCGGACGGGACATGGAAACTCTATGAAGGCGGCAGTACCCAGAAGGATACCTTCGAGGTGTCCCAGAACGGCTACACGTCCTGGTACCTGCCTTACGGCGACTATATGATCCAGGAAGATCTGCAGCAGTCAAAGCCGTATTATACCTATACGGAAAACAATATAAGCCATACCATCTACTGTGCTCCGTCCCAGGAAGAGATCAAGTTTACGATCAATGAAGAGAATGCAGGAAAAACCCTGTCTCTGAAGGCGCACAACAGTCCGAATGGCAGCATTCGGTTCACCAAGTACGGAGATACCAACCATAACGGGCAGATTGACGCTGAAGATGAGAAACTGGAAGGCGCCACCTTCCGTCTGTATACGGATGAGGCATGCAAGGCGGAAGCCCTGGGAGGAAACTCCTTAAGGACTACGGATGCACAGGGGCTGTGCGCATGGGAGGATCTTGCGCCGGGCACTTACTATATCAAAGAAACCCAGGATGGCCAGGGAACGGTGGAAGCGGCAGGATATCAAGTGATGGAGGAAGCCGTAGAAGTTACGGTGACCGCAGGGCTTACAATCAATGCCATTAAGCAGGACCCGGGTCTCCTCGTGGAAGAGGCCTCCATGCTGGACGCATCCGCTGCCGGCAGAATCCGGGTGAAAAAGACGGATAAAGATGGAAACATCCTGGCAGGAGCAGAGTTTAAGATCTATAAGAAGAGCGGGGATACGTGGGTGGATACGCAGATGACGGTGACCACCACGGATTCGGCAGACGGGACTTTGTCCGGCCTTCTAAAGGCAGATGCCAAGGGAACCACGTACAAGGTGGTGGAAGTCAAAGCACCGGCAGGCTATACGCTGGATGACAGATTCTATGACCTGGAGCAGATGGTGACCGTTTGGCCGAACCATGTGCCGGAAGCAGACGTAAACCTCGTCGCGTTCACCAATAAAAAGGCGGATGAGGTACAGGGATTCCAGGCAAAGATTGAAAAAGAGATCAGCGATGATGACGAGGGCTACAAGAAAGATGCGCCGGTGACATCCGGCCAGAGCCTGATGGAGGAAGGGTACGACTATCCTGTAAACTTCAAGGTGGATGGCTATGCGGATGGCAGCAATGAAGTGGGCGCCAGTGAATTCGTGGTCACGGACAACGACATAAAGCTGTACAGCAAGGCCACGAAAGAAATGGCAGGAACCGATTATAAAGAGATGGACGTGACGACGGATCCGGGAAGTTCGGTGATCAAGGATTACCGGATGAACAGCGTTACGCTGGGGCATTCCTGGAATGACAGCCCATACAATGATGGGATCAAGGAACAGACGGTTGGCGCGAAAGTATACGTACAGACGACGCTGGCGCAGAAAGAGCAGGATGAGTGGCCGGCAGAGCCATATAAGGTGATTGAGGACCTGAGTCCGCAAGACGGCGTGAAGGTTGAATTCGATGAAGGCGAGCATGTGATCGGCGTCAAGGTAGAGTATACCAATGTACTGGCCGGATTTTACAGCGAGGGACTGGTGATTCATACGACCTTCCTGAACCGTTCATGGTCCAGCCGGGAGATCAATGAACTCCGCCAGATCAGCAACCAGGCCAGCATCGCATGGAAAGACAGCCAGCTGGATGAAAACGGCGATCCGCTGGAGACGGGCGCGCATATGGGAAGCCAAAATTCCCAGATCGTGTTTGCCCAGATCCCGTCCTATATTGAGAAGATCCCGGAAGTACGGATCACGAACACGATCCAGAACCAGAAAGCCAGCGGATTCTTTTCCGGAGAAGATATCAAGTATCAGGTGATGGCGGAAAATGTGGATGTGGAGAATCAGGAAGAGGTATTCAAGGAACCAGTGATATCCGTCCGCATGCCAGCGGACACGACGCTGGTACAGAGCACTTCCCAGCTATCCAGCGGATTCAGCGTATATTACCGGAACCGGGACGGCCAGCTGATCACGATTCCGTCTACAAGCTTCGATATCGTGGCAAGCGACGTGCATCCTTATGTCTCAATTGATGCAGATGGGAATTACGTGGAAGATGAGAGCCGGACGACGAAGCAGTATACGTTTGTATTCAAGAACTTCGAACTGGGCGAAGGAGAGCAGATATTCATTGACTTTACCGGAACGATCTCTTACGCGCAGAAGACAGACTTAAACGCACTGATCTGTCCAGCCTACCTGAGCAGCAATTATACGCTTCCGCCGACGGTGGAGAATGAGAAAGGCCTGAGTTATAAGCCGGCAGCCGAGAACAGCATGGTTACCGAAGAGCCGGTCATTGACGCTGCGGTAGACAAAGAACTGGAATATCTGAACCAGCCAGCCCAGGCGACGGTGTCCAGCGCCACAAGCGTCCAGCTTTTAAAGGAGATATCCACGGACCGCAGCCTTTGGGGAAGCAATGTCAGCGTGAACGCGGGCGATCAGGTTTACTACAAACTGACGCTTTATAACAATTCGAGCAACACTTTATCAGAGATTCGCCTGACAGACATCCTTCCGTTTAACGGAGACCGGATGACGCTGACCGGTACGGACAGAGGCACGACTACGCCGGCATCTGACGCATCCCATGACGAGATGACGCTGGCAAGCGTGGAGGCAGCCGGGACATCCGGAGGCGTAAACGGCGAAGCGGTGCAGGCAGAGCCTACCGTGTATTATTACGCAGAGCCGGATGCCTATGCAAACAGCTGGCAGGGAAAGGCGCCGGGAACCGACGAAGCGGATGGGGCGCTTAAGATGCTTTACAGTGCGGGGACTGACGGATCAGCATGGTCCGACGGCTGGTCCACAGTGAAGCCCCAGGAGCGCAATATCTCCGCCGTGGGCGTGAATGTGACATTCGGGGAGAAAGGCCTTCAGCCAGGAGACTCCTATGAGGTGGTGCTGGTGATGAATGCTCCTGAGTACACGGTGGAGCAGATGAGCGAGTATAATGGAAAGATTATGGCGAATTCCGCTGCTTCTGCTGTAATTCTCAAAGGAGCAGCCGGGGATGCTATTCCGTCCGAGAACAGGACTGAGCCAAACAAGGTCATCTGTACGCTGAACCTTCCGACAGGCAGCATCGGCGACTATGTATGGTTTGACGCCAACCAGGATGGCATCCAGAATGATACCAAGGATCTAGAAGGCAATCCATATGATCCCGGTCTGAACGGCATCACAGTCAAGTTGCACCAGAGGATCACCTACCGGGCGAATGGACAGATCCAGTCCAGAGACGTGGTCCTAAAGACCACTGAGACCCGGTCGAAGGAAGGGGCAGGAAAAGGCTACTATGAGTTTACCGATCTGCCGTGCAATTATCTGGAAAGCGGCAAGACGGATCAGACCAATCCAGACAATTATATAGGAAATGAATTTTATTCCTACTATGTAGAATTCGTGCTGCCGGACGGCTCCAAATATACGCCGACGGCCAAATATGCAAACGGCAATGAGAGGGATGAGAAGGATTCGAATGTGAACCCGGACGGCACCACCGATCCGGTTGAACTGTGGGTAAGCCGAGATCCGGATACCGGCAAGCTTCACGGAGAGAAACGCACGGACATCGACGCCGGCCTTGTAAACGCCTACGCCATCGGCGATTATGTATGGAAGGATACCAATAGCAATGGAGTCCAGGACGACAATGAAAAAGGCGTGGAAGGAGTCTCTGTAAGGCTGTATAAAGTGGAAGGCAAGGATGGACGCGTGCAGGACGGCGATGCTCCAATTGCCAGTACAGTAACGGACAAAGAGGGCCATTACCAATTTGACGGCTTGCTCCAGGGGTATTATGTCGTAGAATTCGATACCTCCACGCTCACGCATGAGACCAATGCCTCCGGCTATACCTATCAGTACGATTTTACGAAGGTACTAAAAGTCGATGAGGATGGCAAGGAAGCCGATTACAGCAACGAGAATAACAGCGATTCCGATGCACAGGAAGATGCGGGCGAGAACGGGCGCATCCGCCGAACCAGGACGATCTGGCTCACGAAGAACGATCTTACGGCCGCGGGCATCCAGGATAACATGGATGACCGATGGGATGCCGGCCTGGTAGAGTACAGCGCTCTGGGCGGGTTCGTGTTTGACGATGCAGACTACAATGACCTGCATCTTGACAGCCTGAATATCCCGCTTAGCGGCACCAAGGTGGCGCTGTATAAGATTGACGCGTCAGGAAACCGGGAGAAGGAGCCGATTGCCGAGACGGTAGTCGGAGCAGATGGAAGATATTATTTTGACCATTTGCTGATACCGGATGGAACCTATCAGGATTACGCCGTACGGTTCGAGTACCCTGAGGGATATACGGGAGTGCAGGCGAACCAGGATCCTGACGGAGATGACGGCGCATACGATACCAAAGCGGCCAATGATTCCACCATTGACTCGGATGTCAATGAATTTTCTACGGTGGGAGGCGTGACCAACAGGCGGATTGGATATATCAGGCAGATCCGGCTGTATCCGGCGACCATCTCCACAACCTGGGATGCTGGCGCCAGAAAATATAGCGCCATTGGCGACTATGTGTGGATAGATGCCAACAAAAACGGATTGCAGGACAGGACGGAGACCCCGATCCCGGGCGTCAGAGTCGTCTTGCAGTTCCGGGATGACCAGCAGTCCCCATGGCAGTATGCGGGAGAGACGACAACCGACGAGACTGGATATTATGTATTTAAAGACCTGGAGAGCAGCGAATGGATCAGTAAGGACTACCGCGTCGTATTTGCGCTGGAGCCGACAAGAAAGGTGACTACGCTCAATGTTTCCGAGGGAAATAAAGCCAGCACCAATGATTCCGATGCCATCGGCAAATACGAGGCCGGAATTATCGACGGCACGCTGCTGAATCCACAGTCGACAGGAGGCTATGTGACGGCCAATATCAAGCCGGGCTACGGCGAGGAAGACATGACCTGGGACTGCGGAGTCATACCGGTGCTTTCAGCGCTGGGCGATTACGTCTGGTATGATGACGACTATAATGGAATCCAGGATGACGGAGAAAAAGGCGTGCCGAATGTGAAGGTATCGCTGGAGTATAATGAATCCGGCAGAACCGGAGACAACGGTTCCTGGTCAGAGATCCGGACCACATATACGGATGAGAACGGCTATTACTGGTTTGCCGACCTGAATCCTGGCTATTACCGGGTACGCTATTATATCCCGGACGGCTACCGGGCAACCAAGTATAACCGGGGAACCGGGGATAATGGAAACGCCGTGGATTCTGACGCGTCAAGAAGAGCGGAGGGGAATTCTTATTACAGCAGGCATTTCTATCTGAATGAGGATACCCAGGATCCTACCTGGGATGCCGGCATATATAAGCCGCAGACCCGGGTGGTACGAAAGACCACAAGGCGGACGACGACAAGGCGAAGAGCCAGAAGAACAAGAACCGGCGACGTATCCAATCTGGCGCTGTATGCGCTTCTGCTGGCCGCATCCGGCGGGACGGCAGGAACCTTGTATTGGAAGCGGAAAAAGAAGAAAGGGGTGTAAAAAAATCCGGGACTTTATAAAAATGAAAGGTTTTGTGACGGTGGTGTGACGGTGCCATATTATGGTATAGATATAAAACAGATTACAAAACCTTTCATATAAGTCGAACAGGAGGAAAGAATAATGAAGAAAAGAATATTAGCATTTATTATGGTGCTGGCAATGCTTATCGGCATCGGCCTCCCGTCACAGGAAGTAAAAGCAGCCGGGGGCGTAAGCGCCAGCTGGGGAATGAGCGGCGGATCACAGGCCTTCTACATCTCGAATGGAAGCAGCGAGACCGTATGGTGCGACGTATACGTGGTAGGCGGTTCCAGATATGGGTCCGAACAGCAGGTTGCGCCAGGCGGGAGCACGACGATCACCGCGGATAAGTCTTTATATCTTGAATTGATCGTAACAGGCGATGTTTCAGGAAATGAATATGCCTATGTAGTCAGTTCAGGAGAGCATAACTATACCGTATCCTACAACCTGGGAGGAAGAAGCGAGGTGGTTGAGACCGGAGTAATCCAGCAGGGAGACTCCTTTGAGTTTGTTGCCGATTCCTTCTATGTAGACGCAAATGGAAATGAGTGGCAGCTGGCAGCCTCAGAGAATGCATCCAGAACGGTGGCATATGGGACGGAAAACTACAGTTTCAATTACGTGGCATATGATCCGGGCCCGGTGTCCGCATCCGTCGCATTCGTAGATGAATATGGAAATGTCCTGAAGAGGCAGTCCAAGTCCATTGCCTATAACCAGGGAAAAGGTCAGGTGACTTTCGATCTGCCAGGCGAACTGGAAGTAAACGGACGCAAATATGAGATTGATGACACGCTCACCGGAAGCCTGACCATCAGTTATATGGATGATGTCTTGGATTACGAGATTTCTTACCGCTCCGTATCACAGCAGGAAGAGGGACCTTATACGGTGACCGTAGAATATTGGGAAGTGGATGCAGCCGGCAAGCCGGTCACATTCCTTGGAAACACCTATTTTACACAGGATACCAATGCAGACAGCGACTATGTTTTTAACGCGCCGCAGACGATCAGAATCAGAAATCAGGAAGCAGGAAGCGAGACTTATTACAAAGTAGTCAGCAATGCGACCATTACCCAGGCTCCGAAGGGTGAAGAACGTCTCTATACAGTGGGATATCAGAAGTATGCCGAGGAAGAGCCTTATGAATGGTCAATCCGCCTGATCGATGCCGAGACAGGCAAGATCCTGAAAGAAGAAGTAAAGATGGTGGACGCGGGAACTACGGAGGCTTATAAGGCAGCCACTGAGATTGAAGCGGACGGAGTGAAGTATCTTCTGGACAGCAAGATGGAAAGAGAGTATACCCACACCTATAACCAGGGAAGCCGGATCCAGAACATTTATTACCATCAGGAAAGCAGCGAGCTTCCGGCATCCTATGACCTGACGATCCAGTATATGAGCGTATCAGATAATACCATGCTTTATACAGATAAGACTGCCGTGACGGCGGAAGCAGGAAGCGCGCAGGTTGCTTCTCCCCAGAATTATGAGGCGAACGGGAAGCGGTATGTAAGGCTGAGCGGACAGAGCGATGTAGTGAATCATGATTTCTACTCTGCCCAGAGAACCTATACCATCTATTACAGGGACGTCAACGATGAGCAGAATGTGGATACCGTGGTAACGCAGGAGGATGTGGTGACTTCCGAGAACCTGGTGGATGACGGGACGCAGACGGCGACGGTGCTGACCAATGCGACCACAGGCACAACGGTGACTTTAAATGACGAAGGCGTGCCGCTTGCCAATACCCAGACAGATGATGAAGACGATAACGGCCTGGTGACTTCTGAGGACGAGGATGTGCCGCTTGCCAATATCGACGGCTCAAAAGGAGGAATCCTTGGGGCGGCAGCAAGCCATCCGGTTACGACGGGCGTAATCCTTGCGGCGCTGCTGGCAATGATCGGTATCGCAGGATACTTCTTCTGGAAAAAGAAGAATGAAAAAGAAGATGCAGCCGGAGACGGAAGCAATTAATAAAAAGATTTTCAGGGTGTCAAGAAAAAATACTTGACACCCTTATTTTTTTGTTATATGATAACACAGGTGAGAAAATGAATGAGATATTAGAACAGGCATTGCTATACGATTTTTATGGAGAACTTCTGACCGAGCATCAGAAGGAAATCTATGAACAGTTCGTATTGGAAGACCTATCCTTGGGAGAGATTGCGAAAGAGGCAGGTATCAGCCGCCAGGGCGTGCATGACTTGATCAAGAGATGCAACCAGACGCTTAAGGACTACGAAGATAAGCTGCAGCTGGTAGCAAAATTCGTGGCGATCAAGGATAAGGTGAAGCAGATTGACGATTTGCTGGATGGATATCAAGAAAGCGATATCCATGAGATTATAGAGAAGATCCGCAGGATATCCGGCGAGATCATAGAGGAGTTGTAGAATGGCATTTGACAGTTTGACAGAAAAACTTCAGAACATTTTCAAGAACTTAAGAAGCAAAGGCCGACTGACCGAAGATGATGTAAAGGAAGCCCTCAAAGAGATCAAGAGGGCGCTGCTTGCGGCGGACGTCAACTTCAAGGTTGTTAAGGATTTTATTAAGAACGTTCAGGAGCGGGCCATAGGCCAGGATGTGATGAACGGGCTGAATCCGGGCCAGATGGTGATCAAGATCGTCAACGAAGAACTGGTGAAGCTGATGGGCTCCGAGACTACGGAGATCGCGCTTCAGCCGGGAAGCGCCATCACGGTTATCATGATGGCGGGCCTTCAGGGCGCTGGTAAGACGACGACCACTGCCAAACTGGCAGGGAAGTATAAGGTAAAGGGCAAGAACCCTCTTCTGGTGGCCTGCGACGTATACCGTCCGGCGGCGATCAAGCAGCTGCAGGTTAACGGCGAGAAGCAGGGTGTGGAAGTGTTCGCCATGGGCGAGAGCCATAAGCCGGCCAACATTGCCAAAGCGGCGCTCGAGCATGCGCAGAAGAACGGCAACCGGATCGTGATCCTGGATACAGCCGGACGCCTTCACATTGATGAAGACATGATGGCGGAACTGGCAGAGATCAAGGACGCGGTGAATGTCCATCAGACAATTCTGGTGATCGATGCCATGACAGGCCAGGACGCGGTGAACGTAGCCAAAGAGTTTAATGAAAAGATTGGCGTAGACGGAGTCATCGTCACCAAGCTTGACGGCGATACAAGGGGCGGCGCGGCGCTGTCTGTAAAGGCAGTTACCGGAAAGCCGATTCTATATGTTGGTATGGGAGAGAAACTCTCAGATCTGGAACAGTTCTATCCGGACCGAATGGCATCCCGTATTCTGGGAATGGGAGACGTGCTCACCCTGATCGAGAAGGCAGAGGCCGAGATCGATGAAGAGAAAGCAAAGCAGATGTCCCAGAAATTGAAAAAAGCCCAGTTCGATTTTGAAGATTATCTGGAAAGCGTAAAGCAGATGAAGAACATGGGCGGCCTTGGCAGTATCATGAGCATGATGCCCGCGCTGGGCGCAGGCATGGGCAAGATGAAGGATCTGGACGACGACCAGACGGCCCAGGCAGAGAAGAATATGGCAAGGATGGAGGCCATGATCTATTCCATGACGCCCGAGGAAAGAAGGAATCCGGATCTTCTGAATCCTTCCAGAAAGCACAGGATTGCAAGAGGAGCAGGGGTAGACATCAGCGAAGTCAACCGGATGGTCAAGCAATTCGGCGAGATGAAGAAGATGATGAAGATGGTAGGAAAAAGCGGCAGAAAAGGAAAGTTCCGCCTGCCGTTCTAAAGTTGGTATACCGCGCAGACGCGCGTTATATAGATAATGAAAAAATATTATGGAGGTGAAATACTATGGCAGTAAAAATCAGATTAAGAAGAATGGGACAGAAGAAGGCTCCTTTCTATAGAATCATCGTTGCTGATTCCAGATCACCAAGAGATGGCAAGTTCATCGATGAGATCGGCACTTACGATCCGAACTGTGATCCTAGCGCAATCAAGGTTGACGAGGAAGCAGCTAAGAAGTGGTTAAGCAATGGTGCACAGCCTACAGAAGCAGTAAGCAAGATTCTTAAAGCAGCTGGCATTGAGAAATAAGACATGCCTTTGGAGGTGCACGATATGAAAGAATTAGTTGAGGTTATCGCGAAAGCGCTGGTCGACGATCCTGACAGCGTTGTTGTCAATGAGCGCGAGGATAAGAAGACGACGATCCTGGAAGTACATGTTGCCGATTCCGATATGGGCAAGGTGATTGGAAAGCAGGGACGTATCGCCAAAGCAATCCGCTCTGTGGTAAAGGCAGCGGCTGCGAAGGAAGATAAGAAAGTTATCGTAGATATCATGGATTAATACGAATATGAGCGGGACAGACTTGGGGACAGGCCTGTCCTTATTCGTCCCGGAAAGAGGAGATTCATATGGAAGAGTTATTACAGGTTGGCGTCATTACGTCTACGCATGGAATCCGCGGGGAGGTCAAAGTGTTTCCGACCACGGATGACGCGCAGAGATTCAGGGAACTGAAGGATGTGATGCTGGATACAGGGAAAGAGACATTGTCTTTGGAGATCGAAGGGGTGAAATTTTTTAAACAGTTTGTCATCCTGAAGTTTAAAGGCATTGATAATATAAACGATGTAGAAAGATATAAGAGATGTCCGCTTTATGTAAAGCGCGAAGACGCGGTAGAACTGGAAGAGGATGAATATTTCATTGCCGATATGATCGGCATGAAGGTCATCACGGATGAAGGGGAAGAATTTGGGACCCTTAAGGATGTAATGGAGACAGGCGCCAATGATGTCTATGTGATCGAGCGATCTGATGGCGGGGAAGTGCTGGTTCCGGCGATCAAGGAGTGTATCCTGGAGGTGGACATCCCCGGCAGGCAGATGAAGATTCATGTGATGGCAGGCCTTGTATAAGCCTGCGGTCAAAGGCATAGACGAAGTGATTTAAGGAGATAGGAAACATGCATTTTTATATTATGACGTTATTTCCTGACATGGTAATGAATGGCCTGAACACCAGCATTACCGGCAGGGCGATAGAAAAGGGCCTGCTTAGCATTGACGCGGTTAATATAAGAGATTATGCGTATAATAAGCACAACAGCGTGGACGACTATCCCTATGGAGGCGGGGCCGGGATGCTGATGCAGGCGGAGCCGGTCTATCAGACCTATGAGGCAATCTGCCAGAAAAGCGGGAAGCGTCCGCGAGTCGTGTATCTGTCGCCCCAGGGCAGGACGTTCTGCCAGACGATGGCCGAGGAGTATGCCAGGGAAGAAGAACTGGTGCTATTGTGCGGACATTACGAAGGCATCGACGAGAGGGTACTGGAAGAGATCGTGACAGATTATGTGTCCATAGGCGATTATGTGCTGACCGGAGGCGAGTTGCCTGCAATGATCATGGTAGATGCCATCTCAAGGCTGGTGCCCGGCGTGCTGCATAATGATGTGTCCGCAGAGTTCGAAAGCTTCCAGGACAATCTGCTGGAGTATCCCCAGTATTCGAGGCCGGAGATATGGCATGAGAAGCAGGTGCCTCAGGTGCTTCTCTCCGGGCATCATGCCAACATCGAAGCATGGAGAAGGGAACAGTCCATCATACGCACGGCAAAGAACCGGCCGGATCTGCTTGAAAAGGCGAATCTGACGGAGAAAGAACTGGAAATTGCCAAGAAAAGTCTTGCAATAGATTGATAAATATGCTAAACTATAGCATGTTGTGAAGAGAGAGATGGTCCTCTGGTACGCATGTATTAAGAACATCCAAGTAAATAAGGAGGTCACACAGAATGAACGATATTATTAAGAATATTGAAGCCGAGCAGTTAAAAGAGCAGGCTCCGGAGTTCCATGTTGGAGATACGGTAAAGGTATACGGAAAGATCAAAGAAGGCGCTCGCGAGAGAATCCAGGTATTTGAGGGAACCGTACTGAAGAGACAGGGCGGCGGAGCAAGAGAGACATTTACCGTAAGAAAGAATTCTAACGGAATCGGTGTTGAGAAGACTTGGCCGGTACACTCACCAAATGTTGAGAGAGTCGAAGTAGTTAGAAGAGGTAAGGTAAGAAGAGCGAAACTGAACTACTTAAGAGACCGTGTCGGCAAGAGAGCCAAAGTAAAAGAATTAGTAAAATAAGAGACAATGAGAAAAGGACAAGTACATATTGTATATTGTCCTTTTTCTGTTTTAAGGGGAAAATATGAGACGAAGACGAAAGGGCCTGGGATTTTCAAGGCCAAGAAGAAAAAGAATCCGCATCAACCTTGAATATCTTCCGGCTGTCGGAATCTGGATATTCAAGATTGCCATCGTATGCCTTCTGGCTTTCGTGGCTGTCTGGTATTTCGGCCAGAGAGTCAGCACCGTAGGGGATTCTATGAACCCGGTGCTTCATAATGGCGATGTCGTCCTTGTGAACCGTATCGTATACAATGCCACGACTCCCAAAAGAGGCGATATTATCGTATTCAAGCCCAAAGGGAATGAAAATGCCCACTATTACATCAAAAGAATCGTAGGGCTTCCGGGAGAGACGGTTGAGATTATCGAGAACCGGATCTATATTGACGGGGAGAAGCTGGAAGAGGATTATAAGACGACGGATATAGACGATGTGGGAATTGCCAATGAGAAGATACATCTGGCAGGAGATGAGTATTTTGTGCTGGGGGATGACCGCCAGAATAGCGAGGACAGCAGGAATGCGGATGTGGGCAATGTAAAGCGGGAGTATATATATGGGAAAGCATGGCTTACCATATCCCCGAAGAAAGATTTTGGATTGATTAGATAAGGAGATAATGTATGCATTTTCAATGGTATCCGGGTCATATGACAAAAGCAAAGCGTATGATGCAGGAGAATATAAAATTAATTGATCTGGTAATCGAGCTGGTGGACGCCAGAATTCCGGTGAGCAGCAGGAATCCGGATATTGATGAATTGGGTAAGAACAAGTCGAGGCTGATTCTTCTGAATAAGGCCGATCTGGCAGAGGATAAGTGGAATGATGCCTGGGCGGAATACTTCAGGGAGAAGGGGTTCTTCGTTGTCAAAGTGAACTCCAAAAAAGGCGGCGGATTAAAGTCCATCCAGGGCGTTATCCAGGAGGCCTGCAAAGAGAAGATGGAACGGGACCGGAAGAGAGGGATCCTCAACCGTCCGGTTAGGGCCATGGTAGTGGGAATTCCCAATGTGGGGAAATCCACCTTTATCAATGCGCTGGCGGGGAAGGCCTGCGCAAAGACCGGGAACAAGCCGGGAGTAACCAAGGGTAAGCAGTGGATCCGCCTGAATAAGCAGGTGGAACTTCTGGATACGCCGGGAATCCTCTGGCCGAAGTTTGAAGATCAGGAAGTGGGACTGAGACTGGCCTTTATCGGCTCCATCAAAGACGAGATCCTGAATACGGAAGAACTGGCAGCCGAGCTGATCAAGTTCCTGAACGCGAACTATCCGGGCGTGCTGGAAGAAAAATATGGCGTGGAACCATCAGACGACGCCTACGTCCTGCTTGCCGGCATCGCAAGAAGCAGAAACTGTCTCTTGAAGGGCAGCGAGCTGGACACGGAAAAGGCGGCACTCCTTTTGCTGGATGATTTCCGGAATGGAAAACTGGGAAGGCTTACACTGGAATATCCGCAGGAAGTGTGATAGAATCTAGTGAGGAGTCAGAAAGGGGATTGCAGCAGATGGCAAGACGCACAAGAGAAGAGACGAAAGAAAGAAGCATTTTCCGGGAACTGGGAGGATGGCTTCTATATATACTGATTATCATTGGCCTTACTTACTTGATTATCACTTTTGTAGGGCAGAGAACAAGAGTCAGCGGCTCATCCATGGAGACGACGCTGAGCAATGGAGACAACTTGATCGTAGATAAGCTGACCTATCATTTCAAGGAGCCGAAGCGGTATGATATTATCGTATTTCCTTATAAATATGAGGAAAATACATACTATATCAAGCGCATCATCGGACTTCCTGGAGAGACGGTCCAGGTGATCGACGGGTATACGTATATCAATGGGGAACAGCTTGCAGGCGACATTTATGGCGCGGAAGTAATGGAGTCGGCGGGAATTGCTGCCGAGCCGATCACCCTGGGAGAGGATGAGTATTTTGTCCTGGGGGACAACCGGAACCACAGTTCTGACAGCCGGGATCCAAGCGTAGGAATTCTGAAGAGGAAGGACCTGATGGGAAGAGCCTGGATCCGCATCTATCCATTTGATAAAATGGGAGTGATCAAGCATGAATAAACGGGAAGAGGAAAGGCTTAGAAAGCAGCAGGAGAGGCTGGAAAAGGAACGGGCGCGCACCGAGGCTATGAGCGTATATGAGAAGGAATACGGGGCGTGCCAGTATATATGCGGAATTGATGAAGTAGGCAGGGGGCCGCTTGCAGGGCCAGTTGTGGCAGGCGCGGTGATCCTGCCTAAAGACAATCCGATCCTGTATCTGAATGATTCCAAGAAACTCTCGGAAAAGAAGCGGGAGGCGCTGTATGAGGAGATTATGGAGAGGGCGGTTGCCACAGGCATCGGCATCGTAGGACCGGCCAGGATCGATGAGATCAATATCCTGCAGGCCACATATGAGGCAATGCGCATGGCGATCTCCAATCTTAAGGTGCAGCCGGATATCCTGCTGAATGATGCCGTTACCATCCCGCAGGTGGCCATCCCGCAAGTCCCGATCATCAAGGGAGATGCCAAAAGCGTTTCCATAGCGGCGGCCAGCATTATCGCAAAAGTAACCAGGGACAGGCTGATGGTAGAATATGACCAGGTGCTGCCGGGCTACGACTTTGCCAGCAATAAGGGATATGGGACAAAGGCGCACATTGCGGGAATTAGGGAATTGGGGCCCTCCCCGATCCACAGGGCTACATTTATTAAGAACTTTGTATAGCGAGAAGAAGGCGGCAGTATGGGATACAATACACGAAAGATCGGCACAGAATATGAAAGAAAGGCCGGCGCTTACCTGGAAGCCAAAGGATATGTAATACAGGAGTATAACTTCCGGTGCAGGATGGGCGAGATTGACATTATAGCAAGAGACGGAAAATGCCTCGTATTCTGCGAGGTAAAATACCGCAGCGGCCCGGGAAGCGGACATCCGGCAGAGGCCGTGGATGAAAAGAAGCAGAGAATCATCTCAAAATGCGCCCTGTACTACCTTGCCGCTAAGGGACTTCAGGGAATCGAATGCCGTTTTGACGTGGTCAGCATAGAAGGAGACGAGATCACTTTATACAAGAACGCGTTTGACTATATTGGCTAGCATGACAAGGAAGAGGATAGAATCATGAGATTAGGCTTAACCTATAAGAATGAGGAACATATATTTGACGAGAATGTGGTAAATGGGGTTCCATACCTTTCCTACCCGCTGCTTGAGGAAACCGGCGCAGTAAAGCATGGGTTTTCGACGAAACTGGGAGGAGTCAGCACAGGCAGCTGTGCCACCATGAACATCAGCACCACCAGGGGCGACGACCCTGAGGCGGTGGCTGAGAATCGGCGCAGAATCGGGGCGGCCATCGGCGTGCGGCCGGAGGATATGACCTACACGCATCAGACACACACCACCAATGTGGCAGTCGTCCGGGCAGAAGACAGAGGGCGGAGGTTTCTGGAAACGGACGGCATGGTGACCAATGTGCCGGGGATCTGCCTGGTAACCTTCTATGCGGACTGCGTGCCGCTCTTTCTGGTGGATCCGGTAAAAAAGGCCATTGGCCTGAGCCATTCCGGATGGAGAGGAACGGTGGGCAAGATGGGAAAGGTCACCGTGCAGGCTATGATGAGGGAATATGGCTCAAGGCCGGAAGATATCGTTGCAGCCATCGGCCCCTCCATCTGTCAGGACTGCTATGAGGTCAGCGAGGATGTAATCGACAGATTCCGAGACAGCTTTAATGAGGCGGTCTGGCCCAAACTGTTCTATAGAAAAGAAAATGGAAAGTACCAGCTGGACCTGTGGCGGGCCAACGAAGAGGTATTTCTGGAAACGGGAATCCGCAGAGAGAATCTCGCGGTTACCAACCTGTGCACCCATTGCAATCAGGAGGTGCTGTTCTCGCACCGGGCTACAGGAGAGAAGAGGGGCAATCTTAGCGCATTTCTTGCCTTAAAGTAGAGACAAGGAGGATAAATATGACAACAGAGACGACCAACGAAGTTACCGAAGTGACCCAGCAGACGGTGAAAGAAGTCAGCCGTTTTGCCCAATATATACAAGACAATATCCCGACGCTGATCGGCTTTGGAATCCGGGTTCTTCTGGCCCTGGTATTCTTCTTTATCGGCCGGATCCTGATCAAATGGATCCGCAAGATCGTAAGGCGTTCCATCGAGAGGTCCAGCGCGGATAAAGGCGTGGAGCAGTTCGTAGATTCCGTGTTAAAATTCGCGCTGTACTTTCTGCTTATCTTCAGCATTGCATCCAAATTTGGCGTAGATACCACATCCGTGGCGGCATTGATCGCATCCGGCGGCGTGGCGATCGGCCTTGCCCTCCAAGGAAGCCTGTCTAACTTTGCCGGCGGAGTGCTGATCCTTCTGTTGAAGCCATTTGAAGTGGGAGATTACATCATTGAGGATTCCAACGGAAAGGAAGGAACCGTTAAGGAAATTCAGATATTTTATACTAAACTCAGCACCATTGACAACAAGACGATCGTGATACCGAACGGAATGCTGACCAACAACAGCCTTACCAATGCCACGGCAAAGGATGAGAGGCGGCTGGACCTGAAACTATCCATTTCCTACAGCGCGGATCTTAAAAAGGCGAAGATGCTGATTGAAAATATTATACGCCAGGATGAGAGCATCCTGAAAGATGATGAGATCGTGGTGTTTGTGGATGATCTGTCAGACAGCGCCGTCGTGATCGGCGCCAGGGCATGGGTGAAGAACGAGGAATTCTGGCCTACCAGATGGCGGCTTTTGGAGACCATCAAGCTGACGCTTGACGAGCATGGCGTGGAGATACCATATCCGCAGCTGACGGTCCATATGCCTAAAGGAAATTGAGAGGCAGCCGGTTCAATCTTCCTTGCTCGCCTATCCTTTCTTCTTATGGTTTAAGCCATTCAAAAGAAGAACCGAAAGACAGCCGCATGCCAATAATACAATGAAACTATAAATCCAATCTTGAGTTGCTGTATCATAATAGCCGGAAACACCAAATATTGCTGTAATAGGATAAAATGTTTTCAGCATATTGGACATGCTCATGAACATTCCTGCAAATGAGTATATTTCGGCTAATACCAATGAGAGCCAGTAACTCTTTTTTTAAATACGGCGCCAGTGCAATAATAGGCGCAACAGCCAGAAACACGCCGATACCATCTAAAAGATACATTTTCAAGAAATTAAGAATCATTCCGAAAGATAAATCGGAAAAGTGTAGAACAGCCTCTGCTGAAAATGTAATCATAAAGAGCAATAAATAGACTAAAACGCTGAAAATAAAAGTAACCATCATTTTTGCAACGGTCAATCTTGCTTCATTTATGGGAATAAGCCGCAAAGACTTAATTGTATCGTCCTGTTCTTCGCGGCAAATCATATAGCTTCCCAAAAGAGCGATTACAGAAGGAAGAACGAATATCGTTGCCAGTACCTGTGTGATCGTCATATACCAGCCGACGGTATTTGCTGTTAATTGGTCGTCGGAAAAAGTTGTCAGCCCGCATATAAAAACAATAACCGCTATTAAAATTGCTGCAAAAATAGTGAACAGAATTATATTGGAGCGACGGAGTTTTTGAAATTCCGCCCATAATAATATGCGCATGTTTCCACCTCACTTTCTCTTGCCTAATTTAATATTTGCAAGTAAAACTGATAGGATGCTCCATATGCATATGCTGGCAAATGCAAGAGGAATATGAGCCTGTGGAAGTGCAAGATCTGAAATTGCCCAATTTCTTGCGATAATAACAAGAATGCAAGATAGTGGGTGCAAGAAGGAATTTACCGGAGTTATTAAAAATCCGGCAAAAACATAAACCAATGTAACGCCGACAGGGAAAAGGTACCCTTTTTGCGAAGCAGAGACTGCCAAGATTGGAAGGACCGCAAATGCAGCTAGTACAGCAATTTCGATGCACCTTTCCAATAGGAACATTATACTGCCCCAGTCAAATGATACATAATTAGGAATTACGCTGAATAATACGGAAGCAAATGCATTTATAAGCATAAAGCAGATAGAATAAATTAGCACGACGAAGAACTTGCTGAAAAAATATCCCATTTTGCTTACTGGAACAATCCAAAGCTGTTTTAGCATATCGTATCTATTTTCGTCGTGCATGAGCATAGTGCCAAATAAGCCTAAAATAAACGGCAGGATAATGAACAGCGTAAATCCAAAAGCAGACCATTTATAAAAGATGGCAGGGGCGATGTCTGTCTGGCCCAAATAACCGAAATACAGAAAGGCAAAGAAGGGCATAACAAATGCAGATAGCAGCATAAGCCAAATGAGTTTCTTACGGCGCAGCTTATAAAATTCAATTTTAACCAGTTTAAGCAATTCCCTCACCTCCTGTGATCTTTTTAAAATAATCTTCTAATGTATCATTACGAATTCCAGAACTGATTACCGTTATATCTTGCATAATAAGAGTTTTATTGATTTCCCCCATATTCAAATCAACATCATAGATCCATATCGTTTGCTCATCCTGAACGGAATAATCTGTCACGTGATATTGGCGCTCCAATATCATCGTTGTTTTAGGAATATCTGAAACTTGTAATGAAATATATTTACGATTGCGTCTTTCTAATTCGCTCATACTACTTTCTTCCAAGAGAACGCCCTTGTCAATGATTCCGATATCATCGGCCAGTAATGATATTTCTGGAAGAATATGACTGGATATCAGGATCGTTTTTCCATATTCGTTACTTAGTTTTTTAATAAACTCTCTGACCTCGACAATGCCAATGGGGTCAAGACCGTTAGTCGGTTCATCTAGAATTAAAAGTTCCGGGTCATGAAGAATAGCATTGGCGATACCAAGACGCTGCTTCATACCAAGAGAATACTTGCCAAATGTTTTTTTATCTTTATAAGGCAGGCCAACGGTTTCCAATGCGTTCTTTACGGCATTCGGGAAAGCGGTACCCCGCAGTCTGGCAAAGATCTCTAAATTTTCAGTTCCTGTCAGGTTAGGATAAAATCCCGGAGTTTCTATAATAGCGCCAATACGGGGATAAATTCTTTTTTCCTTACCAATAATGTTCATTCCAAACACCTCCACATTTCCGGAGGTAATAGGGGTCAATCCCAAAATCATTTTCATTATCGTTGTTTTACCGGCACCATTGCGCCCTAATAGTCCGTAAATCCGTCCTTGTTTTACATGGAGATTTGCCTTGTTTACCACAGTCTGATTCCCATATTTTTTTGTCAGCTGTATTGTTTTGATCACAGTATCATTCATATAAATACCTCGCTTTCATATACTGTCCTGTAATATGGCAGACGAATCGCATTGCCATTTACAATAGGGATTATATCGTAAGAACCTTGCCAAAACCTTGCCAGAATCTTGTTTTTGTCTTGCTTTCATAACAAAAAGCCCCGTATTTCTACAGGGCTTTCGGTAAGGATATGATAAATTCTGTTCCAGCGCCAGGGGTACTGTCTGCGACAATAGTTCCTTTGTGTATGTGGACAAGTTCTTTTGCAATTGCAAGCCCCAATCCATTTCCTGTAGCAGAACGTGAATCATCACATTGATATAATCTCTCAAAGATATGTGGAAGATGATCAGAAGGAATACCCTTCCCGTTATCTTTGATTATGACTTGTACTTGCTGCTGATCGTCCAGAACGCGCAGCATGACTTCATCGCCCTCACTATGAACAATAATATTTTGCAGCAGATTGTTGATGATACGGGTATATGCGTTTGCGTCAATGCGTATGAAACACTCTTTCTCGGGGATGTCAATTTCATATTTAAAATGACAGCCTTCTAAGACAGAAACCCAATCAGCCAGTATATTGCGGGACAGTTCATTCAAATCGGTTTTTTCGAAATGGAAAGCCTGTTCTCCTGAGTCTAATTTTACCCATTCAAACAAATCTTCTACAAAATGTTTCAGGTGTTGGGATTTTTCAAATGCAACATGGATATATGCGTCTTTTTCTTCTCCAATCACAATCTGGCTTTCAATGGCCTCCAGATATCCAACCAAAGAAGCAAGAGGGGTTTTAACATCATGAGAAAGGCTTGTCATTAATCGTTTGTACGCCTGTTCTGATTGCTTTTGGCGAATAAGCTGTGACTGGCTGTTTATTGCGATTTGATTTATGTCATAACAGATTTGCCTTGCCATGTCTTTTTTGTGTGTCAGAATACGTCTGTTTAAGTTCCCTTTTTTTAAATCTTCCAATACGTCTTTGATAAATGCAATCTGTTCCCGGACGTGGTATAGCTTCAAGGCAAGATACAGGATGATAGCCAGGGCAGACACAAGGCCTGCAAGAAGATAATGATTGATGGCCATACTTAAGCCTCCTTGTTAAAACGATAGCCAACGCCCCGGACTGTCAAAATATAAAACGGATTGTCAGGGTCTGGCTCAATCTTTTTACGCAATTTGCTGATAAAAGACATAATATTGCTATCATCGAACGCATACTCATTTTCCCATACTTGCGTATAAATTTGCTTTTTTGTAAAGATTCGTCCTTTGTTGGAAGCAAGGAAGGCCAGCAAATCAAATTCCCTGCTGGTAAGTTCAACAGGGACATCATTCACTTTAACAATCCGATCTGCCTTGTCGATCGTCATGCCTTTTAACGCCAGACACTCTGTTTCTACAGAAAAAGTTGGATTTAATGCCGTGTAGCGCCGAATTAGAGAATTGACACGTGCCATAAGTTCATTGATGCTAAAAGGCTTAGTCAGATAATCGTCTGCGCCTAGCCGCAGTCCGGAAACTTTATCATCTTCGCTGTTTTTGGCTGTCAGCATAAGTATGGGGAGGTTATTTCCTTCCCTGATTTTTTTCAGAACTTGAAACCCGTCTATATCTGGCAGCATGATGTCTAAAATTATAAGAGTAAGAGAACGGTCATCTTTATTTTCATCAACGAGGCGCAACCCCTCGGCCCCGCAATATGCTACTAAAGCGGTTAAATTTTCTTGCTCGATACATTTTTTCATTAAAGCACAAAGTTCTTTATCATCATCAATGATTAAAACCCGATTCATATTGCAGCTCCTATTCTTGGATAATGTTCAATTACGCAATGATGCTATATGTGTCCACAGACACAGTTTCCATAGCAGTTACAGTCTTTATATATGCAAAAAAGTGAGTTGATAAATGAAGAACTATTCATTTATCAACTCATTTCATAATCTTATTTTTAAGACGAGCGCTATTTTTGATTAAAAGCTGGAAATCGGATTTGAACCGACGACCCCTTCATTACGAGTGAAGTGCTCTACCGACTGAGCTATTCCAGCGCGTGCCGTTTTGTAACAGCCACAAGTAATATTATAACGAATTTTACAATATTTGCAAGAACTTTTTTAAAAAGTTTAAAAGTTAGTTTTTTGAGTGAAATGTCTGATAAAATTGTAAGAATATTGACTTGGGCATAAAAAAAAGACTATAATAAATTTAGTTGTTCATATACAGAAAATGCGGAAGCGAAGGAGATAGATGTAGTTATGGGTACATTTTCAGGCGGTTCAAAAAATAGCATATATGTAGTGGATAATGATTATAAGATACAATATTTTAACCAGACGCTTAAAAGCAAGTTTCCGGAATTAAGATGCGGCGAATACTGTTATCAGGCACTGAGCGCTGAAGATACGCCGTGCGAGAAATGTCCGCTTTTCGAGGAGAATGCCGACAGTGTTATATTCTATAATAAGAATCTCCAAAGATGGGTGGAAGTAAGTACAGGACAGGTGGATTGGCCAGGTGCGGGGCAATGCCATATGCTGATGGCAAAGTCTATTCATGAGGGAAATAAAAATCTGCTGTATAACCTTACCAATGATTCTGCCTACGATGAATTGTTTGAATTGAACCTTACCGAAGATACATACAAGATTCTCTACCACAAGGAAGGAAAATATGTGATTCCTGCCGAAGAGGGGTGCTTAAGCAGACTGTTTGCCAAAGAATCGGAAGGCATGGTACATCCGGATGACCGGGAAGCATTCCTTAAGTTTTGGAATCTGGACGACATTACAGAGCGGATGAATAGGAATGAAGAGAAGATTCTCCATGGGGAATTCCGCAAAAGGCTGGAAAGAGGCGGATATTGCTGGGTTGTAGAAAAGGTGGTGCCAGTCAGGCAGGATCAGGATTCCGATATTATCGTTATGTGCTTTATCCAGGATATTGACGAGCAAAAAAAATATCTTGATCTTGGAAAGGAAGAAGTCTTTGATCCCTTGACCGGGCTGTATCGGAGAAATACTTTTTGGGATGCGGCAAAGGCCTTTCTTAAAAATGCGGGAGATCAGAAGTACTGCCTGGTAGCCGTTGACATAGAACATTTCAAATTGTTTAACGAATGGTACGGGATGGAAGCCGGGGATCAGTTTCTTAAAAATATCAGCGCATATCTGGAAGAAGAGGCCAGGGCCGATGGAATAGCAGGGTATATGGGCGCGGATGATTTCTGCGTCATCCTCCCGGATGACCGGGAGAGGCTGGAGGGCCTGCAGCAGAGAATCTGCCGGTATATTCGCCAGGATAAAGGAAATGCAGGCTTTCTTACTGCCTTTGGCGTCTACGAGATTAAGGATCGGTCGATTCCTGTCAATACGATGTACGATCTGGCTACGATTGCCCTTGATTCGGTAAAAGGCAACTATGCGAGACGTATCTGCTGGTATGATGCGGGAATGAAGCAGAAGATGGAAGATAACCATAAGATGCTATCAGAGATTCAAAAAGCCCTGGAGCAGGAAGAGATCACCTGCTACGTCCAGCCCAAATGCGACATGGTGTCCGGAAAGATCGTAGGGCTGGAGGCTTTGGTAAGATGGATACATCCTGAAAAAGGAGTGGTCAGTCCGGGGGAGTTTATTCCGCTGCTTGAGAGAAATGGATTTATATCCAATGTGGACCGGTATATCTGGGAGAAGGTCTGTAGTCTGCTTAGCAGCTGGATTCGGCGGGGGCACAAGGCGATTCCGATCTCCGTCAATGTATCGAGGGTAGATATCTATACGCTTGATATCGTAGAAGTCTTTGAAGGATTAGTAGAGAAATACTCCCTTCCGCCAAAACTCCTGGAAATTGAGATTACGGAGACGGCATATGCAGAAGAATATCAGATCATCACAGAAGTAGTGGAGCGGCTTAGAAGCGCAGGCTTTACGGTGCTGATGGATGATTTCGGAAATGGGTATTCCTCTTTGAATATGCTCAAAGACGTGACGGTAGACATACTGAAGCTGGATATGGAATTTCTTGCTATGAATGAGCAGAGCGCTGGGAAGGGCGTCGGAATCCTGGAGACGATCACCAGCATGGCGAGGCTCATGGGACTTCGGATGATCGCAGAAGGCGTAGAGAATAAGGAACAGGTGGATATCCTGCTGGAAATAGGCTGCGTGTATGGTCAGGGTTATTATTTCTACCATCCAATGCCAGTGGAAGAACTGGAGGAATTGATGGCAGATGAAAGCAAAATAGACTTTGCAGGGATGAAGGCCGCGCAGATTGAAGATATTAAAATCAAGGACTTGATGGACGAAGATGCATTTATCTCCAATGTAATGAATAATATTCTGGGCGGAATTGCGTTTTACAGCGTATCGGATACCCAGATAGAGGTGGTGCGTGTCAATGAAAAGTATTACAGGATCATTGGCAGCAATCCGTCAGAACTTGCGGCTGGCAAAGACAGGATACTGGACGGAGTCCATGCGGATGATAAGGAACGAATGCTGGATATCTTCCGAAGAGCATATCAGAACCAGTTAGAAGGAGCAGCGGATGTCGTGCGCAAGATTCGTGCCGACGGCTCGGAAATCTGGCTGCAGATTCATGCCTATTACCTGAAGGAGCAGGGAGGGAAGCATCTGTATTATGCTTCCATAACGGATGTGACCAAGCAGAGGGACAGGGAAAGACAGCTGGAGGCATACCAGATGATGCCCGGCGGCATGATTGGCGGATATTGCGAGGACGGCTTTCCGCTATACTTTGCCAATTCCGAGATGGTAAGGCTGCTTGGCTACGATTGCTATACAGAGTTTGCGGAGGCCATCCAGTATCAGGTGATCCATACGATCCATCCGGAGGACCGCGAAAACGTGGCAAGAGATATAGGACCGCAATATTATGCCGGATTGGAATATACGACTTCTTACAGGATGCCGAAAAAAGACGGAACCTGGATCTGGGTCCTGGACCGAGGCAAAGTCGTCCAGGCAGAGGACGGGAGGCTTGCGATTATCAGCGTGTGCATTGATATATCGGAGGCCATGACTGCACAGCAGGGGCTTGCAAGCTATAATGAAAGGCTCCTGAAACAGATGGAAGATATGCGTCTTTTGATAGACAATACTCCAGAGAATATCATTTTATTGGAATGGAAGGAAAATCACCCGAAGTTCAGAGTGATTGCCAACGGACTTTTTGATAAAATGGGATATACAAAAGAAGAATGCGAAAGAACCCTGAATGAATTAAAATTCCGTGACGCCACTTTAAGAAAAGAGGCTCTGAAGGTAAAGGAAAGCATGTACCGGGCTGTTTTGAATCGGGAAAGTTTCCGGGAAGTGATACGGATGTCCGCCCAGGAAGGCAGGGAATATTTTATCTCGATTGAAGGCAGGCATATAGCCGACGGACCGTACGGCATTCAATATCTTTGCGTCCTGAGCGATATTACCGCGAATAAGAAGAGGGAAGAGGAATTGCGGCTGCTGGGCGAAAAACTGGAAAACGTCCTGAGACAGGCAGAAATCAACAGTTGGGACTGGGATATTAAAAACCACCGTCTGACCCTGGATAATACTTGTGAGCAGAGTCTGATCACAAAGATTCTGGGTATAAAGGGCACACGGAAAATCATTGATCATTTTCCAGAAGCTTATAAGGACAAGGGGTATCTTGGAGAAAAGGACAAGAAGCGGTATTGGGAATACATAGAAGAAATCCGCCATGGATCTGAGAAGAAGAATCTGGGCTGCGAGCTGCTGCTTACAGCGCCGGATGGAAGGGTGGAGTGGATCCGGGCAGTCTGTACTCCGATCCGGGATCCGAATGGAAATACGATCCGCGCCGTTGGATATTACATTGATATTACGGAACAGAAGCTGGAAGCCCTTGAAAATAGTAAGAATATCAAGGAACTTCAGCGTGATGGACTGACAGGCCTGTATACCCGGCAGGCGGCGATTCCAAAGATCAAGAATTACCTGAAGAAGATGGAGGAAGATGAGACGGCGGCGCTTCTGATGTTTGACCTGGATAATTTCAAACTTGCAAACGATGTCTTCGGTCACGCATATGGCGATGCTATGATTACGGAAAATGCAGGAAAGTTAAAAAATTCTTCCGGGAAAGGGATATTATCTGCCGGATCGGCGGAGATGAATTTCTCGTCCTTTGCAAAGGAATCCGGGAATCTGATGTAGATAAGAAGCTGGAGCAGATAATAGGCTCTATGATTACGACTTATGATAATGGCATAAGGAAGATCACGTTTACGATTTCGGCGGGATATGTTATGATTCCGGTGCAAGGCAGAGAATTTGACGAACTATACAGAAAGGCGGATATTGCTCTGTTTACCGCCAAATTAGACGGGAAAAGCTCCTATAGGAAATATGATTCATCAATGAAAGAAATACGATATGAACTAGCAAGCAGGGAAGACAGATAGATGAAGAAAAAAATTGTTTTAGGTATTTTGGCCCATGTGGATGCAGGGAAGACCACTTTGTCGGAAGGAATGCTGTACCTTTGCGGCAGCCTGCGGAAACTTGGCAGGGTAGACCATGGAAATGCTTTTTTAGATACGTTTGAATTGGAAAAGGAGAGAGGAATTACCATCTTTTCCAAGCAGGCGGTATTTCATGCGGGCGATATGGAGATAACGCTTCTGGATACGCCGGGACATGTGGACTTTTCGGCGGAGATGGAGCGTACGCTCCAGGTGCTGGACTATGCCGTCTTATTGATCAGCGGCGCGGACGGCATTCAGGGACATACAGAGACGCTGTGGCGGCTCCTGGAACGATATAGAATCCCAGCCTTCCTGTTTATCAATAAGATGGATCAGGAAGGAACAGACCGGGGCAGCCTTCTGGAACAGATCCATGCCAGGTTTGGCGGAGAGTGCATAGACTTTGGGCAGGAAGGGGAGAAGCAGGAGTTTTATGAGCAGGTGGCGCTATGCGACGAGAGGGCGCTGGAACACTACCTGGCAGACGGACATCTTGAGACGAAGTCCATTGCCAGGCTGATCGAAGAGCGGAAAGTATTCCCCTGCTATTTTGGATCTGCCCTAAAGCTGACCGGGGTGGAGGAATTATTAGAAGGGCTTGCGGCATATACGACAGCAAAGAAATATCCGGACGAATTCGGGGCTAAGGTTTATAAGATCGCAAGGGATAGCCAGGGAGCCAGGCTGACGTATCTGAAGATTACGGGTGGAAGACTAAGGGTAAAAGATGTGATCGGGGAAGGCAAAGCAGACCAGATCCGCATTTATTCCGGGAATAAGCATGAACTGGCGATGGAAGCGGAAGCAGGAATGGTGTGCGCGGTCACCGGGCTTGACCACACCTATCCCGGCCAGGGGCTGGGCTATGAAAGTGCTTCGGATATGCCGGTGCTGGAGCCAGTATTGACGTATCGGATCGTATTGCCGGAAGATGCCGATGTACAGGCCAGCCTCAGGAATTTTAAAATGCTGGAAGAAGAGGAGCCTCAGCTTCATATTGTCTGGAACGAAAGGCTGGGAGAGATTCATGCGAAACTGATGGGAGAAGTCCAGATAGACGTATTAAAAAGGCTGATCTGGGACCGGTTTGGGATGGCCGTGCAGTTTGATACGGGCAGCATCGTGTACAAGGAAACCATACGCTGCCCGGTGGAAGGCGTGGGGCACTTCGAGCCGCTGCGCCATTATGCGGAAGTCCACCTTCTGCTTGAACCGCTGGAAGAAGGAAGCGGGCTTGTGTTCGCGTCCGGGGCCAGTTCAGATGTACTGGATGTCAACTGGCAGAGACTGATCTTAACCCATCTGGAGGAAAAAGAGCATCTGGGGGTGCTTACCGGATCTGCGATCACGGATATGAAGATCACGCTGATTGCGGGCAAGGCCCATCAGAAGCATACGGAAGGCGGGGATTTCAGGCAGGCGACATACCGGGCCGTGCGTCAGGGGCTTAAGAAGGCGCAGAGCATCCTGCTGGAGCCCTACTATACATTCCGCCTGGAAGTGCCTACGGAGAATGTGGGCCGGGCAATGGCAGATATCCAGAGGATGAACGGGCGCTTTGATCCGCCTGTTAAGGAAGGAGACATGTCGGTGCTGTCAGGCAGCGCGCCAGTGGCTGCAATGCGGGGCTATCAGACGGAAGTCATATCTTATACCAAGGGCAGAGGAAAGCTTTTCTGCATGTTAAAGGGCTATTCTCCTTGTGCCAATGCAAAAGAGGTGATCGAAGCGATCGGCTATGACTCGGAGCGCGATCTGGATAATCCTACAGGTTCCGTATTCTGCGCCCACGGGGCAGGCTATGTGGCAAGCTGGGATCAGGTAGAGGAACTGATGCATGTGGACAGTGGCTGGAGGCCGCAGGAAGAAAAGCAAAGGGAGGAAGCGGCAGGGAGCGCGCAGCACGCAGCCGGACAAGAATCCAGGGATATCTTAGGGGATGAGAAAGAACTAAAGGAGATATTCGAGCGCACGTATGGTCCGATCAGACGTAAGAGCGCGCCGCAGCGAAAGAAGATTGCAGGAAGCCCGGAAGTCTATTATTCCGGACAAAGTACTGGCAGAAAGAAAAAAACAGAAGATGAGGAAGCATATCTGCTGGTAGACGGGTACAATATCATCTTTGCCTGGGAGGAACTAAAGCAACTGGCAGAAGACAATATCATGAGCGCCAGGGACAAGCTGATGGATATCTTAAGCGATTATCAGGGATTCCGGAAGATGACGCTGATTCTCGTGTTTGATGCCTATAAGGTGGAAGGAAATCCTGGCACCATATTCAAATACCATAATATCTATGTGGTGTACACGAAGGAAGCAGAGACGGCGGACCAGTATATTGAGAAGACGGTGCATAAGATCGGGCGTAAACACCATGTTACCGTTGCCACGTCGGATGCGCTGGAACAGGTGATCATATTGGGGCAGGGCGGGCACCGGATATCGGCACAAGGCCTGCAAAACGAGATCTTGCTGGCGAAACGAGAACTGCGGGAAGAACATCTGGAAAAGACTTCAAAAGGAAAGCGTTATCTTTTTGATGAAGCGTCGGATGAGATGACAGAATATGTGGACAGAATGCGTAACGAAGATATGCCGGAATGAGGAAGCGATTTAATATGTATGGCAGTTGCGGGAAACCGCAGCTGCTTTTTTGCTGCCTTGCCATAGAACGGGCTCTTAGCGACAAAGTCATACCCGCTTGTGATAGATTCTTTCCAGAAGATTTATCAGCGAATACAACCCCATTGCCATGATGCAGAGCAGAACGATGGACATCAGCAGCCAATCCATCTTAAAGACCTGGCTTGAGTAAATGATCAGATAGCCAAGCCCATCTCTTGCCGCCAGGAATTCTCCGATGATTACCCCTACCAGGCATAGACCGATGTTGACTTTCATATTACTAATAATGGTAGGAATGGTGCTGGGGAGAACGACCTTGGTCAGAGCGTGGAACCTGCTTCCTCCTAAGGTATAGATCAACTTGATCTTTCCTGGATCTACGATGGTAAAACTGGTGTAAAGACTCAGGATGCTGCCGAAGATCGCGACAGACATTCCGGCCACGATAATGGTAGTCTTGGTAGCCCCCAGCCAGACGATTAAAAGAGGCGCCAGTGCCGATTTGGGCAGGCTGTTCAGGACTACCAGATAAGGGTCCAGGATCTCGGAGAGCTTGCTGCTGAACCAGAGCGCAACTGCCACCAGGATACTGATGGCAATTACGAGCAGGAAACTGACGATGGTCTCATACAGCGTGACTCCGATGTGTAGAAAGATGCTTTTATCCAGCACCATGCCCCAGAAGCACAGTGCAATCTTAGAAGGACTGCTGAAGATAAAAGAATCTATGATTCCTACGTTCGCGGTGAATTCCCAGATAAAAAGAAAACTTAAAAGAATCAGAATTCTGGAAATGCGGACGATCCTTTTATGCTTCTTATGCTGGAGAAGGTATTTTTTCTGTCCTGCAGATAGGTCACTCATTGGTGTTCAGCTCCTTCCAGATGAGATTGAAATAGGTCTTGAATTCCGGCGCATTCCTGCGGTTCAGGGGCGTATCGGAATCCAGATCGAATATGAGGGGGATGGTCTGCTTGATGGTGGCCGGCCGGCCCGACAAGACGATGACTCTGTCAGCCAGAGAGATTGCCTCCGACAAGTCATGGGTCACCAAAAGGGCGGACTTCTTCTCCTGCCGGAGGATCTGGCCGATGTCATCGCCCACATTCAGCCGAGTCTGATAATCCAGGGCGGAGAAAGGCTCATCCAGAAGCAGAAGGTCAGGTTCCAGAACCAGCGTCCGAATGAGAGCGGCCCTTTGGCGCATGCCGCCGGACAGTTCGGACGGGCGGGCATTCTCAAACTGGCTCAAGCCATAGACATCCAGAAGTTCATGGGCGCGCTGCTTGGTCCTGGCCGTGAGCATGTGCTGCACTTCAAGCCCCAGTACTACGTTGTTGTAGATCGTGCGCCACTCAAAAAGCTCGTCATGCTGAAGCATATATCCCACATTCGTGGTGCTCTCTCTTAAGTACTTGCCGTTAATTTTTATCAGGCCTTTTTCCGGAGTGATCAACCCTGCGATCAGAGAAAGAAGTGTAGATTTGCCACAGCCGGAAGGTCCTACTATGGATACGAACTCCCCTTTGTTCAATGCAAAGGAGATGTCGATAAGAGCAGGCGTTTCTCCTTCCAGGTTATGGTAGGCGTAATGAATATGTTTTAATTCTAATACTTGTTCCATAGGAACCTCCTGTAATGACTATATACTATTTTATGTGAATATGGGGAATTAGTGACGGATTGCACTTGTCAGAATAGTAAGAAGAAGTTATAATTCATAAGTACAACACCAAGAACGATCAAGGGGATGGGTCAGGATGAATTATCAGAAGGAACTGGACAGGCTGATCGAACGCCTGAAAAAGGAAGAGAAAGCGCCAAGCTTATTGCTGCACAGCTGCTGCGCGCCTTGCAGCAGTTATGTACTGGAATATCTGAGCGACTATTTTAATATTACGGTTTTCTATTATAATCCCAATATATTTCCGGAGAGCGAATATACCAAGAGGATACTGGAGCAGCAGATGCTGATCGGCGAGATGAAGGTGAAGCATCCGGTATCATTTATTGCCGGGCACTATGATAAGGAACGGTTTTACGAGATGGCAAGGGGAATGGAACATCTGAAAGAAGGCGGCGAGCGCTGCCTGAAGTGCTACGAGTTAAGACTTCGGGAAGCGGCTAAGATTGCGAAAGAAGGCGGATTTGAATATTATACGACTACGCTGAGCATCAGCCCGCTTAAGAATGCGGACCGTTTAAACGAGATCGGGACCAGGCTTGCGAATGAATACGGCGTAAAATACCTGCAGTCAGACTTCAAAAAAAGGAACGGATATAAGCGGTCCATCGAACTGTCGAAGGAATTCGGGCTCTACAGGCAGGACTACTGCGGATGCGAGTTTTCCATAAGAAATGTAAAATAATGCAATAATTGTTTGATTTTATGCAGAAATATGATAAAATCGTAGACAGCGATTCAATACGAAAGGAAGAAAATCCATATGGCACAGTTGTGGGGAGGTCGTTTCACAAAAGAAACAGACCAGTTAGTATACAATTTTAATGCATCAATATCGTTTGACAAGAGGTTTTATGCACAGGATATCCGGGGCAGCATCGCGCATGTGATGATGCTTGCGAGACAAGGGATCCTTACGGATATCGAGAAGGAAAAGATCATCGAAGGGCTGGAAGGCATCCTGGATGACGTGGAGCAGGGCAAACTCGTCATATCAGACAAATACGAGGACATTCACAGCTTTGTGGAGGCTACCTTGATCGACCGGATTGGCGAGCCTGGCAAGAAGCTGCATACCGGAAGGAGCAGGAATGACCAGGTGGCTCTTGATATGAAACTTTATACAAGAGATGAAGTACATATGCTGGATAATCTGGTGGAAGAGATACTGCTCGCGATCCTGACCATTATGGAAGAGAATATTGATACCTACATGCCGGGATTTACCCATCTGCAGAAGGCTCAGCCGATTACGCTGGCTCATCATATGGGGGCATACTTCGAGATGTTCAAAAGAGACCATGAAAGGCTGACAGACCTGTACCGGAGGATGAATACGTGCCCGCTGGGCTCAGGCGCGCTGGCAGGGACCACCTATCCGCTGGACCGGGAATATACGGCAAGGCTTCTGGGATTTGAAGGGCCTACGCTAAACAGTATGGACGGGGTGTCCGACAGGGACTATCTTCTGGAACTGCTGTCATCCCTTTCCATCATGATGATGCATTTAAGCAGATTCTCGGAGGAAGTGATCATCTGGAATTCCAATGAATACCAGTTTGTAGAGATTGATGATGCTTACAGCACGGGAAGCAGCATCATGCCCCAGAAGAAGAACCCGGATATCGCGGAACTGGTCCGCGGCAAGACCGGCCGGGTATATGGTGCCTTGCATGCGCTTCTTACGACCATGAAAGGAATTCCGCTGGCATACAATAAGGATATGCAGGAAGATAAGGAATGGGCATTCGACGCGATAGACACCGCCAAGGGGTGCCTGACATTATTTGCGGGGATGTTAAGGAGCATGCAGTTTAACAAAGCGCGCATGAAGGACAGTGCAAGGCATGGGTTTACCAATGCGACGGATGCCGCTGATTACCTGGTGAATCACGGGGTGCCTTTCAGAGATGCCCACAGCATTGTAGGACAGCTGGTACTGACCTGCATTGACAAAAAGATCGCGCTGGATGAGCTTCCTTTGGAAGAATACCAGAAGATCTGCCCAGCCTTTGAAAAAGATATATACGACGCGATCAGCCTGGAGACCTGCGTGAACAAGAGAATCACGACCGGGGCGCCGGGAAGGATGGCAATGGAAGAGACACTGGCCATGTATAAAAAATACATGGAGGAATATTAAGATAAGGAGACATTGACGATGGAAAAGAAATTAAAAGTAGGTATCTTAGGAGCAACAGGCATGGTTGGACAGCGTTTCATCTCATTGCTGGAAAATCATCCATGGTTTGAAGTCGTTACGGTGGCCGCAAGCCCGAGATCAGCAGGAAAGACTTATGAAGAGGCCGTAGGCGGGCGCTGGAAGATGGATACTCCGATGCCGGAGAGCGTTAAAAGCCTGATTGTCCTGAATGTAAATGAAGTGGAAAAGGTGGCGGAAACGGTTGACTTTGTATTCAGCGCCGTTGATATGACCAAGGAAGAGATCAAGGCGATCGAGGAGGCCTATGCCAAGACAGAGACCCCTGTCGTATCTAACAACAGCGCTCATCGCTGGACGCCGGACGTTCCGATGGTGGTGCCGGAGATTAACGTGGAGCATTTTGATGTGATCGAGTCTCAGAAGAAGCGTCTGGGAACAGAGCGCGGCTTCATCGCAGTCAAGCCAAACTGTTCCATCCAGAGTTATACCCCTTGTCTTGCTGCATGGAAGGAATTTGGCCCCAAAGAGGTGGTTGCCACTACCTACCAGGCAATCTCAGGCGCAGGAAAGACCTTCAAGGACTGGCCGGAGATGGTAGAGAACATCATCCCATTTATTGGCGGGGAAGAAGAAAAAAGCGAGCAGGAGCCGCTTCGCGTACTTGGCAAAGTAGAAGATGGCCAGATCGTTAAGGCACAGCTTCCAAAGATTACCTGCCAGTGTATCCGGGTTCCTGTATTGAACGGACATACGGCTGCCGTGTTCATTAACTTTGAGAAGAAGCCGACGAAAGAGCAGCTGATTGAGAAATTGACGAGTTATAAGGGATTTCCGCAAGAGGCAGGTCTTCCTAGCGCACCTAAGCAGTTCGTGCGCTATATGGAGGAAGAGAACCGTCCGCAGGTTACGCTGGATGTAGACTATGAGAATGGCATGGGAGTGTCTATCGGACGTCTCAGGGAAGATACGATCTATGACTACAAGTTTATCGGACTTTCCCATAATACAGTCCGCGGCGCAGCAGGCGGCGCAGTACTCTGCGCAGAGGCCCTGACGGCAAAGGGATATATTAAGAGCAAATAGAGATAGAGAAAGAAGGAATCCGGGCCTTTCGCAGGCATCCGGGTTCCTTTTTCCCTTTTCAACAATGCCGGTTAGTGTTAAAATAAAACAAAGATTATGCGCAGACCAAATTTTTAAAGGATTTACCAAAGTTTAACTTATATCTAATAAAGGAGAGCCTGTTGTCTGGTATGATAGAGGCGTACGAATGAGATGATAGGTAAAGAGGGGTGTAAATTATGAAGGAAGATATCTTAAACTATACGCAGAACAGGGAACTGTCATGGCTTAAGTTCAACCAGAGGGTTCTGGAGGAAGCGCAGGATCCAACAGTGCCGCTTCTGGAGCGCATGAAATTTGTCGCGATATTCACCAGCAATCTGGATGAATTTTTTATGATCCGTGTCGGAAGCCTATTCGACATGGCGCAGACGGATGCGAATACAGTGGACAGCCGTTCCGGCATGACTCCAAGGGAGCAGCTCGATAAGATATTTGAAGCAGTAGCCCCTCTCTACAAGGAGCGGGACAAGACGTATGCAGACATTAAGAAGCAGCTGCATCCATATGGCGTGTGCGGACTGGATTTTAAAGAACTGGAGCAGTCCGAGAAGAAATACGTGAAAAAATACTTTAAGGAGCAGATTCTTCCCATTCTATCTCCGCAGATCGTGGATGCGAACCATCCGTTTCCCCATCTGCTTAATAAGGCGCTGTATGTGACCGCCAGCCTGAAATATAAGGATAAGACCAAGGAAAAGACGATGCTTGGCATCGTCCCGGTACCCGAATTTGTCTCCGATATCCTTTATCTTCCGGGACATGATATCCGCTATATCCGTATGGAAAAAGTGCTGATGGAATATGTGGATATCGTGTTCGGGCAGTATGAAGTGTCGGATGTCAATTACATCTGCGTGACCAGGAATGCGGATATCGCGCCGGACGATGAGGCGCTGGAAGTCAGCGACGACTTCCGCTATCTTATGAAGGAGACGCTGCACAAGCGCCGCAGGATGGCGGTGGTGCGTCTGGAAGTGGCAGAAAAGTTCAGCCCGGATATGGAAAAGTATTTCTGCGACAAGTTCAACATCAAGCCGAACCAGGTGTTCAGGACTAAGATGCCGATGAAGCTGGATTATGTGTTCGCGATCAGCGGGAATCTGCCGGAATCCATGAAGCGCTCCCTGATCTATCCCCCATTTTCACCACAAAATTCCCCCCATGTGCAGGAAGGCAGCGTCATGAAGCAGGTGAAAAAGAACGATATCCTGCTGTTTTACCCGTATGAGAGCATGAATCCCTTCCTGCGCCTGATCAAGGAGGCGTCCACAGATCCGAATGTGCTGACCATCAAGATTACCATATACCGGCTGGCCAAGAAGGCCAGGCTGGTGGAATATCTGTGTGCCGCGGCGGAGAATGGGAAAGAAGTTACGGTGCTGATCGAGCTTCGGGCAAGATTCGACGAGCAGAATAACATTGACTGGTCTGAGCGGATGGAAGAGGCAGGCTGCAGGGTCATCTATGGCTTTGAAGGATATAAGGTGCATTCGAAGATCTGTCTGATCACATACCGCAACCGGAATGAGATCCAGTATATTACCCAGATCGGTACCGGCAATTACAATGAGAAGACAGCGGCCCTTTATACAGACCTGTGCCTGATGACGGGCAGCAAGGCGATTGGAAAGGATGCGGCGGAATTCTTCAAGAATATGTCCATCGGCAATCTGAATGGACTCTATGACCACCTGATCGTGTCGCCCACAAGCCTGAAGCAGAAGGTGCTCTATCTTATGGACGAGGAGATTCGCAAGGGAACATCCGGCCGTATCGTGATGAAGATGAATTCGCTGACGGATGTGGATTTTATTGAGAAATTGGCAAGGGCATCCCAGGCGGGAGTAAAAGTAGACTTGATTGTAAGGGGAATCTGCTGTATACTTCCAGGAGTACCGGGATACACGGACAACTTAAGAGTCATGAGCGTGGTGGGACGCTACCTGGAACATCCGCGTATCTTCAGTTTCGGTACTGGCGTAGAGCAGAAGATCTATATCGGCTCTGCGGACATGATGACAAGAAATACAGAGAAGCGCGTCGAAGTGGCATGTCCGGTGCTTGATGAGAGTATCCGGCGTCAGATCAACCACTATATGAGGGTCATGCTTAGCGACAATGTGAAGGCAAGGGTGCTTCAAAGCGATGGCTCGTTTTGCAAGAAAAATGAAGAAAAGCCGCCGATCGATTCGCAGGCAGTGTTCATGGAAGAAGCGATCCACGCAAAGCGAAGCGCGCCTGTAAAAGAAAAGTCGATTGGAGCGTGGCTTCGGGCGTTCTTTAAGAGATAAAGGAGTTTGATAATATTTATGGGGAAATCACTTTATATTGCTGAGAAACCCAGTGTGGCACAGGAATTTGCCAAGGCACTGAAGATCAAGACAAGAAGGGCAGACGGATACCTGGAGTCAGAGGAAGCCATCATTACCTGGTGCGTAGGGCATCTGGTAACGATGAGCTATCCGGAAGAATATGATACAAATCTGAAAAGGTGGAGTTTGGAGACTCTGCCTTTTATACCGGAGGAATTCAAATATGAAGTGATTCCGGCAGTGTCCAAGCAGTTTCGGATCGTTGCCGGACTTTTAAACAGGGAAGACGTGGACACCATCTACGTGTGCACCGACTCAGGGCGGGAGGGAGAGTATATCTACCGTCTGGTGGAGCAGCAGGCAGGAGTCCACGGGAAAGCACGCAGGAGAGTCTGGATCGACTCTCAGACAGAGGATGAGATATTAAGGGGGATCCGGGAGGCGAAAGACCTGGAGGAATATGATAACCTTTCGGCGTCCGCGTATCTGAGGGCAAAGGAAGATTACCTGATGGGAATTAATTTTTCAAGGCTCCTTACTTTGAAATATGGGAACAGCATTTCCAATTATCTTCATACCAATTATTCCGTCGTCTCTGTGGGCCGGGTCATGACCTGCGTCCTTGGCATGGTGGTCCGAAGAGAGCGGGAGATCCGGGAATTCGTGGAGACGCCTTTCTACCGTGTGATCAGCACGATTGGCGAGACGGGGCAGAGTTTCGAGGGAGAATGGAGAGCCATAAAGGGATCGAAATGGTTTGAATCTTTTGACCTCTACAAAGAGAACGGCTTTAAAGAACGGGAGAAAGCAGAACAGCTGATCACGTATCTGAGCGATCCCAAGCCCATCCAGTGCCAGATCGTATCCATTGAGAAGAAGAAGGAAAAGAAGAACCCGCCGCTTTTATTTAACCTGGCGGAACTTCAGAATGAATGCTCCAAGCGTTTCAAGATCAGCCCGGACGAGACGCTTCGCATCGTGCAGGAATTGTACGAGAAGAAGCTGGTCACCTATCCAAGGACGGATGCCAGAGTCTTGTCAACGGCAGTGGCAAAGGAGATCCATAAGAATCTGAACGGGCTTATGAAGTATGGGCCAGCCGTACCGTTTCTTCAGGATATCGTGGCTCTGGGAAGCCACAAGGGCCTTGAAAAGACCAGATATGTCAACGATAAGCAGATTACTGACCATTACGCGATTATTCCAACGGGCCAGGGCATTAACACGCTGGGCTCGCTGAACCATCTGGCCAGCCAGGTCTATGATGTGATCGTAAAGCGTTTCCTTTGTATCTTCTACCCTCCGGCCGTCTATCAGAAGGTGGCCATTGTGACCAGGATTAAGGAAGAATCCTTTTTCTCTAATTTTAAAGTGCTGGCAGAAGAAGGATACCTGAAAGTGGCAGGACTTCCCCCAGTAAAGAAAAACGCGGCGGAGGCAGAAGAAGAAAACGCAGAGAGGGATACGGACGCGGCGTTTTTTGAGAAAATACAGTCCTTAAAAAAGGGCATGATTCTTAAGGTCCAGTCATTAGATATTAAGGAAGGGAAGACCTCTGCGCCAAAGCGTTACAACTCAGGATCGCTGATTCTGGCAATGGAGAATGCGGGGCAGCTGATCGAGGATGAGGAACTGCGCGCCCAGATCAAAGGAAGCGGCATCGGTACCAGCGCAACCAGAGGCGAGATCTTAAAGAAACTTTTCCATAACAAATATCTTGCCTTGAATAAGAAGACGCAGATTGTGACGCCTACCATGCTAGGAGAGATGATCTTCGACGTGGTGGCGAACTCCATCCGGTCGCTTCTGAACCCGGAACTGACAGCCAGCTGGGAGAAGGGGCTTACATACGTTGCAGAAGGAGAGATCACGCCAGATGAATATATGGAAAAACTCAGGCATTTTATCGTAAGCAGGACCCAGGGGGTCAAAGGCTTGTATAACCAGAGCCAGCTGCGGGCCTGCTACGACAGGACGGCGCAGTTTTACAAGAAGCCGGCGCAGGCAAAGAAGGCAGCAAAAAAAGAATCTAAATAGCAGAGAGGAGATTAAAGCAGCATGAAGGAATTAACAGTAGCCAACTTGTACACACTTGAGGAAACCATCGCAAAGGACTTGTTTGAAGGGGTAGAATATCCCTGGGAAGTGCTTCCAAAGATCAGCGGCTTTATCCTGGAACTGGGAGCCACCCTTCCTAAGGAGGAATACGACAAGGTGGGAGAAGATGTATGGATAGCCAAGTCAGCCAAAGTATTCGAGTCGGCTTATATCCATGGGCCAGCGATCATCGGCAAGGACGCGGAAGTCAGGCATTGCGCTTTTATCCGTGGAAATGCTATTGTCGGCGAAGGAGCCGTCGTGGGAAATTCTACCGAGCTTAAGAACGTAGTCCTGTTTAATAAGGTACAGGTTCCCCATTACAATTATGTAGGAGATTCCATTCTCGGCTATAAGGCCCATATGGGCGCAGGCTCCATCACATCCAATGTAAAGTCAGACAAGAAGCTGGTGGTTCTAAAGACTCCGAACGGAAATATTGAGACGGGAATCAAGAAATTCGGGGCCATGCTGGGGGACGAGGTGGAAGTAGGATGCGGCACCGTCCTGAATCCGGGAAGCGTAGTCGGAAAACACACCAATATCTATCCGCTTTCCAGCGTAAGAGGCTACGTTCCGGCCGGGAGCATATACAAGAAGCAGGGAGAAGTAGTGGAGAAGATATAAAAGAAGCGTCCTTTCGGACAGGAGGTATCAGATGAAGAAAATAGGATTTATCGGCGTAGGCATTATGGGCAAGTCCATGGTGAGAAATTTGATGAAGGCAGGCTTTGAACTGCATATCTATGCCCGCACTAAGTCAAAGGTGGAAGACGTAATCAGCGAGGGGGCGGCCTTTCATGAATCGATCAGCGAATGTGTTAAAGACTGCGAGGCAGTGATTACCATAGTCGGATTCCCGAAAGATGTGGAAGAAGTCTATTTTGAGAAAGGCAATATCTTAGACAGCGCAAGAAAAGGGGCCTACCTGATCGATATGACAACCACCAGCCCGATGCTGGCGCAGAAGATATATGAAGTTGGGACAGAAAAGGGATTCCATGTGCTGGATGCCCCGGTAACAGGCGGAGATACCGGAGCAAAGGCCGGAACTTTGTCCATATTGGCAGGCGGCCGGAGGGAAGATTACGAAGCCTGCCAGCCCTTGTTTGAGGCAATGGGCACGAATATCAACTACCAGGGGGAGGCAGGCTGCGGCCAGCATGCCAAACTTGCCAATCAGATCATGATTGCGGGAACCCTTTCCGGCGTGTGCGAGGCTCTTACCTATGCAAAAGCCAAGGGGCTGGATCTTCCAACCGTCCTTAGATCCGTCTCTACAGGGGCGGCGGGCAGCAAGCAGCTGGACATCTTCGGACCGAAGATACTGGCTGAGGATTATGCGCCCGGCTTCTTCATGAAGCATTTTATCAAAGATATGAAGCTGGCTCTTACAGAAGCAAATATGAGCGAGTTATGCCTGGATGTATTAAGCCAGGTGCTGGCCAACTATGAAGAACTGGAGGCAGAAGGCTACGGGGATCTGGGAACCCAGGCCCTGATGAAATACTATGAGGAATCCCAGGCCTAAGAGGCGCTGTTCTTGTAATGCCCGGGAAAGTATAGTAAGATAGAGACGTACACGATGAAAGGAGTGATAACATGTTAGAAGATAATTATGTAACATTTGAAATAGGCAAAGCAAAGCATATTGCACTGGTAGCCCATGATGGCAAGAAAAAGGAACTGGTAGACTGGTGCGACAAGAACAAGGATGTGCTGAAAAGCCACTTCCTGTGCGGAACCGGAACCACGGCCAGACTGATCGCGGAGAGGACAGGCCTCCCGGTCAAAGGATACAACAGTGGCCCGCTGGGCGGCGACCAGCAGATCGGCGCCAAGATCGTGGAAGGCCAGATTGACTTCATGATCTTCCTGTGGGATCCTCTTGAGGCCCAGCCTCATGACCCGGATGTCAAGGCTCTGCTTAGGATCGCAGTCGTATATGACATCCCGATTGCCAACAACCTGGCTACCGCGGACTTTATGCTGAATTCCAAGTTTATGAATGATACTTACAGCCGCAGGGTGGAGAATTTCAATAAGACGATCCAGGAGCGGGTGGAGAAGATGAAGTAAGATTTTGGGGATTGAATTGGGAGAGACGGTAGATGGACGGTCTTAGGAGGATGCACCCCGGCCTGCCTTCGACTCTCTTCGCCAGAACTTTGTAACTTCAAATACAGCCTAAATATAGAAACCGAGCCTATTCGATAGGAAATTTTGATAATTTCCCATCTCAGAGGCTCTTGGGGATTTTGCCTGATGCAAAATCCCCATTCTATATTTGGGCTGTATTTTTAGTAACAAAGTTTAAGGCTTGTTCGACGAAAACAGGCTGGAGCGCATCCTCCTAAGACCTGACATCTACATCCTCCATGAAATTCTATTGGGGAAATCTGCGGGGAATATAGTTGAGAGTTTTATTGAGGAAATCTGATGAGGTTTTGTGAATTTGGTATTGACAGGGGGATGAGGGTGTGGTATTCTAAGTAGGCATTAAACTTTAACGCTTTAAAGCGCAACGGTTTAAAGCGACGAATAGACTGAAATGAAAGGCGAGGGAAAGATTATGGGTATTAAGTTGACGCTGCTGATTGTATTTTTTGTTGTTATGGTGGCAGTAGGGCTTTATTCAAGGAAGCATGCAAGAAGCGTAGACGGATTCGTGCTGGGAGGGCGTTCTGTTGGGCCGTGGCTCACAGCATTTGCTTATGGGACCTCATATTTCTCTGCAGTTGTGTTTGTCGGATATGCCGGACAGTTTGGATGGAAGTATGGCTTGGCATCTACCTGGATCGGGATTGGGAATGCCGTGCTGGGGAGTCTGCTGGCGTGGGTCGTGCTGGGGCGCCGTACCAAGGTTATGAGCCAGCATCTGAAGTCTAAGACGATGCCAGACTTCTTCGGCGAAAGATATGGAAGCAAGGCGCTTAAAATTATGGCGTCTGCCATCGTATTCGTGTTCCTGGTGCCTTACACGGCATCTATCTATAACGGGCTCTCCAGATTATTTGAGATGGCCTTTGACATACCTTATACATACTGCGTAGTGGTGATGGCCGTATTTACAGGGATCTATGTAATTCTTGGAGGATACATGGCTACGGCGATCAACGATTTTATACAAGGAATCATCATGCTGATTGGCATTGTGGCTGTGATTGCCGCCGTGCTTAGCGGGCAGGGAGGCTTCATTGAGGCGGTAAGGAAGATGGCAGAACTTCCCAGCGATGTTCCGGTCACCATGGGACAGCCGGGGGCATTTACTTCTTTCTTCGGACCAGATCCTCTGAACCTGCTTGGCGTGGTAATCCTTACTTCCCTGGGTACCTGGGGACTTCCTCAGATGATCGGGAAATTCTATGCCATTAAGGACGAGAAGGCGATCAATACCGGAACGGTGATCTCGACTCTATTTGCCTGCGTGGTCGCCGGCGGAAGCTACTTTCTGGGGGGATTCGGACGCCTGTTTGACGGTAAGGCGATCTATGATGAGACGGGGAATGTGGTGTTTGACAGGATCATCCCGCATATGCTGTCATCCCTGCCGGATATTCTGATCGGCATCGTCGTGGTGCTGGTGCTGTCGGCTTCGATGTCCACTCTGGCATCTCTGGTACTGACGTCCAGTTCTACGCTTACGCTGGACTTCCTGAAGGATAATGTGATGAAGGATATGAGCGAGAAGAAGCAGGTGCGGACCATGCAGGTGCTGATCGTATTCTTTATCGTTGTTTCTGTAGTGATCGCATTAGATCCGCCGACCTTTATCGCCCAGTTGATGGGAATCTCCTGGGGGGCTTTGGCAGGCGCGTTCCTTGCGCCGTTCCTGTACGGACTGTACTGGAGGGGCGTGACAAAGGCTGCAGTATGGGCCAGCTTTATTGCTGGTGTAGGCATTACCGTATCCAACATGTTCTTCCACTATATTGCATCCCCGATCAATGCAGGAGCCATCGCTATGATCGCAGGACTGGTGGTAGTGCCGGTAGTCAGCGTGGTAACGCCAAAGCTTAAGAAGGAGCGGGTAGAGGATATCTTCAGCTGCTACGAAGAGAAGGTAACCATTACAAAGAAACGTTCGCTGGAAGCTAATTAAGCAGCAGAGGGAAAATAGAATAAAATAGATCAAGGAAAGTGATTAATAATGTCACTTTCCTTTTTCTTATTCATATGTTAGGATAAGGGAGTATTAAAAAACGACAATAAAATTGATGATTATTATTCGAAATTATGATAGAAGGAGAGGAAAATCACATGGAAAATTATCAGAAGTATGAGAAATCGTATTTTATGCCTCCAGTTGCTACTTACGACTGGGCAAGGAAGGACTCTATAGAGAAGCCGCCGATCTGGTGCAGCGTAGACTTGCGGGATGGCAACCAGGCCTTGATAGAGCCAATGAGCCTGGAAGAAAAACTGGAGTTTTTCCAGCTGCTGGTGGATATCGGATTTAAGGAGATCGAAGTGGGATTCCCGGCTGCGTCCGAGACGGAGTACCAGTTTATGCGCACGTTGATCGAAAAGAACATGATACCGGATGATGTGACGGTACAGGTACTTACGCAGGCGAGAGAGCATATTATCAAGAAGACCTTTGAAGCGGTCAAGGGAGCGCCACATGCGGTCATCCATTTATATAACTCCACATCCGTTGCTCAGAGAGAGCAGGTATTTAAAAAGAGCAAAGAAGAGATTAAGAAGATCGCGGTGGACGGCGCGAAACTGCTGCTGGAACTTGCATCCGAGACGGATGGGAACTTCACTTTCCAGTACAGCCCGGAGAGTTTCCCGGGTACGGAAGTCGACTATGCGGTGGATGTCTGCAATGCGGTGCTGGATGTATGGAAGCCCACGGCAGATAACAAGGCGATCATCAACATTCCGACGACGGTGGAGAATGCGATGCCGCATGTGTTTGCCTGCCAGCTGGAATATGTGGATAAGAACCTGAATTACCGCGATAACGTGATTCTCTGCCTGCACCCGCATAATGACAGGGGCTGCGGCGTCGCGACTGCGGAACTTGGCATTCTGGCAGGGGCGGACCGGATCGAAGGCACTTTGTTCGGCAACGGCGAACGGACCGGAAACGTGGATATCGTAACGCTGGCTCTTAATATGTATTCCCACGGCGTAGATCCCGGGCTTGATTTTTCGGATATGAAACGCATCCGGGAGACCTATGAACGGCTGACCCGCATGCATGTATATGAACGGCAGCCTTATGCGGGGGACTTGGTATTTACCGCATTCTCCGGCTCCCACCAGGATGCCATCGCCAAGGGGATGGCATGGAGAGAGGAGAAGCAGCGTGACAAATGGACGGTTCCGTATCTTCCGATCGATCCGCAGGATGTGGGAAGAAAATACGATTCCGACGTCATCCGTATTAACAGCCAGTCTGGAAAAGGCGGCGTAAACTACATCCTGAAGCAGAGCCATGGAATCAATCTCCCGCAGCAGATGCGCGAGGAGGTAGGATATCTTGTAAAAGATGTATCCGACAAGGCGCATAAGGAACTAACTCCAGAATGGGTATACCAGATATTCTCTGATAATTACATTAATACGAAGCCGGTGTTCCACATTGATGAATGTCACTTCCAGCAGCTGGATGGCATTACGGCGGAAGTTACGATCAACCATGGAGGGGAGAGCAGAGCCATCACTGCCATGGGAAATGGACGCCTGGACGCAGTAAGCAACGCCATCAAGCAGTACTTTAATATCAGTTATGAACTGACATTCTACGAGGAACACTCTTTGACAAAAGGTTCTTCCTCCAAGGCAGTAGCCTATGTGGGCATTATCTGCAAAGGCAAGACCTTCTGGGGAGTAGGAATCGATGCCGATATTATTCGGGCATCCATTGAAGCGCTGATCGTGGCGGTGAATAAGATCGAGGAGATTGGAAATGCAGATGCCTGCAGGGATGCGAGAATGATTGAGATCATGAACTATATCCAGGCAAATTATATTGACATTACCCTGGATGACCTTGCGGAGAAGTTCTTCCTGTCAAAGCCATATCTGTCAAAATACATCAAGGAAAAATCAGGAATGACATTTGGCGAATTGGTCAAGAAGATCCGGATGAAGAAGGCGAAAGCATTGTTAAAGAGCAGCAACATGACGGTAGAGAATATCGCGCTGTCCGTGGGCTACCAGAACGTAGAACATTTTAACCGCCTGTTTAAGAAGGCGTACAATATGACTCCGATGCAATTCAGGAATCAGAAGTAGAAGAAATGAAAAGGCCGGGGAGCGGCTGGCTGATTTTCGGAAGAATATCAGTCTGCAGCCCCAACGGCCTTTTTGTGTCTGCTGATTTGAAATACACCCTATTCTGCCTTAGCCAGCTGATCGAGCCTGCTGCTTAACAGCCAGAGGATGATTCCCATCACAATGACGACGGCAGCCACGATCCCATAACCGATCTGGAAGGGAACGGTCTTAAGGTACGCATAGAGCTTCGGATAGATCAGCGTCGCGAAAAATACGGCAATTGGCCAGAACCCGAGAAGCGCGCCCATGACTTTGGCCGGAGCCAGCATGGTGATAAAGGAATTCCCAAGAGGCGAGAATACCATCTCTCCGATGGACATCAGAAGGGATACCAGAACGATCCACAGAAGGGAGCACTGGCCATCGCCTCTTACGATGTCCGCGCAGACCATGACTACGAAAGCAACGCCTACGAGGATCATGCCGATCGCTGTTTTTTTGAACATGCTGATGTCTCCTTGCGGGCGAATGGCCATCCTGGCCCACAGAAGGGCAAAGACCGGACCCAGTACGATGCAGGTCAGGGCATTTACGGAGTCGAACCAGGAGGTAGGAACGTGGAAGGAGCCAATCATCCAGTTGGCGTGGTTGAGGAAATTCTCGCCGTTTCCCCAGCCAAAGTAGTAGTAGGCGGGCATATATGCCATATACCAGACGATCCAGAAAACGACGGAGAACAAGGTCACAAGAATGATGGCGGCAATGCGCTTCTTGTCCCCGGAAGTCAAGGGCTTGTTTTCTTCTGCTTCTTTCTTGCCCTTGCTTACGAACTGGCGCTGGTCGTTCTTAAATGGCTTTTTCCCCGCATTGCCTAAAAAGCGCTGGTTGGAGATAAACCAGATGGCATCTGCAAATAGAAAGATGGCGCACAGAAGAAATACAAAATTAAAGCTAAATCCAAACGTTACCGGCAGGATGGCGATAAACGTCGTGCCGATGAACGATCCGATATTCACGAATGAATATTGGATAGAAAAGGCGCTGTTGAGTTCATCCTTATCCTCGAACAGCAGTCCGTTTACGCCGGATAGGTTCCCTTTAAAGAGTCCCGTGCCTATGGACACGAGTATGATCATCATCCATACCAGGAACATAGAATCAGCTCTCCAGGTGCATAGATAGCCCAGTCCCATCAGGATCATGCCGGCGGCAACGCAAATTCTCGGGCTAAGCCAGTAATCCGCCACATATCCGCCAATGACAGGCGTGATATAAGTGAAGGCCACGAAGAGCGCAGCCACAAGGGAGGCATCTGCATCTGTAAGTCCCAGGCCGCCTCCAGCGGCATTGGTAGCAATCCAGATTGCCAGGAGATATTTGACTGTATAGAACGCGCAGCGTTCGAATGTAAAGCCTATGGCGCATACGTAGAAGCCAAAGGGGCGTTTCTTTTTGCTAACTGCAGTTTCCATTATTATCCTCCAAATCTGTAAGTGTTTTTGTGGGTCTAATATATTTTGGGATAAACACGGGAAATATATACGGTTCTGGCGAAAAGTTGCGGAGAAAGAGGAACGTCAATTTTTTAACAAAAAATAAGCAATAACTATTGCAGTTTCTTATAAAAATAGATATAATATAATTGGCAAAAATTTGGTTTTACTTTTAAAATTTTTGGTAAAAACCTATTTAAAATATGTAAGAAAATGGAGGGCTAGACTATGGGCAACATGGCAACAGAAAATGCAGCAGGCGCAAGAATCAGTTCTTTGCTTGATGCAGGCAGCTTTGTTGAGATCGGCGGGGCAGTAACTGCCAGAAATACGGATTTCAACATGCAACAAAAAGAAACTCCGGCTGACGGCGTAATAACCGGCTATGGAGTGATTGATGGGAATTTGGTGTATGTGTACAGCCAGGATGCATCCGTATTAGGCGGTGCGATGGGCGAGATGCATGCTAAGAAGATTGCGAATATCTACGATATGGCAATGAAGATGGGTGCGCCAGTGATAGGCCTTGTTGATTGTGCCGGCTTCAGGCTCCAGGAAGCGACGGATGCGCTGGAGGCTTTTGGAAGCCTCTATCTGAAGCAGACCATGGCTTCAGGCGTGATTCCGCAGATTACAGCGATTTTTGGCAACTGTGGAGGAGGACTCTCCGTGGTTCCGGCACTGTCTGATTTTACCTTCATGGAAAAAGGCGCAGGAAAGCTATTCGTGAATTCGCCCAATGCGATTCCCGGCAATACGGCTGCTAAGCTGGACACGTCTTCTGCAGAATTCCAGAGCGAGAAGTCTGGCCTTGTAGATGAGATCGGATCAGAGGAGGAGATTCTTGAGAGTATTCGCTCCCTGGTCTGCATGCTGCCATGTAATAATGAAGAAGATGCGTCTTATGATGAATGCGCGGATGACTTGAACCGTGTCTGCGAAGGGATCGAGAATGCAGCTGAGGATACGGCGATTGCCTTGACACAGATATCCGACAGCCAGATCTTCTTCGAGGCAAAGAAGCACTATGCAAAAGATATGGTCACCGGCTTCATCCGTCTGAACGGCATGACGGTGGGCGCTGTGGCAAACCGTTCAAAAGTATATAACGAAGAGGCAGAAGTCGTAGAAGAGTTTGACGGCTCCCTGTCTGCGAAAGGAGCAGAGAAGGCCGCTGACTTTATTACATTCTGCGATGCCTTCAATATTCCGGTACTTACCCTTACCAACGTGTCTGGATTCAAGGCAGGCAAGTACGAAGAAAAGCACCTGGCCAAAGATACGGCAAGACTTGCGTACGCGTTTGCCAATGCGACGGTCCCGAAGGTAAACGTCATCATCGGAAAAGCCTACGGTAGCGCATATGTAGCCATGAACAGCAAGTCTATCGGAGCGGACATGGTATATGCATGGCCGGATGCCGAGATTGGCATGATGGAAGCCTCTCTTGCGGCCAAGATCATGTATGCGGATTCCGATGCAGACACGATCAAGGAAAAAGCGGCAGAATATAAAGAATTGCAGTCAAGCCCATTATCTGCAGCAAGAAGAGGATATGTGGACACCATCATCGAGCCGGCGGATACGAGAAAATATGTAATCGGAGCATTCGAGATGTTGTTCACAAAAAGAGAAGACCGTCCGATGAAAAAGCATGGTACGGTTTAGAGAGGTGAGGCAAAGTGAGGAAAAAAATTAGCTTATTACTCTGTGTACTTGCAGCAATGCTCTGCTTTACCGCATGCGGAAGCAGCAAAGAGGCGGTTGAATATGATGAAGCCAGCATGGAACAAGTGACAGAATTCTTGATTGAATATTGCTCCAATGCCGATGATGCCATGATGGAGCAGTGGAGCGACATGTCTGAGTTCAACATGAACCTGCAGCTGACGCAGGCAGGCCTTCCGATCGAGCCGGGGAGTTTTATCTCCACCATGGATGCATGGAAGGCTGCTGTGAAGGAATGCGGCGATTATGTGAGCCATGGCGACTATACCTATGAGGCTTCCGGCAAGGAAGTAAAGGTATCTACAGAGGCAGAGTTCAAAGACCGTGACGCGACGATCACGTTCGTATTTGACGATAGGCTGTATCTGGACAGCATGACCGTCGATGCCGAATATACGACGGGCGAGATATTGGAAAAAGCAGGACTTAATACGGTGCTTGGAATGGGAACAGTGTTTGTGGTATTGATTTTCATTTCGCTGATTATCTCCTTATTCAGATTTATCCCTGCGATTGAAAATGCATTCAAGAGAAAACCGGCAGCGGAGATGAAAAAGGAAAGCGTGCCTGCAAAAGAACCGGCAGCGAAAGAGGCACAGGTTTCTGAAACAGATGATACAGAGTTGATTGCGGTGATTTCAGCAGCGATCGCAGCAGCGGAAGGCACCAGCACGGATGGATTCATTGTGCGAAGCATCAGACGCCGTCCATCGAATAAATGGAATTCATAATGTAAACAGGAGGATTAGAAAGATGAAAAATTATACAATCACAGTTAATGGCAACGTATATGATGTAACCGTAGAGGAAAAGGGAGCAGGAGCAGCACCACAAGCGCCAAGAGCGGCAGCACCTGCCACAGCGCCTAAGGCAGCGCCAGCAGCTCCAAAGGCAGCGGCACCTGCGGCAGGAGCAGGCTCTATCCAGGTAAAGGCAGGAGCTGCCGGCAAAGTATTCAAGCTGGAAGCAAGCGTTGGACAGAGTGTAAAGAAGGGCGACGCAGTCGTAATTATTGAAGCAATGAAAATGGAAATCCCAGTTGTGGCACCGGAAGACGGAACGGTAGCAAGCATTGATGTAGCTGTAGGAGATGCAGTAGAATCAGGCGCAGTATTGGCTACTTTAAACTAGGACATAGTCTGGCTATGTCTAACTAACACGACTGGAGGTTAAAAAATGGAATATATAACAACAACATTAGGAAACCTCGTGCATCAGACAGCATTTTTCAGTCTTACATGGGGCAATGTAATTATGATTGCAGTTGCATGCTTTTTCCTATACCTGGCAATCAGACATGGGTTTGAACCTCTGCTCCTGGTACCAATTGCGTTTGGTATGCTGCTCGTAAATATCTATCCGGATATTATGCTGCATGCGGAAGATGCAGCCAATGGAACCGGCGGACTTCTCTACTACTTCTATCTTCTGGATGAGTGGTCGATCCTTCCGTCCTTGATCTTCCTTGGCGTAGGCGCTATGACAGACTTCGGGCCTCTGATTGCGAATCCTAAGAGCTTCCTTCTGGGAGCGGCAGCGCAGTTTGGAATCTTTGCCGCTTACCTTGGGGCAATGTGGATGGGATTCTCAGATAAAGCGGCAGCGGCGATCTCCATCATAGGAGGAGCGGACGGGCCGACATCCATCTTCCTGGCCGGAAAACTTCAGCAGACGGCGATATTAGGACCAATCGCGGTTGCGGCATATTCCTATATGTCGCTAGTCCCGATTATCCAGCCGCCGATCATGAAGCTTCTGACGACGGAAAAAGAACGGAAGATTAAGATGGAGCAGTTAAGGCCTGTTTCCAAGCTGGAACGAATCCTCTTCCCGATCATCGTTACGATCGTGGTATGCGCAATCCTTCCTACGACGGCTCCGCTGGTAGGCATGCTGATGCTTGGCAACCTGTTCCGCGAGTCTGGAGTAGTAAGGCAGCTTACCGAGACGGCATCCAATGCATTGATGTATATCGTAGTAATCTTGCTGGGAACCTCTGTAGGCGCGACCACAAGCGCGGAGGCATTCCTTAATCTGGACACGCTCAAGATCGTGGCCCTGGGACTTGCAGCATTTATATTCGGAACAGCTGCCGGGGTATTGTTCGGAAAACTGATGTGTTTCTTTACTCATGGAAAGGTAAACCCGCTGATCGGCTCAGCAGGCGTATCTGCGGTTCCGATGGCAGCCAGGGTATCCCAGAAGGTGGGAGCGGAGGCAGATCCGACCAACTTCCTTCTGATGCATGCGATGGGGCCAAATGTGGCGGGCGTTATCGGCACGGCAGTTGCGGCCGGTACATTCATGGCGATCTTTGGCGTAGGCATATAAATGTAAAGTTGAATATTAGGAGGATATAAAATGGCAGAAATAGAGAAAAAACCGGTAAAGATTACAGAAACCGTCCTGCGTGACGCGCATCAGTCATTGATCGCCACACGTATGACTACCGAGCAGATGCTACCCATCGTGGATAAGATGGACAAGGTAGGATATCATGCGGTAGAGTGCTGGGGCGGCGCTACTTTTGACGCATCCCTTCGCTTCCTGAAGGAAGATCCATGGGACAGACTCCGCAAGTTCCGCGACGGATTCAAGAATACGAAGCTGCAGATGCTTTTCCGTGGGCAGAATATTCTGGGCTACCGTCCATACGCGGATGACGTGGTAGAATATTTTGTTCAGAAATCCGTAGCGAACGGAATTGATATCATCCGTATCTTTGACTGTATGAATGATATCCGCAACCTGCAGACGGCCGTCAGCGCGGCAAACAAGGAAAAGGCCGAGGCCCAGGTCGCTATGTCCTACACCCTTGGAGACGCCTACACCCTGGATTACTGGGTTGACCTTGCCAAGAGAATCGAGGATATGGGTGCCAATTCTATCTGTGTAAAAGATATGGCAGGCCTCCTGTGTCCATACCAGGCAACCGAACTGGTGACGGCGCTTAAGGGAGCGGTGGATATTCCGATCGAGATGCATACCCACTATACGTCAGGCGTAGGGGCAATGACCTACATGAAAGCAATCGAGGCGGGCGCAGACATCATCGATACGGCCATGTCTCCATTTGCAATGGGAACGAGCCAGCCGGCAACGGAAGTTATGGTAGAGACCTTTAAGGGAACGCCATACGATACGGGCCTTGACCAGAATCTGCTGTCAGAGATCGCAGACTACTTCCGCCCGATCCGTGATCAGGCGCTGGAAAGCGGCCTTCTGAATCCAAAGAATATGGGCGTTAATATCAAGACGCTGCTTTACCAGGTTCCTGGAGGAATGCTCTCCAACCTGACCTCACAGTTAAAGGAGCAGGGAGCGGAAGACAAGTTCTACGATGTGCTGGAAGAAGTGCCAAGAGTAAGAAAAGACTTGGGCGAGCCGCCGCTCGTCACTCCGTCATCCCAGATCGTTGGAACGCAGGCCGTATTCAATGTGCTGATGGGCGAGAGATATAAGATGGCAACCAAAGAGACAAAAGACGTATTAAGCGGAAAATATGGCGCGACAGCCAAGCCGTTCAATGAAGAGGTCAGGGAGAAGGTACTTGGCAAAGATGCGGAAATCATTACCTGCCGTCCAGCAGACCTGATTCCAGATGAATTAGACACCTTGCGCAAAGAGTGCGAGCAGTGGATCCAGCAGGATGAGGACGTGCTGACCTACGCGCTGTTCCCGCAGGTGGCGACAGACTTCTTTAAATACAGGGAAGCACAGCAGACAAAAGTGGATCAGACCATAGCGGATACGAAGAATGGCAGCTATCCAGTTTAGACAAGCGTAAAGCCAGGCCCGGGAGATAGTCACTGATAACAGTCCCTACCTCCCGGGCTTATATTATTGCAGGGTGGACAACTCATGAATTTACTTGAATATCCCGGAATTAGGATATATAATGGAAACAATGTTAATTTGAGAAGAGGAATATGCTATATGGGAAGCAAGAATGAGTTGTTGAAGAAAATAGATGAAGGCTATCCGAAGTTCAGCAAGGGCCAGAAAAAACTGGCAGACTTTATTCGGGAAGACTACGACAAGGCTGCTTTTTTGACGGCGGCCAGGATGGGAGAGGAAGTAGGCGTCAGCGAATCTACCGTAGTCCGTTTTGCCACTGCCCTCGGATATGATGGGTATCCTGGCTTTCAGAAGGCTCTGGGTGAACTGGTCCGCACGAAGCTGAATTCCATCCAGCGCATGGAAGTTACCTATGGCAGGATCAGCCAGGGAGAGATCCTTACATCCGTCCTGCAGTCGGATATTGAGAAGATCAAGATGACCATGGCATCCATTGATCATGAAGTGTTTGAACTTGCGGTGGATACCATTCTCAATGCCAGAAGGATCTATGTGATCGGCATCAGAAGCTGCGCCCCGCTGGCTAATTTCCTGTGTTTTTACCTGAATCTGGTCTGCGGGAACGTGACAGTAGTCAATACCAATGGATCCAGCGAGATATTCGAGCAGATTATCCGAATCAGCGAGGAGGATGTTATTATCGGAATCAGTTTTCCGAGGTATTCCATGCGGACGCTGAAAGCGCTGGAATTTGCCAGCAACCGCAAGGCCAAGGTCATTACCTTGACGGACAGCGTGCATTCTCCCATCACTTTATATTCCTCCTGCAATCTGATCGCCAGAAGCGATATGGCATCCATCGTAGACTCTCTGGTTGCTCCACTGAGCGTGGTGAATGCCTTGGTAGTCGCGCTGTGCATGAAAAAGCAGAAGGAAGTCATCTCTACGCTTGAGACCCTTGAGCAGATATGGGATGAATATCAGGTGTACAGCAAGGATGAACTTAATATGGTGAATGATAAGGTTGAATTATCCGTCCCCGGCGAGCAGGAGGATGAAGAAGATGAGTAAGGTCTTGATTGTAGGAGGAGGCGCGGCAGGCATGTTTGCTTCCATTGCGGCTGCAAGAGGCGGCCATGAAGTGCTGGTCTTTGAGAAAAATGAGAAACTGGGCAAGAAACTCTTCATTACGGGGAAGGGAAGATGCAATATTACCAATGCATGCGATATGGATATTCTATTTTCATCGGTTGTCAGCAATTCCAAGTTCCTGTATAGTAGTTTTTACGGATATAGCAACCAGGATGTCATCGATTTCTTTGAAGAACTGGGCGTTCGGACTAAGATTGAGCGCGGCGAGAGGGTGTTCCCCGCGTCAGACCATTCTTCTGATGTCATCAGGGCCATGGAGAAGGAGATGAGACGTCTTGGCGTGAAGACAGAACTGCATGCCGAAGTGACAGCCGTCCGGTCCGTGGAAGGAAGGTTTGACCATATCGAACTGTCCGGAGGCAGGAAGGTGTCGGGAGATGCCTGCATCGTTGCTACAGGAGGCCTGTCCTACCAGTCCACCGGTTCAACGGGAGACGGCTATCGTTTTGCGAAGGAAAACGGTCACGGAATTACGGAATGCATGCCTTCCCTCGTGCCAATGGAGATTAATGAGCCGTGGATATCCAGCCTCCAGGGCCTGTCCCTCAGAAATGTGACGGTCACCTTATATCAGGGCGGAAAGGATGTCTACCAGGAATTTGGGGAAATGCTGTTCACCCATTATGGGGTCAGCGGTCCCATTATCATCAGCGCCAGCAGTTATGTCGGCAAGAAGTTAAAGGAACAAAACTTGCGCCTGGAGATTGATCTAAAGCCGGCGCTAGATGAAGATCAGCTGGATCACAGAGTGCTCAGGGACTTTGAAGAGAACGCCAATAAACAGTTTAAGAACGCGTTAGGCAGGCTGTTTCCGTCCAAATTGATTCCTGTTATGATACAATTAAGCGGAATTGACCCGGAGAAAAAGGTAAACGTCATTTCCAAAGAAGAACGGCGTGCCTTCGTACATCTGATCAAGCATCTGCCGATGACAGTGACCGGGCTTCGCGGCTACAATGAGGCGATTATCACGAAAGGCGGCATCCGCACCAGGGAGGTTGACCCTGGGACCATGGAGTCAAAGCAGGTAAAAGGCCTGTACTTTGCAGGCGAGGTGCTGGATCTGGATGCGCTTACCGGAGGGTTCAACCTGCAGATCGCGTGGTCTACCGCATATGCGGCAGGAAGCAGTATAAAGTAAAAGAAGCGAGGAGAGATACAATGGGTTATAATGTTGCGATTGATGGTCCGGCAGGGGCAGGAAAGAGCACCATCGCCAAACTTGTGGCAAAGGAGAAGGGCTATATCTATGTTGATACAGGGGCTATGTACCGGGGAATGGCGATTCATTTCCTCGACAAGGGCATCCGGGCGGAAGAGACGGATAAGATCGTGAATGCCTTGAAAGACGCAGAGGTTACGATCCGTTATGAAGAGGGCCTCCAGCAAGTCTACCTGAACGGCAGGAATATTACGGACAGGCTCAGGGAGGAAGCGGTTGGCAAGATGGCGTCCCTGACCTCGGCGATCCCCCAGGTCCGCCAGAAACTGCTGGAACTGCAGAAAGGCCTTGCCCGCACGCAGGATGTGATCATGGACGGCAGGGATATCGGTACTTGCGTTCTTCCGGATGCGGATGTAAAGATATACCTGACAGCCAGCGTGGAGACAAGGGCAAAGCGTCGTTACGACGAATTGACAGAAAAGGGCGTTGCCTGCGATCTGAATGAGATCGCACGGGACATCAAAGAGCGGGATGAGAGAGATTCTACCAGGGAAATCGCCCCGCTTAAGCAGGCAGAGGATGCGGTGCTGGTCGACAGTTCCCATATGACGATAGAAGAAGTGGTTGCGGCCATCGTGAAACTGTGCAGATAAGCATAGATGAGAAGAGGATGAAGGATGAAGATTGAGTTGGCAAAGACCGCAGGATTCTGCTTCGGCGTAAGGCGGGCAGTTGAGACGGTATATGAACAGGTAAAACTCCATCAGGGTGAGAAGATCTACACCTATGGACCGATCATCCATAATGAAGAGGTGATCAAGGATCTGAGGCGCCAGGGCGTGGAAGTCATCGGTTCGGAAGAAGAACTGGAAGAACTCGAAGAAGGAGTCGTGATCATCCGCTCCCACGGAGTCCCCAAGGCCATATGCGATAAACTGGAAGAGAAGGGCTTAGACTGCGTGGATGCTACCTGCCCCTTCGTAAAGAAAATCCATAATATCGTGGCCGAAGAAAGTCAGAAAGGATCGCACATTGTCATCATCGGCAATAGCGAGCATCCGGAGGTGGAGGGCATCAAAGGCTGGGCAGGAGATGACGTGACGGTTATCCAGACAGCAGAAGATGCGCAGCATTTTCGGCCCCCGGATACAGCCCGGAGAATATGCGTAGTCTCCCAGACGACATTTAATTACAATAAATTCAAAGATTTAGTTGAAATAATCACAAAAAAAGAGTATGATATAATTGTTTTAAATACGATTTGCAATGCGACCAAAGAAAGGCAGGAAGAAGCCCGTCAGATTGCAGAGAGAGTAGATGCTATGATTGTCATCGGAGATAAGCGTAGTTCAAATACTCAGAAGTTATTTGAAATTTGCGGAAAGGCATGTTTGAATACGTACTATATACAGACACTTGACGATTTTGATATGAATCAATTAAGGTCCGTGGAAACAGTAGGTATTACAGCAGGGGCATCCACGCCCAACAATATAATTGAGGAGGTTCAAAATAATGTCAGAATTAACTTTTGAACAAATGTTAGAAGAGTCTTTTAAGACAATAAGGAATGGAGAGGTCGTAGATGGTACGGTCATCGATGTAAAGCCCGATGAAATCATCTTAAATATAGGGTACAAGGCAGATGGCATCATCACAAGAAGCGAATACACCAATGAGGCCAATGCAGATTTGACCACAATGGTTTCCGTAGGCGATGAGATGACTGCCAAAGTCCTGAAAGTTAACGATGGCGAAGGTCAGGTGCTGTTGACGTATAAGAGACTTGCGGCTGAAAAAGGCAATGAGAGGCTGAAAGAGGCGTATGAGAATCACGAGGTGCTCAAAGCGCCTGTTGCGCAGATTCTTGGCGGCGGATTAAGCGTAGTGATTGATGAAGCAAGAGTATTCATCCCTGCGAGCCTTGTGTCGGATACTTATGAGAAGGATCTGAGCAAATACCAGGATCAGGAGATCGAGTTTGTCATCAGCGAATTCAATCCTAGAAGAAACCGGGTGATCGGCGATAGAAGACAGCTTCTTGTGGCTGAGCGCGCTGAGAAGCAGAAAGAGTTGTTTGCAAGGCTTCAGGTTGGAGACAGAATGGAAGGAACTGTTAAGAATGTAACAGACTTCGGCGCATTTATCGACCTTGGCGGAGTTGACGGACTGCTTCATATCTCTGAGATGTCCTGGGGACGTGTTGAGAATCCAAAGAAGGTATTCCAGGTTGGCGAGAAGGTAGAGGTTCTGATCAAAGATATCAATGATACGAAGATCGCTTTGAGCCTGAAGTTCCCGGAGACGAATCCATGGGCGAATGCTGCGGATGATTTCGCGGTAGGCAAAGTCATTGAAGGAAAGGTAGCAAGGATGACAGACTTTGGCGCGTTTGTAGAGTTAGCGCCAGGCGTGGACGCCCTGCTTCATGTTTCTCAGATCTCCAAGGCTCATGTAGATAAGCCATCAGACGTATTGTCCGTAGGCCAGGTGATCACAGCGAAGATCGTAGACCTGAACGAGTCAGAGAAGAAGATCAGCCTGAGCATGAAAGCGTTAGAGCCGGCGAATGATGAGAAGGCACAGCCGGGCACAGAAAGCGTGGAAGAAGTTGCAGAAGAGGATTCAGCAGAATAGGCAAAAGGTCGAACATAATAGAAGATAGGAGATAGAGGCCCGGTGGCCTCTATCTTTTATGTGTTAAAAATTCGACAAGATGTTCGTGGAAATATACAAAAATTTGCCCGATATCCACTGGATAAACTGGGCATTTTCATGTATAGTATATAAAGAGTAAAAAGGAAGGAAGGAAAAAGGGATGGCATTGTTAACATTTAAGGGTGGCATCCACCCGGATGACGGCAAAAGCCTGGCAAAAGACAAGGCGATTGTCGAAGTAAAACCCAAAGGGGATTTGGTGTATCCAGTTTCCCAGCACATCGGTGCACCGGCGAACCCGGTTGTGGCTGTTGGCGACCGCGTCTTAAAGGGCCAGATGATAGCAGAAGCCGGAGGATTCGTGTCCGCACCTATCTATGCGTCGGTTTCAGGTACAGTGAAAGCGATCGCACCACATTTAAATCCGACAGGAGGAACCGTTAACAGTATCGTAATCGAGAATGACGGTGAATATGAGGAAGTTGAGTATCCTGCCGTTAAGCCTCTGGATGAGATGAGCAAGGAAGAGATACTTAATATCATCGGAAATGCCGGAGTTGTTGGTATGGGTGGCGCAGGTTTCCCGACAAGAGTAAAACTGTCACCAAAAGAACCAGAGAAGATTGATTATATTATTGCAAACTGCGCGGAATGCGAGCCGTATATCACGGCAGACTACAGAACTATTATGGAGACGCCCGAGAAGCTTGTGGGCGGAATGAAGATTGTCCTGAAGCTATTTGATAATGCGAAGGGCATTTTTGGCGTAGAAGATAATAAACCAGATTGCATTGAGAAATTAAAAGAATTGACGAAAGACGAGCCTCGCATGGAAGTACTTGCGCTTAAGACCAAGTACCCGCAGGGAGGCGAGCGTCAGCTCATCTACGCGACTACGGGCAGGGCAATCAACTCAGCCATGCTTCCTGCGGACGCAGGATGCGTTGTAGACAACGTTGCGACGATGGTGAGCATCTATCAGGCGGTAGTGGAAGGAAAGCCGTCTATGGAGCGCGTGGTTACCGTCAGCGGCAACGCAGTGAACGAGCCAGGAAACTTCAGGGTTCCATTCGGAATGAATCAGGCAGAATTGGTAGAGGCTGCAGGCGGATTTAAGACTGAGCCGGAAAAACTGATATCAGGCGGACCGATGATGGGCTTTGCCATGTTTACGCTGGATGTGCCGGTTACAAAGACTTCATCCTCCATTCTTGGATTTACCAAAGATGAAGTGGCGCAGTTCGAGCCTTCCGCATGCATCAACTGCGGACGCTGCGTAGATGCCTGTCCAAGCAGGCTGATTCCGTCAAGGCTTGCAGATTACGCGGAGCACCACAATGAGGAAGCATTTACTTCCCATGAAGGACTGGAATGTATGGAATGTGGTTCTTGCAGTTTCGTATGTCCTGCAAAACGTCAGTTGAAACAGGCAATTGGCTCAATGAGAAAGATTGCGATGGCAAACCGCAAGAAGAAAAAATAAATAAGAGAGAAAAGAGGAAGAGGTGAACAAACGTGAGTGAAAACAAATTGAAAGTGTCATCTTCACCACATATACGTTCCAAAGTTACCACAGGAAATATCATGCTTATGGTAACCATTGCACTGTTGCCGGCTTCTGCCTTTGGTGTATGGAACTTTGGACTGCCGGCCCTTGTCATGCTGCTTAGCACGACTATATCCGCAGTTCTGACTGAATACATATATGAAAAATTAATGCATAAGAAGGTTACGATCAATGATTTCAGTGCTGTCGTAACCGGCTTGCTGCTGGGACTTAATATGCCTGCATCCGCTCCGTGGTGGATGGGCGCATTGGGAAGCGTATTTGGCATCCTGATCGTAAAGCAGCTGTTCGGAGGACTGGGACAGAACTTCATGAACCCGGCTCTTGGAGCAAGATGCTTCCTGCTGATTTCATTTACAGGACCAATGACGAAGTTTATCTATGACGGCGTCAGCGGACCTACTCCATTAGCACTTCTGAAAGACGGCGAGACCGTTGATACGATGAATATGCTGATTGGAAAGATTCCAGGAACTATCGGCGAGACTTCTGTCATTGCTATTATTATCGGAGCGATCTTCCTGATCCTTGTAGGAGCCATCGATCTTCGGATTCCGGGAACCTATATTGTCACATTCGTGATCTTCGTAGGCATCTTTGGCCACTTCACCAAGGCTGGCGTGGGATTCTTCGATCCTCAGTACATCACCGCTCACCTGTGCGGAGGCGGACTGATGCTTGGCGCATGGTTCATGGCTACTGATTATGTCACATCGCCGATTACGAAGAAGGGACAGTATGTATACGGAGCCCTGCTGGGTATACTGACCGGATTGTTCCGTCTCTTTGGCGGCTCTGCGGAAGGCGTATCTTATGCAATCATCATCAGTAACCTTTTTGTACCGTTGATTGAAAGGGTTACTCTTCCAAAACCATTTGGTAAAGGAGGAGAGAAATAATGAATAAGATTATTAAGAATACGGTCATTCTGACTTTAATTACTTTAATTGCAGGAATCTGTCTGGGCGCGGTCTATGAGATCACGAAGGAGCCTATCGCCCAGGCCCAGGATGCTGCCAAGAAAGAAGCATGGCAGCAAGTATTTCCGGATGCAGACGCAAATGATTTTGAACTCATCGACGTAGACCAGAAGGCTGCCGACAAGGCAATCAAAGATCTGGGCGTAAAGGCCACCATCGATGAAGTCTGCACAGTAGGAGAGGAAGGCTATGTCGTTACCGTAACAGATAAGGAAGGCTATGGCGGCGACATCAAGATCACGGTAGGCATTACAGCCGATGGTACGATCAATGGAATCTCCATTCTGTCTATCACTGAGACCGCGGGTCTTGGAATGAGAGCGACGGAGCCGGCTTTCTATGAGCAGTACCAGGGAAAACAGGCTGAAAAATTTGTAGTATCCAAAGACGGCGGGGACGGAGAGCCGATTGATGCGCTGAGCGGAGCGACGATCACATCAAGAGCGGTAACCGGAGCGGTAAACGCTGCCTTAGGCTATTACCAGAATGCGTTTTAGGGGGTAGTTAAGATGAATAGATGTACCGAAAGAGTTTATAACGGTTTAGTAAAAGAGAATCCTACCTTCGTCCTGATGCTGGGCATGTGTCCTACGCTTGCCGTAACAACATCCGCTATCAATGGCCTGGGTATGGGTCTTTCTACAACAGTCGTATTAGTATTATCTAATATGCTGATCGCCATGCTGCGCAAGATTATTCCGGATTCCCTGAGAATCCCGGCTTTCATCGTAGTCGTGGCATCATTCGTAACAATTGTACAATTCTTGCTGGAAGGTTTTGTCCCAAGCCTTTATGATGCTTTGGGAATCTACATTCCTTTGATTGTTGTTAACTGTATTATTCTGGGACGTGCGGAGAGCTACGCTTCCAAGAATCCGGTTCTGCCATCCATCTTTGACGGCATTGGCATGGGCCTTGGATTTACGGTAGGCCTTACAGCGATCGGTATCGTGCGTGAATTAATCGGATCCGGCAAGATCTTCGGATACCAGCTGATTCCGCTGGCTGACGAAGCGGCTGGCAAGGCCGGCTATGTCCCGGTTACGATCTTTATCCTTGCGCCTGGCGCTTTCCTTGTGCTTGCAGGACTTACAGCCCTTCAGAACAAGGTGAAGAATAATGCGGCTAAGAAGGGCAAGAAAGTAACAGAGGCAGCGTCATGCGGAGAAGGATGCGCTTCATGCAGCAACGGCGCATGCAGCGGGAAGGTCTTCCCGACAGGAAACGAAGAGTAGGAGGAGTACATAGATGAAAGAATTATTGATTATTGCAATAGGATCAGCTCTTGTTAATAACGTCGTACTCAGCCAGTTCCTGGGAATCTGTCCATTCCTTGGCGTTTCCAAAAAGGTTGAGACTGCATCCGGTATGGGTGGCGCAGTTATCTTCGTTATTACGATCGCGTCCTTTATTGCAGGACTGATTTATAAGTTTATACTGATACCGCTGCATTTCGAATATCTGCAGACCATCGTATTTATTCTGGTCATTGCGGCGCTGGTTCAGTTTGTAGAAATGTTTTTAAAGAAAGCCATGCCGGCCTTATATAATGCGCTGGGCGTGTATCTGCCTTTGATCACGACCAACTGCGCGGTGCTCGGCGTTGCGCTTACCAATGTACAGAAGGAATATTCCATTGCCCAGGGCGTAATCAACGGTATTGGAACATCTGCCGGATTCGCGCTTGCGATCGTTATCCTGGCAGGTCTTCGCGAGAAGATGGAATACAACGATGTGACTGAGTCTTTCCAGGGAACCCCGATCGTGCTGATCACGGCAAGCCTTATGGCAATCGCGTTCTTTGGATTCTCAGGACTGATATAGGAGGGAGCAGGCTATGAGTATAACAGGTATTATTATTGCTGCTGCAATCGTAGGCGGCACCGGATTATTCATTGGTGTGTTCCTTGGAATTGCAGGCAAGAAATTTGCAGTAGAAGTAGATGAAAGAGAAGAGGCAATCCTCGGCGTTCTTCCAGGGAATAACTGCGGCGGCTGCGGCTACGCAGGATGCTCCGGACTAGCTGCGGCGATCGTCAAAGGCGAGGCAGAGGTTGGCGGATGTCCGGTAGGAGGCGCTCCGGTGGCTGCAAAGATTGGCGAGATTATGGGCCAGGAAGCAGGAGAGCAGGTTCACCAGGTTGCATTCGTTAAATGCGCGGGCACTTGTGACAAGGCACAGCAGGAATACGAGTATCACGGGCTGGGAGACTGTATTATGGCAAACATGATGCAGGACGGCGGACCGAAGGCTTGTAATTATGGATGTCTTGGAGAAGGAAACTGCGTAAAGGCATGTCCGTTTGACGCGATTCATGTGGTAGACGGCGTTGCCGTGGTAGATAAAGAAGCATGCAAGGCCTGCGGCAAGTGTATCGCCGTATGCCCGAAGCATCTGATCGAGCTGGTTCCGTACGACCAGAAGCATCTGGTACAGTGCAGTTCCAAGGATAAGGGCAAGGATGTCATGAAGGCATGCTCAGTGGGATGTATCGGATGCAAGATGTGCGAGAAGGTCTGCGAGTTTGACGCGGTCAAAGTGGTAGACAATATTGCGCATATTGATCCTGAGAAATGTACGAACTGCGGCGCATGCGCACAGAAATGTCCAAAGAAGATCATATTATAAGATATATAATAAAGGCGTATATCGGATGAAACGTACTCTAAAGCAAATAATGCGCGATGCGTATGCATTGCTGTGGAACGATATCAAGCAGGCAAAATGGGTGATTATTTTCATAATCGCCTATTTTGCGTTCATGAAAAACTTTTTATACAGCACGTGCCCATCCGTGCTGCTGACAGGATATCCCTGCCCTGCGTGCGGCATGACCCGGGCGGCCTTCTGCCTGCTCAGGATGGATTTTAAAGGGGCTTTTTCCATCCACCCTTTCATCTATGCGGTGGTGGCGTACATGGCAGCCTTTGCGGTAAACCGGTATATTCTGCAAAGAAAAATGGGCAGGATTCTTAGACTGGCGCTGGCAGGGATCATGGCAGGCATGATCCTCTATTATGTATGGAGAATGATCCTGTATTTCCCCGACAATCCGCCTATGAGCTATTATTCCCGCAATCTGCTGAATATGGCGCGCAGCCTCCTTACGCATGAATAGATTGCAATTCGCATCTTGCCGTGGTAGAATATCAATGAATAGCAATAAGGAGGATATTACAATGGAAAACAACTTTGACAATACGCCAGATAATAATGATATGCCAAAAGACACTTACAGCGATCCAAATGCGGGCCAGCAGTATACGGATCCGAATGCAGGCCAGACTAATACAGAGGCGGGCGCAGGCCAGTCCTATACAGACCCGAATGCAGGCCAGTCTTATACAGATGCCAATGCAGGCCAGCAGTACTATGGCAATGCGAATCAGAATCAGCAGTATAACTACCAGCAGTACCAGAATGGAACCGGCCAGCAGGGCGGCTATAACTATCAGGATAATTACAATTATAATGTGGGAAATAATACCGGATATAACAGAACCTATGACACTGGCATGGATACCAGCCCAATGTCTTTGGGAGACTGGGTACTTACCATACTTGCCCTGTGCATACCATGCGCAGGCATCGTGCTATATTTTGTATGGGCGTTCGGGAAGAACGGCAATGTAAACCGCAGGAACTATTGCCGTGCCTCCTTGATCATTACAGGCGTGGTAGTGGTCATTTACATCATCTTTATGGTGATATTCGGCGTTGCCGCCTTCAGTTCGGTGGGTTACTACTAAATAAACGAATCCCCTCGGTTCATTTGAACAGAGGGGATTTTTAACGTTCTTATTGATTATTCTGAAAATTCTTTGAATAGTGGATCTGATTGTCATTCGTGATAAATACGGCATCCACATTGTCCAGCTGATTGATCAGCTTCATGCCTCGATCGTAGCCGAGAAGAAAGCAGGTAGTGCTCAGAGCGTCGGCAGTCAGCGACGAGTCCGTCAGGATGGTCACGCTGTATAAGTTGTTCTCGCAAGGATATCCGGTATTGGGATCCAGGATATGGTGGTAGATCTTGCCGTCCGCTTTAAAGTAGCGCTGGTATATGCCGGAAGTTACCACGGATTTGTCCGAGATCTTGACGGAGGTTATAGGCTCTCCGGTCTCATCAAAGGGCTTCTGGATACCGATATTATAATCGGAGCCGTCCAGCTTGCTGCCCATGGCCAGCACATTTCCTCCCAGATTGATCATGGCGTGCCTGACGCCTTCCTCTTCCAGGTAATCTTTGATCCGGTCCGCAATATATCCTTTGGCGATCGCTCCCAGATCAATGCCCGCCTGCGGGTCGGCGAGCTTAACCGTATTATCCCGGATGATGATGTTTTCATAATTCACATGGCTTACCGCCTCTGCGATGGCTTCCGGGGAAGGGACAGAAGGAGTCTCGGCCTTGAAGTCCCAGAGGCTGGATACCGGGGCGATGGTGATATCGAAAGCGCCGTCCGACATCTCGCTGTAATAGATGCCCTTCTTAATCAGCTTGATGGTCTCCTTCGACACTTCTACGGGATTCCCGCCGGCAGAATTGATCCGGGAGATCTCGCTGTCTTCAATCTTGTTGGAGAACATGGAATCATACTTCTTGCAAAGCTTCTCGCAGCCTTTCAGAACGTCTTCATCTACGGAATCAAAGATCTGGACGCTGATGACGGTGTCAAACAGCGTGTCCGTATAGGTCTGGCTCCTTTCTCTGGGAAGCCCGGAGCATCCGGATAAGAGAAGAATGGATGCCGAAAGCAATGCGGTTAATCTTTTATATTTCATAAAGCACCTCTTATTCTATATAATTTCAGTCTCTGTTATTATAACATGAAAAACAGGATATGCAATCGAACATGTGGTTGAAGCAAAAGATTTGTTGTGTTAGAATAGAGCGTATAGAAATGAAGAAGGTAGGAGAGTATGAAGATTCATTTAAAGAAAAAAGACTGGATTCTGATCATTATCATCATATGTGTCGCGGGACTGGCATTCCTGGCCCATGAATTTATCGGAGGCAAGGGCGCAAGCCAGGTGACGATCAAGGTAAATGGCGAGATAGAAGGGACTTACAGCCTGTCAGAAGACAGGGAGATTAAGATTAATGACGGCAGCAACGTCCTCCAGATAAAGAACGGCAAGGCCAAGATGATCGAGGCCGACTGCCCGGATAAGCTGTGCATGCATCAGAAAGCGGTATCTAAGAACCATGAGAGCATCATCTGCCTGCCCAACAAGGTGGTTGTCGAGGTGGAAAGCAGCGAGAACAGCAAGTATGATGCGGTGACGAACTAAGGAGGAAGCACAGGTGAGAAGCAAAGTGGCATATTTCGGCGTGTTTACGGCGCTGGCGCTGATCTTCAGTTATGTGGAGACTTTGATCCCTTTTAATTTTGGGATACCCGGCGTAAAGCTGGGGCTGGCAAATCTGATCATCGTGATTGCCCTTTACAAGATGAGCTTAAGGGAGGCCTATCTGCTGTCGGTAGTCAGGGTCCTGCTTGCGGGATTTATATTTGGCAATTATTTTAGCATCATCTACAGCCTTGCTGGAGGGATCCTGAGCCTGACGGTTATGGCCTTCATGAAGAAGAAAGGCGGATTCAGCATTATGGGAGTCAGCATAGCGGGCGGGGTCTTCCATAATATCGGGCAGCTGGCGGTGGCCATGCTGGTGGTGGAGACGTTCAGCGTCATCTATTATGTCCCGGTGCTTTTGATCGCAGGGATGCTTACCGGGCTCCTCATTGGGATCGTGTCGAACGAGATGCTGAAAAGGCTTGTGAATATACAATTATAGGAGGAGTTATGATATCTTATCTTAAGGGGACGCTGGAAGCGCTGGAAGAGGATAAAGTAGTGATCGATGTAGGGGGAATCGGCTATGGGGTGTTCATGTCCGGACAGGCTATGGGCCTTCTGCCATCAATTGGCAAGGAGGTAAAGATCCATACCTATCTGAATGTAAAGGAAGATGCCATGCAGCTGTATGGATTTCTGACGAAGGATGACCTGGAAGTCTTCAAACTGCTGATCGGAGTCAACGGGATCGGCCCCAAGGGAGGGCTGGGCGTGCTGTCGGCACTAAGCCCGGATGAACTAAGATTTGCGGTAATGTCAAGCGATGTCAAGGCAATCTGCCAGGCGCCAGGCATAGGGAAGAAGACGGCAGAAAAATTGATATTGGAACTCAGAGACAAACTGCGCCTGGAGGATGCATTGGAGCATCTGGCTTCCGAAAATGAGGTGCAGGGCGCGGCTGCTTACCAGGGAGAAGTACAAAGCGATGCCGTCCAGGCTCTGGTAGCGCTGGGATACGGAAGCACGGAGGCCCTCAAGGCTGTAAGGCAGGTGGACATAACGGAGAATATGGAAGTAGAAGAAGTGTTAAAGCAGGCGTTGAAGCTGATGATGTTTTAATGCGGGGTGGGATAGATGAGCAGACGAATTATTACAACAGAGAACCTGGAAGAGGACATCAAAATTGAGAATCATCTGCGGCCGCAGATGCTGGAAGATTATATCGGCCAGGAGAAGGCAAAAGAGACGCTTAAGATCTATATTGAGGCGGCCAAGGCAAGAGGCGAGGCCTTGGACCATGTGTTGTTCTACGGGCCTCCGGGGCTGGGAAAGACGACGCTTGCTGGGATCATTGCCAATGAGATGAATGTGAATATCAAGATTACTTCAGGTCCTGCAATCGAGAAGCCGGGAGAGATGGCGGCGATTCTCAATAACCTGCAGGAGGGAGACGTCCTGTTCGTGGACGAGATCCACCGCTTGAACCGTCAAGTGGAAGAAGTGCTGTATCCGGCGATGGAGGACTATGCGATCGATATCATGATCGGCAAAGGGGCCAGCGCGCGCTCTATACGGCTGGATCTGCCGAAGTTTACCCTGGTGGGCGCAACGACCAGGGCAGGGATGCTGACGGCGCCTCTTCGGGACCGTTTCGGCGTCGTCAACCGGATGGAGTTCTACACGGTAGAGGAATTAAAGACCATCATCCTGCGCTCAGCCAGGGTGCTGGAGGTAGGCATCGATGAGCGTGGAGCTTACGCGCTTGCAAGAAGGTCCAGAGGCACGCCAAGGCTTGCCAACCGTCTTCTTAAGAGGGTGCGGGACTTTGCCCAGGTAAAATATGACGGATATATCACAGAAGAGGTGGCGAATTACGCCCTGGATCTTCTGGATGTGGATAAGGAGGGGCTGGATCAGACGGACAGGGGCCTGCTTCTGATCATGATCGAAAAGTTCCAGGGAGGCCCGGTTGGACTTGATACGCTGGCTGCGGCAATCGGCGAGGATGCGGGGACGATCGAGGATGTATATGAGCCCTATCTTTTGAAGAACGGATTCATCCAGCGGACGCCGAGAGGCCGCGTGGTGACAGACAGCGCGTACCGTCATCTTGGAATTTCACATGAAAATGAAGAAAAGTAGTTGGTTTTTACATCAGTTTAGTTTATAATAGTTTACAGATATTATGAAATTTCGAGGAGGCTTCTAATGGCATCATCAAAAAACTATACAGAAGTATTAATAGGGGGAAAGGTGTTCACCCTCAGCGGCTTCGAAAGCGAAGACTACCTGCAGAAAGTATCCACTTATCTGAATCATAAGATTGAAGAGTGCAGCAACAGCGAAGGATACAGGAAGCAGAGCGCGGAGACAAGAAACATCTTGCTTGCGCTGAATATCGCCGATGATTATTTCAAGGCAAAGAAGCAGGGCGGCACTTTGGAAAGCGATATAGAAGCGAAGGATAAAGAGATGTATGATCTGAAGCATGAATTGATATCTGTTCAGATCAAGCTGGAGAATGCAGAAAAGGCGATGGACAAGTTAAAGGAAGAGAACAAGGATCTTCAGATGAAGATTGTCCAGCTGGAAACAGAGATAAAGAATAATCGTAAGAAATAGGCTGTCTGTGGACAGCCTTTTTTAAAGGAAAGAATGATATGAACAGACACGTTGAAATATTGGCGCCAGCCGGCTCTTATGAAAGCCTCAGGGCCGCGGTGTGCGCCGGAGCTGATGCAGTCTATATCGGCGGCATGCAGTTTGGGGCGAGAGCCTATGCCAAGAATCTGACACAGGAAGAACTGGAAGAAGCCATTGACTATGTGCACATCCATGGAAGGAAAGTCTATCTGACGGTCAATACCCTGCTAAAGGACAAGGAGATCGACCAACTCTATGAATACCTGAAGCCCTACTATGAAAGAGGGCTAGACGGCGTCATCGTCCAGGATGTAGGAGCGGCATCCTATATCCGGGAGTACTTCCCAGGCCTTGCGGTCCATGCAAGCACCCAGATGACCATAACAGGAAGAAGAGGCGCTTCTTTTATGAAGAGCCAGGGCATCGTACGCGTGGTGCCGGCCAGGGAACTGTCTCTGGAAGAAATCCATATCATGAAAGAGGAGACAGGGCTTGAAGTAGAATGCTTCGTACACGGGGCGCTTTGCTACTGCTATTCAGGCCAGTGCCTCCTAAGCAGCATGATTGGAGGCAGAAGCGGCAACCGTGGCCAGTGCGCGCAGCCATGCAGGCTTCCTTACAGCGTGGAGGGAGGCAGGCCTTGCGATCTGATGAGCTTGAAGGATCTATGTACCATTGATCTGCTTCCAGAACTGATGGAGGCGGGGATCGACTCCTTCAAGATTGAAGGGCGGATGAAGCAGCCAGATTATGTGTATACGGTAACAAGCTTATACCGAAAGTACGCAGACCTGTACTGCCGGAAAGGCAGAGCAGGATACCAGGTATTAACAGAGGATAGAGAAAGACTGCTTGGCGCGTATCAGAGAAGGGGTTACAGCGAAGGATACTACCGGCAGCATAATGGGAAGGAAATGATATCTTTCAGACGCCCGCCGGGCCGGGAAGAAGAGATAGAAACATGTCCGGATTATAAAATACAAGAAAAAATTAATGGGAAATTAATACTTTCTTTGGGCCAGAGTGCTAGACTAATACTGGAATACAAGACATACCGCATAGAGTGTGAAGGCCCTAAGCCGGAGCCTGCCATGCGCCAGCCGCTTCAAGCATCCAGAGTGGAACAGCAGATGAGAAAGACCGGGAATACGCAGTTTGCGTTTGAGCGGATGGAAGTGTGCATGGACGCAGACTTGTTCCTGCCGATGCAGGCGCTCAACGAGCTGCGAAGAGACGGACTTGCGGCCTTGTCAGATCGCGTGCTGTCGGATTACCGCAGAAAGGCAAAGAAGACGCAAGAAGTGAAGGAAGAGGCAGCGTCGTCCGGAGAAAGAACGGCTTGCGGGGACGCCAGCCCAGGAAAGGTATCAAAAGACCCGCGGCTCGCTCTCTTAGTCCGCTCCTTAAGCCAGCTTAAGGAGGCAGTGGAATGCAAGGATGCAGAATGCATCTATATAGATCTGCCGCCGCAGGAGATAAAAGAGGCGGGGAGGATGATCTGGTCGGATCATTCCGTGAAAAAGCATTATTTTGCCATGCCTTATATATTCCGGGAAGATGCGGCTCTTAGGCTTGAAAAGGCCTATGAGATGATCCGGTCATCCTTTGACGGCGTACTGATTCGGAACTGGGAGAGCCTCCAATGGCTTTTTGAGCATGCATATGATAAGGAGATACGGGGAGATTATAATCTTTATGCCTGCAATCGTTTTGCCAAGAAGTTTATGAAGGATGGCGGCATCAGCCAGTTCACTGCGCCGGTAGAGTTAAACGCCAGGGAACTGAAGGAACTGGATATTCGGGGACAGTCCTTGATCGCCTATGGATATCAGCCTGTCATGATTACGGCCGGCTGTATTGGAAAGACCATGGATCAATGCGATGCGAAAGAAGGCTGGCTAAAGATCCAGGATCGATATAAAAAGAAGTTTGCAGTTAAAAAATGCTGTGCATACTGTTATAATGTAATCTATAATTCCTCGCCGCTTTATCTGGCGGATAAGGCGGAAGAAATCCTTAGCCTTGGGCCGGGAGAGGTCCGTCTTGATTTCTCTATGGAAGGCCGGGATCAGATGCGCAGAATCATTCTGGACTATGTCAGGGGAATCATCCGGCGGGAAGAGGTACAGGCGCCGGATATGGAATATACCCGGGGACATTTCAAAAGGGGAGTAAAGTAGGTGAAGAATTGGTTAATATAATTGTTGAACTATCCAAATATCTGATCATTATATTGATGACGATGTATACGTACCTTTGCTTCAGTATCTTTGGCTACTATGATCCGGATAAGAAGAAGCGGATGCTTAGGAGGCAGAACGTGCTGATGTTCACGATACATATCATCGCATTTCTGGTGATGTATCTGGAGAAGCAGGATATCAAGCTGCTTGCCTTTTATCTGATGCAAGTGGTACTTTTTGGGACTACCATTTTGCTGTATACGTTTATTTATCCAAAGGTATCCAGATTGGTCGTAAATAATATGTGCATGCTCCTTTGTATTGGCATGATCATGCTGACCAGGCTGAACTATGAAAAGGCGGTCAAGCAGTATGTCATAGCGGCAGGAGCCATCGTAGTCAGTTTCGTGGTTCCGGTCATCATCCGCAAGTTTAAGAAACTGTCGGAATGGAGGAACCTGTATGCCATTGCAGGGATTGTATCGCTTGCGATCGTGGCCGTGGTAGGCCAGGTGTCCTATGGCGCGAAACTTGGGTTTACGGTAGGCGGCATCAGCATCCAGCCTTCGGAGTTGGTGAAGATCATCTTCGTATTTTTTGTAGCGGCAAGTTTCAAGCGGTCGCTGGAATTCCGGAATATTGTGATCACCACGGCTTTGGCGGCATTCCATGTGCTGATTCTGGTGGCATCCAAGGATCTTGGGGCCGCGCTGATCATCTTTGTCGTTTATCTGGCAATGCTCTATGTGGCTACCCGCCAGCCGCTGTATCTCGCGGCCGGACTTGGCGCGGGAAGCGTAGCGTCGGTGGCGGCCTATTATCTTTTTGGACATGTCCGGACGCGTGTCATCGTGTGGAAAGATCCATTTGCGTCCTATGACAATGGGGGATACCAGGTTGCCCAATCCTTATTTGCCATTGGCACAGGAGGCTGGTTTGGAATGGGACTTTTCCAGGGCGAGCCGGATACCATCCCTGTAGCGGATGAAGACTTTATTTTCTCAGCCATATCGGAAGAACTGGGATTGATATTCGCGCTGTGCATGATACTGGTCTGCGTCAGCTGCTATGTCATGTTCCTGAATATTGCCATGCAGCTTCACAACATGTTTTATAAAATGGTGGCGTTGGGACTTGGAACCTGCTATATATTCCAGGTATTCCTAACCATAGGCGGCGTGACCAAGTTCATCCCTTCCACGGGAGTAACGCTTCCGCTGGTCAGCTACGGAGGAAGTTCCCTGCTTAGTACGCTGATCATGTTTGCGATTATTCAAGGATTGTATATATTAAGGGAAGACGAGAAAGAAGATATTGAAAGAAAGAAAAAGGAAAGGCTACGAGCAAAGAGAAGCGGACAAGAGAATAAAAAGAGACCAAGAAAGACGGGAGATGTCCCGGAAAGAGCGCAAAGAAGCCAGCCGAAAGGACAAGCAAAAGGCCAAGGCAAAGCGCGCAAGGAACAAAGAATTCGCTAGGGTAACCTACATCTTCGTCGCCTTATTCCTGGTACTTATGGGCTATATCACCTATTTCCAGGTGGCAAGAAGCCGGGACATCATCCGAAGCCCTTATAATGCAAGACAGGATTCTTATGCTGACCGGGTAGTAAGGGGAAAGATCCTGGATAAGGACGGCAACGTGCTGGCTCAGACGAACGTATCAGAAGACGGCACGGAGACGAGGGAGTATCCTTACGGAAATATGTTTGCCCATGTAGTAGGATACAGCGTGCAGGGCAAATCAGGCCTGGAATCTGTGGAGAACTTTGAACTTCTGACTTCCAATGCGTTTTTCCTGGAAAAGATAAAGAATGAATTCCAGGATAAGAAAAATATAGGCGACAGCGTGGTGACGACCTTAAATCTCAAACTTCAGGAGGCGGCCTATGATGCCCTTGGAAATTATAAGGGAGCCGTGGTCGTGATGGAGCCGAGCACGGGAAAGATCCTGGCTATGGTATCCAAGCCAGACTTTGACCCAAATGCGGTTGCCGAGAATTGGGATTTCCTGAATACCGACCAGGACAGCGCGTTACTGAACCGCGCGACCCAGGGCCAGTATGCGCCGGGGTCTACATTCAAAGTGGTTACGGCTCTTGAGTATATGAGAGAGAATCCGGATTACGAGAATTATGGCTACAACTGTACCGGGGCCATCGAGCAGGATGGGGTGACCATCCACTGCTATAACGGGCATGTACATGGCCAGGTAGGCTTCCAGGACAGTCTGGCCTACTCCTGCAATACCTCTTTTTCCAACATCGGCCTGTCATTAGACATCAAGAATTTTAGAGGAACATCCAAAGAGCTGCTGTTTAATTCCAAGCTTCCTTCCGTGCTGCCTTACAGCAAGAGTTCCTTCTCGCTGGAGCCGGGGGCAGGGAGCGCGGATAAGATGATGACCGCCATGGGGCAGGGAAAGACCCAGGTAAGCCCGTATCATATGGCGCTCATCACTTCTGCTATCGCCAATGGTGGCACCTTGATGAAGCCATATCTGGTGGATTCTGTCACCAATTACACCGGCGCGGTCATCGACAAGAATAAGCCGGAAAAGTATAAAAGCCTGATGACTTCCGAGGAAGCGGCCAAGTTAAAGCAGTACATGTCAGCCGTAGTGGACTATGGAACCGCGTCCGTCTTGAGCGGGCAGAGCTATACGGCCGCCGGAAAGACGGGAACCGCAGAATACAGTTCAGATAAGGAAAAGGATCACTCCTGGTTTATTGGAATGACCAACGTGGACAATCCGGAACTGGCCATCAGCGTGATCATCGAGTCCTCCGACGGGTCTGCCAAGGCGGTCAATGTGGCGAAACAGGTTTTTGATGCCTATTACTATTAGAAAAGAGGAAAATGCGAATGAGGTACTATAAGCATCTCTACCTGATGGAAGGACTGGAGAAGAAGAAAGGCCGAATCATCCGGAAACTGGAAGAGAATAAGTTCCAGGCGAATATCCATATCATTACGCTGTCCCAGAACGAGAAGAACCACTTGGAGATCTATAATTCCGTGCTGCTTCTGCAGCCGGATTATCCCCATGAGGACTTCTTTGTGGTGGGAATTGCAAAAGGATATGAAGATGCGGTAGAATTGGTAGAACAAATTGTCCAGGAAGTGTATAATGAGACAAAAGGAGCTGACATCCGCTCTTATATATTAAAAAAAGAACAGGAAGAGTAAGATGCTACATATTCTATTGCTAATCTTGAAAATCATAGGGATCATAATAGCAGCAATACTGGGGATACTGGTATTGTTAGTTTGCGTTGTTCTTTTCGTGCCGATCCGGTATGAGGCAAGGGCGGAGTTTGACGGCACGCTTAAGGGAGTAAAGGCCAGGGTGAAAGTGACATGGCTTGCGCGCCTTTTTAAGGCAATAGCCGGGTATGAAGGCCAGGAACTGTCATGGAGCGTCCGGATAGCGTGGAAGACGATGAAGAGCGGACAGGATGATAAGAAGACAATCGAAAAAGAGGTGGGAGAATATGACGAAGAACTGGAAAAAGAGTGGAAAGCACTGGAAGAAGAGGTGGAAGAGCTTCCGAAGGAGCGTAAAGGCCATCCGAAGGAAGATGAGGAAGAACCCGGATTACCTGAAAGAACTGAAACGCAGCTGCAAAAAACTGAAGAAGATATGGAAAAGGCAGAAGCCGGGGCTGTCCAGGAAACTAAGGAACGCGACAGCAAAGGTACGAAAGGTAAAGAGGGCATAGGACGGAAGGCAAAAGGGCTATGGGAAAAGGCAAAGGCTCTGTATCAGAAGATAAAATGTACATTCCTTGCGTTCTGTGATAAAATAAAATTATTGCTGGAGAAAAAGGAAAGACTGGCAGAGTTTATTACTGACGAAGTCCATAGGAAGGCATTCTTTAAGGCTAAGGACGAGGCATTCAAGCTGCTTCGCCGCCTGAAGCCTAAGAAGCTTGCGGCAGATCTCCATTATGGATTTGAAGATCCCTGTACGACCGGGCAGATACTGGCGGGGCTTAGCATGCTGTATCCATTCTGGGGCGAGCATGTAAGCATCACCCCGGATTTTGAGCAGAAGGTCCTGGAGGGCAGCCTGTACATCAAGGGCAGGATCCGCATCATCCATTTTGTCAGGCTTATGTGGAACCTGGCATGGTGCAAAGAAGTGCGTATGACATACCGTCATGTGAAAGAGTTTGAATTATAAGCGGGTAGGAGGAGCAAAAATATGGCAGAGAATAACAATTTTAAAGGAACGGTGGAGGCCCTGTTTCATGGGATGGACGGAGTTGTCTCATCTAAGACGGTGGTAGGAGATGCAATTCATATAGGAGATACGATCATTCTCCCTCTGGTGGATGTCTCATTTGCGGTAGGGGCTGGCGCGTTCAACGGAGACAAAAAGGAAAAAGGAGCCGGAGGCATCGGAGGCAAGATGACGCCAAGCGCCGTGCTTGTAATTCAGAATGGGCATACCAGGCTTGTGAATATCAAGAATCAGGATACGATGACCAAGATCCTTGATATGATACCGGATGTGGTAGACAAGTTCAGTTCTTCTAAGGAAGGCAAGATGACGGAAGATGACGTAAAAGATATCCTTGATGAGGCTGATTCTTCCAAAGAATAGTCATGGATTTCCCCCTATGCGCATAGAATATTATAAAACAAGGGCAGGGGTGGCAATAATTATGAAGCGGGTAGTAGGATTCGCCCTGTTCTGGGTGGCGGTTGGCATCATTCTGGCAATGATACTGCCGAACACGTTTGTGGAAGTGCTGTGCATCGCTTTATGCATACTGGCTGGATATAACTTGTTTTGCTGCTAGTATAAGAAAATGAGAAATAGTACTTGCAATTTGATTGCTCTTCTGGTAAAATAACTATTGTTGCGAGTTCGGAATAGAACTTATTATGAGCGTTAGGAGGTGCAGTCATGGCTAAATGTGCTATTTGCGAAAAGGGTGCTCACTTTGGAAACAACGTAAGCCACTCTCATAGAAAATCACCAAAGATGTGGAAATCAAATGTAAAATCAGTTCGCGTGAAAACAGAGGGCGGAGCTACAAAGAAGATGTATGTTTGTACTTCTTGTTTAAAATCAGGCAGAGTTGAGCGTGCGTAAGGAAAATTAAAACTCAGATTTCACTATGGAATCTGGGTTTTTTGTTGTCCTCACAAGGGCTTTTTTGTTGTAATATAGAGGAAAACAGAGTATAATACTCTTATTATTATGTATTGATATTGTGGAAATAAGGATACAAGAATTGGAGGTTTTTAGATATGAAGGGATGTATGAGTACAGATCTTGGCATTATTACGATTGATCCTGAAGTGATTGCAAAATATGCAGGAACCGTAGCCGTTGAATGCTTTGGCATCGTAGGCATGGCTGCAGTGAATATGAAGGATGGATTTGTCCATCTGTTAAAGAGAGAAAGCCTGACAAGAGGAATCCAGGTAGGAATATCCGACGATAATCATATTAGCATTAACTTCCATATTATTGTTGCATATGGCGTAAGCATCTCGGCAGTTACTGAGAATCTGATCAGTAACGTAAAATATAAGGTAGAAGAATTTTCCGGTATGCCGGTAGATAAGATCAATATCTACATTGAAGGCGTCAGAGTCATCGATTAGTTAAGGAGGAGCATTAAAAGTGGCTACAAAAACTATAAATGTGGATATGCTTGCTAAGATGTTTCTGGCAGGCGCGCAGAATATCGAAGCACAGAAGGAATTTATCAATGAATTAAATGTATTCCCCGTACCAGACGGGGATACGGGAACCAATATGTCCCTTACGATCATGGCGGCGGCGAAAGAAGTGATGGCGCTTGAGAAGCCAGATATGAAGGATTTGGCGAAGGCCATATCATCAGGCTCCCTGCGCGGGGCAAGAGGGAATTCGGGCGTAATCCTGTCCCAGCTGCTCAGAGGATTCACCAAGTCGATCCGTGAAGAGAAAGAGATAGACGTGCTGTCATTAGCAGCTGCCTGCGCCAGGGCAAGAGATACGGCGTATAAGGCAGTCATGAAGCCAAAGGAGGGAACCATCCTTACCGTTGCCAGCGGAATTGCTGAAAAAGCGGCGGAGATGGCAGGAGAGACGGAAGACCTGGAAGAGTTCATCCCTGCAGTCATCGAGCATGCCGCGGCAGTGCTTGAGAAGACGCCGGATATGCTTCCGGTACTGAAGGAAGCCGGCGTAGTGGATTCCGGCGGCCAGGGTCTTCTTGAAGTAATCAAAGGCGCTTACGATGCCTTCCAGGGCAAGGAAATCGACTACAGCGCGATAGCGCCCAAGAATGCGTCAGCATCAGCGGGAGCAGTTAAGATCAGCGCGCAGGAGCCGGTGGATATCAAGTTCGGCTACTGTACAGAATTCATTATTCTGACAGAGAAGGAATTTACGGAAGACAATGAGCAGGAGTTCAAGGCATACTTAAGTTCCATCGGTGATTCCATCGTCTGTGTAGCGGATGATGACGTGGTAAAAGTGCACGTGCACACCAATGATCCGGGACTTGCGATCCAGAAGGCCCTGACATTCGGCCAGCTGTCCCGCATGAAGATAGACAATATGCGGGAAGAGCATCAGGAAAAATTGATTAAGGACGCAGAAAAACTGGCAGCGCAGGACGCGGCAAAGGAAATGCCGAAGAAGCCTGAAGAGCCAAGAAAAGCGATGGGATTCATCACGGTCTCCATCGGAGAAGGGTTGAATGAGATATTCAAGGAATTAGGCGCAGACTATATTATCGAGGGCGGACAGACTATGAATCCGAGTACCGAGGATATGCTTAATGCCATTGATCAGGTGAATGCCGACAGTATTTTCATCCTGCCTAACAACAAGAATATCGTGCTTGCTGCGAATCAGGCAAAGGCGCTCGTGAAGGACAAGGAGATTATCGTCATTCCAACCAAGACGGTTCCGCAGGGAATTACTGCGATTATTAATTTTGTTCCGGATGCGGATGCAAAGACGAATGAAGAGACGATGCTGGAAGAGATCAAGAATGTCAAATCCGGGCAGGTGACTTATGCTGTCAGGGATACGAAGATTGACGACAAGGAGATCCATGAGGGAGACATCATGGGCATCGGCGACAGCGGCATTCTGGCAGTGGGCAAGGGAATCGAAGAGACGACGAAGGAGATGCTGTCCCAGCTGGTAGACGAGGATTCAGAACTCATCAGCCTTTACTACGGAGAAGAAGTAAGAGAAGAAGACGCGCAGCGATTTACCGAAGAAGTGGAGAGCCTGTATCCTGACGTAGACGTAGATGCACATTTTGGAGGCCAGCCGATCTACTATTATGTGCTGGCGGTTGAATAAACGGATTATTTTCAGGCAGAATATAAGATAGGGCCAGACCTCTTAAGGCCATAGGGTATTGTCCCTTTGGAACCGGGGGCTGGCTTCTTTTTATGATGGAGCGGATATGATTGAAAACACAAGCATAAAAGAATTAAAGGGAATAGGCGAAAAGACCCAGAAACTATTTGAAAAGGTAGGAGTCTCTACGGTAGGAGACTTAATCAGGTATTATCCCAGAAGCTATGATGTCTATGAAGATCCTGTGCCGATCAGCGAAGTGGAGGAAGGAAAGGTCCAGACGGTGGCCGGAGCTATCTTCGGAAGGGTCCAGGTATCGGGAAACCGTAATATGCAGGTGACGACCATCCATGTCAAAGATCTGACCGGTACCATCAAGGCAGTCTGGTTCCGGATGCCTTTTCTGCGGAACACGCTCGCGGGGGGCGGAAAGATCATACTTAGAGGCAGGGTTACAAACCGCAAGGGCGGCCTTGCGATGGAGCACCCGGAAATCTTCTATCCGGCCGGGAAGTATGAGGAGAAGATTCACACGCTGCAGCCGGTCTATGGGCTGACGGCAGGCCTGTCCAATAATATAGTGGCCAAGGCTATGCATCAGGCGCTGTCCCAGCTGGACCTGACCCGTGAAACACTTCCGGACGAGCTTCGTCTCAAGTATGGGCTTGCCGAATATAACTATGCCATCCGGGGCATTCATTTCCCGGAGGACAAGGAAGTGTTCTATCATGCCAGGGAGCGGCTTGTATTCGAGGAATTCTTAGAGTTCATCCTGTCTATCCGAAAGATGAAGGATAAGAATGAAAGGATCGTGAATGAATACATCGTCCAGAGGAAGCCGGAAGTGGATGAATTGATTGGAAGGCTGCCATATGAACTTACGAAAGCCCAGAAGAAAGTATGGGATGAGATTGCCCATGACATGGCATCGGATACCGCTATGTCAAGGCTGGTGCAGGGAGATGTAGGTTCCGGGAAGACGATCGTGGCGGTGCTGGCTCTTATCAGCGTTGCGCTAAATGGATATCAGGGAGCCATGATGGCGCCGACGGAAGTGCTGGCACGGCAGCACTATGATTCGATTACCCGGCTGCTGGAAGAATACGGGATAAAGATCAAAGTAGAACTTCTCACCGGATCCATGTCGGCAAAAGAAAAGAGGCGAGCCTATGACCGGATCGAATGCGGATATGCCAGGATCATTATCGGCACCCACGCGCTGATCCAGGATCGGGTCTATTATGATTGCCTTGCGCTGGTAGTCACGGATGAACAGCATCGGTTCGGAGTCAAGCAAAGGGAGGCATTTGCAAGGAAAGGCGGAATGCCCCATGTGCTAGTCATGAGCGCGACGCCGATCCCCAGGACGCTGGCAATCATCCTGTATGGCGACCTCGACATCTCCGTGATCGACGAGCTTCCGGCGAACCGTCTGCCAATCAAGAATTGCGTGGTAGATACCAGTTACAGGAATACGGCTTATACATTTATGAAAAAGCAGGTTCGTGAAGGCAGGCAATGCTATGTAATCTGTCCGATGGTGGAAGAAAGCGAGCAGCTGGAAGTGGAGAATGTGCTGGACTATGCGGCCATGCTGCAGGAAGAGATGGGAGAAGGCATTGTGGTATCCTGCCTCCATGGGAGGATGCGCCAGGCCGAGAAGGATGATATTATGGAACGGTTCGGACGCTGCGAGATACAGATCCTGGTATCCACCACGGTGATCGAGGTAGGAATCGATGTGCCCAATGCTACGGTCATGATGATCGAGAATGCCGAGCGGTTCGGACTGGCCCAGCTTCATCAGCTAAGAGGCCGGGTGGGAAGAGGAAAGCACCAGTCCTACTGTATCTTCATGAGCAGCTCCAAGGCGAAAGAAACCCGGGAAAGGCTGAACATCCTGAATGAATCCAATGACGGCTTCAAGATTGCCAGCGAAGACTTGAGGCTTCGAGGCCCGGGCGATCTATTCGGTATCCGCCAGAGCGGCATGATGGACTTTAAGCTGGGCGACATATTCCAGGATGCAAAGGTGCTAAAGATGGCAAATGAGGCCGCGGACCTCCTTTTAAACGCTGAAAACGACTGGTTGAAAAATCTTCCAAAACATGAAGGAACTTCTAGTGTAATTATCTGATTCCTCCATATACTATGGTTGTAACAACAAAGTAAAAAGTTACAAAGTTACAAGAAGGAGGAGTATGACAATGGCAAGTCGTTCATCAAACAGAGCAGCCGTACCTGAAGCAAAGGGTGCATTGGACAAATTCAAATATGAGGTTGCAAACGAATTAGGAGTACCGTTAACAGACGGATACAACGGAGACCTGACATCTAGACAGAATGGTTCTGTCGGCGGATATATGGTTAAGAAAATGATCGAACAGCAAGAGAAGCAGATGGCTGGCAAATAAGCAGGATCATAGTTTAGCAACAACTGATTAGAAAAAGCACCAGACAGGATGAAATAAGACCTGTCGGGTGCTTTTTTCTATATGCGCTCATCTATGCGCTTTTTTTATTCTTGTAGGCGCCGATAATATAGAAAGCGAGAAAAACATAAGGAATCAGGCTGAATATCTGGATGGCAGCCGGATTGGCGGAGGTATGGGTAGCATCCACCGCGATGCCGGCAGTAAAGTTCAAAACATTGTTTAAAATCATGAATCCGATTTCAAAGCCTAAAATGCCCTTGCCCCATTTCATGCACAGGTTCGCATGGGCGGCATCCCCGCAATACTTTTTCGCGATATACCCAGCCTTTCTGTAAAGCCAGCCGATGGCAATGAATATCACGGAAAAAAATAACAGAAGGCCAATATTGCCCAGTGGTATGGCATCCTTGGTACCGCGGTTCATCAGCCATCCAAGCAGGAGGCTTAGGATGCTCCATCCGGCAAAGAGATAGTAAAGCCCTCCCATGATACGGTAGAACCATCCGGCAGCAAATAGGAATGCGCGTCCTCCGGGAACGGTGAAGCCGGCGATGGCATAGATCAGGTCATTGCAGAAGTCCCTGGGCTTCTTGCCAATCATCATATGAAGGGGCTCGTTTCTCTGCTCGCCTTCCATAGCCATGCCTATGATGTCTTTGCGGATTAATTCCACATCGTACTCATCCAGCGGGAAAGAGTGGATGTAATGGAACATCTTATCCACAGTCCGTCTGTTTACAGGAGTAAGTCCCGATTCCATAGAGTAGTTTTCTACCTTCAAAGTTTCCAGGCTGACAGTATTCTCCATCATAGTTCATTCCTCCAATCCAAATATGGCATTCATTGACCGTACGACTTGCTTCCAATGCTGCTTGAACTCTTCCAAATATTGCGCGCCGCATTCCGTTATCGTATAGTATTTGCGGCTGGGACCAAGAGGGGAAGGACGGAATTCAGAAGAGATGATCCCTTTCTTTTCCAGACGGACCAGGAGCGGATAGATGGTGCCTTCCTTGACGTCCTCGAATCCGTAGTCCTGCAGATTGGCTACGATCTCATAGCCGTAAGTCGTCTGGTCTGACAAGATTTTCAGAATGCAGCCCTCCAGTGTCCCGCGCATTAATTGAGACTTATCATACATATTCCCACCTACATTGTACCGCATAATAGTATCTAACTATATTGTACCACATAGTAGTCGGATGTCAACCATAAGAAAGGCGAATTACTTTTTCGACTATTGGCATATTTTTAGAGGCTGCCCATTACAATGGTAATAATAGACTGATACCTACGAGGAGTTGTCGCATGAAACAGATTCTGGCAGCAATTTTAAGCGCCTTGCTCTTTGTACAGCCCGTATTTGCAATGCCGGTCAGGGAACCGGTCTTGTATGCGGATGTACAGGGAGAAGCAGAAGATAATGATGATACGCAAAAGAACGCCAATACGCAGGAACCCGCCGAAGGGCAGGATGCCGCCGATACCCAAGGCACAGCCGAGGGGCAGGATGCCGCCGATACCCAAGATTCTGCCGAGGGGCAGGATGCCGCCGGCGCAGGAAATGAGGCCGGACCTCAGGTCAGCGCTCCATCCGCAATTCTGATGGAAGCGTCCACCGGCCAGATCATATATGAAAAGGATGCAGATGAACAGAGGCCACCGGCTAGCGTGACCAAGATCATGACGCTGCTTCTGATCTTTGACGCTCTGGATTCCGGAAAGATCAGCCTGGAAGATGAAGTCTCCACATCCGAATATGCCGCCTCCATGGGAGGCTCCCAGGTGTTCCTGGAACCGGGCGAGACGCAGACGGTAGACACGATGATCAAATGCATCGCAGTTGCCAGCGCCAATGATGCCTGCGTGGCAATGGCCGAGTACATCTGCGGCAATGAAGAAGAATTCGTAAAGCAGATGAATCAGAGGGCAAAAGGCCTGGGAATGGAAAATACGCATTTCATAAACTGCAATGGGCTGGATACGGATGGGCATCTGACCACTGCCCATGATATCGCGCTGATGTCAAGAGAATTGATCACTACATATCCGCAGATCCACGACTACTCCATGATATGGATGGAGAACATTACGCATACGACCAAAAAAGGAACCACGGAATTCGGGCTGACCAATACCAACAAGCTGGTGAGGCAGTACGAATATGCCACGGGCCTGAAAACAGGCTCCACGGATAAGGCCAAATACTGCGTGTCAGCAACCGCCAAGAAAGACGGGATGGAACTGATCGCAGTGATCATGGCAGCCCCGGATCACAAGCAGCGCTTTACGGACGCTACCACGCTGCTCAATTACGGGTTTGGCAGATGCAATAAGTATGAGGAAGAGAAGGCAAAATCCATTCAGCCTGCCAAAGTATCACGGGGCGTAGCGGCGACGGTAAAGGTTCGGCAGAAGGCGCCCTTTGCCTATATAGATATTACGGGAGCGGACCTTAAGACTATTGAGCGCAAAGTGGCCTTGAACAAGAAGATCAAGGCACCTGTCAAGAAAGGCGACAAAGTGGGAAAAGCAAAATATTTCCTAAGTGGAAAAGAGATTGGCAGTATAGACATCGTGGCTGCTGAATCAGTGGATGAGATCAGTTATAAAAGCGCGATGGGAGACACCGTCAAAAAATTCCTGCTGTAGAAGATAGGGGGCTTTCCCCTATCTTTGCTGTCTATACAGAAGATTGCAAATTCCAAAGATTAATTATATAATGGTTAAGGCGGACATGCCGTAAGGATGGCGGCCGCTGCAGGAGTTAAAGGAGAAGATAGGTTGAATATTCTAATCATTGCTATTGTAATCATCATCTTGGGAATGATCGTTGAAAATATCCGGGAACTGCATGGATTCAGAACAACGGTATATAATATTGCATCCCCTAAGCTGGCGGGGCTGCAGGAAGAGAAGCGGATCGTATTCTTGAGCGATCTGCATAACTACAGTTATGGAGAGGAGAATGGGAGGCTGTTTCAGGCAATTATCAGAGCCCGGCCGGATCTGATCCTGATTGGCGGGGACATGCTGGTAAGAAAGGACGGAAATTCCTATGAAGACACGCTTCGCTTTCTTTGCCGCCTTCCGTCCATCTGCAAGGTATTCTATGCCAATGGAAACCACGAGCAGAAGTTAAAAGAACGGCCGGAAGCATATAGCCAGTCCTATGAAGACTATCAGAGCCGGCTTTTAAGCGCTGGGATCGTATTTCTTGAAAATGAGTCCGTAAGGATTCCATGGGATGGCGAGAGCATCTGCATTACCGGACTTGAGATCGGGCTTGACGGCTACCGGAAGTTTGGAAGGCGGCCGATGGAAGAAGAAGAGATCGAGTCCAGGGTAGGGACGGCGGATTCTTCCTACCAGATACTGCTGGCCCATAATCCTGCCTATGTGGCGGCATATAGAAAATGGGGAGCAGATCTGATACTTTCTGGACATCTCCACGGCGGAATCGTAAGGATTCCGGGAATCGGCGGCGTGATCGCTCCGGACTTTACCCTGTTTCCCAAATACTCGGGAGACATCTACAGGGAAGAGGATGCTACGGTAGTCGTAAGCAAGGGCTTAGGTGCCCACTCCGTCCCCATCCGTCTGTTAAATCCGGCGGAAATGGTAGTTCTTGTGCTGAATGGGGATTAAAACTTGTGAAAAGCAGGAAAATCCTGTATAATAATACAATTGTGACGATAAAAGATAGAGTGTGAGGGATATCTATGGGAATTCCGGTAAAACTGCAGGTCTTCGAAGGACCGCTGGATCTGCTTCTACATTTGATAGATAAAAATAAGATCGATATCTATGATATTCCGATCGTGGAGATCACGAGCCAGTATATGGACTACATCAAGGCCATGGACAAGGAAGATTTGAACATCATGAGCGAGTTCCTTGTGATGGCTGCGACACTTCTGGATATCAAGTGCAGAATGCTTCTTCCGAAGGAAGTCAATGAGGAGGGAGAAGAAGAGGATCCCAGGCAGGAACTGGTGGAGCAGCTGCTGGAGTACAAGATGTACAAGTATATGTCCTATGAACTGCGGGACAGGCAGGTGGAGGGCGAGCAGGTGATGTATAAGGCGCCTACGATTCCACAGGAAGTGCTGGGCTATGTAGAGCCAGTAGATCTGGATGCCCTGCTGGGGGATCTGACCCTTTCCAAGTTAAACCGCATCTTTAAGGATGTGATGAAGAAACAGGTGGATAAGATCGACCCTGTCCGCAGCAAGTTTGGCAAGATCGAAAAGGAAGAGGTCACATTGCCGGATAAGCTTGATTATGTCACGGAATATGCGAAAAGCCATGGCAGATTCAGTTTCCGGGAACTGCTAAAAAAGCAGAGTTCCAAAACGCAGATCGTGGTAACGTTCCTTGCTATTTTGCAGCTGATGAAGGAAGGCGTGATCATGATCCGGCAGGAACAGCCATTTGACGATATTATGATTCTGTCGAAATGTGAATCTTAAGTGTGGGAAAGGTAGTATGGAAGAAGTGGAAATCAACAAATTAGAAGGCGTGATAGAGGCGATTCTTTTCACCATGGGCGAGTCGGTGGAACTGAATAAGATTGCGGCCGCTATCGAGCATGACGAAGAAACGACCAGAAAGATTATACATAGAATGATGGACAAGTATGATGCAGAAGACAGGGGCGTCAGGATTATCGAGCTTGAAGACGCGTTTCAGATGTGTACGAAGACGCAGATGTACGAGTATCTGATCCGGGTGGCGAAGCAGCCTAAGAAGTACGTGCTGACAGACGTCCTGCTGGAGACGCTGTCCATCATCGCCTATAAGCAGCCGGTTACGAAACTGGAGATCGAGAAGATCCGGGGCGTGAAATCAGACCATGCCGTGAATAAACTGGTGGAGTATAACCTGGTGTGCGAAAGAGGCAGGATGGATGCTCCTGGCAAGCCAATCTTGTTTGGCACGACGGAAGAGTTCCTTCGAAGGTTCAGCATCCAGTCGGTAGAGGATCTTCCAAGCCTGAATCCTGAGCAGATGGAAAGTTTTAAGGAAGAGGCGGAAGAAGAGATCCAGTTAAAATTAGATATCTGATGCGTCTTTAAGAATAGTCTTAACCCGGCCTACATATATTGCAATAACATGGTGATGTATGGTGTGGCAGATGAGAAAGAAACGATTATTAGGAATTCTCCTTGCTTGTATTTTGCTGATCCAGCCCTTTAGCACCCAGGCCAAAGAGCAGGATGCCGCGGACGAGCCGGATAATCTGTACGCCCAGTCAGCAGTATTGATGGATGCTGACAGTGGGCGTGTTTTATTTGGCAAGAATGAGAACGAGGCAAAGCCAATGGCCAGCACGACAAAGATTATGACGTGCATACTGGCTCTGGAGAATATGGAAGAGGGACAGATCGTGGCGGCTTCCGACTATGCGGCCAGCCAGCCCAAAGTCAGGCTGGGAGTCAGGGGAAAGGAAGAGTACTATCTGAAGGATATTCTGTATTCTCTGATGCTGGAATCCCACAATGACAGCGCTGTAGTGGTTGCGGAAGGAATCGCCGGCTCCGTGGAAGCATTTGCAGGACTGATGAACCAGAAGGCCAAGGAGATCGGATGCAAGGATACATATTTTGTGACGCCCAACGGGCTTGACGCTTACGATGATGGAGGAACCCACTCTACAACGGCCAGGGATCTGGCCTCTATTATGCGCTATTGTATCATGGAATCTCCAAAAAAGGAGGAATTCCTTGAGATCACAGGTACAAAGAATTATCATTTTACCAATGTGGCAGGAGACCGTGAATTCTCCTGCAATAACCACAATGCATTCCTGGATATGATGGATGGCGCTCTGACGGGAAAAACAGGATTTACCGGCGATGCGGGCTACTGTTATGTAGGCGCGCTAAGAAAGGACGGCAAGACGTTTATCGTGGCTCTGCTGGCCTGCGGATGGCCCAATAACAAGGGCTATAAGTGGAAGGATACCAAGGCCTTGATGGAATATGGGCTTGCCAATTATGAGTACCGGAATGTGTGGGAGGAACCCGCCCTTTCCAAGATCATAGTTCAGGAAGGAGTATCGGCCGGGAATCCATATAAGCGAGAATCCAAAGTGCAGGCTGTAGTCAAAGGGGGAGAAAAAGAAATTAACGTCCTTTTGAAGACAGATGAAAAGGCAGAGGTCAAAAAGAAGGTAAAAGACCGCCTCAAGGCCCCGGTAAAGAAGGGGCAGAAGGTAGGGGAGATCCAGTATCTTCTGGAAGGAGAAGAGATTGCGTCCTTTGATGTGGTGACGGATGGAAAAGTAGAAAAAAGAAGCGTATTCTGGTGCCTTCATCAGGCGCTTCAAAGAGTATGCCTGTAGAAAAGCAGCCGCAAGGTTGCTTTTCTTCTTCTGTAATCTTATAATGGTAGCATGATTTATATGGCAGCATGATTTATAAGGAGGATAAGAACATGTCTATAGAAAAAGTAAGAGCGTATTTCCGGCAGTATGGCATAGAAGACAGGGTGCGCGAGGTTGAGGAATCCAGCGCTACCGTGGAGGCGGCGGCTATGGCACTGGGGTGCGAGCCGAAAAGGATTGCCAAGACTCTGTCCTTTTATCTGGGCGATTCCGTGATCCTGGTGGTGACCGCCGGGGATCGGAAGATCGACAATAAAAAGTACCGCGCCCAATTCGGATGCAAGGCGCAGATGCTGAAGATAGAAGATGTAGAAAGCATGATCGGACATGCCGTAGGGGGCGTCTGCCCATTTGCCATCCATGCGGGCATAGAGGTCTATCTGGATGTCTCCCTTCAAAGATTTGATACGGTATTCCCGGCCGCAGGCAGCGGGAACAGCATGATCGAGCTGAATATCAAAGAACTGGAAGAATACAGCCATTACAAGGAGTGGGTGGATGTCTGCAAAGAAAGGTAGGAAGGGTAGTGACAAATAAAGAATTAATGTTGATGGGCGAACTCTATAAGCTGAACGATGATAAGGAACTGAATGAAGACTTTATGCGGGCCAGGAGACTGACCAGGCTGTTCAATTCCATGACGGAGGAACAGATGGAAGAGCGGAAAGAAATCATCAAGGAACTCTTTAAATCCACCGGGGAGAATGTACACGTAGAGCAGACGTTTCACTGCGATTATGGATGCCATATCAGCGTGGGAGAGAATTTCTACGCCAACTATGACTGTATTATGGTGGATGTCTGTGAAATAATCATCGGAGACAATGTGCTTCTTGCCCCGCGCGTAGGGATCTATACGGCAGGGCATCCGATTGATGCGGCCGTGCGCAATGAAGGCCTGGAATTCGGCAAGCCGGTGATTATCGGAGACAATGTGTGGATTGGAGGAAATGCGGTGATCAACCCGGGCGTTACTATTGGAAGCGGCGTGGTGATCGGGTCTGGCTCTGTAGTGACAAAAGATATCCCGGACCATGTGGTCGCAGTGGGCAATCCATGCAGAGTCTTGAGAAAGATTAACGAAGAAGACAAAATATACTGGGAGAAAGAAAGAGAAAAATACTATCAGAGAATCGGGCAGCCGTAATTTGCGGCTGCCTGTTGACGGATAGGGGAGAAGTATGATATTTTAATAGTGATTTCGGGTGATATTCGTGTTTTCTGCCCCGTACAGTTCTGTATGGGCGTTTCCAATGTTTTAAGGAATTTTATATTGACATTTTGAAGCAATTATAATAGTATATTAATCATAGAACGAACGTTCGTTCGATAAGCGAGAAGGAGAATATGTTATGGCAAGTGATGATAAGAAGCGGGCATTGGATGCAGCGATAGCAAAGTTGGAGAAGGATTTTGGAAAAGGCACGGTTATGAAGCTGGGCGATCCCGCGGCTCAGGTGGCAGTGGAGACGATTCCCACAGGTTCCTTAAGCCTTGACCTGGCGCTGGGGCTTGGCGGCGTTCCGAAGGGGCGCGTGGTCGAGGTATATGGCCCGGAATCCAGTGGTAAGACGACGGTTGCATTACATATGATTGCAGAGGTTCAGAAGCGCGGAGGAATCGCTGGATTCATTGACGCAGAGCATGCCCTGGATCCGGCCTATGCCAAGAATATCGGCGTTGATATAGATGAGTTATATATTTCGCAGCCTGACAGCGGGGATCAGGCGCTTGAGATTGCTGAGACCATGGTAAGATCCGGCGCTATGGATATCATAGTGGTAGACTCGGTTGCTGCTCTGGTTCCAAGGCAGGAGATCGAAGGAGATATGGGGGACAGCCATGTAGGACTCCAGGCAAGGCTGATGTCCCAGGCGCTGCGCAAGCTGACTCCAGTTATCAGCAAGTCTAACTGCGTCGTGATCTTCATCAACCAGTTAAGAGAGAAGGTAGGCGTTATGTTCGGCAATCCTGAGACGACCACGGGAGGCCGGGCGCTGAAGTTCTATGCTTCCATCCGTATGGATGTCAGAAGGATAGAGACTCTGAAGCAGAGCGGCGAGATGGTGGGGAACAGGACCCGTGTCAAGATTGTGAAGAATAAGATCGCGCCTCCGTTTAAGGAAGCAGAATTTGATATTATGTTTGGAAAAGGCATATCCAAGGAGGGTGACATCCTGGATCTGGCAGTAAGCATTGACCTGATCAACAAAAGCGGCGCCTGGTTTGCATACAATGGCGATAAGATCGGCCAGGGCAGGGAGAACGCCAAGTCATATCTGGCCGAGCACCCGGAAGTGATGGAAGAGTTGGAGAAGAAGATCCGGGAATACTATGACCTTGACCGGGATCCGTCATCTGCTGCAGAAGAAGAGAAGCCGGAGGAGAAGAAGGCAACAGGCAGAAAGGCCAAAGAGGAAGCATAAGGATGACGGTGACGAAGATAGAGCCGGTGACGAAGTCAAAATATAAGATATATCTGGACGGACAGTTCGCCTTTGTATTATACAAAGGCGAACTGTCCCGCTATCATATAGAGGAAGAAGGCAGCCTTGAGGAAGCGCAGTATCAGAAGATACGTAATGATATCGTGCTTAAGCGGGCCAAACTACGGGCCATGCATCTGCTGACCGATATGGGGCGTACCGAGTCCCAGTTAAGGAGTAAGCTTGCGCTTGGCGGGTATCCGGAAGATATTGTCGGAGAGGCTGTGGAGTATGTAAAATCTTTTGGGTACATCGATGATATGGAGTATGCGAGAAGTTTCATCGAGAGCCGGAAGGATAAGAAGAGCCGGAAAGAACTGTATGCAGCCTTGAGCCAGAAGGGCGTAGAGAAGGAATTGATCGAGCAGGCCTTTGAGGAATGTTATGGAAATGAGGATTCCCGGGCGGCAATCGAGGCGATTTTGCAAAAGAAAAAGTATGATCCGCGTACGGCAGACCATGCGCAAACCCAGAAAATACTGGGTTATCTGGTACGCAAAGGCTTTCATTATGAAGACATCCGTCAAGTGATACAAGTTTCTGAGTGGAATGCTTGACATCTTTGTGAAAACAGTATAAAATTTAAGTGTTGTATTTGTACAATGAAAATTAAATAAGGAGGTGCTCCTGTGCCGATAGGAATAGCAATTGCTGTAATCATTGTATCTATCATAGCTGCAGCGGTCATCAGCCACTTTGTGACGGTTTCTAATCTGAAGAAGAATGCAGAATCTAAGATTGGAAATGCAGATAGCAAAGCCAGAGAGATCATTGATGATGCGGTTAAGACAGCTGAGGCCAAGAAAAAGGAGTCTCTCTTGGAAATTAAGGAAGAGTCTATCAAGAACAAGAATGAGCTTGAGAAAGAGACTAAGGAACGTAGGGCAGAATTGCAGAGATACGAGAAACGCGTTCTTTCCAAAGAAGAGGCTTTAGAGAAAAAGGCAGATGCAATTGAGAAGCGTGAAGCAGGATTTACAGCGAAAGAAGAACAGCTTAGGCAGCGCGAGGCGAAAGTTGAAGAGCTGAGTAAGCAGAGAGTACAGGAACTAGAAAGAATCTCAGGACTTACCTCCGAACAAGCAAAAGAATATTTGTTAAAAACTGTTGAAGAAGATGTGAAGCATGATACTGCGAAGATGATTAAAGAAATGGAAGCGCAGGCGAAGGAAGATGCAGACAAGAAGGCAAAAGAATATGTCGTCACTGCAATCCAGAGATGCGCGGCAGATCATGTTGCGGAGACTACAATTTCGGTTGTACAGCTTCCAAGTGATGAAATGAAAGGAAGGATTATTGGACGGGAAGGACGGAACATCCGTACCCTGGAGACGATGACAGGCGTAGAGCTGATTATCGATGATACTCCGGAAGCCGTTGTATTATCAGGCTTTGATCCAATAAGACGAGAAGTCGCGAGAATTGCGCTGGAAAAATTGATTGTTGACGGACGTATCCATCCGGCAAGAATTGAGGAGATGGTTGAGAAGGCGCAGAAAGAAGTAGACGCCATGATTCGTGAAGAAGGCGAGGCGGCGGCTCTTGAAGTAGGAGTTCACGGAATCCATCCGGAACTTATCAAGCTTCTCGGACGTATGAAGTTCAGAACCAGCTACGGACAGAATGCATTGAAGCATTCTATAGAAGTAGCCCAGCTGGCGGGACTTCTGGCAGGCGAGATTGGCCTGGACGTCAGAATCGCCAAACGTGCCGGACTTTTGCACGACATCGGCAAATCTATAGATCATGATGTAGAAGGATCACATATTCAGATTGGCGTGGATCTCTGTAGGAAGTATAAGGAATCCGCGACGGTCATTAATGCGGTTGAAGCTCATCACGGCGATGTAGAACCGGAGACTCTGATTGCGTGCGTCGTACAGGCGGCGGATACGATATCCGCGGCAAGGCCGGGTGCAAGAAGAGAAACATTAGAAACATATACAAACAGGTTAAAACAATTAGAAGATATCACCAACCAATTCAAGGGTGTTGATAAATCTTTTGCGATTCAAGCAGGTAGAGAGATTCGTGTTATGGTAGTTCCAGAACAAGTATCTGACGCAGACATGGTATTGATGGCCAGGGATATTGCGAAGCAAATCGAGTATGAGCTGGAATATCCGGGGCAGATCAAAGTCAATGTAATACGTGAGTCACGAGTTACTGACTATGCCAAGTAGAAGATAAATGTGTGGCAGAGCCGGCAATATAGCCGGCTCTGTTTTTTTGTGCCCTGCATTCAAAGGAGGCTGCTATCGGTTGATTTGGCTATAATGCAGGATTTAAAATGAAAACTTGCAAAAATAGACAAGGCATCAACGCAAAATGAGGGGTGAAAAGAAAAATGAGAATTTGAAAAAAATAAATCTTGCAAAAATGACTGTTCTATATTATAATATGTAATCAGAATGCAAATTCAAGAATATGAAAGATAGGATGGATGAAACTATGGCGTTGACATTATCAAGAAAAGCGGCTCAGGTTAAGCCGTCTTCAACATTAGCAATTACTGCGAAGGCAAAGGAATTAAAAGCAGAGGGAATTGATGTAGTAGGATTTGGGGCAGGAGAGCCAGATTTTAATACGCCGGAAAATATTAATGAGGCTGCGATTGCCGCGATCAAGTCCGGATTTACAAAATATACGCCGGCCTCAGGAACCGCGGAACTTAAAAAAGCGGTCAGCAGGAAGTTCGAAGAGTTTAACGGACTGCATTATGGAACGGATCAGATCGTAATCAGCAACGGCGGAAAACATTCTTTGACCAATGTATTCCAGGCAATTATGAACCCTGGAGACGAAGTGATCATACCGGCGCCTTATTGGCTGACTTATCCAGAGATCGTAAAACTCTGCGACGGTGTTCCGGTATATGTCTATGGTACCAAAGACTCTGGGTACAAGGTGACCGCAAAGCAGATTGAGGATGCGATCACGGATAAGACGAAGGCGGTGATCCTCAATACGCCAAATAACCCTACCGGAATGGTTTATTCTGAGGGAGAACTAAGAGCCATTGCAGACGTGGCGGTCAAAAATGATATTTATGTGGTTGCAGATGAAATGTATGAGAACCTGATCTATGGGGATAAGAAGCATGTAAGCATTGCATCCCTTGGAGAAGAGATTTATAAGAGAACGATTACCTGCAGCGGCTTGTCAAAGAGTTACTCTATGACTGGATGGAGAATCGGATATACAGGCTCCAGCGCAGAGATCGCGAAACTGATGGGAAGCATTCAGAGCCATCAGACTTCCAATCCTAACTCCATCGCCCAGAAGGCTGCCCTGGAAGCGCTTCAGGGACCTCAGGATGCAGTGGCGGCCATGAGGGAGGAATTTGACCAGAGAAGGAAATACATGTATGAGCGTGTCAGCCAGATGCCGCTTGTAGATGCGCTTGAGCCGGAAGGCGCTTTCTATACCTTCGTAGATTTTACGGATGTACTGGAAAAATCGTATAAAGGCGTGCGTATTGGCACGGCGAGCCGCGTTGCGGAGATCTTGATCGAAGACTACAAAGTTGCGGTTGTTCCCTGCCAGGATTTTGGATTTGACAATTTCATAAGGCTGTCTTATGCTATTTCCATGGAAAACATTAAAAAAGGCCTGGATCGCATCGAGGAATTCGTCTCTTCTTTGTAGGAGCGGAAAGCTCGCTTTGTAAAAGGCTGGAGGAAAGAGCAGGGATCTAAGAACAATGAGTGAAGAAGTCAGACGCGTAGGCAGAGAACTAGTATATAAAGGAGCAATCCTTGAAGTCTATAAAGACCATATGGAATTTGCCAATGGCAACCATGCGGACTGGGATTATATCCATCATGACGGGGCGGCCGCGGTCGTCCCCGTACTTCCTGATGGCAGGATACTGATGGTGTCCCAGTATAGGAATGCGCTGGAGCGGCATACCCTGGAAATACCGGCCGGAAAACTGGACAGGCCGGATGAGCCAGGCAGGCTGTGTGCAGGAAGGGAACTGGAAGAAGAGACCGGCTATCGGTCAGACAGTTTGGAATGGCTGATTACCCTCCGTACCACCGTCGCTTTCTGCGACGAGAAGATTGAGATCTATGTGGCAAAGAACCTGACGGCTGCCAGCCAGCATCTGGACGAGGATGAATACGTGGACGTAAAGGCCTATGCCATAGAGGAACTTAAGGAGATGATATTTGGCGGAACGATTGAAGATTCCAAGACCATTGCGGCAATTCTTGCCTATGAGTCCAAATATTTAAAACAGAAATAAGAATATATCAAAATGCCCGGCATATAATGAAGTATCTTGGCAAAGGGGGAACATTTGTGAGGATACGTGAGAACAAGAAGCATTTCATCTTGTTTTATATGCTGGGCTTTTTTATTGGAATCGTCTATGCGAATCTGATGTCCAAAGACTATATTACAAGCATGGGGATCTTCAATGAATTTTTTTTAAGCCAGTATATGCAGGCAGATGTGGATGTTGCGGAATATATCTGGTATGTGGTACGGATAAGGGTCGCGCCGGTAGCCGTAATCTGCGCGCTGGGATGTACCAGGCTGAGGAAGCTGGTGGTTGCGCTGTTTCTGCTATGGACAGGCTTTTCCAGCGGGATGATCATGACCTCGTCGGTGCTTAAGATGGGCGTAAAGGGAATCATCCTGTGCCTGATCGCGCTGACGCCGCATTTTATTTTCTACATAGCGGGGTATCTGATCCTTCTGTGGTATTTCTTCTCTTATCCGGAATCCAGATGGAATCTGTCCAAGACGGTCAGCTTCCTGCTCTTTATCGCCGTAGGGATTCTGCTGGAGTGCTATGTGAATCCGGTAATTATGCAGATGTTCTTGAAGACGTTATGAGGGAGTGATTGGCGAAGGCCAATTCACTCCCTTTCCCTTTTCAGATAATAATTGAGATAGATCAGGCAGAATAGGAAGATGCACAGCTGGCTTGCAAGCATGCCCCAGAGATACCCCTGGATCCCAAAAACGGGGATGAAGAGCAGAACGCTGGCGATACGGATTCCGAGGCTGGCAGAATTGATTATAAAAGACAAGGTAGTCTTGCCAATCCCGTTTACGATGCTGATCAAGGTATTGTTAGTGTATAAGAACGGGCACATCCAGGACAGAGTGACGATGTACCCTCCGGCCATAGGACTGTGAAATAGCACGGTTCCAATCCAATTGCCGAACGTAAGCAGCAGCACGCAGCAGATGCTCCCCAGGAAAATGCAGGAGTAAGTAACCTTTTTCACCAGCGCGGACAGTTCTTTGTGATTCTCCATGGCCTGTATCTCGGCTACCGCGGGAAGCAGCATGGTGGATACGGAATTGGTGATCGCGGAAGGGAAGAGCACGCAGGGAAGGGCCATTCCGGTCAGAACCCCGTAGATGCTCAGCGCCTCGGCAACCGACATTCCATAGGTCTGGAGCTTCAATGGGATGGAGATTGCCTCTATGCTTTGAAGGACATTTAGAAGTACCCGGCTTGCGGTCAGCGGGATGGACAGCGCTATCAGTTCGCGCCCATGCTTCATGCAGGACGAGAGGCGTATTCTGGGCCATTTCCCAAAGCCTCCTTTGCCAAGGATGGAGCGCAGGCAGAACAGGGAGGAAAGGATCTCTCCAGCGATCAGGCCCGCGACGGCGATGGATACGCCGAAGCGGACGCCGTGCCTCATACCATATATGTAGATCAGATACACGCTTAAGATTCTTGCTATCTGCTCGATCATCTGGGAGGTAGCGGGGATGCCGGTCTGCTTTAGCCCGAAATAGTATCCGCAGATGCAGCTGTGGATGGAGGCGAATGGAAACGCATAGGAAAGGATTACCAGCAGCTGGGCGCATCTTGAGTCTTTTAAGAAGGTATCGGCAATAAATATCGAATATTTCTGAAGAATTACCGTCACAATACAGGAGACGGCAACCGTAAGAACCAGACTGGTGCACAAAAGCTCCCGGGCTTCCTTCTTTTTGCCCTGGGTCATGCATCTTGCCACGCAGCGGGACAGTGCCAGCTGGATCCCTGCGGAGGTAAGGGAGAAGCAGAGGGCATAGATTGGAAAGACAAGCTGGTACAGGCCCACGCCTTCCTCCCCAAAGGCATGGCTTAGAAAGATACGGTAAAAAAATCCCATGAACCTGGTGGCGAAACCGGTAATGGTCAATATGAAAGTGCCTTTGATAATGGCGCGTTTTCGAGACATGGCAGACTCCTTAGAGATATTGTTATAACATATTCAAAATAGATACTTGACAGAACTAAAAAGCAGTGCTATTCTACAGAAAGAGAAATCCTAGCAAATTGCTAGGAATTGAAAAGAAGGTGAGCATAATGAAACTTTCGACCAAAGGAAGATATGGACTGCGCGCGCTCATAGATTTGGCCAGATATAGTGAGGAAGAGCCTGTGTCCATCAATAATATTTCCGTAAGGCAGGATATATCCGAACGGTATCTGGAACAGTTGGTGGCCTTGCTTAAGAAGGCTGGGCTGGTAAAGAGCATCCGCGGGGCAACTGGGGGATACGTGCTTGCGAAAAAAGCGGAGGAGATCTCGGTAGGCGATGTGCTAAGGGCTCTGGAAGGGAGCCTGGAGCCGGTGAAATGTGCCGCGTTTTATTCCGATGAAGGCTGTATGGCCGCAGATGGCTGCGTGACTAAATATGTATGGCAGAAGATTAATGACAGCATCAATAAGACGGTGGATGAGATCATGCTGGACGAGCTGGTACGGGAAAGCAAGATGATCAATCCGGAGGGCGACTGTGAGAATCCCAGATGCAATCAATAGAATATTAAGAGAAGATAAGGAGGTACGAATATGGAAAGACTTATATATTTAGACAATGCAGCGACAACGAAGACGGCGCCGGAGGTAGTGGAGGCAATGCTGCCGTATTTTACGGAAAGGTATGGAAATCCATCCAGCGTCTATGGATTTGCCGCAGCGAATAAGGAAGTAATCAGCCAGCAGAGGGATGTGATCGCGGGCGTGCTGGGGGCTAAGGGCAATGAAATCTATTTTACCGCAGGAGGCTCTGAAGCTGACAACTGGGCATTAAAGGCCACGGCAGAAGCCTACGAGGGCAAGGGCAATCACATCATCACCACGAAGATCGAGCATCATGCCATCCTTCATACCTGCGAATACCTTGAGAAGAAAGGGTATGAAGTGACCTATCTGGATGTAGACGAGGACGGCGTGGTAAAGCTGGACGAATTAAAAGCCGCCATCAGGCCGACGACGATCCTGATTTCCGTCATGTATGCCAACAATGAGATCGGCACCATACAGCCGATCCGGGAAATCGGCGAGATCGCCCATGAGCATGGAATCCTGTTCCATACGGACGCGGTTCAGGCATTCGGGCAGGTTCCCATCCATGTAGACGAATGCCATATTGACATGCTCAGCGCCAGCGGCCATAAGCTGAACGGGCCAAAAGGAATCGGATTCCTATACATCCGCACTGGCGTCAAGATCCGTTCCTTCGTGCACGGAGGCGGACAGGAAAGAAAGCGCCGGGCGGGAACGGAAAATGTTCCTGGAATCGTAGGCCTTGGGGCGGCCGTAAAGCGCGCTGCGGATACGATGGCAGAGCGGACCGGCAAGGAGACGGAACTTCGGGATTATCTCATTAACCGGGTGCTTGACGAGATCCCGCATTGCCGGCTTAACGGACACAGGACGAAGAGGCTTCCGAATAATGCCAACTTCAGCTTCCAGTTTATCGAAGGCGAGTCTCTCCTGATCAAGCTGGATATGAAAGGGATCTGTGGTTCCAGCGGCTCTGCCTGTACATCAGGATCCCTGGACCCGTCCCACGTGCTTCTGGCCATCGGGCTGCCTCATGAGATTGCCCATGGGTCTTTGAGGCTAACGCTGAATGAGGAGATAACAAAGGAAGATATCGATTACGTGGTGGACTCCTTAAAAGAGATCGTAGGCCACTTAAGGGAAATGTCTCCGCTGTATGAAGATTTTATGAACAAGCAGAAGAAATAGCAGTAGATAGATTGGAGGAAGAATTATGTATTCAGAGAAGGTAATGGATCATTTTGAGCATCCCAGGAATGTTGGGGAGATAGAGAATGCCAGTGGCGTGGGAACGGTAGGAAATGCCAAATGTGGCGACATCATGCGCATTTACCTGGACATTGACGATGACCAGATCATCCGCGACGTGAAGTTTAAGACGTTCGGCTGCGGCGCAGCGGTTGCCACCAGCAGCATGGCTACGGAACTGGTAAAAGGCAAGTCGATCCAGGAAGCGATGGAAGTGACAAACAAGGCGGTCATGGAAGCGCTGGATGGCCTGCCGCCGGTGAAAGTGCACTGCTCTCTTCTGGCGGAAGAGGCAATTCATGCGGCACTGTGGGATTATGCCGAGAAGCACGACATCAAGATAGAAGGCCTTGAGAAGCCCAAGTCAGATATCCATGAAGGCGAGGAAGAGGAAGAAGAGGAATATTAATCCGGAGAAGAGTTTATGGAGAAGAAAAAAGTCGTAGTCGGGATGTCCGGAGGCGTGGACTCTTCCGTGGCCGCCTGGCTATTAAAAGAACAAGGATATGATGTGATCGGGGTTACGATGCAGATCTGGCAGGATGAAGAACGCATCATAGAGGAAGAGCAAGGGGGATGCTGCGGACTGAGCGCAGTGGATGACGCAAGGCGCGTGGCGGCATCCCTTGGAATCCCCTATTATGTCATGAATTTTAAGCAGGAATTTAAGACCTATGTCATAGACTATTTCATGGATGAGTATCTGCATGGAAGAACTCCGAATCCATGTATCGCCTGCAACCGCTATGTAAAGTGGGAGTCCCTTCTTAAAAGGAGCATGGAGATTGGAGCAGACTATATTGCCACTGGACATTACGCCCGTATCGAGAGGCTCGGTAACGGGCGTTATGCCCTGCGCACGTCGGCCACCAGCGTGAAGGATCAGACTTACGCGCTGTATAGCCTGACCCAGGAACAGCTGAAAAGGACCCTCATGCCGGTGGGGGAATATACGAAAGATGAGATTCGCAAGCTGGCTGGGGAAATTGGCCTTAATGTGGCGGATAAGCCGGACAGCCAGGATATCTGCTTTGTGCCGGATGGGGACTATGCTTCATATATAGAAGCGAATTCCGGGGCCAGGATCCTGCCTGGAAATTTTGTGCTTTCCGATGGAACGGTGGTGGGGCAGCATAAGGGAATCGTTCATTATACCGTTGGCCAGCGGAAAGGACTGGGGCTGTCTCTTGGACACCCCGTATTTGTGCTTGACATCCGGCCGGAGACGAATGAGATTGTCGTAGGGACCAATGAAGAGTCCATGACCCGCCATGTCAGGGCAGACAGAATCAACTTTATGTCCATAGAGGATCTTGCTGATAAGAAGAGAGTCTGGGCAAAGATAAGATATAACCACCGGGGCGCATGGTGCACGGTGGAGAAGACAGGAGAAGACGAGATCCTGTGCATATTTGAAGAGCCGCAGAGGGCAGTCACTCCGGGGCAGGCGGTAGTCCTGTATGACGGAGAGTATGTGCTGGGCGGAGGAACAATTATAGGAGATGAGTAGAAAGTGATAAAATCTGACGTGCATATGCACACATTATTTTCCCATGATTCTGAGGCCGCGCCAAAGGAGATGATTGAGGGGGCCATTGGGAAAGGGCTTGAGATGATCTGCTTTACCGATCATTATGATAAGGATGACGTGGAATGGGGACCGGAAAGCATCTTTGATCCGCAAGAATACTTCAGGGTCCTTGAGCCTCTTAAGGAAAAATACCAGGATAAGATTGACGTCAGAATAGGCGTGGAATTAGGATTGCGTCCCTATCTGGGGGACTATTACCGGGAGTTTGTGGAAACCTATCCATTTGAATTCATTATCGGCTCCGTGCACAGCATCCAGTCTACGGACCCGGCATCCGGGAAACTGTTCCAGGACAAGACGGATGAAGAAGCCTATCGTATAGCGTTTGAAGAAACATTGACGGATATCCAAAGATTCGACGGATTTGACGTGCTGGGACATCTGGACTATGTGGTCAGATATGGAAAAGAAAGAGAGAAGCAGTATTCCTATCGAAAATACGCGGATGTGATAGACCAGATTCTGAAAGCCTTGATTGAAAAGGGCAAGGGACTGGAATTAAATACGGCGGGCCTGAAATACGGCCTTCCTTTTGCGCATCCGCAGCAGGATGTGCTGAAGCGTTATAAGGAAATGGGCGGCGAGATCATAACCATTGGCGCGGATGCCCACAGGCCGGAGCATATTGCCTATGATTTTCAGAAGGCATCGGACATCCTGAAGGGCTGCGGCTTTAAATATTATACAGAATTTTCCAGACGGAAGCCGCATTTTAAGCAACTTCCATAAAAATGGGAAAAGTCCTTGAATTTTTGTATCAAATTTAGTACAATAAAATACGGTTGATGATTCTTTAACGAAGGTTGAGGGATTTCAAAAATATAAGACTGTGCAACCAGTTAATACAAACTTTAGGAGGAATTAATCATGGCAGTAAAAGTAGCGATTAATGGATTCGGACGTATTGGACGTCTTGCGTTCAGACAGATGTTTGGAGCAGAAGGATATGAAGTTGTAGCGATCAACGACTTGACATCTCCTAAGATGCTTGCCCACTTGTTAAAATATGACTCTTCTCAGGGCAAATATGCTTTGGCTGACAAAGTAGAGGCTACAGAAGATTCTATCATCGTAGACGGAAAAGAGATCAAAATCTACGCAAAGGCTAATGCTGAAGAACTTCCATGGGGAGAGATCGGCGTTGACGTTGTTCTTGAATGTACAGGATTCTACACATCAAAAGAAAAAGCATCTGCACATGTAAAAGCAGGAGCAAGAAAAGTCGTTATCTCAGCACCAGCTGGAAACGACCTGCCAACTATCGTATATAATGTAAACCACGAAACACTGAAGCCGGAAGATACCGTTATCTCCGCAGCTTCCTGCACGACAAACTGCTTAGCGCCAATGGCTAAGGCTCTTAACGACCTTGCTAAGATCAAATCAGGAATCATGTGCACGATCCACGCTTACACAGGCGATCAGATGACTCTTGACGGACCGCAGAGAAAAGGCGACTTAAGAAGATCCCGCGCAGCTGCGCTTAACATCGTGCCAAACAGCACAGGCGCTGCAAAAGCGATCGGTCTTGTTATTCCAGAGTTAAATGGAAAATTAATCGGCGCTGCTCAGCGTGTTCCAACGCCAACAGGATCTACGACAATCCTTACGGCAGTTGTTGACGGAACCGTTACGGTTGATGAGATCAATGCAGCAATGAAAGCAGCAGAGACAGAGTCCTTCGGATACAACACAGACGAGATCGTATCCAGCGACATCATCGGTATGAGATACGGCTCATTATTTGACGCTACTCAGACACTGGCACTGCCATTAGATAACGGAACTACAGAAGTTCAGGTTGTATCTTGGTATGACAATGAGAATTCTTACACAAGCCAGATGGTTCGTACAATCAAATACTTCTCTGAACTGGCTTAACACAGAGCGCTTAGCAATATATTAAGACTCACGCAGGGTCCGGTCTTATTGGACCGGATCCTTTTTATAATTGAGAACCAGTTCTTGGATGATAAGGGACATGCCCTTAAAAATATAACTGAGGAGGCAGCCATATGCTTAATAAAAAATCAGTAGACGATATCAACGTAAAAGGAAAAAAGGTACTGGTAAGATGCGACTTTAACGTTCCTCTTATCGATGGCAAGATTACAGATGAAAACCGTCTTGTCGCAGCGCTTCCGACCATTAAGAAGCTGATTGCGGACGGAGGAAAGGTAATCCTTTGCTCCCACCTTGGAAAGCCAAAGGGAGAGCCGGTTCCGGAACTGTCTTTAGCGCCGGTTGCGGCGCGCCTTTCAGAACTTCTCGGACAGGAAGTAAAGTTTGCCGCTGACAGAGAAGTAGTAGGGCCAAATGCAAAGGCAGCTGTAGAGGCGATGAAGGACGGAGAGGTTATCCTTCTTGAAAATACCAGATACAGGATCGAGGAGACGAAGAACGGAGAAGCGTTCAGCAAAGATCTTGCTTCTCTGTGCGACGTATTCGTAAATGATGCTTTCGGTACCGCACACAGGGCTCATTGCTCAAATGTAGGCGTTACGCAGTTTGTAGATACGGCAGTCGTAGGATATCTGATGCAGAAGGAGATCGATTTCCTTGGAAATGCAGTCAATAATCCAGAGCGGCCTTTTGTAGCTATCCTTGGAGGCGCAAAGGTATCCAGCAAGATTTCCGTAATCGAGAACCTGCTTGATAAAGTAGATACCTTGATTATCGGAGGCGGAATGTCCTATACGTTCAGCAAGGCTATGGGCGGAAATGTAGGAAAATCCCTCCTGGAAGAAGACTATTGCCAGTATGCCCTGGATATGCTTAAAAAGGCAGAGGAAAAGGGCGTAAAACTGTTACTGCCTGTAGACAATGTGATTGCAGACGATTTCTCGAATGACGCTAATACCCAGGTCGTGCCACGCGGCGAGATTCCGGATGGCTGGGAAGGACTGGACATCGGTCCTGAGACAGAGAAGATCTTCTGTGACGCCGTTCAGGACGCAAAGACTGTCGTATGGAACGGACCGATGGGATGCTTTGAGATGCCTAACTTTGCACACGGAACAGAGGCAGTGGCAAAAGCCCTGGCAGATACGGATGCGACCACGATCATCGGCGGCGGCGATTCCGCGGCGGCGGTAAACCAGCTGGGATACGGCGATAAGATGACACATATTTCCACAGGCGGCGGCGCTTCCCTGGAATTCCTGGAAGGAAAAGAACTCCCAGGCGTAGCAGCAGCAAACGACAAGTAAAAAGCTTGGCGAGGTATTGTCGAGCCTAGCGTTTACTTGGTTCGCCGCACTTGGCGAGGTATTATGCGAGCCTAGTAAGGGGAACATCCCCATGATAAAGCTTGGCGAGGTATTTTCGAGCTCAGTGCGAGGATTATGAATAGAATAGGAGAAAAGAAGATGGCAAGAAGGAAAATTGTAGCAGGAAACTGGAAAATGAACAAGACTCCAAGCGAGGCGGTTGCCCTGGTGGAAGAGTTAAAACCATTAGTAGCAAGCGAGGATGTCGATGTGGTATTCTGCGTACCCGCAATTGATATTATTCCTGTAGTAGAAGCATGCAAGGGAACCAATATCCAGGTTGGAGCTGAAAACATGTATTTTGAAGAGAGCGGAGCCTATACCGGAGAGATTTCTCCGGCCATGCTTACCGATGCAGGAGTAAAATACGTAGTTCTTGGACATTCTGAAAGAAGAGAATATTTCGCAGAGACCAATGAGACTGTAAATAAGAAGATGCTCAAGGCATTCGAGCACGGCATTACGCCAATCATGTGCTGCGGCGAGACGCTGGAGCAGAGGGAGCAGGGCGTGACCATGGACTTCATCCGCCAGCAGGTTAAGGTTGGATTCATGGGAGTGACCGCTGACCAGGCAAAGGCATCTGTAATCGCTTATGAGCCTATCTGGGCTATCGGAACAGGCAAGACTGCTACGACAGAGCAGGCAGAAGAAGTATGTGCAGGAATCCGCGCATGCATCGCTGAGATTTATGACGAGGCGACTGCAGAGGCAATCCGCATTCAGTACGGCGGCTCTGTAAACGCAGGAAACGCTGCAGAATTATTTGCGCAGGCTGATATTGACGGAGGCCTTGTAGGAGGCGCTTCTTTGAAGGCTGACTTTGGCAAGATCGTAAACTACAAATAGGCAGGAAGAGTGCAATAACATAAGGACCGCTGGTAACTTTGCAGCGGTCCTTATGCTTAGAGGTCTGATTATGAGATATATGGAAATTCCGGTTCGGACAGAATGTTCGCAGCCTTATGCAAGACTAGAAACCTATATACTGGATACGCCTGCCGACAAGATCCGGATTGCCAGAAGGCCTATGGTGATCATCTGCCCCGGCGGCGGATATGAAAAGTTGAGTTACCGGGAGGGGGAGCCTCTGGCTGTCCATTTTATGAACCAGGGATATCATGCCTGCGTGCTTCGATATTCCGTGGTGCCGTCCAGATACCCGGCAGCGCTTCTGGAACTGGGAATGGCCATGAAGCTAATCCATGAGCATGCCCAAGACTGGCAGGTGGATACGGATAAGATCATCCTGCACGGAGCCTCCGCAGGAGGCCATCTGGCTGCAAGCCTGGGCGTATTCTGGCATCAGAAGTGGCTCGGAAAGATGCTGAAAGTGGCGCCGGAGACGCTTCGGCCCGCAGGACTGATGCTCAGTTATCCGGTAATCACATCCGATGCTGCCACAGGGCATCTGCCAAGTTTTGCCAATCTTCTGGGAGACCAATATGAGGCGATGCTGGAAGAGATGTCTCTGGAAAAGCAGGTAACAGCAGAAACGCCGCCATGCTTTCTTTGGCATACGGCCGCAGATGATACCGTTCCTGTAGAAAATTCCCTGTTAATGGCGATGGCGCTTAGAAAGGCCGGCGTGCCAGTAGAACTGCATGTATTCCCAGACGGAGAGCATGGACTGAGTCTTGCCAGCAAACTGGTAGAAAGGGCGGATGGCTCCGGCGTTCAGGAAGAATGCCAACAATGGATCGGGCTGGCAGACGCCTGGCTTGGCCGCTTGTGCAAAGGCGCGCAATAGATTTTGGATTGAAGGAGATTAAAGATGAGTAAAAAACCAACAGTACTTATGATTTTAGACGGATATGGGTTAAATGAGAATACTACCGGAAATGCCGTAGCAGAGGGCAAGACGCCGGTTATGGATAAATTGATGGCAGAGTGCCCGTTTGTAAAAGGCAATGCCAGCGGGATGGCGGTAGGCCTTCCGGATGGACAGATGGGAAACTCCGAGGTAGGACACCTGAATATGGGCGCTGGCCGCATCGTATACCAGGACCTTACCAAGATCACAAAGGCGATCAAGGACGGGGACTTCTTCGAGAATCCGGCGCTTCTAGCCGCATGTGAGAATGTAAAAAAGAATCATTCTTCCCTCCACCTGATGGGACTGGTGTCAGATGGCGGCGTCCATAGCCATAACGAGCACATTTACGGGCTGCTGGAACTGGCTAAGAGACAGGGAATCGAGAACGTATACGTACACTGCTTCCTGGACGGCCGTGATACGCCTCCGGCTTCCGGAAAGGAATATGTAGAGCAGCTGGCAGCGAAGATGCAGGAGATCGGCGTGGGACAAGTGGCGACCGTTATGGGACGCTACTATGCCATGGACCGTGACAATCGCTGGGACCGCGTGGAAAAGGCCTACCGGGCGCTGGTGTTCGGCGAAGGCGAGCGGGCAGATAGCGGCCCGGCAGGGATCCAGGCTTCCTACGATAAGGATACCACGGATGAGTTCGTGCTTCCGACGGTGGTAGAAAAGGACGGCGTTCCGATGGCAACGGTAAAGAACGATGATTCCATTATTTTCTTTAACTTCCGCCCGGACCGTGCCAGAGAGATTACCAGAACCTTCTGTGATGATAAGTTTGAAGGTTTTGACAGAGGCGAGCGGATCAAGACCACCTTTGTATGCTTTACGGAATATGATATCACCATTGAAAACAAACTGGTTGCCTTCGTAAAAGATGAGATTACCAATACCTTCGGAGAATTCCTGGCAAAGAACGGCAAGAAACAGGCGCGTATCGCAGAGACAGAGAAATACGCGCATGTAACCTTCTTCTTTAACGGTGGTGTGGAAAAGCCAAACGAAGGAGAAGACAGGATCCTTGTAAAATCCCCGAAGGTGGCAACCTATGACTTGAAGCCGGAGATGAGCGCCTATGAAGTATGCGACAAACTTACGGATGCCATCCGGTCAGGAAAATACGATGTCATCATCATCAACTTCGCCAACCCGGATATGGTAGGCCATACCGGCGTGGAAGCCGCGGCGATTAAAGCTATCGAGGCCGTGGACGAATGCGTGGGCAAGGCAGTGGATGCTATCAAGGAAGTGGACGGACAGATGTTTATCTGCGCCGATCACGGCAATGCGGAACAGCTGATTGACGGCGAGACAGGCGAGCCGTTTACGGCACATACCACCAATCCGGTGCCGTTCATCCTCGTTAACGCCGATCCGTCTTACAAGTTAAGAGAAGGCGGATGCCTGGCGGATATCGCCCCCACATTGATCGAACTGATGGGCATGGAACAGCCAAAAGAAATGACCGGAAAATCACTGCTGGTGTAAACTTAACACGTAACATTTTTCACTTTGACACGTAACACTTTTGAAAAGTGTTACGTGTCAAAGTGCATTTTGCTATGTGTCAAATTGTTCAAACCCCTGTGTAAAATTGAAAAAGAGGTGAAATCAATGCATATTTTGATTGTGGAGGATGACGCTGCCATCCGCCAGGAACTGAAGCAATTGCTGGAAAATGCGCTGTATCAGGTGACGGCGCTTGACGTCTTCGGGGACGTGGCCACCGATATATGGAAGGCGGACCCGGACATCGTCCTTCTGGACTTGAATCTGCCGGAGGAGTCCGGGTTTGATATCTGTACGAAGGTGCGGGCGGTATCGGAGGTGCCCATCATCTTCCTGACCAGCCGTACGGATTCGATGGACGAGCTGACTGGAATGCTCAAAGGCGGGGATGACTATATTACCAAGCCATTCCAGCCTCCAATTCTGCTGGCCCGCATTGCGGCGGTGCTGAAGCGCGCCCGGAAAGAAGCAGTAGGGGAGTCGGCCAGGCTTAGCCATAACGGCGTGGAACTGGATGTTGCCAGAGGATACATAAGTTTCCAGGGCAGGCAGACGGAATTATCCAAAAATGAACTGAAGATTCTGCATTGTCTTTTTAAGAAGAAGGGGGAGATCGTCCCCAGAGTAGAGATTATAGAATACCTGTGGGATAATCAGGTATTTATTGATGACAATACGCTGAGTGTTAACATGACCCGCATCCGAAGCAAGCTAGAGGAGATTGGAGTGGAGGGCTTCATAGAGACCCGGAGAGGAATGGGGTATCGGATATGAAGTTTATTGATTTTATCAAAGATCGGGTGATGCTCCTTTTGCTTCAGGGATTCGCCATGTTCCTCCTGGCAGGGTTCCTCTATGCCACCGGATATCCGACCGCGTATGGCGCGGTAATCTTCCTGTGCTGGCTCCTTGTGCTGCTGGCTTATCTGGCAGTGGAATACTACAGGCGGAAACGTTATTTCAAGCAGATGGAGGAGGTGCTGGAGCATGTAGACCAGCGGTATCTTTTGGGAGAACTGATGCCGGAATCTTTCCGGCTGGAAGATCACATTTACCAGGATATGATACGCAAGTCCAACAAGTCGGTGATAGAGCGGATCCGCCAGATCGAGGCAGAACAGAAGGATTACCGGGAATATATTGAAAGCTGGGTTCATGAAATCAAGGCGCCGATCACCGGCATTTCGCTGATGTGCGAGAACCACCGGGACGAACTTACCAGGCGCATCAGCCTGGAGAACCAGAAGATCGAGAATTACGTGGATATGGCGCTGTACTATGCAAGATCAGAGGAAGTGTATAAGGACTATGTAATACAGGAGACAGACTTGCAGGAGGTAGCCCGGGAGGTGCTGGCGAAGAATAAGCATTATCTGATCCAGAACGGGATACAGGCGGAGATTGACTGCAGGCACCGGACCTTTACGGATAAGAAATGGATCTCTTTCATCCTGAACCAGCTGGTACTAAACGCTACCAAGTATAAGAGGGATTCAAACGCATGCATAAGAATCGAGACGCAGGAGTATGCGCATGGCGTCCGTCTGCTGGTAAGCGACAATGGAATTGGGATCAAGGAAGAAGAACTGGGGAGAATCTATGACAAGGGATTTACAGGAAGCAATGGAAGAACCCATGAACGCTCTACCGGCATGGGACTCTACCTTTGCAGAAAACTGTGCGGCAGGCTGGGCATCGACATTTCTGCCAGATCCCAGGAAGGCGCTGGCACGCAGATGATCCTGGAATTTCCGGTCAGCAGCTATCTTTCAAAACTGTAAGATAACTGCAAGGCAGGCTGATACAAACGCCGGGAAGTATCTGATATAGTCATAGTATCAAAGAAAAAGGAGTGACAGGAATATGAATGACTATATACGCGTGTGCGACGTGGAAAAATATTACGGGAATGGCTCCAATGTGACGAAGGCTATAGACCGGGTCAGCTTCCAGGTGGCAAAGGGAGAATTCGTGGGAGTCATGGGGGCCTCTGGCTCGGGAAAGACGACTCTGCTTAACATGATGTCCACCATAGACCGCGTGACTGCGGGACATATCTATTACGGAGACGTTGATATCACGGAACTGTCGGAGGATGGCCTGTCTGATTTCCGCAAGGATAATCTGGGATTCGTATTCCAGGACTACAATCTGCTGGATACGCTTACGATTGAGGAAAATATCGTGCTTGCCATGACGCTTCACAAAGAAGGAAGGGATTCGATCAAGAAGAAATGCGCCCAGATGCTGCGCCTGCTTGAGATTACGGAGATTAAGGATAACTTTCCCTATCAGGTCTCAGGCGGGCAGAAGCAGCGCTGCGCCTGCGCCAGGGCGCTGGTCAATAATCCCCGCCTGATTCTGGCAGATGAGCCGACCGGGGCGCTGGATTCCAGATCAGCCCAGACGCTTCTGGAGACATTTTCTAATATGAACGCGTCGCTTAAGGCCACCATCCTGATGGTGACCCATGATGCATTCTCAGCCAGCTACTGCAGACGCATCCTGTTTTTAAAGGACGGAAAGATCTTTCACGAACTGATGCGCGGCTCCAAAAGCAGGAGGGAGTTCCTCAATGAGATTCTGGACGTCCTGGCGCTGACGGGAGGTGAGTTATCCGATGCTCGGTAAACTTGCCTTTCGTAATGTGAAACGTTCCGTCAAAGACTATCTGGTATATGTGCTCACCATGACCTTTGTGACGGCCCTTATGTTCGCGTTCAACAGCATCCTGTTTTCCAGGGATGTCCAGGAACTGTTCGAAGTTGCAGGGCTGATGGCGGCTATGGTGGGGATTGCCACATTTTTTATCGTACTGATCGTGGCCTGGCTGATCAACTATATGATAAGATTCATGCTGGAGAAGCGCAGCCAGGAATTTGGCATCTATCTGCTGCTGGGGATGAAGAAAAAGAAGATCGCAAGTCTGTACATGCGTGAAAATCTGTTGATGGGAACGGGCGCATTCTTTCTGGGAATGCTCCTTGGGACTTTGCTTCAGCAGATCATCATGTCCGTTCTCTACAGCATGATCCAGATGAAATACGACCTCCATCTGGAGTTCAACAGATACTGCATTCTGATGACTGCCGCATGCTATGCAGGCTGTTACCTGCTGGCGCTTTTCAGATGCCGCAGAAGATTTAAGAAAATGAACATCCATGACTTGATGAATGCCAATAAGCAGAATGAGGAGATTAAGGAATCCAACGAGAAGTTAAAAAGATGGCTTCTTCCGGTTTCCATTCTGTTCATGCTGGCATTTGGAGTCTTCCTGTTCTGCGGCCTGATTAATAATGCCGGGAGCGTAATCCTGTTTCTGGTGGGACTCATCCTGGTAATCTATCTGTTTTATACCGGACTTTCCTCCTGGATCATCTGCTATGTCCGGGCAAAGGGAAAAGGAATCTATAAGGGCCAGAACCTGTTTCTGCTCAGGCAGTTTTCCTCCAAGCTTAAGACCATGCGTTTTACCATGGGGACGCTGACCTCCCTTTTTACCATCGCGTTCTTAGGCTGCTCCATTGCCATGATGTTCAGCGACTGGCAGAATCAGGTACTGGGAGATAAGTTTCCTTTTGACGTGCAGGTATACAGCGCTGACGTCAATGATGACTTCCAGGACGAACTGAAGATCATCGGCAAAGAATCGGATATAGAGGATGCCTTTATCTACCACATCTATGCAGGCCAGACCAATCAGGCAAACGCGTGGCTGTATACGCATCTGCAAATATTCGGGGACTCTTATCTGAACAGCGATGGAAGTCCGAATCTGAAAAAGATTGAGAAAAATCCGGAAGAATGCTACTGCAATTATGATACCTATATGGGACTATCGGATTACAACCATCTTAGAAGGATGCTGGGATATAAAGAGGTGACGCTATCGGACGGCCAGTTTGCCATACACATCAAGCAGCGCCTGAAAGATCAGGCAAAAGGCCTTGAGGATGCTATATCTATCAATGGGGAGAATGGGAAACTGCGTTTTGCAGGCTACTATATGGAAGCCTTCTCCCAGGATGGCCATAATGGAGGGGACTATGTCATCATCGTCCCGGATCAGGTGATTGCGGGCATGACTCCCTACTACAGCGAACTTGCGGTAGATATCAGAGGGGAGGCGCCGGAAGGCCTGGGGAATCAGCTGGATGATTTGAGCGACAATACTGATTTTGGTGGCCATGCCGAGATGAAAGGGAATAACTGCTATGGGACGGATACCATTGTCACATACAATGCCGTGAACCTGGTACGGGATAATCTGATACCCGAAGTAAAGTATATGCTGTCCTCCATCATATTCCCTGCGTTTTATGTGGGCCTGGTGTTCCTGTGCGTGGCTTTGACGGTGCTGTCCGTTCACCAGTTAAGCGATTCCGCAAAGTATAAGTTCCGGTACGGCGTGCTCAAAAAAATCGGGCTGAGTAAAAGGGAGGTATCCAGGCTGATCCTGAAGCAGCTGTTCGGATATTACCTATGCCCGGCGCTCTTTGCGGCGCTGATCAGCGGCATCGTGGCAGTATTTATCAGTAATATCTTCATTTTCTATACAGGCGTAAGCACCTCTGTGTTCCAGTATTTTGCCATCTCCCTGGCGTTGTTTATGGGAATCTATATTCTGTATTTCCTGACGACTTATGTCGGATTTAAGCGAAATGTTGAAAGTAGGGAGGGCTAGGATATGCATAAGAAAAATATCTGGGTTTGCATCCTGATATCCATCCTGATTCTGGTCGCAGCGCAGACGGTCTCTGTGCTGATCGCAAGTGCAGCCTGTGCTGCAGGGCTGCCGGTTCCGGCGGGAAATATCCTGGCAGCCCTGCTCTATGCAGCCCTTGCTTTGTGGGGAATCCGCGTGCTTGGGAGGAAGGGACTTAAGATGCGTCCTTCCTCCCTGGGGCTTTCACCAGTCAGGATCCGGCCGGCATGGGGCGTGGCGGCAGTTCTGCTTCCGCTGGCTGTATGCGGCATCTGCCTGCTGCTGCCTGGACACTTTGAAGCGGTTACAGCTAGGCAGGCGGACGTTGTCTTGATCTTAAGCGGCGCGGCCTATTATGGGATCGCGGCGGCGGTTGTGGAGGAGGCCGTATTCAGAGGGGCCATCCTCAAAAGCCTGGAGAGCAGATGGAACCGAAAGGTAGCGGTCCTGGCCTCGTCGGTCTTATTCGGGGCAGTCCATATGCTGGGAGCAAGTTTAAGCCTCGTGTCAGCTGTGCAGCTGCTTCTGGCCGGTACGGCAGTCGGAATCCTGTTTGCACTGATCGCTTATGAAAGCGGCAGCATCTGGAGCGGCGCGCTGGTACACGGCGTCTGGAATCTGTTTATGGTCAGCCAGATCTTGCATATCGGCCCGGAGGCGGATGCATCGTCCATCTTCAGTTATGTGCTGGAGGTAAAGAATCCCCTGCTCACTGGAGGGGATTTCGGAATAGAGGCATCGGTCATAGCCATGATGGCATATGCGGGGCTGGCGGCAGTTGCGTATAGCATGATACGAAGAAAGAGATTAAAGAGATAGCGTAAGAACAGAAAAACTTGGTAATGAAACGGCGTGGTATCAAAAGGTACCACGCTATAGTTTTCGATTTTTTTCTATCTGTGCAACCGTCTGGCCGGATGTTGTGTATACTATAATAAAGAGAAGGCAGGTGATAGAATGGACGAGCAACGATTACTGGAACAGTTAAAAGGACGGAATGAAATTGCGCTTGAAGAAGCGGTTTCTGTCTATGAGGCGTACATATCAGCCATCGTTTTCCGCATTATCGGCAGCGCGATGGCAAGGGAAGATCTGCAGGAAGTGGTCAATGATACATTCTATAGCCTGTGGGTAAATGCAGAACGGATCGATCTTGATAAAGGCAGCCTTAGAGCATACCTGGCCGCCATTGCCAGGAACAAGGCAAAAAATAAACTCCGGGAGCATAAGACGCAGACGCTTCTTATCCAGGAGACGGATCAGGTGGAAGTGACGGATTTCTGTCTGGGCCTGGAGAAGGAGGAACGGGCGAAGATCTTGAAGGATGCATTGGACATGCTGAAGAGAGATGAAAGAGAGATCATGATCCGCTATTATTTCTACTATGAATCGACAGAGACCATTGCAGGCGAGATGGATCTCAGGAGGAATACGGTGAAGTCCAAACTGATGCGCGCAAGGAAGAAGCTTAAGATCCATCTGAGGGAAAGGGGGATATGTCAATGAAAGAGAAGATTACAGACCTGTTTGACGATATTCCTGTAGAACTGCTGGATGAGATAGAAGTTCAGAAAGGAAATGGCCATGGGAGGAAGAAAGGAATCTATATTCCCAAATGGGCCGCAGTCCTGGTGATCGGGCTTCTCTGCCTGTTTGCGGGAACGGCAGGGTACGCGGCGATCAAGCACCCGGACCTGTTTAAAACGTATTTTGGCAGCGGCGACGGACAGATGGAAAAGGATCTGATGCAGGAGCAGTACCATGAAGCCAGGAATAAGGATTACTGTCTGCGGGTGGAGGATGTGCTGGCAGATGGAGATATCAAGTATATTCTCGTCTCAGTGGAGGCCTTGAATGCAGACAGCCAGAAGGCGCTTAAGGAGAGCGAGACATTCCCCGTCATCCGGATTACCGGAGATTCGAAGAAAGGCACTGGCTCAGGAGGAGGTGCATATGAATATGACCAATACCCGGACGATGGGAAGAAATACTTCATGTTCGAGTGGAACAGCGCGGGCAGCAACTGTACGATCCTGTATGCGGATGGAATGCCCTCCATGCCAGGTCAGGACTGGCTCGATGAGCATGGCGACGAGATTCTGAAGATATCTTTTAAGCTGCATATGAAAAAGGATAAGGCCATCGCGGTCGTTCCATACAAGAACCAATTCCCTGATCATATAGGCTTTGACAGGGTGGAGATCCGCAGGATGAGCGTCAGGGTCGCCGGGGAGTCGAGAAAGGCGGATGACAGTTCCGGCAGCATAGGAGGATGGGAGTATTATTACCCCACCGTTACGGCAGTGCTTGAGGATGGAACCAGCGTCAAAATCATGAATGGCAACATGGGATATGAGGAGGCCGGGACGGACAGGACACATCCATCCGGGGGCGCCAGCGGAAGTTATAGCGAGGGAGGAGACGGAAAGATGAAGATAGAATATATGGTCAAATTCAGAAAAGCGCTGGACATTGACAAGATCGACAAGGTTATGATCAACGATACGGAATATGACATAAAATAATATTTAAAAAATGAGATATTTTCTCCTTCTGCAAGGTATGATAGGTGAAAGGCTTTTCAAAAAAGAAGAAACTGCTTGCGGGGTGTGGCTGTTGGAAGAAGGAAAATATATTGTGGCTGTTGAAACGAATAAGGATATGGTATACCGGATCGCATTGCATGACTGCCGGAACCGGCACGATGCAGAAGACATTATGCAGATCGTGTTTCTCAAACTGTACCGCTCAGCGGTGGCATTTGAAAGCCCGGAGCACCTGAAGAACTGGCTGATACGGGTGACGGTGAATGAATGCAGGCGGATGTTCGTCTCCCCCTGGAAGAAGCATGAGGAATGCCGGGAATACCTTCCCGAAGAAGGCGCGGCCTGGGGCTTTGATTCAGAGGAAGCAAGGAGGGATCAGGAGATTCTTCAGGCAGTCATGGCTCTGCCCAGGAAATACAGAGTGCCGGTCTACCTGTATTATTATGAGGGATACCAGGCGGCGGAGATCGCCATCCTGCTAAAGAAGAATCCTTCCACCATACAGACGCGGCTGATGCGGGCAAGGAAGCATTTAAAAATATCGTTGGAGGAGGCAGGAATATATGGAAGATAGATTTCCAGAAGAAGAATACAGGAGAGTGTGCAGCGCCCTGAAACCCTCCTTCCAGGCAGAACAGGAGGTCGTGAATATGGCAGAGCCGGGGAAAAGGCCATGGCGCAAGAAGAAGGCATTCGTTACGCTGGCAGCCGTGCTGGCACTGACGCTATCCGTATCCATCGTGTCGGTTGCGGCTACGGACGGCAAGATCGTAGAGGAAGTGAAGGACAAGGTAAGCGTGTGGTTTCGGAATCTTACGCTGGATGAAGAGGCTTCAACGCAAGATCATATGGTGCTTCGGGCGGAAGACGGGACGTACATCGCTATTGATCAGGATGAACAGAATCCAAAACTGGTGTACCACGAAGACAGCAAGTCATTGGGACTGGCGATTGGCGGCCAGGAGATCGACATTACGGAAGAATTGCTGGAAGACGGCGTATATACGACGGAATATACCTATGAAGGCAAGACGTACGGCGTTACGATCCAGGGAGAATTAGAGACGGCGCAGATGAAAGTAGAACTGCAGTAAGAAGATGGGATAGCGGGAACCTTCCGGCAAACGGAGGCTCCCGCTATTTTTGCGGCAGCCGGACGCAGAATTGCTGCTTGCAGAAGCAGCGGGAACATACTATAATCAAGGTCAGATTACATGTCAGGCAAAAGGAAGGAGTTAAGATGGAAAGTAGATATGATACATTTTTCTTTGATTTAGATGGGACGATCACGGATTCTTCCCTGGGAATCACGAATTCCGTGATGTACGCATTAGAAAAATACGGGATCGTGGAGACGGACAGGCGCAAATTGTACAAGTTCATCGGTCCGCCGCTTACGGATTCTTTCCCAAGATTCTATGGATTCTCCGAGGAACAGACCTTGGAGGCGATCGGCTACTACCGGGAGTACTATAAAGACAGAGGAATCTTTGAAAACCGGGTATACGATGGATTCGAGGCGGTGGCAAGCAAACTGAAGGAAGATGGAAAGACGCTGGTGGTGGCCACGTCAAAGCCGGAGCCCTTTGCGAGGCAGATCATAGAGCACTTCGGGCTGTCGCCTTATTTTGACTACGTGGCAGGGATGGAGCTTGATGGCGGCCGGGGCACGAAGGCGGAGGTGATCCGTTATGCGCTTTCAAACTGCCAGACATCCGAGCGATCCAAGGTGCTGATGATCGGCGACCGGGAGCATGATGTGGCCGGGGCGAGGGAAAATGATATCCACTGCCTGGGAGTGCTGTATGGATTCGGGAGCCGCGAAGAACTGGAGGCGGCTGGCGCGGACTATATCACGGAGGATGTAGAAGGAATATTGGAATTTCGTTAAAATCTCCGCCATCCTATTGACAAATCTAAAAGATGTTGTTATGATTAAAAAACAGAACGCACTCTGTTTTTGAAAACGCAAATGGGAAAGAGGTGCAATATGCAAAGAGTTTATTCATTAATCGTCGACAATAATCCCGGTGTTCTAAGCCGTATCGCAGGACTGTTCAGCAGGCGCGGATACAGTATTGACAGTATCACGGCTGGCGTGACGGCAGATCCGAGATTTACAAGGATTACCATTGTTGCAAGCGGAGATGAGTTGATCTTGTCCCAGATTGAAAAACAGGTAAGGAAACTGGAAGATATCATCAAGATCAAGGTGCTTAAGCCAAGCGAGTCTGTCTACAGGGAACTGATCATGGTCAAGATCCGTGCCAATGCGGCCCAGAGATCAGAGATCATCTCAATCGCGGACATATTCCGGGCTAAGATCGTAGATGTGGAGAAGGAGTCTTTGATGGTAGAGCTTACCGGCAACCAGTCTAAGCTGGACGCTTTTTTAAATCTTCTGGACGGCTACGAGATCCTGGAACTTGCCAGGACGGGAATTACCGGGCTTTCCCGGGGAATCAAGGATGTTACATACATCGACTAGAGGCGCATTTTAAATGGGAGCAGATGATTTGTCCGCCCTTATTTAACAATACAAATTCAATTTAATCAAAAGTAGGAGGAATGCTAATATGGCAGCAAGAATTTATTATCAGGAAGATTGTAACTTATCATTACTGGAAGGTAAGACAATCGCAATTATCGGCTACGGAAGCCAGGGACATGCACATGCGCTCAACTTAAAGGAATCCGGATGCAACGTTATCATCGGCCTTTACGAAGGAAGCAAGTCCTGGGCTAAGGCAGAGGCACAGGGACTGAAGGTGTACACCGCAGCCGAGGCGGCAAAGCAGGCAGACATCATCATGATCCTGATCAACGATGAAAAGCAGGCGGCAATGTACAAAAAAGACATCGAGCCAAACCTGGAAGAAGGCAATATGCTGATGTTCGCGCATGGTTTCGCGATTCACTTCGGACAGATCGTTCCACCGGCAAATGTAGATGTGACAATGATCGCTCCTAAGGCTCCGGGACACACGGTAAGAAGCGAATACCAGGCTGGAAAAGGAACCCCTTGTCTTGTTGCGGTAGAGCAGGATTATACAGGGAAGGCTCTTGATAAGGCACTTGCATATGCGCTTGGAATCGGCGGAGCAAGAGCTGGCGTTCTTGAGACTACATTCAGGACAGAGACAGAGACAGACCTTTTCGGCGAGCAGGCAGTACTTTGCGGCGGCGTATGCGCATTGATGCAGGCAGGTTTCGATACATTGGTAGAAGCAGGATATGACCCGAGAAATGCTTACTTCGAGTGTGTTCACGAGATGAAGCTGATCGTTGACCTGATCTATGAGTCTGGATTTGAAGGAATGAGATATTCTGTCTCCAATACGGCGGAATATGGCGATTATATCACAGGACCAAAGATTATCACAGATGAGACAAAGAAGGCAATGAAGAAGATACTTGCAGACATCCAGGACGGCTCATTTGCAAAAGAGTTCCTATTGGATATGTCACAGGCAGGCGGACAGGCGCACTTCAGAGCTATGAGAAAACTGGCTACAGAGCATCCGTCAGAAAAAGTCGGCAAGGAAGTCAGAAGTCTTTACAGCTGGAGCGACTCCGAGAAGTTGATCAACAACTAGGAAGCATAAAAGGTACATATAAGAACCGGCCCCGTACTCCAATGGAGTATGGGGCTTTTGTAATGGATGCAGGCCAGGATATAGAAGATTCTGAAAAATGAAGAAATATTGCTGTATTTCTGATATCAGTATGCTAAAATGAAGGTAACAGATCAGGAACGGATGACAATAGAAGAGAAAGGAGAGTGGACTATGGACGTGAATTTACGGGATCTTCGGTCAGCCAGGAATCCAAAAGTGCGCATCAAGATCATGCAGGGACATTTTGCGAGGAGCCATTCCCATGTGAATACCTACATTGATATTTCCACCATCAAATCCAGGTGCGACCACGCCAGGGAAGCGGCCAGGATGCTGGCGGAGCCATTTCTGTCATCGGTGGAAGTGGATACCATCGTATGCCTGGACGGAATGGAAGTGGTAGGCGCTTTCATGGCGGAACTGCTCGCCGCGCCAGGCCCGGTGTCGGTAAACCAGGGGAAGAATATCTCTATTGTAGCACCCGAATCAAACCAGCTGGGACAGATGATGTTCCGGGACAATACCAAGCGCATGGTGGGTGGACAGAACGTGCTGATTCTGGCTGGCTCGTTAAATACCGGGAAGACGATGCTTCAGGCAATTGATACCATCCTTTATTACGGCGGGAATGTGAACGGCGTATGCGCGATATTCAGCGCGGCATCAAAAGTTGCAGGATTGGATATCCATGCTGCCTTCACTACGGCGGATATCCCGGATTACCAGGTATACCCAAGCCATGCCTGCCCGCTATGCAAAGCAGGAGCAAAGGTGGATGCCATCGTCAATAGTTACGGATATTCCGAACTATAGGCGCCGCATGCATTTTATGTCAATAAACTATCATATTTTACAGGGAGGAAAGACCAATGGACAAGACAATGGAAGGGTTTGAAGACCTACGCTCTAATAAGAACCCGAAAGCGCGCATCAAGGTAATGAAAGGGCATTTCGCAACAAGCAATTCGCATCTGAATACTTATATCGATATGTCTACCGTCAAGACCAGGCATCACAATTCCAGGGAGGCAGCCAGAGTGCTGGCCAATGAGTATCTGAACAATACTTATGTGAACACGATCGTGTGCCTGGATGAGACGGAAGTGATCGGAACATTTCTGGCGGAGGAACTGGCTGACACCAGCAGGCTGTCGCTCAGCGCCGACAATAATATCTCTGTTATAACGCCGGAGTACAACGCTCTGGGACAGATCATGTTCCGGGATAACAAGCAGCGCATGATCGAAAATCAGCAGGTATTGATCCTTGCCGCTTCCGTCACTACGGGCAAGACGATTAGCAAGGCTATAGAGTCCATCCTATACTATGGAGGAACCGTGTGCGGAGTCAGCGCTATCTTCAGCGCCGTTACGAAGGTGGCAGGCATGGAGATCAAGACCATATTCACCAGCAAGGACATTCCGGATTACAGGGCTTATGAACCCAGCGACTGCCCAATGTGCAAGGCAGGCCAGAGAGTAGAGGCGATCGTCAACAGTTTTGGATATTCCAAACTGTAGCAGATATGAGGAAATGCGATTTCCTGTCGCATAAAAAAACAGCCATTGACGGTATGGCTGTTTTTTGCATGCGACTCTCTATCTATTAAGCAATTCCGTTAACGGCTTTTGTTAAACGGGAAATCTTTCTAGAGCATGTGTTTTTGTGATAAACACCCTTGCTTCCTGCTTTGTTGATTTCAACGATAGCAACTTTTAATGCTGCTTTAGCAGCTTCAGCATCTTTGTTTGCGATAGCTGTTTCAACTTTCTTTACGCAAGTTTTTACCTTAGATTTGATTGCTTTGTTTCTAGCAGCTTTTGTTTCGTTTACTAAAATTCTTTTCTTTGCAGATTTGATATTAGCCAATTTGTCCACCTCCAATATCCTATATTTCGATTTTCTCGATTCTAGTTCGTTAGAGCCGGACACGGACGTTCTAACGAAACACACTAATTTATTTTAGGACACAGAAAGAATTCTGTCAATACATATTTCTCAAAATATTGCAAAAACTAGCAAATAAATTATGACTAAAGTGAGGATGTAAGGGATGATTGAGAAGTATAGCATCAGAACAGACCTGGCTCTTGAGCAGAAAGAGCGATTCGAGTCGGACAATGTAGAAGTACAAGGCGTCGTGCTGGAAGAAGATTACGACGAGGAGAGGGAGATCAAGGTGACCACCGTAAAGATCGAGACGGAGAATGGCGCTAAGACGATGGGAAAGCCGGTCGGCACGTACATCACCATGGAGGCACCGAATATGGCGGTGCCGGATGAAGACTATCACCAGGAGATATCAAACGAGCTGGCAAAATTCCTCGAGCGGTTCATAAAAAGCGACAAGGAAGAATATTCCGTGCTTGTGGTGGGGCTTGGCAACCGGAAAGTGACTCCGGACGCCCTTGGGCCGTACGTGGTGGATAATCTGAATATTACCCGGCACATCATCAAGGAATATGGCAAATATGCCATGGGAGAAGATGCGGTCAACTTAATCAGCGCTATCGTCCCCGGAGTCATGGGGCAGACAGGCATGGAGACGGTAGAGATCATCAAGGGCATCGTCAAAGAGACGAAGCCGGACATCATCATTGCCATTGACGCGCTTGCAGCCAGAAGTTCCAGAAGGCTGAACCGAACCATCCAGATTGCGGATACCGGCATCAATCCTGGATCAGGCGTAGGCAATCACCGCAATGCCATCACCAAAGAGACGGTAGGCGTCCCGGTCATTGCAATCGGCGTTCCCACGGTCGTGGATGCGGCTACGATCGTCAATGATACCATGGAGAATCTGATAGCTGCTCTGGAAAGTTCGGAGACCTTAAGAGGGGTGGGCGTGGTCATGCAGGGCTATAATGCGGCGGAAAAGTATGAACTGGTCAAAGAACTGATCTCGCCGCACCTAAACGGCCTGTTTGTAACGCCAAAGGACATCGACGAGACGGTAAAGCGCATCAGCTTCACCATATCCGAGGCATTGAATCTGCTGTTTTCCAAAGGACATGCACATATTAAGGAAAATAGCGTCATATAGTATTAAGACACAAAATATATGATGTGCTGCCCGCTTTATGCAGCGGGCAGCGTTTTCTTAAAGCGGAGTGGATAATGTGGGACAAAAACAGCGGATCAGCCGTATCATGATAGCGGTCATCGCAGGCATCCTGGTTCTGTATGCGTTCATGCAGGTACCTCTGCATCCGGTAAAGAAGGTGCAGGATGGGATCAACCGTTTCCTGATGGAGAAATCAGAAGAAACGTATCTGACCGGGTTCGCCTATCTGGAAGGCGACAAAGAGGCATCCTTCTCAGACTGGGTGACCGAAAGCGCCATGAAACTGGTGCCTCTTGGAACCTATGTGGAGGGCAAGGCATCCGTCCATACGGATGTGGAAGATGAGGAGACATACGCGATGATCCTGGCCCAGCAGGCCAATGATGAAAACGCGGTGGATGAAAACGGGCAGCTATTGGGAGGCGATGACAAGGAAGAGGAAGTCGCCCAGACATCTGGAACGCCAATTGATACCTCCATGGAAAATCTGAAAAATTTTGAATACCTGGTGGGAAACTTCTATACGATAGATGGAAATACGATGGCAGACGGGGACCTGCTCAATGCAGAAAAACTTATGGGGAAAGATCTGAAGATCGACCAATCTAAAGGAGGCCCGAAGGTGCTCATCTACCATACGCATTCCCAGGAGGCGTTTGCGGATTCGACAGAAGGCGATACCAGCACCACCATCATGGGGATGGGCGCCTATCTCTCAGACCTGTTAAACAATACATACGGGATCGAGACTTTGCACCACGAAGGAGTGTATGACCTGGTGGACGGAAAACTGGACCGAAGCATGGCATACCAGCTGGCGGAGCCGCAGATCCAGAATATTCTTGCCGAGAATCCCAGCATCGAAGTGGTCATTGACCTTCACCGGGACGGCGTGGCAGAAGGGACTCATCTGGTGACGGAGATCAACGGCAGGCCTACGGCGCAGATCATGTTCTTTAATGGGCTTAGCCGTACCAAGGCCAATGGCAATATCAGTTATCTGGCCAATCCATACATAGAGGATAACCTGGCATTCTCTTTGCAGATGCAGATTGCGGCAGCCAACAAGTATCCGGGATTTACCCGGCATATCTATCTGAGAGCCTACCGCTATAACATGCATTTAAAGCCAAAGACTCTGCTGATAGAGGCTGGAGCCCAGACAAATACAGTGGAGGAAATGCGCAATGCCATGGAAGTGCTGGCAGATACACTAGATCATGTACTTGCAAAATAAATATTGTTTGATTAATACAATATTTCGTGCTAATATATTGGCAGTATGGAAAAGTGTGCCCAATGGGGCACTTTTCCACGTTCTAGAATAGGTAGGAATATACATTGGAAAGGATATATGAGAATGGCTAAGAAAAATACATACGATGCAGACAGTATTTCCATACTGGAAGGACTGGAAGCGGTACGGAAAAGGCCGGGAATGTATATAGGAAGCGTTTCCACCAAAGGATTGAACCATCTGATCTACGAGATTGTGGACAATGCGGTGGACGAGCATCTTGCAGGCTACTGCAGCGAGATCCGGGTGACGCTTGAAAAGGATGGGTCGGCGACCATCTCGGATAATGGGCGAGGCGTTCCGGTAGATCTTCACGCCACCGGAGTTTCCGCAGAGCGCGTGGTATATACGACGCTTCATGCCGGAGGAAAATTCGATGATTCTGCTTATAAGACCAGCGGAGGGCTTCACGGTGTCGGATCTTCCGTAGTCAACGCGCTGTCAACGTATATGGATGTGGAAGTCAGCCGTGACGGCTATATCCATCATGACAGGTATGAGAGAGGAAAGCCGGTGATCGAACTGGAGGACGGACTGCTCCCCCCCATAGGCAAGACCCGCAAGACAGGGACGAAGGTAAACTTTCTTCCAGATGACGCCATATTTGAGAAGACCAGGTTCCGGGCCGAAGAAGTCAAAAGCCGCATGCATGAGACCGCATATCTGAATCCTGCACTTACGATCATATTCGAAGATAAGCGGGGCAGCGAGACGGAGCATATCGTATACCATGAGCCGGAGGGAATCTTAGGATTCATAGAAGACCTCAATTCCAAGAAGGAAGCTGTCCACGAGCCCGTATATTTCAAAGGCGAGTCCGATGGTATCGAGGTGGAAGTGGCATTCCAGTATGTCAATGAATTCCATGAAAATGTCCTGGGCTTCTGTAACAATATCTATAACGCGGAAGGCGGAACCCACCTGACCGGATTCAAGACGACCTTTACCACAGTCATCAACCAGTATTCCAGGGAACTGGGGATCTTGAAGGAGAAGGATGCGAACTTCACAGGCGCGGATATCCGAAACGGTATGACGGCGATCATCTCCATCAAGCATCCGGATCCCCGATTTGAAGGACAGACGAAGACGAAATTGGACAACCCTGACGCGGCAAAAGCGTGTAGCAAGGTGACCAATGATGAGATCATCCGTTACTTTGACCGGAATCTGGATAATCTGAAGAAGGTGATCGGCTGCGCGGAGAAGGCGGCGAAGATCCGCAAGACGGAAGAGAGGGCCAAGACCAATCTTCTAACAAAGCAGAAGTATTCTTTTGACAGTAACGGGAAACTGGCAAACTGCGAGAGCAAGGACGCCGGGAAGTGCGAGATATTCATCGTGGAGGGAGACTCGGCCGGAGGTTCGGCCAAGACGGCCAGAGACCGGATGTACCAGGCGATCCTGCCCATCCGGGGAAAGATCTTAAATGTAGAAAAGGCCAGCATAGACAAGGTTCTGGCCAACGCGGAGATCAAGACGATGATCAATGCCTTCGGGTGCGGCTTTTCCGAAGGATATGGCAATGATTTCGATATTACGAAGCTGCGCTATGACAAGATCATCATCATGGCCGATGCGGATGTGGACGGCGCGCACATCTCTACGCTGCTATTAACCTTGTTCTACCGATTTATGCCGGAACTGATCTATGAAGGGCATGTGTATATTGCCATGCCGCCTCTGTATAAGGCTATGCCGAAAAAGGGAGAGGAAGAGTATCTCTATGACGACAAGGCGCTGGAGCGGTATCGCAAGACCCACGACGGCCCGTTCACCCTCCAGAGATATAAGGGACTTGGAGAGATGGATGCCCAGCAGCTCTGGGAGACCACTTTGAATCCGGAGACCAGGATGCTCAAACTGGTGGAGATCGAGGACGCCAGGATGGCATCCGGCGTGACAGAGATGCTGATGGGGACCGAGGTTCCCCCAAGAAGGACATTTATCTATGAAAATGCTACGGAAGCAGAACTGGATATATAGCGAGGTAAGGAGAGGAAAAGATGCAGGATTCACAAATCATAAGAACCGAATACTCTGATGTGATGAAGAAGTCATACATCGACTATGCCATGAGCGTCATCGTAGCAAGGGCCCTTCCGGATGTACGGGACGGGCTTAAGCCGGTTCAGAGGCGCACGCTCTACGACATGTACGAGCTGGGTATCCGGTATGACAGGCCCTATAGGAAATGCGCCCGTATCGTGGGGGATACCATGGGTAAATACCACCCCCACGGAGACAGTTCCATCTATGAATCCCTGGTCGTCATGGCCCAGGAATTCAAAAAAGGAATGATCCTTGTAGACGGGCACGGAAACTTCGGATCCATAGAAGGGGACGGCGCTGCAGCCATGCGTTATACAGAGGCGCGCCTGGCCAAGATCACCCAGGAGGCGTATCTTGCCGATCTGGACAAGGACATCGTGGACTTCATGCCCAACTTTGACGAGACGGAGAAGGAGCCGGAGGTGCTTCCGGTGAGGATACCCAATCTTCTGGTCAACGGGGCGGAAGGGATTGCAGTCGGAATGGCGACCAGCATCCCCACCCATAATCTGGGCGAAGTGATCGAGGCGGTCAAAGCCTATATGAAGAATGACGATATCAGCACGAAGCAGTTAATGAAATATATCAAGGGACCAGACTTCCCGACAGGGGGAATCGTGGTCAACAAGGACGAACTGCTGAATATCTACGAAGCAGGCAGCGGAAAGATCAAGATCCGCGGCAAAGTAGAGATCGAGGAGATGAAAGGCGGCAAGAACCGCCTGGTCATCACAGAGATTCCATATACCATGATCGGCGCGGGTATCGGCAAGTTCCTCAACGACGTCTGCGCTCTGGTGGAGAGCAAGAAGACCAGCGACATCGTGGACATATCCAACCAGTCATCCAAAGAGGGCATCCGCATCGTCATTGAACTGAAGCGGGGCGCGGATGTGGAGAATCTGACCAACATGCTCTATAAGAAGACCCGCCTGGAAGACACCTTTGGCGTTAATATGCTGGCGGTTGCGAACGGGCGGCCGGAGACGATGGGGCTTAAGAAGATTATCGAGCACCACGTGGACTTCCAGTTTGAACTGGCTACCAGGAAATACCAGAATCTTCTGAAAAAGGAGCAGGACAGAAAAGAGATCCAGGAAGGGCTGATCAAGGCCTGCGATGTGATTGACCTGATCATCGAGATCTTAAGGGGAAGCCAGTCCGTAAAAGATGCCAAAGCCTGCCTGACCAACGGGGTGACGGAGAATATCAAGTTCAAGTCCAGCATATCAAAGAAGATGGCAGCCATGCTGCGCTTTACAGAGAGACAGGCCACGGCGATCCTGGAGATGCGCTTATATAAATTGATCGGCCTGGAATTGGAAGCCCTGATGAAAGAGCATGAAGAGACGCTTAAGAACATCGCCAGGTATGAAGATATCCTGAACAACTATGATTCTATGGCGGAAGTCATCATAGCGGATCTGGACAAGATTAAAAAAGAATTTGCCAGAAAGAGGCGCACAGCCATTGAGAATGCCGAAGAGGCTGTTTATGAGGAAAATAAGATCGAGGAGCAGGAAGTCGTATTCCTGATGGACCGATTTGGCTATGCCAAGACGGTAGATACGAATATCTACGAGCGGAACAAAGAAGCCGCGGATGCGGAGAACAAGCATGTGCTTTCCTGCATGAACACAGGGAAACTGTGCATCTTTACAAATACTGGGAAGATGCATCAAGTCAAGGTGCTGGATCTGCCTTATGGAAAGTTCAGGGACAAGGGGCTTCCCATCGATAATGTAAGCAATTACGACAGCACCCAGGAAAACATCGTCTATATCTGCGACGCGGAACAGATGCGCTACGCAAGGCTGCTTTTTGCGACGAAGCAGGGGATGATTAAAAAAGTAGAAGGAAATGAATTTCAGGTGGCTAAGCGCACCATCGCGGCTACCAAGCTTCAGCCGGAGGACGAGCTGATCAGCGTGCAGGTGATTACCGACAACCAGCAGGTCGTCCTGCAGACCAAAGAGGGCTATTTCCTCCGCTTCCCGGCACAGGAAGTGTCCGAGAAGAAGAAAGGAGCCATCGGCGTCAGAGGGATCAAACTGCGGAAGAATGATGAATTGGAGCACGCGTACCTGTTTGAGGAAGGCACGGAGGCCAAGATCATCTTTGGAGAAAAGGAAGTGACGCTTAACCGTCTCAAAGTGGCAAAAAGAGACGGGAACGGCACAAAGGCCAGATAAAAAAACATAAGGAGACCACTAGATATGATACAGGATATTGAACCACATGAATACCGGAATGAATACCAGCCGCTGCCGCCGGATGAAGACAGCATCTTCCTCGCCTACAGTGGCAGGACTATCCTGGCGGCGATGGAAGGGCGGCAGATTCGTTTCCCTACATTTGGCGAAATGGAAGCCTATATGGACAGGCAGAAACTATACGAAGATTATACCTATCTATTTGCCATTGACGGGATGAGATTCTATCTGGGAAATCCGCTGGGCATCTCAGAAGAAGAGCAGGAGATCGATTTCAGGACGATCAAAGGATATGAAATGCTGGATACCCAGACTCTTCGGGAGGGAGGGCCAAAGTACCTGAACTTTGCCGGAGTCACCGGATGGCAGCTGCACAGATGGTATACCAGCAGAAGATACTGTGGAAGATGCGCAAGCCCAATGGTAAAGGACGCTAAAGAACGGATGATGTTCTGTCCCGAGTGCCATTTGATGGAATATCCGAAGATATCGCCGGCGGTCATCATCGCGGTGACTGATGGCAACAGAATCCTGATGTCCAAGTATGCCGGGCGGGAATATAAGAAATACGCCCTTTTGGCAGGATTCAACGAGATCGGAGAGACCATAGAGGAGACGGTAAAGAGAGAAGTCATGGAAGAGGTCGGCCTTCAGGTTAAGAATATTACCTATTATAAGAGCCAGCCCTGGTCTTTTTCCGATACGCTGCTTTTGGGATTCTTCTGCGAGCTGGACGGAGAGGATAAGATCACGCTGGATCAAGAGGAACTCGCGCTTGCCCAGTGGTTTGAGCGGGAGGAGATTCCGGTGAAGGAGGATGACTTAAGCCTCACCAATGAGATGATGATCGCGTTCAAGAATGGCAGGAAATAAGAGAAATATATGAAAATCCCTTGCTTTTGCCAGGATATGGTGTTATACTGAACAACGGTTACATAAAGAAATCGGCAGAAGAGTGAACGCAAAGTTCACTCTTCTTTGTTGATAAGGAGGAAATTTATTTGTCAAAAAGAGAAATTTACGAACAGAAGACAGAAGCGATTCTGATGCCAATTGTAGAGGAGCACGGATTCGAGCTGGTGGATGTAGAGTATGTAAAAGAAGGCGGTACCTGGTATCTTCGGGCCTACATTGATAAGCCGGGCGGGATCAACGTAGATGACTGCGAGGTGGTAAGCCGCAGGCTGTCAGACATCCTGGACGAGAAAGACTACATTGAGGAGGCCTACATTCTGGAGGTCAGTTCCCCAGGCCTTGGAAGGCCCCTAAAGAAAGAAAAGGATTTCAAGAGAAGCCTGGGAGAAGAAGTGGATGTGAGGACATACCGCATGATAGAGAAGCAGAAGGAATTTACCGGACTGCTTAAGGATTACGATGATGCGACTGTTACCATCGAGATGGAGGATGGGACACTGAAAACATTTGAAAAAAGCGATATCGCGCTTATTCGTCTGGCGTTTGATTTTTAAATTAGGAGGAGAATAGTAATGAACACAGAATTATTAGAAGCGTTGAATATTTTGGAAGAGGAAAAGGATATCAGCAAAGAGACTTTGCTGGATGCCATCGAGAATTCTCTGCTGAATGCCTGCAAGAATCATTTTGGCAAGGCTGATAATATCAAATTAATCATGGACAGAACCACCTGCGACTATCAGCTCTTTGCTGAGAAGACGGTAGTGGAAGAAGTGGAGGATAAGCTGGAGCAGATCAGCCTGGAGGATGCAAAAGAAATCGACAGCCAGTATGAACTGGGAGATATTGTGCAGATCCCCATCGAGTCCAAGTCATTTGGCCGTATTGCCACGCAGAATGCCAAGAACCTGATTCTGCAGAAGATCCGCGAGGAAGAGAGAAAAGTCGTGTATGACCAGTATTTCGAGAAGGAGAAAGATATCGTCACAGGTATTGTTCAGCGTTATGTTGGCAAGAATATCAGCATCAATCTTGGCAAGGCGGACGCGATGCTGACAGAAAACGAGCAGGTGAAGGGCGAGGTATTCAAGCCTACCGAACGTATCAAATTATACGTAGTGGAAGTAAAGAACACGACCAAGGGGCCAAAGATTCTGGTTTCACGCACGCATCCGGAATTGGTAAAGCGTCTGTTTGAATCCGAGGTGACCGAGGTTAAGGAAGGAATCGTGGAGATCAAGAGTATTGCGCGAGAGGCAGGAAGCAGGACGAAGATTGCCGTATGGTCCAACGATCCGGACGTAGATCCGGTGGGCGCATGCGTCGGCATGAACGGGGCCAGGGTCAATGCCATCGTCAATGAACTGCGGGGCGAGAAGATCGACATTATCAACTGGAGCGACAATCCGGCTATCTTGATCGAGAATGCGTTAAGCCCGGCAAAGGTTATTTCCGTCATGGCCGATCCGGATGAGAAGGCGGCCAGCGTCATCGTACCGGATTACCAGCTGTCGCTGGCGATCGGCAAGGAAGGGCAGAACGCGAGGCTTGCTGCAAGGCTTACGGGATATAAGATCGACATCAAGAGCGAGACGCAGGCCATCGAGTCAGGCGAGCTTCCGGAAAACTATATGGAATTAAGCGAAGGCGTCTATGAAGAAGAGATGTACGAAGAGCCTTATGAGGAAGATTACGAGGAAGGATATGAGGAAGACGCGTATCCGGAAGATGAGATAGAATTTGAAGAAGTAGATGATACAGAGGAATAGGTGATTGTTTGAGCGGAAATAAAAAGGTGCCCATGCGCAAGTGCGTGGGCTGTCAGGAAATGAAGAGTAAGAAAGAGATGATTCGTGTCATCAGGACTGCCGAGGGAGAATTTCTTCTGGATTCCACCGGCAGGAAGAACGGGCGTGGAGCATACATCTGTCCGGCCAAAGAATGCCTGGAAAAAGCCAGGAAGAGCAAAGGCCTGGAACGTTCATTCAAGCAGTCCATTCCGGAAGAAGTGTATGATGCGCTGGAAAAGGAGATGGATATACTTGAATCAGAATAAGATACTGTCGCTCATTGGCCTGGCCACAAAGGCCGGAAGGACGGTAAGCGGGGAGTTCAGTACGGAAAAGGAAGTAAAATCCGGCAGGGCAGCCCTGGTGATCGTTGCCGATGATGCGTCTGATAACACGAAGAAGAAATTCAAAAACATGTGTGACTTTTATCACGTGCCAATCTATTTTTATAAAGATAAAGATACCTTGGGGCATGCAATGGGAAAACAGTTCCGGGCGTCCCTTGCGATATTGGATGAGGGATTTGCAAAAAGAATCAGGAAGCATATGGATACAGAAGAGAACACAATTGCATAGAGGAGGTAGTTAGTATGTCAAAAATCAAAGTATATGAATTAGCAAAGGAGTTGGACGTTCCAAGCAAGGAAGTCATCGAATTCCTTGGTGGAAAGAATATAGAAGTAAAGAACCACATGAGTTCCCTGGAGGATGCAGATGCCGATATGGCAAGAAAGGCCTTGACAAAAGGCAATAAGGATGCAGCAGCGAAGCCGGAGGCCGAGGCGCCGAAAAAGAAGAACATTGTTCACGTGTTCCGGCCCCAGAATACCCAGAATGGCGCAAAGCAGGGCAGAAGGCCGCAAGGACAGGGACGCCCGCAGCCCAACCGTCAGACACCGCAGCAGGGAAGGCCAATGCAGGTCAATAATGGACGCCCTGCAAAACAGCAGGCCCGTCCGGCAGCGCCAGCCCAGGAGCCTACCCAGCAGGCAAGGCCGCAAGAGAGAACGGCAGATAAGTCCTTCGAGCAGGCAAGACGTCCGGCTGCCGCAAGCCAGGAAAGAGTCCAGACACAGGAGAGGCAGGCAGATAGGCCGGCAACAGACAGAAGCCAGGCGCCAAGACGCCAGGAAAGAAGCGATGACCGCCGTCAGGATTCCAGAGGAACTTCCGGAAATCGCCAGGATCGCCCGCAGGGAAGCCGCCCGCAGCAGGGAGGCCGCCCACAGGGGAATCGCCAGGATCGCCCGCAGGGAAGCCGCCCGCAGCAGGGAGGCCGTCCACAGGGAAATCGCCAGGATCGTCCGCAAGGCGACAGAAACCAGAGCCGCAAGCCAGGCGAAAGGCCGGACAGGCGCAATAACGACAGGAGAAGCAATGATGCCATTCCAGCGCCTGAGACTCCGGCACAGAAGCCGCAGCGCAGCAAGGTAAAGGGCAAAGATGATCATAAGAAGAAGGAGTACCGCCGCGGGGAAGAAGACGGGCTTGGAAAGGGCAAGAAAAAGAACGAGCCAAAGCAGCCGCTTCAGAAGCCGCAGCAAAGAGAGCAGAAAGTGGAAGAGCAGATTAAGTCGATCATTATTCCGGAAGTACTTACGATTCAGGAGTTGGCAGATAAGATGAAGATCGTTCCTTCCGTGATTGTAAAGAAATTGTTCTTACAGGGCAAAATCGTTACGGTGAATCAGGAGATTGATTATGAGACCGCGGAAGAGATCGCGCTGGAGTTCGATGTCCTCTGCGAAAAAGAAGAGGTTATAGACGTAATTGAAGAACTTCTGAAGGAAGAAGAAGAGGATGAGAAGAAGATGAAGAAGCGTCCTCCGGTAGTCTGCGTCATGGGCCACGTTGACCACGGCAAGACCTCCCTTCTGGATGCGATCCGCCATACCAATGTAATCGACAGGGAAGCCGGCGGAATTACGCAGCACATTGGAGCATATGTAGTAGAAGTAAACGGAGAAAAGATCACGTTTTTGGATACGCCGGGACATGAGGCGTTCACGGCTATGCGTATGCGTGGCGCAAGCTCCACGGATATCGCGATTCTTGTAGTTGCCGCGGACGATGGCGTAATGCCGCAGACGGTAGAGGCCATCAACCATGCAAAGGCTGCTGGCGTAGAGATCGTGGTTGCCGTTAATAAGATTGATAAGCCAAGCGCGAACATCGACCGCGTAAAACAGGAATTGACCGAGTACGAGCTGATTCCAGAGGACTGGGGCGGCAGCACCATCTTTGTTCCGGTATCTGCCAAGACAGGAGAAGGCCTGGAGGATCTGATGGAAATGATCGTCCTTACTGCCGAGGTTATGGAATTGAAAGCCAATCCGAACCGCCGCGCAAGGGGACTTGTCCTGGAAGCCGAACTGGATAAAGGAAGAGGCTCTGTAGCCACAGTTCTGGTACAAAAAGGAACCTTAAGAGTCGGCGATTCCATCGCGGCAGGCTCCGCCCACGGCAAGGTAAGGGCCATGATGGATGACAAGGGAAGGCGCGTGAAGGAAGCCGGACCATCCATGCCAGTGGAAATCCTTGGCCTTAATGACGTCCCAAATGCAGGAGAGGTATTCGTGGGATGTGCAAATGATAAAGAAGCAAGAAGCTTTGCGGAGACATTTATCTCTCAGAGCAAGGTAAAACTGCTGGAAGATACCAAATCCAAATTGTCCCTGGATGATCTGTTTACCCAGATCCAGGAGGGCAATTTAAAAGAACTTGGCATCGTTGTAAAAGCAGATGTTCAAGGCTCCGTAGAGGCGATCAAGCAGAGCCTTCTGAAACTGTCCAACGATGAAGTCGTAGTCAAGATCATCCATGGCGGCGTAGGCGCGATCAATGAGTCGGACGTAAGCCTGGCTTCCGCATCCAACGCCATCATTATCGGATTCAATGTCCGCCCGGATGCTACGGCAAAGGAGACTGCGGACCGCGAGGGCGTAGACCTTCGCCTGTACCGCGTAATCTATAACGCGATTGAAGATGTAGAAGCAGCGATGAAGGGAATGCTGGATCCAGTCTTTGAAGAAAAGGTTCTGGGCCACGCGGAAGTCCGCCAGATCTTCAAGGCTTCCGGAGTGGGAACCATAGCCGGGTCCTATGTCCAGGATGGCACGTTTGAAAGAGACTGCTCTGTCCGCATTACAAGGGATGGAATCGTCATATTCGAAGGTCCTCTGGCATCTCTGAAGCGCTTTAAAGATGATGTAAAAGAGGTTAGAGCAGGATATGAATGCGGATTTGTATTTGCCAACTTTAATGATGTAAAGGAAGGCGACATCGTCGAAGCATTCAAGATGGTCGAGATTCCCAGATAATATGGGGGTCTGGCCGTCTCCCTGCGGAAAAGAGGGAGTAAAATGAGAAAAAGAAGCATAAAGAATACAAGAGTCAGCACAGAAGTGCAGCGGGAACTGAGCAATATCATAAGAGGCGGAATCAAAGATCCGCGCGTAGCGCCCTGGACTTCCGTGGTCGCAGCAGAAGTGGCTCCGGATTTGAAGACCTGCAAGGCTTATATCAGCGTGCTGGGCGATGCGCATGAGCAGGAAGAGACCATCAAAGGGCTGCAGAGCGCGGAGGGATATATCCGACGGGAACTGGCACGCACGCTGAATCTGCGCAATACGCCGGAGATTCGGTTCGTGCTGGATCAGTCGATTGAATATGGAGTAAATATGTCCAAGAAGATCGACGAAGTGACAAAGGGATTAAAATCAGAGGGTGATGCAGATGCTGAATAATATTCTTGGCGAGGCCTCTCGCATTGCGATTGGCGGCCACGTGCGTCCGGATGGGGACTGCGTAGGCTCCTGCATGGGGCTTTATCAGTACCTTAAGGAGAATTATAAAGACAGGCGCATAGACGTCTATCTGGAGGAGATACCGCAGGCCTACCGGTGCATAGAGGCCACAAAAGACATTAAGCATGAACTGCCGGAAAATACAAAATATGACTTGTTCATCTGCCTGGACTGCGGCGACAAGGAACGGCTTGGATTCTCGGCTTTGCTGCTTGAGCAGGCAGTACGCACCTGCTGTATCGACCATCATATCAGCAATACGGAATTTGCCGACTTTAATTATATCGTGCCGGATGCCAGTTCCACATCGGAATTGATCTATAATCTGCTGGATGAAGAGAAGATTACGCTTGGGGTGGCAGAGGCCCTGTATCTTGGAATCGTGCATGATACTGGAGTGTTTCAGTATTCCTGCGCGGGCCCTTCTACATTCCGGGCAGCGGCAAAACTGCTGGAAAAGGGCGTGGATGCGCCGCGTATCATCCAGGATACGTATTACGAGAAGACCTATGCCCAGAACCAGATTCTTGGCAGGGCATTGCTGGAAAGCATTCTATTCATGGAAGGCAGATGCATTGCATCCTATATCACAAGAAACACCATGGATTTCTATGGCGTAGATCCCAAGGATCTGGACGGGGTGGTAAGCCAGCTGCGTGTTACGAAAGGCGTGGAAGTGGCGATATTTATGTACGAACTGGAGACCAATGTATATAAAGTCAGCCTGCGCTCCAAGTATGACGTGGATGTAAGCAAAGTAGCACAATACTTTGGCGGCGGCGGCCACAAGAAGGCGGCAGGACTTACGATGACAGGAACGCCCCACGATGTGCTTTGCAATCTGGCAAGACAGATTGAACTTCAGATTGAAACTACATTAGATAAATAGGATGGGAGAACTATATGATACACGGCGTGTTAAATGTGTATAAGGAAAAAGGGTATACATCCCATGACGTTGTGGCGAAACTCAGAGGAATCACAGGGCAGAAGAAGATCGGGCATACGGGCACGCTGGACCCGGATGCTACCGGCGTCCTGCCGGTATGTCTGGGAAAAGCCACGAAATTGTGCGATATGCTGACGGATAAGGACAAGACCTATGAAGCCGTTCTTCTGCTGGGCGTATCAACCGATACGCAGGATGCAGGGGGCGAGGTTCTTGGAACGGCCGATACAGCAGGCATTGGCGAAGAAGAGGTCCAGGAGGCAATCCAAAGCTTCGTGGGAGGATACAGCCAGGTTCCGCCGATGTATTCGGCGCTGAAAGTAGGCGGGAAGAGATTATATGAACTTGCAAGAGAAGGCAAGGTGGTGGAGCGAAAGGCACGTCCGGTGGACATTTACCAGATTCGCGTGCTTAAGATGAATCTTCCCAGGGTATGGATGGAAGTCTCCTGTTCCAAAGGGACTTATATCCGTACACTATGCCATGATATCGGTGAAAAGCTAGGCTGCGGCGGCTGTATGGAGGAACTGGTTCGTACAAAAGTCAGCAGTTTTCTCTTGTCAGACAGTCTGACGCTTGCGGACATCCATAAGAGGATGCAGGAAGGAACGCTAGGGGAAGTCCTGGTGCCGGTAGATGCCATGTTTGGCGGATATCGGAAGATTGTAGTAAAGGAGCCGCGGATATCCCTGGCCAGAAATGGAAATTCCCTGCCTCCGAAGGCGGTGACTGGCGGGGAAGGGATAGCAGACGGGGAAGACGTGAGGCTGTATAACGAGGCTGGACAGTTTATCGCAATCTACGCCTGGAAGGAAGAGAGAAAAGAATATCACATCGTAAAGATGTTTTTTAACGAATATATCTAACGGTTAAGAGGGACAAGTATGCAATATATTAGAGGACTGTCTAACTATAATGACAGCGGGAAATCAGCAGTTACGTTTGGAAAGTTTGACGGCCTGCATAAGGGCCACCAGAAACTGGTGAAGAAGGTACGGGAATATGGAGAAAAGGATAAGATCAACAGTATAGTATGCGCGTTCGACATGCGGCCTCTGTGGGAAGAAAAGGGCCTGAATCCGCAAGTCCTGATGAATGACAAAGAGCGGCAGATGCATCTGGAGGGGCAGGTGGATTATCTGATCAAATGCCCTTTTACCAGAGAGTTCAGCCAGATCCCGGCAGAAGAATTTATTAAGGATATCATCAAAGGACTTTTTCACGCGGATTATGTGGTAGTAGGAACCGACTTCTGCTTCGGGCATGATAAGCAAGGAGATATTCACATGCTTGCAGCCTATGAAAAAGAGTGCGGATATGAACTGGTGGTAGTGGAGAAAGAACGATATGAAGACCGTATTATCAGCAGTACTTATGTAAAAGAAGTGTTAAGGACGGGAGACATGAAGCTGGCTTTTCGGCTGCTGGGCTATCCTTACGGCCTGACCGGAATCGTGGAGCATGGAAAGAAACTGGGAAGGACGCTAGGATTTCCTACTTTTAATGTGGCCTGGCCCAAAGCGAAGATCGCGCCGCCTAACGGCGTATACCTCTGCGATGTGGCTGTAGACGGGACCAGATATCACGGAATCGCCAATGTAGGGGTGAAGCCTACGGTGACCAGTGAGAATCGGCTGCTGATAGAGAGTTTTTTATTTGGCTATGCAGGAAGCGCTTATGGAAAAGAAGTGACCATTGAACTGCTTTCCATGTGCAGGCCGGAACAAAAGTTTGACAGTATTGAAGAGATGAAGGCATGTATTGACAGGGACATCGAAGCGGGAAAGCATTTCTTCGGGATGGATAAGTAAAGGAGAATACGAATGAGTATCACAACATTTTTTATGTTGCTTGGGGGACTAGGCTTATTCCTGTTTGGCATGAAGCTGATGAGCGAAGGGCTGGAGAAAGCTGCCGGCGCCAAGATGCGCGGCATTCTGGAGTTTTTCACGAAGAACCGGTTTATCGGCATGCTGGTAGGTATCTTGTTTACAGCCGTGGTGCAGTCTTCAAGCGCGACTACGGTCATGGTAGTCAGTTTTGTAAATTCCGGGCTGATGAATCTGCTTCAGGCTTCCGGGGTCATACTCGGAGCCAATATCGGTACCACGGTGACAGGGCAGCTGATCGCATTCAACCTGTCGGATATCGCGCCACTGTTCGTCATGGCGGGCGTGATCATGGTCATGTTCTGCAAGAAACTGAGCATCAAGAGGGCAGGAGAAGTCGTGCTGGGATTCGGTATCCTGTTTATGGGACTGAGCATCATGGGAGATGCTATGACATCGATCAAAGAATCTCCGCACATTGTAGAACTGCTGCGGACGCTGCGCAATCCATTTGCGGCGATCCTGGTGGGATTCGTGATTACGGCGATCCTGCAGAGTTCTTCAGCAACCGTCGGCATCGTAATCCTGATGGCATCCCAGGGACTGCTGGCATTTGCAATCTGCCCGTTCCTGATCCTGGGATGTAATATCGGGTCCTGCGTATCTGCGCTTCTTGCCAGTCTTGGCGGAAAGAAGGATGCAAAACGCGCGGCCATGATTCATTTTCTGTTTAATGTCGTAGGATCGGCTATTGCCTTCATTATTCTGATGGTAGCGCTGGATCCGATCACCCAGGGCATCCTGCACCTGTCCGGAGGAAATACGGCCCGGGCGGTGGCCAATGCCCATACGCTTATGAAGGTGTTCGAAGTGGTCGTACTGTTCCCGTTCATGGGATGGATCGTCAAGGCAACCTACATGGTGGTTCCCGGAAAAGACGCCACGCCGGAGGACGAGTACGAACTGCTCTACATAGGCGGGGGCTCGATCCTGTCGCCGACAACGGCAGTGCTGGATGGAATCCGGGAAATCGAGCACATGGGAAAGATCGCCATCGGCAATCTGAAAAAGGGTATGGATGCGCTTTGCAGCTTGAATGAGGAAGAAATCGATGCGGTATACCACAAGGAAAAATACATCGACTTCATGAACCGCAAGATTACGGATTATCTGGTGAAGGTCAATGAAATCGAGCTTCCGATTGCCGACGCAAGACTGATTGGCGGGCTGTTCCATGTGGTCAATGATATCGAGCGTATCGGCGACCATGCGGAGAACTTTGCGGATTCGGCAAAAATGCGGATTGATGATGGGGTGGAGTTCAGCGACAAGGCAATAAAGCAGCTGCAGGACATGACGGAAAAGGTCATTGAGATTCTGGAATACTCGCTGGATATGTTCTCCAACAGGAACCAGGAGCATATGCAGGAGATCCTAAATCTGGAAGACGAGATCGATGACAGGGAGAAGAAGCTGCAGCGCGCGCATGTCAAGAGGCTGACGAAGAATAAATGCACGCCAGAAGCGGGAATGATATTTTCAGATACCATCTCCGGACTGGAACGTGTGGCGGATCATGCCACCAACATCGCGTTTGCTATCCTGGAGCCTGACGAGGGCATGGAAGATGAGGACGAGGAATAATTTTTGCCTTTACAAGACAAGGCTGCTGTGCTATACTAATTGGGTATGAATAGCCGGTGTTCGGTAAATGGAATCTCCAACCATTGCTTAATATCAGGCGTTTAATAAAGAATTATAGGAGGAAATGACAATGATTTCAAAAGAGCAGAAAGAACAGATTGTAAAAGATTTCGGAAGGACACCTGGAGATACAGGGTCACCGGAAGTTCAGATTGCAATCCTGACAGCAAGAATCAATGATCTGACAGATCACTTCAAGAGCAATCCGAAGGATCATCATTCAAGAAGAGGTCTTCTGAAGATGGTTGGACAGAGAAGAGGTCTTCTGGCATATCTTAAGAAGTCTGATATCGCAAGATATCGTGCACTGATTGAAAAACTTGGATTAAGAAAATAATTTCATGCAGTGATAGGAAGGGGCGTTCAAAAGAACGCCTCTTTTAATTTAATGGTGGCACATTTTTATCATATATGTTATAATATTTAAGACTATGGGTGAGGAAATTACACCCGAGACCACTGAAAAGCATATTTGCCCTGGTGGATAGCCGGATAAGTATATTTTTCAGTAGTTTCGGTGTTCCTCTCCCAGGTAATTTCAAGAATTAAAGGAGAACACTATGTATAAGAAATTTGAGATGGAACTTGCGGGCAGGACTCTGCGCGTAGATGTGGACAGGGTTGCCAAGCAGGCAAATGGCGCGGTATTGATGCATTACGGCGACACCACCGTGTTATGTACGGCAACGGCTTCCGAGAAGCCGAGAGAGGGAATCGACTTTTTCCCGCTCAGCGTTGAATATAATGAGAGATTATATTCCGTAGGAAAGATTCCGGGAGGGTTCAATAAGAGAGAGGGAAAGGCATCTGAGAATGCAACTCTTACCTGCCGTGTCATTGACCGTCCGATGAGGCCTTTATTCCCGAAGGACTACCGCAATGACGTGACATTAGAGAACCTGGTATTATCCGTAGACCAGGACTGCTCTCCGGAACTCACGGCAATGCTCGGAGCGGCAATTGCCACTACCATATCCGATATTCCGTTTGACGGACCGATCTCTACGACCCAGGTAGGCATGGTGGATGATGAATTCGTATTTAATCCGACTGCAGCGCAGAAGGAAGCTTCCGATCTTGCGCTCACGGTTGCCTCTACAAAAGAGAAGGTGATCATGATCGAGGCTGGCGCCAATGAAGTGCCGGAGCAGAAGATGATCGACGCGATCTTTGCTGCCCATGAGCTGAACCAGAAGGTCATCGCGTTCATCGAGACGATCGTGGCAGAGTGCGGAAAGCCGAAGCACACATATGAAAGTTGTGCGGTTCCAGAAGAACTGTTTGCCGCAATCAAGGAGATTGTTCCTCCGTCTGAGATGGAAGAAGCCGTATTTACGGATGACAAGCAGACCAGAGAAGAAAATATCCGCGTGATCACGGCAAAACTTGAAGAGGCATTTGCAGACAATGAAGAATGGCTGAATGTGCTTGGAGAGGCTGTATACCAGTACCAGAAGAAGACGGTGCGCAAGATGATCTTAAAGGATCAGAAGCGTCCGGACGGAAGAGCCATCGACCAGATCAGGCCGCTTGCTGCAGAGATTGACCTGATTCCAAGGGTTCACGGCTCAGCTATGTTTACAAGAGGACAGACTCAGATCTGCACCATCACCACCCTGGCTCCGCTTGCAGAGGCTCAGAGGCTGGATGGCCTGGATGAGGCAGAGACTTCTAAGAGATATATGCATCACTATAACTTCCCGTCTTACTCCGTAGGAGAGACAAGGCCGTCCAGAGGCCCGGGACGACGGGAGATCGGACATGGCGCATTGGCAGAGCGCGCATTGATACCGGTACTTCCAAGTGAGGCGGAATTCCCATATGCGATCCGTACCGTATCCGAGACATTTGAATCCAACGGTTCTACATCCCAGGCCAGCATCTGCGCATCCTCAATGTCCTTAATGGCAGCCGGTGTGCCGATCAAGGCCGCAGTGGCAGGAATCTCAGCAGGACTGGTGACGGGCGATTTAGACGATGACTATCTGGTACTGACAGACATCCAGGGCCTGGAAGACTTCTTTGGAGACATGGACTTCAAGGTGGCTGGAACTCATAAGGGAATCACAGCCATCCAGATGGATATCAAGATTCATGGCCTGACAAGGCCGATTATCGAGGAAGCGATTGCGGCAACGAAGAAAGCAAGAACCTACATCCTGGATGAAGTAATGTCCAAGACCATCGCAGAGCCAAGACCGGAAGTAGGCCAGTATGCTCCGAAGATCATCCAGATGCAGATCGATCCACAGAAGATCGGAGATGTAGTGGGACAGCGCGGAAAGACGATCAATGCAATCATCGACCAGACCGGAGTCAAGATCGATATTACCGATGACGGAGCCGTATCTATCTGCGGAACCGATGCTGACAGCATGGAAGAGGCAAAGAAACTGGTCCAGATCATCGTGACCGATTTCGAGGCAGGCCAGGTACTGGAAGGAAAGGTCGTAAGCATCAAGGAATTCGGCGCATTCCTGGAGTTCGCGCCTGGAAAAGAAGGAATGGTACACATTTCCAAGATATCGAAGGAAAGAATCAACCATGTAGAAGACGTGCTGACGCTTGGCGATGTAGTTAAGGTGGTATGCCTTGGCAAAGACAAAATGGGCAGACTGTCCTTCAGCATGAAAGACGTGGCAAAATAAAAAAGAACACGTAACATTTTTAAGTTGAGCACGTAACATTTTTGAAAAATGTTACGTGCTCAACTTACATAACTGGTGTGCAAAATTGAAAAATACCCGTGCAAAAATGAATCAAACATAAAGGAGGATGTCATATGAAGGTTAAGATTATCGGAATGGGAGCACTCGGAGTGATGTACGCGAATTACATAAAGGAACGCGCAGGCGAGGATGCCGTATGTTTTGTGATGGACAGTTCCAGGCTTAAAAGGTATGAAGGCCAGGTATTCTTATGCAACAAAAAGGAGCAGACGTTTTGTATGGAGGACAGCGAGAAGGCGGAAAAGGCGGATCTTGTGATCGTGGCGGTAAAATACAATGGCCTCGCTTCTGCGGTAGAGACCATGAAGCATTGCGTGGGAGATGACACCATTATTATGTCGGTGATGAACGGCATCAGCAGTGATGACCGGATTGCAGCGCAGTATGGAGCAGACAAGATGATCTACACGGTGGCTCAGGGGATGGATGCCATGAAGTTCGGCAACGAGCTTAAGTATACGCAGATGGGAGAACTACGCATCGGAGCAAAACTGCCACAGCAGGAGAAGAATGTAGAGGCAGTATCAAAGTACTTCGACGAGATCCAGATGCCTTATCAGAAAGACGCAGACATCATGCACCGCATCTGGGGCAAGTTCATGCTGAATGTAGGCGTAAACCAGACTTGCATGACTTATGGAACCAACTATGCGGGCGTTCTTCGGGAAGGCGAGGCACATGATACGATGATCGCAGCCATGGAAGAGGTGATCGCGCTTGGAAATGCGGAAGGCATCGCGCTTACCGGGGCGGACCGGGATTATTATGTAGGGCTGCTTGAGACGCTGGATCCTGAGGGCATTCCATCTATGGCTCAGGACCGGGTATCCAGGAGGCACTCTGAGGTAGAGATGTTTGCGGGCACGGTGATTGAACTTGGTAAGAAACATCAGATACCGGTCCCTGCAAATGAAAGACTCTATCAGATGGTACAGGAAATAGAAAAAGAATATTAAGTGAATTTGTACAGATAGGAGAAAAATACACGCAAGTAAGATATAAAAGAATAATTTTTGGTAAAATATCGGCTTACAATAAGTCATAGGAAATGTTTTAAGGCCAAAGCGAACAAAAATAGAACAATATAATAAGAGATAAAAAGAGGCTTTCCGCCGGAGAATCGAATGGATTTTCCTGGCGGAAGGCCTTTTTTGCGCAGGGAAAAAGGGTGGCAGGAGCCGCTTGGATATGGCTTTACACAAGTTTTACCTGGATTTTGTTGTTTTTGAAGTTCGAAATAGTTAAAGTAGTCTTGTTCGAACAGAAGAATGAAAGAGAAAGGAGTTTCCGCAATGTTGAAATTAGAAAAAATCAGTAAATCATTTTACGGAGTATCCATCCTGAAGGATATCAGCCTGGAGATTGAAAAAGGCGAGATCGTATCCATCCTGGGACCCTCCGGAAGCGGAAAGACGACGCTGCTTAACTTGATCCTGGGGCTTACGCAGACAGATAGCGGCAGGATTATTTTTGAAGGAAAAGATTTGACGGATGTGCCTATGGAAGAAAGGGGATTCAATATCGTATTTCAGGACTATGCCTTGTTCCCGCATCTGAATGCCTATAAAAATATTACCTATGGGCTGAGAAATAAGCCGGATATATCTACCGGGGAAGAAGTAGAAGAACTGATCAGCCTGCTGGGCCTGGAAGAACATCTGGACAAGAAGATTGACCAGCTCTCAGGAGGCCAGAAGCAGAGGGTGGCGCTTGCAAGAACTATGGTCATGAAGCCGAAGATTCTGCTTCTGGATGAGCCGCTCAGCGCCCTGGACGGCGTCATCAAAGAGTCTATTAAGGACAGGATTAAGATGATCGCAAAAGAATACAGCCTGACAACGATCATCGTCACCCATGATCCCGAAGAGGCGCTGACCTTATCCGACCGGGTGCTGATCATCAATGAGGGCAGCATTTCCCAGTATGGGAGGCCAGAGGAGATTATCGAAGCTCCGGGCAACCGGTTTGTAAAAGAATTTATTCTGAAGCAGCTGGAGGTAAAGAAGAACAATATCTTCTCCCTGTTTAGCAAGGAAAGACCTCTAAGACAGACATGGCAGGTGGGCTAGATGGCAAAGAAGAATACGGAGGCAAGGGCTGTATGGACGGTGATCATGCTCATTTTTATGGTATTTCTGGCATTCCCGCTCATACTGCTTCTGCTGAAATCCTTTCAGGCGGATGGGGGCATCTCCCTGGCGAACTATAAAGAGATCTTTGCTGCAAAAGGATTCTTAAAGGCGCTTCGCAACAGTCTGGCTATATCAGCGCTGGGAGCGGCCATAGCCACAGGCCTTGCGTTCATCATGGCCTATACGGTCAATTATACCAACGTCGGGAACGGATACAAGAAGACGCTTAAAACGCTGGCCCTGCTGCCGATGCTTCTGCCTACGATCACTTATGGATTCGCGATTATCTATTCGTTCGGAAAGCAGGGGCTTTTCACTAGATTACTTGGCAGGCAGGCCTTTGATATCTATGGAATCTGCGGCCTATTGATCGGCTATGTCATCTATACGCTTCCAATCTCATTTATGCTAATCAACAATACCATGGGATACATCGACAAGAAATTCATGGTGGTATCCAGAGTTATGAAAGACAGCGCTTGGGGGACATTCAGGGAAACGCTGCTGCGCCCGCTGGCAGGAACGCTGGCGGTATCATTTATCCAATGCTTCTTCCTGTGCTTTACCGACTTTGGCATACCAGCATCCGTAGGAGGCAGAGTGGAAGTCATCGCTTCGGTTCTCTACGCCCAGATGCTTGGAAGCGTGCCGGACTTTAACAATGGAGCCGTTGTGGCGGTCATCATGCTGCTGCCCTCCATCGTCAGTATATCCGTAGTCGCGTATTTAGAGAGATATAACGTACGGTACAGTAAGATTACGCAGATGGAGAATAAGAAGAGCCGGATGCGGGATGTCATCTGCGCGATTCTGACGGCGCTGATTCTTCTGGGAGTCCTGGCCATATTCGCGGTGATCTTCATCGTGCCTTTTGTCAAAGGGTGGCCCTATGAGATGCGTTTTACCATGGAGCATGTAAGAAATGCACTTGCGGACCCATCGCTTACAATGGTGTATAAGAATTCGCTTCTTACGGCAATCCTGACGGCAGCCCTCGGTACTCTCATGGCTTATGGGGCTGCGATCGTTACGGCGAGAAGCAGCATGGACAACCGGGCGAAGAACATCATCGAGGGCATCGCATCCATCACGAATACGATTCCGGGAATGGTCTTAGGAATCGCGTTCATGCTGGCCTTTACAGGGACCGGACTTCAGAATACGTTTGCCCTGATCATCATCTGTAATCTGGTGCATTTCTTCGCTACCCCATACATGATGATGAAGAATTCTCTGGCGAAGATGAGCCTGTCCTGGGAGAAGACGGCAAGGCTGATGGGGGACAGCTGGATCAAGACGCTGGCAAGGGTAGTAACGCCCAATGCGGCGTCATCCCTTCTGGAAGTATTCAGCTACTATTTTGTGAATGCCATGGTGACGGTCAGTGCCATCATCTTCCTGGCGGGGGCAAGGACCATGGTTATTACGACGAAGATTAAGGAACTGCAGCACTTTGCGAAGTTCAATGAGATCTTTGTGCTGTCACTGCTGATATTATTTACGAATCTGGCCGGGAAGCTACTGCTTACGCTCCTGGCAGATAGAAAATGGAGAGAAAGTAAAGGAGAGAAAAGAAGGATGAGAAAAATAAAAAAAGCGGCATTTGTGGGAATGGCTTTTACGCTGCTTGCAGGCAGCGCGCTGACGGGCTGTGCCGGCAGCGGTAACGCAGCCGGGGAACAGGTAATACTATATACCAATGCGGACGACGAGGCGGTGGAGGCCATGAAGAACGCGCTCGACTCCAATGGTTATGAGGGGAAATACATCGTGCAGACCTTTGGAACATCGGAACTTGGAGGCAAGCTTCTGGCAGAAGGGGCCGATATCGAGGCAGACCTGGTTACCATGAGTTCTTTTTACCTGGAAAGCGCGCAGGAAGAGCATCCGATGTTTCAGGATTTAGAATTTGAGACAGGCGCGCTGGATGAATATCCGTCTTATTATACGCCAATCACTGCCCAGGAAGGGGCGATTATCTATAACACGGAGATGGTGAAGGAGAATAGCCTTCCAGTGCCGGCATCCATCAAGGACCTGGCAGATCCCGTCTACAAGGACATGATATCGGTGACGGACATCCAGAGTTCCTCCACCGCATGGCTTCTGATCCAGGCGCTGGTCAGCGAATATGGGGAGGAAGAGGCAAAGGATATCCTGGCGGATATTTATGAAAATGCAGGCGCCCACATCGAGGATTCCGGATCTGGCCCCATTAAGAAGGTAAGAGCCGGGGAAGTGGCAATCGGATTTGGCCTGAGGCATCAGGCGGTTGCGGATAAGGAAGAAGAACTCCCGATTGATTATGTGGATCCAGAAGAAGGAAATTTTACATTGACAGAATCTGTGGCAGTAGTCAATAATAAGGATGAAAAGAATGAGGAGGCCATGAAGATGGCGGAGTGCATCATTGCTAACGGCAGAGAGGAATTGCTTAAGACATATCCGATTCCTCTATATGAAGGCGAAAAGGTGGATGATGCCAATAAGTCAGGCAATCCGAAGGCCTTCCCGGAAAAACTATCTGTAAAACTGCTGGAAAAGCACCAGGCACTTTCAGAAGAGTGCAAATAAAAAGGAGGTTTTGGAAAGTGAAGAATTATAAACTACTTACTCCGGGGCCGCTTACGACTACGGATACGGTGAAAGAAGAAATGCTGTTCGACCACTGCACCTGGGATGACGATTATAAGAAGATTACCCAGCAGATCAGGGAGGAACTTCTTGATCTTGCCCATGTAGATCATGAGATATATACGGTCGTCCTGATGCAGGGAAGCGGGACGTTCGGAGTGGAGTCCGTATTATCCAGTGTTATCGGAGAAGATGACAAACTGCTGATTGCGGCCAACGGAGCATACGGAGAGAGGATGGAGGATATTGCCAGGCACAATCAGCTCTCTTACACCGCTTATCATGAGCATTATGACAGGATGCCTTCCGCCGGGAAGATAGAAGAGTATCTGCGGGAGGATCCATCCATCACCCATGTGGCTATGGTACATAGCGAGACCACGTCAGGGATCCTCAATGATATCGCTTCCGTGGCGGAGGTAGTGAAAAGAGCCGGGAAAATCTTTATCGTAGATGCCATGTCCAGTTTTGGCGGCGTGGATATCGAGGTCCAGAAACTGGGGATCGACTACCTCGTAAGCAGCGCGAATAAGTGCATACAGGGAGTTCCGGGATTCTCTTTTATCATCTGTAATCGGGCGGATCTGATCGCCAGCGCGGGAAAGGCGAGAAGTCTCTCGCTGGATCTGTATGATCAGTGGAAGACGATGCATGTGGACGGGAAATGGAGGTTTACGTCGCCAACCCATGTGGTGCTTGCTTTTGCCCAGGCCCTCCGGGAACTTAAGAAGGAAGGCGGAATCCTGGCAAGGGAAAAACGCTACCGAGAGAATAACCAGCTGCTGATCGAGAAGATGGAAGAACTTGGAATCCGCCCATACATAGACGCCGCGCATCAGGGCCCGATCATCACCACCTTTTTCTATCCAGACCGCCATGATTTTTCCTTCCAGGAAATGTATGACTATATCAAGGAGAGAGGATATGCCATCTATCCGGGCAAGGTGACGCAGGCCGATACCTTCCGCATCGGCAATATCGGAGAGGTCTATCAAGAGGATATTTTAAAACTTGCGGATATATTGAAAGAGTTCTTCGCAGAACATTAGGAGGTGCCAGATGAGACGTATAGAAGCAGTAATCTTTGACTGGGCGGGCACGACGGTGGACTATGGATGCTTTGCTCCGGTACAGGCCTTTGTAGAGGCATTTAAGAGTTTTGGAATCGAGCCGACTATGGAAGAAGTAAGAAAACCTATGGGAATGCTGAAGATCGACCATATCCGTACCATGATGCAGATGGATCGGATCGGTGGCCTGTGGAAAAGAACGACGGGTAGAGCGTGGAATGAAGAGGATGTAAATGACATTTACCACATCATGGAGGCGAAGACGCTTGAGATTCTCCCCAAATTTGTAGATATCAAGCCCCATGTGATAGAGACGGTTAGCGAGCTGCGGGATCAGGGAATCAAGATAGGCTCCACCACAGGGTATACGGATGAGATGATGAACATTGTAGCCCCCATTGCCAAAGAGAACGGCTATGCGCCGGATCTGTGGGTCAGCCCGAACGCCGTCGGCAATGCGGGCCGTCCATACCCCTATATGATGTTCCGCAATATGGAGGCACTGGGCGTCACTTCCGTTCGGAAGGTCATCAAAGTAGGCGACACCGTTGCGGATATCAAAGAAGGAGTGAATGCCGGCGTTATCACGGTGGGCGTGATTGAGGGAAGTTCGGTGATGGGGTATACGAAGGAAGAGTATGAATCCCTTACGCCTGCAAAGCGAATGGCAGAATGCCAGAGAGTTACCGACATATATAAAGAAGCAGGAGCAGACCATGTGATCAAGGACATCAGCGGCCTGCTGGAACTGTAGAAAATTTGATAAGGCTGCGATTCATCCTCCTGGCGTTTTCCTCAAGCCAGGAGGATGAATCGCAGCCTTTTTAATCTGGAAAGATCACATGGATGCTTAGAAGATTGTCTTTACAATTTGCGGTCACCGTTCCTCCCATCCGTTCCGTAAGCGCCTTTGCGATAGAAAGTCCAAGGCCGGTGGAATGCCGGGCGGTATTTACCGTGTAAAAGCGGTTGAAGAGCTTGCCTACCTGCGTTTCGGTCATGGCAGACGCATGGTTTGTAAATATGGCCTCTCCGGCTTCCGTCAGCGTAACACGCAGATCCCCGTCGCTATACTTGATCGCGTTGGAGATAATATTGCCGAAGATCCGGGATAAAGCGTCCTTGTTCAGGGTCCGCATGACTGATTTTTCCGGCAAAGATATCTTTGGCGTGATTCCTTTCTGGCTTAAGGCTCCATAGTAAGAAGCGATGCTGGCCTCCAGCGCGCTATTGATGGAAACCTCCTCCAGCGTGAGGGCTTCGGCATCCGAGACAGCAATCGTATAGCGGAAGAGTTCTTCTGTGAGAGAACGCAGCGCCGCTGTACGATTCTCGATAATGGCGAGGTAGTCTCCGGCATTTTCCGAGCATTCCTCCTGCTTTAGCAATTGCAGATATCCAGAGATGGCTGTCAATGGGGTTCGAAGGTCATGGGACGCATTCAAGATAGCCTCCTTCAGTTCCAGGTCGCCTTGCTCATAGCGCTGCCTTCTGGCGTTGAGTTCCTTTAACTGCTGGTTGAGGCAGTCGGCCAGCAGGCGCATCTGGGCGTCATGGCTGGAAATGTCAATCAATGTGTTCGTCTCTTCCTTTAGTTTTTCGCAGACCGCCACCCGGATCTCCTGTGCGGCCTTTCTAAGAAGATGGAGCTTGACCAATAGTATAACGATGATGATAAGTGCAGCCCATAATAGACAGATCCAAATATTCATGCCAATACCTCTTTGCTTATTTTATATCCTTTTTTCGGAAGAAGAAGGTTCCGATACCTGTTGTGACAGCCGTGATGCCAAGAGAATACAGACACATCCCGCCAATGTTCTCAGTTTTCATGGCTGCGTACTGCATTTCCTGTCCTGCTGGCAGAAAATTATAACAGAATTCGAATTTCTCACGGATCTCCCCGTCCAGGTAATTTTTATTTTTTACATTGTCATAGTAATACTCTGGCTGGTCCAGCATCCGCTTAATCTCTGATACGGCGCCCAGCATCAGAAACATTCCTACAATGCAGACGATAGGCGCCAGAGCCTTGTTCTGAATCAGAAGGCTGATCATAGTGAAGACCGAGCAAAGCGCAGCCACCGTGACGCAGCTTCCCGATATCAATAGCAGTATATCAGAGAGGCTGGCCTTCTGAAATCCCAGCAGAGGAATGCCAAGAACCACGTTTGACAAGATGTATGACAGGCACATGAGAAGGGAAGCGGATAGATTGGTGATCAGATTGGAAAGGTAAATATCCGTTCTTTTGTGTCCGGCGATGATCTTATTTCGCATGGTTCCGTCCCCGTATTCTACCCCCAGGAACAGAGAGCAGAAGATGGCGCTAAGGACGCCGATCAGCATCGCGTAAGTGAAAAATGTAGATTCCAGGCTTACGGGAATCTGGTATACCTTGATTTGCTGGTATTGCTTTAAGACATATGCGCTTCCGGCCAGGAACATAAATGCCAGGCCGACTAGAAATGGACGGTTTTTCCAGAGGCGGGCAAAATTTGCGCGTAAAAGCTTATTCATACTTGTCACCTCCCACCAGATTAATATAATAGTTTTCCAGTGATTCGTCATGCTCATGCAGGGACAGTATGCTGCAGCGCTCCTTTGCCAAAGCCAAAGTCAGTTCCGTGACAGGAAATTCTCCATAAATATCCGTCTGCGTATCCGATATGACCTCATAATCCAGGCCCATCCTGTCCAGCGTGCGGACAAGGATGGCGGTGGCAGTTACCGTTAGCCGGGTACATTTCCGACAGGCGGTCTTCAGTTCTTTGGCCGTCATTTCCTTCACCATATGTCCCTTATCTATGAAGCCATAATGGGTAGCAAGGCGTGAAAGTTCGTCCAGGATATGGCTTGAAATCAATACCGTGATCTGCTGCTCCCGGTTCAGCCTAAGGATCAGTTCGCGGATCTCGATGATTCCCTGTGGATCCAGGCCATTGGCCGGCTCATCCAGAATAAGCAGATCCGGCCTGCCAGCCAAGGCTATGGCGATTCCAAGCCGCTGGCGCATGCCAAGGGAAAAATCTTTCGCCTTTTTCTTCCCGGTATCATTAAGACCGGTTAATTTCAGCAGTTCCGGGATGCCATCGAACGAGGGAAGTCCCAGTACATGGTACTGCTGTTTCAGATTATCCGCGGCAGACAGATCCAGATAGATCGAAGGGGCTTCTACGACGGCCCCCATTCTGCGGCGTGCTTTCCGGATTCCCTTCTGGGTATTTTTGACCCCATATAGCGTAAAGGTCCCGGACGTTGGTGATTGAAGCCCGCAGGCCAGACGAATCAGCGTCGTCTTGCCCGCCCCGTTCTTTCCTACAAACCCATAGATTGCTCCTTTGGGAACCTGCATGGAAAAATTGTCCAGCGCGTTGGAACGCCCATACTTTTTCATCAGATGATTTGCTGTCAAAGCGTATTCCATAATATGAAAGCCTCCTTTTATTTGATGCTGCTATTCTAACCGATGATAGTTAAGGAAGCTGTTAAGAAAAGTGTTAAGAAATAGTAAATATTTTATTCTTCAGCCATTTTAAAGCCAATTCCCCAAACCGCTTCAATGTAATCCTTGCCTGAGACGTCCCGCAGCTTCTTCCGCAGATTGCTGATATGTACCCGCAGGGAACTCTCCATGCAGTCAGGCGTGTCTTCGCTGATGCGCTCAAGGAGGACCGTCTTGGGGATTACCTGGGCAGGATTCTCCATTAAAAGTCTTAATATCGCAAATTCCGTCTTGGTAAGCCTTATATTCTTATCGCCTATGGCAACTGTACGGGTAACAATGTCTAAAGAAAGATCATCATGCTTCAGGACAGAAGATGCACCGGCAGACGTTTTGCGAAACTGGACGGTGATCCTTGCCAGCAGTTCCTCGATATCAAATGGCTTGGTAATATAATCGGCCGCGCCGCCAAGAAGAAGTGAGACCTTGCTGCCAACCTCTGCCTTAGCGCTCATGACGATTACAGGAATGCCGCATATCTGTGAGAGCACATCCTCCCCGCTTAAGCCCGGAAGCATCAGGTCAAGAAGAATCAGATCCGGCCTGCAAGAAGAAAGCAAAAGCAAAGCCTCTGTCCCCGAATAAGCATGAGAAACCCGATAATTCTCCTTCACAAGAACCTCCTCAAGCATACGATTAATAAAAACATCATCATCCACGATCAACACATGTCTCATAAAAACGAAAATCCATCCTTCACAAATTTATGCATATATAAAAATCCCCGCCATAAGCCAATAAAATAAAGCGTCTCACCCATCAAGAATTACCATCGGATTGCAGTCAGCCAGCGGGCCAGCAGGAGGCAGTTCCGAAGGGAAGCGGCGGCGTCCGGAATATCCTTGCCTGAGATGTTAGGCTGTGGGAGAGGAGCCGCTATCGGCGACTCTTCCGCAGCCTCACAGATCAGTGCAAGAGATGCAGGACGCCGGAGCGTCGTAGGAACTGCCTCCTGCCGGCACGCTGGCGTCCTCCAATCCCAATAATTCTACTGAAACCCCACATCTATCACGCAGATCTCGCTCTTAGTTCCCACCCTCATATTAGGCCCGAATACGCCCACGCCGGAGGTGACGATATTGTGCATCCGATCTTTTTTCAGATAGCCGCAAGGATTCTCCCAGAGCAGCTTGATCGTCAGATTGCCCGGAAACATCTGGCCATCATGGGTGTGTCCGCACAGATCCAGGTCTACGCCTGCATCGGCAAGCTCCTGCAGCTGATCCGGCTCATGGTCGATAACAAGGATCGGCCTGTCCTGATCCATATCCTCTGTCAGCTCCTTTGGGCTTAAACGCTTGGAGATGCCACGTCCGGGGCGCTCCCTGTCAGCCCTGCCAAAGAGATAGAAGGAGTCATCGATCAGGACGCCCTCATCGTGCAGAAACTGGATATGGGCATCCTTAAGAAACTGATCCATTCTGGGATCACTCATTTTTTTCTTGTCGTGGCTGAACGTGAAGCCAGCCAGAATCTTTTCCTGGATATCGTGATTGCCGTAGCAGGCATATACGCCGTAGTTGCTTTTAATACCACGTAGCGTGCGGGCGATCTTATCTGGATTTTTCAAGGCATCGTAATTATTGTCGAAGATGTCCCCCGCGATTACCACCAGATCCGGCTCCTGGGCATTGATCTTTTTAACCATCTGGGACATCTGCGCATTTCCCACGCTGTAGCCCAGGTGGAGGTCCGCTACCAGGACGACTCTCATGGAATCCAGATTTTTGCAAGTCTTGTTAATGGTTACGGAATAATCTGTGGTATGTATATGGCGGGCATTCAGATAGCCATAGACGGACAGGGAGAGGATCAGTGCAATGCAGAACGTGCCGCTGACGACGAAGAGCCTCCGGGATTCCTTCCATTCCCGCTTCTTCCCGCGCTTGACGATCAGCTTTGCAATCAGGCGTATGCCATCTGCAGCCAGGACGGTAAGCAGAATATAGCAGAGGGTGCCAAACCAGATATTTGAAAGGTAGATCAGCCATCTGGCAGGCCAGAAAAAGGCCAGCAGGATGGATAAGGCCAAAAAGCCGTAGACGGCCAGAACGACCAGCCTGACCCAAGTCTTCTTAAAATGATGCGTGCAGGCTCCCATATAGCGGATCAGCCAGCGGAAAATATAAGCATTCAATAGGAGGTAGACAGGCGCGAGTAATACAGCGATCATAGAAAATTCATCCTTTCCGTAGAAATCTGATACTTGAATATACGGATTGTAACATATTTGGGAATAAATTGAAAGTCGTCTCATATATTGGTGTAAAGAGGTGGACAAATATGCAGGAAAACAGAATCTTGAATGTCTTGCCGCGCAGCGTGCGCATTCTGCTCCATAAGGAGCAGCTGCAGTATGAGTATCTGCAGGAGATCAAGTTGCGGGTGGAAAAGCCGCTGCTTCTGATCTACAGGGGCGAGGAACTGATCCTGGGCGGGCAGCGTGGCAAGCCTTATATGGTTACAAAAGAAGATGTAAGGGAGATGCTGGAATATATCAGCAATTATTCCTTATATGCATACGAGCAAGAAATGAAGCAGGGGTTTATCACGATTGAAGGAGGACACAGGGTAGGAATGACAGGACAGGCAATCATAGAGAACGGCAAAGTAAAGAACCTGAAGCATATCTCATCCGTCAATGTGCGGATGTCCCATGAAGTGCTTGGATGCGCAGATAAAGTATTTCCCTATATTGCCAATAACAGAAGCCTTTACCATACGCTGGTCATATCGCCTCCAAGATGCGGCAAGACAACGCTTCTTCGGGATATGATCCGTCAGATCTCCGATGGAAATGACTGGGTCAGGGGCATGGCTGTGGGAGTGGTGGATGAGAGGTCGGAGATTGGAGGCTGCTATATGGGGGTCGCCCAGAACCATCTTGGAATCCGCACGGACGTGCTGGATGGGTGCCCCAAGGCGGAAGGCATGATCATGCTGATACGCTCCATGGGGCCGGAGGTCATTGCCGTGGATGAGATTGGCTCGGCAGAAGATGTACATGCCATCGAATACGCAATGCACTGTGGCTGCAAGATGCTGGCCACTGTCCATGCAGGCTCCATGGAAGAATTAAGAAAGAAGCCTCTCCTTGACCAGATGATCGCCCAGGGACGCTTTGAACGGTACATCCTTCTGGGAAACCGCGGGCACGTAGGGCAGATTGATGGCATCTTCGATCACCGGGGCAGCCTTCTGTACAGGGAAGATACCAGATGACGGCCATGGTCAAGACCTTCGGGGCTGTCCTGATCATAGGAGCCACCTCTTTATGGGGCATCCGGGCGGCAGACCGTATCAACGACCAGTATGTCCAGATGCAGTATCTCAAGAAGCTGGTCTACCAGTTGAGAAGCGAGATACGGTATGCCAGGTCTTATCTGGGGGAAGCGTTCCGTCATATTGGGACATCTTCCAGGGAGCCATATAAAGGATGGCTTCTGGAAATATACGACAGGCTGGAGCATAAGAACAGGGGTACGCTGGAGGATATATGGGAAGATACGGCAAGAGAATATCTGGGGGCATCCGGCCTTCCGGAGGAGGAACTGGACAAACTGATAAATCTTGGAGGCCAGCTGGGGGTCGCGGATATCGAGATGCAGGTAAAGACTCTCGACCTCTACCTGGAGGAAATGAGCCTTTCCATGGAAGAGATGCGGGGCGGGATGAAGGCAAAGGTGAGATTATGCCACTGCCTGGGCGTGATGAGCGGGATATTTATTACCGTCCTGTTAATATAGAGGAGGCGTGCATGAGTGTAAATCTAATATTTAAAATAGCTGCGGTGGGAATCCTGGTCTCCGTCTTAAGCCAGGTCTTAAAGCACAGCGGAAGGGAAGAGCAGGCATTCCTTACAAGCCTTGCGGGACTTCTGCTGGTGCTGTTCTGGATCGTGCCATACATCTATGACCTGTTTGAATCCATCCAGCATTTATTTTCGCTGTAGAAAGAAGGAATACCCATGAATATGATACAGATCGGGATCATCGGGGTCGCCGGCACCCTGCTGGCCGTACAGTTTAAAAGCGGAAAGTCTGAGTATGGCATCTATATCAGCGTGGCGCTTAGCCTGGTCATCTTCTTTGCCATCATCGGGCGGCTGGAAGTGATCATCGATGCCTTGCGGACCATCGCCAATTATATCAATATGGATACCGCCTATATCGGTACGCTGATCAAGATGCTGGGGATTACCTATGTGGCCGAATTCTCCGCGGGCATCTGCAAGGACGCGGGCTATCAGACGATTGCGCTGCAGATCGAGATATTCGGCAAGCTGGCGGTTCTGGTATTAAGCATGCCGGTTCTGATGGCGCTTTTAAATACCATAAAGGAATTTCTGTCATGAGGCGGCGAAAAATAGTACAGGCAGCCATCCTGTGGGTGATCCTGCTCCTAATATTTTCTCCGCTGCCGGCACAGGCCCAAGAGGCCAGGCAGTCGGGAACTAAGGAGGATAAGGCAGAGAGTTCCGGGATGCAGGAGGACTTGATCGGAGAGTTCGATTTTGGGGAAATTGACGATTCCTTAAAGGAATTGTTCCCGGAAGAAAAGCTGGACTTTAAGGAAACGCTGATGGGAGTCATTTCCGGGGATCTGACATTTTCCGCCCAGCTGCTGAACCGGCTGGTAACGGAACAGCTGGGATATGCGTTTGGAAGCTGCAAGGACAATCTGGTACATATCCTTCTGATCGCAGTCATTGCGGCCGTATTCAGCAATTTCTCAAACGTATTCCAGAGCCGCCAGATATCGGAAATTAGTTTTTATGCCCTGTATCTGCTGCTGATTGCATTGGCATTAAGTTCATTCCAGATAGTGGTGGAGTGGGTAAGCCAGGGGATAGACAGCCTGACCTCTTTCATGGGCGTATTCTGCCCCTTGTATTTCCTGGCAGTGGCGATTGCAAAAGGCAGCGTTACTTCCATTGCGTTTTATAATCTGGTGCTGTTTTTGATTTTTATTGTAGAACTTCTGATCACCAGCTTCCTTTTGCCCGTGATCCATATCTATATGATGGTACGGGTGCTGAATTACCTTTCCTCTGAGGATTATCTAAGTAAGTTCGCGGAACTGATACAGGTTGCGGTGTCGTGGATATTAAAGACGCTGCTGGCTTGCATCATCGGGCTGAACGTGATCCAGGGGATGATAAGCCCGGCCATTGATTCAGTGAAAAGAAGCGCCATAGCCAGAGGCGCGGAAGCCATTCCCGGCATCGGGGACGCCATAGGCGGCGTGGCGGAGGTGGCGCTTGGCACGGCGGTGCTGGTGAAGAATGGAATCGGGATGACAGGGGCTCTTATCTGCATCGCCCTTTGCGTGGTGCCGCTGGCGCAGATTGCCTGCATCGCCTTTTTATATAAACTGGCGGCGGCAATTATACAGCCAGTATCCGACAAGCGTATCGTAGGCTGTGTAGAGACGGTGGGAGACGGATGCCAGCTTCTTATGCAGGTGGTATTTACTACGGGCCTTCTGTTCCTTCTGACCATTGCCATTGTGTCTGCAGTAACCAGTCATGTCTGAGGTGGGGCTATGTTTGAATATTTATATGAATGGATGAAGAATATTGCGTTTTATATGGTGCTGATTACAGCGGTCATCCATATCCTTCCGAATTCGGATTATAAAAAGTATATCCGGTTCTTTACCGGAATGGTGCTGGTCGTCATGCTTGCCACGCCCTTGCTTAAGATATTCGGTATGGAGCATCCGCTGGGGAGCCTGTATAACAGCAAGGAGTACCAGGAGCAGATGAAAAAGATAGAGGAAGAATCCAAGTATCTTGGCGAGACGCTGCCAGAAGGCTATCCGGATGATGCCGTGCAGGAACCGGAAGATGAGAAAACCGGGATAGAGGTGGAGGAGATAGAGATTGGACGTTAAGAAAAAGAAACGATTTGAAATTCCGAAGAATTTTTCGATTAAAAAGTTGAAAAAGGATCAACTTTTGATTCTGCTTCTGGTGGGAATCTTGCTGGTCGTGATCGCCATTCCCACAGGGAAGGGGAAGGATGCTGCTTCCAAAGATGCAAGGAGCAGCACGGCGGCAGCGGGGGGAGGAGAGGCGGCATATGGCAATTACGCTTCTTATATGGAAGGGCACCTTGAGGGCGTGCTGTCACAGATGGCCGGGGTCGGGGACGTAACCGTCATGATAACGTTACAATCCTCCGCCGAGAAAGTGGTAGAGAAGGATGTGGAGGCACAAAGCGAGACGGTTACAGAGTCTGACAGCCAGGGAGGGACGCGCACGACACAGAACAGCAGCCATGGAGAGGCCACCGTATATGACGGAGATGGCTCCCAGGGACAGGCGCCTTATATCAGCAAGGAACTGAGCCCTCAGGTAGAAGGAGTGGTAGTCATAGCCTCCGGAGGAGATAATGCAGTGGTAAAACAGAATATTACTGAAGCAGTTCAAGCATTATTTGGGATAGACACGCATAAGATTAGGATAATGAAGAAGAATTCATAAACGATGTGGCAAGGTAGGAGGATGAACAGTGAAACGAATCTTTAAAAAGAACCAGATTATTATTGCAGCATTGGCCGTAATGATTGCGGCGGCAGGATATCTGAATTACTCCGGAAAATTATTCGGGGATAAGGATACGGCAGAAAAGACGAATGCAGAACTTGCAAATAAGGAACTTCTGGACATATCCGAGGAGGACGTGACGGCAAGCGCGTCCGATGATATCAAGAGCCAGGACGGCACCGACAGCGATGGAAGCGTGGACGGGACGCCGGGAGAGGCTGTACTTACAAGCGGCGAGGCAAGCGCCGTAGTTGCAGAAGCAAAGGTGACCAGGGAGCAAGTAAGAGCCAAGAACAAAGAGTCCCTGATGGAAATCATCGACAACGAGAACTTAAGCGATGAGCAGAAACAGGACGCGGTAAATCAGATGGTGGCAATGACGGATATTGCAGAAAAAGAAGCCGCAGCCGAGACCCTTCTGGCCTCAAAAGGCTTCAGCGAGGCCGTGGTAAGCCTGACCCAGGATGCGGCAGACGTAGTCGTGAATGCGGCAGAATTAAGCGATGCCAACCGGGCGCAGATCGAAGACATCATTACCCGCAAGACGGGCGTGGCGGCACAGAACATCGTGATTACGCCGGTGTATTCCGAAGGGAAGTAGGGGGATTCGGGGATTGGCGACCCGCCCGCGAGGCTGGGGCGGCGATTCCTGCGACGCTTTGGCGCGTGCGATAGGGTACGCCTTACGGAGAAAAGATGCGCCGCCGGAAGAGGTGTCGATAGCGGCTCATCACTTGCAGACTATACATAAAACTACATAAACCAGTTTGCAGGCCAGTCTGATAGGAGGCAATTATGCTTCTTATATAGGCTGGCTTTTATCTGTTCCGGCGAATGGTGTACGAAAAAGCCCGCACTCACCCCAGGACAGCCAGTAAATTGACGGGAGCGCGGCGGACGGGTGGCGGGATTCTTGCGACGCTTCCGGGGCTGCGACTAATGCACGGATCTGTAAGCGAAGTGGGAGAGTCGCCGATAGCGGCTCGTCTCCCACTTCGCTTACAGATCCGGCATGGATTCTCCGCCCCTTACGCTTCCCTCCAGAATCCCGCCACCCGTCCGCCGCGCGTTACACGCCAATCACCGATCCCCCCCCTCGAATAAACAAAATTCCCAATTGAGGATTGATTCCAGGTGTGTTATACTGTCTAATAGCGTCCATATGCGGATATACTATTTGTAGGAGAGTTTGAATCTATGTCACAGATAAATAATGAAGTAAAAGAGCAGATAAAAAAGAGAAGGACCTTTGCCATCATCTCCCATCCGGATGCCGGCAAGACTACGCTTACGGAGAAGTTCCTCCTGTACGGGGGAGCCATCAACCAGGCGGGAAGCGTCAAGGGAAAGGCCACGGCTAAGCATGCGGTGTCCGACTGGATGGAGATCGAGAAGGAAAGAGGTATCTCAGTCACCTCCTCAGTCCTTCAGTTTAATTATGACGGCTATTGCATCAACATCCTGGATACGCCGGGCCATCAGGATTTCTCGGAGGATACGTACCGTACGCTGATGGCGGCGGACTCCGCGGTGATGGTGATCGATGCGTCCAAGGGCGTGGAGGCGCAGACCAGGAAGCTTTTCAAGGTATGTACCATGCGCCACATCCCGATCTTTACCTTTATTAATAAGATGGACAGGGAGGCAATGGATACCTTTGAACTTCTGGATGATATCGAGAATGAACTGGGAATCGCCACCTGCCCGGTAAACTGGCCGATCGGCTCAGGCAAGGAATTTAAGGGGGTCTATGACAGGGAGACGAAGAAGGTAGAACTGTTCTCTGACACCCGCAAGGGAACTACCCAGGGAGAGGTGAAGAAGGTAGATATCGCCGATCCGGAGATCGCATGGCTTATCAGCGACTCCCAGAGAGTGCAGCTGGAAGAGGAGATCGAGCTTCAGGATGGAGCCGGGGCGCAGTTTGACCAGGAACTGGTGAGCAAGGGCGAACTCTCGCCGGTATTCTTTGGCTCAGCCCTTACGAACTTCGGTGTGGAAACGTTTCTAAAACATTTCCTTAAGATGACCTCGTCCCCGCTTCCAAGAAAGTCTGACAGGGGCCTGATCGATCCCATGGAAGAGAGCGACTTTTCTGCCTTCGTGTTTAAGATTCAGGCCAACATGAATAAGGCTCACCGGGACCGGATCGCCTTCATGCGTATCTGTTCCGGCGAATTCGAGGCAGGCATGGATGTCTTCCATATACAGGGCGGCAAGAAGGTACGCCTGTCGCAGCCGCAGCAGATGATGGCAAGCGAGAGGAAGATGATAGAGAAAGCCTATGGAGGAGACATTATCGGAGTCTTTGATCCGGGCATCTTCTCGATCGGGGATACCCTTACCAATGCCAGTGACAAATTCGTCTACGAAGGCATCCCTACATTCGCGCCGGAGCATTTCGCAAGAGTGCGCCAGGTAGATACGATGAAGCGGAAGCAGTTCATTAAAGGAATCAATCAGATTGCCCAGGAAGGCGCGATCCAGATCTTCCAGGAATACAACACCGGAATGGAAGAGATCATCGTGGGCGTCGTGGGCGTCCTGCAGTTTGACGTGCTCAAATACAGGCTGGAAAACGAGTATAATGTGGAGATACGCATGGACACTCTTCCATACGAGCATATCCGCTGGATCGAGAATACGGAGATTGACCTGGATAAGCTGACAGGCACATCCGACATGAAGAAGGTGAAAGACTTGAAGGGTCGTCCGCTGCTTCTATTCATCAATGAATGGAGCATCCGCATGACCATAGAGCGCAACGATGGGCTTGAGTTATCCGAATTCGGCAGATAAGACTTTGCAAATGTAGGTAAATTTGATATAATTACTAGAAGTGTAAAACCAGACAGGAGGTTCAGGTAATGAGTAGAGAAGAAAGAAATACGTATACAATAAAGGGCGATGAGAATCTCGGCGAGGTGAAGATTGCGGATGAAGTAGTGGCGATTATTGCAGGCCTTGCCGCGATGGAAGTGGACGGCGTCTCTTCCATGGCGGGAAACGCGACAAGGGAACTGATTGGCAAGCTGGGCATGAAGTCTTTGTCCAAAGGTGTCAAGGTTGATGTGCTGGATGGGATCGTGACGGTGTCCCTGGCACTGAATCTGAAGTATGGCTACAGTATCAAAGATATTACTACGAAGGTGCAGGAGAAGGTAAAGGCGGCAATCGAGAATATGACAGGCCTCGACGTTGCCGATGTAAATATCCGCATCGCCGGAGTAGACGTGCCGGAGGAAGCATAAGTGAAGAGGACAGAGCAAAGAGAGCACATCTTCAAGATGCTGTTCGGAGTGGAATTCAACGCTGGCGAAGATATGCCGGAGCAGCTGGAACTCTACTTCGGCCAGCTGGAGGGTGCGGGTGAAAAGGACCTTGACTATATCAGGGAGAAGGTACAGAAGATCGCGTCGAAGGTAGAAGAGATTGACGCGCTGATTAACGAGCATACGACCAGATGGAAGACGAGCCGGATGAACAAGGTGGATCTGACGATTCTGAGGCTGGCAGTATATGAGATGAGATGGGACGAGGATGTTCCTACAGGCGTGGCCATCGACGAGGCTGTGGAACTTGCGAAGAAGTATAGCAGCGAGGACGGCCCTTCCTTTGTCAATGGCGTGCTTGCAAAACTTGTAGATTAATCAGAGGTAGGTTATGACTCGGAATGTATATACGGTAAAACAGGTGAATGCCTACATTAAGAATATGTTTACCCAGGACTACATGCTGAACCGCATCTACGTCAAGGGCGAGGTTTCTAATTGTAAGTATCACACATCGGGACATATATATTTTTCATTAAAAGATGAGTCCGGAACGATTGCCTGCGTCATGTTTGCCGGGCAGCGAGGCGGACTCTCTTTTCGTATGAGCGAGGGCCAGCAGATCGTGGTCCTGGGCTCTGTAAATGTGTATGAGCGAAGCGGCTCCTACCAGCTGTATGCCAAAGAGATAAGGCTGGATGGAGATGGGCTTCTCTATGAGAAATTCCAGATGCTGAAAAAAGAACTGGAAGAGATGGGGATGTTTGCACCGGAATACAAAAAGCCGATCCCATCCTTTGCAAGCAGAATTGGCGTTGTCACCGCGCCCACCGGAGCGGCAGTGAGGGACATCATGAATATTGCCGGACGCCGCAATCCCTATGTCCAGCTGATTCTTTATCCGGCCCAGGTGCAGGGGGAAGGCGCCAAGGAGAGCATCGTGCGTGGAATCCGGATGCTGGAAGCATACGGAGTGGATGTGATGATCGTGGGACGCGGAGGCGGCTCCATTGAAGACCTGTGGGCCTTTAACGAAGAGGAAGTGGCCCGGGCGATCTTCGAATGCAGCGTTCCGGTAATCTCGGCAGTGGGGCATGAGACGGACACCACCATTGCCGATTACGCGGCCGACCTGCGGGCGCCGACGCCGTCGGCAGCCGCGGAACTGGCCGTCTATGATTACCGGCAGGTGCAGATGCGTTTGCAGGAGTACCGCCTTCGGATGAACCGGCTGCTGAATCAGAAGATACAGGTATCCCGCCTGAAACTTAGGGAATGCCATACCCGCCTGAAGTATCTTCATCCCCGGCTCAAACTGCAGGAACAGCAGCAGAGGCTATCTGAGATGGAAGACAGGATGAAGGTGCTGATGGAGGGGAAGGTAAGGGATGCGAGGCACAGGCTGGCGTTATACGTGGAAGTGATGAAGGGCCTGTCGCCGCTTCAGAAACTCAGCCATGGATACGCTTACGTGGAAGGAAAAGACAAGAAGGCCATCAAGAGTATCAGGCAGGTCCAGAATCAGGACAGGCTGTCCATATATGTGACGGATGGAATCCTACAGGCAACTGTGGAAGATGTGAAGGAGGAGCAGCATGGATAAGGATGAAAAGATTCAGGAGGATAAAACCCTGGAAGAACTGTTTGCGCAGCTGGAAGATGCGATCCGCAAGATGGAGAAGGAAGACATCTCCCTGGAAGATTCTTTCAGCCTGTACCACAAGGGAATGGATATGCTGAAGCTGTGCAATGAAAAGATAGATAAGGTAGAGAAGAAAATGCTGGTATTAGATGAAGAGGGAGATGCTCATGAATTCTAAATATACATTATCGAATGATGGCAATACAGGATGCCCGAACGGGGATCAGTTTCAGACACAGATGAAGCATAGGGTGGAAAAGATTGAAGGAATCCTTACGGAGTACCTGCCCAGGCAGGAAGGATTCCAGAGCGTCATCATGGAGGCTATGAGCTACAGCCTTATGGCTGGGGGAAAGCGCCTGCGTCCGATGCTTATGAATGAGACTTACCGGCTGTTCGGCGGGGAAGGCCCGCTGATCCGCCCATTCATGGCAGCCATCGAGATGATTCATACATACTCCCTGGTCCATGATGATCTGCCGGCTATGGATAATGACGAATATCGCCGCGGACGCAAGACCACCCATATCGTATATGGGGAAGATATGGGAATCCTGGCAGGCGACGCCCTGCTTAACTATGCCTTTGAGACGGCCTTCAAGGCGTTTGTCATGGAGCCGGAAGAGAGTCTTCTCATCGGAAGGGCGCTGGGAGTGCTGGGGGAAAAGGCCGGCATCTACGGAATGATTGGGGGACAAGTCATTGACGTTAAAGAGACCGGGCATTCCATACCGAAGGAAGTGCTGGATACGATCTATGAATTAAAGACTTCCGCGCTGATCGAGGCATCCATGATGATCGGGGCAATTTTAGGAGGCGCTTCCGAGGAAGAAGTAAAGATCGTAGAAAAGATTGCAAGATATGTAGGAATCGCGTTCCAGATCCAGGATGATATCCTGGATGTGACCAGCACCAAGGAGGTGCTTGGCAAGCCGACCCACAGCGACGAAAAGAACGAAAAGACTACGTATGTCACCTTGATGGGGACTGCTGAGGCAGGGAGAATGGTAGAAGAACTATCCGATCAGGCGGTAAGCCTCCTGCATCAGTTATCAGGAGAAAATGAATTCCTGGAACAGCTGCTGCTCCAGTTGATTCACAGGGAGAAATAGCGGGGTAACTGATTATGTTAGAGCGTATACAGAAGGAAAATGATATTAAGGAACTGAACTTGGAGGAACTGGAGGAACTGGCTTTGGAGATCCGGGAATTCCTGATCGAGAAGATCAGCAAGACCGGCGGCCATCTTGCGTCCAATCTGGGCGTGGTGGAACTTACCATGGCCATGCACCTGATGTTCCATCTTCCGGAAGATAAGATCATCTGGGATGTGGGCCATCAGGCTTATACTCATAAGCTGCTGACCGGCAGGAAGGCAGGATTTGACGAACTTCGCAAATACGGCGGGATGAGCGGATTCCCTAAGCGTAAAGAAAGCGCCTGCGATGCGTTTGATACAGGCCACAGCTCGACTTCCATCTCCGCTGGCCTTGGATATGTGCGGGCCAGGGATCTAAAAGGAGAAGGCTACAGCGCCATTTCCGTGATCGGGGACGGCTCTTTAACCGGAGGCATGGCCTATGAAGCCCTTAATAATGCCTCTTCTCTTAAGACGAATTTTATTATCGTATTGAACGATAACCATATGTCGATCTCAGAGAATGTAGGAGGCATGTCCAAATATCTGGCAGAACTTCGCACGGCGGACATCTATACAGGGCTGAAAAAGGGCGTTACCAATGCGCTGGAGAAGGTTCCCTTAGTGGGGGATTCCATGATCGAGCATATCCGCAGGACCAAAAGCAGCATCAAGCAGCTGGTGGTTCCGGGAATGTTTTTTGAGGATATGGGAATTACTTATCTTGGACCTGTACCGGGGCACAATATCGGGCTTCTTTGCAAGGCATTTAAAGAAGCCAGGAAGATCAATGGTCCGGTGCTGCTTCATGTAATGACAAAAAAGGGAAAAGGCTACGAGCCTGCGGAACTTAAGCCGGATAAATTTCACGGCGTAGGCCCGTTCCAGGTGGAGACAGGCGAACTGGAAACACCGAAAGACAAGGATACTTATACGGATGTATTCGGCAAAGTCCTGTGCGACGAGGCAGGGAGGAATCCGGATATTGTAGCCATTACCGCAGCCATGGCAGACGGCACGGGGCTTACCAGATTCCGGCAGATGTATCCGGACCGGTTTTTTGATGTGGGAATCGCCGAGGAGCATGGGGTGACCTTTGCGGCAGGCCTTGCGGCAGGAGGAATGAAGCCGGTATTTGCGGTATACTCTTCCTTCCTTCAGAGGGCCTATGACCAGCTGATCCATGATGTAGCGCTTCAGAATCTTCCGGTCGTGCTTGCGGTAGACCGGGCAGGCCTGGTCGGAAGCGACGGAGAGACCCATCAAGGAATTTTTGACCTGTCTTATCTGAGCAGCATACCGAATATGGTCGTTATGACTCCGAAGCATAAATGGGAATTGGCGGATATGCTGCGCTTTGCCCTGTCTTATGATGGGCCTGTGGCGATCCGCTATCCAAGAGGGAGCGCATTCGATGCGTACAGGCAGTTCCGGGCGCCGGTCGTATACGGCAAAAGCGAGATGCTCTATGAAGAAAAGGATATTGCGATCCTGAGCGTTGGCCACATGTTTGAAAGCGCCCTTCAGGCGAGAGAGCGCCTGAAGGAAAGCGGATACAGCTGTACTCTCGCCAATGCCAGATTCGTGAAGCCTATCGATGAAGCGATGATCGCGTCCTTGTGCCGGAATCACCGGCTGATCGTGACGGTGGAAGAAAACGTGCAGACCGGCGGATACGGCGAGCATGTACTGGAATATGCGAGCAGGAAGGATCTGGGCGTGAAAGTCCTGACGCTGGCTTTGCCGGATGACTATGTCGAGCATGGAAATATCGGCGTGCTGCGTAAGGAGACCGGGATCGACGTGGAATCCATTACAAGAAGAATAAAGGACGCATATGGCAGATTATAGGAGTTAATATGAAAGAACGTTTGGATATATTACTGGTAAAAAGAAACCTTGCTGCTTCCAGGGAGAAGGCCAAGGCGATCATAATGTCAGGCAGCGTCTTTGTTGACGGGCAGAGGGAGGACAAGGCCGGAGCCACATTTCCGGAGGAAGCCGCGATCGAGGTGAGGGGACATACGCTTCCTTATGTAAGCCGCGGAGGGCTGAAACTGGAAAAGGCGCTTCAAAACTTCGATGTGACAGTGGAAGGAAAGGTATGCACCGACGTTGGCTCATCCACAGGGGGATTCACGGACTGCATGCTCCAGAATGGGGCCCGGAAGGTCTATGCCATAGATGTGGGAAGGGGCCAGCTGGACTGGAAATTGAGGCAGGATGAGCGGGTCGTCTGTATGGAAAAGACCAACATCCGGTATGTGACCCCGGAAGACATCGGGGAGCCGGTAGATTTTTCTTCCATCGACGTCTCCTTTATCTCGCTTACGAAAGTGCTGCTGCCGATTCATAATTACCTCACAAAGAAGGGCCAGATCGTGGCGCTTATCAAGCCGCAGTTCGAGGCAGGCAGGGAAAAAGTCGGCAAGAAGGGCGTGGTGCGGGATAAGCGCACGCATATAGAAGTCATCGCTATGGTAATCCAGTATGCCCTATCCATAGGATTTTCCATCCTGAATCTGGAGTTTTCGCCAATCAAAGGACCGGAAGGCAATATCGAATATCTGATCCATCTGGAAAAATGCGGGGAGGATGCCAGGATAGCAGAAGGAATCAATGAAGAAAAGACAGTGGAAGAGGCATTTTGCACGCTGGCAAAAAATTAAAAGGAATGCAGGACAATATGGACAGGTTTTTAATCGTTACCAATGACGGCAAAGATGCAGATCACATCATTACCAGGAAGGTAAAGGAACTTCTGGAGACAGAAGGCAAGAAATGCGTCTTATGCCAGAAGGATGAAAAGAAAAATATTATAAAAGAAGCCATACCGGAGGATATCGAATGCGCCATCGTTATCGGCGGAGACGGAAGCCTGATCGAAGTGGCGAGGATTTTGTGGGAGCGGGATGTGCCGATTCTGGGAATCAATATGGGAACCCTTGGCTATCTTACCGAGGTGGAAGTTGGCAATATCGAGGAAGCCATCGGCCAGATCGTAAGCAATGACTATACATTTGAGGACCGGATGATGCTGGAAGGAATCTTTGAGGACGGTTCCAAGGATGTGTCTCTGAATGATATCGTGATTTCCAGGAAAGGGGAACTTCGGGTCATTCATTTCCGGCTGTACGTGAATGGGGAACTGCTCAACTCCTATGAGGCAGATGGCATTATCATCTCCACGCCCACCGGATCCACGGCTTATAATCTGTCGGCAGGCGGGCCGATCGTGGAGCCTACGGCATCCTTGATCGTGATCACGCCCATCTGTTCCCATGCGCTGAATACAAGCAGCATCGTCCTGTCTTCGGATGATGAGATCGTGATCGAGATTGGCATGGGGCGCCATGAGTCTAAGGAGGAAGTATTCACCACCTTTGACGGCGCGGATACGGTGGCACTGACCACGGGCGATAAAGTAACGGTGCGCAGATCTGAGGCGTCCACCAAGATAATGAAGTTAAGCAAAGTCAGCTTTTTAGAAACGCTACGTAGAAAGATGAAAGGAAATTAACATCATGAAAGTAAACAGACACGCAAAGATTATTGAACTGATCAATAAGCACCACATCGAGACGCAGGAAGAACTGGCTGAATACCTGAACCAGGAAGGCTTCAAGGTAACCCAGGCCACAGTGTCCAGGGATATTCGGGACTTAAAGCTTACAAAAGTCCCCTATGAGAACGGGAAGCAGCGCTATGCGGTGCATCAGAGCGCGGAGAACGGCATGAGCGAGAAGTATATCCGGGTGTTAAGGGATGGCTATGTCTCTATGGATATGGCACAGAACATTCTGGTCATCAAGACGGTAGCGGGAATGGCAATGGCAGTCTGCGCGGCGATCGATGCCATGCAGTGGAATGAAGTAGTGGGAAGCATCGCGGGCGATGATACGATCATGTGTGCCATCCGAAGCGTGGACGATACGGTAAAGGTAATGGATAAGATTAGCAAGATTGTCTTGTAGGAGGCAGTATGTTACAGAATTTACATGTGAAGAATCTGGCATTAATCGACGAGATCGAGGTAGAATTCAAGGATGGGCTTAACATCCTGACCGGAGAGACCGGGGCAGGAAAGTCTATTATCCTGGGTTCGATAAGCCTTGCCCTTGGCGGACGCTATACCAAGGACATCCTGCGCCAGGGCGCGGAGTATGGATTCGTGGAACTGACATTTCTGGTGGAAAATGAAAGCCAGCAGAAGAAATTAAAAGAACTGGATATCTTTCCGGAAGAAGGAATGGTGACGCTCTCAAGGCGGCTGATGGCCGGCAGGAGCGTAAGCAGGATCAATGGAGAGACGGTGCAGATGGGGCTTCTTAAGGAAGCGTCATCTATTTTGATTGATATTCATGGGCAGCATGAGCATCAGTCTCTGCTGTATAAGAAGAATCATCTTGGCATCGTGGACGCGTTTGCAAAGGAATATCTGGCAGAAGACAAGGAGAAGGCAGCACAGGCTTACAAAGCATACAAAGCCTGCGAAAAAGAACTGAAAGAGGCCGAAGCGGACGAATCTCAGCGGGCCAAGGAATTATCATTCTTAAAGTTCGAGGTGTCCGAGATTCAGGAAGCGCATCTGCTTCCCGGGGAGGATGAGGAACTGGAATCCCTGTACCGCCGCATGACGAACAGCAAGAAGATCGCGGACAGCGTAAACGAGGCGTATCTTTATACCAGCGAGGGAGGCGGCAATGCAAGCGAGGCCTTAAGCCGTGCCATCCGCGCGTTATCCGAGGCATCCGAATATGACGACAGGGCCGCGCAGCTCTATGGCCAGCTGGTGGAAGTGGACAGCCTGCTGAACGACTTCAACCGGGAACTTGCCGATTACAGCAAGACCTGCGAATTTTCCGATGAAGAATTCTATGAGACAGAAAACCGTCTGAATGAAATTAACCATCTTAAGACAAAATATGGAGATACGATAGAAAAAATACTGGATTATTGTGCCAGCCGGGAAGAACGGATCGGGATTCTGGAAGATTTCGACAATTATATCCTGCGGCTGAAAGACCAATGCGCCAAGGCCGAAGAGGTGTTAAGACAGTCTACGGCCAGGCTTACGAAGATTCGAAAGAAACAGGCCAAGATACTGGAAGAGGCGATTGAAGAGGGGCTCAAAGACCTGAATTTTGAAAATGTGAAGTTCCGGATACAGTTTGAATCCACGAAGGACTATACGGCTGAAGGCATGGATGACATCGAATTCATGATTTCCTTGAATCCGGGCCAGCCGGTGAAGCCGCTGGCAGGCGTGGCAAGCGGAGGAGAACTGTCGCGCATCATGCTGGCCATCAAGACGGTGATGGCAAAACGGGATGATATCGAGACGCTGATTTTTGATGAGATTGACGTAGGGATCAGCGGCAGGACCGCGCAGAAAGTCTCGGAAAAGATGGCACTTATCGGAAAGAAGCATCAGGTCATCTGCATCACGCACCTTGCCCAGATCGCTGCCATGGCAGACCATCACTACATGATAGAGAAGTCTACGAAGAAAGGCGATACAAAGACCAGCATAGAACTGCTGGATGAGAAGCGTTCCATCGAAGAACTGGCAAGAATCCTGGGCGGCGCAAAAATTACGGATACGGTAGTACAAAGCGCCGTGGAGATGAAGGAACTTGCGAAACAGACAAAATAAACCAGAGTAATTTATAGAGAATTGCCACATAATAAGATAGATACCCGAGAATGGGTATCTATTTTTTTCTTGGAGGTTTTGAAGCATGAGGAAATACTGGTACCGGAGAATCTTGATCATGATCGTTACATTTACGGTTGCAGTGGGAGGAGGCTACTACCTGATTGAATCCAAGCACAGCCAGCTGCGCCAGGAAGTAAGCGCCGGGACATCGTCCGGAAATATGGTGATTCCCGGAGGCATGCCCATCGGCATCTATTTGGAGACCCAGGGTGTCATGGTGCTTGGCACGGACGCGGTGACCGCCATGGACGGCATGGAGTATGAGCCTGCCTCCCACCTGGTTAAGGCGGGGGATTACATCGTGGCCCTGGATGAGGAAGAGATCAGCAGCAAGTCGCAATTAGTGGATGCAATGAAGAAGATTGACAAAGAGGAAGTGGTACTCAAGGTGCGCCGCTCAGAGGATCTGATCGACATCAAGTTAAAGCCGGTCAGATGCAGCTCCAAAGATTACAAGCTGGGGATCTGGGTCAGGGACAATGCCCAGGGACTTGGCACCATTACCTTCCTGAATGCGGACAGCCAGTTCGGGGCTCTGGGACATGGGATTCATGATGTGGATACCAATACGCTGCTGGAGATCAATGACGGCACCGTGTACGAGACCAACATCAGAGATATCCAGAAGGGAGAGAACGGCACGCCGGGAGGGATGGAAGGAATCATTGTCTATAACAATTATAATGTGCTTGGAAGCATAACCAAGAATACGGACTGCGGCATCTTTGGAAAGATCGACCGCATTGACGCGCTTTTTACAGACCAGACGCCTATGGAGACGGCATCCACAGACGAGATCGAGGAAGGACCCGCGACAATTCGTTGCGCCGTCGAAGGAGAAGTGAAGGATTATGAGATTCGTATTACAAAAGTCGACAAGCATACGGATGAGATCAACAAAGGGCTTGTCATAGAAGTCACGGACAAGAAACTCCTTGAAGTTACAGGCGGAATCGTACAAGGCATGAGCGGAAGCCCGATCATGCAGAATGGAAAAATCGTGGGCGCGGTTACGCATGTATTTGTCCAGGACTCTACGAAGGGATATGGCATTTTTATTGAAAATATGTTGAAAAATGTCACTTTGTCATAAATTTGTCGATTCGGGTCAAGTTTTTACGACAGCAATTTCTTGCTTTGCAATATGTCAAATTATATAATTTAACTCGACGGTTTTCATGTAAGGAAGGGAGGCAATACGTAAAAATGGGAGAGATAAACGTAGCAATAGCCGACGACAATGAGAGAATTCTAGACTTGCTTGGCGAAATTATCAGCAGCGATAAAGAATTAAATCTGGTCGGAAAGGCGAACAATGGAGAGGATGTGTACCATCTGATAAAAGAAAAGCAGCCGGATGTCGTACTGCTGGATCTGATTATGCCGAAGATGGACGGATTAAGCGTGATGGAAATGGTAGGAGGTGATAAAGACTTGAAGAAACAGCCGGACTTTATTGTCGTCACGGCAGTCGGGCAGGAGCGGATCACAGAAGATGCGTTCAGGAAAGGCGCCAGCTATTATATCATGAAGCCTTTCAACAACGAGATGGTCCTGAACCGGATCAAGAACGCCAATCACCTGATACGCCATGAGATGAAGACGCAATCAGCCCAGGGGCTTAAGATGGAAGAAGCGCCCGAGGTGAATCTGGAGAACCGGGTGACGGATATGATCCACGAGATTGGCATTCCGGCGCATATTAAGGGATATCACTATCTGAGGGATGCCATTATCATGGCAGTGGAGGACATGGATGTGCTCAATGCGATCACGAAGGTACTCTATCCAACGGTGGCAAAGATGCATCAGACTACGGCAAGCAGGGTAGAGCGGGCCATCAGGCATGCCATCGAGGTGGCCTGGAGCCGTGGAAAACTGGATACCCTGGATGACCTGTTCGGATACACGGTCAGCAATGGCAAGGGAAAGCCGACGAATTCGGAGTTTATCGCATTGATTGCAGATACGATCAGATTGGAATATAAAAACAGATAATACTTTTCTTCTTAAAAAAAATACGCTATAATAGGTGTATATTGAAGGGTTGGGAGGAAAAGCAATGAAAAAAATACTTTTTGCGGCTTCGGAGGCGGTTCCGTTTATTAAGACAGGAGGACTTGCCGACGTTGTTGGTTCTTTACCAAAATATTTCGACAAAGAAAAATATGATGTACGGGTGATGCTGCCTAAGTACATGTGTATGAAGGAAGAATGGAAAGAAAAACTGAGTTACCATACGCACTTTTATATGGATTTAAATTGGAGAAAACAATACGTAGGAATACTAGAATTAGAGTACGATGGAATTACGTTCTATTTTATAGATAATGAATACTATTTTAACGGATTTGCGCCATATGGCGATATGTACGCGGATATCGAGAAGTTCGCGTTCTTCTCAAAAGCGGTGTTGAGCGCCCTCCCGGTGATCGGCTTCCGGCCGGACATCATTCACTGCCATGACTGGCAGGCAGGGCTGATTCCGGTATATCTGGATAATTTCCGCTATGGGGATGAGTATTACCGGGGGATCAAGACGATCATGACTATACATAACCTGAAGTTCCAGGGAACATGGGATACTAAGAGGGTAAGAGATATTACGGGACTTCCGCAGTATTATTTTGCGCCTGACAAGCTGGAAGCGTACAAGGATGCCAATTACCTGAAGGGCGGCATCGTGTATGCGGACCGGATCACCACGGTGAGCAACTCCTATGCCGAAGAGATAAAGACGCCGTTCTACGGGGAGAAGTTGGAGGGGCTTATGAATGCCCGCTCGAACTGCCTGTCCGGCATTGTGAACGGAATTGACTATGAAGATTACGACCCTGCCACGGATACCCACATCGAGAAAAACTACACATCTGACAGTTTCCGGAGGGAGAAGATAAAGAATAAGATCGCGCTTCAAAAGGAATTGAACCTGGAGCAGGATCATCATATCATGATGCTGGGAATCGTGTCCAGGCTCACAGATCAGAAGGGCTTTGACCTGATCGCCTATGTGATGGATGAACTTTGCCAGGATGCGGTCCAGATCGTGGCGCTTGGAACAGGAGATGAAAAGTACGAAAATATGTTCCGGCATTTTGCATGGAAATATCCGGGCAAGGTATCGGCGAATATCTATTATTCAGAGGCTTTGTCCCATAAGATATACGCTTCCTGCGACGCGTTTCTGATGCCGTCCCTGTTCGAGCCTTGCGGCTTAAGCCAGCTGATGAGCCTTCGCTACGGCACCGTGCCGATCGTTCGGGAGACCGGCGGACTCAAGGATACGGTAGAGCCATACAATGAATATGAGAAGACTGGTACGGGATTCAGCTTCATGAACTATAATGCCCATGAGATGCTGGCAACGATCCGCTATGCAGAGCGCATTTACTATGATAAGAAGCGTGACTGGAACAAGATTGTGGAACGCGGCATGAATCAGGATTTCTCATGGAAGAATTCCGCAAAGCAATATGAGGAATTATACGATGGCATTTAAGAAGCATGGGATTAGAAAGATACGAAAAAGAGGAGCATAGACATGAAGATAAGAGACATACTGAAAGATAACTCTCCCCATGTATCCTTCGAGGTATTTCCGCCCAAGACGGACGCCGGCTATGAAGGAGTGAGAGCGGCAACAGAGAAGATCGCGGCGCTTAGGCCCTCTTTCATAAGCGTGACTTATGGAGCGGGCGGAGGCACCAGCAGAAATACGGTTCGGATCGCCTCGCAGATCAAGAACGACCTTGGCGTTACAAGCCTGGCCCATCTTACCTGCGTATCGTCCACCAAGGATGAGGTGCGCGGGGTGATCGGACAGTTGAAAGAGCAGGGCATTGAAAATATCCTGGCGCTCAGGGGCGATATCCCGGCGGACGGGGAGTTCCCTCTGCCAAACCATTACAGATATGCCTGCGAGCTGGTAGAGGATATTAAGAGCCAGGGGGATTTCTGCATTGGAGCGGCATGCTATCCGGAAGGACATGTTGAGGCGGCGCATAAGAAAGACGATATTATGAATCTGAAGCACAAGGTGGACTGCGGGGTGGATTTCCTCACGACACAGATGTTTTTCGACAATAATATCCTGTATAATTTCTTATACCGAATCCGGGAAAAAGGGATCACGGTCCCAGTGCTTCCAGGCATCATGCCGGTAACCAGCGCAAAGCAGATGAAGCGCATCTGCGATCTGTCCGGTACCGTGCTGCCTGAGAGATTCCGCGCGATCCTGGACCGCTTCGGGGAGGATCCGGATGCGATGAAGCAGGCAGGAATCATATATGCCACAGATCAGATCATTGACCTGATCGCAAATGGGATGAACCATATACATATTTACTCCATGAATAAGCCGGAAGTAGCAGAGGCGATCATAAGCAATCTTTCTGCAATTATAAAGGCATAGAGGATAAGAAAATGGATACAAGGACGAAGGAAGCAGTTCGTTACTTGGGATATGGAAGGCATGCGGTAGATGATCACACGCTTGCGCTGGTGGAAAGTTCCTTCAGGGAACTGGAAGAGGCGGCGGGCAGAAGAATCATCTATCGCATTTTTGACTTGAATTTCCAGGATGACGGCTGCATACAGATCGGACAGATGAACATTGAAAGCAGGAATCTCAGGAAGAATATGAATGGATGCGAGAAGGCGATCGTTCTGGGGGCAACTTTGGGCGCCCAGGTGGATCTGCTGATGCGAAAGCATGCCCTGTCAGATATGGCGAGGGTAGTCACGCTGCAGGCCTGCGCTACCACGATCCTGGAGGAATACCTGGATGACTGGCAGGGAAAGATGGAAGAAGAGATGGCGAAAGAAGGCCTTTATCTAAGGCCCCGGTTCAGCCCCGGGTATGGCGACTTCTCCATCGGGCATCAGGAAGAGATCCTCCGGATGCTGGATGCCGCCAAGACCATCGGGCTTACGATGACGGCCGGAGGCATGCTGACACCGATGAAGTCTGTGACGGCGGTGATCGGCCTTAGCAGGATCAAGGCGCCATGTCATATCAAAGGATGCGAGGCCTGTGAAAAGACAGACTGCGTATACCGGAGATGTTCATAGACGAGACAAGAGTATTTACAGACAGAGAAGATAAGAGGGCAAAAGGAGCAGATAGATGTTATTAGAACGACTGGGAAAAGAACTACTATATTTTGACGGAGGAATGGGCACTTTGCTTCAGTCCAAGGGGCTTAAGCCCGGCGAACTTCCGGAAGTATGGAATATCGAGCACGCGGACGAGGTGGTGGATATCCACCGCCAGTATTTTGAGGCTGGAAGCGATATCGTGCTGGCTAATACGTTTGGCGCCAACGCATTGAAGTTCCACGATGCCTCCTATGATTTAAAAGAGATTGTCAATGCGGCGATCGAAAATGTCAAGAAAGGCGCTTGCCTGGGAGCAGGCGCTGGCAGGAGGACTTATACGGCGCTGGATGTGGGGCCCACTGGAAAACTCTTAAAACCCATGGGAGACTTGGAATTTGAAGAAGCCTATGAAGCCTTCCGGGAAGTAATGAAGTATGGGGAAGAGGCGGGAGCCGACCTGATCCATATTGAGACCATGAGCGATACCTACGAGGTTAAGGCGGCCGTGCTGGCAGCGAAAGAAAATACGGAGCTTCCCGTATTCGCAACGATGATTTTTGACGAGAAGGGCAAGCTTCTGACCGGAGGCGATGTGCCATCCGTGGTCGCCCTGCTGGAAGGCCTTCGGGTGGACGCGCTTGGAATCAACTGCGGAATGGGGCCAGAGCAGATGCTTCCCATTCTGGAAGAGATTCTTGCCTATACGTCCCTTCCCGTTATTGTCAAGCCCAATGCGGGGCTTCCGAAGCAAAGGGACGGGCAAGTCTATTATGACGTGGATCCGGAACAGTTCGCCCAGACGATGGAGAAGATTGTCCATATGGGAGCCTGCGTCATCGGAGGCTGCTGCGGGACAACGCCAGGGCATATCCGCGCCATGATTGGCAGGACGAAAGGATTGTCCGTTGTACCCCCATCTCGCAAAGACCTGACCATCGTATCCTCTTATGGGAAGGCGGTCGTGCTGGGAGAGAAGCCAGTCATCATCGGAGAGCGGATCAATCCTACCGGAAAGAAGAAGTTCAAGCAGGCGCTAAAGGACCATGATTTGGATTATATCCTGAAGGAAGGAATCATGCAGCAGGATAAGGGCGCCCACATATTAGACGTGAATGTGGGGCTGCCGGATATCGACGAGGCTGCCATGATGCAGGAGGTAGTGACACAGCTCCAAAGCGTGACCAGCCTGCCGCTCCAGATTGATACCGTTGACGCAAAGGCTATGGAAGCTGCCATGCGGATCTACAATGGAAAGCCTATGGTAAATTCTGTCAATGGGAAGAAGGAATCCATGGATGAGGTATTCCCGCTGATTCGGAAGTATGGCGGCGTAGTAATCGGCCTTACCATTGACGAGGAGGGCATTCCCCAGACAGCAGAAGGAAGAGTCAAGGTAGCAGGAAAGATCATTGAAGAGGCCGGAAAGTACGGGATAGACAAGAAAGATATCGTGATTGACGTGCTTGCCATGACCATCAGTTCGGAGCCGGAAGGAGCGAAAGTGACCCTGGATGCCTTAAAGGGCGTCAGGGAGGCTTACGGCGTCCGCACGGTGCTGGGCGTATCCAACATATCCTTTGGGCTTCCATACCGGCCAGCGATCAATTCCAACTTTTATACGATGGCCATGCAGAACGGACTGAGCGCGGGAATCATCAATCCTTCCTCAGAGGATATGATGCGTTCCTATTATTCCTTCTGCGCGCTGATGAATTATGACAGCAACTGCGAGGCTTATATCCGCCAGTATGGAAGCCAGCCTGTACTTCCCGCATCATCAGAAGGCTCCAGGATGACCCTTAAGGAGGCCATTGAAAAAGGCCTCAAGGAAGAAGCGCACCATGCGACGCGGACGCTTCTAAAGGAGCAGGAGCCGCTTTCCATTATCAACCAGTATCTGATTCCGGCCCTGGACGTGGTGGGAAAAGGATTCGAGAAGGGAACCATCTTCCTGCCGCAGCTTCTAATGAGCGCGGATGCAGCCAAGATCGCCTTTGCGGTGCTAAAAGACGAACTGGCGAAAAGCGGCGGGGATATGGAGAAAAAGGATAAGATCATTCTGGCCACAGTCAAGGGAGACATCCATGATATTGGCAAGAATATCGTGAAGGTGCTGCTGGAAAACTATAGTTTCGATGTGATTGATCTGGGAAAGGATGTTCCCCCTAAGACGATCGTGGAGACGGCCATCAAGGAAGAGGTAAGCCTGGTAGGCTTAAGCGCCCTTATGACCACCACCGTGACCAGTATGGAAGAGACGATCCGGCTGCTGCGTAAGCATAAGCCGGACTGTAAAGTCATGGTTGGCGGAGCTGTGCTGAACCAGGATTATGCGGATATGATCGGAGCGGACTTTTATGGCAAGGACGCCATGCAGTCTGTCTATTATGCCCAGCGCATATTCGGACATGAATAGGCAAGTCAAGATATTCCTGCTGTAAAATCTTGTAAGATTGTATGGAATCCTGAACATGGAAACGTATTGACATTTTTTTGTCAATTAATTATAGTATTACCAGAATCTACGAAAGTTTAGGAGGAAGTTCGGCTTATGATGAGAGGAATCGATACGACCGTCAGAAGATTAAGAAGAAGAGTATTCGAGGAAGTGGCAAGGCTTGGATTTAAAGCCAACGCTGACACGCTGAATGACGATATGGAAGCCATTCCATATAAGATGGTAAATGAAGAGACCCAGAAATACAGAGAGAGCGTCTACCGTGCCCGCGCGGTCGTGCGCGAGCGTCTCCGGCTTGCCATGGGACTGTCTCTGCGCCCGGAGAATAAGCCGGTGCATCTGACCGCTGGCGTGGAAGCCAGCAATATATCCGACAAATATTACGAGCCCCCGCTTATGCAGGTCATTCCTTCTGCCTGCGAGGCCTGCGAGGAACGAGGGTACGAGGTCAGCAACATGTGCAAGGGCTGCCTCGCCCATCCCTGTATAGAGGTCTGCCCCAAAGACGCGATTTCCATGGTAGGGGGGAAATCCTACATAGATCAGGATAAATGCATCAAGTGCGGAAAATGCAAGTCCGTCTGTCCTTACGATGCCATATCGAAGAAAGAACGTCCCTGTCAGAAGGCCTGCGGCGTAGGAGCCATCGAGTCGGACAGCATGGGACGCGCCCATATCAATAATGACAAATGTGTTTCCTGCGGAATGTGCATGGTCAGCTGTCCGTTTGGAGCCATTTCTGACAAGTCCCAGATATTCCAGCTGGCAAGGGCATTGACGGAAGGGGACGAGATCGTGGCCGAGATCGCGCCTGCGTTCTACGGGCAATTCGGGGACAACATCACGCCAAGGAACTTAAAGGCCGCCCTTCACGAACTGGGCTTCTGCGAAGTGTATGAGGTAGCGCTGGGGGCGGACATCGGAGCGATAGCCGAGGCTCATCATTATGTGAATAAGGTTAGTACCGGAGAACTTCCGTTCCTGCTTACGTCCTGCTGCCCATCCTGGGCAATGCTGGCGAAAAAGCAGTTCCCGGATCTGATCGACCAGGTATCCCAGGAGTTGACGCCGATGGTAGCCACTGCCCGGACCATCAAAAAGGAACACCCGAACGCGCGGGTGGTATTCATCGGGCCATGCGCGGCCAAGAAACTGGAGGCAATGAGAAGAAGCGTCCGAAGCGACGTGGACTTCGTGGTGACCTTCGAAGAACTGCAGGCCATGTTCGATGCCAAGGATATCGACCTTAAAGAATACGAGGCGGAATCCTCCTTCCATGATGCCACCGGGGCAGGAAGAGGATACGCGGTGGCCGGGGGCGTTGCAGAGGCCATTGAAAAATGCATCAACGAATATTATCCGGGTGTGGACGTCAACATCGAGCATGCGGAAGGGCTTGCCGAGTGCAAGAAGATCCTGGCTCTTGCAAAGGCAGGCAAGATGAACGGATGCTTGATCGAAGGCATGGGATGCCCGGGCGGATGTGTCGCGGGAGCCGGAACCAACCTTCAGGTTGCAAAGGCTCAGAAGAAGGTAAAAGAATTCGTGGCCGGCTCATCGAAGAAAATACCGTCCAAAGAATTAGAAGAAATTGAATTAAAGTAAGGATAAAGAAGCAGGCGGAGCGTTGACAAACCGCCTGCTTCTCTTTATAATTAAAACTTAGCCATACCGTTGCAATACAAGGATATGAAACATATATATAGAATAAGAAAGCAGGAGGAAGTTATGCAGAAATACGGAGTTAATGAATTAAGAAAGATGTTTCTTGAATTCTTCGAGAGCAAGGGACATCTTGCAATGAAAAGTTTTTCGCTGGTGCCCCACAATGATAAGAGTCTGTTGCTGATCAACTCAGGCATGGCGCCGCTAAAGCCATATTTTACCGGACAGGAGATTCCGCCGAGCAAGCGGGTGACCACTTGCCAGAAGTGCATCCGCACCGGGGATATTGAGAATGTAGGAAAGACCGCCCGTCATGGCACCTTTTTCGAGATGCTTGGGAACTTTTCGTTCGGAGATTACTTTAAAAAGGAGTCTATCCGCTGGACGTGGGAATTCCTGACGGAGGTCGTCGGACTGGATCCGGACAGGCTCTACCCCTCCGTGTATCTGGATGATGATGAAGCGTGGGAGATCTGGAACAAGGACATTGGAATCCCGGCCGAGAGAATCTTCCGGTTCGGAAAGGAAGATAATTTCTGGGAGCATGGCTCAGGCCCCTGCGGCCCATGTTCCGAAGTATACTATGACAGAGGAGAGAAATATGGCTGTGGCAGACCGGACTGTACGGTAGGCTGCGAATGCGACCGCTATATGGAGATCTGGAACAACGTCTTTACCCAGTTCGACAACGATGGCGATAATAATTACACGGAATTGGAGCAGAAGAATATTGATACCGGGATGGGTCTGGAGCGTCTGGCCTGCATCGTGCAGGAAGTAGACTCCATGTTTGACATTGACACCATGAAAGCCTTAAGAGATCATGTCTGCCGCCTGGCAAATGCCGAATATGGCAGAGATGAAGAGACGGATGTCTCCCTGCGTGTCATCACTGACCATATCCGTTCCGTAACCTTTATGATTTCTGACGGGATCATGCCTTCCAACGAAGGCCGGGGATATGTGCTCAGGCGTCTCCTGAGGCGTGCCTTAAGGCATGGAAGATTGCTTGACATTCCAGGAGAGTTCCTGGTTGAACTGGCACAGACTGTGATCGAAGGCTCCAAAGATGGATATCCGGAATTGGAAGAGAAAAAGGAATTTATCTTTAAGGTAATTGCCAAAGAAGAAGAGCAGTTTAACAAGACCATTGATCAGGGACTGTCCATTCTGGCCGATATGGTGACGGAGATCGAGAAAAAGGGGGAAAAGACCCTGGATGGCCAGAATGCGTTCAAACTCTATGACACCTACGGATTCCCGCTGGATCTGACGAAGGAGATCTTGGAAGAGAAGGGAATGGCCGTCGATGAAAAAGGCTTCAAAGAAGCCATGGAGATCCAGAGGAAGACGGCCCGCGAGGCCCGTGAGGTTACCAATTATATGGGGGCGGACGTGACGATATACGAGTCCATCGATCCTGGCATTACCACGGAATTCGTCGGCTATGACAATCTTTCTTATGAGTCCGAAGTTACGGTGCTCGCTACGGATACGGAACTGGCAGACGCGCTTTCCGATGGCGAGCGGGGAACCGTATTTGTTAAGGAGACCCCATTCTATGCCACCAGCGGCGGCCAGGAGGCGGATAAAGGAATCATCCGCACCGCGGACGGCGAATTTATCGTGGAGGATGTGGTAAAACTTCTGGGCGGCAAATTCGGCCATATTGGCTATGTATCAAAGGGCATGATCAAGGTTGGGGACAAAGCAACGCTGGAAGTAGATCCGGATAACCGGATGCTTTCTGCCAATAACCACAGTGCCACCCACCTCCTTCACAAGGCGCTTCGCATGGTCCTGGGCAATCACGTAGAGCAGGCAGGATCCTCTGTCAATGCGGACAGGCTGCGTTTTGACTTTACGCATTTTTCTGCCCTTACGGAGGAAGAATTAAAGAAGGTGGAAGCAATCGTCAATGAGCAGATCATGAACTGCCTGAACGTAAAGGTTCAGAATATGCCCATCGAGGAGGCGAAAAAGACTGGTGCGGCAGCGCTTTTCGGAGAGAAATACGGCAGCATCGTCCGTGTGGTAAGCATGGGAGACTTTTCCATCGAATTCTGCGGCGGCACGCATGTGGCCAATACTGGCGTCATTACCGCATTCAAGATTCTTTCAGAGACAGGTGTCGCAGCAGGTGTTCGGAGGATTGAGGCATTGACATCCAAAGGGCTGTTGAAATATTATGACGAACTGGAAGAAAAACTCCATGAGGCAGCGAAACTGTTAAAGGCTGCCCCGGATAAGCTGACGGAGAAGATCACCCATCTCCAGGCAGAAAATAAAGCGCTCCACAGCGAGGTGGACAGTTTAAAGAGCAAGCTTGCCCAGGATGCCATGGGAGATGTGATGGACCAGGTCGTAGAGATTAAAGGCGTCAAGCTCCTTGCGACAAAGGTAGAGGGCGTGGACATGAATGGCCTGCGCGACCTTGGCGACCAGCTGAAGGAAAAACTAGGCGAAGGCGTCATCGTGATCGCGTCAGCAACCGACGGAAAAGTAAGCCTGATGGCTACAGCCACAAAGGGCGCTATCGACAAGGGAGCCCATGCGGGAAACCTTATTAAGGCAATTGCCGGCCTTGTCGGCGGCGGTGGCGGCGGACGTCCGAACATGGCCCAGGCGGGCGGCAAGAATCCTGCAGGCATGGAGGATGCAATCGCGAAAGCGGCAGAAGTTCTGGAAGGCCAGCTGGCGTAATTGTCTGTTCCTTGTCAGGAAGGTTACAAAAATAACTATGGTTGACAGTAAATAGGATTTCACATATACTATTTACAAATGAATATTGCCAGATGAAGTAGCGAGGAAGATTTCCGTATGATACACTCGGAAAACCGATGAAGCAATCAGAGAGGCTCCTAACCGCTCTGAGAAACTTTCAGGTGCCAATACCCGCTATGGATGGGACTCTGGAAAGAGCCTTTTTTATAAGGCCACCGTAGAAGTAAAACTTTCAGGTAAAAATACAGAGGGTACAGGACCGTTATTTGCGTGTCTTGTACCCTCTTTTTTATCTGAAAAATTATTTAAAACGAAGCAAAGGAGATAAGAGTTATGGAAGAGAAGAAGGGACTGAAGAAGAATCTGGGCGTTGCGACTGCCATGGCGATCGTGGTTGGCTGCGTCATCGGCTCCGGCGTGTTTTTTAAGCCGCAGGCTATCTACACGGCTACAGGAGGGGCACCGGGACTCGGCATGATTGCCTGGATCATCACCGGGCTTGCAAGTATTGCCGCGGCGCTTACTTTCGCGGAGGTTGCTATCATGATTCCAAAGACAGGAGGAATGGTGGCGTATCTGGAAGAAATTTACAATCCGGTGGTAGGATTCCTGGCAGGATGGGTCCAGACCATATTGTTCTACCCGGCCATGACGTCTGCCCTGGCAGTTGTATGCGCCCAGCAGGCGGCACTGTTTATCGGCGATGGATTCACGGTGCCCCTTGCGATTGGCATTATCATCCTGATCATCTTTTTAAATAGCCTGGGCTCAAAGGTAGGCGGCAGCGTGCAGATCATCTTTACCGTCTGCAAATTGATTCCTTTGATTCTGCTAATGATATTCGGATTCATAAAGGGCGGCGGGGCAAACCCGATCTTTACGCCAATGGTGGGAGACGGGCTTAGCCCGGCGGTTGTCCTTGGGCAGCTGATGGTTGCCATCCTGTTTGCTTTTGAAGGATGGACCAATGTAGGCGCTATTGCCGGGGAGATGAAGAATCCGGGAAGGGATCTTCCTATTGCGATCGTTGGCGGCGTATCCGTGATCATGGGCGTCTACTTTATTATCAACATTTCATACCTCTGGGTTCTTCCGGCAAGCGAGCTGGCGGGAATGACAGCGCCTGCTTCTGCGGTGGCCCTGAAGATCTTTGGAGATGTGGGAGGCAAGATTGTTTCCGTCGGCATCATGATATCCGTGTTTGGCGCCTGCAACGGATTTGTATTATCCGGCTCCAGAGTGGCATATTCCCTGGCAGCGGAAGGCAATTTCCCATTCAGCAAGTCTCTGGCAAGGCTGAATAAGGCGCAGGTTCCTACAAATTCCATCATCCTGGTAGGAGGAATTGGCTGTATCTATGCAATCAGCGGGCAGTTCAACCTGCTGACGGACCTTGCCGTATTTTCCAGCTGGACCTTCTATACGCTTACTTTTATCGGCGTTATGAAACTGAGAAAAGACCGTCCTGATGCGGTCAGGACTTATAAAGTGCCGCTTTATCCGGTGGTGCCATTGATCGCGATCATAAGCGGAATCTACGTAATCATTAACCAGATATTCATGTCCGGGCTGCAGTCAACGCTGCTGTCCGCAGGCAGTATCGCAGTGACGCTGATCGGCCTCCCGGTCTATATGGCAGTCAGCAAACGGAAATCAGTAAATAATATCGTGAAAAATGATGAAAAAATATTGACGTAGAGGAAATATGTGCTATAATCTTATGTAGTGCAATAAAAATACCCGAACAGTCGTATGATGCACAATATAGGACTGGAGGGAGGTTAGGTGTGAGACTATGTCAAATGTAATCGTTAAAGAGAACGAGACGTTAGATAGCGCTTTACGCAGATTCAAAAGAAACTGTGCGAAAGCTGGCATTCAGCAGGAGATTCGTAAGAGAGAACATTACGAAAAGCCAAGCGTAAGACGTAAGAAAAAATCTGAAGCTGCTAGAAAACGTAAGTATAACTAATATGTGCAATAAATAGAGTGTTGGACGATTCAACACTCTATTTTTATGTAATAGGAAATGGTGTTTCCTATCGCTGCACGCTTTTTCTATAAGGAGACTATTATGTGGTGGAACAAGGTGATATTTGGATGGAGTGCATATCATGTGGTGCTTTGGTTTCTGGTCTATAGCATTATGGGCTGGATTGTGGAATCTATCTATATGTCAGTCTGTAACCGCAAGCTGACCAACAGAGGATTTGCAAAAGGGCCTTACTGCCCGATATATGGCGTAGGGGCGCTGACGGTATTCTTTATATTACGGCCATACAGCCAGAATCCTTTCACGCTGTTCGTGCTGGGAATGGTGCTGGCTACGGCAATCGAATTTCTGACTGCATTGATCATGAATAAGATATTCGGTGAGATCTGGTGGGATTACAAGGAGAAACCGTGCAATTATAAAGGAATTATCTGTATGGAAAGTTCGATAGCCTGGGGCTTCTATACGCTTATGCTGTTCTTCTTCCTGCATAATGTCGTGGTAAATCTGGTGGATGCCATTCCGGTCATTGCCGGCAGAATCGGAGGAACGCTTATAATCGCATTGTATATCTGCGACTTCTTCCATACCATGTATCAAGAGAAGAAGGATGACATCCCGGACAAGGTCTGGGAACTGAAAGACAGTTTCAGAAGCCTGTTTTCCAAAGAATCCTAAAAAAGTATTGACCTTTCAGAAATGGAAGTATATACTGGAGACGTTAAAGGCAAGGGTGCCGTATCATAGATACGGCGCCCTTTTTGTATTCGACGGCATGTAGGAAAAAGAAAGCGAGGAGAAGGCGATGAGACTCAAAGACACAGGATTGACACCCCGGGAACTAAAAGAAATAGCAGAGAAGTATATGATTGAGACTTATGAGCGTTATGATTTTATCGCAGAGCGGGCAGAAGGCATGTATCTCTATGACCATGAAGGAAATGCATATCTGGACTTCTATGGAGGCGTGGCGGTGAACAGCCCCGGAAACCGGAATCCAAAGGTGATTGCCGCAATCAAGGAGCAGGCGGATGACATCGTGCATACGTTCAACTATCCTTATACCGTGCCTCAGGCAATCCTGGCAAAGAAGATATGCGATACGATCGGGATGGATAAGATATTCTATCAGAATTCAGGGACGGAAGCCAATGAATGCATGATAAAGATGGCAAGAAAGTATGGCGTCGACAATTACGGCCCGGAAAGATACCATATCATCACAGCCAAAGGCGGATTCCATGGAAGGACTTATGGAGCCCTGTCTGCCACAGGGCAGCCGGATGGCCCTATCCAGGACGGATTCAGGCCTGTCCTTCCGGGATTCTCCTATGCCAGATTCAATGATCTGAAGGATTTTGCGTCAAAGGTAACTAAGAATACCATTGCCATCATGATAGAACCTGTACAGGGGGAGGGAGGCGTTCATCCTGCCACCCGGGAATTCATGGAAGGGCTGCGCAAACTGTGCGATGACAATGACATGCTTCTTCTGCTGGACGAGGTGCAGACCGGATGGGGACGTACCGGGGCACCAATGGCATACATGGGATATGGGGTGAAGCCGGATGCCGTATCCATGGCAAAAGCCATGGGCGGAGGCATGCCTATCGGCGCATGCTGCGCGACAGAAAAATTAGCGCGCGCATTCGGGACAGGAACCCACGGCTCTACCTATGGAGGCCATGCGCTGGCATGTGCCGCTGCGCTTGCTTCTGTAACGGAGATTCTAGATAAGGACCTGAGTAAAAATGCCAGAGAAGTGGGCGCGTATATGCTAAAGAAGATGGCAAGGCTTCCCCATGTGGCAGAAGCAAGAGGCAGGGGACTTCTTGTGGGATGTGAATACGATCTGCCGATCGCAGTAGAAGTAAAGCATGAGGTGCTGAACAGGCATGCCTTGATCACAGCCATTGGAGACAAGGTGAACCGGATGATTCCGCCGCTGACCGTAACGAAAAAGCAGGTAGATGACTTGATGGAGATCTTGAAAGAGTCTATCGGCGCGGCAGCAAAAAAGTACTACGAAAAAGGCCAAAAATCCGCCTAGGATTTTGTTATTTTCTTAGACTTCCGTCTCGTCATTGTATTCAATGTCAGGAAGCAGTTCGAAATAAAAATCCTGGTACTCTTTGGAGAGGGCCTGTATGATGAATTTCTGCACGATACGGAACCGGGAGATGGAGACTTCGTCGCGGTCAAAAGTAATATAGACGCTGATCCATAATTTACGGCCTGTCCGAACGATGTCGAAGTAGAGTTTGTCGTAGCCGTAGGCATCCAGTATCGGCGTTATAATGTCTTTGATATTCTGCACCGTCTCTTCTTCGGGCGGCAGAAGGAACAGATCTCTAAGGCCGGTTGTCACGGCGCGTACCGGCACTGGGAGCATAAAGATCGAAAGGATGATGGCGATGGCCTGGTCGAGATATTTGGTAAGGGGAACAAACCATTCGGCCTGGATGAGCAGAGGGAGAAAGAAAGCGGCAGACATTCCTAAGGATGCCACCGCGTCGATCTTCCATTCCTGAATCTCCATAGTGACGATAGGCGAAGTGAGATCTGCGTTCATACGCCTTAAAAGAAGAATGACGATAAAGCTGATCACGGTAGCCGCAAGTTCAAAATAAGCCACTGCGGAAAAGTTTACGTGCCGGCCGCCGTGAAGGATGATCTGGATATTATTTACAATCAGCCCAACGGTTACGGCAACCATGATGGCGCCCCTTACGACGACAAACAAGGATTCAATCTGCAGATAGCCAAAGGGGCGGCTTTCGTTGGAGGGCTTATAAAGCAGGGGAACCAGGGACAAGGATACGAAGATCATCAAAAGTTCCACGCCATCGTAGACGGCATCCAGAAGGACAGCCTGGGAACTGGTATAGATTGCCATGAGCAATTCCAGTCCAACGAAGACGGTGCTGCCGGTCAGGGATATTTTTAAGGCTGATTTTTCGGATTTTTGCTTTAACTGGCTTGAGTGCATGATCATTCTCCTTTTTTTGCTATGGAATATAATAACATAGGAAGAAAAACGCTGCAAGGACAGAACGGGAGGAATGCGTATGTATCCGGATCCTATGGAACTGCTTCGAAAATGCGGCGGATATCTGGATATTCATGGCATGCTGCAGCTGGGGCATGGATTCGTGTTTGACAAGAATACGCCGCCTCACAGCGAAGCGTTCGGACATTATGCAGAAAGCATCCGTGCCTATTGCGGCGAACAGGGAATCATGGGGCTTAAGAATGTCACGCAGGCACGAATGCTGCATCAGTTCCGCATGTACATCGACCGCCACAATATCCGCTATATCAGAGGGCGCTTTAAGAAGCCTGGAATGACGGATGAAGAGGCTCTGGAATTATACGTGCATAAGCCGGCAGTTGCAGGTGGGCTGGGAGGGCAGAGACTGCTTCGGGAGCCTGCCCGGCTTCACAATAAATACCCGTCCGATTCCGATTACAAAAGGTATGCGAAGGGCAGGGAAAATAAAAAGCGCCTGTCGCCGGATTTCCATGCGGAATTCATTGTAGATATCCATGGAAATTTTGTGAGCCAGTGGAACGTGCTGGAAGAAGATCAAAAAGGCAGGGTCATCAGCGACATAGCATACTATCGCCGCAAATATCAGAAAACAGGAGAAGCATATGACTGGGAAGGCGCACAGCGTCAGATTATGGATACGGAATCCTTTAATTACGCTAACGCCAATGATGTGATGCATAAAATACTGGATATCAAGCCGCCGCAAAGGTATGATACAGACCTGCGACGGCAGATCTCCTCAGGATGGAAGAGCCCTTCCAAAAAAAACTATGATTATGGAAGTGACAAAGGAGATACGTACTCCCGGAGCAGTTCCTGATAGAGTCTGCTGACGGGAAGGCCCACTACATTGTTATAGTCTCCACGGATGCATTTGACGTGAATGGCAAAAGGCCCCTGGATGCCGTAGGCTCCCGCCTTGTCTAAGGAATCCCCTGTCTCTGTGTAGGAACGCAGGTCCTCCTTGCTGATCGGATAGAAGGTGACATCCGTGGCTTCAAAGAAGGTACGGGTATGGACCTGGCCTCCTTTGGCCATGATCAAAGAGACGCCGGTAAAGACCTGATGGGTCCGATCTGCCAGCATGGCCAGCATATCATAGGCTTCTGACTGATTGGCGGGCTTTCCAAGAATTTCCCCGTTGTATGCGACGATGGTATCCGCGCCGATCACCACGCAGTCTGCATCCCCATAATGTTCATATACATCACGTGCCTTCTGGGAAGCCAGTTCCATGACGATTTCCGAAGGCGCGTCTTTTGTGATCTTTTCTTCTACGGAGGAAGGGATGACTTGAAAACGGAATCCTGCCTGCTCTAACAATTCTTTTCTTCTGGGGGATGCCGAGGCTAAAATGTATTTCATTGATGATTCTCCTTTTATTTTAATTCCTTTATTTTGATTCCTTTGTGCATATTATAGCAGAATATGATATAATATGCACATTGTATTATGCGAAGGATTTGCAAAGGCGTCAAGGATTCGCTATAATGTTAAAAATAGGACAATAGGATAATGGAGGAAGAAGAAAATGTATATCAGTGAAATCAGGACATCGGCTCCGACAGATGAAAGAATGCCATTGGAAAGAAAGATGTATGACACGCTGGACAAGTTAAAGATACCATACGAGCAGGTGGACAATGATCCGGCGGCTTCCATGGAAGAATGCGCGGCGATCGATAAAGCCATTGGCACTCAGATCCGCAAAAACGTATTTTTATGCAACCAGAAAAAGACGACCTTCTTTCTGCTGGTAATGCCTGCGGACAAGGCGTTTGACACGGCATCTTTCAGCAAGAAGCTGGGAGTATCCCATATGTCTTTCGCGCCGCCGGAGAAGATGATGGAGCATTTAGGGACGACGCCAGGCTCAGCAAGCGTGGCAGGGCTCCTGATGGATGAAGACGACTATGTGCAGGTAATCGTGGATAAAGAAGTAGCTGAGGCAGAATGGTTTGGATGTAATCCGGGCATCAATACCAGCCACTTAAAATTCAAGACGAAGGATCTGCTTAACAAGTTCCTTCCTTCCATCCACCACAGAGCCAGAATCGTGGATTTATAAGATTGGATTTATAGAGCAGGAGAACAGTGGCAGATGAAGACAGCAGAAGATTTAAGACGGTTATTGGAACGAATAGACCACCGGAGTTATCCGGCCTACAAAGATACAAGGGGCGCATACCAGTTTGGCAAATATGTGCTGTCCATAGACCATGTGCAGGGCGATCCTTTCGCTGCGCCATCCAGATTAAGCGTCAAAGTGCCGGGAAAGGTGGCTGCCTTTCCAAAGGAACTGTATGACAAGAAGCATAAGCGGATCGCGCTGCAGGATTATCTGACCCGGAATTTCTGGAGGCAGACGGAGCATTATTCTTATCAGGCCAAAGGTTCCGGGAAAAGCGGCGTCATATCCATCTCCAGATGCGGACAGGAAGTCCTGGAGAGAACTGCCTGCAAGGTTGATGAAAGAAGCGGGGATGTGACGGTGCGATTCGAGGTAGGCTTTCCGGCAAATGGAAGGACCATCAATGCCAGGGAACTGATTAAGATCTTGTATGATTATCTGCCGCCTTGCGTGGACAAGGCTTTGTGCTACCCCAGTCTGGATCCGGAAAAGGCAAGAAGGGTCATGGAACTATCCGTTGACCAGGCTTATATCCGAAGCCATCTTGATGAGATGGGCCTGGTGGCGTTTATCGCAAACGGATCAGTACTGCCAAGGGAATCCGGAGTATCCCAGCGTCCGATGAAGGGAGGGATACCTTTCGTATCTCCTCCTTCGATGGAAGTGACCCTGGATCTTCCCTATAGGGGAAGGATTAAGGGTATGGGAATCCGCAAAGGGGTTACACTGATCGTAGGCGGAGGATATCACGGGAAATCTACGCTTTTAAAGGCTCTGGAAACAGGCGTATATCCGCATATCGCCGGAGATGGCAGGGAGTATGTGGTTACTGAAGATACTGCGCTTAAAATACGGGCGGAAGATGGAAGAAGCATTAAGCGGACGGATATTTCCATGTTCATAAGCGATCTTCCAAATGGCAAGGATACCGTTTCCTTTGAGACGGAGGATGCCAGCGGAAGCACTTCACAGGCCGCCAATGTAGTGGAAGGCCTGGAAGCGGGTGCCAGGACATTCTTGATCGATGAAGATACCAGCGCTACCAACTTCATGGTGCGGGACGAACTGATGCAGAGAGTCATCCACCGGGATATGGAGCCTATCACCCCTTTCATTGAGCGGGTGAGGGATCTGTATGAGATATTCGGAATATCCACGGTCATCGTGGCCGGAAGTTCCGGGGCATATTTTGAAGTGGCTGACCAGGTGGTGCAGATGGACCGGTACGTGCCAAAAGAGATTACCGCTCTTGCGAAAGACGCGGCCAAAGAGTATCCGAAGCTAATGCTGCCGGAAGAGAAGCCTGCGCGGCCTTCCTTTGATCGCATGGTCAGAAGCAATCCGGGTATCAGGAGCAAAGGAAGAGTCAAGTTAAAGACATTAGGCAGGGACGGCGTGATGCTGAACCATGATACCATTGATTTGAGATATGTAGAGCAGCTGGTGGATTCAGAACAGTTGACCAGCCTGGGGAATATCGTAAGATATCTGGAGGAAAAATTGTTTGACGGCAAGAGAACCCTGGGACAGGCCATTGAAGAGATGAATCAGAGACTTGCAGCGCAGGGGCTTGACGTATTGAGCGAAGGTGGCTGCGTGGCAGGAAATCTGGCGCTTCCAAGAAAGCAGGAGATCTACGCCTGCCTGAACCGATACCGGCAGTTAAGGGGGAGTGGAAGATGAGAGTGATCGCAGGCAGCGCAAAAAGAATCCAGTTAAGGACGCTGGACGGGATGGATACCCGGCCGACGACGGACCGGATCAAAGAGACTTTGTTTAACATGCTGGCACCATACCTGTATGACTGCATGTTCCTGGACCTATTCGCGGGAAGCGGCGGCATCGGCATCGAAGCGCTGAGCCGTGGAAGCATGGAGACCGTATTCGTAGAGAAGAATCCGAAGGCTATGGCCTGCATCAAAGAAAACCTTACGCGTACCCATCTGGAGCATAAGGCCATGACCATGACGATGGACGTCATGACCGCCTTATATAAGCTGGAGGGAGAAAAGCAGTTTGACTATATATTCCTGGATCCGCCTTACGGGAAGGAACTGGAGAATCGGGTGCTTGAGTACCTGGCAGATTCGAGCCTTGTGGCTGCAGAAGGCGTAATCATCGTAGAGGCGCTCAAAGAGACGAAGTTCGACTATGTGGAGGACTTGGGGCTCAATATTATCAAGACCAAAGAGTATAAGACGAATAAGCATGTGTTTATAGAGCCGTCAGGAAGGAAAGAAATATGTTAAAAGGAATCTATCCGGGCAGTTTTGACCCGGTCACTTATGGACATCTGGACGTGATTGAAAGATCTTCAAAATTGGTTGATGAATTAATCGTCGGAGTATTGAATAATAAAGCAAAAAGCCCGTTGTTTTCCGCAGAAGAACGTGTTAGAATGTTAAATGAAGTAACAAAAGACATGCCAAATGTGACGGTAGTTCCATTTGAGGGACTGCTGGTGGACTTTGCCCGTAAGATGGATGCGGGATTGGTTATACGTGGATTGAGGGCAATTACAGACTTTGAATACGAACTGCAGATGGCTCAGACGAATCATAAGATGGAACCTGATGTTGAGACTGTATTTTTAACCACAAGCCTGGATTATTCGTATTTGAGTTCTACCACAGTAAAAGAAGTGGCGGCTTTTGGAGGGGATATTTCTCAGTTTGTACCAGGAATCGTTGCAGACTTGATAGAAGAGAAGATGAATAAAAGGAGAGTGTAAATTATGAGCAGCCGTATTGAGCAGATTATTGAAGAGATTGAGGAGTATATTGACAGTTGCAAGTTCCAGCCGCTGTCTACGTCGAAGATTATCGTGAACAAGGATCAGATGGATGAACTGCTCCGTGAACTTCGCATGAAGACGCCGGATGAGATAAAGAGGTATCAGAAGATTATTGCCAACAAGGATGCGATCCTTGCGGATGCCCAGGCCAAGGCTGACAGTATGATCGAGGAAGCGCAGATCCATACCAATGAGCTGGTCAGCGAGCACGAGATCATGCAGCAGGCGTATGCCCAGGCCAATGAGATCGTGACGGCAGCCACAGAGCAGGCGCAGCAGATCCTCGACAACGCAACGAATGATGCCAACGATATTCGTATTGGCGCGATGCAGTATACAGATGATCTTCTGTCAAACGCAGAGAGCATTATCGGGCATACGCTTGACAGTTATACGACCAAATATGACGGTCTTGTGAATTCCTTGCAGGAGTGTTATGACATGGTTCGCAACAACCGTTCGGAACTGGAGATTCCGGAACAGTCCCAGAGAGGTCTTGAGGCAGAATACGGAAGTTATGAGCCTGAACCGGAATACGATCTGGTTGATGAAGACGACGAATTAGAATAATCGAATATAAGTATAGGCAAGCAGGCTGGTTACCAGAGTGGTAATCAGCTTTTCTATTATGTAGGGCGTGATAGGAAGCCTGGTTCCCTGCACCATGGACCGGGTCTGGGCAACGCTGCACCATCCTCCGAAGGAAGTAAGTGCCAGGGACAGGACGAAGCAGGTATCTGCGGACAGGGGCGAGGCGCACAGCAGAGGGATTCCAGTGGTCATTTCCAGGGATGGAAGGAGCAGGAGAGAGAACAGGAAATGATCAAGAGGCAGTTTCTGGAGCAAAGCGATCAGAATGGAAAAAAGCATAATATATCCCCCCACCTTCGTGATGGTCTCAAATCCGTTCATGATGCAGGAATCCATCAGGCTTGCGGCGGCTGCTTTTGGAAGCGGCGGGCATCCGGAGGAATGGATTCTCGCACCTGGCCGGTAGTAGATCCGAAAGAGGAAGCTGCATAGGATCGGAGAGAGAATCAGAATCAGCAATGCAGGCATAGTGCGTGACGTATCCTTTAGATTCTGCCATACGACGTAGCTGATAATGAACATAGGGCTGGTGTTGTTGGTAAACGATAGCAGATATTCCCCTTCCTGCCAGGTGATGTACTGCTTTCTAACCAGGTCGGCAGTCACTTTTCCGCCCATGGGATAGCCGCACAGAAAGCCCGCGATGATGGCGAAAGAGCCGTATCTGGTCACGCCGAAGAGCCTGCACATGACTGGCCCGAAGACTTTTGAGATGGCATCAATGGCTCGGGTACCGATCAGCAGGTTTGAGATGATCATAAAGGGAAGTAAGGTTGGCAGAATTACATTGAACCATAAAAGCAGCCCGGAACTTGCGCCTTTGAACACCGGCTGTGGAAACAGCAGCATAAGGACAAACAGCGCGATGACGCAAAGGGAGGTAAAGTATCGTTTCATGCGGTTTTAAATCCAGTCATATTTCTTTAGTTTTATTCTATGGAATCGGTTGATTTTTTATGTGGGCTGTTTCATAATAGAACATAGATATAGGTTAATTTAAGAAAAGAGGATAACTAAGATGGCAGTATTAGAGAAGGTAGAACCTGAAAAAGTATTTCGATTTTTTGAAGATTTGTCCAGGATTCCCCATGGCACTTTCGATACACGGCGAATCAGCGACCATTGCGTAGCATTTGCGAAGGAAAGAGGCCTGGAGGTGATTCAGGACAAAGTGGGAAATGTCATAATCAAGAAGCCGGGGACGCCGGGATACGAGGACTCAAAGCCAATAATCCTCCAGGGGCATCTGGACATGGTTTGTGAGAAAAAGCCGGGATCTGTCCACGATTTTACAAAAGACGCCCTTGAATTATATGTGGAAGACGGCTTTGTAAAGGCCAAAGACACTACGCTTGGCGGAGATGACTGTATAGCGGTGGCGATGGTTATGGCAGTGCTTGACAGCAGCGATATTGCGCATCCTCCGATCGAGGCCCTGTTCACCATCGACGAGGAAGTGGGGATGACAGGGGCAAAAGCGGTGGACTGGTCATTGCTTAAAGGACGGACGCTGATCAATATCGATTCGGAGGAAGAGGGGATCCTTACGACGGGATGCGCAGGCGGTATCCAATATGAGACAAGGCTTCCTATCCACAGGGAGAAGAAGTCCGGCAGCCTGATCACCGTCAAGATCCATGGCCTAAAGGGCGGCCATTCAGGCGCGGAGATCCACAAACAGCGTGGAAATGCCCACAAGATGATGGGGCGGCTTTTATACCGTATTACCAAGGAGATTCCTGCGGATCTGGTGGAGATTAATGGCGGTACCAAGGACAATGTGATTGCCATGGAGTCTGTGGCAGAGATCCTTGTTCCAGAATCCCAGGCGGAAAAGGCGATGGGCATGATTCGCGAGCTGGCCGGGATCTGGAATGACGAATTCTTGAATGACGAGCCTGATCTGGCGGTGGACATGAAGGTATCCCATGATTCTACGGTGGACGTGTGCGACCAGTATTCTACGGATCGGATCGTGGCTTACCTGGAAATTTGTCCAGACGGCCTGCAGGGATTCAACCGCAGCCTCAAAGGAGTGGTAGAGTCTTCGCTGAATATCGGCATTGTGGAGACGGCATCCGATTATATCAGAACCGTGCATTTGATCAGAAGTTCCGTGGAAAGCAGGAAGACCCAGCTCTTCGAGCAGGTGGAGCAGTGCGTGAAGGCGCTTGGAGGTACGGGAACGATCACCTCGGAGTATCCCGCATGGCAGTTTAATCCGGATTCGAGGCTTCGAAGGATTATGGAAGATACATATGAAGAACTGTATGGCGTTAAGCCGGCTATATCAACCATGCATGCAGGACTGGAATGCGGATTGTTCGTAGGACAGCAGCCAGATCTGGACTGCGTATCCGTAGGACCGAATATCCCGGATGTCCATTCCTTCCGGGAAAGGCTGGATATTGAGTCTACCGGACGTACCTGGGAATATTTGAAAAAAATTCTTGAAAATTGCAGATAACCCGGCAGGAAGAGCCGGATCCCTACAGGCATAGGGATCCGGCTCTTTTGCATATAGTGATAAAAAAAGGAATTGACCTTATGAATCAGAAAACACCGGGAAGAATTCTGCTGGCCATATTGCTGCTGGCCTTATTTACAGTACTCGGAACCGACTATTTGAAGGAACTGAGCCATTACAATACCCTCCAGAAAAAGACGATAGAGGACGAAGAATATCGGAGGGAATTCTTTTGCGATGCTATGAGAAAGCACGAAGGCCTTCTGTCTGAAGCGTGCAGAAAGATGCTCTCTAATGTGGAAAACGAAGTGACTTATTTCCCAATCCCCGAATCCACTGTGGATAAGTCGCTGAAAGTCTCCTATGTTGACAGCTGGATGGGAGAACGGAAATATAAAGGAACCAGCGGGCATGAAGGGACGGATATTATGGCATTGAAGAACGAAAGAGGCGTCTATCCTGTGCTCAGTATGACGGACGGAACAATTACAAACCTGGGCTGGCTGGAGAAAGGCGGGTACCGGATCGGCGTGACGGCAGATAGTGGTACTTATTATTACTACGCACATTTGGATTCCTATGCGAACATCCAGAAAGGGGACCGGGTGAAGGCCGGACAGCTGCTGGGCTATATGGGGGATACCGGATATGGGGAAGAGGGGACGAAGGGCAAATTTGACGTGCATCTCCATGTGGGAATCTATTCTTATGAAGAAGGCAGGGAAGTCAGCGTAAATCCTTACTATGTGCTGCTGTATCTGGAAAATAAGAAATTAAAGTATGCATATTCCTAGAGTTATACCATGGAATATGTTATACTTAACTACATATGTAAAAAAATACTTACTGACGGAGGATGGATAATGAATCTACCCAGCGCATTCGAGGAAAAGATGAGAGGACTCTTGCAAGAAGAGTTTGATGAATATATAGCTTGTTACGAGGAGCCAAGATACTATGGCCTGCGGGTTAATACAGCCAAGATAACGGTGGAAGAATTTGAACGGATCTGCCCTTTTGAGATAACGCCGATTCCATGGATTGAGAATGGATTCTATTATGACGGAGAGAACGTGGCGCCGGCGAAGCATCCATACTACTTTGCGGGGCTTTACTATCTGCAGGAGCCAAGCGCCATGACGCCGGCCAGCCGTCTTCCGGTGGAGCCGGGAGACAAGGTGCTGGACGTGTGCGCCGCGCCGGGAGGCAAGGCGACGGAACTGGGAGCAAGACTAAAGGGCCAGGGGATATTGGTTGCCAATGATATCAGCAGTTCCAGGGCTAAGGGACTTCTTAAGAACATGGAAGTTTTTGGGATTGGCAATATGCTGGTGCTAAGTGAAGAGCCGGGAAGGCTTGAACAGTATTTCCCGGAGTATTTTGACAAGATCCTGATTGATGCCCCCTGCTCGGGAGAGGGGATGTTCCGCAAGGATAAGAAGATGGTGAAGGCTTGGGAAGAGCATGGGCCGGAGTTCTTCAGCAACATTCAGAAGAATATCATCCTCCAGGCAGCACGGATGCTAAAGCCCGGGGGCATGATGCTGTACTCCACCTGCACCTTTGATGGCAGGGAGAATGAGCGGATCATAGAGCACCTTAGGGAGGCCTGTCCCGAATTCCAGATTCTGAAGATCAGCCCTTATTCCGGCTTCTGCCAGGGAATGCCACAGTGCGCTAAGAACAATGATCCGGAACTTGCGAAGACGGTGCGGATCTTTCCGCACAGAATGAAGGGGGAGGGACATTACCTGGCGCTTCTGAGAAAAGGCGAGGCGCAGAAGAAAGCGCCGGAAGAATTAAGAAAGAAGAACACCCGGAAGATGCCGGAAGAGTTGGAGCAATTCTTTCGTGACGTATCCTGGAATCTGGAAACGCAAAGGCTGGATATCCGGGGAGAACGGGTTTATTATATGCCGGAAGGACTTCCGGATGTGCGGGGAATCCGTTTCCTGCGAACCGGCCTTCTTCTGGGCGAATTGAAAAAGAACCGGTTTGAGCCAAGCCAGGCGCTGGCTATGTGCCTGAAAAAGAGCGAGTATGCCCATTGCATTGATCTTCCGGCAGAAGACGAACGGGTACGAAGGTATCTGAAAGGCGAGACCCTGGAACTTGCTGACATGACGCTGCCCATCAGCAAGGGATGGTGCCTGGTATGCGTGGACGGATATCCCTTAGGCTGGGGCAAGCTTGCCGGAGGAGCATTGAAGAATAAGTACCTGCCGGGATGGAGGCTATGCTGATGATACGTCTGGATAAGTATCTGGCGGATATGGGAATCGGAACCCGCCAGGAAGTAAAAAGATACATCCGTCAGGGACGGGTGAGCATTGACGGCAATCCTGCCAAGTCGCCGGAGACGAAAATAGAGGAAAAGGCGCGCAAGATAACCTTTGACGGCAGAGAAGTGGATTATGCGGACTATGAGTATTATATGCTAAATAAGCCGTCCGGCGTCGTGTCTGCCACGGAAGACGCAAGATGTACGACGGTCGTCGATCTGATCCGGGATAAGAAGCGAAAAGACCTCTTCCCGGTTGGCCGGCTCGACAAGGACACGGAGGGGCTGCTTCTTATCACGAATGACGGACAGCTTTCCCATCGGCTGCTGTCGCCCAGGAAGCATGTGGACAAGACTTACTACGCGCAGGTGGCCGGGCGGGTCACGAAGGAGGACGCAGAAGCCTTCCGTGAGGGCGTCAATATAGGAACCGAAGAGAAAGAAGAATGGACCAGGCCGGGCGTGCTGGAGATTCTAAAGAGTGAGGAAGTATCAGAGATCCGCCTCACTATCCAGGAGGGGAAGTACCATCAGGTGAAGCGTATGTTCCAGGCCGTGGGCAAGGAAGTCCTCTACCTGAGGCGGGAATCAATGGGCAGCCTGAAACTGGATGAGACGCTTAAGCCGGGGGAATACCGGCCGCTTACGAAGAAGGAGTTAGAAGATGTTGCAGACGAAAATGCTTGAAGATGTGGAAGCGATTATATTTGATATGGATGGAACTCTGATTGATTCGATGTGGATCTGGCCTTCCATAGACGACGACTATCTGGCAAAGTATCATTTGACAAAGACCGACAGTTTCCATGAAGATATGGAAGGTATGAGTTATACGGAGGTGGCCCAGTTTTTCCTGGACACATTTCCGGAACTTGACCTCACCCTGGAGGAAGTGATGGATGAATGGATGGATATGGCGTATGATAAATATATGACCCAGGTAGAACTTAAGGAAGGCGTTCGTGATTTTATCCTGGAGATGAGAAGACAGGGAAAGAAAATCGGGATTGCCACTAGCAATGCCAGGAAACTGGTGGATGACACGCTTCGGGCCCTGGAGGTAGAAGAACTGTTTGACTCGGTGAGAAGCGCCTGCGAAGTGGCTGCGGGAAAGCCTTCTCCGGATGTCTACCTTCTGGTGGCGAAAGAGATGGGCGTATGCCCGGAAAACTGCCTGGTGTTCGAGGATGTTCCCATGGGCATTCTGGCCGGGAAAAATGCCGGTATGAGAGTATGCGCGGTGGATGACGACTTTTCCAGGCCCCAGGAGGAGAAAAAGAAGAAACTGGCGGATTACTACATACAGGATTATTATGACATCAAGAAAGAGACTTACGAGGTATTATGATGGAAACAGGATTTTTGCCGATTTGCAGGAAGGATATGGAAGAATTGGGATGGGACAGGCCTGATTTCATCTATGTGTCAGGAGACGCGTATGTGGATCATCCTTCCTTTGGCCATGCCATCATTACCCGTTTATTACAGGCGCATGGATATAAGGTATGCATCATCGCGCAGCCGGATTGGAAGGACAAGCGAAGCATTACGGAATTCGGGGAGCCAAGATATGCATTCCTGGTATCTGCCGGCAATATGGATTCTATGGTAAATCATTATTCCGTGTCAAAGAAGCGCAGGCGCACGGATGCATTCACCCCTGGCGGCGTCATGGGGAAACGACCGGATTACGCTACGGTGGTTTACAGCAACCTGATCCGCCAGGTCTACAAGAAGACGCCGATTATTCTGGGCGGGATCGAGGCAAGCCTAAGGCGGCTTGCGCATTACGACTACTGGTCTGACAGGCTGAAGCGCTCCGTCCTTCTGGATTCTGGCGCGGACTTGATCTCCTATGGGATGGGGGAACGGTCTATCGTTGAGATTGCCGAGGCGCTGGAGAGCGGAATCGACATCAAGGACATTACGTTCATTCCAGGAACCGTATACCGGACCAAGAGTTTGGAGAGCGTCTACGACGCCATATCCCTGCCCGGGTATGAAGAAATGAAAGAAGAGAAACTTGCGTATGCGCGCAGTTTTTATACCCAGTACAAGAATACGGATCCATTTACCGGAAAGAGGCTGGTCGAGCCGTATAATGAGCATCTGTACGTGGTACAGAATCCGCCGTCCATGCCGCTTGATGAGTCCGAGATGGATCAGGTCTACGGATATCCGTATAGGAGGACGTACCATCCTTCCTATGAGAAGCTGGGAGGCGTGCCAGCTATCGCGGAAGTGAAGTTCAGCCTGATCAGCAACCGGGGATGCTTTGGGGGCTGCAACTTCTGCGCCCTTACCTTCCACCAGGGAAGGATCTTGCAGACAAGAAGCCATGAATCCCTGCTTGATGAGGCCAGGAGGCTTACGGAGGATAAGGATTTCAAAGGATATATCCATGACGTGGGAGGGCCTACGGCTGATTTCAGGCAGCCTTCCTGCGAAAAGCAGCTGACTTGCGGCGTGTGCAAGGAAAAGCAGTGCCTGTTTCCGAAGCCTTGCAAGAACCTGAGGGCAGACCATAAGGATTATGTCCGGCTGCTGAGAGAATTAAGGGCGCTTCCAAAGGTGAAGAAAGTGTTCATCCGTTCTGGCATCCGCTTTGACTATGTCATGGCGGATAAAGACGATACATTTTTGCGGGAATTGTGCAAATATCATGTCAGCGGGCAGCTGAAGGTGGCTCCCGAGCATGTCTCGGACGCAGTCCTTAAGAAGATGGGAAAGCCGGAGAATAGCGTATATCAGTCATTTGTAAAAAAGTATAAGAAGATCAACCAGGAGATTTCCAAGGATCAGTATCTGGTTCCCTATCTGATGTCTTCCCATCCGGGCTCTACTATGAAGGATGCCATCAAGCTGGCGGAATATCTCCGGGATCTGGGCTATATGCCGGAGCAGGTGCAGGATTTTTACCCGACCCCGTCAACCATATCTACCTGCATGTATTACACAGGCGTCGACCCCAGGGATATGTCGCCCGTATACGTGCCGAAGAATCCGCATGAGAAGGCCATGCAGCGCGCGCTGATCCAATACCGGGATCCGAAGAACTATGATCTGGTAATGGAAGCCTTGCGAAAGGAAGGCAGGATGGATCTTGTGGGATTTGAAAAGCATTGTCTGATCAGGCCGAGAAAGATAGATAAGAAGCCGGACAGAAAATCAGGAAAGAAGCAAGGAGCGGATTCTCAGGCAAATACCAAGAAGAAGACGATCCGTAATGTGCATAGAAGAAAGAAGAAGTAAGGAGATGGCGTGATGAGAATTGCAATCATAACCGGGGCATCCTCGGGAATCGGCAGAGAATTTGCCCGGCAGATTCCCAGGCTGTATAAAAGCCTGGATGAACTGTGGGTAGTAGCGCGCAGGACCGACAGGCTGAAAGAACTGGCGAGAAAATCGGAAGTTCCCGTCCGGATCTTTGATGGCGACATGATGCGGGATTACATCTTCTCGCGGATAGAAAAAGAATTGGAAAGATATGGCGCGGATATCCGGATGCTGGTAAACGCCGCAGGATACGGAAAGATTGGAGCAGCGGAGGAATTGAGGATAGATGAGCAGTGCGAAATGGTCGACTTAAACTGCAGATCCCTGACCCGGCTGTCGCTCTTATGCTTGCCATATATGACAAAAGGAAGTAGAATAATTAATATTGCGTCCGCGGCAGCGTTCGCTCCACAGCCAGGATTTGCCGTGTATGCGGCTACAAAATCCTATGTATACAGTTTTTCACAGGCGATACGGGAAGAAGTGAAAGACCGGGGCATAGTAGTCACGGCAGTGTGTCCGGGCCCCGTGGACACGGAATTTTTCGATCGGGCAGGAGAACTTAAGAATTCCTGGAAGGCGACCGTCCGGGCCGATGTAACAGGCGTAGTCAGGCAGGCGTTAAGGGATTCAGTCAGGAGAAAGCCGGCATCTGTGTATGGCGCAGCCATGAAAGGGGCCCGGGTGCTTTCAAAGATCATGCCGGATGCGCAGATCGCGTCCGCGATGGCGTGGATGAACAAAGAAAGCCGCGAATCAGGACAATAAGGGAAATAAGGGAGAGTGTACAAAATGATGAAGATTGAGAAAGGACAGCCGGGATATGTGAAGGCTCGCAAGGTCAAGTATCTGATCTGGACCATTGCAGAATTTGGAGTGGTGATCGCCATATTCGTGCTGGGATACATGCAGACAGGAACGCGGATGAATTTATTTACGATCGTGGCAATCGTAGGCTGCCTTCCGGCGGCCAAGATGCTGGTGGAATTGATCACGATGGCGCCCCACAAGAGCATTGAGCCGGATAAGTACAAGGAGATTGAGGAAAAGGCGCCTCTGGTTACCAGAGTCTACGATATGGTAATCACCAGCCGGGATAAAGTCATGCCAGTGGACGCGATCGTAATATCCGGCCATGTGGTATGCGGATATGCCAGCAGCCCCAGGACGGACGAGACCCTTCTTGCAAAGCATATAAAGGATATGCTGAAAGCCAGCCACTATGACAAGATGACGGTAAAGATCTTCCACGATTACGTCGCCTTCTTGTCCAGGGCCGAAGGGATGAACAATATTGCCTCGATAGAAAAGGCGGATACCAGGAAAAAGGAAAGAGAGATCAGAAATATCATTCTGAATCTTTCAATGTAATGAGTGTTTCTGAAAAGGACTACTATGAAAGAAATAATAATTAGCCAGAATGAAGCAGGCCAGAGGCTGGATAAGTTCTTAAAAAAATATCTCGCCAAGGCCCCGGGAAGTTTCTTATATAAGATGCTGCGCAAGAAGAATATCGTGCTCAACGGCAAGAAGGCAACAGGAAATGAGAAGTTAGGCGTAGGGGACAGCGTGAAGCTGTTTCTGGCGGATGACACGATTGGGAAGTTTGCCGGCCTGGCACCTATCAAAGAAGAGTACCAGGTATCCGTGGATCTGGATATCATTTATGAGGATGCCAATGTCCTATTTATCAATAAGCCTGCGGGGATGCTGTCCCAGAAGGCCGCAAAGGACGATGTGTCCATGGTGGAGCATGTGATCGCCTATCTGCTTGCAGAAGGGAGCATCACGCAGGAGGAATTGCGGACATTCCGCCCCTCCATCTGCAACCGCCTGGATCGGAATACCAGCGGCCTGATCGTGGCAGGAAAGAGTCTGATAGGGCTGCAGGCCATGGCAAGGCTTTTCAAGGACAGGACCCTGAAAAAATACTATCTTTGCTTTGTAAAGGGCGAGATTCGCAGACGGGAGCATATCTACGGCTATCTTGCCAAAAATGAAAATACCAACAAGGTTACGATAGAGGAGGCAGGGGATACGCCGATCGAGACGGAATATGTTCCAATTGCATACAACCAGGAGATGACCCTGCTAAAGGTGCATCTGATCACCGGGCGTACCCATCAGATTCGGGCGCACCTTGCTTCCAAGGGGCATCCCCTTCTGGGGGACTATAAATACGGCGATGCAGGATGGAACCGGCAGTTTAAGGAACGCTATCAGGCAAGTGCCCAGCAGCTGCATGCATATCAGATGGAACTTCCCCGGATGGAGGCGCCTTTGGATGAACTATCTGGGATGACTTTTACAGCCAAGGTTCCGCCTCTATTCTGGAGACTGATAAAGGAGACAACATGGGAACATGGAATTCAAGAGGCCTTAGAGGTTCAACATTAGAAGAGATGGTCAACCGGACCAATGAATGGTATCTGGAAAAAGGGCTTGCCCTGATGCAGAAGATACCGACGCCCATCACTCCGGTAAAGATGGACAAGGAGCACAGGCAGATTACGCTGGCCTACTTCGACCAGAGGAGCACCATCGACTATATTGGCGCCGTTCAGGGGATACCGGCATGCTTTGACGCCAAGGAATGCGTGGCGGAGACATTTCCGCTTCAGAATATTCATGAACATCAGGTGACGTTCATGGAGGAATTCGAGAAGCAGGGAGGAATCGCCTTTATCCTGATCTACTATACATCCAGGAATATTCTGTACTATATGCGGTTCGAGGAACTCCACAGATTCTGGATGCGGGCAAAAGAAGGCGGCAGAAAAAGCTTCCGGTTCGACGAGCTGGACTCCAGATTCTTCCTGGAATTTATGAGGGGCTGCTACGTCCCCTATCTGGACGCTATGAATCTGGATCTGGAGTTGCGGGAGGAACTTGACAAAGAGTAGGAAAATGCTTATAATTCAATAGAGTTTTTAACATGGTAGCACGCTAAAGCGTAAAGGATATATGAATTTGGAGGATATATGAAGAAATTATTACATACTCCGGAAGGAGTCAGAGATATATATAATGTAGAATGTGGGAAAAAACTAGCATTGGAAGGACGTATCAAAAAGGTATTCCACTTATATGGGTATCATGATATCCAGACGCCTACGTTTGAATATTTTGATGTGTTCCGCAAAGAGATTGGAACCGTTCCTTCCAACGAGCTGTATAAATTTTTCGATAAAGACGGGAATACGCTGGCCCTCAGGCCGGATATCACCCCGTCCATAGCCCGTGCGGCGGCCACGCTGTTTCAGGATGAGGAACTGCCAATCCGGCTTTGCTATACCGGCAGCACCTTCGTCAACCATTCCAACTATCAGGGACGTCTGCGGGAAACCACCCAGATGGGCGCGGAACTGATGGGAGACGATTCCGTGGAGGCGGATGCGGAGATGCTGGCGCTGGTGATCGAGTCTATGCTGACCATCGGCCTTAAGGAATTCCAGTTAAGCGTAGGCAATGTAGACTTTTTCCAGAGCCTGATAGAGGATGCCTGCCTGGATGAGGAGGCGGAACTGCGCGTACGGGAATTGATCAATAACCGGAATTATTTTGGCGTGGAAGAGTTCCTGGACAGCATTCAGGTAAAGAGAAGCTCCAAGGAAGCGTTTTCGGCCTTGAATGAATTGGTAGGCGGGATCGATATCCTGGCGCAGGCGAAGAACATCGCGCCGAATTCCAAGGGCGTGATGGCAGTAAAAAGGCTGGAAAAGATCTATGATACCTTGAAACTCTATGGCGTGGAGAAATTCGTGACCTTCGACTTAAGCATGAGCGGAACCTACGGATACTATACCGGCATTATCTTCCGGGGCTATACCTTTGGCACCGGGGATGCCATCGTCAAGGGAGGCCGCTATGACCATCTGCTTGAGAAGTTCGGCAAGGAATCCGCATCCATCGGCTTTGTCATCGTGATCGATGAACTGATGAACGCCCTGATCCGTCAGAAGGTTCGCATCGTTTATACCAGGAAGAATACGCTGATCCTCTATGATGAGGGAAAGCAGCGGGAAGCCATTGCCCTTGCCAAAGATTTTCGCCGGAAGGCTAAGAATACGGAACTGATCAAGAAATCCAAAGGCAAGCTGCTGGAGGAGTATGTAGAATATGGAAAAGAATACTATGCCGGAAACCTGATTTATATAAAGAAATCTGGCGAGATCACCATGATTAATCTGGTCACCGGAGAGCATAAGATCGTGAATAGCACAGATAGGAGTTAGACCGAATATGAGATACTTGACATTTGCTTTGGGAAAAGGACGTCTGGCGAACCAGACGCTGGAACTGTTTGAAAAAATCGGTATTACCTGCGAGGAGATGAAGGATAAGGAGTCCCGGAAGCTGATCTTCACCAATGAGGAACTGAAGCTTCGCTTCTTCCTCGCGAAGGGGCCGGATGTGCCCACTTATGTCGAATACGGCGCTGCCGATATCGGCGTGGTAGGGAAGGACACGATTCTGGAAGAGGGCCGCAAGGTTCATGAAGTTCTGGATCTGGGATATGGAAAATGCAAGATGTGCGTCTGCGGGCATAAGGAGGCAGCGCCGCTTCTGCAGCATCATGAATTGATCCGGGTAGCCACCAAATATCCGAATATCGCGAAGGATTATTTCTATAATACCAAGCATCAGACCGTGGAGATCATCAAGCTGAACGGCTCCATCGAGCTGGCGCCCATCGTGGGGCTGTCGGAAGTGATCGTGGATATTGTGGAGACAGGCTCCACGTTGAAGGAAAATGGTCTGGAGGTACTGGAAGAAGTGTGCCCGCTATCTGCAAGGATGATCGTCAATCCGGTGAGCATGCGTATGGAAAGCGAGCGGATCAAATCCCTTCTTACCAGATTGCGCGCGCAGATCGCGATATAAAGAAAGGAAGAGGCTATCATGAGAATACAACGTTTAGATGCGAATACAAGACAAAATCTTCTGGAAGACCTGCTGAAGAGAAGCCCCAACAATTATGGGGAGTACGAAAAAGGAGTAGCAGAGATCCTCGCGCGCGTCAAAAGAGAAAAGGACGAGGCGGTCTTTGACTATACGCGTAAGTTTGACCAGGCAGTCATCAGCGCCGCGAATATCAAGGTAACGGAAGATGAGATAAAGGAAGCCTATGAACTGGCTGACCCGGCACTGGTGGAGATTATCCGAAAGGCCCTCAAGAATATAGAGGCTTACCATGAGAAGCAGAGGCAGTACAGCTGGTTTGACAGCAAGCCGGACGGGACCATGCTGGGACAGAAGGTAACGCCGCTTAAGCGGGTAGGCGTATACGTGCCGGGCGGAAAAGCAGTATACCCATCCTCCGTGCTGATGAACATCATGCCTGCGAAAGTGGCAGGCGTAGAAGAGATTATTATGGTGACGCCGCCGGATAAGGACGGGAAAGTCACCCCGAATACCCTGGTCGCCGCCCATGAGGCAGGCGCTACTGCCATCTACAAGGTGGGCGGAGCCCAGGCAATCGGCGCGCTGGCGTATGGAACCCAGAGCATTCCGAAGGTGGACAAGATCGTTGGCCCGGGCAATATCTATGTGGCTCTGGCGAAAAAAGCCGTGTATGGCCACGTAAGCATTGACGCCATTGCAGGCCCAAGCGAGATCCTGGTGATCGCGGATGAATCTGCCAATCCCAGATATGTGGCGGCGGATCTTCTGTCGCAGGCAGAGCACGATGAGCTGGCTTCCGCGATCCTGGTAACCACAAGCGAGGAACTGGCAGAACAGGTATCGGACCAGGTTGACGCATTCTTAAAAGAACTGCCAAGAAGCGGGATTATCAGCAAGTCTCTTGACAATTACGGCTACATATTGATCGCGGATTCCATGGAGGACGCCATTGAGACCGCAAACGAGATCGCGTCCGAGCACCTGGAGATACAGACGAAGGATCCTTATGACGTGATGACAAAGATCCGCAATGCAGGCGCTATCTTTATCGGCGAATATTCCAGCGAGCCGCTGGGAGACTATTTTGCCGGACCAAACCATGTACTGCCGACCAATGGCACGGCCAAGTTCTTCTCGCCGCTGTCGGTGGATGATTTTATCAAGAAATCAAGCATCATTGCATACTCCAGAAACGCGCTGGAGGCAATCCATGAGGATATCGAGGACTTTGCGAAGGCGGAGCAGCTGACTGCCCACGCTAATTCCATCAAAGTCCGCTTTGAATAGACGGATGTAAAATACGAAGACAGGGGGCTAGAAGCATGAATAGAACAGCCAGTTGTACAAGAACTACGAAAGAGACGGATATTGCTCTTACGCTGAATCTGGATGGCACGGGAAAGACGCAGATCGACACAGGAGTTGGATTTTTTGATCACATGCTGGATGGATTTGCCAGGCATGGATTATTCGATCTGACGGTGAAGGTTAAGGGAGATCTGGACGTGGACTGCCATCATACCATAGAAGATACAGGGATCGTCCTGGGACAGGCAATCCTTGAGGCCATCGGCGACAAGGCGGGAATCCGGCGCTATGGGCATTTCATGCTGCCGATGGATGAGACGCTGGCCTTATGCGCCGTGGATCTCTCGGGAAGGCCCTATCTCAGGTTCCAATCTGAGTTTACAGCAGAGCGTATCGGCGATATGGATACGGAGATGATCAAAGAATTCTTCTATGCAGTGTCCTACAGCGCGAAGATGAATATCCATCTTCGCATTCTGGATGGGGAGAATAGCCATCACATGGCAGAGGCGCTGTTTAAGAGTTTTGGAAAAGCACTGGACATGGCAACGCTACCTGAGCCAAGGATTCAGGAAGCATGGACTACAAAAGGGAGCCTATAAAGGAGGCGGCATAAATGATGAGTTATAAAAGATTGATTCCCTGCATATTCATTGCAGGCGGCAAAGCGGTAAAATGGTTCGACGACGATACGGTAATGACAGATGACGTCGTCGGGCTTGCAAAATATTACAGCGACCACGGGGCTGACGAACTGCTGGTCTTCGACCTCTCTGATTCGGACGAGGAGCATGACGAGGCGATAGACCTGATGAAGCGGATGAACCGCATGATACGGATTCCCATGGTTGCAGGCGGAAATATCAGAAGGCAGGAAGATATTAAGAAGATTCTGTATGCAGGTGCCAAGCGCGCCATGCTGAATTTCTCCAAGCCGGACAGCGTGAAGCTGATCGAGGATGCCGCGAAGCGCTTCGGAAAGGAGAAAATAGCGGTGTCCTTGAATGACTTTGACGCGCTGTTCAAGCATCAGCACCTGATCAATGACTATAGCAGCGAGATCATATTCATGCATCGCCTGGATCTCAATTCTGTTATGAATGTGACGGAGGTGCCCTGCGTGATCGTAACCGACACTATGGAGGAGCCGGAACTGTTCAAGATATTGAAATGCCCGGGAGTCAAAGGCCTCTCTGGAAAGTTTGTCAGCCAGACGGATATGGATTTCGTGGAATTCAAGGAAAAATGCGGCCAGGAGGAGATTAAGATGACATCTTTTGAAAGCATGATGGAATTCTCCCAGTTCAAGACGAATGAGCAGGGGCTGATCCCGGTGGTCGTACAGCACTATAAGACCCAGGAAGTCCTGATGCTGGCATATATGAACGAGGAGGCTTTCTATAAAACCATTAAAACGGGAAAGATGACCTACTATAGCCGCAGCAGGCAGCAACTGTGGACCAAGGGGGAGACCAGCGGACATTTCCAGTATGTCAAGTCCCTGACCATCGACTGCGACTACGACACCTTGCTTGCAAAAGTGGACCAGATCGGGGCGGCTTGTCATACAGGCAATCCTACCTGCTTTTTCCAGCCGCTGGTAGGCAACGATTATGACGAGACCAATCCTCTCCAAGTGTTTGAAGCGGTGTACGACACGATCGTAGACCGGAGGGAGAACCCAAAAGAGGGCTCCTATACCAACTACCTGTTTGACAAGGGAATCGACAAGATATTGAAGAAGGTGGGAGAAGAAGCCACTGAGATAGTGATCGCTGCCAAGAACCCGAATCCGGAAGAGGTAAAATACGAGATGGCCGATTTCCTGTACCATGCTATGGTGCTAATGGTTGAAAAGGGCATCAGTTGGGAAGATATCATAAAAGAACTGGCGGACCGTTAGAAACAGGAATGAACAGGCATGGGTCATGCATATACTTTCTTAGGCTATGATTGTTACATAAGTAAGAAAGGATGATCAGCATGAACGATTCGGAAAAACGAAGACGCCAGCTTCTGGAGGAAACCCGTTCCTTATACAGTGACAGAAATTCGCCGCCGGCAGTCCATCCAAGGTACAAGTTCGCCTATGCAAGGCTGTACGGAGATGAGGAGGAGATGGCGCCGGGCACGTTTGGACTGCGCCTATTCCTGTGCTTTATGCTTTTTGCAGCATTTGTAGCCATGGATAATAATGGGATTACCGTAAAAAGCGTAAGCAGCGACCGTATCGTCCAGGAGATCACGACGGATCTGGACGTGGCGGAAGTGTGGAAGAACCTATAGATTTCAACATTTGTTGACACAGGAAAAAGAAATTGATATAATAGCCTCCGTGAGAGAAGAAAAAAGCGTTGATTTACACTAATCAACGCTTTTACTATGCCAAGGAGGGTGTTAGAATGATCAAAATCTGGATAGTCGGTTCCTCCGGACAGATAGGAACTGCGATTAATGAAGTCCTGAATCCATTAGAAGTAGAAGTGTTCAACACGGACAAGGACGAACTGGATATAACAGAAACGGACGAGGTGCTGAATTTTGGCGAGATCAACCGTCCGGATGTTATTATTAACTGTGCGGCGGTCACGGACACGGAAGTATGCGAGAGGGAGCCAGAACTGGCTTACCGTGTCAATGCGCTGGGCGCGCGCAACTTAAGCATCGTGGCGCGCAAAGTAGGGGCTAAGATGGTCCAGCTGTCTACCGACGACGTATTTGACGGGATGAGCAAGACTCCCTACAGCGAGTTTGACGATACCAATCCAAGGACAGTGTACGGCCGCTCTAAAAGAGCAGGGGAGAACTATGTAAAAGAGTTTACCCATAAGCACTTCATCATCAGGAGCAACTGGGTCTATGGACGAGGGAATAATTTCGTCACAAAAGTACTTGATGCAGCGGAAGCAGGAAGGACGCTTGCAGTGGCATCCGACCAGTTTGGCTCGCCGACCAGCGCAAAGGATCTGGCAAGAATTATCCTGTATCTGATCCGGACCAATGAGTATGGCACTTACCACGTCACCTGCAAGGGCGTGTGCAGCCGCTTTGAATTCGCCCAGGAGATTCTGAGATTTTCCGGCAAGGAAGGCAGCCTTAAGGCAGTGCCGACCAGCGAATCGGATCTATCTTCCGAAAGGCCTGCCTACGCGGTGCTTGACAACTTCATCCTGCGGATCATCGATGTGTACGAGATGCCGGAATGGAAGCGTTCACTGGAAGAATATATGAAGGAAAGAAAGGAGGGCTAGAATGGGAAAGACGGCAAAAGAAAAGAAGATTGGACTAACGACAAAAATTTTCATCGCTCTGATCGCAGGTGCAATATTCGGGATTATCCTATGCTATCTGGTACCTTCCGGGCATGTCAGAGATGATATTGTCGTAGAAGGAATCTTATATGTAATTGGACAAGGGTTCATCCGGCTGATGAAGATGCTGGTGGTGCCGCTGGTGTTCTGCTCTCTGGTGTGTGGAAGCATGGCCATCGGGGATACGAAAAAACTGGGCACGGTAGGGGTGAGGACGCTGATCTTCTATCTTTTTACAACAGCCCTCGCCATTACCGTGGCTCTGACGGTGGGAAATATTATTGATCCCGGAGTCGGGCTTGATATGAGCGCGATCAAGACGAACGCTGCCGATGTGGCGCAGATGGAGGCTACATCGCTTACCGATACCCTGCTGAACATCATCCCGGACAACCCGGTCAACTCTCTGGCCAGCGGCAGCATGCTGCAGATCATCGTCTTTGCGCTGATCATCGGCGTGATATTGGCCAAACTGGGCGATCGGGCAGAGACGGTCAGCAACTTTTTCGGCCAATTCAATGATATCATGATGGAGATGACCATGATGGTCATGAGCCTGGCTCCGATCGGCGTATTCTGCCTGATTTCCAGGACATTTGCCAATATTGGCTTTAGCGCGTTCCTGCCTCTTGGAAAGTATATGATCGGGGTGCTGCTGGCTCTGGCGATCCAATGCCTCATCGTATATCTGGGACTGCTTAAAGTATTTACGGGGCTGAATCCGATCAAATTCATTAAGAATTTCTTCCCGGTGATGGCGTTCGCGTTTTCCACAGCCACGTCCAATGCCACTATTCCGCTGTCCATTGACACGCTGGCAAAAAAGATGGGCGTATCCAAGAAGATCTCATCCTTCACGATTCCGCTTGGGGCGACCATCAATATGGACGGTACTGCCATCATGCAGGGCGTAGCGGTAGTGTTCGCGGCACAGGCATTCGGCATCCATCTTACCATGACAGACTATATTACGGTCATCGGAACCGCAACGCTGGCATCCATCGGAACCGCAGGCGTTCCCAGCGTAGGGCTTGTAACCCTGACCATGGTATTCAACTCTGTAGGCCTTCCGGTAGAAGCGATCGGGCTGATCATGGGCATTGACCGTATTCTGGATATGACCAGGACGGCGGTCAATATTACTGGAGATGCTGTGTGCACGACGATCGTGGCGCATCAGAACAAGGCAATAGACAGAAGCGTACTTGAAAATGCTCAATAAAGCCGCAAACTGTCAAAGGAGAGCCTTCCGCGTGGGGCTCTCCTTTCTTTCCATTGAAAATTATTTGCTTGAAGTTCTACCATAGGATGATATAATAAAAGCGTTATGTAACATGCATAAAGTATAAAGGATGAAAACATGAGAAGATTAGCATTAAGTGATGAAATATTATTAAAAATCGAGAAGCCTGCCCGGTATATCGGGAACGAGGTAAACTCGGTGATGAAAGACAAGGATAAGGTGGACATCCGGTTTGCCATGTGCTTTCCGGACGTCTATGAAATTGGCATGTCCCATCTGGGTATCCAGATACTATATGACATGTTTAACCGGCGGGATGATGTGTGGTGCGAGCGGGTCTATTCTCCGTGGACAGATCTGGACGCGATAATGAGGGAGCAGAAGATTCCTCTATTTGCGCTGGAATCACAGGATCCCATCAAGGATTTTGATTTCCTGGGCATTACGATCCAGTATGAGATGTGCTATACGAACATTCTGCAGATCCTGGACTTAAGCCAGATTCCCTGGAGGGCATCAGACCGGGATGAGTCAGATCCGATCGTCATAGGGGGCGGTCCATGCACTTATAACCCGGAACCGCTGGCCGAATTTTTTGACCTGTTCTATATGGGAGAAGGGGAGACGGTCTATGATCAGCTCCTGGATGCTTATAAAGAGAATAAGAAAAATAGTGGTACCAGAAAGGACTACTTAGAAAAAGCGGCTGAAATCGAAGGAATCTATGTTCCAGCCTTCTATGACGTGGCGTATAAGGAGGATGGGACGATTGCTTCCTTCACTCCGAATAATTCCCATGCCTCGGCCACGATTCAGAAACAGATGGTAACGGATGTGACCAATACCTATTATCCCAAAGCCCCGGTGGTTCCATTTATCAAGGCGACGCAGGATCGGGTGGTACTGGAAATCCAGCGGGGATGCATCCGCGGCTGTCGTTTCTGCCAGGCAGGCATGCTGTATCGCCCAACCCGGGAGAGGGACGTAGAGGTGCTGAAGGAATATGCCTACGAGATGCTGAAGAATACAGGCCACGAGGAGATATCCTTAAGTTCCTTGAGTTCCAGCGATTACAGCCAGTTAAAGGAGTTGGTCACCTATCTGATTGAAGCGTTTAAGGAGGAAGGAATCAATATTTCCCTGCCGTCCCTTCGGATCGATGCCTTTTCTCTGGATGTCATGAGCAAGGTTCAGGATGTCCGCAAAAGCAGCCTGACATTTGCGCCGGAGGCAGGCTCCCAGCGCCTGCGGGACGTGATCAACAAGGGGCTGACAGAAGAGGTGATACTGGAGGGGGCCGGACAGGCATTTGAAGGAGGATGGAATAAGGTAAAACTTTATTTCATGCTCGGCCTGCCTACGGAGACAGAAGAGGATATGAAAGAGATCCCAAGGCTGGCGGATAAGATCGCCCGGAGATATTACGAGATCCCCAAGGAGGAAAGAAACGGAAAATGCCAGATCACCACAAGCACCTCCTTTTTTATCCCCAAGCCATTCACTCCATTCCAGTGGGCAAGGATGTACAGCAATAAAGAGTATATTGCCAGAGCCGCCATCGTAAAGCACGAGTTCCAGGAGCAGCTCAACCGCAAGAGTTTGAAATATAACTGGCATGACGCGGAGACTACGGTATTGGAAGGGGTTCTGGCCCGCGGCGACCGGAAGATCGGGCAGGTCATTGAGGAGGCCTACCGCCAGGGATGTCTGTACGATGCCTGGAGCGAGACGTTTTGTTATAATAAGTGGATGAAAGCCTTTGAAAACACGGGCATTGATATTGAGTTTTATAACTGCCGGCAGAGAGACGCGGCGGAAATATTCCCCTGGGACTTTATTGACATCGGGGTTACCAAGGCCTTCCTCCGCAAGGAATGGGAGCGCGCACTGGCAGGAGAGGTGACGCCCAACTGCAGGATGCAGTGTTCCGGGTGCGGAGCCGCAAAGTATAAAGGAGGTGTCTGCATTGAAAGCAAGAATTAAATTTCGGAAATATGGAGTCATGAAATTCATCGGACACCTGGATATGATGCGTTTTTTCCAGAAGGCAATGCGAAGGGCCCAGATTCCCATCGCACTCAGCGGAGGGTACAGCCCTCATATGATTATGTCCTTTGCCCAGCCCCTGGGCGTTGGTCTTACCAGCGACGGCGAATATATGGATGTGGAATTAAAAGCGCCGATCGCCTCTGCCGAGGCAGTAGAACGGCTGAATAAGGCCATGGTGGAAGGCGTGGAGGTCGTAAGCTTCCGGGAGATTCCGGATGAGAAGAAGGCAAGCGGCATGACGATCGTTGCCGCCGCTGATTATAAGGTGACGCTGCTTGCGTCTTCCAGGACATCTGAGATAACAGAAGACATCCCGGAATGCTGGATCGAAAAGACGGAAGCATTTATGGGTCTTCCTGAAATCGTGGTGATGAAGAAGACAAAACGCAGCGAGAAAGAAGTGGATATCAAGCCGATGATCTATAATATGGAGGCATGCAAGGATGGATGGCATCTGTTCCTTGCGACCGGAAGCGAGCAGAACTTAAAGCCGGATCTGGTGATGGACGCATTTCTGAAGTATTGTGGAGAAGAGCCTCAGAATGTGCCGCTTCATTTTCATCGCCTGGAGGTATATGCCAGACAGGATGGAACGCCGTCTGGCTACGTAACCTTAGAAGCATTGGGAAAGGAAATAAGCCTGTGATCGAATATATTCCCGCCAAGACCATCGTGACGAGGATGAAAAAGCCCGGGGAATGGTTTGGCGCCGATTATAATATGAATATCTATAAGGGCTGCTGCCATGGCTGTATCTACTGCGACAGCCGCTCCGAATGCTATGGCATCCAGGAATTTGACAAGGTCATGGCTAAGGAGGACGCGCTTCGGATCATCCGGGACGATCTGCGCCGCAAGGTAAAGAGAGGAGTCGTGGCCACGGGAGCCATGAGTGATCCTTACAATCCTTATGAAAAGGAACTGCTTCTTACCCGGCATGCCTTGGAACTGTGCGATGCGTTTGAATTCGGCATTGCCATCGCCACGAAGAGCAGTCTGCTGACGCGGGATATAGACGTTCTATCCGATATCAAGGAACATTCCCCGGTGCTGTGCAAGGTGACCATAACCACCAGCGACGATGCGCTTGCCGCCAAGATCGAGCCTGGCGTAGGCCCATCCTCGGAACGCTTCCAGATGATCCGGAGACTGTCGGATGCCGGAATCTATGCAGGGATACTACTGATGCCGGTACTGCCTTATCTGGAGGATTCCCCGGAGAATATCCGCCAGATTGTCCAAATGGCGGCGGATGCCGGAGCCAGGTTTACCTACCCGGCTTTCGGAGTGACGCTTCGAGGCAACCAGCGGGACTGGTATTACGGCAAGCTGAATGAACTGTTCCCCGGACAGGGATATGTGGAGAAGTATCAGAAAAGATATGGCTCTTATTATGAATGCAGAAGCCCGAAGGCCAAGAGTTTGTGGAACGTTTTGAAAGAAGAATGCGAGAAGCATCATATTCTTTACCAGATGAAAGATATCATCCACAGCTACAGGCAGCCTTATGCATACGAGCAGTTAAGCTTATTCTAACATTGCGCGGCATGCACATGCGACAGGAGGAATGATTATGAGCAAGAAGGAAGTAAAGACCAATGCCATGCGCATCTTGGACCGGCTGAAGATTTCCTATGAGTATACGACTTACGAATGCGATGAATTTACGGACGGAGTCCAGGTGGCGGATAAGCTGGGCTATCCCCATGAACTGGTTTACAAGACGCTGGTAACCATTGGAAAAAGTGGCGGATACTATGTATTCGTCATTCCCATAGAGGCGGAGATAGACTTTAAGAAGGCAGCCAGAACGGTGAAGGAAAAATCTCTGGAGATGCTGCATCTTAAGGATCTGACAAAAGTGACGGGCTACATCAGAGGGGGATGCACGGCAATCGGAATGAAGAAGCAGTTTCCTACCGTAATCCAGGAAAGCGCAAAGAAACTGGAACAGATCCATATTAGCGGAGGGCGGCTTGGCATGCAGTTGAAATTATCGCCATTTGACTTGCAAAAGGCAGCAAATGCCGAATTCGCTGATGTGATACGGACGGATGATTGAAGCGAAAAGAAGCAGAAGAAAGGGTTGGGCATGAATACGGTAATTTTTGATATCGGAAAAGTATTGGTTGACTATGACTGGAAGACGTATCTGGATAGTTTTGGATACGAGGAGGATATCCGGGAAAAGGTAGCAGATGCGGTATTTCGAAATGAAGACTGGGTGGAAGGCGACCGTGGAATCGTATCCACGCAAGAGTGGCTGCAGCTCTTTATTGAGAATGAACCCTCCTGCGAAGCGCAGATCCGGGAGGTATTCGCCGGATTTGGGGGAACCATCCGGCCATTATCCTATACGGAAGCGTGGATTCGCTATTTTCGGGACCAAGGATATAAGATTTACTACCTTTCCAATTTCTCCTATGAACTTCATCGGCAGGCATATGAGAAATTGAAGTTTCTGGATACGTTCGACGGCGGCATATTCTCCTGGAAAGAAAAGTGCATTAAGCCAGATGAGCAGATATACCGCCTTCTTCTAAAAAGATATTCCATCGATCCGGCAGAGGCCGTGTTCTATGATGACCGCCCTGAAAATGTAGAAACCGCACAGAGGCTTGGGATTAAGGGAATTGTATTTCATAAAGATATTCCATTGCAGATGATGGAAAAATGATGTAATATAATAGAAGTCATTTATTGAAGTCATAGGATTAAGCAGTTTGGAGGAATACAAAAGAGATGAAGATAGTTGTAAAGTTTGGTGGAAGTTCATTAGCAAGTGCAGAGCAGTTTAAGAAAGTTGGCAAGATTATTAAGAAGGATGAGGCAAGAAAATATGTGATTCCTTCTGCACCCGGAAAACGGACGCCGGACGATACAAAGGTAACGGATCTGCTGTATAGCTGCTATGGGCAGGCACTCCTGGAAGAGGACGAGTGCGAGGAGAATTTCGAGGGCCTGCTTGCTGAGATAAAGAAACGGTATGAAGAGATTATAAGCGGCCTGGGGCTTACGCTTAGCCTGGATGATGAGTTCCGGACGATCCGCGAGAACTTCAGCAAGAAGATCGGAAGAGACTATGCGGCGTCCAGAGGAGAATACTTAAATGGCATAATCATGGCAGCCTATCTGGGGTACGAATTTATTGATGCCGCGGAAGTCATCCTGTTTGACGCCGCCGGCAATTTTGACGCGGAGAAGACAGACAAGTTATTGTCCAAAAGGCTGGCGAAGACGGAGCGGGCCGTTATACCAGGATTCTATGGCTCCATGCCAGGAGGAAAGATCAAGACATTTTCCAGAGGGGGCTCCGACATTACGGGATCCATTGTCTCAAAGGCTGTCCATGCCGATCTGTACGAGAACTGGACGGATGTGTCCGGGTTCTTGATCGCGGATCCAAGGATCGTAAGAAAGCCCAAATCTATCGACGTCATTACATACAGGGAATTAAGGGAATTATCCTACATGGGCGCGACGGTGCTGCATGAAGATGCCATCTTCCCGGTACGCAAAGAAGGAATTCCGATTAATATCCGCAATACCAATTCACCGGAGGATAAAGGGACCTTGATCGTGGAGGGAACTTGCAGAAAGCCTCGGTTTGTTATTACGGGAATTGCCGGTAAGAAGGATTTTGCGTCCATTACGGTGGAAAAAGCCATGATGAACTCAGAGGTGGGATTCTGTAAAAAGGTGTTGGAAGTCTTTGAGGAAAATGACATTTCCATCGAGCATATGCCTTCCGGGATCGATACGATGACGATCTTCGTCCATCAGGATGAGTTCGAGGAGAAAGAGCAGAAGGTAATCGCCGGAATTCACAGGGCTGTGGAGCCGGATTTCCTGGAACTGGAATCAGACCTGGCTCTGGTCGCCGTGGTGGGAAGAGGAATGCGCGCGACCCGGGGAACGTCTGGAAGGATCTTTTCCGCTCTGGCGCATGCCAACGTCAATGTCAAGATGATTGACCAGGGCTCCAGCGAGCTTAATATCATTATCGGGGTAAGGAACCATGATTTTGAAACCGCTGTCAATGCAATCTACGATATATTCGTAAAAACAATGATATAAAGACTTGGGGAGGTCTAAAATGAATATCTTATTTTTCTTGAAGCCGAAAAGCGAGCTGGCATACATCTATGATTACCATACGCTGCGCCAGGCTTTGGAGATTATGGAATACCACAAGTATTCTTCGGTGCCGATCTTGAATCGGGAGGGGAAATACGTTGGCTCGATTACAGAAGGCGACGTTCTGTGGTCATTGAAGAAGCTGAATATTCTGAGCATTAAAGATGCGGAGGATATTAGCATTATGAAGATTGAACGCCGGTTGGACTATCAATGCGTAACCGCTGAATCGAATATGGAAGACCTGATCGGTAAGGCGATGGAACAGAATTTCGTTCCGGTGGTTGATGATCAGGAACACTTTATCGGCATCATCACGCGGCGTGATATCATCGGCTATTACTCTGATAAAATGAAGGAATGTGACAAATAATTATGATAATAGATTTTCATACACATATGTTTCCGGATAAAATTGCAAAAGGAACCTTAGACTTTCTGGAAGGGGTCTGCAAGGTAACTCCCTATACAGATGGCACATACGAAGGACTGAAGGCGTCCGGCGAAAGGGCGGGAGTTGACATCTCCGTGGCATTGCCGGCTGTTACCAAGGTGTCCCAGATTCCATCCATCAACCGGTTTGCATCCAGTTATCTTGAGGGTCCTGTGATCTCTTTTGGCGGCATCCATCCGGAAAGCGAAAACTACAAGCAGGAATTGCAGGAGATTAAAAGCCTTGGGATGAAAGGCATCAAGCTGCATCCGGACTATCAGGAAATGTATTTCAATGATATCCGTTACAAGAGGCTGGTGTCCTACGCCTCAGAACTAGGGCTGATCACCGTCGTGCATGCCGGACGGGACCCAAAGTGCCCGGAGGACGTTCACTGCACGCCTCAGATGGCGCTGGAATTAATCCGCGAGGTAGCGCCCGAGAATATGGTACTTGCGCATCTTGGGGGCAATGAGATGTGGGATGACGTGGAAGAGTATCTGGTAGGCCAAGACGTCTACTTCGATACGGGCGTGGTACTGGGCAAGATACCGGATGAGCAGTTCGTCCGGATCGTCCGGACCCATGGCGCTGACAAGATCTTATTTGCCACCGACTCCCCATGGGCAGGGCAGAAAGAGTTCATAGAACTTCTGTCCGGCATGCCTCTTACAGAGGAAGAAAAGGATCAGATATTTTACAAAAATGCCTGCAGTTTATTAGCGATTTAGCGAAAGGGAATGCCTATGAAAAAATTAGCCCCGTTATTCGTATTGATGGCCTCAGTCTTATGGGGCTCGATGGGAATTGTTACAAGATATGTGGCAGACATTGGATTTACTACGAGACAGACAGCAGCAGTCCGCATTTGCTCGGCCGCTGCTGTTTTGATATTGTTTCTTCTGATTACCGACCATCGGAAACTGAAGATTGAGAAGCAGGATTTGAAATGGTTCTTAGGAACAGGGCTGGGAAGCCTGTTCATCAATAACCTGGCTTATGCGGAGACGGTCCAGAGGGCGTCCCTGTCTGTGGCAGTGGTCCTTCTTTATACGGCGCCGTTCTTTGTCATGATCATGTCGATTCTTTTTTTCAAGGAAAAACTGACGCTTCAGAAGGTTGTGGCCCTTCTATTGTCTTTTGCCGGATGCGTTCTGGTAGTGGGACTGTCTGGAGCCAATGCAGGAAGCAGCGGGGCGGTTACGCTGCTGATCGGCCTTTGCGCCGGATTCGGCTATTCCCTGTACAGCATTTTCGGAAAAGTGCTGGTAGGAAAATACGATTCTCTTACCGTAACCGTATATACGTTCATCTTTGCCTCTGTCGGAACGCTGATCATCTGCCAGCCGGCATCTATGGTACAGCGTATCGCGGCAAATCCTTCCAAGATGCCTCTGGTTGTCATTGGAAGCGTAGTGACGCTGGCGCTTCCCTATGTCAGCTATTCTATTGGGCTTAAGTATATGGAGAGCAGCAAGGCCTCCATCATTGCTTCATTCGAAGTGGTGGCAGCCAGCTTGTTTGGCGTGGCGCTGTATCATGAGACGCTGGATGCGTACAACATAATCGGCATCATCTGCGTGGTATCGGCCCTGATACTTTTGCAGGTAAATTTTCACAAGAATACTTGATTTTTGCCAATTCCTGTGATATTATATACCAGTATGCCGCACAATGAGGTCTTAAAGTTCCCGCAGGGACACCGTAATTGGCGAGTAATGATAATAGGAGGTGCCATATGTACGCGATTATAGCAACAGGTGGTAAACAGTACAAAGTAGCCGAAGGCGATATCATTAAAGTAGAAAAGCTTGGTGTAGAGGCCGGAGAGACTTATACATTTGACCAAGTACTTGCAGTAAGCGATAACGGATTAAAAGTTGGAAATCCAACCGTTGAAGGAGCAACCGTAGAGGCTTCTGTAGTGGAAAACGGAAAAGCAAAGAAAGTCATTGTTTACAAGTATAAGAGAAAAACTGGATACCATAAGAAAAATGGTCACAGACAGCAGTATACTGCAGTAAAAATTGACAAAATCAATGCTTAATTTGGAGATAATCCATGATTCATGTAACCATTTATGAAAATGACCGTAAAGAATGCATAGGCTTTCAGACCAAAGGACATGCCGAATATGCCGAGATGGGACAGGATATCGTATGCGCAGCCGTTTCCGTGCTGGTCATTAACACGATGAATGCCATTGAACTATATACGGATGACGAGGTGTCGGTACTTTCCGACGAGGAGGAAGGGATTGTTTCCTTCCATGTGAATGGCGCGCCCTCCAAGGAGGCAGCGCTGCTGTTAAAGACTATGATTCTTGGTCTGAGAGAAATGGCGGATGATGAGAACTATGCAGAATATATTGATTTAACATTCGAGGAGGTGTAACAACCATGATGAAATTAAACCTTCAGTTTTTCGCTCATAAAAAAGGTGTTGGTTCTACAAAGAACGGCAGAGACTCTGAATCTAAGAGACTGGGCGCTAAGAGAGCGGATGGACAGTTTGTAAAAGCTGGCAACATCCTCTACAGACAGCGTGGAACAAAGATTCATCCAGGAATCAATGTTGGCCGCGGCGGAGACGATACATTATTCGCGCTGGTTGATGGCGTTGTAAGATTTGAGAGAAAAGGAAGAGATAAGAAACAGGTTTCTATCTATCCGGTTGCTAAATAATAACAGACTACGAAGAAGAGTGCTGCAGATAACTGGTTCTGGTTATAAGGCAGTACTCTTTTTTTTAGCGGTCAGGATGGGGATGGCAAATAGCCGTTCCTTATGATATAATATACAGGATATTGGGGAAAATAAGCAAAAAAAGAAAGAGGAACATTATATGTTTGCAGACAGAGCAAAGATATTCATAAAATCAGGAAAAGGCGGTGACGGACACGTCAGTTTCCGCCGGGAACTCTATGTGCCAAACGGCGGGCCTGACGGCGGCGATGGCGGAAGAGGCGGCGATGTCATCTTTGAAGTGGATGAGGGGCTGAATACTCTGCAGGATTACCGGCACAGGAAGAAATATGCCGCAAAAGACGGAGAGCAAGGCGGAAAGCGCAGATGCCACGGCAAGGATGCGGAAGATATCGTGCTGAAGGTGCCGGAAGGAACCGTCATCAAGGAATCGGAATCTGGCAAAGTAATTGCCGATATGTCCGGAGACAACCGTCGGCAGGTGATCTTAAAAGGCGGAAGAGGAGGCCTGGGAAACCAGCATTTCGCAACGTCTACCATGCAGATTCCCAAATATGCCCAGCCCGGACAGCCATCCCAGGAATTGTGGGTGAATCTGGAATTGAAAGTGATCGCGGATGTGGGCCTTGTGGGATTTCCCAATGTAGGAAAGTCCACGCTTCTATCCAGGGTGACGAATGCGGATCCGAAGATTGCCAACTATCATTTTACCACGCTGAATCCAAATCTTGGCGTTGTAGACTTGCCTGATGGCAGAGGATTCGTGATGGCGGATATCCCAGGGCTGATTGAAGGGGCATCCGAAGGAGTCGGCCTGGGCCATGAATTCCTGCGCCATATCGAGCGCACCAAATTGATGATCCATGTGGTAGATGCCGCTGGTACGGAAGGCCGGGACCCGGTTGATGATATCTATAAGATCAACGCGGAATTAGAGGCCTATAACCCGGATATCGCCAAACGGCCGCAGGTGATCGCAGCCAACAAGGTGGATGTCATATACCCGGAGGGGGAAGATCCGATCCAGAGGCTGAAAGATGAATTCGAACCTAAGGGAATCCGTGTCTTCCCGATATCCGGCGTTACCGGAGCGGGAATCAAGGAACTTCTCTACTTTGTATCCGACAGGCTGAGCGAGCTGGATCAGGCGCCAGTGATCTTCGAGCCGGAATATTTCCCGGAAGAAGAACTGATCCACGAGAACCTCCCATATACCGTCGAAAAGGAAGACGATATCTATGTGGTGGAAGGCCCGAAGATCGAGAAGATGCTGGGCTATACCAACCTGGACTCGGAGAAAGGCTTTGCCTTCTTCCAGAAGTTCTTAAAGGATACCGGAATCCTGGATGAACTGGAGGCCGCAGGCATCCAGGAAGGCGACACGGTGCGGATGTACGGGCTGCAGTTTGATTATTATAAATAGTGAAATAGAACAGGAGAATGACAGACGATGACGACAAAGCAAAGAGCATACCTAAAAAGCCTTGCCATGACAATGGACCCGATCTTCCAGATTGGGAAGAACAGCATGACGCCGGAACTTACGAAAGCGGTTGCGGAAGCGCTTCAGGCACGGGAACTGATCAAGATCAGCGTGCTGAAGAACTGTGCCGATGATCCCCGCGAACTGGCGGATATGATGGCGGAACGCACCAAATCCCAAGTCGTGCAGGTGATCGGAAAGAAGATTGTCTTATATAAAGAAGGAAAAGATAAGAATAAGAAGATACAGCTGCCTTAATATCCCTCAGCATTACGGAGGCTTCATGTGGCAGAGCGAGGCAGATAATTATGAAGATTGGAATCATGGGAGGGACGTTTGATCCGATCCATAATGGGCATCTTATGCTGGGACAGGCTGCATATGAAACATTCCATCTGGATCAGATATGGTTCATGCCCAATGGGCATCCTCCCCACAAAGACAGAACTACAATTGAATCCGACGTAGATGACCGGATCGAGATGGTGAGACTGGCAATTGGCGGAAAGGAAGAATTCCGGCTGGAATTGTATGAGGCATGCCGGGAGGAAGTATCTTATAGCTACAGTACGATGGAATTTTTTAATCAGATATATCCGGAGGATGAGTTTTATTTTATCATCGGCGCGGACTCGCTGTTTGCCATCGAGACTTGGGCGCATCCGGAACGGTTATTTCCAACCTGTACCGTACTGGCCACCTACCGTGACGAGATCAATACCAGGGCTGAGATGGAAGAGCAGATTCAGTATCTGACGCGAAAGTACGATGCCCATATCCGGCTATTGGCGACGCCTTTGATGAGCGTATCGTCGAGCGAGCTAAGAAGAGAGATTAAAAGCGGCAAGTCGATCGCAGCCTATGTTCCATCCAGCGTGGAAGACTATATTATCAGAAATCATCTGTATGAGAGGAATGGCAGCATATGAATCAAAAGATAACCAGAATACGCCGTAAGCTGATGGCGGAACTGGACAAAGAGCGTTATGAGCATACCCTGGGCGTCATGTATACTGCCGCGTCCATGGCAATGCGCTACGATGCGGACATTGATAAGGCGCTGATGGCAGGACTGCTCCATGACTGCGCCAAATGTATATCCGGCGAGAACAAGATCAAGCTCTGCGGCCGATATCATCTGAGCGTTTCCGAAGTGGAGAAGGCCAATCCCAGCCTGCTGCACGCGAAACTGGGGGCTTTCCTGGCGGCAAAGAAGTACCATGTTGACGACAAGGAGATTGTGAACGCCATTGCCAGCCACACTACCGGAAGGCCGCACATGTCGCTGCTGGAGAAGATTATTTATATCGCCGATTATATCGAGCCTGGCAGGGAAGAACTTCCAAATATGGCGGAAGTACGGAAACTGGCTTTTCATGATATCGATGCCTGCCTGTACCGGATATTAAAGGATTCGCTGGTATATCTTGACAGCAGGAACATCCCGATTGACCCTATGACAGAGAAATCATATCAATATTATAAAGAGAAATTAGATCAGAAGGAGGAATAGCATGGAACAAGCAAAGGAAATGGCACGCGTCGCATTTGAGGCGCTGGAAGATAAAAAAGGAGAAGACACCTGTGTCATTGATATCTCGCATATCTCGGTACTTGCAGATTATTTTGTTATATCCAATGGGAACAGCGACAGCCAGGTAAAAGCCCTGGTTGACAATGTGGAAGAAAAGATGCACAAGGCCGGATTCATCCAGAAGCAGGGAGAAGGACGAAATGGCGGCTCTTGGGTACTTCTGGATTACGGTGATATTATCGTGCATGTATTTGACGATGAAAACAGAGAATTTTATAATCTGGAGCGCATTTGGAGCGACGGAAGACGATTCGGCGACATAAAAGATTTATAGACTGATAAGAAAAGAACCGGAGAGGAAAAGCAATGTTATCTATCGGCGAGTTTTCAAACATCTGCCAGGTGTCAACCAAGACGCTTCGCTATTATGCAGAAATCGGACTGATTCTGCCGGATGAGATCAATCCTGAGAACGGGTACAGGTACTACTCGATCGAACAGTTAAAAAGGATGCTTTTTATCAACCGGCTGAAGTCCTATAATTTCTCTTTAGAAGAGATTAGGGCGATTCTGGACGCAAAGAAGCCGCAGGATGAAAAACTTTATGTGGAATTGATCAGGAAAAAAAGGGAACTTAAGAAGATGGTACAGGAACTAAGAGATACTCACGACCGCCTGAATAAGGATATCTTAACCTTGGAACAGGGAAGATCCATTATGTCTTATATGGAAAATATTGATGTAAGCCTGGTCGAAGTGCCCATGATGTATCTTGTATCCATTCGAAAGAATGTCCGTGAATGTGAGTTCGAGGAAGAATACGCCAATTGTTTTGGACGGATCTTTGAGAAAATCGAGGACTTGGGCCTGACGACAGCCGCTCCGCCTATGGCGCTATTTCACAGTGCCGAATTCAGTCCGGCAGGCCTTGATATGGAATTTGCCGTTCCTGTAAAAGAGCATGCCACCGGAACAAGAGACTTTTGCCCGGGACTTTGCCTGAAAACAACTTTGTATGGCTCCTATTCGGAACTGTCTTCCGTATATACCAGACAGAGGGAATGGGCGGAAAAGGAAGGATATGTAAGCAGCAGCGCGGTTTTTGAAGTGTATGTGGCAAATCCATCGCAAGCACAGGAGGATAGTCTGATAACAGAAATTTACTATCCGGTCTCAAAGCGATTAACAATAAAAGACAACAGATTGCGATAGTAATCCAAATATCGCTGCCTGTAATAGAGAAAGCCCTTAATCTGGCATTACAGATCTCTAAATATCGTTGATCTGTAACTGCCGGACTATGGGCTTTCTTTATTATTTTATTAGGAACAAATAATGTTGTAGATTATGAAAGGAAACGGAAGACTCCAATCACTTTGCCGAGTATCTGAACCTCTTTTACGATAATTGGATCCAAGGCATCATTCTCGGGCTGCAGGCGAAAGACGCCTTCTTCTTTGAAAAAGCGCTTCACCGTTGCGCCGTCCTCAACAAGAGCGACAATCACCTCGCCGTTGCGGGCGGTCTGTCTTTGCTCCACAAGAACAAGATCTCCGTCAAAAATGCCTATATTAATCATGCTGTCGCCCTTGACACGCAGCATAAACGTCTGGTTATTAGGCATGAATTCCATGGGAATCGGGAAGTAGTTCTCGACGTTCTGCTCGGCAAGCAGCGGCTCGCCTGCGGCAACCCTGCCTACCATTGGCACGTTGACCATCTCCCTGCGGGTAAAGTTAAAAGATTCATCCAGTATCTCTATCGCTCTTGGCTTCGTCGGATCCCTGCGTATGTAGCCATTCTTCTCCAGCGTCTCCAGGTGGGAGTGGACGCTGGAAGTGGACTTGAGATGCACAGCCTCGCAAATATCACGCACCGCAGGCGGAAAGCCTCTTTCCAGTATCTGTGATTTTATGTATTCTAATATTTCCTGCTGCTTCGGACTAATCTTACCTTGAGCCATAGAAACCTCCTTATATATTGCCTGTATCATGCGTTCTGTAATTATTTGGTTATATTTTATCATAGCAGATTATAAAAAGCAAACAAATGTTTAGAAAATATGTTCGAATATTTTTTCTTCAAGTATTGACAAACGTGCGTTCGGGTTGTATAATTCAAAGCATAGAACAGATGTTCACGAACAAATGTTTTTACACGAGGGGATAAGGGATAATTAAGGAGGAGAGGATACTATGGAGACCAGCAGATTACACGTGGCAAGAAAAAGACAGAGACAAGTATTTATGAAGAAGTTGATATTAGGTTTTGCGGGCTGTGCGCTTGTATTGGCCTTAAGCGTTATTTTAAGCAATGGATTTGTAGACGCCCATGGCAATTCCACGGAGTCTCCGGTCAGACATAAGTATTATAAGAGTATTGAGATTGCATCCGGCGATACCTTATGGGATATCGCAAAGGAATATATGAATGAAGACTATGATTCGATCTATGCTTATATCGACGAACTGAAAGATATTAACGGGCTTACATCCGATGGTATTCAGGAAAGCCAGTATCTTACAGTCGCATACTATGATACGGCGTTCAGATAATCGCTTTGCATGCCGTCTGTATAGTTTGTTTATTTATTACGGTATATAGGAGTTAATCATCTTATATATATTATACTCACCCAATTTGCGGCGTCCGGCAGCGATGGAGTTATTCATTTGCTGTCGGACGCTTGCCTTTTGATTAGGCAAGGCTCTATAAGATCATATCTGTTGATAGAAGTACATCTATACGACAAATACCGATTTTTCCAAAAGATATAGACGGAGGAAATGGGATATGCTATAATATGATTAATTGTAAGGTATAAATAACAATAAGGAGGTTTCCTCATGGCTGAATCAAAGTCATATCATGAACAAATACAGGTGGAACAGACAATAAGGCTAAGGGAAGTCTTAAAGACGCTGCCGCCGTTTGCTAAAGATTTCTTCCGGGCCATTGAGCCAAAGTCATCCGCAAAGACGCGGATTAATTATGCCTATGATATCCGGGTCTTTTTTCATTTTCTTATGGAGAATAATCCTACATATAAGAATTATTCCATAGATCAGTTTACATTAGGTGACCTTGAACGGCTGGAGCCGGTGGATATTGAGGAATATATGGAATACCTGAAGGTCTACAAGCGTGACGACGAACTGGTGACCAATGGGGAGAAAGGCCTTTCCCGCAAGATGTCGGCGCTTAGAAGTTTCTATAACTATTATTTCAAGCGCCAGGCTATCTCCAGGAACCCGACTTTGCTGGTGGATATGCCAAAACTTCATGATAAGGCGATTATCCGTCTGGATGCGGATGAGGTCGCCTTGCTTCTGGATTTTGTAGAGAACTGCGGAAACGAACTGTCCGGACAGGCATTGAACTATTATAAGAAGACGAAGGACCGTGATCTTGCGATACTGACTTTGCTTCTTGGCACGGGAATCCGTGTCTCCGAATGCGTCGGCCTCGACCTTACAGATGTAGATTTTAAGAATAATGGGATTACGGTTACGCGCAAGGGCGGCAACCAAATGGTTGTATATTTTGGGGAAGAAGTAGAAAAGGCTTTGAAGCATTATATTGAGGGAGACAGAAAGGCTGCCACTCCCCTCTCCGGCCACGAAAATGCCCTGTTTCTCTCTACGCAGAAGAGACGGATGGGTATTCAGGCGGTGGAAAATATGGTTAAGAAGTATGCCCGGCAGGTGACGCCGACAAAAAAGATCACGCCCCACAAGCTTCGAAGCACCTATGGCACATCTCTTTATAAAGAGACCGGAGACATCTATCTTGTTGCTGATGTTCTGGGACATAAGGATGTAAATACGACGAAGAAGCATTATGCGGCCATTGATGAAGACAGACGCCGCAAGGCAGCGTCTGCCGTGAAGTTAAGAGAAAGCTGACCCTGTTATCCCACGGTCCTGCGATTCTTGTAGTTCGCATACAGAAGGAGGATTCCGCTTATGGCCCCCATGAACAGGAAGGATTGTATCAAGGGCATAAAGTTATAGCTTCCGCCCTGCCACAGATCAATAAAGTCGCTGCTCACGTAAGACATGGGAAGAAGTGCGGCAATCTTCTGGAGGAATCCGGGAAGCTGGTCCGTCTGTATTCCCATCATCCCGCACAGGACCATGATTCCAAAGTATAGGATCATTGCCAGTGCATAAGTAGGCCCGAACTTCCGAAAGATATTAGCCAGCCCGTGAGCCAGGATGAAGAAAATGACGCCCATCAGGTAGAGGCAGATGACCAGGGTGGCAGCCCCGGAAAAACTGGGGATTTCCAGATCCAGCGCCGTGTAGGACACCAAGGTATAGATTGCAAGCGCGGCAGTCAGAACGATGACCTGGGCAATGATTTTTGCCCGCATCATAAAACGCTCTGAGAAGCCGAATAACCCCATGCGAAGCGGAATATCATTCTCCAGTTCCTGCGAATAGGTGGCGGCATAGCCGAGAAAGATGATGGCCATCGGGGTTATCAGGGACATGGTGATAAAGATGGACGTATTGGCCTGCGCAGCCATGCTTTTTGGTACATCTCCTTTGATTGCATTGGTTATGATCAGCAGCATGAGAATCGGAAATACGATTCCGAAAAAGGAAGAAAAAGGATTCCCAATGATATTATAGATTTCATAGGCTACCAATTTTTTTGTGCTTTTCTTATTGTTCATGATACACAAGCCTCCTTCTTGCCTTCATATGCCAGTTTGGCATTGGCAGACATAATCTCAATATCGCTGCAGCTTCGCTTAAAATTCACATTCGCGTTGATGAGAAGTTCTGCAAGCCTGTGCTCTGTCTCCTCTTTGGCGCAGGAAAGGGCGATCAGATGCGCAGGGGAAGCCAGTTTGGGAAACGACGCAAGAAGACGTTCGTTTTCCTGCGTGCGGTCTACAATGAAGATCGATTTTCCGCAATATTTCCGGAACAGTTCATCCGTTCTTCCGAAGTCCACGACCTGCCCTTTATCCAGAATCAGCAGTTTATCAGCCAGCATTTCTAGTTCCTCATAATAGTGGGATACAATGCATAGCGTATGGTCCTTTTTGTCCTTATACCAGGCAGATAATTTTCCCATCAGCCGCTGTCTGGTTTCAAAGTCCAGCCCCGAAGTCACTTCATCATAGAAGGTAAGAGGCGCATCCTGCATCATCACCAGAATGATCGTCAGCCTCTGCTTCTGCCCTCCGGAAAGCGCGGAATATCGCTTTCTAAGGCAAGGGCCGAATTCAAAATAGTCAATCAGTTCTTTTAGTTTCCCATCTTTCTTAATATCCGTATTGAGAACAGTTTCCATAATGACCTTTACGGGCATGGTTGAAGCATAATGATTCTGCTGCAGATGGGCCGCCATCTGTTCTGGCCTTAGGCTGGTCCGTATGGTTCCTCTGTAATGGGTCAGTCCCAGGATGGTGCGGACCAGCGTAGTCTTTCCCGCGCCGTTGGAGCCGATGATTCCTATCCGCTCTCCGGAGTCGATGGCAATAGGCTTTTGTATCTGCAAGGCCGTCTGTTTTCCATATTGCACCTGCAAGTTCTGTATGGTTACGAGCATTGTGATATGCCTCCTTTTCCTTTGATGCTGTTATTCTAGCATGATGATATGAATTTCCGATGAATATGGCGTAGAGGCTGTATGAAATCAAATCAGGGAATCCTAAGTATAGCCAGCACGCCGCCGGACTCGTTGACAATCTTTACGTCGCAGCCCAGGATCTGGGCATAGTAGGAAAGGATATATAATCCCAGCCCACGCCCTTTCTTCTGTACGTCGCTGCTGACAAATGGCTCGTAGATATCAGGGAGCAGCGACTCTTCGATGTGCCCTCCATGGTTAAAGATCTTCAGGCACTTCTCTTCTAGCGTAACCTGGATCAGGTTGCCGGCAGGCGTGTAGGATACGGCATTGGATACCAGGTTGTCGACAATCTTCTTTAGCATATCCCGGTCCGTGCAGACGGGCCCGGATGCTCCCTCTATTCGGAAAGTCAGGTTATTTGTGGATGCCTGTACCTGGTAACCCAGGACAATCTCATCTGCCAGCCCCTTCAGATCAAAGGACTCCTTCTCCATATGCTCGGTACAGTGGTTCAGATACAGAATATCCTCTACAATCTTCTGCATAATCTTTAACTGCTGTTTTACCTGGGGAAGATACTTCTGGGTATCCTTATACTTGCCCACCTCATTCATCATGCCTTCTACCAGAAGCAAGGCCGCCGTAACCGGAGTCTTAAGCTGATGGGAAGATGCGCGCAGAAAGACTTCCTGGCGCTTATTCTCCTGGGCCAGGGCCTGGTTCTTCTGCTCCAGGGCCTGATATTGGAGGCGCAGCTGCCCATACAATTCGTTCAAGGTGGCGCCCAGTTCTCCAATCTCGTCTTTGGAAGTGACGGATAGCGGCTCAATCTCCATATGTCCGGCCATCTTCACTTCTTCCGCATATTGTGCAAGGCGAATGACCGGAATCACGATCTTTCTGGAGAACATGCGGGAAGCGATAAGCACGATCAGGAATACCACAGCCATCAGCATAGGAAGGCTGCTTAATACCACCGGAGTAATTTCATTCATCTGCGGGGTCATCACCGGAAGGAAGGATAGGATCAGCGCGTCTGAAGTTCTTCCCGCCGCAATATAGGAAGTGTATTCATTCGTATCATCAATGATTCCTCCCTCAAATACGATGATATTGTCAGAGATAACGTGGGTCTTCACCGCCTTTTCCTTGAACGAGTCATCGTTTAAATCGTCATCCGCTTCCAGATGGACGTTGAATGGAAGATCTTTCAGGGATTCTTTATTGAGATTGAAGATAGATTTCATCCTATCTTTGTCGATATCCGGCAGCTGAATATCTTCCATATCGTCTCCCGAGGAAAATGCCTGCTGGATTTCCTGCAGAAATTCCTTTAACTCGGGCTCATCCGCCTGTACCGTAATCCGGAAGTTCTTTCCCGCGATATACACCGTGTCTCCGGAAAGGGGAATCTCCACGGACATGGAACCGGTAGGATTCTTCACCGTCAGGCCTTTATAGCTGCGGTTTTTCATATAGCCTTTTTGTACGTCTACTACGGACCTCAGGTCATCCTTTTTGGCATAATCCACGTACAGGGATGGCATCATAAAGCAGAAATAGACTACGACGAAGGCCATCAGGACTGCAGAGATCAGGACACTGTAGCACAGCGTCTTCTTTGTCAGGCGCATTTTTAATTCCTCCCATCCTTTTCGCCAGGCAAGGCATACTGATAGCCTACGCCGATCACCGTCTTAATCAGGTTCATTGGCAGCTTTTTCCTTAGGTTCTTAACGTGGGCATCAATAATCCTGTCGTTTCCGATATATTCTTCATTAAATATCCGAAGAATCAGCTGCTCTCTTGTAAAGACCCGCTGAGGCTCCTGATAAAGCGTGCTAAGAAGCAGGTACTCGCTTAGCGTCAGCGGAAGAGCCTGGCCATCATAATAAGCCTGATAGGCATCCTGGTCTATGGAAAGTCCTTGCTCTGCCCTGTCCGTCTGATCTTTAATTCCTGACGAAGTTCTGTTATGCGTGGTGCGTCTTAAGATGGTTTCCATTCTTTTTAGCAGGATCAATGGGGACACCGGCTTGATGACATAGTCATCCGCATAGGCATTGAACGCCTTTACCTGCGTCTGCTCATCGTCCAGGGCTGTCAGCATGATGACGGCCATATCCGGATACTCCTGCCGAATATAGGCAAGGACTTCCAGCCCGCTTCTTTTGGGCACGATGATATCCAGCACCGCCAGATCAAAATTTTGGCTCTTAAGCAGAGCGACGGCTTCATCGCCGTCACAGGCTTCCGTGACTTCATAACGCTGCATCTTCATATATTCTGCCAATACTTCCCTGATGGTTGGCTCATCTTCCAGGAATAATATTCTTCGCATAAGTACTTCTCCCTCTTTTTATTCATATTGATGCCATTATAACAGAAAGATATGAATTTCAAATGAAGAAGCTTAGATTCTTCTCTTTTTTCTTGTAAAATAGGCATGTATCATGTAATCTATATGTGGACTGACATTGAAGTTGGAAAGGACGGACATAGGATGAAATTACAGCAATTGTTGAGTTATACCAGAAAGGCCGTAGATGAATATGGCCTGATAGACGAAGGCGATCATATCGCCGTAGGAATCTCAGGTGGAAAGGACAGTCTGACGCTTCTGTACGCGCTCCATGGGCTTAGGCGGTTCTATCCAAAAAAGTTCGAGTTAAGCGCGGTTACGGTGGATCTTGGCTACAGCGAATGCGACTTTACCCCGGTCGTTCATCTATGCGAAGAACTGGGAGTTCCCTATAAGATCGTAAAGACGGATATCGCCCATATCCTGTTTGATGAGCGTAAAGAAAGCAACCCCTGCTCTCTGTGTGCCAAGATGCGTAAAGGCGCTCTTAATCAGGCGGTCAAGGAGATGGGCTGCAACAAAGTAGCCTACGCCCACCACAAGGATGATATCATCGAGACCATGCTGCTGTCCCTGATATTTGAAGGACGCTTCTACTCCTTCTCTCCAAAGACCTATCTGGATCGCATGGATCTGACGGTAATCCGCCCGATCATGTTCGTAGACGAGGCAGAAGTGATTGGATTTAAGCAGAAGTATGATCTGCCCGTAGTGACCAGCCGCTGTCCAATTGACGGGTATACCAAGCGCCAGTACGCAAAGGAACTGGTGAAGCAGCTGGACGATGAGCATGCCGGAGCCAGGCAGCGGATGTTCACGGCAATACTGAACGGCAACATCAAGGGATGGCCTCCACGGATTCCCCATGTACGCTGATAATAAAACTCCGGATACTAGTTTGGATAATAATTGATCACGATAAATGCAAGCAGCGTATCCTGCCTGTTGATGTAGGTGTGGCTGATGGAGGAATCAAACGCGAGAGAATCGCCTTCCTGTAAGACATATTCTCCCTTTTGCGTATCCAGGATTAGTTCCCCATTCATGACATAGATATACTCCTGCGATTTCTGGGAATGGCCAATGGATTTATTCGAAGAATGTCCATCTAATTCACAGTAAAATAACTCGAAGTTTCGTGTGGGCGTTGTCGTGAAATAGCAGTATACCCGATAGGCGCTGGACTCTCCGGATTGTTCGATGGTATCTTTCCTCTGCACAATAGTCGCCTCGTCATCAATGCCATCCATTAATTTCGTATAGGGCACGTTAAGGCCATTTGCTATCTTCCAGATCGTGTTGATGGTTGGGTTGCTGCCTCCTTTTTCAATATCCGAAAGCATGGCCTTGCTGATCCCCGCCTCTTTAGCCAGCTGTCCCTGGCTTAAGTTCCGTTCCATTCGCAATCGCTTTAGATTAAACGCAATTATTTTTCCTAATTCCATAAAAAACCTCTTTCTTCACTTGACGTTCTGTCAGTTATAGCGGATGTAAGTTCATTATATTAGAGCGGCAATAAAAAATCAAGGAAGAATACCGGAGGTTCAGGCCAGGGGTGATAATTAGCTAAAAAGAAAGGAATCTCTCATAACTGGAATAAAATCCAGCAATGAGAGATTCCTTTCTTACTTAAAATGTAGGTTTCTATAATTTCTTGTCGCCTCCGCGCTCTTTAATCTCGATCAGCCTCTCGATGGCCTCCGCGGTACCTTCCCTGCCCAATTTGGAACTATCCAGGCAGATGTCATAACTCTCCGCCGCGCCCCATTTCTTATTGCTGTAGTAGTTATAATAGCTGGCGCGCTTCTTATCGGTCTTGACAATCATATCTTTGGCCTTGGCGTCTGTCAGGTCATAGATGCGGGCAATCCTGCGGATACGGGAATCCAGATCTGCATGGATGAAGACGCTCAGCACGTTGTCGTATTCTTCCAGAGCATAATCGGCACATCGCCCTACCAGAATGCAGGGACCTTCATCAGCGATCTTTTTGATCGCATCGAACTGAGCCAGGAATACCTTATGGTTAATCGGCATATCTGTGTAGCTTCCTGAGGAATAACCCAGAGAATAGGTGTCCATTACCAGGGAATATAAAAAACTGTTGGTTGGTTTTTCGTCGTGAGTCTCGAATAACTCCTGGCATATGCCGCTCTCTTTCGCAGCCCGGTCCAGCATCTCCTTGTCATATAATTTAATATCCAGGTCCTTGGCGACTTGATAGCCAATTTCCCGGCCGGCACTTCCAAACTGCCTGCCGATAGTGATGATCGTATTCGTTTTAGCCATACCAATCACGCTCCTCTTCATAATTATACAATTATTATATATCAATTGAAGGGAAATGCATAGAATTTTCTAATGGTTTTGGGCTAGGATTTCCTTAGTTTGTCTAACAATTCTATGAAATAAGCCGGAAGCGGGGCATTTACTTCCAGATATTCTCCGGTCCTTGGATGGATGATTCCAAGCGTCCTGGCATGCAGCGTCTGTCCCTGAAGATGCGGGAAGGGGCACTTCTTCGGCCCATATACCATATCCCCCAAAAGCGGATGGCCCAGGCTTGCCATATGCACGCGGATCTGGTGCGTCCGTCCGGTCTCCAGCTCGCATTGGATATAGGTATAGTTGCCAAAGCGCTCCAGCACCTGATAATGGGTAATGGCTTCTCTTCCATTCCTGCTGTGAATGCTCATTTTCTTGCGCTCCGTGGGATGCCTGCCGATCGGAGCATTTACGGTTCCATCTTCTTCCTTGATATTCCCGTGGACGATGGCGACATAGATGCGCCGGATGGAGTGTTCTTTTAACTGCTTGGAAAGACTCTGATGCGCCATATCATTTTTGCAGGCCACCAGCGATCCCGTCGTGTCCATATCGATCCGGTGTACGATTCCCGGCCGCATGGTGCCGTTAATGCCGGACAGTTCAAAGCCGCAGTGGTACATCAGAGCATTGACCAGCGTCTGGCTATAGTGCCCGGGCGCTGGATGCACGACCATCTGCTTCGGCTTATTGACAATGATGATATCCTTGTCTTCATAGAGGATGTCCAAAGGAATGTCCTCAGGCTTGATATCCGGCTCTTTTGCCTCTGGAAGGTCTATCTCTACCCTGTCACCCAAAGAAAGCCTGTAATTGGCTTTTACAGGCTTCTGGTTCACAGTCACATGATTCTCTTTGATTAATTTCTGGATGTACGATCTGGAACGATCCTCCAATTCCTCGGAAAGATATCGGTCAATACGTTCCCCATCCTGGTTCTCAACGGTGAAAAATTCTTTCAAGGTCTTCCTCCTTATAATAGATGAATACCAGAAGTATCAAGGCAACAGCAGATACCGTGACGTAGATATCCGCCATGTTGAAAATTGGAAAATCTATCAGCTTGAAGTAAAAAAAGTCGACTACATAATTCAGACGGATTCTGTCAATACAGTTTCCAAAGGCCCCCGCCACGATAAATACGGCGCACAGCCGAAGCGGCAGAAAACGCTTCTCCATAGGCACCTTGCGATAGAACCATAAGACGACCGCGCATATGACGATGACGCTCAGGAAGAAAAAGATCTTCTGATTCTGAAACAGCCCAAAGGCCGCGCCTCTGTTCTCCAGATATTCCAGCTGGAATACTTCCTTGATGATAATAAAGGGGGGCTGTCCCTTCAGCCTGTCAATCGCCAGGCATTTGGTTAGCTGATCCAGGAATACCAGCACAGCTATGCCTATGACCGCTGCAATATAATGATTCGTTCTGCTTTTCTCTCTCAACATATTCTCCCTCTTCTAGATATATTTGCGGATGGATACCATATAACGGCCTTTCTTGGTCTCAGACAGGATGCCGTTATATCCTATCCGTCCCATCTTCCTGACAGACAGGATGTCTCCCTCTTTCAGACGGTATCCATTGCTGGTCACCAGTTTCCCATTTACAAACACCCGGGCTCCTTCGATGAGGCCGGTAACTTTGCTTCTGGATAGAGGATAGGCCAGCGAAAGCACGGTGTCCAGCCGCACCGATGCTACCGTCCCTTTTAATTCCTCATAACGCGGCTCATAAGAATCCTCAAATGCCGGCAGAATAGAGGTCTTTACCGTAGTGTGCCGGATCCTGGTCAGATGTTCCATAATATAGCCCGCCAATTCCTCCTTGGCAAACAGGATTGTTTTTCCATCCTCGATCAGAATATCGCCCAGCTTGCATCTTTCAATTCCCAGGTTCATGACCGCTCCCAGATAATCGCGGTGGCTTAACTCCTCTGCAAATTTTCTGTTAACTGGAGAAATCTCTATAATCTGAATAGGGTACTGATAATCATAATAAAGAGCATCAGGTAGAAATGCAGCCATCTGACGCTCTGATAAGCCATATCCGCCATAAGTCTTATACTGGGATAAGAGCATATTCTTTGGCGTGGTATGTAAAATATTTAATTCATTCAGATTTAGAAACTCGGAGAATGTAACAATCTCCCGTGTATATGCGATCCTGGAAAGTTCGACCAGGCGCTTCTGAAGCAGTAGTTCCTCTTTGTTCATGATTAGAACCTGGAACGCATAGAGGATGCGTCAAAAGAAGTATTCAGCAGATCCTGCAAGTCTCCGGAAATATCTACGTTGGTAGGCGTTACCAGGAATATGTAATTAGAAATCTTCTGCAGATTGCCGCTGATGGCAAATGTCGCGCCTGACGTAAAGTCAATAATACGCTGAGCCACTTCAAGATCCAAGCCTTCAAGATTCAATATCACAGTCCTTCCGCTCAGAAGGGTCTCCGTGATCTCGCGGGCATCGTCAACGGATGTAGGCTTGATTACGCATACTTCCATGCTGACGTTGTTCCTTCTCACAGGCTGGCGCATCGGGGTTACTTTATTGTTAGATCGGGAAGATCTGGACTTTGCCGGAGGCGCATAGTCGTCTTCGTAATCCTCCTCTTCGTCGTAATCTTTATAATCTTTAGATTTATGGAAGAGACTTTTCTTAGGCTTTTCTTCATAGTCGTCTTCATAGTCGTCGTCAAAGAAATCATCGTCATCGTAATCGTCATCATCACTTAACTTCATGATATCTAAAAACTTATCTAATACTCCCATTTTAAAACTTCTCCTATCTTCCGTTTATACTTGAGCATAATCACGCGCACCAAAAATTCCGGTTCCCACGCGGACCATCGTCGCGCCCTCTTCTATGGCAACCTGGTAGTCATTGGTCATACCCATGGAAAGAATACTCATAGTCATATTATCAACGTTTTTCTCTGCAATGTCAACAGATAATTTACGCAAACGTGCGAAAATCGGGCGGTTTTCCTCAGGATTATCTACAAAAGGAGCAATTGTCATGAGTCCTTTTACCTGAATATGGGAAAATCCTGCAATTTTATCAATAAATTCGAAAACTTCTTCCGGCATAAGGCCGAATTTACTCTCTTCCTTGGCCACATTGACCTCCAGCAGTACATTTGCCACCAGACCGCGCTTGGCAGCCTCTTTCTCAATCGTCTCTGCCAGCCGCAGGGAATCTACGGAATGAATCAGATCCACCTTATCAATGATATATTTTACCTTATTGCGCTGCAAATGGCCGATCATATGCCAATGAATATCCTGGGGAAGGACATCATGCTTGTCTGACAATTCCTGCACTTTATTTTCTCCAAAGATACGCACGCCCAGATCATATGCCTCCTTAAGGGTCTCCACAGGCTTCGTCTTGCTGACGGCGATCAACGTAACCTCGTCCCGGCTTCTGCCGCTTTTGTGGCATGCCGCCTGAATCTTTGCCTCTACCGCTTCCAGATTTTCCTTTAACATTTAAAATCACTCCTTTTTAAAATACCACATCATTTTCATGAACTTCGCTTCCGTCCAGCGCAATGTGATCATAATTAGCAAGTCCGTAATCATTGCCTGCCTCCACGATATAGTAGTCTTCGCTTTCGCACAGGATATGAATCTGCTTGAATACGGCATATCCTTTGTTAATATTGTATACGCCTTTCAGGCTCTTGGTCTTCTTAAGCGGATAAGTCTCGGATCCGTCAGGCTCCCTTAAGGAAGTATTCTTGTCGAATACGTTGGGGTCTAGATAGACCATTTTGTTCTCTTTATCTCTATAATAGACCTCCACATTTTTAAACTGGGCATCCTCTTTTCCATTATTGATCAGGACGCCGGTCTCCTTGCTGTTGCCCCCCTGCGTAAGATAGTTTTCTGGTACCAGATAGAACTTCTTGTCCGCCACGGAAGACTTGGGAATCTTAAGTCCCGACTCATCTTCCAGTATCAGCTCCATATCCAGATATCTTTCTTCCGCATAGCGGATCATAGAATTGTCGAATGTCAAAAATCCAAGGTTGGCATCCTTCGTATTATAGATGGAAAAGCCAGCCACTGCGGTCTCATTATCCTTGGAAAAACGGATCTTTACGCTTTTCATATCGGCCATTTCCTGGGCAGCAGCATCATCCAGCAAGATAACAGCCGTCCAGTTATTGTCTTTGATCAGCTTATAGACCGGGCTTCCCGCTTTTACCCGGCTATTGTTCTTAAGGCCGGTGGCCTGATAGTCCTTCTTGGCGATCATATCCTCCGTCACATCGCTGATCGTGGTATTTTCATATCCGTCGGTAGAATACACGATGACTCCGTCTGAAGCCGCCGAGTAGATCTGCAGCCCTTCCATGCCTTCCGTGACCATCCCATCTAATTGGGACTGCCTGCTTTGGCTGGACTTGCTCTCCAGTATATTGGAGACGCTGTTCTTAAGCGTATAAACGTCTGAAAACTGCTGCTCTTTAAAACTTTCGCAGAAAGACTGGGTCTTCATCAGTATGGAAGACTGTTCTTCCGAAGTCAGTTCCTGGGATTCGGAAGTAGCATCCGCAAATTCCAGTTTCTTGTCAGACAGCGTATAGACTCTGGTCTTGGCGCCCACCTTGCTGCCTTCCGGCGCAAAGTAGTTCACATAGCCGTCTGCCTCTGCATTCACCACCGTCTCGTCCCGGATGATCAGCCCCGTATAGGCAGTATCCTTAAGGATGGAGCCTTCCCTGACTTCATAGGCAGATACATGCTTGTTGGTCAGATACATCAATACGGTCACAACCAGATAGATAAAGATCACGCCGAAGATGATAATGCCTATATTTATATTCCATTTTTTTCGATAAACTTGTATGTTCGTCAGTTCGTCCCTAGCCAAAAATAAAGCCCCCTATTTATTGTCAGTCTAGCTGCTTTAGCGCTGCTCCGTTAAGATATTGGAATCTCCTGCCCTGAAAGCTTCCCTCTTTCTTCATCCGGCTTAAAAACTCGTCCCTAAGCTTCCACCAGCTCGTCCCCCAATTGCAGAACACGGCATCCTTTTCTGGAATGCGGCTAAAGAGCCTCTCGATGGCAGTTGCGGGATCCAGATATTCCAGGAAGGCCATCAGCCGTTCCAGGTATTCCTCTTTTGAGCATAAAGTTATTGTACCATTTTCATAGTCATCGCACAACTGTGTGTTTTTCGCAATATACAGGGAATGAATCTTGACAACCGGAATCCGAAGCGCGGATAGGACCTTTGAAGTCTCTATCGTATCCAGCATATCATCTCCGGGGAGATTCAAGATTACATGGGCACAGATCTCGAAGCCATATTGCCTTATGGCAAGCACGGCATCGATAAATTCCGCCAGCGTGTGGCCGCGGCTGATGGACGCCAGCGTATGGCAGTTGGTCGTCTGAAGGCCCAATTCGATCGTAATGCCAATGTCATGCTCCCCTTGAATTCGTTGAAGCACATCCAGATACTCTGATGTAATGCAGTCCGGCCTTGTGGAGATGGCAATCTCCGCAACATATGGCAATGCGGCCGCCTCACGCATATAGGCTTCAAACTTCTCAACCGGAAGGAATGTATTGGTATAATTCTGGAAATATGCAATAAACTTATGTGCATGATATTTCTTTTCAATACGCTCCTTTGTGACATTTAACTGCTGCGTAACAGGCGTCATGCAATCCATGGCTTCGAATCCGGTTCCTGCTTCCGCGCAAAAGGCGCAGCCGCTTCCCGCAATCCGGTTGGGGCAGCTGACGGGAAGATTTACCGGAAGTTTGTATACCTTTTCGCCATATTTATTTTTTAAAAATTCAGAATAAGGGTAATATGGCAATTTTTCGTCCATCTGATAAAATATTCCTTTCTCTGTGTATAATTCAATCCTCTTTCGGCATACTAAGATTAGCATGAAAAAAGGAGGAACTCACATGAAATGGTTTGATAATACCGCTTTGACAATCGTGATTATAGGTGCAATCAACTGGCTTTTAGTTGGGATATTCCGGTTCGATCTAGTAGCCTTCATCTTTGGCAATCTCTCCTGGCTATCCCGCATTATCTATACAATCGTTGGCTTATGCGGTCTCTATCTGATTAGTCTGTATGGAAGAATCGGAAACAATTCATAGCGTCAACGGTCATTCATAGCAAGAGGGGTATCCCATAGCGAGATGCCCCTCTTAAACTCTATTCATCCTATGGATTTCCATTATCTACATCACTCGCGGCTGCAGGCTCATCCTGCTTTGCATCCCCATCAGCCGCATCCGCGGCTGCCGGTTCTTGCTGCCCTATCCCATTGATGATTGCTGTCATGTCCTGGTATAGCAGGGATTTTGTATCTGCTCCCATGACGATAGATATGTACGGCCTGCCGGAGGCATCCTTCTCCAGAAGAATCAGGCAGTTCCCGGCAAGTTCCGTGGTACCTGTTTTTCCGCCAATAATCGTCGCGCTCTGCGGAAGTTCGGCTTCCCCAAGCGCATAGAAATTGGTCTGCTTCCAAGCCGCCTGACGCACTGTTTTGTCAGCGCCTGTAATATTTGCCGTATATTCCGCAGTATTAATAATATCCACAAACTCGTCGTGCTTGATACATTCATTGAAAATCAGGTAGAGGTCATAGGCCGTGGTATAATGATTCTCATTATGCAGGCCGTTGCTGTTTAAAAAATGAGTTTTTGTGGCCATCAAGGCCTGGGCTTCCTCGTTCATCATCTGTGCGAACTGTTCGGAATTCCCGCCTATGTAGTCGGCAATGGCGACGGCAGCATCGTTGCCTGATTCCATCAAAAGCCCATGCAGCAGATCGCCCAGGGTCATCTGGTCCCCGGCCTTGATCCCGCAGGTCTTCTCATCCGCGGCAAAGTTTGCAGCATCCGCGTCTGCCTGTACGGTTACCACATCCGTAAGGTTCCCCTTCTTAAGGGCTACCAGCGCGGTCATAATCTTCGTGGTGCTGGCTGGATAGAGCCTGTCGTGGAGATTGTATGCAAAATCCACCATCCCATCCTCTACGTCAAACAAGCCTGCCGCATGAAGTCCGGCAGGATCGGGCGCACCCTGGTACGCTACGTTTTCAGACGCTACACAAAGATCAGAGGCAAAGAGTTTGCCCGTGTACAGGTTTTTATTGTAATGTTCTGCTTCATAGGCCGTTACCACTTCCTGTGCCTTAAACTGCTGTCCTATCCGGGCGCATCCGGTCAGCAGGAATGCAGCCGATGAAGCCATCAGAATCCATTTTCCAAATCTACCGATACATTTCACGCCAGTCAAGATCCCCTCTGTCAATTGCTAATATGATCAGTTCCGCGGTAGCCAGATTCGTGGCCATGGGTATATTGTGCATGTCGCACAGCCGTATTACATCGTTCACATCCGGCTCATGAGGCTTCGGATTGTTCGGATCCCTCAGGAAGATCAAGGCATCAATGTCATTCTGGGCAATCTGTGCCCCCAGCTGCTGCTTGCCTCCTAAAGGACCGGCCAGATATTTGTGAATGTTCAGGTTCGTAACCTCTTCTATCAACCGTCCGGTAGTACCCGTGGCGTACAGTTCATGCTTGCTTAAGATTCCCCTGTATGCGATACAGAAGTTCTGCATCAGCGTCTTCTTGGAATCATGTGCTATCAAGCCAATATTCATTGTTTTTCAACTCCTTATTGATATTTTTTCGGCTGTAATCCGACATTTAAAACAAATCCGATACCAACGTACAGGCTGACCAGAGATGTCAGGCCATAACTTACAAAAGGTAAAGGAACTCCCGTATTCGGAAGCAGTTTTGAAGCCACGCCAATATTGATGAAACTTTGGAAGCCGATCAGGCCTCCTACCCCGCAGCATATGATCCTCCCTGCTAAGTCTTGCGATCGTATGCCCACTAGAATACATTGTATCACAATTAATAATAATAACGCAACAACTATACAGCTTCCTACGAAACCAAGTTCTTCTCCGACGATGGCAAAGATGAAGTCTGTCTGAGGCTCTGAGATGAAATTGCCGTTCTTTACGGAAGTGGTCGTATTATTATTGAGGCCCTTTCCTGTCAGCTGGCCGGAGCCGATGGCCATAACGGAATTCTTCTGCTGGTATGCTTCGTCGCTTTCATATTTTTCCGGCTCAAGGAACGCCAGGATACGCTTCTGCTGATAATCCTTCAGAAGTTTCTGATCCGGCTGTACCACGATACTTAGGAAAATGATCGCCACAGGCACCAGAATCAATAGGACCGTGCCGATGAACTTATAGCTTAATCCTCCAATATAGATCATCAGGCAGATGACCAGGGCCGTGCATATGGTGGTGGAAAGGTTTGGCTCCACGATAATCAGCGCCAGAGGAATTGCCGAAAGTATCGCATACTTGATCAGCGTGACCTTATCGTTGATGTCCTGCGCATGCATCATGATAAATTTGGCAAAGAACAGGATCAAAAGGATCTTGGCAAGCTCGGACGGCTGAAAGGTAGTGAATCCCAGATCAATCCAGCGTGTTGCTCCATTGACTTTATCTCCGATCACCAATACAGCGCCTAGGATCAGCACGACGAATCCATAGATGATCCAGTAAAAGTTCAATACCCACACATAGTCGATCAAGGATACGATGACCATTGCGATAATCCCTATAATCATGCCGACAATCTGTCTTGACTGGTATACTTCTTTTGCGCTTCCAACGGCAAGCACGCCTAATATGGACAGCGCGATGACCAGGACGACTAGATTGAATTTATAATCTTTTAAATGATATGGTTTTGTAAATCTGGGTAATCTCACGTTTCTTCTCCTGCGAATGTTATTACTACTTGTGTACGGTTAATCTCTACCTGAAAATCCTCTTCTGTAAGTTCCATGTACTTCGAAAGCGATTCGTACAGTTCCCTGCATATATTATCATAGGCATCCGGCGTGCAGAAAACCCGGTCTGAAGTGACCAGCGCTTTCAGCCGGTTCTTTGCGATTGAGACAGAAGACTTTCTTAACATCCTTGACTCCTCCTAATCTTTCTTGAATAAATGTGAAAGTTTGGAAAAGAATCCGGAATTGTTTTCCAGTTCTATAAATGGAACCTCAATTCCCATAATACGTTTGCAGATATTAAGATATGCCTTTCCTGCTTTTGAATCAAGCCCTACCACTGGCTCTCCCTGGTTGGTGCCGATCACCACCTGCTCATCATCGGGGAGGGCGCCGATCAGGGGAACGGACAGAATCTCTGTCACGTCGTCCACCGACATCATATCGCCTCGCTTCACCATATCCATGCGAATCCGGTTGATGATCAGGTCTATCTTCTTAAGCTGGTTGCTCTCCAGCAGCCCGATGATGCGATCAGCATCACGGATCGCCGATACTTCCGGGGTTGTGACCACGATGGCGCGGTCAGCGCCTGCAATGGCATTCTGGAATCCCTGCTCGATTCCTGCCGGACAGTCCAGAAGTATGTAGTCAAATTCGTCCTTTAGCTGGGACGTCAGTTTTTTCATCTGTCCGGGAGAGATTGCTGTCTTGTCCTTCGTCTGCGCAGAAGGCAGCAGATAAAGGTTCTCATATCTTTTGTCGCGGATCAAGGCCTGTTTTAGCCGGCATGTTCCTTCAATGACATCTACCAGGTTGTAGACGATCAGATTTTCAAGGCCCATGACTACGTCCAGATTCCGAAGGCCCAGATCGGTGTCGATCACGACTACTTTTTTATCAAATTTGGATAACCCTGCTCCTATATTCGCGGTTGTCGTGGTCTTGCCCACGCCGCCTTTTCCTGATGTGATTACGATAACTTCGCCCATGAATAACTTCCTCCTATAACTGGTTTTACTTCATTATCTCCAATACGAAGCTTTGTGGGCCTCATATGAAGTGCTGCTATGACTGCATCGCAGTCGCCGGCGGCGCCGGCAACTACGGTTCCGTAGATGGTTCCCGTCACGACGACATTGCCTTTGGATATGACTTTGGCGCCTTCTTCTACGTCGCCTACGATAACGATGCTTTTTTCAGATTCCAGAATCTGTCTTCCTCTCAGCGTACCTTTATAGAACTGTCCGTCTCTTTCATGGATGGTTTCAAGGCTTTCATCCAGCATCCGCTTGTGGAGCCGTTCCGTATAAGTATTCTTCTCAATGATGCATAGTATCCGTATCTTCGCAGCATCCTGTATGACTTCTGCCATACGCTGCTCTTCCTCTTCTGTGAAAGTACGGCCTTCAAATTCGACAGCCATGTCAGCATGATTAAAAAAATGTGCTGACGACTCGAACTTTTCTCTCACCTCCGGCAATAACTCTTCATAGGGCATGTCCGGATCAAAGTATATGGTGATGCCGTATTTGTTACTCTTAATGAGTACCGGGTCTTTCACATACGCTCATCCTTTCTGTCGCTCTCTCTCCTTTTTATTAATCTCCAACTGTCGCGCCTGCACTGATATCTGCGGCTGTTCCGGTAAGAATCTCTTCTTCCGGCGTTATCTGATAATAGTATTCCATTACGTCGTTCCCTACTTCTGCGGCATAGGTCGAACTGTATCCATTCGCAATCCTTATGGCAAATGCCACCTGCGGGCTGTCGCTGGGAGCGAATCCTACGAACAGCGCATGGTCGGGATGCGTTTCGCTTTGCTGTGCCGTACCAGTCTTGCCGAACAGTTTGACATCACTGGCGTTCAGCTTGGTAAACAGATTGCTGTGGGCGACTGACACCACGTTTCGCATTCCGTTATGGACTGCGTTCCAGGTGGACGGTGCCACGTCGGTCATGGTATTTAGAACGGATGGCTCATAATCCTTGACAGTCTTGCCATCTACGGACGTAATCTTATCAATCAGGCTTAGCTTGTAAACAGTGCCCTTGTTAGCCACTGCGGTGATATACCGCGCAAGCTGGCTGGTAGTATAGTTATTCGTACCCTGTCCGATTGCGGAAGGTACGGAGGACTTATCGGATATCTGCGGCTCGGATTCCGGGATCTCAAGTCCCGAAGTCTCTCCTAAGCCGAATTCCGTTGCGTATTTCTTCAAAGTATCGGTACCCAGGTCGCTGGAATAGTAGGCATTGGTCGCGCCTCCTTCTGCATTGTCAGAGCCAATCTGCGACAGGCCGTTATCTTTCAGGCTCATCCGGTATCCCACTTCATAGAAGAAGCTGTTGCAGGAATTCTCAATGGCGCCTTCCACATTCAGGTTGCCATGAGCCATGGGATAGATCCAGCATTTGGGGTTCGGCGATACCTTCTTGTAGATTCCATGGCATGGAAGGTAAGTATTGTTATCAATCACGCCTTCTGTAAGGCCTGCCACTGCCACCATAGGCTTGTAGGTAGAACCTGGAGCCGTTTTTTCCTGCGTCGCGTTATTATAGAATGGCCGGGCCTGATCGGTCACCAGCTTGCTGTAATAATTGGAATCCATGGTATTGGCAAGCCTGTTATTGTCGTATCCGGGATAGGATACGCAGGCCAATACCTCGCCGCTTGTCGTATCCGTCATGACCAGCGAGCCGGTACAAGGCTCCAGCGCCAGCTGGCCAGGCGTAATCTCCAGAGTCTCAATCTTGCCCCTTAAAAAGTCATAGGCGCCAATGCTCCCGGAATTCAGGCCGTTATACTGGGCCTCGTCATAGGTAAGGATCCCCTGTTCATACAGCATCAGACATATCTGACGTCCGGTGATAGCTCCTGATTTGATCATGTAGCGGTACACCAGCTTATTGAAACTGTTGTCTGAATCGATGTAATCCATAATATACGATACGATTCCCTGATAAAGTTCGTTAGAATCGGAATATTTTCCCTTGGATGATACATAGTCTTTTAACAGGGATGTATCAATCCAGTTCTTGGAAATCGCATAATTGAGATAAGTATATATATTGATGGATTCTTCATCCTTCCACGCTTTATAGGTGGCGTCGCTGGTGTCAATGGCATCCGGCATGATCACGCCGGTGGTGCCGGTCAGCACATCGGAGACGATGTAGGTCAGGTATGCCTGTATCTCCTTTGGCATATCCTTATATGCGCCTGCATTGGGATCATTTAGGATATCCGATAGCTGGTTCTTTACTTCTTCCTTGCGCGCAGTAAAGATGGAATTCACCTCCTGCTCGGTAGGCTTTGCATCCTCCGCGCCAAAATGATTCATATCCAGGATATCATTGGTAATGAATGTATTGTAAACATCCCCGATTGGGATGATAACGTCGCTTCCGTCATCTACCTGATTTCGGTCAAAATCTAGCGTATTTTGAATCTTTGCGAGAAGGATGCCTGCCAGTTCCTGTTCCAGGATATGGTATGCCGCCTTCTGGAGGTTGGCATCGATGGACAGGTATACATCATTTCCAGCCTTGGGGTCTTTCCCCTTGACCGTTTCGATCACCTTGCCCACACTGTTGACGTACAGCTTGACCTCCCCTTTTTTCCCCTGGAGGGAACTGTCAAGCGTCTGTTCCAGCCCTGATTTGCCAATGGTGTCAATCAGGGAGTACTCCTCCTGCTCTTCTTTGCTCAACGCATCGTATTCTTCCTGGGAAATCTGCCCAGTGTAGCCGATGATATTGGAAAAGCATTTGCTGTCCGCATAGCGGCGCAAAGATTCTTCTTCAATATTGATTCCCTGAAGCGTGTCCAGATTCTCCATGACATCTGCTACCGTCTCGTCACTTACGTCTTCTGCGATAGTGGTCGCGATGTATTTCTGGAATCCGTTTAACGACATGGCATAACGGACGTTGACCAATTTCAGGACTTCTGATTTTTCCATCTTCTTCTGGTTGATTCCATAGCCGTTGAGCTCATCGGTACAAAGATAGTCCACGAGACCCGCAGCAGAGATGTTCTTCTGCTTGTCCGACAATTCATCTATGGTCTTCTTGCCAAATACATCCGCTATGAATCTCAGCCTCTGGGTGTCATTCTCCGCAATGTAGCTATACTCGTTATTGTTGTCCAGGATAATGCCGAAATCGTTGATTACGGTGTCTCCATTGGACTCCACCATACCAATCACAGTGGAGATGACCTTATTCAGTTCTTTATTTTTCTGCTTGATGCTGTCATAATCTCCGTTGTCTTCAATCGTAACCGCGTAGGCCAGTTCATTGTAAGCCAGGAGGACGCCATTGCGGTCATAGATCTTGCCGCGGGTTCCCTGGACTTCCTTGGTCTTTTGGATCTGAAGCTTATAATCGTCAAAATAATCCTGCCCTTTTACAATCTGTAGATAGAACAGCCGCTGCAACAGAACGGCGGACATGATGCAGAACACGATAATGACGACGAATATACGGGATTTTACAACTTCATATATTCCGGATTTGATCCGGTCCCATAAACTATACAAATTTGCTTGCACTCCTTTGTTCTTCTGCTTCCAGTTTCTTGTTAATGTGTAATATGATCTGATACAGAACCAATGTTATCAGAATGGTATATACCAGTTCTGGCAGAATGATATGTGTCAGACAATTGGTAAAAGCGAAATTTCCTTGGAGCATGTACAGGCAGAAATACGTCACCAGCCCATAGATCAGTTCGCTTGCGCCGATAAGCGCGATCGGCAGCTTGATATCATCATCATAGAACAAGCGTCTGAAGAAGCCGTTCATGTATCCGATCACCGCAAACAGCAGCATATAAAAGCCCAGGGCGCTGCCCCAGAATATGTCTACCAGAAGGCCGGATACAAATCCCACGGCCATTCCTTCCTTCTTCCCCCGCATGAAGCCAAAGGAAGAGGTGACGATAATCAATAGGTTGGGCTTGATGGACGCAAAGGACAGCCGGTGGAATATGGTGCATTCCAGCAAGAAGCAGATCACTATAATAATAAAGGTTATGATCTTTCTTTTCATGGACTACTCTCCTTTGCTGTCTTTGTCCTTGGCATCCAGCATCTCCTGCTTTGTCGTAGTGATGACCAGGACTTCCTGAAGCTTGCTGAAATCTACGGCAGGCGTGATATAGCCGGAGCGGGTAAGGTTGTTGGAATCTACTTCCACCTCGCTGATATAGCCGATAAACAGGCCCTGAAGGAATCTGTCGCTGACATGGGAGGTAACTACCTGCTCCCCGACTTCCACCTTGTTGTCATTGTTCGGCAGTTTTTCAAAACGGATCCTACCGTCAGCCATTAGTTTCAAATCACCCCTGACAACGCAGGTGTCTGATGTGGACAGAATCATGGCGCTTATATTGCTGGCATCATCGATGGTAGAACGGACGCGGGCATAATTAGGGCCTACCTCCGTGACGATGCCTGCAAGTCCGCTGCCCGCAAGAACATTGCAGTTGACCTTGATGCCGTCTTTGCTGCCTTTATCTATGGTAAAATCTGTAAACCAGTTGCTTCCGTTATTGGCGATTACATGGGCGCCAATCTTCTTGTAATCCGAATAGTTCTCATCCAGCTTATACAGTTCCCGCAGGCGGTCCAATTCGTACTGCTCCTGTCTTAGTCGCGTATTGTCAATGGTCAGTTCATCCACCTTGGACTGGAGGGTCTTATTCTCTTTTTTCATTTCCTCTAGAGTCTCAAAGTTGTCAGATAGGTCGCTCATGAACCGTCCTACATAACTGATTCCTTTCTGCATGGGAATTACGGTATAGTTGGCGATAAACCTTAAAGGCCCGCCACCGTCCGCAAAACGCTCGATTCCAAGCAGGATCACGCAGACCACAGCCAGAATCAGCAGCCAGTATTTACTTGGAAGGGAAGATTGGTTCTTGGTTTTCATATTATCTCATCCACCTATAATTTTCATCTAACATTGAATATGCAAGTTTTCTCAAATCTTTGGACATAATGATTTTTTTAAGTCCGGTAACCGCGCAGATGTCCGGATCCAGAGCCGTTCTGGTCTTGATTCCAACCATCTCCTCGATATAGGTTTCAAGGCCTGCCATATTAGCAACTCCACCGGTGAGAAAGATGCCGTTCTCATGAATTGCCTTACGGACCTCCGGAGGCGTCCTGTCTAAAAGGGAATGGATGGCACGCACGCATTCCAGCAGAGGATCCTTCATAGCGGCACGCACCAGGCTGATGGAGATCGGCTTCTGCATTGGCACGCCGGTGATCAGATCCCTGCCCGCTACGGTTAATACGGACTCGGAATCACTGGTGAATATTCCGAAATTCTTTCTCAGAACTTCGGCTGTCAGCCGCCCGATCAGGAAGTCATGGCTATGACGCACCAGATTGACGACTGCCTGGTCAAAGGAGACTCCTCCGATCTTAAGCAGGCGGTTCATGACCATGCCGCCTCCGGCCAGTACCGACAGTTCCGTTGTCTCTCCGCCGAAGTTGGCGATGAACAGGCCGCCCGTATTCTTGACATCCAGGTTAAGTCCCACCGCATCCGCGATGGAGCGTTCTACGATATTCACTTCTCTTGCGCGGGCCGTGGAGTGGATCACCAGGTCAAAAAAGGCTTTCTTCTCCACTTCCGTCACATCGGTTGGAACCGCGATTACATATTCGGATCCACGGGCAAACTGGCGGTCCTTCTTCAGCAGGTTCTGAAGCAGAAACTGCATATTGTTAAACCGCGAGATTACGCCCTCTTTCATTGGAAAGACCACTTCTATATTGGATGGCGCCTTCTCGTACATCTCGTAAGCGTCATCCCCCACCGCAAAAATCTCTTTCTTATCTGCAATCGCAATTACATCTTTCTCTTTCCAGATCGTATCTTTCTTTTTATCGTAGACCTTGATTTCATAAGAGCCAAGATCTAATCCGTATATATTTCTTGCCATCTGTGATAATCCTTTCTACAGCAATCCCTCCTCCCGGAAGCTGATATAACAATTATTGCCAATGATGATATGATCTAACAGTTCGATTCCGATCAATGCGCCTGCATCAAGGATTCTCTTTGTCGTCAGCATATCTTCCCGGCTGGGAGTCGGATCACCACTGGGGTGATTATGCATGATTACTATGGATACAGCATTCTTTTGTAATGCTTCTATAAAAAGCTCCCTTGGCGTGATCAAGGAGGCATTTACCGTTCCCTTTGATATATCTGTCTCGCCAATGAGTCTTGATTTCGAGTTCAGCATCAGAAGCTTCATCACTTCCTGCTTTTCATGCCTTAAGTCTTCCATATAATATCTGGCAATCGTAGCGGGATGTGAGAAACTTAATCGATCCTGGTAGCTGGCCTTGGAAAGTCTCTTGGCAAGTTCCGATATGCAGGATATCTGGATTGCCTTTACTTTCCCAATGCCTTTGATCTTCAGGAGTCTTTCCATACTAAACTGATGTATGCCCAGTATGCCTGGCTCTCCTGCGTGATAGAGGATCCTTCTTGCCAGGGAAAGCACATCCTCTCCGCGAGTGCCTGTACGCAGCAACACAGCCAGCAACTCTACATCGCTTAAACTGGCAGCCCCTTTGCGCTCACATTTTTCATATGGGCGTTCCATCTCGGGTATCTCTTTTATGGTATTTGACTGATTCATCTTATCTTTAGATTCGTACGACACTCATAATAGAACTTATAAGAAACGATAAATAATAATGGAAAGAATCACGCCAATAATACTTGCAATGGTTATCTTAATCGTCAGGCCGAACGTGACTACAAGAAGTCCCAGATTCAGGATGATTGGCTCATCCAGTCCGAAGGACTGTCCGTAGGCCAGCCAGCTAAGAGCCGGTACCCCTTCGGCCAGCATGCCGATAAAGCCACCAAGGACGATTCCTGTTAAAATCAGCAGAAATAAAGCCCAGGCGTTCTTACTCCCTGTTCCCTTCATATGTACTCCTCCTCGTTTTGTCTATCTAAAAAACTCAATACATTTTATCATATTTAGGAAAGAGTGTATATACTTATCCCATTAAAAATTTCTTAAGCCTTTCGGTAGTTTGTCGAAAGATTGGTATTTTTTGACGATGGCTTCTGCCGTTTTTAGTCCATCCATGGCGGCTGATGTAATACCGCCTGCATAGCCCGCTCCTTCCCCGCATGGATAGAGTCCGAAAAGCGTGCTCTGCATCGATTCATCCCGACTGATGCGAACCGGGGAGGAAGTCCGACTCTCCACTCCTGACACCAGAGCGTCAGGGCGGGAATATCCCTTTATCTTACGGTCAAACGACCGGATTCCCTCTTCCAAAGCCAGGGATAGTTCCGGCGGGAATATCTCTCTGACGTTGCTCCAGGCATAGGCCCCCTTCATTTGTGGAAGAATGTCTCCCGGGCCTTTGGATGGCCTGTTCTTGCAAAAATCTTCAAACAGCTGTACAGGGATCCTGCCCTTACCTAAACGGTAAGCCGCTTCCTCCAGCCTGCGCTGGAACTCCATGCCTGCCAGCACGCCCGTCCCGCCATAATCCTGTGGCGTCACGGTTACGATCACGGCGCTGTTGGCATTTAATCCGTCCCGGTCATGGTAGCTCATGCCGTTGACTGCCAGGCGACCGGGCTCGGAAGAAGCATTGACCACATAGCCTCCTGGGCACATGCAGAAGGTATATACGCCCCTCCCGCATGCCAGATTCTCCGTCAGCTTATAGGAAGCCGGAGGCAGGGTGCCGTCGTTTTTCATTCCATACTGGAATTCGTCAATCATAGCCTGGGGATGCTCCATCCGAACGCCTACGGCAAAGGATTTGGCTTCCATAGGGATCTCGTTTTTAAGCAGCATGGAAAAGGTATCCCTGGCGCTGTGCCCTATGGCAAGTACGGCGATATCCGTCTTAATGGTATCTTCCTTCCCGGCTGCATGATCATAGACCTGCAGGGCGGTAAGGCGGCGGCCCTTCCCGGCAGGTTCTGACAGGATGTCCGTAACCTGGGTGAGGAAGCGCACCTCCCCTCCATAGGAAAGGATGGCCTCCCGGATGTTCTTTACCACACGGGAGAGCACATCCGTACCGATGTGAGGCTTATGCTGGTGCAGAATCTCCTTTGGCGCGCCATATTCCACGAAGAGTTCCAGAACTTTCTGGCTGCGTCCGTTAGAATCATGAACCAGGGTATTGAGCTTCCCGTCGGAGAAAGTTCCTGCGCCCCCTTCCCCGAACTGGACGTTGCAATTCTGATCCAGTTCTCCGGTAGCCCAGAATCGCTCTACCGCCTGCATCCGTTCTTCTACGCAGGCCCCTCGCTCCAGGAGAATAGGCCGGTAGCCTAAGACCGCCAGCTGGTAGCCGCAGAAGAGCCCTGCCGGCCCGGTTCCGATGACAACCGGGCGGTGATTCAGGACTTCGGTTCCATCCGCCTGAATCTGGTAAGACAGGGGCTTGTCCTTAAACTGCACATTCTGATTGCGCACTCTTTTCTTGACGGATGATACATTCTTCACCTTTACGTCCACGGCATATACATAGAAAAGTTCCGGCTTCCTCCTCGCATCCAGGGACTGTTTTTTTATTTCATAAGAAAGAAGCGAATCTTCGCTGATACGGAGAACCTTTAAGATCTTCTCCTTGAGATCCGCCTCTGAATGCTTGATATTTAACTTTAACTGATTGATCCGAATCATAGATATCATTCTCCTTTTTTGAACTGCCAAAAAGAAATAAGACCCTTCGCAGAAGAAATATCCCTCTGGTCCGGGTCTTCTATATTCTTTTCTTCTATCCGACTTAAAGTATAGCGTACAATTTTAAATTGAACAAGCACTTTTTTATGACCGGATCTGTCAGAAGTTGACATTCATAGTTAAGATACTCCAGTAGATGTCAGGATCTTCCTGCCGCCGCGCGCCCTGCCAGATATCCGGTAGCCCAGGCCCACTGCAGGTTGTATCCGCCGCATATCCCCTCCACATCCAGGAGTTCGCCGGTAAGATATAAGCCATCTGCGTACCTGGATTCCAGCGTATCCGGATATACTTCGCCAGTACGTACGCCGCCTGCACAGACCTGCGCATTGTCAAATCCATTGGTGTCCTCGATCGTAAGCAGAGTCTGCTTGCAGGCGCGTATCAAATCCTCCCATTGTGGGGGCTTAAGTTCGGATACCGGAAAGTCCTGGCGGATATGGGACAGTTCCAGCAGTCTTGGGATTAATTTTTTGGGGAAGATTCCCGTCAGGAATTCCTGGCATGTGGCATAAGGACATTTATCCAAACGCGCGTCAAAGGCCTTGCGTACCTGGGCTTCCTCCATCTCAGGAAGAAAATCTACCCTTACCTTCATTTCCTTCCCCTCATACAATCCTTTGGCGATGTGGCGGCTGATCTGGAATACCGGGATGCCCGAGATGCCATAGGCGGTAATCTGCATTTCTCCCGTATCCTCTGCCAGAACCTGGCGGCCCTGAATCGCTGTAACCTTGGCGTCAGTACGTACTCCGGCGGCTTTGGCAAAAGGATGCTTCCTTACTTTTAACTGTACCAATGCAGGAACCACGGGGGACAGCGTATGGCCCATAGACTTGGCAAGCGTATAGCCGCTCCCGTCGGAACCCAGGCTTTTGGACGCCTTCCCTCCGCAGGCAAGGATCACCCGGTCCGCAAGGAACTTCTGGCCATTGGCACGAATGGCAAATCCTTTGGCGGAACGTTTCAGGGCTTCTACGCGTACTCCGGTATATACCTTTACCTTCTGCCTGCGTAGTTCCATTTCCAGCAGTTCCAGAACGGAGGCCGCCTGATCTGAGCGAGGATAGATATAGCCGCCCCGGCTTTTGGTGAAAAGTCCCAGGGAAGCAAAGAATTCCAAAGTCTCCCCATACCCGAACTGCTCCAGGACATTCCTGGCAAATTCCGGATCTTCGCCATGGTAGCAGGAAGCATCCATCGCCTCGTTGGTCAGGTTGCAGCGTCCATTTCCAGTGGCAAGTATTTTCTTTCCGATGCTCTCTTTCTGTTCCAGAATAAAGACCTGGGCATCGCCGTCGCTTCTGGCCGCAGCAATCGCTGCTACGATGCCGGAGGCCCCTCCTCCGATGATTCCAATCCGTTTCATATCTACTCCTTATTGCTCCTCTTCTATGGCAATGTTATGATTCCATCCCTTACCAGGTATTCCAGAGACATCAGGATGCCCAGCTTGGCATGAGGCCATGTAAGGCCGCCCTGGAAATACACGGCGTATGGGGGCTTGATCGGGCCGTCCGCGCTTAACTCTATAGAAGATCCCTGAACGAATGCGCCCGCCGCCATGATTACGTCGCTGTCATACCCCGGCATGGCCCATGGCTCCGGCGTTACATAAGAGTCTACCGGGGCAGCTGCCTGGATGCCCTTGCAGAAAGCGATCACTCCTTCCGGCGTTCCAAATTCCACTGCCTGGATAATATCATGCCGGCTTTCTGTTCCATTTGGAACCACTGCGTAGCCAAGCCTCTCATAGATATTTGCAGCAAATATCGCCCCTTTTAATGCCCCGGCTACAACAGTCGGCGCAAGGAATAAGCCCTGGTAGAAGGACTGCATGACTCCCAGGGACGCTCCCACTTCTTTCCCAAGGCCGGGAGACGTCAGACGGTAGCCGCAGGCATCGATCAGATCCTTGCGTCCAGCGATATAGCCGCCGATTGGAGCCAGGCCGCCGCCCGGATTCTTGATCAGGGAGCCGACTACCATATCCGCCCCAACGTCGCTGGGTTCGATGACCTCCACGAACTCGCCGTAGCAGTTGTCGACCATGCAGACGATATCTGGGTTGATCTCTTTTACAAAGGCAATCAGTTCCCCGATCTGCTTCACGGAGAAGCTGGGCCTGGTCTGGTAACCTTTTGAGCGCTGAATGGTCACCAGCTTGGTCTTAGGACCTATGGCTTTTCGAATGCGATCGTAATCAAAGGTCCCATCCTCTAAAAGGTCTACCTGGCGGTAGGACACCCCGTATTCCGCCAGCGATCCGCAGGACGGACGGATGCCGATTACTTCTTCCAGCGTGTCATAAGGCTTTCCTGCCGGGGACAGCAGTTCGTCCCCCGGACGCAGGTTCGCGCTAAGGGCGATGGATAAGGCATGGGTCCCGCATGCGATCTGCGGGCGTACAAGCGCGCTTTCCGTATGGAATACGCTGGCATAGACTTCCTCCAATGTATCCCGCCCCTGGTCGTCGTATCCGTATCCGCTGGCGTAGTTAAAGCACCCCTCGCTCACTCGGTTTTCCTGCATGGCCTGTATGACTTTCAACTGATTATACTCCGCGATCTGATCGATCTGTTCAAAACGCTCTTTCAGTTCTTTCTCAATCTGCCCGCCAAACGCAAGAACATTCTGCCGAATTCCAATCTGTCTGTATATTGCTTCTATCTCTAACATGTCGTATATGCTTCCTTTCTAAAGCGCATCCATAATCTTCGTCTTTACCACGGCACATTTGGCATCGAACTCGGGATTCAGCGAACGAATCTCAAGCACCACGTCCGCGGCCTCCCTGAATTGACGCATGTCGTACAGAAGCGCGGCCCGGTTCAATTCAAACAAGGCCCTCTCCCCTTCTGTCCGGATCAGCGGCTTCAAATCCAGCAGCTGCTGGTAGGTAGATGGCGCGTTATGACTGCATGAATACAATTCCATCAATGTATTCATCTTTTTTAAAAATTTGGAACCCCCGAATAATCTTCTAAACATAGTACTCCCTCCATATGTTTTATCATTGTGTGCAGTATCTTTTCTTCATCATAGCCGTATGCTTCTTTCTCAATCCAGATTACCTGTCTCTCCCTCTTAAACCAGGTGATCTGTCTTTTGGCAAAATGTCTGGTATCACGCTTAATCGTATAGATGGCTTCCTCAAGCGTGCATTCCCCGTCCAGGCAGGCGAGGATCTCCTTATATCCCAGCCCCTGCATGGAAACCATATCCCTGGTATACCCCATCTTCTTTAGCCGGGACACTTCTTCTACCAGGCCTTCCTGTATCATAAGATCTACTCGCCTGTCAATACGCTCATATAACTTCTGACGCTCGTCATTCAGGACAAAATAAACAAAATTATAGGGCGATTCTTTCTCCCGCTCCTTCTCATTGTGCTCGGATATCTTCTGTCCCGTCTGATGGCAGAATTCCAGCGCCCGGATGACCCTCTTGGTGTTATTGGGGTGAATCGCATCCGCTGCTTTCGGATCGACTTGCCTAAGGCGCTCATGAAGGCTTAATGGGCCATTTGCATCCGCATAGTCCGCAAGTTCCTGGCGGTATGCGTCATCGCCGTCATTCTCTGTAAAGTCAATATCGTACAGTACTGCCTGAATATAGAATCCGGTACCGCCTACGATCATTGGAATATGTCCTCTGGAATAGATCTCCTCCATCGCGGCCTTCGCCATTTGCTGAAAGCGCACGACATGGAATTCTTCCGACGGCTCCAGCACATCGATCAGATGATGAGGCACGCCCTGCATCTCTTCCGGCCGTATCTTTGCCGAACCGATATCCATATGCCTGTATACCTGCATGGAATCCGCGGAAATAATCTCGCCCCCGATCGCCTTTGCAAGCCCGATGGAGGCTTTTGTCTTTCCCACGGCAGTAGGCCCTGTAAGAACTACTAATGGTTTCTTCATCTCTATACAATCCTTTTGAATTTCTTTTCCAGTTCCCGCTTCGTCATGGCGATGATCGTCGGGCGTCCATGCGGGCAGTGGTATGGGTTCTCAAGCGTCAGAAGCTCGCCGATCAAGGAATCCACTTCCGTGGCTGACAACTTCATATTCCCCTTCACAGCCGCCTTGCAGGACATGGAGGCAACTTTCTCATCGATCATATCCGGCGAAAGATTTCGGCTCACTTCATCCGACAGGCCATCCAGCATCTGCAGCAGCAAATCCTTCTTGGCAATGCCGAACAGATTGCCGGGCACCGCCCTTACGGCATAAGACTCCTGCCCGAACTCCTCGATCTCGAAGCCGATACGGGTAAACTGATCCATATACTGGTTTAAAAGTTCCGCCTCCTGCATGCTCAGATCCAGCACGATGGGCGGACTGATGAACTGGGAGGTAAATTCCCTGGTCTTCATGCTCTTTAAAGTCTTTTCATACAGCACCCGCTCGTGGGCCGCATGCTGGTCGATAATATAGAGGCTGTCGTTAAATTCGACAAGCCAGTAAGTCTCGAAGACTTGGCCGATGATCTTATACTCTGCCTGAACCTTCCACTCCACCAGGTTCTCTTCGAATAAGTTCAGCTGCTGGGCCGCAGGCTGCATTGCAGCCCGTGCCGGAGGCTCTGGACTTTTTGAAGGGCTTGGCGTCCGCTTTAAAAACGTGGGCTGCTGGTCCGTATATTCCGGCGTCTCGCAAACCCGATCCGAGGGGACTTCCCTGCGGTCTTCGGACGGCTGGGCAGACACTTTAACATCAGGCTCCTTCTTAGGCGCATCCTGATTCTGCTGGGCGTGATATGCCGCAACCCGTTCCTTCATCTTCTGCATGAAATAGTCCAGGGTGCGTTCTTCCGGCGCTGGAACAGATTTTTTGCCGACGGTGCGGGCTGTGCGCTAGTAGTTCTATTAAGAACCACTGGATTATCTTTCTTCTGCGCCGCAGGAGGCGCTCCGCCCTCCTGCTTCCTGGGCGCTGCCGTCTTAGGCGCATCGACTTCCACATGCGGGATCAGCTCTTCCGCATGAAGTCCCTGGTCTACAGCCGCATATATAGAATTATAGACTTCCTGCTGATTATTAAACCTCAATTCCATCTTTGTAGGATGGACATTCACATCCACATGCTCGCCATCAATCTCGATGTGCAGTACCACAAAAGGATATTTATGCTGCATGGTAAAGTCCTTATACGCATCTTCGATGGCCTTGGATATAATGCTGCTCTTTACATATCTTCCGTTGATGAAATAATTCTCAAAATTCCGGTTTCCCCTAGATATCAGCGGCTTTCCCAGAAATCCTCTGATTTTAAGTCCGGGGGATTCATAATCGGCTGCCAGCAGATTGGCTGCAATCTCTCTGCCATATACATGATAGATGACATCCTTAAGATTGCCATTGCCGGAAGTATGCAGCTTGGACTGCCCATTATTGATGAACTGGAAGGAGATCTCCGGATGGGACAATGCCATTCGGGTCATCAGATCCCCCACATGGCTTGCCTCTGTCATAGGAGTCTTTAAAAACTTCCTCCTTGCCGGCGTATTATAGAAGAGCTGGCGGATCAGAAATGTGGTGCCATCCCGGGCCCCTGTCTCATCCAGTTCTTCTTCCTTTCCTCCTGCGATCCGGTACCGGGTACCCAGAACCTGGTCCTTTGTCTTGGTGATCATCTCCACCTGGGAGACGGCGGCAATGCTGGAAAGCGCCTCGCCTCGAAACCCCAGGGATCCAATATGTACCAGATCCTCCACGGAACGTATCTTGCTGGTGGAATGCCGCAAGAACGCGTTGGGTACATCGGATGCATTCATGCCGCAGCCATTATCCGCGATGCGGATCATAGAGATGCCGCCTTCTTCAATCTCGGTGACGATGGCCGTGGCCCCTGCGTCTATGGCATTTTCCACCAGTTCTTTTACGACCGACGCAGGGCGTTCGATTACTTCCCCGGCTGCGATCTTATCAATCGTAACCGGGTCTAATACTTGTATCTTGTTCATGTCCTACCACCTGTTTTTCAGTTTGTTCTGTAACTGGTACAATGTATTTAGCGCGTCGATCGGTGTCAGGTTGCTGACATCCAGGCTCTTGATCTCCTCAATCACGTCGTCGTCCTTCACCGTATCGAACAGGGACATCTGGGCCAGATCCACCTCGTCATAATGCCTGGTCTTAAGCCTGGGCGGCTCTTGCCCATGGACTGCAATATCCTTGATCCTGGTGGTGATATCCGCATGTACCAGTTCTTCCACGATTTCCTTGGCACGGCTGGTGACGCTTTCGGGTACGCCAGCCAGCCTGGCAACCTGGATTCCATAACTCTTATCTGCGCCGCCTTTGACGATCTTGCGAAGGAAGATGATGTCATCGCCCTTTTCCTTTACCGCAATGCAGTAGTTATTTACGTTGTCGATCTTGCCTTCCAACTCTGTCAGTTCATGATAATGGGTGGCAAACAGCGTCTTGGCTCCCAAAAGCCTGCTGCTGATATGCTCGATCACGGCCCAGGCAATGCTCAGCCCATCAAAGGTGCTGGTTCCCCGGCCGATCTCATCCAGGATCAGAAGGCTCTTGCTGGTGGCATTGCGCAGGATATTGGCAACCTCTGTCATCTCTACCATGAAGGTACTCTGTCCGCTTGCCAAGTCATCCGATGCGCCCACTCTGGTAAAGATGCGGTCCACCAGTCCGATATCCGCGCTGGCAGCCGGCACGAATGAGCCAATCTGGGCCATCAGCACGATCAGGGCCGTCTGACGCATATAGGTGGATTTCCCCGCCATATTGGGACCCGTAATGATAGAGATCCGGTTCTTCTTATCGTTGAGATATGTATCATTGGATATGAACATATCGTTGGGAATCATCTTCTCCACGACTGGATGGCGCCCGTCTTTGATGTCGATCACGCCTTTTTCATTAATCTTCGGCCTTACATAGCGGCTCTGTTCCGCCACAAGGGCCATGGAGGCGAAGGCGTCCAGCTGGGCGATGGCTTTCGCCGTCGTCTGTATCCGCAGGACTTCTTTGGCGATCCTGTCCCGCACCTCGCAGTAGAGCTGGTATTCCAGCGCGTACAGCTTGTCTTCTGCCCCCAGGATGGTATCCTCCAGTTCTTTCAGTTCCGGAATGATGTAACGCTCCGCGTTTGCGAGCGTCTGCTTCCTTGTATAATAGTCTGGCACCATATTCTTAAAAGAATTGGTAACTTCCAGATAGTATCCGAACACCTTATTATAACGGATCTTCAGGTTCTTGATTCCCGTCTTCTCCCTCTCATCCGCTTCCAGCTTGGCAAGCCAGTCCTTTCCATCGGACTTGGCCGAACGGAGCCGGTCCACCTCCTCGTGATAGCCATCTCTGATGATCCCGCCCTCTTTCATTGCCAGCGGCGGGTCTTCCTTAATAGCTTCTTCTACCAGATGGCATAAGTCTTCCAGCGTATCCAGCCTTTCATAGAGATCTTTCAGCAGGGGAGACTTCATCTCCTCCAATATGTACTTGATATGCGGAAGCATGGAGAGGGAACTTTTAAAAGCGATCAGGTCTCTTGGATTGGCAGACTGGTATGTGATCTTGCACACCAGCCTTTCCAAGTCATAGACCGGCGTTAAGTATTCCCGGATCTCTTCCCTGGAAATGGCATTCTGCTTCAGCTCGTCCACCGCGTCCAGCCGGCGTTCAATGGAATTTTTATCAATCAGCGGCTGCTCGATGAATTTTCTTAAGCACCGGGCGCCCATTGCCGTCTTGGTCTTATCCAGCACCCACAATAGAGACCCTCTCTTATGCTTCTCCCGCAGGGTCTCGCACAATTCCAGATTGCGCCTGGTGGAACTGTCTAAGAGCATATATTTGCCGGTTGCGTAGGCAGAGAGTCTGGTAATATGGGATAAGTCCCGCTTCTGTGTCTCGATCAGATATTGAAGCAGGGCTCCGGCGGCGATAATGCCGCAATCATAGTCGCTAAGGCCCAGTCCTTCCATGGCGCTGACATGGAAATGCTCCTTCAGCGTACGCTGGCAGATCGCATCGTCAAAATACCAGGCATCCAGGGAATAGATGGTGATTCCCAGTTTTTCCTTCATCAGGTCCAGATCCATGCCGCTCATATAGAAAGCCTCATTGCAGATTAACTCCGAGGGCATGAATTTGTAGATCTCATCGAATAATTTCTCGCTGTCATCCAGTTCTGTGACGAAGTAGTCTCCTGTCGTCACATCCGCCACCGAAAGGCCATACCGGTCCGCGATGTAGACCACGCACATGATATAATTATTCTTCGTCTCGTCCAGAGACTGGGTATCCAAGTTGGTACCAGGCGTTACGATCCTGACGACATCCCTTTTTACCAGGCCTTTGGCTGTTGCGGGATCTTCCATCTGCTCGCAGATGGCTACCTTATATCCTTTGGAAACCAGCCGGTTCAGATAACTGTCTACTGCATGGTAAGGGACTCCGCACATAGGCGCCCGTTCCTCAAGTCCACAATTCTTTCCGGTCAGCGTAATCTCCAGTTCCTTGGATGCGGTCAGGGCATCGTCGAAAAACATCTCGTAAAAGTCGCCCAATCTATAGAATAGGATGCAGTCCGGGTACTCTTTCTTTGTCTGCATATACTGCTGCATCATTGGTGTTAATTCTGCCACGTTATTTCTCCTCTTTTGTCTACATTTTTACATTTCATTATAGCATTTTTCGATTTAATATGAAAGATACAATTTGTCAAAGTACATGGTAATGGGGCTTCTCATCCCCATAGAGCCAATGCGTAAGATAGCCGCTTAACAGGATCCCAAGAACGCACAGGCCGGAAAATATAACCATAAATGGCAGGCATATCTGCCCGAAGAGCTGGAAGGGCTGATCGCTGTAATCCCATACCGCCAGCCCAAGCCACTTATTGACGATAATTCCGGTAATGAATTCCATTGCGGTTACAAAGACGATGCACCTAAGCAGCTGGCGCCACAGCGCGTCCTGCCAATGCACCATCTTTCCCTGGATCGCAAAAAACACAAAGCAGATTCCCCCCCAGAATGAACATGGACCAGTGGGAAAATCCGCGGAAGATCACTTCAAACGAATAATACAGGCATCCGCCGAATGTCCATAAAAATAGATACTCACTTAATTTCTTCATGTAAAAACGCCCTCACTATATGTTCTTACTACATAGTTTGAGCGTTTTGGGTTCATAATATGGGTGGTATATATTTCTTATGCCGCAAGCGCGGATGTTCCGCCTTTTACACTTGTTCTCCCAGATAATAGAAGCCCTTGCATTCAGACAGGCGCACGTCAACTAGCTGGCCGATCAACTCTGACGAGCCTTTAAAATGCACCAGCAGATTGTTGCTTAGCCGTCCGGTGACCATAGAATCGTCATGCTCGCTCTTTGCTTCCACCAAGGCCGTCTGCACGCACCCTTTATGGACGGAGCAAACTTGCGCGGCAATGGCCTGCACTTCCTTAAGCAGCCGGTCAAAACGGTCTTTTACCACATCTTCCGGAATCTGGTCTTCCATGGCCGCGGCCGGGGTCCCGGTCCGTTTTGAGTAGATGAAGGTAAATGCGCTGTCATAGCGTACCTTTCGGACCACGTCCAGCGTCTCCTGGAAATCCTCTTCCGTCTCTCCCGGAAATCCTACGATAATATCCGTGGTAAGAGAGATATCCGGCACGGCCTTTCTGATCTTATCAACCAGCGTCAGATACTGCTCCTTGGTATATCTGCGGTTCATCTTCTCCAGAATCCTGGAACTTCCCGACTGGATGGGCAGATGCAGGTGCTTGCAGATCTTTTTTGAATTGCCCATGACCTCGATCAGTTCGTCCGAGAGGTCTTTTGGATGGGAGGTCATAAAGCGGATCCGCTCAAGTCCTTCGATCTTCTCAATCTCCGTTAGCAGCCTGGCAAATGACATTGGCTCTTTCAGGTTCTTGCCGTAAGAATTGACATTCTGGCCCAGAAGCATGACCTCCACCACGCCATCTGCTACCAGCCGCTCGATCTCCCGGATGATGGCCTTTGGATCCCTGCTTCTCTCCCGCCCTCTTACATAAGGCACGATACAGTAGCTGCAGAAATTGTTGCAGCCAAACATGATGTTTACGCCTGACTTGAAGAAATATTTCCGTTCATTGGGCAGATCCTCTACGATCTTGTCCGTATCTTTCCAGATATCGATAACCATCTCCTGAGATTCCAGCCTCTGCACGATCAATTCCGCAAACTTGAAGATATTATGCGTGCCGAAGATGATGTCAACGAAGCGATAGCTTTTCTTTAGCTTCTCTACCACTTCCGGCTCCTGCATCATGCAGCCGCAAAGGCCGATCATCATATGGGGATTCTTTTTCTTCAGGGGCTTTAACTGGCCAAGACGTCCGTAGACCCTTGTATTGGCGTTTTCCCTGACCGTGCAGGTATTATAGATGACAAAGTCCGCCACATCCTCCGGTGCCTCCTCATATCCAATCCTTTCCAGGATTCCCCGCAGTTTTTCGGAATCCCTGGCATTCATCTGGCAGCCGAAGGTGGTCACGCAGAAGGTCAGCGGACGGCCAATCTCCAGGGACTTCTTCTGAATGTAGGTTCTGGCCTTTTCTATGTAATAATACTGGCGCTGCGGTTCCTCGCATGGCGCCGCGCTAGACAAACTGATGTCTGGATTCGTCGTATTCATAATCAATTCCTTTCAGTATATTAGTAATCTCTTCTCTCTCTACTTGCATATCCTCGCATAGTGCATCCAGCGAATGATAGTAATCTCTGATTTTCGTATTTACTACGCTTAATAGTAGCATAGGATCTTTGGGAAGCCCTATCTGCATAAGCCTCATCCTTTCTATTTGCCTTTCTATTTGCCGTTCTCGTATACGCTGGTCTCCGTCACCAGGATCTGCGGCCTGATATCGTGTTCATCATAGGGCACTTCATCCAGCACCTGGCAGTCAAATGCGACTGCCATGGTGGGAAGGCAAGGATGCGCGGCAAGATATCTGTCATAATAGCCGCCGCCATAGCCGATCCTGCGCCTCTCACGGTCAAAAGCCACGCCCGGCATAATGACAAGCGCGTCTGTTCCGTCAGCCAAAGTGCCTTCCTCGGGTTCCAGAATCCCCATCGTGCCGGGGTGCAGCTGGCCGAAATTCTCTATATGGAAAAATTCCATCCCGCGTCCCAATACCCTGGGCACCCAGACGTCTTTTCCCAGCCGCCAGGCTTCTTCTATGATCAGCCTGGTGCCTGCTTCTCCTTGATGGTCTACATAGCAGTAGATATCCGTGGCCTCCCGGAAACGCATATGGGAGGTCACCGCAGCGGTTATCCCTTCCGTGGCCTTCTGCCATTCCAAGGGGCTGATTTCTTTTCGAGTTTCCAGAACCCGATGCCTAATGTCCTTCTTGCTTTCCAAACTTCTCACCCAAATCTGTAATGCTTCCATCCTTCTCCTGAATGGAAATATTGTTTAACTGGCTGCGCAGATTTCTCTTAAATGAGTCGATATACTCCCTGCGCAGAATCTGCTGTTCCTTTGACTCTTCGGCCGTCAGGCCCTCTGCTTTGGATTTATGATATAATTCATTGATTCTTGCAATCTTCTGTTCTTCCATAGTTTTGTCCTTCCTTCTTGATTCATTCGGAAATTACGTACTTATATTACACTATCTTACTTTGGAAGTCCACTTCTAGCTTGAATAATTTTCTAAAAAGCCATAAAGTTCCTCCGTGCTTTCCATGTATTTACCGTTACGGATCTCCTCCCGGATGGTTGCCGGAAGTTCGTCATACAGGATATCCGTATATTCGTAGGCAGTCTTCTTATCGCTCAGATATACGACCACGTAGCCGTTGACTTCCATCAGATAGTAGCAGTCTTCTTTTAGCGCCTGGCCATCCGCAGAGACTGTCGGTTCCGACTTGGACGTAGCAGGCTCTTCCTGTTCTTTTGTCACTTGCGTCTGCGCGCGTTCCTTTGCCTTCTGATAACTTAGCTGATATGCGCTGGAAACCGCCAGCACCGCAATAATCGCAGCCGCAAAAAAACCAATACCATACTTATTTTTCATAAGGACAACTCCTTTTTTAGTACAGTATCGGTTTGTTTTGCCGGATTTATACAGTTTGTGGACAATTTTTACACGATCTTTACCTATATTGGCCGCGGATCAGATGCAGTTTCCTGCATAAAGATACCATGGAGGCTCCCTTTGGCATATCCAGAAGTTCCTCTTCCGTCACGCCGCCAAGCAGTACCAGTACGGCGCCATATACGATTACTGCCACCAGCACTGCCACAACCGTTGCAATCCTTGCGCCTGCAAACAGTTCAAACAGCAGATGCACCACAACGGCCACGACTCCCATTATGGTAGCGGCAATCGTCGGAATCACGAACGTCTTTTTACGCTCCTGGACATAGCCGATGCGTTCCCGCAGAGAATGGGCATTCAAGATGCAGCTGGCGCCGGAAAATACGATCTTGCTTAGGACTACCGCATAGATGTTCCACTTGAATACCACCATCATAAGGAACAGGGCAATCACGTGGATCACCAGGGAAATGGCGGCATTGCGCACCGGGGTCATCATATCGTCCAGTCCCTGCAGCACGGAGTTTGTAACCGTCGACAGGCAGAAGAATACGACGGACAGCGCTCCAAGCTGGAGCATCAGTGCCGGCTTCGTATTATCCTGGGTAAAATACAAAAGATCCAGAAGCGGCTTGGCCAGAATCACGAAGCCTACCGCGCATGGAATCGCGATCAGCATGTTGAATCTGGATACCATATTGATCTTGTTATGTATCTGCTTGCGGTTACCGGTCTGCACGGTCGCTACCAGGCTAGGGATCAGCGAGGCAGCCAGGGCGCTTGATATGGACAGGGGCACATTGATCATCGTGGTATACTGGCCCCCGAACATCCCGAGGAGTTCCGCGTATTCCACCTTTTTAAATCCCTGGGCAGCCATAATGTTATTAAACATTGCCGTATCAATAAAATCACTGATATTGTAGACCGTTGCGCTTAAGATGACCGGCGCGATGGTGATAAACAGAACCTTGTATATCTTCTTGTAGCCTTCCCTCCGGCGGGTCCTGTCCCGCTTCATCTGGCGCTTGAAGATCCGCTTGTAGGCATAGAATATCAGCGCAACGAACAGCAGCGCCGCCAGGGCTCCCAAAACGGTTCCCACCGTGCCTCCTGCCGCCGCGTATGCCGGTCCATAGGACTTCTTCCCTCTGGTCTCGGCAATGCTCTTTCCTGCCTGCAAAAGGAAGTATGCTCCGGCTATGGATGCCACCGCATTCACCACCTGCTCTACCACCTGGGAGATGGCGGTGGGAACCATGGAGCCATTTCCCTGGAAGAATCCCCTCAGAACGCCCAAAAGAGCGACGATCAGGATACAGGGAGCCAGAACCCGAAGCGCATAAGCGCTCATATCCATATGCATGATATGGGAAGCGATAAAGTCCGCCCCCAGGAAAATCAGAAGGGATACAAATCCGCCTGCCAGCAGGGCAAACGTCATCGCCCCCTTAAATACCTTATAGGCATTCCGGTATTCCCCCACCGCCACTCTGGCGGAAACCAGCTTGGACACAGCCAGGGGAAGGCTGTAAGAAGTCAGCATCAATGCCACAGAATAAATAGAGAAGGCCACGCTGTAATATCCGATTCCTTCCGCGCCTGCTATATTGGTAAGAGGAATCCGGTACACAGCCCCGATAATCTTTGTAATCACCCCCGCAATCGCGAGGATCGAGCCCTGGACCAGGAAATTCTTCTCTTTCTTTCTACGTTGTTCAGCCATACACTACTCCATCTTATCGTAATATATTTAATCTTTCCATAATTTCTTTCTGCTTACGTTCCATAATCTGACGCTCCTCGTCCTGCATATGGTCGTATCCAATTAAGTGTAACACAGAATGAACAATTAAAAAAGCATATTCTCTCAAAGCAGAGTGACCGAATTCTTCGGCCTGGGATAATACCTTCTCTTTGGAAATCACGATATCGCCCAGCATCAGTTCTCCCGATTCCGGATGGAAGCAGTCATCGCAGTCTTCTAAAAACTCAAACTGCCCGGGCACGGGATAGTCCGTCATCGGGAAGGACAGCACATCCGTTGGCCTGTCAATGCCGCGGAAGTCCTGGTTCATCACGCGGATCTCTTCGTTCTGCGTCAGCAGAAGGCTGACTTCCCACTCATACGGACATCCGGCATAATCAAGGGTTGTCTCTATCACCTGTCTTGCTATCTTTTCGCATTCTATGGGAAGCCTTGCCTCCCCTTCTTCTTCAAAGTATAGTGTCATGATCTTCTCCTTTTATCCCTGCCTTTATTCTTGCCTCTGCTCTCATAATCTTCATAAGCCTTTACGATCTTCTGCACCAGAGGATGGCGGACGACATCCTTGCTGGTAAGCGTACAGATGCCAATATCCTCGATGTTCTTTACCACCGAGATCGCCACGTCAAGGCCGGATACTTGGCCGGAAGGCAGGTCCTTCTGGGTGGCGTCTCCTGTAATGACGACTTTGGAGCCGAATCCGATCCTGGTAAGAAACATCTTCATCTGGGCAGGAGTCGTATTCTGGGCTTCATCCAATATGATAAATGCGTTGTCCAGCGTCCGTCCTCTCATATAAGCCAGGGGCGCCACTTCAATCAGGCCTTTTTCAGAGTTCTTTAAGAAACTGTCCGCCCCCATGATCTGGTAAAGCGCATCATACAGCGGGCGCAGATAGGGATCGATCTTGCTCTGCAGGTCTCCGGGCAGGAATCCCAGTTTCTCTCCTGCCTCTATGGCAGGCCTGGTAAGGATGATCCTGCCTATCTCGTTGTTCTTAAATGCCGTGATCGCCATAGCCATGGCAAGATAGGTCTTGCCCGTTCCGGCAGGTCCAAGGCCGAACACGATCATTTTCTTGCGGATCGCATCCACATACTTCTTCTGTCCCATAGTCTTAGGCTTGATCGGCTTGCCCTGCAGCGTATGGCATATCACATCCTTGTCAATCTCCAGAACGCTGTCCGGGCTGTCCTCCATCACGAGGGCAAGGGTATAGTCCACGTTCTGCTCTTCCACATTATTCCCTCTGCGCGACAGTTCCGCCAGCTGGCTTAAGACCTTCCTGGCCTGCTCCACTCTGGAAGCCTCTCCCATGATCTTTACGCTCTCTCCTCTGGCGATCAGAGTCACATGGAGCGTCCTCTCTATTTTCTTTGCATAAGCATCAAACTGTCCGAACACATTGCTCTGCTGCTCGGCCGGTATATCCATGATCGCTTCAATTAATCCCATTCATTATTCTCCTGTCTCTTCTTGTTCTTCTTTCACCGGAATCTCCAGCAATTGAGACGGGGCTTGCGTGCCTATCGGCGTGATGACCGTAAGCGTGCCCTTTGCCTCGGCTTTTTCAGGCCCTGTGTATATTTTAACACTATTCTCGATAATTTCTACCCCCTTTTTCTCCAAGTCCGCAAGATAACGCTTGAAACGAAGGCTTAAGATCTGCTGGAGTTCCTTCTTGGTATGCTTCTTCTCTTCGGAACGGTAAGGATTGGCAGTCCGAATGCCATAGGATACCGGCAGGTAAAAGTTCTTGCCTATCCGCAGCTGGCGCTCCCTGGAGTGCATCTCCCACTCCTCATACTGGTTCTTGATCGTAGCCAGCCTGAGAAAACGGTCGCCGACTCTAATATAGTATTCTTCCTTCTGTACGTCCAAATATTCCTTTTCCAGATACGTGACTTCCTGGCTGTCCTCGTAGGAAATGGCCGTCTGTCCCCGGATATCCGCATCGGACTCGTGGTACTGGTATGCGATCGTCTCCCCGGCATCGTCATTGACGGGAACCTGCCCGGATATCAGAATATCTCCTTTCTTCACCTGGTCTCCTTCTTTGACCATTGCAATCCCTTTTCTGGGTACGATGTCTGTTATGACGCAGTCCTGGTCCGCAACAATGTCCGTTGCGTTCTCCTTGGCTTCCTGCTCTTTTTCCTCTTCCGTCTTATTGACGACTGGCAGGGAATCCTCATTTTCTTTTACCTGGATGATCAGGCGGGTGCCTCTTATGGACGCAGATACCCATATGATATCATCATACTCCTTGCGGATATCCTTTACAATGCGGGCGCAATCTACATCCGACTTTGGCATCCCATCCTCTACATTTTTTGAGCCCAGAAATTCCAGAATGGATTCATCGGTCCGCGACTGGTTGCCTGTAATGTCTATATTCCATATAAACCGGGACATCGCTATAATCATGACAATGAAAAGAAAGGCTCCGCCGAAGAACAGTTTCCGCTTTCGATATTTGTGTAAAAAAAAGGAAGACCGAACCGTCTCACAATTACAACTTTTGTTCCTGTCTTCCTGATAATCGGCTTTAACTGCCGGAATCCCTTTATCGTAATATTCATTTCGTAAGCTCCGTCCACCGGCTTCAAGCCCCAGAGAAAGATGCCTTTGTGGCTGCATGCATTCAAAAATCTTTCTGCGGAATATCCTATGACCCGGATGCGGATATACCCTTTTATATAACGGATGATTTTTAACAGCAATATTGTCTCCTCCTCTAATGCTGGTATTCAATGGACTCGATATGTCCATTCACTTTCATCTCATCATTGGTATAATATGCCACCTGGAGCCTCTTTCCAGTCACCTTGATCTGTCCATTTTTTGTCTGGATTCTTACCAGCGTATCGGTATATTCGATGATCCCCCTGTAATTTTCAAGGCTTAATTCCATCTGCCCTAAAACCGTCAGAACCGGCATTCCAAGCGCCACATCTTTGGGAAGTTCGGATAATTCCGCCATTTTATTTTTGAAAGAATGGCCATCAGGTTCTGGCCTTGGTCCCTTTTTTTCGTCTTCATAAAAGCGCCATTCATAGAATTTATAGTAATCTATGAGAGATGGACGGCGATTATGCATGGACGGCCCTGGATTTTATAAAGGCGGCCCCTTACTTTAACAGGCAAGGCGTGCTCGTCTTAAAAACGGCCGACAAGGCGGTCAGCACCCACAGCAGGCCTCTTTCCTGCCTCTTATCCCTGCACAGGCTATGTATATTCTCGAAGCTTTTCCGAAGCCGGGATCTTCCCTTTGCCAGGTCGGCAACTATCTTAAACACGCCAAAGGCCTGGCAGCAGGCAAAAAGAATCAGGCCGCCACTCCTTGCCGCCGGCCGCTTCTTTCCTGCGGCAATATGATACAGGCTGGAAAACAGCCCGATAAATGTTGCTATATGATGAATCCAGATACAGATCGTCCACTCTTTTTCTCGCATTTTCTATACTTCCCTTCCTAACAATATCAAGTATATTGTACCTGATTTTCCTGTCAGAATGTAGGAAAATATATCGCAAGTTTCTACAAACCTCGCCTCTAATATCCCTTCTGCTTTAGTTCGCTGACCAGCGACACATAGAATTCCCGGGCATCGAACCCTCTTATGTCCTCCCTGTTCAGATCAATCATATCCCCGTGAGATATCCCCCTTCTCTCGTCTGTGGTAAGAAAGACATAGGACTCCCCCCAAGGGAAGGAAGTCTCGGATACCAGGCCATCATTAGGGCCGTCAAAATGCCGCACCAGCTTATGGGAGAAGTTTAGCGGGAATCTGCCCCCGGATGCTACATTCAGCTTAGATCCTATACTTTGATAATAAACGCCCTGCGCATCCGGAATCTTTTCATTCAGATTCTTGCAGGCTGTTGCGGTCAGGTCAGTGACCGCTGATATGAAATCGGGATTCTCATCCCCCAGTTTCCGAAGCGCCGCATTATATCCCTCCGCCACCTTATCCCTTGCCCCTCCTGGAATCTTATCCAGAAGATAATCCGCAAATTCGCACCCTCTGTGGGGCGTATTAACAGTGGTCAGCGTTGCCACATACCGATCCATTCCCAGGCGGCTGATTGCATATCTGCAATCCAGCCCGCCTTTCGAGTGGGCGATAATATTGACCTTCTCACAGCCACTCTCTCTGACAATCTCTTCAATCCTCATGGCAATTTCCTTAGCGCTGTCGGCAACAGATGCCGCAGACTGATGATTCCCATAGTAGATGGTCGCTCCATTTTTTTCCAGTTCCTTTGGAATCCTCCCCCAGTAGTTAAAATATTTAAAGTCCCTGAAGAAGACTCCATGTACCATGAGAATTGGATATCTTGTCTTGCAGACTGCCTCGTCCTTACGGCTTTGATTCTTTAAAATCTTCTCATTCTCAAAGGTGCATTCATAAGATGCCACCCGTATGATCTTGCACAGGACAGCCAAATGTACTACTGGCATCCACCCGCAGACCACCCCGATAATCCGCCATTTCAGTCCAATCTGCAAGGAAGTGCAGTATACGCGCAGGATGCCGTTCCAGAAGGTGATCGCTTCCACAAGGATTATACACCCAAGATTCGCAAGCCATAATCCTTTCTGAGCCGGAAAGCAAACTGGTATTGCAGCGAGCATAAGAACTGTGGATGCCACGGCTACGGCCAGAAAATATATTAGAAGTTCGCAGCCGTCCGCGCAGATACGGTAACGCAAGCGCGCCATCCGCCTGTTTCTAATGGTTGGCATTATGTTAACCGCAATAAAGGCCGGCACGCACAGTACACGCCAGAATAATCCGATTCCTCCGGCCTTTAAGAAAGGAATATTCGCTGTCAGAAATATGATTCCGATCCAGCATATCCGTCTAAACATTATCATTAGTAATCTCCCGCCATATGGCTAAGTACGTTTAAATCCGCTTCCCCAGTCTCCATGGGGATCCTTAGATAAAAGTCTTTCAAATTCATCGCAGGGCATGGGACGCTCAAATACGTATCCTTGAATGATGTCACATCCGCATTCCTTCAGGAATTCTACCTGCTCTGGCTCTTCCACGCCTTCCGCCACTACGCGGATATGCAGCTGCTTGGCCATGCGGACGATATTTGCGATGATAATCTTGGCCTTCTCGTCATTGTCGCTTCGCTTAAAGAACAGCATGTCCAGTTTCAACACTTGGATCGCAAGGTCTTTCAAAGTATTAAGAGAGGAGTATCCCGCGCCGAAGTCGTCCAGCGAGCAGATGAATCCCCTGGCCGTCAGTTCATCGATCTTCTGGCGCAATAACGAATTGTCTTCAATGGCCAGGCTTTCTGTAAATTCCAGTTCCAGCAGGCCATCCGGTATCTGGTACTGGTTCTTCATATTGGTGTAATAATCTACAAAATCCTCCTGAAATATGCCAAGCCTTGAAACGTTCACTGCCAGCCTTATCGGCCTCCCGCCAGCAGCCATATACCCATGCAGCCACTGGCACACGCTTTCCATCATATACCGGTCCAACGGCACGATGAAGCCGTTCTTCTCGAAGAGAGGGATAAATTCTCCCGGACTGATCATGCCTTTTTCCGGATCTGCCCAGCGTACCAGCGCCTCGCCGCCAGATATCCGGTTGTCATCTGCCAACGCTGCCTTAGGCTGGACATAGACCTTGAATCGATGTTCGCAAAGCGCCTGGTTCATATTGGCCTCGATCTCATTTTCGCGCAGCAGCTGGCTGTGAAGGCTGTCCGAATAAAATGCGTATTTAATGTTCTTCTTCTCTTTGACGGTCTTCTGGGCAATTCTTGCTCTATTGTACATCTCATTGACCGTAAGCAGATGCTCCGGCATATCCGCACAATAGAATCCCATGCTGAGTACCAGGCGGAAGGATTGCTGCTTGAAGATATGATAATGTTCCAGCCTCTCCGTCAGTTCCTCATACCAGGCTTTCAGTTCCGAGGGTTCTTTATAATAGCGGATGCCTACATAATGATCTGATGTCTCGCGGCAGAATAACTCATCTTTCCTGGCGCACTCATCGAACAGCTGCGCAAGGCTTTTTAACAGCTGGTCTCCCGCCTCATAGCCAAAGGACTCGTTAAAGAGTTTGAAATTATCGATATCGCAATACCAGAAAGCGATCTTTCGGAATCCTTCTTTCGCCAGCGTCTCCGACAGGTCTTTATTAAACTTAATATAATTATTAATTCCTAACAGCGGGTCTTGATAAGCCAGCCTTTCCAGTTCTCTTTCATTCTTGACCTGCACCCGGGTGATGCAGTAGACCAGGAAGATAAAGATGGCCATTGCTGACGTTACGATGATGATCATGCCGGCAAACAGGTGATAGGCGCTACCTGTCGCATCTTTAGAAACAATGCCCAAAAGATACCAGTCATTGATCCCCAGAGGCATGTACGCGGCCCAGGTTTTCTTTCCTTCTTTGTTGAATCGAATGAAATCCTCCTCGCCTTCTTTCAGTTCCCTGTGGATATTCTTTAATTCTTCTTCTGTAAAATCACCGATGTCCTCAATATGTTCTATCGCAGGAGAATTTATGGAACGGACTACATAGGCTCCCTGATCATCTATAACATTCGCATATCCGCCTTTGCTGAATATCGGAACATCCAGAACTTCTCTCAGCCTGTCCGTTTTATCTGCCGCGGCCAGTATGCCTACCGTCTCTCCCTGTATCACCACAGGCACTCCATAATAATTCAGATATCCATTGGTGTATTCATCTTTGAAGGTATTGGATATGGCCGTCTCTCCTCCCATTGCCTTTTGAAAGAAACTCTCATCGGAAAAGTCCACATCTCTATGGATCGTCCCATCCAGATCCACCATATCCCCTGTTCCATCCGCATCTACGAATCCCATCTGAAGGAAGGCATTCCTGTCATTGACCTTCTTAATGATCGGCTGCAGATGCTCGATATCCGTTATCTCCATCTGTCCAATAGTCAAAGCCATACCATCCAGAATCTCGATGTTGCCTTTTATCATATTGGAGACGCTATTACGCATGCTTTCTACATTTTCTTTGAAATGGCTGATATCCTTCTTTTCATATTCCTCCATAGAATAAAAGGTAAAGCCTACGCTTGCCGTCAGGAAGCAGAGACAGACCATTCCTATGATCAGATAGTAAGTTTTTAATTTTTCGGTTTTCATAATCTATATCCTTGATGCTATTTTTTTATTTCTATTGTCCATCTTTAAGGCAGATGGCTTCCATACGCACCGGCTGATGGTCGGTGTACTCGAAATCCGTATCAATGTTCCCTACTTTATTCACTTTGATATTATTGGAAACGATAAATCCATCCAATACATATACCTGGGATTCATCATAGTTCCCGCTGTAAGGCCCGTCAAGCAGCCTGCAGGTCGGTACATTGTCGGATACGGCAAAGGAAAATCCTTCTGGTATGTCATCAGCGCCTACGATGCCAGGCACCCACTTATCCTTATTATGGATCGGGTATTTTTCCATTCCTTCAAAAGTCTGATTGAAGTCACCGCCTGCAATCACATAATTTCCCTGCTGGTATTCTGACTCCAGCTTCTCTGCCAGCATCTTGCTCTGGGCGATCTTTCCCTCCCCGCTGTCATAAGCTTCCAGATGGAAGTTGATCAGCACCAGTTCTTTGTCTGTACCTTCCAAAGGCACCCTGACCTCCAGCATGCACCGCTTCAAGTTGCAAGTCTTGACTGGCCATGAGAAGGATTCGGGAAGCGAGATTCTGGATGCCTCTTTGACATTCAGATCCGTCATCGTCACCAGTCCGCTGGTTACTTTGCCAATTGGCGGCAGCGGATATGGGACGAAGTCACATTTGAAATTACATGCAAACATCCCCTTAAGTCCAAGTTCTTCCTCATAATAGGCCTGTTCATCAATATGATAGGATCGCTTGGAATCCCGGTCCACCTCCTGCAGAAAATAAATATCCGCTTCCTGCTTCTTCAGGATGGAAGTGATTCCCTTCAGATTATCCTCCACAAGTTTCTTGCTTTCCGGCTCGACCTTGGAGCCCCCGTCCATAAAGAAGTCCTCGTCCTTGCTAAGTCCCGCATATCCGGTGTTATACGTAAGAATCGTAAATGCATCCCCGGCATTCAGCCTGGCGTTTCCCTTCCCCGGCGCTATATCCTCAATCGGATCCGGCCTGTATTCCCGTATTGTCAGATAGGCGACAGCGGCCGCCAGCAGAAGAATGATCGCCAGAAGCACGCCTCCGATAATCTTCCATACTTTTCTCTTTTTCTTCATACTTTCCCTTCCCTGCTTCCTTTTTTCTCTCATTTATATCTGTTCCGAGAGGATCACTCTTGCCCCGTCGATTCTTGCCAGTCCATTCATAGGTATCGTAAGCGGATCCTTGATATGTCCGGCCCGCACATTTAGAACGACTGGAATCTGCAAATCTTTCAAAACTTCCTTTACCATTGCCTCCGCGCTCCCTGGCCGCCCCTCGATATCGCAGTCCGTCAGGCTGCCTATGATGACTCCGGCCGCCTCGTCAAGCTTGCCCGCAAGTTTCAGCTGGTATAGCATCCCATGCAGCCGGTAAGGCTTCTCTCCTACTTCCTCCAGAAAAAGGATTTTCCCCCTGGCATCGATCTCATAAGGCGTTCCCATCAGACGGCTGACCAGAGTCATATTGCCTCCCGCAATCCGTCCTTCGCAGACGCCTTCCTTCAAAACCGCAAAGGCTTCTCTATTAAAATTCTTAAGTTCCCGCTCTTTCCCGGGCGAGGCCAGCACATCCAGGAAATTACACAGTGCCGTTTCCGTTGGCGGCCGGCTCGTGCTAAAAAAGGATGGGCCATGGTAGGTCACCAGTCCTGTCTTTTGGCCGATCGCCAGATGCATAGCCGTAATGTCGCTGAATCCGGTGAATATGGGCCTGTTCTTGCTTAACGCGTCATAATTGATCTTATCCAGCAAAGGTATGGTGCCATATCCTCCCCATATGCAGAAAATCCCACGATTCCTGGGATCTTCGATCACCCTGTTAAGCTTCTCTGCACGCTCCTTTGGCGTCCCTCTGCGAAATGCCATATCTTCTGACACGGTAACCTTTAACCCCCGCGCCTCAAGATGAGATGCGGCCGCATCCAATGCCTCCTCGGTAAATGCGTTGGCTGGATCAATAATGCACACCTGGTCTCCTGTCTTGAGACCTTCCGGGTATATCGGATTTGACTTTTCTTCTTTGGATTTCATAGATTGCAGACCTCTCCTTATGACTCTCTTAAGCAACAGTATAGCACATTTAACAAATAATTTCTGCCTATTCTTTTTTCATTATAGTCCATAGTTTTTCATATGTACAGAAAAAGCACAGCGGTAAAACCGCCATGCTTTCGATTGCTCACTCTATTTCGAAAGGATTTTCCAACATCCCGTTTTAATAAGTAAAGAGCTGGGTCCAATAATTTCTACCCTCTGCATTCTGATAGAATCCTACTCCGATTTTCTTGAACTTCGGATTCAAGATATTGGCTCTGTGTCCTTCGCTGTTCATCCATCCATTCATAACTTCTTCCGGCGTGCGCTGTCCCCATGCTATATTCTCGCCTGATCCTCTGAATGTAATGCCATTCTCTGTTAAGACGGTACTGAAAGAACTGCCATTTGGCCTAGTGTGGGAAAATGAAGTCTCGATTTCCTTCGCCCTTACAAGAGCCGCGGATTCAATCCCTTTATCAATTGTAAGAGCATCCAGCCCGGCCTTAGCCCTTTCGGCATTTACAAGGTCTGCCACTTTTTCCGCAAAACTGCGCTCTTCCGTTCCTGGCTTTTCAGTATCCGTCCCTGGCTGATCCGTGTCCGTTCCTGGCTGATTGCCGCCATCCCCAGGCTGATCAATATCTGGAGTACCAGTATTTCCACCGTCAGAATCTGGCTGATCCGTGTCAGGAGTATTTTCTCCCGGCGGCGTGATAACCGGACAGTCTCCCCAGTTAATATTCATACCAGGATACTTATCATTTAAACTGGATATCATGTTTTTCAGATCTTCCGGACTGTTTACCTGTCCGCCGATCACTGCATATCCATTCGTTTTTAATTGATCGTAAACCTGGTTCATATCTGCCGCCTGAGCCGGAAGCGCTGCGCTGCCTGCAATCCCCATGGCTGTAATCGTTGCTAATACTGATAATTTCTTCATATTACCTCCTTGCTCTCGATAAATGTTACATTTTCATTATCGATTTATTACATATTTGTTACAAGCAAGATAGTAACACAAGAACTTTAATAATAATACAAGTAATAATTGGCAATTTAAGATTACTTGTGATAGGGCTCTCCGGTAATGATCCGGTAGCTCCTGTATACCTGCTCCAGCAGTATCACCCGCATCAGCTGATGGGGAAACGTCATCTTAGAGAAGCTAAGCTGATAGTCGGCGCGGCTTAGCACCTCCTGGCTTAAGCCTATGGAGCCTCCGATGATAAACGCGATATGGCTGGTTCCCTGTATTCCTAGTAGATTGATCTTCTTCGCCAGTTTCTCGGAGGAAAGCATCTGGCCGTCGATTGCCAGAGCGACGACATAGGCGTCTTCTTTTATATACTTAAGGATCCTCTCCCCTTCCTTTTGCCGGATCATATCTTCCACCGTGGCGCTTGCATTCTCAGGGGTCTTCTCATCCGCAACTTCAATAATCTCCAGCTTGCAATACTTGCCCAACCTTTTACTGTATTCCGCAATCGCATCTTTCAGGTATTTCTCTTTGATCTTTCCTACCGTTACCAATGTAATCTTCATATCTTTGTTCCTCTCTTACTTAAGTACTCCGAAACTTTGCAGCAGTATCAGCACGAAGATAATGATGAATATCCAGTTTAAGATCGATGGAGTCTTGTTAAAATCCTTTAAATACACATTGGAATTCTCCAAAGGGATGTCGGGCTCGCTTCGGCTGTTCTTTAACTGGAATCCATCGATGACATGCTTCCAGCCGGTACGGTCCGTGTATACTTGCACATAGGGAGACCCCAGATACTTATAGACAGGAATCCGGTAAGGCTCGCTTTTTATCGTATTGGCAATGCCTGTCTCCGGATCCACGGTTTCGACAATCAGGAAATAATAGGTTCTGCGGTATCTGCGGCTTTCCTGATAATCATCATAATATTCTCTGGTAATGTTCACGATTCTCCCCTGCTGGGGCCGGCTTTCATTCACGCATTGCCTGTGAAAATTACGAAAATACATTGCTTTCTGGATTATGCGGAATGCCTGTATAGGCGGCATCAGCCCCGCAGCCAGAAAGATCAGCAAAGTAGTATGAAAGCCGTCTCTGGCAATCGAGGATAGGATCTGCGAATACCAGAGTATGGAAAACAGGACGAGGTATCCAACATTCCTCATCTCTTCATCTGCAGTACGGATCTTCTTTCGCATAACGCCTCCTTATCCTAACGCCACATCCAGTATCATCATCAATGCGAATCCCACGGCAAACCCGATCGTTCCGATATTGCTATGCTCTCCTTCCGCTGACTCTGGAATGAGTTCCTCCACTACTACATAGATCATGGCTCCGGCGGCAAACGCCAGAAGATATGGCAGAATAGGCGTAATGTATGCTGCCAGCAATATGGTAATCCCTCCGGCAATCGGCTCCACAATGCCTGACAGGGAGCCATACAGGAAGGCCTTGCCCCTGCCATGGCCCTCGCTGCGGATTGGAAGAGACACGATGAATCCTTCCGGCAAGTTCTGGATGGCAATGCCGATAGACAGGGCGAAGGCACCTGCTACGGTCACATTGGCATTATTCGTAAGAAGTCCGGCAAAAACAGCCCCTCCGGAGATTCCTTCCGGAATATTGTGGATGGTAACGGCAAGCACCAGCATGGTGGACTTTTTCAACGTACTTCTCGGCCCTTCGGATTCATCGCTCCCAATATGGAGATGGGGAATGATGCGGTCCAGAAGAAGCAGGAATGCGATTCCGATTATAAAGCCAATAGCAGCTGGTGCAAATGCAAATTTGCCCATATGCTCGGACATGTCCATGGCCGGTATCAGTAAAGACCACACGGAGGCAGCCACCATGACCCCTGCCGCAAACCCAAGAAGTGCCTTCTGGATTACCGGCTTCAGTTCATTTTTCATAAACAGGACGCATGCCGCGCCTGCGGTAGTTCCTATAAAAGGGATGATCAAGCCCCAAAATATTGTCATATTTATAACCTCTTTTCTTATAACATTCCTCCTCATCATACCATATCCGTCCTTACGGGTACAGGGGGGAAATTCAATTTTAGGGATCCATAAAACGCAGAATAGAGGCCCCGGCGCTTTTTAAGGCGCCTGGCCCCTATTCGATACAGCCTGATCCCGGCTTTATTTATCTTTTAAAAGTTCATGGATTCCTTTTGCGCCAGCCTTTCCTGCGCCCATAGCCAGGATTACGGTGGCCGCTCCTGTAACGGCATCTCCGCCGGCATATACGCAGGCTTTGGAGGTCTGGCCGTTTTCTTCTTCAGCCACGATGCACTTGCGCTTATTGGTCTCAAGCCCCTTGGTCGTAGATGCAATCAGAGGATTTGGCGAGGTTCCAAGAGACATAATCACCGTATCGACCTCTATCTCATACTCAGAACCTGGAATCTCTACCGGACGCCTTCTGCCGGATGCATCCGGCTCGCCCAGTTCCATCTTGATGACTCTCATGCCTTTTACCCATCCATTGTCATCCACAAGGATTTCTTTCGGATTCGTCAGAAGGTTGAAGATAACCCCTTCTTGCATAGCATGATGCACCTCTTCCACTCTGGCAGGAAGTTCTGCCTCGCTTCGGCGGTATACGATATGTACTTCCGCTCCAAGGCGCAGCGCAGTCCTGGCTGCATCCATGGCAACGTTTCCGCCGCCTACTACCGCGACCTTCTTGCCTGCCACGATCGGTGTATCATAAGAATCATCGAAGGCCTTCATCAGATTGCTCCTGGTCAGGTATTCATTGGCAGAGAATACGCCGTTGGCTGTCTCGCCCGGGATTCCCATAAACATCGGAAGGCCTGCGCCGGAGCCGATAAATACGGCTTCGAAGTCTTCCTCCTCCATCAGCTGGTCGATGGTAGTGGATTTTCCGATCACTACATTCGTCTCAAACTTAACGCCCAATTCTTTTACTTTCTCGATCTCTTTTTTGACAACCTTTTCCTTTGGAAGACGGAACTCCGGAATTCCGTATACCAGAACGCCGCCAAGTTCATGAAGCGCTTCAAATACGGTCACTTCATAGCCCAGTTTTGCCAGGTCTCCGGCGCAGGTAAGGCCGGATGGGCCAGAACCGATGACTGCCACTTTATGTCCGTTGGTCTTCTCTGCCTTCTGTGGCTTGATATCATGCTCCAGGGCATAGTCCGCAACGAACCTTTCTAGTTTTCCGATGGATACCGGGTCTCCCTTAATCCCACGGATACACTTGCATTCGCACTGTGACTCCTGCGGGCATACGCGTCCGCAGATAGCCGGAAGCGCGGAAGACTCGCCGATCACCTTATAGGCGCCTTCAATATCCCCGTCTTTCACCTTAGAGATGAACCCTGGGATGTTGATTGCCACAGGACATCCCTGAATGCATTTGGCGTTCTTGCAGTTCAGGCAGCGGGCCGCCTCTTCCATAGCTTCTTCCTTATTATATCCATAGCATACTTCTTCGAAGTTTGTCGCTCTTACTTTTGCGTCCTGTTCTCTGACAGGCACTCTTTTTAACACATCTGCCATTAGTTGTCACCTCCGCAATGGCCACATCCACCGTGGTGAGTGTCGCCTTCCTGTAATTTCAGCATTGCACGCCCTTCTTCCGTCTTGTACATCTGCTGTCTCTTCATAGCCTCATCGAAGTTAACAAGGTGTCCGTCAAATTCCGGACCATCTACACAGGCAAACTTGATCTCATCGCCTACATGAAGCCTGCAGGCGCCGCACATGCCTGTTCCGTCTACCATAATCGGGTTCATGCTGACGATTGTCGGGATCTCCAGCTTCTTAGTCAGCAGACAGACGAACTTCATCATGATCATCGGTCCGATGGCAACGCACACGTCGTAGTGATTGCCTTCTTCCACCAGTTTCTCGATCTTCGTCGTGACCATTCCTGCATGGCCATATGTACCATCATCCGTACATGGATAATAATTGCCTGCAACCGCCTTCATCTCGTCTTCCAGAATGAGCATATCTTTTGTCTTAGAGCCGACAATAACATCCACGTCGATCCCATGCTCTTTCATCCACTTGACCTGAGGATAGACTGGTGCCGCTCCGACGCCGCCAGCTACAAACAGGATTTTCTTCTTCTTCAGGTCTTCGATATCTTCGTCTACGAATTCAGACGGACGTCCAAGCGGTCCCGTGAAATCGCGGAAATAATCTCCTGCCTGTAATCCGGCTATCTTCGTGGTAGATGCGCCTACGGGCTGGAATACAATCGTTACAGTGCCTGCTTCTCTGTCATAATCACAGATTGTAAGAGGGATTCTTTCCCCTTTTTCGTCCATCTTAACGATGACAAACTGCCCTGGCTGGCAATGTCTTGCCACACGAGGAGCTTCTACATCCATAAGATAAATCACATCAGCCAGTTTCTCGGCTTTTACTATCTTGTACATCTTATTTCCTCCTAATATTTAATACTCATTTCATCATAATGTATCCGGGCGAAAATATCAAGTATCATTCGACATCTATACATCCGCAAAAACAGCTTATCAAGATTTTTTTGCACATCTTTTTCTTGATAAGCCGTCTTTTTATGTACACTTAAGATTGTACCCTATCCTAGAAGTCTACCTCGGTTCCATAATAGATGCATGTAAACAGTTTCTCCATTGTTGCGGGATCAATTGCCCTCGGATTGGAACCGGTACATGCATCTCCCACAGCAAGTTCGGATATCTTGGCGATCTTCTCCTTAAATTCGTCTTCCTTGATTCCGAATTCCTTCAATGTCGCAGGAATGTCAAACTTGGCATTGAATTCATCAATCTTCTCGCAGAGGCTATTGATCAGCGCCTGTTCAGAAGTTCCGCCAAGCCCCATCCGGCGTGCGATCTCAGCGTAACGCTTTGCCGCCGTAGCGTCTTTTGCATTATATCTGATTACATATGGCAGATACATCGCATTGGCGCATCCGTGAGTGATATGTCCGGTAGAGAAAGCCGCGCCGGTCTTGTGCGCCATGGAATGAACGATTCCAAGCAAAGCGTTGGAGAATGCCATTCCAGCCAGGCACTGCGCGTAGTGCATCTGTTCTCTTGCCACCATATTGCCATGATAGGAAGCCGGCAGATAATCGAATACCATCTCGATTGCCTGTAACGCAAGCGGATCTGTAAATGCGCAGTTCAAAGTAGATACATATGCTTCAATGGCATGAGTCAGCGCATCCATTCCCGTGTAAGCAACCTGTTTCGCAGGGAGTCCTTCCACAAGTTCCGGATCTACGATTGCCACATCCGGCGTAATGTTAAAGTCTGCAAGCGGATATTTCACGCCCGTCTGATAATTTGTGATGACGGAGAACGCCGTAACCTCTGTCGCTGTTCCGGAGGTAGACGGTATGGCTGCGAATTTGGCCTTCTGTCTCAGTTCCGGGAAGTTAAAAGGCACGCACAGATCTTCAAACGTGGTCTCCGGATATTCATAGAATGCCCACATGGCCTTAGCTGCATCGATTGGAGATCCTCCTCCCATCGCTACGATCCAGTCTGGCTCAAAAGCACGCATTGCCTCAGCGCCTTTCATAACCGTCTCAACAGATGGATCTGGCTCAACGCCTTCAAACAGTTCTACTTCCATGCCGCCTTCCTTCAAATATCCGACGGCTTTATCCAGGAATCCCTGACGCTTCATTGAGCCGCCTCCGACAACCAGGATTGCCTTCTTTCCCTTTAGGTTCTTCAGTTCCTCCAGGCATCCTTTTCCATGATAAACGTCCCTAGGTAATGTAAATCTACTCATTGTCCGCATCTCCTTTTATATGATATGTTAATTATTTATCAATATTATACATCTGTTAAATTATTAACACAACCATTTTTACAAATTTTCTTGTTTTTATTTTCGTACAAAAAATGCAGGCAGTAAAAAAGCAGCCCCTGTTTTCGCCAATGCAAAAACAGTCAGGCTGCTCTCTTTTTATCATCTCTATTCTCCTTGTGAAAGTTCCAATACATAATTGCGGGTAGTCACTCCGCTGGTACGTCCCTTCGCATTGACCAGAATAGCCTTGAATATGGTCTCTCCCTCCGGCATGTCTATCGGTCCGGCATACTTGGTGGAAGCGGTGGTCGGATCGCTTTTGTCCATCGTATAGTAGGCCTCATATCCTTCCGGAACCTTAATCTCTATCTGCGTAGCAGATTCATACTGCCCTGTAGATGGCGATACGGCCGGCGCGTCTTCAATCGGCAGTTCCACCGTATAAGTCTTCTTCACCGGAAGGCTGGGAATTCCCTTCTTGTTGACAGCGATTGCCGAAACTACGGTCTCGCCCTCGCCGATCTGGATTGGCTCCGCGTATTTCGTACTCTTTACCGTCGGACCCGTCTCATCCGTAGTATAGTAGATGGTGTATCCATTTCCCGCTTTTAAGGAAAGTTCCTGTACATCTTCGAATGTCTCGCTGTCATCCAGGCTGAATTTCGGCCCTTTCACGATATATCCCGCAAGCGTCTCCGTGACATTGTCCTGCGCATCTTCCAAAAGCAGCGGGATCTCTGCCTTCTGATCCGTGTCCATATAGAACTGGACGCAGGCTTCATAGATATCCGTATTCTTTGGCTGCTTTTCAATGGCATTCAGGAAGACGGACTCTGCTTTATCCAGATTGTCCTGCTTCGTATATACTTTTGCCAGTCCCGCATAAGCTTCCGCTTTTTTTCCATTTTTAGCAATTGCCTTCTGGAAATATTGTTCTGACTTGTCGTACTCTTTGCTATCTATTGCTTTATACCCCTTATTTACGATTCCCGCATAGGATGTCTGATATATGGCAAAACAAGCTGCGATAACTGCGACTGCCAGCACTGCCAGTATGATAAGCGCTCTTTTTCTTCTCTTGCGGCGCAATGCTCTCTTGCGTTCCGCCTGCCTGCGCCTTCTCTCACGCTCAGGAAGACTGCCTCCTGAAGTATTCCTGCGTCCGGAAGTGTTACGACCTGCAGTATTGCGGCCGGTAGCGCTGCGCCCTGCAGTACTGCCCGGGACTCCGTTTCGTCCTGTCCCCGTCCTGCGCCCTGCGGACGTATATCTTCCTGCGCCGGTGCTTCTTCCCATAGCAGTCGTATTTCTTACTGATTCATAGATGTCATCTTCAGAATAATCATTCTCCCCACTGATGGCACCTTTCACCTGAGCGGTAAGCATATCATCTAACGGATTATAGTCAGGAACAATGCGGACTTCCTTCCCGCATTCTTCACAATACAACATTCCATCCGGTATCTCGTGTCCGCAATACCTGCACTTCATCTTATGATAACCTCCTACTGCCAGTTTTATCATACATCGTTATCATTTCTTTTATAATCCCCTTAAAACAATCCTACAATATTACCTTCTTCTGATACATCAATCCCATTTGCAGCAGGTACTTTCGGAAGTCCCGGCATTGTCATGACAGCGCCGGTAAGCGCGACTACGAATCCCGCCCCCGCACTGACGTATACTTCACGGATATGAATATCGAAATCCGTAGGACGTCCCAGCTTCTTCGCATCGTCTGATAATGAATATTGATTCTTTGCCATGCAGACCGGCAAATTTCCAAATCCCATGGATGCTATCTTGGCCAGCTGCTTTTTCGCTGCAGGCTCATAGATGACTCCCCTTGCTCCATAGATTTCCTTGGATATAGTCTCTATCTTTTCTTCTAATGATAACTCATCTTCATATAATGTATGGAAATGGCTTTCTTTATTCTCTAAAGTATCTAATACTTTGTTGGCAAGAGCGATTCCGCCTTCGCCGCCCTTTTCCCACACTTCGGAAAGCGCGAATTCGCAGCCTTTCTCCTGGCAGAACTGGCGGATGAATTCATTCTCCGCTTCTGTATCTGTGACAAACGAATTGAGAGTCACGACTACAGGGATATCGTACTTCTGGATATTCTCAATATGCTTTTCCAGATTCACGATGCCTTTCTTTAGCGCTTCCAGGTTCTCTTCGGACAGATCCGCCTTTGCAACTCCACCATTATACTTCAAAGCGCGCACAGTTGCAACTAAAACTACCGCATCCGGCTTTAAGCCTGCCTTTCTGCACTTGATATCAAAGAATTTCTCCGCGCCTAAGTCTGCGCCGAATCCAGCTTCTGTAACCGTGATATCGCTTAATTTCAGCGCCATCTTCGTTGCCCTGACGCTGTTGCATCCATGGGCAATATTGGCAAATGGCCCGCCATGTACCAATGCCGGCGTGTGCTCCAGGGTCTGGATCAGGTTCGGCTTGATAGCGTCTTTCAGAAGCGCCGTCATAGCTCCCGTTGCCTTAAGATCCTCTGCAGTCACCGGATCTCCATTAAAATTATAAGCTACGATAATTCTGCCAAGCCGTCTTCTAAGGTCGTGGATATCATCTGCCAGGCAAAGGATTGCCATAATCTCAGATGCAACCGTAATGACAAAGTGATCTTCTCTTACCATTCCGTCCATCTTGCTTCCAAGCCCGACTACGATATTACGCAGATTACGGTCATTCATATCAAGGCAGCGCTTCCATACTACCTGGCGGGGATCGATCTGCAATTCATTCCCCTGCTGGATATGATTATCAAGCAAGGCTGCCAGCAGGTTATTGGCAGATGTAATTGCATGGAAGTCTCCGGTAAAATGCAGATTCAAATCTTCCATAGGAACAACCTGGGCATATCCGCCACCGGCAGCGCCTCCCTTTATGCCAAAGCATGGGCCTAAGGATGGCTCCCGAAGCGCAATGATCGCCTTCTTGTCCAACTTTGCCAGCGCCTGTCCCAATCCAACGGTAGTGGTAGTCTTTCCTTCTCCTGCCGGAGTCGGGTTGATCGCCGTTACCAGGACCAGTTTGCCATTTGGCCTGTCCTTGACTTTCTCCCATACGTCATCGGAAAGCTTTGCCTTATACTTTCCATAAAATTCTAATTCTTCCTCTTCAATACCAACTGTTGCGGCCACATCCTTGATGTGGGCCATCTGTGCTTCCTGTGCTATCTGGATATCTGTTTTCATCGGCTACCAATCCTTTCTTTTGTTTTTTAGACAGTTTCCTCTACATATCGTTCAAACTCTTCCGGGGACATCAATACCTTTCTTGGCTTGGTTCCCTCCTCCGGGCCTACGACGCCAGCCTCGAACAGCTGGTCCATAATCCGGGCCGCGCGGTTAAAGCCTATCTTGAACGTACGCTGCAGCATCCCGATGGATGCCTTATCCTTGTCTATAATGAGGCGGCCCGCATCTACAAAATGCACGTCGCGGTCATCACCTTCCGCTCCAAGCCCCCCGGACATTCCTGCCGCAGAGCTTGTATTAACGTGGTTTACGATTTCCTCATCGTATGTAACATCCCCGTTGTGATTCTTGAGGTACTCTACCACGCCTTGCACTTCCTTGTCCGTAACAAAGGAGCCCTGTACTCTGGCCGGCTTCTGATATCCGGACGGATAGAACAGCATGTCTCCTTTTCCCAACAGTTTCTCGGCACCGTTCATGTCGATAATGGTTCTGGAGTCTACGCCGGAGGATACGGAAAATGCGATCCTTGACGGCATATTCGCCTTGATAAGTCCTGTAATGACATTGACCGATGGCCTTTGTGTTGCCAGCACCAGATGTATTCCCGCCGCTCTCGCCAGCTGTGCCAGACGGCAGATGGCCTCTTCCACTTCTCCGGGAGCCACCATCATAAGATCGGCAAGCTCATCTACGATAATCACGATCTGCGGCATCCGCTCCAGCGCCTTTCCTTCCACCGGCGGCATGGATGCCACTTTTTCATTGTATCCCTTCATGTCTCTTACGTTATATTCTGCAAAAGCCTGATAGCGGCGGGTCATCTCCGCCACGCCCCAGTTCAGCGCACCTGCTGCTTTCTTAGGGTCTGCCACCACCGGGATCATAAGATGCGGGATGCCGTTATATACGCTTAACTCCACTACCTTTGGATCGATCATGATCAGCTTGACTTCCTCCGGGGTTGCCTTATACAGAATACTCATAATCAGCGTATTGATGCAGACAGACTTGCCTGAGCCAGTTGCGCCTGCGATCAGAAGATGAGGCATCTTGGCGATGTCCGCCACGACCACCTTGCCTCCGATATCCTTACCTGCGGCAAATGATATCTTGGACGCGCTGTTCTTAAACTCTTTGGATTCCAGCAGATCCCGGAGCATTACCGCCGAGTTCTCCTTATTCGGCACCTCGATTCCCACGGCTGCTTTCCCGGGGATCGGGGCTTCGATCCGGATATCCGCGGCCGCAAGATTCAACTTGATGTCATCTGCAAGCCCCACGATCTTGCTCACCTTCACGCCCATCTCAGGCTGAAGCTCGTAACGGGTGACCGACGGCCCGCAGCTGACATTGGTAACGGTCACGTTAACGCCAAAATTCTGCAACGTCTGCTGCAGTTTCATCGCCGTCTCCCGCAGGTGGGCATCCGATTCCCCGCTTTGCTTGCTGCCCCGCTTTAGCAGGGATATGGGCGGATACTGATAGGCTTTCTTTGGCTTTGTAGCGCTTGCGGCTACGCTGGCAGCCACATCCGCCACCTCGCTTGCCACATCTGCAGAGGCCATCTTGCTCCTTTTCTTCGGGACCGGCGTCTCATCAAATGGCGCCGCTTCCATCACCGGCTCTGCCTCCGGCTCCGAAACTGTGGATGGCATGTCGCCCCGGTTGATTACGAAGCCCGGCTCCTTCACAGCGTGCGTGTCCGGCTCCTGCATCCTGTCCTCTTCCATAGGGTCAATGGTCAATTCCTTTACATTCGGCGACTTCTTCGCTATCGTGGTATCAAAAGAGACGCCCTCCACATGCTTCTCGCTTCGCTTTCCAGATCTGGACTGCTTCGGCTGCGCTTCCTTAATCTTCCTCCGCTCTTGCGCCTGCTCGCGCCTGCGCTCGGCATCCTTCCTTGCTTTGTCGTATGCCTTGCCTCCCTGGGCCTTTACCCCCTTCAGGGCCGACTTCCCGGTAATGATCACAAGGCAGATGATCATCAGGATAACGTCTACCACATATGTACCGGCAATACCAATGGCAGGTACCAGGACATCCACAAGGATATTTCCCAGCATCCCGCCTTTCTCATCCACCAGCTGCAGAAAAGTGCAGACCAGAACCATTAAGATCAGGCATGTCGCAACTTTCATATACGCATGAAGGTTGCCTTTGTTCGAAATGACAAAAGCAACCGCTCCAAACAGGATGAACGGCATTACAAATGCAATCCATCCAAATATCCTGAATAAGAAATCTGAAATCGCTTCCCCTACAAAACCGCCGATTCCAAAATTACTGATCAGCATCAGGATGCTGACTGCAAGCGTGACCCAGATTATGATCTCGTCCCTGACAAAACTCTGCTGCGTGTTCTTCTTCGTCTGCTTTGTACTCTTGCGTTTCTTGGACTTAGCAGCCATTATACTTCCCCCTTATTACTGGCAATACTATTTATAGTATATCATTTTTAAAAAGGGCTGTCATTACATATTTTCATACTTTTTCTGTCTGCTTTGGTCGATCATTTCGTGCAATTTATTCAATGCCTCGCTCATGCCGCCCACTTCATCTATCAGTCCTTCTTTAACAGCTTCCTTACCCTCCAGAAGCGTCCCTACGTCTTTCACCAGTTCCGTAGGATTGAGCATCAGTTCTTCGATTCTCTCCTGGGTCATATGGGAGTGCTGGGAAAGGAACCTTGTGATCCGATCCTGGGTCCTGATCATATTGCGAAGGCTCTGCTCCACTCCAATGAACATGCCGTTGGAGCGGACCGGGTGGATGATCATGGTGCCGCTTGGAACAATAAAGGAATATTTTGCGGAGACGGCTAATGGGCCTCCGATAGAGTGGCTGCCTCCAAGTACCAGGGACACTGTGGGCTTGCTCAAAGATGCGATCATCTCCGCAATCGACAGTCCTGCCTCCACATCCCCTCCCATGGTGTTCAGAAGAATCAGGACTCCTTCAATCTCTTCGCTGTCTTCTACTTCTGCCAGCATAGGAAGAAGGTGCTCGTACTTCGTGGCCTTCGTGTTTCCGGCTACCGCCTCATGACCTTCGATCTCCCCTATGATCGTCAGCAGCTTGATTCTGTGCCTGTCCTTATTTTCATTCAGATTAATGCTGCCCATCTCCTTAATCTGTTCCGTCTTTTTCTCTTCGCGTTCTGACTCTGCCATAAAAAAATACCTCCATACATTTTTCATTTAGTATGGAGGTATTTGCAATTTTTATACCTGTTCCAGCGCCTGCGAAAGGTCAGCGATGATGTCCTCGATATTTTCGATTCCCACGCTGAATCGGATCAGATCAGGCTGAACGCCGGCTTCTTTTAACTCCTGGTCGTTCATCTGGCGGTGCGTATGGCTTGCCGGATGGAGCACGCAGCTTCTGGCATCCGCAACATGCGTTACGATGGCGATCATCTTCAGGCTGTCCATCATTCGTACAGCCGCGTCACGTCCGCCCTTCAGGCCGAATGTGATCACCCCGCAGGTTCCGTTGGGCATATACTTTTTCGCTAAGTCATAGTACTTGTCTCCCGGAAGGGATGGGCTTGATACCCAGGCTACCTTTTCATGTCCCTGCAGATACTTGGCCGCGTTCAAGGCATTCTCGCAATGCCTCTGCACTCTCAGATGCAGCGTCTCAAGGCCGATATTCAGAAGAAACGCATTCTGCGGCGCCTGGATGGAGCCTAAGTCCCGCATCAGCTGGGAGGTTGCCTTTGTAATGTATGCGCCTTTGCCAAATTTCTTCGTATACACGATTCCATGATAGGTCTCGTCCGGCGTGGTAAGTCCCGGGAATTTATCCGGATATGCATCCCAGTCAAAGTTGCCGCTGTCTACGATCGCTCCGCCGACGCAGGATGCATGGCCATCCATGTACTTGGTGGTAGAGTGGGTTACGATGTCTGCCCCCCATTCGAACGGCCGGCAGTTGATCGGCGTTGCAAATGTATTGTCTACGATGAATGGAACCCCATGGGAATGGGCTGCTTTTGCAAACTTTTCAAAGTCCAGCACGACCAATGCAGGATTTGCGATGGTCTCTCCGAATACCGCCTTGGTATTCTCTTGAAACGCGCTGTCCAGTTCTTCTTCCGTGCAGTCCGGATCCACAAAGGTAGCATCGATGCCCATCTTCTTAATCGTATGGGCATAGAGATTATATGTACCGCCATAAAGGGCAGACGCGCACACGATATGATCGCCAGCCTCCACGATATTCATAATGGCATAGAAGCTTGCCGCCTGTCCAGATGAAGTCAGCATGGCAGCGACTCCGCCTTCCAGATCGCAGATCTTTGCCGCTACCGCGTCATTGGTAGGATTCTGGAGCCGCGTATAGAAATACCCGCTCTCCTCCAAGTCGAACAATCTTCCCATCTGGTCGCTGGAATCGTATTTGAATGTCGTGCTCTGGTAAATAGGCAGCACCCTCGGCTCGCCGTTTCCCGGCTGGTAGCCGGACTGGATGCATTTTGTCTCAATCTTATAATCGCTCATTTATTTCCTCCTGTGAATTTCAAGATAGATATTTGGTCTGCAGATGGCGCACCATGTCCATATACAGTTTTTTACATTCTTCATTCTTTCCGGATTCGGCAAAATGGATGCATGGAGCCAGATAATCCCTGTAAATCCCTTCATAGATCCCGGAAGAATCTTTCTGCATGCCAATCGCAAGCACGATACGCGGAGCGATCTCATAATATTCTTCTACGATACGCTTTCCTTCTTCGGCCTGCATTAGGTAACTGTCACGGTAGTGCCTGAGCATCATCAGTTCATAGCAGTCATCCGGCTTGTTCTGGCTTTCGCACACCGCGGTCGTGATATAGCAGAAGCCTTTCCGGAATCCTCCGGCGATATCCTCAAAAGAAGATCTTCCTAGTTTCATGGATGTAATCTGCTTCTTATTCCACAGTTCCACCATCCGGTCAGCGATTCTTTCGCACTCCGGATCCCGGGAATAGGTAAGCAGCGGGACTATATACACGGCCATAGCCATATTATAATCCACGGAAAACATCTCTTTCTTCCTTTTCGGGACTTCCTGCATCTTCAGATAGGCATATTCTGGTATCACTGACGCCAGTTCTTCTATCAGACCTTCCTTGTCCTCCTCTTCGGCCTCCTCGCACTTCCTGGCGATCGTGGCGAATAGTTCCTTATGCCCTTCATAAAGGCTTTCAAAAAGGGAGTGGTAGGATTTCTTCTTAAAGTATTTGATATTGCCCAGCATCTCGTCGAATAAAGATTCCAGCGCCTTCTTCGTATCTTCCATCTGTCTTCCTCCGTTGCCCGTCAAAGCGGATTATTCATCCCAGTTGTGGTACACATCCTGGACGTCGTCGTCATCATCCAGCATGTCCAGAGTCTTCTGGATGCTTGCGATATCCTTCTCATCCGTAAGTTCCACATAAGTCTGGGGAATCATAGTTACTTCTGCCGCTGCCATAGGAATGCCAGCCTCCTCCATTGCAAGGCGCACTGCGCTGAAGTCTTCCGGATCGGTCAGAATCTCGTAACTGTCTTCCTCCTCCACGAAGTCTTCTGCTCCGGCATCCAGAGCCAGCATCATAAGTTCGTCGGAATCGCCTTCATACTCTTCTTTATCTACTACGATCTGTCCCTTCTTGTCGAACATGAAGGATACGCAGCCGGGCGTTCCAACATTTCCGTTGCCTTTTGTGAACGCATTCTTTACATTGGAGGCCGTACGGTTCTTATTGTCTGTCAGTGCCTCCACGATGATCGCCGTGCCGTTTGGCCCATAGCCTTCATATGTAATATGCTCGTAATTTGCCGCATTGGCATCGCTGTCGGCTTTCTTAATATTTCTTTCAATCGTATCGTTCGGCATGTTATTGGCTTTCGCCTTCGCGATGACGTCACGAAGCCTGCTGTTATTGGCTGGATCGGCGCTTCCGCCTTCCTTGACCGCTACCGCAAGTTCCTTTCCAAGCTTCGTAAATATCTTCCCTTTTGCCGCGTCGTTCTTCTCTTTCTTATGCTTGATATTGGCAAATTTTGAATGTCCTGACATAGTTCATACCTCACTTTATATCTTATCATTTCGTTGTATATTCGCACTTTTCCTATTCTATCACTCTTCGCTGCGTTTTTCAATCTTAACTCTCTGGATTGTGTTATTATCAACAAAAAGGACTGTAAAGCGGTATCCTTCGTATTCGACCACGCATTGCTCGTCTTCTCCGGGAATCCGGTCCAGCTGGTCTATCAGGAATCCGTTCAGAGTCTCATACTCTTCCTTTTCAAATTTTACGAAAATCACGTCTTCCAAGTCTTCCAGATCCATCATGCCGTTTGCGGTATAGCTGCCGTCGGCATTTTTTGTAATCAGCACTTCCTCCTCGTCATGCTCATCCAGGATATTTCCAACGATTTCTTCCAGAATATCTTCCATAGCCACGAGTCCCGAAGTCTGTCCATACTCATCCAGGACGATGACGATATGGTTTTTCTCCGCCTGCATCTCTTTAAACAGGGTGTCAATGCTCTTCGTCTCCGGAATAAATGTAACCGGCCTTATGTAATCCTTCAGATCCTTCACAGGCACCGGCCTTAATCGTTCCTCCAGATAGCAGGTCATCGCCTCCCTGAGATGTATGATTCCTACAATCTCGTCAATGTCTTCTCCGTATATTGGAAATCTGGAGTAACTCTCCTCCAGCATGAACTTCAGCGCCACTTCCAGCGGCTCATTGCCATCCACCGCAACGATGTTCTTGCGGTGGGTCATAATATCCTTTGCGTCCTTATCCATATACCGGAATATATTGCGAATCAGACCGGCTGCTTCCTTAACCGTGTCTTCGTCCATCTCTTCTTCCACCTGGAATATCTGCTTCATCCGGTGAAATAAACCGCCCTCTTCCATAACTTGCTAATTCAAACTCCTTTTCTATGTATGAAGCTCAAAACTGATTTTTAAAGCCTCATCTACTTTGTTCATTATTTCTTTATCCAAATGACATACTAAATCCTTCAGCCGCTGCTTGTCAATGGTTCTTACCTGTTCAAGCAGAATGACTGAATTCTTGACAATCTGATATTTCTTTGCATCAATCTCTACATGCGTTGGCAGTTTTGCCTTATTCATCCTTGAGGTAATGGCGGCACAGATGACCGTCGGGCTGTGTCTGTTGCCCACGTCATTCTGTATGATCAGAACCGGCCTTATGCCGCCTTGCTCAGACCCGACAACCGGGCTTAGATCTGCATAAAATATATCTCCGCGTCTTACTTGCACTCTATTCACACTCCGATTTTTCTAAGATAAAATTAGTATTTCCATCTTTTTCGGATGTATTCCATAGAGTTTGCAAATCAGGCAATTAAGCAAACCAATCCATCTGTTCCACAACCTCGCCGTGGCGGATGAACTCTCTTGGGATTCTCTTTCCAAGGTCGCAGACGAACTCATAGTTAAACCGTCCGGACAGATCGCTTAAGATTTCCACCGGAAGTTTCTCGTTCCCGTCGCAGCCTACTAAAGTAACCTTGTCAGCGTACTTTACGTCGTCAATCTCCGTCACATCTACCATGAACTGATCCATGCATACCCGACCGAGGATCGGGGCCTTCTTTCCATGGATCAGGACATAGCCTTTGTTGGAGAGGCTTCTCGGGTATCCGTCCCCATAGCCCACCGGTATGGTTGCGATCTTGGTGGGGCGCTTGGTAATAAAGGTTCCGCCATAGCTTACAGGGGTTCCCTCCTTCACCCACTTAACATGGGCCACATGGCTGATCAGCTCCATCGCAGGCTTCAGCGGCACATTTTCTTTCTTTACTTCGCTGGAAGGATAAAGCCCGTATGTAGAGATGCCGGCTCTTACCAGATCCAGATTCGCCTCTTTGACGTCTATGATCCCCGCGCTGTTGGAACAATGGTAGAACTTGAAAGTCACTCCCCTATCATCCAGGGCTTTCTTCATCCACAGATAGCCGTCCATCTGGGAATGGGTAAACGTCTTATCCGTCTCATCCGCTTTGGCAAAATGCGTATACATGCCTTCCATGATCAAGTTTGGCATCTTGCTGATAGACTCGATCTTATCGACGCTCTCATCCTCGATCAGAAATCCCAGCCTGGACATGCCTGTATCCAGCTTGATATGGATATATGCCTGTTTTCCCATGCTTCCTGCCAGTTCAGAGACCTCTTTTGCCATCTCTTCGGTATAGACGGTCATCCGGATCTCATTTTCGATCATAGCCTTTCTCTGATCCGGAAAGATGCATCCGAGAACCAGGATCGGCTTCTTGATTCCGCCTTTTCGCAAAACGACTGCCTCATCCAGCGTAGCAACCGCATAGCCCCATAAATATTCCTTGCCCTCCAGCATCCTTGCGATCTGCAGTGCGCCATGGCCATATCCATCCGTCTTGATGACGGAAATCATCTGCACTCCTTCTTTGATGTTCTTTTTCATCATCTCCATATTATATTCTATTGCATCCAAGTCCACCCTTGCACAGATTCTAGTATAATTGTTCATAATTTTTTTCCTCCTGTTCCTTAAATGCTTCACTTAAATATTCTATTAAATCTCCCGCCATCACGCTGTAGCTGCCCTTTTCCCGACGGGCCAGATCCCCTGCCCGGCCGTGCAGGTAGGTCCCCAGGATCCCTGCCTCCTGGCAATCCATCCCCTGGGCCATAAGCCCGGCCACGATGCCAGCCAGCACATCTCCTGCGCCTGCCTTCGCCATGGAAGCGTTGCCGGAGCGGTTGATATAGGCGCGTTCCCCGGGGGATGCCACCACGGTGCTGGAGTCCTTTAAGACGCAGGTTATATGGTGCTTTTCTGTAAACTCCTTTAGGATCTCCATCCTGCGGCTTTTCAGTTCTAAAACGCTGATGCCCGTAAGCCGGGACATCTCCTTCATGTGAGGCGTGATAATCAAATGATCATGGGGAATCCGGTCCATATATTTCCTGTGCTCCGCGATCAGATTCAGGCCGTCCGCGTCGATCAGGCATGGGACGCTTAGATTTTCCAGCGTCGTCTTCAGTATTTTCTTAGACTTTTCACTGGTTCCCATCCCTGAGCCGATACATACCGTATCTGCCCATTTCAGCAGGCGGATAAGTTCTCCCTCGTCAAAAAAGTCGTAGGTCTTAACAATCGCCTCCGGAAGAAGTTCCTGCAGGATGATTCGGTTATCTTCGGGCGTATAGATCTGTACCAGCCCTGCCCCTGCCTTATAAGCCGCCTTTGCATTCAGGTAGGCAGCCCCTGACATGCCCTTGCTCCCGGCTATGATCAGCAGTCTGCCATACATTCCTTTGTTAGAATCTTCCATTCTTCCAGGCAGCAGTTTCCGGAATTCCTCCGGTTCATAAGTATAAGCCACGCCTACATCCGCTACGGTCTTATCCGTATTGATTCCGATATCTGCTACGATGACCTTGCCCGCGTATCCTTTTCCCGGGTATAGGCCAAGTCCCACCTTTTCCATCTGGAATGTCACCGTAATATCCGCCTGAAATGCCACTCCCAATATGCTTCCTTCATCCGCAGAGACGCCGGATGGGATATCCACAGCGAACTTGACGGCATCTGCCTCGTTCATCTGGCGGATAACCTTAAGATAGCGTCCGATGATTTCCCTGCTAAGCCCGACGCCGAAAATAGCATCTATTATGATACTATATTCGCCAGGCTTATACTCATTGCAGATATCGGCGCCTGTTTCTTTTAAAAGCCGCATCTGGCTCCTGGTTTCTTCCGTGCGGTGGGATTCATTTCCCACAAAGCAGACGGTTACAGGATATCCCTTCTGGTTCAGCAGACGAGCGATGGCGAACCCGTCGCCGCCATTATTTCCCGAGCCGCATACGATGCAGGGCCTGCTAAGATCAAGTCTATGCGCTTCCATCACTTCCACGCACTTTAAGGCCGCCCGTTCCATCAGTTCCATAGATGGGATTCCCAGTTCCTGTATCGTATACTGGTCTGCCGCCTTCATCTGCCGGCCATTAGCCAGATATCTCATTCCATCACCTCCATCAATAATTGAACATATAAAAGAACGTGTAAAGACCAGCCTGTCTGCACATGCCTGTCATTACACGTTTTCGTCTTGCTATTTCTTATGTTCTTCGTTATATCTGCTGATATTGTAGGATAGCTGCATAAGACTTTCTGATAAGTGGACGTTTTCCACAATGACATACTCCGGCAGATTCAGGTCTGTGTGCGCAAAGTTCCAGATTGCACGCACGCCATTCTCCACCAGCATATTTGCCACTTCAATTGCTTTGTCCTTTGGAATCGTCAGCACGGCAATCTCTACGTCATTCTCCTGTACGAAGGTCTTCAGCCCGTCCATCATACGGATCGGCACGCCTCTGATGGATACGCCTTCCAGTCTCGGATTCACATCGAAGATTCCTTTCAATATGAATCCACGCTTTTCAAATGCCGCGTAGTTGGCCAATGCCTGTCCCAGATTACCTGCTCCGATAATGATAATATTATGGTCTTCTTCCAATCCCAGAATCTTGCCTATCTCTGTATATAAATACTTTACGTTGTAGCCATAGCCCTGTTGCCCGAATCCACCAAAGTTGTTAAGATCTTGACGAATCTGAGATGCAGTAACTTTCATCCGCTTGCTTAAATCATTCGAGGAGATACGCTCCACACCATTTTCAAGTAATTCGCCTAAATATCTGTAGTATCTTGGCAGCCTGCGAATCACCGCCTGAGAAATCCCTCTATCTTCCACTCGTATTCACCTTCCCATATCGTTCTAAGAATCATTATATAGAATTGTGGTAGCAAAGTCAAACTTTTAGTTGTATTTTGTCCTATTTTCGATATAATGGAAACGGATATGTATGAAGGAGGATATTATGATATTAGCATGTCACGGGATCAATAAATCCTTCGGCGAAGAGGTAATCGTGGCCGATGGATCTTTTCATATAGAGGATAATGAGAAGGCTGCCCTGGTGGGTCCAAACGGCGCCGGGAAGTCCACTCTCTTAAAAATAATCGTAGGAGAACTGCCGTCTGACGGCGGGGATGTCATCCTTACTAAGGGTAAAAGCCTGGGCTATCTGGCCCAGCATCAGGAAATGATGAGCGGCAACAGCATATACGAAGAAGTCCGGCTTGCAAAAGCGGATATCATTGCCATGGAAAAGCAGATCCGCACCATTGAACTGGAACTGAAGCATCTAAGCGGCGATGCCCTTAATTCCCGCCTTGAGACGTATAACCGCCTGATGGCGGCTTTCGAGCGCGAGAACGGCTACGCCTACGAAAGTGAGATTACCGGGGTTCTCAAAGGCCTCGGCTTTTCGGAAAGCGACTTTAAGAAGCCAGTGGATACCTTGTCCGGAGGGCAGAAAACCCGGGTTTCTTTAGGAAAACTCCTGCTGACCCGTCCCGATATCCTGTTGTTGGACGAGCCAACCAATCACCTGGATCTGAATTCCATCGCATGGCTTGAGACCTATCTGCTGAACTACCCGGGCGCCGTACTGATCGTGTCCCACGACCGGTATTTCCTGAACCGGGTCGTAACCAAGGTTCTGGAGATTGAGCAGGGAAAACTGATGACCTATCTGGGCAATTACAGCGAATATGCCCAGAAGAAAGAGCAGATCCGGGATGCGCAGCTAAAGGAATACCTGAACCAGCAGCAGGCAATCAAACACCAGGAAGCCGTCATTGAGAAACTCCGCTCTTTCAACCGGGAGAAATCCATCCGGCGGGCAGAAAGCCGGGAAAAGATGCTGGAAAAAATGAAGCCGGTGGAAAAGCCGGTGGAGGCAAACACGGAAATCCACCTGACGCTGGAGCCATCCTGTACCAGCGGCAATGATGTGCTGAGCGTCGAGCACTTAAGCAAGTCCTTTCCTTCCCAGCCCTTGTTCTCGGATGTAAGTTTTGAAATCAAGCGGGGGGAGCACGTTGCCATCATCGGTGATAACGGCACCGGCAAGACAACCCTGCTTAAGATCTTGAACCAGGTCATCCCGGCCGATAACGGCACATTTACCCTGGGCACCAATGTAAATGTGGGATATTATGACCAGGAGCACCATGTCCTTCATATGGAAAAGAGCATATTCGATGAGATTTCCGACGACTATCCTACACTGACCAACACGGAGATACGCAATGTCCTGGCTGCATTTCTATTCACCGGAGACGACGTATTCAAGCGTATCGGCGATCTGAGCGGCGGAGAAAGAGGCCGGGTCTCCCTTGCGAAGCTGATGCTTTCAGAGGCCAACTTCCTGATCCTGGATGAGCCTACCAACCATCTGGACATCGTTTCCAAGGAGATTCTGGAAAGGGCATTGAATGATTATACCGGGACGGTGCTGTACGTGTCCCATGACCGGTATTTTATCAATCAGACTGCCACCAGGATCCTGGATCTTGTCAACCGGACCTTTGTCAATTACATCGGCAATTATGATTATTATCTGGAAAAAAAGGACGAATTGACAGCCGCCTACGCTGGCGACCCTGACGCGGATGCCGCTGCGGCCAAAGAAACTGTATCCGAAGCCAAATTAAGCTGGCAGGAGCAAAAAGAAGCCCAGGCAAAGGAACGCAAGCGCCAGAATGAATTGAAAAAGACAGAGGAGCGCATCACGCTGCTGGAAGAGCGGGACGGCGAGATCGACTCCCTGATGATGCAAGAAGAGATCTTCACCAATTCCGTCAAATGCCAGGAACTGGCCTCAGAAAAGGCCAGGATCGCCGGGGAATTGGAGGAACTCTACCAGAAATGGGAAGAACTTGCGGAATAAAGCAGAATACGGTCTGCTCAAACAATAGAATCACGATTTCTTAGAAAGCGGCTGACTGCCCGGTTGAACTCTTCCGGGTTCTTAGCCGCTATAAAATGATCTCCTTTTATTCTTACAAGCCTGGCATTTGGCAGGCTTTCACAAATCAGCACAGAGTGGCTGTCCTTAATCATATCATTTTCCCCCACGATCACCAGGGTTCTGGCTTTCACTTCTTTTAACTGCCGTGGACTTAGATCAGGCTGGGTTGTCATAAGCCCCAGCATCTCGGCCTTCTGCCTGGATCTATGATGAAACCTGCCAAAAAAGGATGTGATCTTATACCCCAGGGCGATCGGAATCTGCACGCTTGGCTTTACGCCCGCAGGGCAGAGATTGGCTCCATTAAGAATCAGGCTTTCCACTTTTCCCGGATACCTGAGCGCAAAAGCGAGCGCGATATTACCGCCGTCGCTGAATCCCAAGAGATGCGCCTTTTCCATCCCCTGTTCTTCCATAAATCCGTTCAAATCTTCTGCAAACTGCCTGATTGTAAAAGGCTTCTCTCCTCGCGGCGATTTTCCGTGGCCTCTGGTATCAATTGCAATGACTCTGTAATCTTTTGAAAAATATTCCATCTGATGCTTGAAATAAGTCCCGTCTTCTCCATTGCCATGAAGCAATATCAACGGCTCCCCATCCCCTGCCTTTTCATAATAAAGTCTGATATCCATCATTCTTCCACCTGCTGGCCAGTCTTGTTCTTCCATGGCCTTTCCTTGGCAAGCCATCCATTTTCTTCCCAATACTTCTGGTCAGCCGGATTGTTTCCATCCCGAACCACCTTGCGCATGATATAGAATAAAATCTTTGTCTTAAGCCCCGGCTTTACAGCGGCAGGCTCTCTGTGTATTTTTAGGGCAAGCTTCCGGATATTTTCCGTCACCTGATCCTTTGCCGCCTGTTCCATATGTTCAAAGCCGGAGGTTCCCACCTTGACTCCAAGGGTGTAAATTCTGGCTACGCCCCAATACAGCAGGCTGTCTTTGATATCTTTAAGCGCAGACCTTATGCCGCCTCCGGCAGCCGTAACGATGCAGATAGCCTGCTTGCCAAACATAGATGCCTCCGGGCGGTGAATCATGCACCGGTATCCATAATGATCCAGCAGAGCCTTCATCGCGCCGGATACGTGCATCACATATACCGGAGAAGTAAATATAAGCAGATCCGCCTCGTCAATCATTCTGGTAAACCGCTTCATGTACATAAGATAGTCCAGGCATCTCGTCTCGCTCTCCCGGATGCAGGCAGCGCATCCCCGGCAGAATTCCGGCATATCCTTGGGAAGGAACAGTTCTGTGAGCTGGTCCCCTTCCTGCATGATCTCTTCAATCGCCAATTTCCCGACCTGATAAGTAGATCCTTTTCTCATCGTGCCATTAATCATCAGTATCTTCATCTTGTCTTCTCCCCTTTTCTTTTGCATTTACATCTGGTGCCTGACAACTGCATACTCGTCCCCATAACTGTAATAGGGACAGTCATGATATGTATTGTTCACAAATTTATAGAGTTCGTCTTCATCCAGATTCATCTGGCATGTGTAGCATTCATAGTCTTCATCATATTCATAATGAGCGCAGGACTCGCAATTACTTTTCATATCCAAGTCTCCTTCCAGGAAAAAAGTATAGCACAATTTTATCTTCCACTCAACCACCTTAGCAGGAAGTTATGGAAAGCAAACTTGACATTTATATATTGCATGCTATACTGGAATTATGGAAAGTAAACTTGACATTAGATAAGGAGGGATATTCTTGAAAAACAGGCTGGAAGAAATCCGCAGAGAACACGGGCTTAAGCAGGAAGAACTGGCCGATATCCTGGAAGTCTCCAGGCAGACCATCGGCTCCCTGGAGAACGGACGGTACAATCCTTCCATCATTCTGGCTTTTAAGATCGCCCGGTATTTCCACATGAATATTGAAGATATTTTTATCTATGAGGAGGAATCAGAATGAAAGAAAAAAGAAATAAAATCATCCTGCTGGCAGCAGGCATTATCCTGTACTTCGTCTTTGGCATGCTGGATAGCATGCGAGCCTTTTCCGCTCCCATACAGACCCTATTCTCTATACTCCACTATGCCGGGATGATCTGCATGATCTTCGGAATCAACTATTTCGGCACTACCTACATCTACAAGAAGCAGGCCCAGCTGGGCCAGCCCGTGCGGGAATTAATCGAGAAAAACGACGAACGTAACATCGCCATCATCAGCCAGGCCAAAGCCAGAGCCTTTGACGTCATGCTCTACGTCATGCTGGGAATCATCTTCATCCTGATTGAGCAGCGCACGCCCCTCATCCCCATCCTCCTAAGCGCCGCCGCCCTAATCGCCATGCTCCTAACCTACGCCTACTACAAACACAAATTCAGCAAAGAAATGTAACCCCAGCGCCTCTCCTTTGCTTTATCAGAGAACGTCAGGTGCGGGAAAGAGAGATACATGGCGGTATGTCCGTAGAGCGAGCCGAAAGGAAAGTGTTAGTCGAAAAAGCCTCAAATCTAAGTATGGATATTTTGTCACAAACAAAATATCCAAGGACATCTGAGGTGAGAAATTCTTTCAGAATTTTTCGCCGAATATGTCCGGTTACTTAGATTTGAGGCTTTTTTGACTTATACTTTCCCGGCGAAGCAAGTGGGATTTACCGCCGTGTATCTCCCTTTCCCGCAACGTCCGTCCTCGAAAAAACAAATTAAGCCACTTAAAGTCTCTCCCCGATAGCCTTAATAAACTCCTCGCTATTTAGCACCGTAGGATTCTCAATCGTAGTGATCAAGGCCAGATCCTTCGTCATCTTTCCGGATTCGATGGTATCAATGGTCGCCTTCTCCAGCCTGTCGGCAAATTCCATCAGTTCAGAATTACCGTCTAATTCGCCTCTTTTCCTGAGCGCTCCGGTCCATGCAAAGATGGTAGCCACAGAGTTGGTGGACGTCTCCTCGCCCTTCAAATGCTTATAGTAATGGCGCTGCACGGTTCCATGAGCAGCCTCGTACTCATAATAGCCGTCCGGCGACACCAGTACGGAAGTCATCATGGCAAGAGAGCCGAACGCAGAAGAAACCATGTCGCTCATCACATCCCCGTCATAGTTCTTGCATGCCCAGATATATCCGCCTTCCGACTTCATAACGCGGGCAACCGCATCGTCGATCAGGGTATAGAAGTATACGATGCCTGCCGATTTGAACTTCTCATCATATTCCGCGTCATAGATTTCCTGGAAAATGTCCTTGAACGTATGGTCATACTTCTTGGAGATCGTGTCTTTTGTCGCAAACCACAGATCCTGCTTCGTATCCAGGGCATAGTTAAAGCAGCTTCTTGCAAAACTTGCGATGGACTGGCTCACATTATGCATTCCCTGCACGATTCCCTCGCCCGTAAAATTATGTACCAGTTCCTTCGTCTGAGTGCCATCCTCAGCCGTATAGACCAGTTCTACCTTGCCGGCCCCCGGGATCTTCATCTCAGAGCCTTTATATACATCGCCGTATGCGTGTCTGGCAATGGTGATCGGCTTCTTCCAGTTTTTCACGCACGGCTCGATTCCCTTTACCACGATTGGCGCGCGGAATACGGTTCCATCCAGGATCGCGCGGATGGTGCCGTTGGGGCTTTTCCACATTTCCTTCAGGTCATACTCGGTCATGCGTGCCGCATTGGGAGTAATAGTCGCGCATTTTACCGCGACCTTGTATTTTTTCGTCGCATTGGCGGCATCCACCGTAACCTGATCGTTGGTCTCATTCCTGTACTCCAGTCCCAAATCATAATATTCCGTATTCAGTTCGATAAAAGGCTCCAGAAGATTCTCTTTTATCATCTTCCAGAGGATCCTGGTCATCTCGTCGCCGTCCATCTCGACAATTGGTGTTGTCATCTTAATCTTTGCCATCTTGCATACTCTCCTTCTATTGTTAGTTTTCCATATGAAGATTTTCCATTACCTTCATGATGTGCTGATTTGCCAGCCACTCTGCCTTATCGGGATCCTTATCCTTGATCGCCTTTAAGATGTCCCTGTGCTCTTCTATGGAGCGCTCGGCCCTGTCTTTGGCCCCTACGGACATCATCCTTGCCATCTGGACATATTTATGGAAATCGGATAATACGTGTTCCAGTATACGACTATTAGAGGCTTCGTACAAGACTTTATGGAACTTTCCATCCAGTTCCGACACCTGTTCGGCCTGCTCGGCACTCTTTTTGCGCAGGTGGAATTCTGACAGAAGAATGATCTCTTCCAGTTCTTCGATCTGCCTGCCTGTGATGTGTTCCGTCGCCCATCTGGCACAAAGCCCTTCCAAAAGAGAACGGATCTTGTAGATGTCATGCACATCCTGAGGGGTAATTCCCGTGACGTAGGCTCCCTTGTTCGGTACAATCGTCACCAGTCCTTCCAGTTCCAGCTGCCGCAGTGCTTCTCTGACCGGAGTCCTGCTTACGCCCAGTTCTTCTCCAATACTTACTTCCCGCAGTTCGTCATGCTCTTTGTAGACGCCTGTCAGGATATCCTCTCTGATTTTTTGAAATACTCTTCCACGCAATGAGTGGTCATGATACTCTTCCATTCCTACATCTCCCCAATTAGATTATGCCTAATTCCTGGCATGTCTCATGAATGACTTTCAGCAGTTCCTCATCCGTCAGCGATGTCACGCGGCCGCTCTCGTACTCTGCATCAACCCACTCTTTGACCTTCTTCACCAGTTCGGAATTCTTGTCCACAGCCTTTTCTTCCGGCAGCTTGAAGTAGGTATTGATCCAGTGGGCAATTCCCGCAAGCCCGGAAGTATTGGACACAGCCACCATCGGGGGCCGGTTCAGGAACTTATCTGTATCAAATATATTATATATTTCTTCATTTTTCAATAGACCGTCCGCATGGATTCCTGCTTTCGTCACATTAAAGTTCTTTCCTACAAACGGTGTCTGGGCAGGAACTTTATATCCAATCTCTTTTTCGTAATATTCCGCCAGTTCCGTGATCACCCGCGTATCCATGCCGTCCAGGGTTCCTCTTATCTGCGCATATTCAAATACCATGGCCTCAAGAGGCGTGTTTCCTGTCCGCTCTCCAATGCCGAACAAGGAGCAATTGATTCCGGATGCTCCGTACAGCCATGCTGTCGTGGAATTGCTCACTGCTTTATAAAAGTCATTATGTCCATGGAATTCGATCAATTCGCTGGGAACGCCTGCATGTATCCTCAGTCCGTAGATGATTCCCGGGATAGACCTTGGAATCACCGCTCCCGGATAATTCACTCCATAGCCCATCGTATCGCAGACACGGATCTTCACGGGAATCTTATACTCGTTCATCAGATTCATCAATTCCAGGCAGAAGGGGATTACGAAACCATAGATATCTGCCCTGGTGATGTCTTCCAGATGGCATCTCGGGCTGATCCCCGTCTCCAGGCATTCCCTGACGACGGACAGGTAATGGTTCATGGCCTCCAGCCTGGTCATCTTCATCTTGAAGAAGATATGATAATCCGAACAGCTGACCAGAATGCCCGTTTCCTTAAGTCCAATGTCTTTTACCAATTGGAAATCCTTCTTGCTTGCTCTGATCCAGCTGGTAATCTCAGGAAAATCATAGCCTTTTTCCATACATTTATAAACGGCATCGCGGTCCTTTTTACTATACAGGAAGAACTCGCACTGGCGGATCTTCCCATTCGGGCCTCCAAGACGGTGGAGATAATCGTAGATCTCCACGATCTGCTTCGTGCTGTAAGGCGCTCTGGACTGCTGTCCGTCACGGAAAGTCGTATCCGTGATCCAGATCTCGTCCGGCATGCTGTGAGGCACTATACGGTCATTGAACGCGATCTTGGGGATCTCGTCATAGTGGAAAAGGTTGCGGAAGATGTTGGGTTTTTCAACATCCACCAAGGGGTACATATGCTCTTCCAGCTGCAGCAGGTTCGAATGTTTATCCAGATACACTTTCCTATCTTCCATTTTCTTTCTCTCTCCTTTATAGGTATTATGTTTTAGTAAAGTATGAAACTTAATATGTATAATTGTATACAATTATACACCATTTGTCAATATCTGGATGAAAAAAATAGCATCCAGCCCATTTTCATGGATTGAATGCTATTTTATATTCCCGCATGAAGGCGGCAATCTATGATGCAATGAAAAAAGCGATTATAAAGGAAAGTATCATAAGCCCGATGCCGGCGCCAGCAAAAACGCGTGTTTCTGCCGGCGGCTGTGCCGGTATTTTTTCGGCGTGGGCTTCTTGGGGCCGCAGAGGATTGTAATAGACGTTAATGCTGCTTCCTATCGGCCATAGGTCTTGCGCCATCTGCCTTATATTCGTCACGGCGCTCCTGGGAATATACAGATAATCCTTTTCCGTCACGTATGCGCCACTATCTTCGTATAGTTTCCCTGGGGATATCCTGGTCTTCGTGATGATTCCTCGAAACTTCCGGGCCACCGTGTACATCTGCCCCTCTACTTCGTATTCTATCATAGGATTCACCCGTCCGTCGCCACGATATCGATGCCTGATCACCCGCCCGGCTGTCATCTTTGTACAATGACGGATCTTGCTTTTTTGGGCCGCCGCTATCCCGATTCCGATCACCAGCAGCAAGGCTCCCAGACCGCCTATGATAAGAATCGCTAAATTCTCAGGCGTCATTTTTAATAAAGCTTAGCGCCGATTTCGCGAGGACGGAATCCTTCATCTTCCAGCGCTTTCATAATCTCATGCTTATGCTCGGTTCCAAACGCCTCCATCGTAATACGCAGTTCCACAGCCGCATTACGGTTGGTACTTACAAACTGGTTATGATCCAGCTTGATGACGTTGCCCTGGGCATTGGCTATTGTTGCCGCAACTCTCACCAGTTCGCCCGGCTTATCCGGAAGCAGTACGGATACGGAGAAGATCCTGTCTCTCTGGATCAGGCCATGCTGAACGATGGAAGACATGGTAATCACATCCATGTTGCCGCCGCTTAGTACGGACACTGCCTTCTTTCCCTTCAGATCCAGCTGCTTTAACGCCGCAACCGTAAGAAGCCCTGAATTCTCTACGATCATCTTATGGTTCTCTACCATATCAAGGAAAGCGCCGATCAGTTCATCATCTTCCACCGTCAGAATACGGTCAATGTTCTCCTGGGCGTATGGGAAGATGGTTTCTCCTACGCGCTTCACTGCAGTTCCGTCTGCGATCGTGTTGGCGCTATCCAGCGTCACAGGCCCCCCGGCCTTGATGGCCGCCGTCATGCTGGCTGCCGCTGCCGGCTCCACGCCGATCACCTGGATCTTTGGATTCAGCATCTTTGCCAGGGTGGATACGCCGGTTACAAGTCCGCCGCCGCCGATTGGCACCAGTATGTAATCCACCGTAGGAAGCTCCTGCACGATCTCCATAGCGATGGTTCCCTGGCCGGTCGCGATATCCAGGTCGTCAAACGGATGCACGAATGTATAGCCGTTCTCCTCTGCCAGCTGGATTGCATGCGCGCAGGCATCATCATAGACATCGCCATGAAGCACGACATCTGCCCCGTAACTCTTAGTACGGTTTACTTTAATCAGAGGCGTGATCGTCGGCATGACGATGGTCGCCTTGCATCCAAACTTCTGGGCAGCGTATGCCACGCCCTGGGCATGGTTGCCTGCGGATGCGGTAATCAGGCCCTTCTCCCGTTCTTCCTCGCTCATCGTGCTGATCTTGTAATATGCGCCGCGCACCTTGTATGCTCCGGTATACTGCATATTCTCTGGCTTCAGGTATACTTTTCCGCCGGACTGGCTGCTTAAATATTCGCTGTAGACCAGTTTTGTAGGGTTGGTTACCTTTTTTACGATTTCGCTTGCCTGTTCAAATTTGTCCAATGTTAACATTGCAATTCCCTCTCTTTCTCTCTTAGTTTGGTTGGTTTACATTACTCTATGCTTGTCTGAAAAAGTGCATTGACAAAAGTGTCTGCATCAAATTTCTGTAAATCTTCGATGGTCTCGCCTACGCCGATATATTTTACCGGAATTCCCAGTTCCGCCTGTATGGCAACCGCAATTCCTCCTTTGGCCGTTCCGTCCATCTTCGTCAGTATGATTCCCGTAATATCTGCAACTTCATTGAATTCCCTGGCCTGCTGCAGGGCATTCTGTCCTGTGGTAGCATCCAGCACCACCAGGGTCTCCCGGAAGGCCTCCGGATATTCCCGGTCAATGATACGGTTCATCTTCTTCAACTCTTCCATCAGGTTCTTCTTATTGTGGAGCCGTCCCGCCGTATCACAAAGCAGCACGTCCGCATGCCTTGCCTTAGCGGCCGCCACCGCGTCGTAGACTACGGATGCCGGATCTGACCCTTCCTGTCCTCCGATCAAGTCTGCCTGGGCCCGGCTGGCCCACTCCTTTAACTGTTCTCCCGCAGCGGCGCGGAAGGTGTCTGCCGCCGCCAGGACTACCTTCTTATTCTGCGCCCGCAATTTTCCTGCCAGTTTGCCAATGGTGGTGGTCTTGCCCACGCCATTGACGCCGATGACCATCACTACGGATGTCTGATCTTCAAATTCGTAGGCTGTCTCTCCTACATCCATCTGCTCCTTGATGCTGTCGATCAAAAGCTGCCTGCACTGGGATGGCTCTTTAATATGCTGTTCTTTTACCTTAGCCTTCAAGTCTTCCAGGATATCATAGGTAGCCGTAACTCCCAGATCTCCCATAATCAGCACTTCTTCCAGTTCCTCATAAAAATCATCGTCAATATGGGAAAAGCCGCTGAAAATGCTGTCGATGCCTGATACGATATTATCCCTGGTCTTTCCGAGGCCAGACACCAGGCGCTTGAAAAAACCCATGCTTTCTTTCTGTTCTTCTGCCATATAGTCCTCCTATTGATCTAATTCGTCTTCCAGCAGGCTTACCGATACCAGCGTAGATACGCCTTTCTCCTGCATGGTGATTCCATATAGCCTGTCGGCCGCCGTCATGGTTCCCCTCCTGTGGGTGATGACAATAAACTGTGTATTTTTCGTCAATTTATGCAGATACTGGGCAAACCTTCCTACATTGTTGTCATCCAGCGCCGCCTCGATCTCGTCCAGAAGACAGAACGGGGACGGCTTCAGGTTCTGGATCGCAAAAAGCAGGGCAATGGCTGTCAGGGCCTTCTCGCCGCCGGAGAGCTGCATCATGTTCTGCAGCTTCTTTCCCGGAGGCTGGGCAATGATCCGTATGCCCGCTTCCAGTATATCCTCGTCTTCCATCAGTTCCAGCGTTCCTTTTCCGCCTCCAAACAGCTCCTTGAATACGGTATCAAATTCTTTCGCGATCAGCTGGAATTGCTCCTGGAACTGTTTGCGCATTGCTATATCCAGTTCTTCGATAATCTGCTCCAGGGTAGCCTCTGCCTCCACCAGGTCATCATGCTGGCCTTTCAGGAATTCATAGCGGTCCGATACGTTTTTATATTCTTCAATCGCATTGACGTTGACGTTTCCAAGTCCTCTGATCTCGCTTTTAAGTTCCTGGATGCGCTTCTTCATCTTTGATAAGTCTGTAAGGTTTGTATCCCGCAGTTCTCTTGCGCGGTTAAATGTGATCTCATATTCTTCCCACATGTAATTGATCTGCTTCTCCGAGGCGGCCTCGTAGCCTTCCTTCTGGCTGTCCAGACGGAAAATTTCCTTGTCAAGGTCTGACATATGCTTTGACAGGTCTTCCCGTTTCTGCAGGAATACTTTGTGCTTTTGATTCAAGTCCTCCCGTTCCTGCTTAAACTTTTCAATCTCCATCTGAATCTCGGCAAACAGATCCTTAGAATCCTCAATCGTCTGCCGCAGATCCGCAATCTGGCTTTCTTTATCCTCAATCTCTTTGGATGTCCCGCCTTTGCTTTCTTCCAGTCCTGCAAGTTCTGACTGGAACTTTTCAATCTCATCCCTGATACGCGAGGTATTCTCCATCACAAACGTGAACTTCTGCTCCAGGCTTGCAAATTCCAGATGAATCGCCTCATTGCTCTTAAGCTTACCGGCCTCCTCCTCGTGTACTGCATCCAGGACTTCCTGCTCTGCTTCAATCTGCCGGGTCAGTTCCTGTTCCAGCGTCTCGGATGTATCCAGTTCTACATTGATGGATTCCTGGTTATCTATGATATCCGTAATCTGCGCATCCAGCTCATCTGCTTCCTTCTGCGCTGTCTCGGACATCTCTTTGGCATTCTTGATCTTTGCCATAGCCTGGTCAGCATTCATCTTAGCCGTATTCTGAATGACATAGTCTCTCTGCAACTTGCCGCTGATCTCATCGATCTTCTCATAATATCCGGCTCGTTCCTTCCTCAGGCTTTCCGAGGAGGCTTCCATCTCATCCATTTCCCGCTTCAGCTGCTTCACCGTCTTTTCAAATTCTTCAATCTCCCGCCGCCTGCTAAGCAGGTTGCTGGAGTTCTTGAATGCGCCTCCGGTCATGGAGCCTCCCGGATTGATCAGCTCGCCTTCCAGGGTCACGATCCTCAGAGACTGCTTGTACTTCTTGGCAATGGACGTTCCATGGTCGATGTGATCTACCACCAGCGTCCTTCCAAGCAGATAGTCTGACAGGGTCTGATATCTGGCATCCACTTTGACAAGCGTATTGGCTGTTCCAATAACGCCTGGCTCTTTTAACGCCTCCGGTCTGCTGATACCGCCGTTTGCGCGGATGCTGGTAAGAGGCAGGAAGGTGGCGCGTCCATACTTGTTCTTCTTTAAGTACTGGATCATCCTTTTTGCCGTCTCCTCATCCGAAGTGACGATGTTCTGGATATTTCCTCCAAGCGCCGTCTCCACGGCGATCTCATAGTCCTTGTCTACTTTGATAATATCTGCTACGACGCCTAATAGCCCAGGCTCCTTGTCTTTGTTATCCATTACCCGCCGGATGCTGTTGCCATATCCGTCATAACGCTCCGTAATATTCTTCAGGGATTCCAGCCTTGACTGTTCCCTGTGGTACGCGGTCTGCCCAATGCGGAACTGTTCTGTCTGCCTGGCAAGCAAGGCTTGCAGTTCCTGGATCTTCGCTTCATGCTTGCTATTCTCCTCAGACAGGACGATGATCTCAGCAGATACTTCCTTTAACTCCTTTTGAAATCCTTCCAGGCGCTCTTCCTGCTCCTGAATCTCGCTCCTGGCTTCTATCATCTGCTGGGTCGTCCTTGCTTTTCTCACCTGGATCTGTTCCAGCATCGTGTCATACCGCTGGATCTTCGCCTTGGTTGAGGCGCGGCTATTCAGCAGTTCGATAATATCGCCCTTATTCTTTTCAACGGAGGCCGTAATGGTGGCGATCCTGGTCTGTACCTCGATCAGTTCGGCCTTGGCCTGCTCTTTTAACTTCGTCTTCTCTTCCAGCTGGGCATGGATCGCATCCTGCTCGGCCTCCAGTTCTTTCAACTGCTTCTCCCGGATGTCAATCTCGGAGTCAATGGTCCTTGCACGCTGGTCGTAGTGGGCGTCATTCATGCGGGCGCTGTGGATCTGCTCTTTGAGCAGCTCGATCTGGTTCTCCAGCTGCTGCTTGAGCATGGTGGTCTCGCTCAGCTGGCTTTTTGCCTTCTCTATAGAGGCGTCAATGCTATCCACCTGCTCCTCTACCGCCTCATATTCTGTCTTCATGTCCTCATACTGCTGGCTGGCTGCTTCCAGCTCGCTTCTGGTAACAGTAAGTTTCCCGTCAATCTGGCTGATCTGGTCCTGTATGCGGTCCGTCTCCAGCAGGAACATGTTAATATCGTAAGTCTTTAATTGTTCTTTCTTCTTCAGGTATTCCCTGGCTGTCTCTGCCTGGCGCTCCAGCGGTCCAACCTGCTTTTCCAGTTCCGCCAGTATGTCGTTGACACGCAGAAGATTCTGGCGTTCCTCCTCCAGCTTCTTTACCGACATGTTCTTGCGCCGCTTGAATTTGACGATGCCTGCGGCTTCATCAAAGAGTTCCCGTCGTTCTTCGGGTTTGCCGCTTAAGATCTTATCGATCTGTCCCTGGCCGATGATGGAATATCCTTCCTTACCGATTCCAGTATCATAGAACAGTTCATTTACATCTTTGAGACGGCAGGCGCTTCCATTGATCAGATATTCGCTCTCCCCTGACCGGTACAGCTTGCGCGCCACCGTGACTTCCTCAAAATCGATGGGAAGCTGATGGTCGCTATTATCCAGGGTGATCGCAACCGACGCATAACTGAGCGGCTTGCGGTTTTCAGTCCCTGAAAAGATGACGTCCTGCATGCTTCCGCCCCGAAGCTGCTTGATGCGCTGTTCTCCCAGCACCCATCTCACAGCATCGGCGACATTGCTCTTCCCGCTTCCGTTAGGGCCTACAATCCCGGTAATACCATTATGAAAATCAAATTTTATCTTATGCGCAAAAGACTTGAATCCTTGCACCTCTATACTTTTTAGATACATTCTTCACCTACTTTATGTTCTTCTCATGCAGTTTCAGGATGCTTTGGTAGGCGGCCTCCTGCTCCGCGGCCTTCTTGGTACGGCCCTTTCCAAGACCATACTCCTCTTCCCCGATGCAGACCATTACATGGAAAGATTTATCGTGATCCGGACCTTCTTCCCTCACCAGCCGATAGGAAATCGCCTCTTTAAAGTTTGCCTGGACGATCTCCTGCAGGATAGTCTTGCTATCAAAAAAGAGTTTCTTATCCTCCAGGTCCTGCAGAATAAACCGATGTATAAACTCTTTTGCACTAGCAAAACCACCATCAATATATATGGCTCCAATCAGCGCCTCCATCGCATCCGATGTGATAGACTCCCTCTTCCTTCCGCCGGTAGCCTCTTCTCCCTTTCCAAGCAGCAAGTACTCTCCTAATGACAGTTCTCTGGCGCAGAAAGCCAGCGCCGGCTCGCAGACCATGCTTGCCCTCGTCTTGGTCAGTTCTCCTTCCGGCATCTTCTCATGCTCATAGAACAAGAATTCGCTGGAAACCAGTTCCAGTACCGCATCTCCCAAAAACTCCAGCCTTTCGTTGCACTCGTATTTGGGGAGGTGCTTCTCATTTGCATAGGAACTGTGAAGCATGGCCCTTTTCAACAGCTGCAAATCCTTGAATGTATATCCGATCTTCTTCTCTAATTCTTTCAATTCCTGATTCATAATCTTCCCCATAAAATGAAAAAGCCCTACCGGGCTTTTTCATCCTCTAAATGCCTAGTTATTTGTTGCGTTTTTAATCTGTTCGACAGCGTCGCCTACCGTCATGATCTTCTCAGCATCCTCGTTGTCGATCTCAATATCAAATGTCTCTTCTATTCCCATAATAATCTGGAAGATATCCAGGGAGTCCGCTCCCAGATCATCTACAAATGTAGTCTCCATCGTAATATCATCCGTCTCGACGTTCAGCACGTCCGCGATGATTTCCTGCAATTTTTCAAATTCCATACCAATTCTCCTTTTCTCATACATAGTGTCGTATTTATTCAACGGATGTCCCATCCGATTGAATACATTCCTTAATCTTTTCGTTAATCTTCTGTCTTTTGAAGGTTACGCACTGGGCCAGCGTATTGCTTACCTCTTTTGCCATTGCGCTTCCATGCGTCTTCACTACAAGACCGTTCAGTCCAAGAAGCGGTGCTCCGCCATACTCGCTGGCATCGAAAGTCTTTAGCGTTGCCTTAAGCGCCGGCTTGATCAGCAGGGCGCCTATCTTGCTGCGAAGGGTTGTCATCATCCCTTCTTTGACCTTCTGGATCAGCACTGCGCCTACGCCTTCATATAACTTCAGTATGATATTTCCTGCAAAAGCCTCGCAGACTACCACATCCGCCTGCCCGTGAGGAATCTCTCTTGCCTCCACGCTTCCGATGAAATGAATTCCTTTTTCTTCTTTCAAAAGCGGAAATGTCTCCTTTACCAAGGCATTTCCCTTTTCTTCTTCTGCTCCGATATTGACAATCCCTACCCTGGGGTTCTGAATGCCTAGCACGTGTTCCATATAGATGGATCCCATCTTGGCAAACTGGACCAGATGGGACGGGCGCGCATCCACATTGGCTCCGCAGTCAATCAGCAGCGTCACGCCCTTCTCTGTCGGGATCAGCGGTGCGAGAGGCGGACGCTCCACGCCCTTGATCCTTCCTACTAATACCTGGCCGCCAACCAGGATCGCGCCGGAACTTCCGGCAGATACAAAGGCATCAGCCCTGCCTTCCTTTACCATCTTCATTCCTACCACGATGGAGGAATCTTTCTTCCTGCGGATGGCATTTACCGGAGGTTCTGCCGTCTCAATCACTTCGGTAGCGTTCACCACCTCGATCTGTTCTTTATTATATTGATAATTTGCAAGTTCTTTTTGAATAACGTCTTCCCGTCCAACCAGGAATACCTTCATTAAAGGTTCCTTTGCTATGGCGTCTATAGCCCCTTTTATCATTTCTGCCGGGGCATTGTCCCCGCCCATAGCATCCAGTGCTATGTTTGTAATATCAGACATTTCTATTCCTCCTAGCATTGCTAGGATTAATTCTACTAGACATTATTATAAAAATCAATGATTTTATAAAGAAAATAGGAACTGACAGGCAGCACTGCCGAAAAATGCCAAAAAATGCCCCGAACAGACAGCGCCTGTTCGGGGCATTTTGCCTTCCTCATTAGTCCTGAGGAATGATTTCTTTTTTGTTGTATGAGCCACAAGCCTTGCAGACTCTGTGAGGCATCATTAATTCGCCGCATTTGCTGCATTTTACCAGGTTTGGAGCACTCATCTTCCAGTTTGCTCTTCTTTTGTCTCTTCTTGCTTTGGAAGATTTATTCTTTGGACAAATTGACATAGGTTACACCTCCTTAAAATTCTTAAATAAATCGCGGATAACTGACATTCTAGGGTCCAGGCCCGTATCTTCGCAGTTACAGGTACCTTCATTCAGGTTCTGACCACATACATTGCAAATCCCTTTACAGTCTTCGCTACACAGAATTTTTGTCGGCCACCCTACTAATAACTCGTTGTAAACTAACTGGTCTACGTCAAAGTTATATCCGTCAATATAATTGGTTTCGTCTAGTTCTTCCATCCGCTCCACATTCTCCGGGTCCAGGCATACCTTTCTCTTAAAATCAAGAGGTATGTCCACTTCCACATCTGCAAGGCAGCGGTCACAGGGAATCGTCACGCGGACGTCGCCCTTTCCTGCTATCTTAAGTTCCTGATCGCCTGCATATTCGATACACAGGGCCAAAGGAGACTTCCAAATGATGGGAAACGTTCCTGCTTCTGACTGGAAACTTGTCATCTCCATAGGAACGGACTCTTCAATTGTGCTATGTTGTTCGGACAGAACATTGGATAGGTCTAATATCATAACTAATACTCCTATTCACACCTAGACTATTATATCATGTAGAATGATTTTGTCAACACCAATCTTCTAAACTAATGCAACTGTTTCCCGTGCAATTGCCAATTCCTCATTTGTAGGAATTACCATTACCTGTACTTTTGAATCTGGCGTGGAGATGGTGACTTCTTCTCCGCGTGAATCATTAGCTGCTTCATCCAGCTGGATTCCAAGGTATCCAAGATAACTCATGATATCCGCGCGAACCGGGCCAGAATTCTCGCCAACGCCGGCGGTAAACGCGATCACGTCTACTCCGTTCATGGCTGCCGCATAGCTTCCTACATATTTTGCAACGCGGTAGGCAAATACTTTCAGCGCGATGGCTGCCGGCTTGTTGCCTTCGCTTGCAGCTGCATCCAGATCACGGAAGTCGCTGGAAAGGTTATTGGAAAGTCCATATACTCCGGACTTTTTGTTGAGCATGTTCATCAGACCCGCAATATCAAGATTCTCTTTCTTAGCGATGAACTCTAAGATGGCCGGGTCAATATCTCCGGAACGGGTTCCCATTACCAGGCCTTCCAAAGGCGTAAGGCCCATGGATGTATCTACGGATTTGCCATTCTTTACAGCACAGATGCTGGCACCGTTTCCAAGGTGGCATACGATCGTCTTTAACTGGTCATACGGCTTTCCGGCAAGTTCCGCCGCTCTCTTGGATACGAAACTGTGGCTTGTCCCATGGAAGCCGTAGCGTCTTACCTTGTATTTCTCATAGTATTCGTAAGGAAGTCCGTACATATACGCTTCCTCCGGCATTGTCTGATGGAAGGCCGTATCAAATACCGCTACCATCGGCGTGCCTGGCATTAATTTCTGGCAAGCATTGATTCCAATCAGGTTTGCTGGGTTGTGAAGCGGAGCCAGGTCATTGCACTCTTCGATCGCTTTCATAACCTCGTCCGTGATTACTACAGAACTTGCGAACTTCTCTCCGCCGTGTACCACGCGGTGTCCGACTGCCCCAATCTCGTCAAGACTTTTTACAACCCCTGTCTTATCGTCCGTCAAAGCGTCGATCACGAACTGGATTGCTTCTGTGTGGGTCGGCATAGCCTTATCCGTCTTTGTCTTCTCCCCGCCCTGCGGCTGGTAAGTAAGACTTCCGTCGATTCCGATTCTCTCGCAGAGTCCCTTTGCGAGAACTTCTTCAGAATCGGAGTTGATCAGCTGGAACTTTAAAGATGAACTTCCACAGTTAATAACTAATACATTCATTTGTTCTATACCTCTCTTTTATTATTTTCCGTTCTATTTACTCTTCTGCCATTGCCTGAACAGCCGTAATCGCAACTACGCCTTCGATATCCTTTGCGCTGCATCCGCGTGACAGGTCATTGACAGGCGCTGCGATTCCCTGTGTCAGAGGTCCGTACGCTTCTGCCTTTGCAAGTCTTTGTACCAGCTTGTATCCGATATTTCCGGCATCCAGATCCGGGAACACGAGTACGTTGGCCTTTCCTGCTACCGGGCTTCCCGGAGCCTTGGACGCTCCTACGGATGGAACGATGGCTGCATCCAGCTGGAATTCTCCGTCTATAAGAAGTCCTTCTGGCGCATTTTCCTTTGCGATACGTGTAGCCTCTACGACTTTGTCAACATCCGCATGCTTTGCGCTTCCCTTTGTAGAATGGGAAAGCAGAGCGACTACCGGATCTTTCTCTGTCAGCAGCCTGAATGACTCTGCGGAAGAAAGCGCGATGGCTGCCAGTTTCTCTGGATCTGGGTTCTGCTCCAGTCCGCAGTCTGCAAAGACGAATGTTCCGTCTGCGCCCATATCGCAGTCCGGCACTACCATGATGAAAAATGCAGATACCAGCTTGGTTCCCGGCTTCGTCTTCAGGATCTGAAGGCATGGCCTTAAGGTATCTGCTGTCGAGTGGCATGCTCCGGATACCATTCCGTCAGCATCCTTCATCTTAACCATCATGACTCCATAATACAGGTAGTTGGTAAGCAGCAGTTCTCTTGCCTGCTCCTCTGTCATTCCCTTCTTCTGTCTGAGTTCTACCAGTTTCGCGATGTATGCATCCGTTTTTTCATATGTTGCAGGGTCTACAATCGTTGCTCCGGTAATATCGAAAGAACCTTTGTTCTTAGCGATCTCTTCTTCGCTTCCGATCAGAATCAGGTTGGCGGTTCCCTCTTTCAGTACTGCTTCAGCAGCTTCATAAGTCCTGATGTCTTCTGTCTCTGGAAGTACGATTGTCTTTTTGCTCGTTTTTGCTTTTGCTTTGATTTCATCTATAAATCCCATGATTGATAGACTCCTTTCCATTCCATATTTTCTCAGTATTTCTATTATAATACAAAGAGACCATGCAAACAAGGTCTCTTTGTAGAATCTTCTGTCTATTTTTGCATACAATCTCCTACAGGGCAAATGCCGTGCTGACAATGGCAAAGTATACGCTGATGGTACTGATGTCTACCAGGGTAGAAATCAGCGGCGTAGCCATGATGGCAGGATCCAGTCCCACTTTCTTTGCCAGAAGAGGCAGGGTACAGCCTACCACCTTGGCGATCACTACCGTGCATGCCATGGTAAGCCCGATGGTAAATGCCATCATTGCATCCCCTTGTCCCATCAGCAGGATCCGAAGACCGTTAACCACCGAAAGGATCAGGCTGATGCACACCGCGATGCGAACTTCCTTCCAGATGACTTTGAACAGATCCTTAAACTCGATCTCGCCTACCGCCAGCCCCCGGATGACCAGCGTGGAACTCTGGGAGCCGCAATTGCCTCCAGTACCGGTAAGCATAGGAATGAATCCCGCCAGCTGCGGCATGACCGCAAGGGCCGCCTCATAACTGTTCATGATCATCTGCGTCACCGTGGCAGACAGCATCAAGAACAGAAGCCAGGGAATACGGCTCTTCACATGTTCCAATACCGTCGTGCCAAAGTAAGTCTCCTCATTGGGATTGACACCGGCCATGATGCTGATATCTTCCGTCGTCTCTTCCTGCAGGACAACCATGGCATCGTCAACGGTTACGATTCCCACCATGCACATCTCATGGTCCACGATAGGAAGCGCGATCAGGCCGTACTTGGTGATGGTCCTTGCCACGTCTTCCTGATCATCCGTCGTATGCGCATACAGCATATTCGTGTCCATGATCTCTTCCACCGTCTTGGATTCGCTGGTAGTAAGAAGTTCCTTTACGTCTACCTGGCCGATCAGCTTGCGCTTCTCCGTGACATAGCAGGTATAGATGGTCTCTTTGTTGATACCGACCTGGCGGATCTTCAGGATGGACTCTGCAACCGTCATCTCTTTTCTCAGCGCGATATAGTCTACGTTCATCACGCTTCCCGCGCTGTCCTCCGGATACTGGAGCAGCTGGTTGATCTGGACTCTTGTCTCCTCATCCGTGGCCATCAGAAGCCTGTCCACCACATTGGCCGGCATCTCCTCCAGAACGTCTACCGTATCGTCTAAGTACATCTCTTCCATGACTTCTTCCAGTTCGGAATCCGTCAGTGCATTGATCAGCAGCTCGCGCATATCGCTGTTCATATACGTAAATGTCTCTGCCGCCTCTTCCTTGGCCAGAAGCCTGAATACCATAACCAGATGCTTCTGGTCAAAATTCTCCAGGATGTCAGCCAGGTCAATGGGATACATATTATTTTCGAGTTCTTCCTTTAAATCCTTATACTGGCGCTCTTCCAGCATCTCCAGTATCCGTTCTTCCGTCAGTTCCTCCCGTTCTTCCAGATAGTCCGTTTCTGCAAGATCCGGCATAATCTTTGATTCTTCGACAGAATCTTCAACCTTTTGACGGTCGGCCTTCCAATCCTCACTCATCTATGCATCCCCTCCTCTCCTGTCATTCATTGCATCCCCAATCTTTCTATAGTATAATCAATTTCAAAAGGATATACAAGGAGATTCTCATGAAAATAGTAGGATTGATCACGGAATACAACCCATTTCACAATGGACACCTGTACCATATTCAAAAAGCAAAAGAGATATCCGGGGCGGATGCGGCAGTCGTTGTTATGAGCGGCAACTACGTGCAGCGGGGCGCTCCGGCCATTATGCCCAAGCATCTAAGAGCGGAGGTAGCCCTCGAAGCCGGCGTGCCCGTCGTCATGGAACTTCCTGTATGCTACGCTTCCGGAAGCGCCGAATATTTTGCCGCGGGCGCCATCTCCCTGTTTGAGCAGCTGGGATGCATAGACTCCATCTGTTTTGGCAGCGAATGCGGAGACTACAAAGTTCTGGAAAGGATTGCCCGCGTGACTGCCGACGAGCCGGAGGAATATAAGTTCTCCCTTCAGGAGGCGTTAAGAAAGGGCATCTCCTTTCCACGGGCAAGACAGATGGCCTTAAAGGCTTATTTAAAGGATGATTCCCTGGATGTGATTCTGGAACAGCCCAATAACATTCTGGGCATTGAGTACATTAAGGCGCTCTACAAGAAAAAAAGCAGCATCAAGACTTATACCATCAAACGCATGGTATCCGGCTACCACGATGAGGAACTGACCGGCAGCTACAGTTCCGCGTCCGCCATCCGCAAGTTGCTGGCCTATGCCAGCAGTTCCATCCATCTGGAGGAGGAAGGCATGTTTGACGAGCCCGCCATGTCCGAGGTGCTGACCCGGCTGGAAGGCCAGGTGCCTCCGTCCTGTATCCGTCTTCTGGAAGAGATGCACCGTACCCGATATCCAATCTACTCCAATGACTTTTCACTTCTTCTAAAGTACAAGCTGCTGACCGAGACCAGCGATACTCTGGTCAAGTACAAGGATGTGACCGAGGATCTGGCTAACCGGATCATGAACCATGCCAATGATTTCATCACGTTTGACCAGTTCTGCGATCTTCTCAAGACCCGGGATATGACCTACACCCGCATCAGCCGCAGCCTGTTTCATATCCTGCTTGATATCACCAATGAAGACATGCTCTCCTATCAGGAGGAAGGCTACTGTCAGTATGCACGCATTCTGGGATTCCGCAAGGATGCCGGCCAGATCCTCTCCTGCCTGAAGAACAGTTCCTCCGTGCCGATCATCACCAAATTGACCCAGACGGAAGACTTAACCCCGGCAGGGCTAAATATGCTAAGCAAGGACATCTTTGCCTCCAATCTCTATGAAAGCATCATTACGAACAAGTTCAAGCTGCCTTTCATCAATGAATATCAGCATCAGATCGTGAGAATCTAGACGTGTTTCCTGGACAGAAAGGCAGGCGCCAGAAAAAGATTACTCTTTTTTTGGCGCCTGCCTTTTTTATGCTTCTCTATTCAATTACCCGGCTGCAGGCTACTGCCATTGCCCCACTGCCGATGTGGCAGGCTACGCTCAAGGACAGCCTGTCCAGCTGTATCTCATAGCCCGGGAATCTCTTCTCAATCTCAGACTTCCATGCCAGCGCCTCTTCATCCGAGCAGGTATAGGCTGCTTCCAGATGTACCTTTTTCCCGGCAAAACGTCCGTTGATATCCTTTTCCATTGCATCCAGCATCGTCTTTTTTGCCGCTTTCCATCCTCGCACTTTGGCAAAAGAGTCCAGTTTCTCTCCCTGGATCTGGAGCACCGGCTTAATATTAAGCACCGTTCCAAGCGCTGCCGCGGCAGGCGTTATTCTGCCGCCTTTCTTCAGATATTTCAGCGTATCCACGGTAATATAGATGCTGGCTTCCAGCCGTTCGCGCATCAGAGTCTCCTCGATCTGCGCTGCACTCAGACCCCTTGAAGCCATTTCAATCGCGTCCAGAACAGACTGTCTCTGGGTGACCGATATCCTCTGGTTATCAATTACATGGACCTTTCCGTCAAACTCCTGGGCAAGAGCCATTGCTGTCTCGCAGGAACTGCTCAGGCCGCTGGACATCGGGATATGGATCACTTCATCATAACTTTCCAGTAATTCCTCCCATAATTCCATGACATCTGCAGGCGCAGGCTGCGAAGTAGATATATCCGCATCTTCCGCCAGCCTCTCATAGAACTCTTCCTGGCTCAAAGTGATATCCTCATAATAGAGTTCCCCATTGATATAGAACGGCATCGGAATCACCTGGATCCCCAGCTCCTTCGCTTCATTCTGGGTAATACCGCTATTGCTGTCCGTGACAACTGCTATTGTTCCCATCCAAACATCCTCTCTAATTCTTAAAACTGTGAATCGGCGCAGGGATTCTTCCCTGCCTGTTTACAAAGGCGCTGCAATCATACTCATTCACCGGCATGATTGGGGCATAGCCCAGCAGGCCGCCGAATTCAGCCGTCTCTCCTACGTCTTTGCCAATAACCGGAATCAGGCGGACTGCCGTCGTCTTCTGATTCACCATGCCGATTGCCATCTCATCGGCGATAATTCCGGATATTGTAGTTGCTTTTGTCTTTCCAGGTATGGCGATCATGTCAAGTCCTACGGAACAGACGCAGGTCATCGCCTCCAGTTTTTCCATGGTAAGGGCTCCCATCTTCACCGCGTCGATCATTCCCTTGTCTTCGCTGACCGGGATGAATGCGCCGCTTAAGCCTCCCACATAGGAAGACGCCATGACGCCGCCCTTCTTTACCTGGTCATTGAGCATGGCAAGAGCCGCGGTAGTCCCAGGCGCCCCTACGCGCTCCAGCCCGATCTCTTCCAATATCTCGGCCACGCTGTCCCCAACAGCCGGCGTAGGCGCCAGAGACAGATCCACAATTCCAAAAGGAATCCCCAGCCGTTTGGACGCTTCGCCTGCCACCAGCTGTCCGACCCTTGTAACCTTGAACGCCGTCTTCTTTATCGTCTCGCATAATTTTTCAAATCCCTTGCCGCGCACCTGCTCTATGGCGTGCTTAACGACTCCCGGACCGCTGACTCCTACGTTGATGACAGCGTCTCCTTCCGTAACTCCAAGGAACGCTCCTGCCATGAACGGATTGTCATCCGGCGCATTGCAGAAGACCACCAATTTGGCACATCCCAGGGAATCCATCTCCTTCGTCGCTTCGGCGGTGGCTTTCACAATCTCTCCGCTTAAGCGTACCGCGTCCATGTTGATGCCCGTCCTGGTAGAGCCCACATTGATGGAACTGCACACCCGCTCCGTGCACGCCAGCGCTTCCGGAATGGAACGGATCAGCATCTCATCGCTTTTGGTCATAGACTTTGACACCAGCGCGGAATATCCCCCGATAAAGTTGACGCCTACTTCCTTGGCCGCGGCATCCAGAGTCTTCGCCACCTTTACATAGTCTTCCTGCTTCTTGCAGGCCGCCCCTCCGATCAGCGCGATAGGGGTAATGGAAATTCGTTTATTTACAATCGGAATTCCGAACTCTCTTTCAATCTCTTCGCCGGTTGACACCAAGTTCTTTGCCACCGTCGTAATCTTATGGTAAATATTTTCATTGAGTTTCTCAAGATCCGCATCAATACAGTCCAGCAGGCTGATGCCAAGGGTAATCGTCCTTACATCAAGGTTCTCCTGCTCGATCATCTGGTTCGTCTCATATACTTCATATCTGTTTATCATAGTTTGCATGCCCTGGCCTTTCTTAAGTAGTCTTATAATCTGTGCATCTTTTCAAATATCTCTTCCCTCTGGCAGTGAATCGTCACTCCTATGGTAAGGCCCAGGTCTTCCAGTTCCTTCGCAACCGTCGCAATCTCTTTGCTGGATTTGGTAACATCTACGATCGCCATCATGTTAAAATATCCGTCGACGATCGTCTGGGATATATCCAGTACATTAATATTCGTCTCCGCCAGATATGTACAAACCTTGGCAATAATTCCCACCGTATCTTTTCCTACAACCGTAATCACGCATTTCTTCATTGTCTTATCCTCCTACTGTGCCATGTCGCTATAATGTTATAATCTCTGATACCATATCCCTCTTTGCTACCATCATAGGGATATCTTCGCCTTTATATGGGTTGTCGCCGATGCTGACCTCCAGCTTGACCGTCTCGTAGGCCAGTTCTTCGTAATTATTCTCCTTACTCAGATGGCCCAGCACCACATATTGAAGGTTGTCATGCAGTATATCACAAAGAAGCCTTCCTGACAATTCATTTGACAAATGTCCTTTATCTCCTGCCACTCTCCTTTTAAGAGGATAGGGATAGGGACCTACTTCAAGCATGTGGATATCGTGGTTTGCCTCCAGGACTACCGCATTCAGATCCTTCAGATGCTCTACCGTGTATTCGTCGTATTTCCCCAGGTCTGTCGCTACCGCCACGGATTTCGTCTCATTCTCGATCCGGTATCCGGAAGGCTCCTTAGCGTCATGGGAGATCGCAAAAGGCCGTATGCTCATGCCTCCAAGTGAAAATGTCTCATCCACCGGGACATCATGCAGCAGTCCTTCCGGCATCTTCCCCAGGCTTGTGCAGCATCGGATTCCTTCAATCGTCCCCCGGGTGGCATAGATGGGTATCCCGTACTTCCTGCTGAATACCCCCAGCCCCTGGATATGATCCACATGCTCATGGGTGATCAGAATGCCGTTCAGTTCTTCTCCCTTAATTCCTAATGTATGTAATCCCTGCTCAATTCTCTTCTTGCTGATTCCTGTATCCACCAGCAGATGAGTATCGTCATCTCCTACGTAGATGCAGTTTCCGCTGCTTCCACTGGCAATACTGCATAATCTCATAATCTGTCTATTCTGCCTTTCTTATAAATCTGCTACAATCTGATCCAGCTGCATCTTCGTCTCCTCAAAGACGCCGTTGTTGTCGATGACCCTGTCGCAATGCTTCAGGAATACATCCTTTGGCAGCTGGGCGGCAATGATGTCGTCCACTTTCCGGGCATCATAGCCTCTTGCGTAGATCAGCCGCTTTTTACGAATCTCGTCTTCCACATAGACATACCACAGTTCATCGCAGATCTCTTCATAGTTATCTTCAATCAAAAGCGCTGCCTCCACGATGAACAGATTCGTATTCTTCCGCTCCTCTTTGGCTATCTTCCTGCGGATCTCTTCCTTCACCGCAGGATGGATAATGCCATTGAGCACGGATAATTCTTCTTTCTTCGAAAATACGATTTCTGCCAGCCTTTCTCTGTCAAGCTCGCCCTTCTCATCCAGGATATCCGTCCCGAAATGCTCCACAATGGCCTCAAAGCATGGGGTTCCCTTTTTCTGGAGTTTCTTCCCCACTTGATCCGCCTGACAGATGGTTGCTCCGTATTTGTTATTGAGGTACTCCAGTATCTGCGTCTTTCCTGCCCCTACTCCGCCAGTAATTCCAATAATCTTCATAAGTCTACACCTCTACTTTGCTTCGTACCAGTTATCTCCTGTATGCATGTCTATCTCCAGCGGCACATCCAAAGATGCTGCCTGCTCCATCTCTTCTTTCAGTATCTTCTTTACCTGGTCAAGTTCCGGCTTGTACGCCTCCACCAGAAGTTCGTCATGAACCTGCAGCACCAGCCTGGACTTCATCTTCTGCTCCTTAAGCCGCCTGCCCACTCCTATCATCGCAATCTTGATAATATCCGCCGCTGTTCCCTGGATGGGCGCATTCATAGCAACCCTCTCGCCGAAGGAACGCTGCATGTAATTGCTGGAAGACAGTTCCGGAACCGGGCGCCTGCGCCCGAACAGGGTTACCACATACCCCATCTCTTTTGCATGCTTCACCGTATCATCCAGGAATATCTTGATGCCCGGATAGGTGGTGAAATAGTCTTCTATATACTTGGATGCCTCTTTCCTGGTGATGCTCAAATCCTGGCTCAGCCCGAACGAGCTGATGCCATAGACGATTCCAAAATTGACTGCCTTAGCATTGCGCCGCTGCTGGTCGGTAACCTCGTCAAACGGAATGTGGAACACCTGGGACGCCGTAATCCTGTGGATGTCCTTCTTCTCCTTGTAGGCATCGATCAAATGGCTGTCCCCGGAACAATGGGCCAGCACGCGCAGCTCAATCTGAGAATAATCCGCGTCTACGAAGACGAATCCGTCTTCCGGGATGAATACCTTGCGAATCAGTCTTCCCAGTTCCACACGGATCGGAATATTCTGCAAGTTCGGCTCCGTACTGCTCAGTCTTCCGGTTGCCGTGATCGTCTGGTTGAACTTGCTGTGGATCCGTCCGTCTTCCTGGATATAGCCTGCAAGCCCGTCCGCATAGGTGGACTTCAGTTTTGTATACTGCCTGTACTCCAGGATCTTTGCGATGATCGGGTAATCCGGCGCTAGTTTCTCCAGCACGTCCGCCGCCGTAGAATAGCCTGTTTTCGTCTTCTTGCCCCCTGGAATCTTCATGTTCTCAAAAAGGACCACGCCCAGCTGCTTCGGAGAATTGATGTTGAAGGTTTCTCCTGCTTCCTCATAAATATCCTTCTCCAATTCCACGATCTTGGCACCCAGCTGGTCACCGTAATACTTAAGCGCCTCAGCCTCAACCTTCACGCCGTTTACTTCCATGTCATAAAGGGTAAATACCAGCGGCATCTCGATATCCATAAACAGCCTGTCCATCAGGCATTCCTTCAGTCTCTTCCACAGAATCCCGGATGCGGCATACGCCGTATAGGCTTCATAGCATGCCTTCGTCCAGGCATCCAGCTTATCTTCTATAATCAGGTTCAGCTGTTCCCTTGCAACATCCTCATAGGTATAATTACTTTTCAGAGGATTCAGAAGGTACGCTGCCACCGTCACGTCAAAACAGTTATCCTGGCGGGCAATGCGGATATGCTCCAGAGCCTCCTTGATGTCAAACATGGCAAAGCGCCCTGCGTCTTTTGCTACGCCCTCCAGCTGCTCCAGAAGCCAGGATACTTCAATCCCCTGGCCCGCGCGAATGCAGTAGACATCCTTTTTAGAAAAGCAGAGTCCAATGCCGTCAATCCCGGCCTGCCCTGCGAAAAGCGGAAGCACATTCTGGGTATCCTTGAATATGCACGCGCCTATCTCATCGGCTCCTTTTGCAGCCGCGAATATGGCTTCCGCCTCTTTTCTATCCTTAACTTCCCGAAACGCATCCTCCACCTGGTTGGATGGCGCGGTCACGTCAAAACGCTGCAGCAGATTCTTAAACTGAAGTTTCTGGAAGTAAGCATAGGCCTCTTCCGTGTAGATATTCCCAAGTTTTGCCTCATCCAGCTCATATGGAAAATCCGCGTCCACATTGATCGTAGCCAGCCTCTTACTCATGACCGCCATATCCCAGTGCTCTTTTAATGCTTTGGACGCCCTGGGCGGCTTTACCTCGTCCACATGGGCATGCGCCTCTTCGATTGAATGATACTCCGTGATGATCTTTGTCGCCGTCTTCTCCCCAATGCTTGGCACTCCTGGTATATTGTCGGAGGCATCGCCCATAAGCGCCTTCAGGTCGATAAACTCTGTGGGAGTTACCTGATAGCGTTCCTTGACATCCTGGGCATAATAGTCCTCCACTTCCGTACGGCCCTGCTTCGTCTTGGGAATGCGGATCTTCACCTGCTCTGTCGCCAGCTGCAGCAGATCCCGGTCTCCGGAGATGACGGACACTTCCATTCCCTTCTGCGCGCATCGCTTGGACAAGGTTCCGATCAGGTCATCTGCCTCCAGCCCCGCCTGCTCGATGATCCGAATGCCCATCGCCTTTAACACTTCCTTGATCACCGGCACCTGCTGGCGCAGTTCATCGGCCATAGGCTTTCTCGTCCCTTTGTATTCCTCATACATCTCATGGCGGAACGTAGGCGCATGTACATCAAAAGCAACCGTCAGATACTCCGGCTTTTCTTCTTCTAATATCTTGAACATAATCGTCAGAAAGCCGTAAATGGCATTCGTATGAAGCCCGTCTGCATTGGTCAGATCCGGGAGCCCGTAGAACGCGCGGTTCAGGATGCTATGTCCATCTATCAAAACAATCTTACTATTCATATCAGATTCTCCACCTATTTTAAAATTACCATATTACTATACACCATATCCTTCGTTTTTAAAAGGAGTTTATTTCTACATGCCGGCAATCTCTTTCAGCCGTTCGATGATTGGCAGATGCTGGGTGCACTGTCCTTCGCACTTTCCGCAGGCAATGCATTCTGCCGCCTTTTCCTTTGGAATGTCCCAATGATTGTCAAGCCTCGCCAGGATTGCCTTGTCATTCCCGGTCAGTATCTTCTGGTTATAGGCATCCATGTATTTGGGAATGGGGATTTCCTTCGGGCAGCCCTTGCAATAGGCGCAGCCTGTGCACAGGTCATTTAGCGCCACTCCCTTGCCTTCATATTCCCTGGCGATCTCTTTTGACGGCATCTCTTCCAGATGTTCCACCGCTTTTACCGCATCGTCAATATGCTCCTTCGTGGTACACCCTGCCAGAGTCACCGTGATCTCTTTATGGGACGCCACAAAACGAAGCGCCGCCTGGGGAACCGTCAAATCTGTCCCTTCCGTCAGATAGCGGAAGGCGTCCGGGTTGGCGGGAATCATTCCACCTCCCAGCGGATTCATGACGACCACTCCCATGCCTTTATTGTAAGCCGCCTCGATCCCGCTCTGGCGGAAACGATAGTTCAGCGCATTGTATCCTATCAGCATTCCCTTAAACTTGCCGGAATCTACCACTTTCTCTATCTCATTTCCCTGCATATGGGAAGAAAATACGATATTCCTGATCAGTCCGTCCTTCTTGGCTTCTTCAAAAAAGCCGTACAAGGCGTCCATGTGCTTTTCCCAGGATTCCAGGCTGAGCATGCACCACATATGATAAAAGTCAATATAGTCGGTTTTAAGCCTCTCAAGAGAAAGTTCCAGCCGCCTGCGGAAATCCTCCTTTGTCGGATGGTCTCCTACATCCAGTGTGCCCAGATTTGTCTTCGATGTTACATATACATCGCTTCTTTTTATCTGGGATAGTGCGATCCCAGTGACAATCTCGCTCTTATCGTGGCAATAGTTCGGAGCCGTATCCCAATAGTTGATCCCTTTTTCAAAGGCATAAAGAGGAATCTCGGCGCATTTTTCAAGCCTCCCTGCTTTGATATCCTCCTCGTCATACCGCATGGTCCCAAGACCGATCGCCGACACTTTTAATCCTGTATTTCCATATTGCCTGTAATACATCTCTTCCTCCCATCCCGGAGCAGCACGCTCTCCGAGTCTCTCTTTCTTCTGCACTTCGTGCAAATCCGTTATATTATACCATAAACGGCTGAAATTTTGAATAAAATTTCCAGACAAAAGGATTGACAACCCTTCCTTTTGAGGTTATAATTTATCATGTTGCTGCCGGAGATAACGGCGGTACAGGCGGATGTGGCGGAATGGCAGACGCACAAGACTCAAAATCTTGCGGGGGCGACCTCGTGTGGGTTCAAGTCCCACCATCCGCATTCTGGCGAAGCGCTAGATCTCTTTTATAAGAAGAGATCTAGCGCTTTTTTGTTCTTAATTCTGTAAAATTGATGGTTTAGAAACATGCTATATGAAATTATTTCCATATATTTCCACTTTATAGTCCATGATTTTTGAGTTATGTTAATAGGCAAGGGAGTATTTAAAAAACCGCAATTCCAATCTGTGAAATTGCGGTTTTTCTATTCGAGTCCGTTTAGCATCCCCATGGCGCACAAGCCAAAGGCCGGCATTTATCATGCAATTACAAATTGTCAGCAGGGAACAAGGCATTATCCAGCTTGGTCAGTTCATCCTGCGGAATGTAGTATACTCCGTCAGAGTCAGGCTTTACGTGAACGGTTACGCTCTCCTTCTCTCCGAAAGTCGGACTTTTCACCCTCTCTGCCATAATGTCGTACATCCTTTGATAGAAGAGTTCATTAATCTGTTCTTCTGAGGGTATCTCTTCCATATTCCTGACTTCTTCCGTAACCTTTGCGGTCACTTCATCCTGAATGCCGTCAAATCCTGTGAAAGGCTCTACCGTTATTTCGATGGCATAGGCATCGTCATCGGCCTCTTTTGCCTCTCCCACCTCATATTTTGCCTGTTTCACCATATCGACGAACATCTGCCTGTAATTGGCCGACAGTTCTTCGGAAAGACCCAGGTCATTAAGCCCAGACTCCTTCATGGTCGTGTCGATGTTCTCCTCATACAGTTCTTTTGCCTCTTTCTCAGAGGACTTGGTCCATTCTACATAGTCTTTGAACTCCCCCTTATAGTTGGCGTCCAAGACTGACTTGGCATAGGACTGAGCGTCCTCTGCGCTCATCCCGCACCCGCCCAGCACCATCATCGCAAGGATGACCAGCGCCGCAAGCAATCCCTTCTTCCTCATCTCTTTTTCCTCCTTTACCTGATTCATTCAATATAATTCTGAAATTATTCTGCCAGCAGTTTCTTTCCGACATCAAAGCAGTCAAACGTCGCAAAATAATCTGCCGGCGTTTCCGCCCTCCGGATCAGCTGCACGGTGCCATCCTCCTTAAGAAGAAGTTCCGCTGATTTTAATTTGCCGTTATAATTATATCCCATGGAGAATCCATGAGCGCCTGTATCGTGAATGACCAGCAGGTCTCCCTTGTCAATCTTCGGAAGCATTCGGTCTATCGCGAATTTATCATTGTTCTCGCACAGCGAGCCTGCAATATCATACTTATGGTCGCAGGGAATCTTTTCCTTGCCCATTACCGTGATATGGTGATAAGCTCCATACATGGCCGGACGCATCAGGTTCACCGCGCATGCGTCTACGCCTATATATTCCTTGTGGGTATGCTTCTCATGGATGGCTTTGGTTACAAGGCAGCCATAAGGCCCCATCATGAAACGTCCCAGTTCCGTATAGATTGCCACGTCTCCCATGCCGGCCGGCGTAAGGACTTCCTCATATACCCTGCGCACGCCGTCGCCGATCATGCGGATATCATTGGGCTCCTGGTCCGGCGTATAGGGAATCCCGATCCCTCCGGAGAGGTTGATAAACTTGATATGTACGCCAGTCTCTCTCTGAAGCCTGACTGCCAGTTCAAACAGAATCTTCGCAAGCATCGGATAATAATCATTGGTAACCGTATTGCTGGCAAGGAAGGCATGGATTCCGAATTCCTTTGCCCCCTTCTCCTTCAATATTTTAAATGACTCAAATAATTGCTCCGTGGTCATGCCATACTTGGAGTCTCCCGGATTGTCCATGATGTCATTACTGATCTTGAACAGGCCGCCGGGGTTATAACGGCAGCTGATGGTTTCTGGAATATGGCCGATGGTCTGTTCCAGGAAGTCGATATGGGTGATATCATCCAGGTTGATGATCGCTCCCAGCTTCTCCGCATAGGCAAACTCTTCCGCAGGCGTATCATTCGAAGAAAACATGATGTCCTCGCCCGTCACTCCAATGGCCTCTGAAAGCATCAGTTCCGTATAGGAGGAACAGTCGCAGCCACAGCCATATTCCTTCAGAATATTGATTAGAAATGGATTGGGAGTCGCCTTTACGGCAAAGTATTCCTTGTATCCCTTGTTCCATGAAAACGCTTCCTTCAGCGCCTTCATATTTCTTCGAAGCCCTTTCTCATCGTAGAGATGGAATGGCGTCGGATATTCTTTTACAATCTCTTCCAGCTGTTCTTTGGTTACAAATGGCTCCTTCTTCATACGTTCTTATTCTCCTCTCGTATTGACAGTAATTTTATCTCATTCGATAGCGCGGTCTTGTATAATTCAACGAAGTTCTTCTGGCCGGAATACAGGCATGTATTCATGCTCCCCTCCCCATACTCGCCGGTAAGGACATACTTGGAGTCTGCGATGATGCCGATCTGCATGCCTCTGTTTTCTCCTACATAAACCTTGGCATTCTCAAAAGTCGCAGGCTGATCCGTAATGATCACTACTTTCTTCTTGCTCTCCATCAACTCTTCCAGTTCCCGTACCAGCAGAAGCAGATAGTTCCGGGTACAAGTAATATAGACTCTCTTCTCTACCTGGGACAGCAGGTTGCGCATCTTGTCCAGAATATGATTTGCGCCCTCTATCGTTATGTATCCTTCCAAATGAGTCTTTTCCGTTGGCTCATGGGATACCAGCCATTTTTTAGACTCCTCCAGCCTCCGTATCCGGTTCTTGCAGAATTCCTCCAAGGGCACCGGCACATATTTGCGCGTGGTTCCCTCTTCTACCAGATAGGATGCGCCTTTCTCCGTCATATTCGCCAATGAATTATATGCATTGGATCTTGATATGCCCGTCAGTTTGGCCACCTCATACCCTGTAACCTTGCCCTCGCCAAGCAGGCACTGATATATGCTGGCTTCCTGCCGGGTAAGTCCAAATTCCATCAAATATTCTACAAATGATATTTTTTCCACCTGATCACCTCGCCTTTCTTCTGTAGTAGTTCTCTATGGGAACACTATAATATATAGAAAGACGGCTGTCAATATGTTTTGAATCTTTTTGGTTGTCGTATGCGTGTCGGGAGGGGGAGGGATTCTTGCGACGCTACTGGGGCTGCGACTAATGCACTGATCTGTAAGGCTGTAGGAGAGTCGCCGATCGCGGCTCCTCTCCTACGGCCTAACATCTCAGGCATGGATTCTCCGCCCCATCCGCTTCCCTCCAGAATCCCTCCCTCTCCCGACACGCTCCCGGCAATTCGTTGGCAATTCTGCCCCGGTTATTGGCTCGAATCATATAATAATAAAAACCAGTACCCAGGGGAGACTGTAACATCGTCTCATTCTTCCTTTGTACTGGCTTCTTTTCTTTTATTTTCCATGACTTCCACCCCAAACTTCGAACGGCTTACCCAAACGCAGGCACTCCACGTAAGAATTGCCAACGAATTGCCGGAGACGTAAGCCTGGTGGAGAGGAGCCGCAATCGGCGACTCTTCATCAGGCTTACGACTCCGTGCAAGAGATGCAGGCGCCAAAGCGTCGCAGGAATCATCCTCCTGCCCTCGCCGGCGGCGCCACAACTTCATAATTCAATTCTCCTTAATCCACTACCGCAATCCGCATTATATTGCTGACGCTGGTCTTCTGGGCCTGTACGTTCGGGGAAGGGATCCCTGCCGTCAGCACGATGATATCCCCGGATTCCGCGATCTGCTTGGCACATACCAGTTCGATGGCTCCGTTGCAGATATCTTCCGTGGTGCTGAATTCTATGGATTTTAATGGCCTTACGCCCCAATAGATCTGCATTCTTCTCAAAGTCGCCTCATTTGGCGTCACGCCAATGATCTCGGTCCTCGGCTTGAACTTTGATACCACTCTTGCCGTCGCGCCGGATACGGATGGCGTAATAATGCATTTTGCACCAAGGTTATTGGCCGTGGTGACCGTTGCATGTCCCAAAGCGCTTGACGTGCTCTTCATCCGATGTTCTTCTGCTTTTTTGAGCAGCGTTTCATAGTCCAGATGTTCCTCGGTATTCTCTACGATATGCACCATCATCTGGAGAGCTTCCACTGGATATTTTCCCTGGGCCGTCTCGCCGGACAGCATCACCGCGTCCGTACCGTCGTATACGGCGTTGGCAACGTCGGTAACCTCCGCCCTGGTAGGGCGTGGATTACGGATCATGGAATCCAGCATCTGGGTTGCCGTGATGACCGGCTTATAATTATCATTACATTTCTGGATCATCATCTTCTGCAGATAGGGCACTTCCTCCGCCGGAATCTCTACGCCCAGGTCTCCACGGGCAACCATGATTCCATCCGCGCAGCGGATGATCTCATCGATGTTCTTAATTCCTTCCGCATTCTCAATCTTAGCGATGATCGGAATATATGGCGCGCCGCACTCCCGAAGAAATGCCTTGATCTCCAGGATGCACTCTGCATTGCGGACAAAGGATGCCGCGATAAAGTCGATCTCCTGTTCTACGCCAAAGCGAATATCCTCTCTGTCCTTATCGGTAATGGCAGGCAGGCGCACCGGCACATTTGGCACATTGACACCTTTACGCTCCCCGAGTTCTCCTCCATTGATTACGGTACAGACGATCTCCTTGCCTTTCTTTTCCTTTACTTTCAGGCCAATCAGGCCATCATCCACCAGGATCGTGCTTCCAACCTGCACGTCCTCAACCAGGCCTGCGTAAGTAATAGACACTTTGCTCTCGTCGCCTACAATATCCTCTGTCGTCAATGTAAAGAGGTTACCGGCCTGCAGGTTGATCTTCTTCCCATCTTTTAATATCCCTGTACGGATCTCCGGCCCCTTGGTATCCAGAAGGATCGCCACCGGCTTGTTTTCTTCCTCCCGGATCTTCTTTAGCATATCCATCCGGGCTTTCTGCTCCTCGTGATCTCCGTGAGAAAAATTAAATCTTGCAATATCCATTCCATTCTGAACCAGCGCCCGCATCAGTCCTGCATCGTTGGTATTTGGTCCCATGGTACATATAATCTTCGTTTTCTTCATATTCTTTTGCTTCCCTCTCTCATTTCTATTTTACATGTGTATGTGTGAACAGATGATCCTGGCAATACTCATAGTTGCCGTTACATTTCGAGCAGTAACGGAACTCCAGGCTCGGATCATCCAGTTCTGTCCTTCCACAGACAGCGCATTTATGTTTTGCCCCATTCTCATATACGTGCGTGGGACGCTGCGCCCGCTCCACCTTCTTCTTGTATTCTCTTTTCCGCTTCATCTCTTTAGGAGAATAAGGATTCGTATTCCTTGCGCTCATAAAGAAGAGCAGGACATTTATCACGGATACTGCGGCAGCCAGCGCCGCGTTCGCGCTCCCTCCGTTTCCGAACGGCAGGAAGTAGCTGACAATCGCATAGCCAAAGTAGATGGCGTCAATCCAGGCAATCCATTTCCCTTTGATCGGGATGGCAAAATACAGCATAAACTGTGCTTCCGGAAATAATGCGGCGAATAAAAAAAACATGGACATAATAATATACTGTGAATCCATAACCACCGGCATGCCGGTCAATACATATACTACGACTGCCGCAATCGCGTGAAGCAGGATGCCCTGGATCACGAATACATTGAATCGGAACGTTCCAAGCACTGCCTCCAGCTGCTGGCCGATCAGATAATCTACATACAGCAGCAATGCGCACAGGAATATATTGGTTGAGGGAGGAAACGCTAAAAATGTTATAATCCTCCATATCTGTCCATGCATGATCGCAACAGGATCAAGGCAAAGGTATTGAAAATATATCATTGGGTTCAGCATGACAATTACATATCCCAAAGCATACAGTATGACAATATAGTTGATGAGATTCGGAATCGCGAATCTTCCAATCTTTTTTTCCAGTTTATTCAGCCAATTATTCATAAATTCTACTCCCTGCTTTCTTCGTTTCACACTGTAGTCATTCTACCGTTTTGAGGTTTGTTTGTCAATTCTACCATGGAAGTTTAACAGGTTTTTTATATTTCTATCACATTTGCGAATTGTCATTTCAAATATTTTGTCGTATAATGTTACAAGTTGTAAACCAAGAAAACACATATTAATAAGAAGATACCCTTCCTCTTCCCGAGGCCGCAGTTTTAAAAATACGGGCATGTACGGACAATGGTGGGATATACATTTGTAATAAGGAGTTACATATTATGAGCCAGAAAGAATTATATACATTAGGAATTGATATCGGCTCCACCACGGTAAAAATCGCCTTGGTGGATGAGAATAACGATATCGCCTTTTCCGATTATGAAAGGCATTTTGCGAATATTCAGGAGACTCTTTCCGATCTGCTTGGAAGAGCCATCTTCAAGCTGGGCGCAGTCCACGCTTCTCCTGTGATTACCGGCTCCGGCGGACTTACGCTGGCCAAGCATCTTGGCGTTCCATTCGTACAGGAAGTGATCGCAGTATCTACGGCCCTGCAGCACTATGCGCCTCAGACCGACGTGGCCATCGAGCTGGGCGGCGAGGATGCCAAGATCATTTATTTTGAAGGCGGAAATGTGGAACAGCGTATGAACGGCGTATGTGCCGGCGGTACGGGCTCTTTTATCGACCAGATGGCCTCCCTTCTTCAGACGGACGCCTCCGGCCTTAACGAATATGCCAAGAACTACAAGGCATTGTACTCGATTGCCGCAAGATGCGGAGTATTTGCCAAATCAGACATACAGCCTCTGATCAATGAAGGGGCTTCCAAGGAGGATCTGGCCGCTTCCATCTTCCAGGCTGTCGTTAATCAGACGATCAGCGGACTTGCCTGCGGCAAGCCAATCCGGGGACACGTAGCGTTTCTTGGAGGGCCGCTTCATTTCCTGTCTGAACTTAAGGAGTCCTTCGTACGTACGCTTAAACTGGATGACGAGCACGCCATCGTGCCTGTCAACTCGCATCTGTTTGCGGCGATCGGATCTGCTATGAACTCGAAAAAGGATCTGGATGTCTCTCTCCAGGAGATGCAGAACCGGCTGGAAGGCAAGATCAAGATGGAGTTCGAGGTAGACCGCATGGAGCCCTTATTCTCCAGCGAGGCAGATTATAAGGAATTTGCCGAGCGCCATGCGAAGCATCAGGTTCCGGTTAAGGATCTGGACACCTATACAGGCAAGGCCTTCCTTGGGATTGATGCCGGCTCCACCACCACCAAGGCCGCCCTGGTAGGCGAGGACGGCACCTTGCTGTATTCCTTCTACCACAATAACGAGGGAGACCCGCTGGGCACGACGATCCACGCGATCAAAGACATTTACAGCAAGCTGCCCGAGGGCGTCGAGATCGTCCACTCCTGCTCTACCGGATACGGCGAGGCCCTGATCAAGGCCGCCCTCCTGCTGGATGAAGGCGAGGTAGAGACGGTATCCCATTACTATGCCGCCTCCTTTTTCGAGCCGGATGTAGACTGCATCCTGGACATTGGCGGTCAGGATATGAAATGTATCAAGATTAAGAACCAGACGGTAGACAATGTCCTGCTAAACGAGGCATGCTCTTCCGGCTGCGGCTCATTTATAGAGACCTTTGCCAAATCCCTCAACTACACGGTGGAGGACTTTGCCCATGAGGCGTTATTCGCCAAGAATCCGATCGACCTTGGCACCCGCTGTACCGTTTTTATGAATTCCAAGGTAAAGCAGGCCCAGAAAGAAGGCGCGGAAGTATCCGATATTTCCGCCGGACTTGCCTACTCGGTCATCAAGAACGCGCTATTCAAGGTGATCAAGGTATCCGACGCCAGCGAACTTGGAAATCACATTGTCGTACAGGGCGGCACCTTCTATAACAATGCCGTGCTGCGAAGTTTTGAAAAGATTGCAGGCTGCCACGCCATCCGTCCGGATATTGCGGGCATTATGGGCGCTTTCGGGGCCGCTCTCATAGCCAGGGAACGGTACATAGACTGCGAAGGCACGACCATGCTGTCCATCGAGGACATCGAGGCCCTAGAGTACTCCACCACTATGACCAAGTGCAGGGGCTGCACCAACAACTGCCGTCTGACCATCAACCATTTCAGCGGCGGGCGCAAGTTCATCACGGGCAACCGCTGCGAGCGGGGGCTTGGCAAGGAGAAGGCACAGAACAAGCTTCCCAACCTGTTTGAATATAAGCTGAAACGCTACTTTGATTACCAGCCTCTCGGCGAAGAGAAGGCAAAACGCGGCGTGATTGGAATCCCACGGGTCCTGAATATGTATGAGAACTACCCGTTCTGGTTTACCTTCTTTACGACTCTGGGCTTTCGCGTGGTTCTTTCTCCTTCTTCTACCAAGAAGGTATATGAACTGGGAATCGAATCCATCCCCAGCGAGTCCGAGTGCTACCCTGCCAAGCTGGCTCACGGCCATGTGCAGTGGCTGATCGATCAGGGCATCCGGCACATCTTCTACCCCAGCGTTCCTTATGAGCGCAACGAGTTCGAGGATGCCAACAACCATTATAACTGCCCGATCGTTACCTCCTACCCGGAGAATATCAAGAATAACATTGATGCCATTGTAAATGGGGACGTAGATTTCATCCATCCGTTCCTCTCGCTCTTAAATGAAGAGACTATCGCCTACCGGCTGGTGGAAGAATTATCTTCCAAGTTCTCGATTTCCGAAGGAGAGATCAAGTCTGCCGTGCATGCGGCATGGGAAGAACTGGCAGCCTGTCGCCAGGATATGCGCAGCAAGGGCGAGGAAACCATCCAGTATCTGAATGAGACCGGCAACCGGGGCATCGTCCTGGCCGGACGCCCTTATCATATTGACCCGGAGGTAAATCACGGGATTCCGGAATTGATCAACTCTTATGACATCGCAGTGCTTACAGAAGATTCCGTCTCCCACTTGAATCCGGTGGAGCGGCCGCTCAACGTCATGGACCAGTGGATGTACCATTCCCGCCTGTACGCTGCCGCGAACTATGTGAAGACGACCGATAATCTGGATCTGATCCAGCTGAATTCCTTCGGATGCGGCCTGGATGCCGTAACAACCGACCAGGTGGCTTCCATCCTGAATGAATCGGATAAGATCTATACATCGCTGAAAATCGACGAGGTAAATAATCTGGGCGCGGCCAGAATCCGTGTCCGCTCTCTTCTCGCCGCTATCCGGGTAAGAGAACAGAGAAACGATAAGCGCAAGATACAGTCTGCCGCCATCACCAAGGTTCCGTTTACCAAGGAGATGCGCAAAGACTATACCATCCTGTGCCCGCAGATGTCGCCCATCCACTTCGATCTGCTGGAGGTTGCCTTCCAGGCATCCGGCTATCATGTGGAAGTCCTTCCAAACGACAATAAGCAGGCGGTAGATATGGGGCTTAAATATGTGAATAATGATGCCTGCTACCCATCTCTGATGGTCGTCGGCCAGATCATGGAGGCCATCCTGTCCGGCAAATATAACACCGATAAGCTTGCCGTCATTATCAGCCAGACGGGCGGCGGATGCCGTGCTTCCAACTATATCGGCTTTATCCGCCGGGCGCTTAAAAAGGCCGGATTCGGGCACATTCCGGTGATCTCCATCAACCTAAGCGGCCTGGAAGGCAACCCAGGATTCAAGATTACGCCTTCCCTGGCCCTGCGTGGAATCTATGCGGCGATCTTCGGAGACATCTTCATGAAATGCGTCTACCGGTTGCGGCCTTACGAGGCAGTGCCTGGTTCTGCCAATGCTATGCACGAAAAGTGGAAGGGCGTCTGCAAGGAGTACCTCTCCCAAGGCTATCCTTCCAGGAGGAGGTTCAAGCAATTATGCCGGGAGATTATCGAGGACTTCGACAATAACCTGGAACTGCTGGATGTGAAGAAGCCGCGGGTAGGCGTGGTAGGCGAGATTCTGGTGAAGTTCCTTCCCTCCGCCAATAATCATCTGGTGGATCTGCTGGAGAGCGAGGGGGCCGAGGCCGTGGTGCCTGATCTTCTGGACTTCCTGCTCTACTGCTTCTACAACCAGAACTTCAAAGTGTCCCACCTGGGCATGAAGAAGTCCAAGGCGACCATGGGGAATCTTGGCATCAAGGCGTTAGAATGGTTCCGGGCGCCTGCCACAGAAGCGTTTAAGAAGAGCCGGCATTTTGATCCACCGGCAAAGATTGACGAACTTGGCAAGATGGCTTCCGAGATCGTATCTCTTGGCAACCAGACCGGAGAGGGCTGGTTCTTAACCGGAGAGATGCTGGAACTGATCCACAGCGGCGCCGCGAACATCGTATGTACCCAGCCGTTTGCCTGCCTGCCCAACCATGTGGTAGGAAAGGGCGTGATCAAAGAACTCCGGAGACGCCATCCGAACTCCAACGTGGTGGCTATCGACTTTGATCCAGGGGCAAGCGAAGTAAACCAGCTGAACAGGATCAAGCTGATGCTGTCCACTGCCAATAAGAATATGGAAGCAAGCCAGAATTCATAATCTGGCTCCTTATCAGTACAAACAAAGGCCATCAGACATATGCCGTATATATCTGATGGCCTTTTTCTATTCTAATCTAAGATACAGCGTTACTTCCCCGCCGCCTGTCTCTTCGGAGTTGGAAAGCAGGAGCCTTCCCCCCTGGGCCTTGGCAAACCTGGCCGCCGTATAAAGCCCGATGCCGTGATGGCTCCTGCCATGGCGGCTTTCATCGCCTTGATAGAACTGCTCTGTGGCATGGGCCAAGTCTCTGGCATCAAATCCCCTGCCCCAGTCCGTCACCTTTGCAGCAAGATATGCCTGCCCTTCTTCCAGGACAATCTGGAGGTCTATCCGTAACTCTTTGCCTTCGGGATTATACTCCAAGGCATTGCCGATCAGATTGTTCCATGCCCGTTCAATCTGGCTGTAGTCGCACCTGGCGTCTCCTGCCAGTTCCCCCTTTATAGAAAGGACTTCCTGCCTGGAGGCAGCCGCAAGAATCCTTGCCTGCTCTTCCAGCCGCTCTCCCAGTTCCTGACAGCTGATTTTCTCTTCTACGACAGATTCTTTTGGGGACATCAGCATTTCTCGAAGCAGGGCAAGATAATGCTCGATTTCCGCTACATTCCTTAGAATATACTGATTATACTCCTGCTCCTCTTCTGCAAGGCTTCCTTCCTCCAGAAGCTGCGCGTTTCCCTTGATGATCGTAAGGGGCGTCTTGATATCATGTGCCAGAGCCGCGATCTGCTCCTGCGTCTCCTTCTCCTGATTCCACTGCTCTTCCAGGGATTCCTTTAACGCGCATTTCATCTTGTATAGGGAATCCATCACCTGATCGATCTCCTTGATATCGGAATGTTCCTCGTCGAATTCCAGATCTCTCCTCTGAATCTTCTGCGTCATCTCATTCATGGCCTCAAGCCTCCGTGACAGATGTTTCCCAAAACTGCGCGCCAGTATAACTGTCTGAACAAGGAACAGCAGGACAAAGAGAATCACTATCATGATCGCTGGGCTTGGCAGGTAACGGTTCCATACTGCGTTCGTATATCTGGCCTCAATGAAATAGTTAACGATACAGAGTTCTCCATCTTCCTTGGCAATGAAACGGTAGTATCCCTTGCCCCTTGCATAGATATTATCTTCCTTATAGTTCTTCCACGCTTCCTTGGCTTCTACCTCCCCATAAGTCCCATAAAGATAGGTGCCGTCTTTGTCATAAACCCCGTAGCCGCACCCTTCCGGAAGAATCTCTTTTGTAACCTTGTCGGCTTTTTTGATGGCGGAAACGTTTTCGTTCAGCCGGGTCTGCATATCATCTGCCCTGCGGATGCTTCCTATATTAATCAGCACACTGAAGGCAAGGAAAAGGATGCCCAGGATCAAAAGCGTATTGACGCAGAACAGGCTGATATATCGAATGAATATGGCTGCTATCGTCTTTGGCTTTCTTTTTACTTCCATCGGTATCCAATCCCCCATACGGTCTCTATCGGCGCAAATCCCGCCTTCTGGCACTTGCCCCTTATGTTCTTGATATGTTCTGTAATCGCGGAACTGTCGCCTTCCCCGTCATATCCAAAGACATGCTCATAGATTCTGTCTTTGGAAAACACCTATCCGTGATTCAATGCCAGGTACTCGCAGATCGCATACTCGCTTTTGGTCAGTTCCAGCGCCTTTCCTTCATACACCGCTTGCTTTGCCTGAAGCAGGAACTGCACGTCTCCCACCGAGACCGCATTCTTCTTCTGTCTTCCCTCTCTTCTTAGATGGGCTGCAACCCTTGCCCGCAGTTCTCCGATTCCAAAGGGCTTGGTAATGTAGTCATCCCCGCCGATGCCAAGGCCTTCCATAATATCCGCCTCCTGAACCTTGGCCGTCAAAAACAGGATGGGGCAGTCTACCTGGTCCCGGATGTCCCGGCACAGGGAAAACCCATCCTGCCCCGGCATCATCACATCCAGCAGGATCAGCTGGTACGCATTCAGATTCAATTCCCCGATCTTCAGAGGATCGCTTAGAAGCGTCACGTCATAGCCCTCCTTTGCCAGCGCATTCTTGATCAGCATCAGTATATCTTTTTCATCGTCAATCGCCAATATCCTAGTCATTGCATTGCCTTCCTTCATATAGTCCGAACCACAGGAATACCAGGATCCAGATGCCTGCCGATACCAGCAGGCAGACCAGCATAGTTTCTCCCTTAAGGCCTGCGGCTGCCATCTCTTTTCTCCCTGAATCATATAATAGCAGATATGAAGCCCATCTTCCAGTGTAAGCGCATGGGACATACTGCCAGATTCCTTCCCCCAGGCCCGTAAGGAACAATGCCGCCACCAGGGACTCGCTGATTCCTATGCACATAGAGATGCCTTTGGATGCCTTCAAGTTCAAAAATAGATGGATCAGATACAGGTTTGCCAGGCTTACCGTCATAGCCACAATGATGGCCATATACGCCTTCTGGCTGACGGATGCCTTTCCCAGCAGGTACCGGTATCCCAGCACAAATCCCTCCACCGCCAGGCAGATGGCACCAAATCCCCACAAGGCAAGGACGATCCATTTCCCCAGCAGCGGGCTGTGCTTGCGGGTCGTCGTGCTCAGGAACGTTTGAAAATGATTCTGCGCCTCCAATTCCACCGACATGGAGCACAGCACGCTTGCCACCACAGGCAGCGCGATGGCCAGCACCTGTATATAGCCGCTGACCTGCCCCATATCGCCAAACGCGGCGAAACGATAGTAGCCCAGGAAGATGGCCGCTCCTGCCGCGGGAATCAGCAGATGAAGAAGCGGCAGCAAGGTGTGCTTCATCTTCCAGGATTCCGCCCTTAGCGTACGAAATACTTCTCTCATTTAGCCTCTCACCGTCCTTTCATATAGTTTCCTTCCGGCTATCCAGAATACGGCAAGCCATAGCATGGAGGCGGCGATTCCTGGCAACAGGGCGCCTGTATCCAGCAGTTCCGGCGAGAATGTCATCTCACCAGGTCTTGCCGGAAGCCCGTTGGGAAGCACCCCGATCACGCTGCACATCAGCCTGGAGGCAATGGCCTGCGGGATCAGGAAGAAATAGGACTTCAAGGAAGCCGTGGCGGCTATGACGAAGTATGTGCCCATATTTAGAAGCAGCATCGGGAAGATCCCCATAATCTGCTGAAGCATCAGGCAGAATGGCACCTGCCAGACAAACGTTACCAGCAGCAGCGCCGTCGCCGCCACCTGGCTTCCCAGGGACGGATACACTGCAAAAGACATTTGCATGCCTCTTTGAAGGATTGCGGCAATTACGACGGACGCGGCAAATATGACGATCAGAGCCACAGCGGCTTCTCGTATGACATATAGCACCTTGCCGTCCCAGACATGCTTTGGATCTTCCGGCAGCGTAAGGATGGAACGGTTCCCCATCTTCTTATCCCGCTGTCCCGCAAGTCCGCATATCAGGCTTACGAGCCCTGGAAACAGCATCATATACCACCAGTTGTAACTGTCAATGGTGAAGAATCTGCTGGTCAGTACGGCTGACAGGATCACGCTGATAAGCGGCATTAGAATTGTTAATCTGCCGATGGCTGAATGACGATTCTTTAGTTTTTCCGCCTTATAAAATCTATGCATCTCTCTCCCTCCCCGCCTGCTCCATCGCAATCTTCATAAATAGTTCTTCCAGATGGTTTTTCTTTGGCATTCCCCCTTGATATCCCAGCGTCCCGCCGGCAATAATCCCGATATAGTCTGCCGTCTGCTCGATCTCGCTTAGAATATGGCTGGAAACAATAACGGTAATCCCCTGTTCCGGAAATCTTCGTATCATCTGGCGCAGATCCTGGATGCCGATGGGATCCAGCCCATTCACCGGCTCATCCAGAACCAGCAGTTTGGGTCGGTTCAGCAAGGCAATGGCGATTCCAAGTCTTTGCTTCATTCCCAAAGAGAATTCTCCCGCCTTCTTTTTGCCGGTATCTTTTAAGTCCACCTGTTCCAGCACCTCTTCGATTCTTTCATCTTGCACGCCCAGGATGATGGCGCGTACCTTCAGATTTTCCCATGCCGTCAGGTTCTCGTATACGGGCGGCGTCTCAACGAGCGCCCCGATGTCTGCCAGATCCTTTCTGGACCATGGGTGGCCCTGGAAGCGTATCTGCCCCGATGTGGGCCTTAAGATGCCTGTGATCATCTTAAGAAGCGTAGACTTGCCTGCCCCGTTGGGGCCAAGCAGGCCATATACGCAGTTTTCAGGGACGCACAGGGAAATATTCTTTACTGCCTCCTGGCTGCGGAATGTTTTGGTCAATGTCTGGGTTTCTAGTATGGTATGATTCATATCTGATTCCTCCTTATGAGGACAGTATAGAATACATTTCTAAAGAATTTATAAGGAAATGCAGCAAAGTTTCCTATGATACAAAAAAGAGCCGGAAATGCAAGCAGATTATGCTTCCATCTCCAGCCCTTATGCGCTTTGCCGTGCAGGCGTGCTAGATCAATACTTTATTCAGGAAATCAATGGTTCTTGGATTCTGCGGATTGCCAAAAACTTCTTTTGGCTTCCCTTCTTCCACGATCACGCCATCATCCATGAAGATCACCCTGTGTGCCACTTCCTTGGCAAATCCCATCTCGTGAGTAACCACGACCATGGTCATGCCCTCTGCGGCCAGGCGCTTCATGACTTCCAGCACTTCTCCTACCATCTCTGGGTCAAGCGCGGAAGTCGGCTCATCAAAAAGCATGATGTCCGGATTCATGGCCAGCGCCCGGGCAATCGCCACACGCTGCTTCTGTCCGCCGGAAAGCTGCGCCGGATAGACATCTGCCTTTTCTTCAAGCCCTACGGTCTTGAGAAGTTCCTTTGCCTTCTTATCGGCTTCATCCTTTGACATCTTCTTTAATTCTACCGGAGCCATGGTGATGTTTTCCAATACGGACAGATGCGGGAAGAGATTAAAATGCTGGAATACCATGCCGATATTCTCTCTCACCTTATTGATATCAATGCTTTTATCTGATATCTGGTAGCCGTCCACTACAACGGTTCCGTCCGTGATATCCTCCAGCCTGTTCAGGCATCTGAGAAATGTGCTCTTTCCTGAGCCGGAAGGGCCGATGAGGCATACGACCTCGCCTTCTCTTACCTCCACATCCATTCCTTTCAATACCTGAAGCTTGCCAAAATTCTTCTTCAGTCCTTTTACGCTAATCTTACTTTCCATATGACACCTTCCTCTCTACCAGTTTTGCTACTCTGGAAAGGATCGTGCATACCACCAGATAGAATAACGCTACAACAATCCAGATTGCCATAACCCTTGTGGATGAATTGGCAGCAATGATCTTGCCGTTCTGGGTCAGTTCTCTTGGTCCGATTACAGATATCAAAGAAGTATCCTTCAAGGAAATGATAAACTGGTTGATGATGGACGGAAGCATGGTGCGGAATGCCTGTGGAAGGATAATCTTCCACATTGCCTTCTTATAAGGAAGGCCCAGACTCCTTGCTGCTTCCATCTGCCCCTTATCCACTGCCTCAATACCGCCGCGGATGATCTCCGCCATATAGGCTCCGGCATTAAAACTGAGCGTTACCACGCCTGCGACGAAGGCTGATGTAAATCCTCCGATTGCCGGCCACTGGAACTGCAGAAACTGCGTCAGTCCATAGTACATGATAAATACCTGGACCAGCAGAGGGGTTCCTCTGACAATGTCTATGTAAATATTGGCAATGAATTGCAGCGGCTTGATCTTGGAGACATTGAATAATCCCACGATGGTTCCGATGATCGTCGCAAAGATCAGGGAAAACACCGTCATCTCCAGCGTGATCATCAGCGCTTTGCAAAAAGATGGCCAATATTCCTGTAGTACTCGAATGATATCCATGGTAAGACTCCTATCTACTTCTTAATGTATGTATCTAATATTTCATCATATTTGCCGCTTTCCTTCAGGTTTGCAAGTCCAGCATTGAACATCTTAAGAAGTTCCGCGTTCTCGCCCTTCATAACGGCGAAGCCATAAGGCGCGCCTTTTTCCATATCTAAAGGAAGCTTCAGTTCCAGTCCGCGGGAAATCTCATATCCCATAACCGGATAATCTTCAAAACATGCAACCGTATTTCCGGATATAACATCCTGGTACATGGTAGAAGAATCTTCAAACTGTGTCACCGTAAATCCATACTGGTCCGCGATAGACTCCGCAAATGTACAGCCTTCCGTACCGAGTTTGGCCGCTACTGTCTTGCCCTTTAAGTCTTCATAAGAATCAATGTCAGAATCCTTCTTTACTGCCATTCCTACGCCGGACTGATAGTATTCATCTGAGAAATCATACTTCGCTTTTCTTTCATCCGTGATAGACATGCCAGCGATCACCGCATCGGCCTGTCCTGCCTCAAGAGCGTTGACTGCCGCCTGGAATCCGACGATCTGCAGCTCGTATTCAAATCCCTGGTCTTCTGCGATTGCAGCCAGGATATCCAGATCGATGCCTACCATATCGCCTTCATCATTCTCAAATTCAAATGGGGCAAATGTCGTGTCCGTGGCAACCTGGTACACTTTCTTGCCGTCATCTTTGCTGTCCTTCTTTTTGTCAGTCTTTCCCGCATCATCGCTGTCTCCGCACGCCGCAAGTGAGAATGCCATCGCGAGACATAAAAATGCTGCCAATAACTTCTTCTTCATACTCTTCTCTCCTTCTGCTTCATAAATCTCATATCCGTAAGTTTATGGATTTTGTATTTAACACTCCTATTATACACTGTTCCGTGCTAAAGCACCAGCATAATTTTTCGAATATTCCCACTATTTCTCACATTTCCACGAGATCTGGGTTCCATCGCTTACTGCCGTGATGGTACCTCTTAGATCCGTCCGGTAGATCTGGACATCATCATTTTCTAATTTGTCCAGAACCTCTGAATGTGGATGGCCATACCGATTCTCTTTTCCGCAGCTGATGACTGCCCACGTGGGATTGACAGCCGCAAGAAATTCATCGCTTGTAGCCGTGCTGCTTCCATGATGGCCGCACTTTAACACATCGCATTCCAGACTGCTTCCAAAGCGCTTTACCATTTCCTGCTCCGACTTCGCTTCGGCGTCCCCGCACATAACGAAGGAATTCTCTCCATGGACCAGTTTGATGCCAACGGATGAATTGTTCAGGTCATCCTGGCTTAAAAGTTCCGGCTTGGGACACAGGATGGTGAATTCCGCATCTCCCAGCGTAAAGATATCTCCTACCTCCGGGTACTTTACGTCCACATCGTATCGGCTGATCTCTTCCATTACCTCCTGGTAGGTCATGGTATCATTGGCTACCTCCGGCATGATCACCGTCTGTACTTCAAAGTTCTCCAGAACATTATCCCCTCCGCCGATGTGGTCTGCGTCCGGATGGCTGAGAAGAAGGTAATCCAGTTTCCCGATCCCTTGCTCCTTAAGATAGGAGACCACCCGCTCTCCCTGGTCATTATTGCCTACATCCATCACCATGTTCTGTCCGCCTGCCTGGATCAGCGTGCAGTCTCCCTGTCCTACATCCAGGAATGTGACTTTCATCTCGCCCTCGGCGATCGTATCTGCAATCTTCGCCTCCGGCTCGCCCAGCATGCCAGCCACATCGTCCAAACTTGCATATCCCGTGGCAACCAGCGCGGCTGCAATCACGAATGCTACGATTTTCTTAACGTTCTTCATATTTTTACTCCCCTTTTCTGTCTTGTCTCCCCCTAATATGTATCAATCCTTCTTGCCGTCTTTATCGTCTTTATCGTCCGTACGCCTTAAGAACTCGACAAAAGCAAAGACAATGGAAATCACGGTAAGCACGGCAACAATCAATTCAGACATATTGTTGGCATATTCTGCCTTTCCCGGCGCTATGGCTCCGAGAATCAGGAAATACACGCACCAGACAAGCCCCAGGCACAGCAGAAGAAAGGTCATATACTTCAGCACAAATGCAGCCTTGTCTACGAATTTGCGTCTCTTTAAAATCTCCCGCTCGGAGTAATTCTTCTTCACGGCCATTTTTACGCCTCCTCCCAGGAAGCCAATAATAATCCCTATTGATATCGCCCTGCTTATCATGTATAACGCGCCCATTTTCTCTTCATCCTTTTCCTTATTTGGATGCTGCTCCACAAATTTGCATCCTGATATAGGATACCATAAAAATGGCAAAACTGCAAAAGCGGAAAGCATTCTGCTTTCCGCTTTTGATCTATACATATTCATTTTCAAAACTTATCAGCACAACTCACAATTCCTGGAATCATTATAAAATAAGTTTTTCTTAGAACTTGCCAGCCTTAGCCGCTTCCTCTACAGAAACCGCAACTGCAACCGTCATACCAACCATCGGGTTGTTGCCTGCTCCGATCAGGCCCATCATCTCAACGTGAGCCGGTACGGAAGAGGATCCTGCAAACTGAGCGTCAGAGTGCATACGTCCCAATGTATCTGTCATGCCATAGGAAGCCGGTCCTGCGGCCATGTTGTCCGGGTGAAGGGTACGTCCTGTACCGCCGCCGGATGCTACGGAAAAGTACTTCTTGCCCTGCTCGATGCATTCTTTCTTGTAGGTGCCTGCAACCGGGTGCTGGAAACGTGTCGGGTTGGTAGAGTTTCCTGTGATGGATACGTCTACGCCTTCCTTGTGCATGATGGCAACGCCTTCGCGCACGTCATTGGCCCCATAGCAGTTTACCTTAGAGCGGAGTCCGTCAGAATAAGCAATTCTCTTTACTTCCTTCAGTTCTCCCGTATGATAGTCATATTCGGTCTGCACATATGTAAATCCGTTGATTCTGGAGATAATCTTCGCTGCGTCTTTTCCAAGTCCGTTCAGGATAACTCTCAGCGGTTTCTTACGAACCTTGTTGGCCTTCTCCGCAATACCGATAGCGCCCTCTGCAGCCGCGAAAGACTCATGTCCGGCCAGGAATGCGAAGCAGTCAGTGTCTTCTTCCAGAAGCATCTTGCCTAAGTTGCCGTGTCCAAGGCCTACTTTACGCTGGTCAGCTACGGAACCTGGAATACAGAAAGCCTGAAGTCCTTCTCCGATTGCTGCTGCTGCGTCTGCAGCATTCCTGCAGCCCTTCTTGATCGCGATAGCCGCGCCTACGATGTATGCCCAGCAGGCATTCTCGAAGCAGATCGGCTGAATCCCTTTTACCTGGTTGTATACGTCAAGTCCGGCATCCTTCGTAATCTGCTGAGCCTCTTCGATAGAAGCAATGCCATAACTATTTAATACTTCATTGATTTTATCAATTCTTCTTTCATATGATTCAAATAAAGCCATTTACTTGTCCTCCTGATTTTCTACTCTTTTCTCGGGTCAATGATTTTCACTGCGTCTGCAACACGTCCATACTGTCCCTTTGCTTTCTCCCAAGCATCGTTCGGAGTATCGCCTGCTTTGATGAAGTCAGTGAATTTTCCAAGGCTTACGAACTGGTAACCGATAATCTCATCATTCTCATCCAATGCGATTCCTGTTACATATCCCTCTGCCATTTCAAGATAACGAGGACCTTTTGCCAATGTGCCATACATGGTTCCTACCTGGGAGCGAAGTCCCTTTCCAAGGTCTTCTAAGCCTGCTCCGATCGCAAGTCCGTCTTCGGAGAACGCGCTCTGTGTCCTTCCGTATACGATCTGAAGGAATAATTCCCTCATTGCTGTATTGATGGCATCGCAGACAAGGTCTGTATTCAATGCTTCTAAAATCGTCTTGCCCGGAAGAATCTCTGATGCCATGGCTGCAGAGTGCGTCATTCCTGAGCATCCGATGGTCTCTACCAACGCTTCCTGGATAATACCGTCTTTAACATTTAATGAAAGTTTACAGGCACCCTGCTGCGGAGCACACCAGCCGACACCATGCGTAAAACCTGAAATATCTTTAACTTCCTTAGCCTGTACCCACTTTGCCTCTTCCGGAATCGGAGCTGGCCCGTGATTTGCACCCTGAGCTACAGGACACATCATTTCTACTTCATGTGAATAAATCATTTTAAAACTCCTTTCAAATTTGCATGATTTTCTGTCGTAAGGTTCGTTATATCTTTAACACCATACTTACTTTATTTTCTCATATTATTCAATATTCGTCAATTGTCACTTTCTATCAAATTCCACAGTTCATTCCCCGTCATATATGGTCGAATTTCAGCCCCGGAATATTCAGAAAGAATCCACCCCCGGGAAAGCCTGTCGCCATCCTCGCTTCGGAATGCAAAAGTGAATCCGATTGCAAGACCGTCTTTTTCCAGCAGGAAGTTGGTCAGATACCGGTTATCCACAATCTCGCCTTCCATCATGCGTTTGAAATATGCGTCTGACAGTTCCTTGGCCGGATAACTATCCGGAACTTGGGCAAGCATCTTTTCCCGCAACGACTTGACGAAGGCGTCATTGCCATCCACCACATCCTCCACCTGGTACTCTTCTGCAGTGTCAAGGTTGATCACCCGGGTACGCAGGGCTGAATATTCTGCCGCATAATTTCCCGCAAAATAATGGTCGTCATAAGCCACGCTCAAAAGGCCTGCATCCATATAGGTAATCTTATACTTGACCTCGCTTGCAAGATAGGCCTCCTGCTGCTCTTTGGCATATGCCTTGATATCCTCGTCGGGAACAAGATAAAAGCGGTTCGCGTTAGCCATAGCCGCGTCCTTAAGTATCTGGTTCACCTCCGCGTCCTTGCCGCTTGAAAGTCCATGTACTTGAGGATAGCTGATATGGAAGTTTATATTGCTCTTTCCTTCTTTTTTCTCTTCCTCATAAGTCTCTTCTGCAACTTCGTAAGGAAGATTCTCTGCCACATAAGCCTCGATATCTTCTAACTCCACGTCATCGACGGTGGCTTCTTTTTGCCCGTCATCCGAGCCATCGTTCCCATAGTCTTCTTCGTCTTGGGCGTCATCGTCTGGCCTGGAGCCAGCATCTTCAGAGGGGAGGGAACTCTCCGTCGTCTTCTTGGCCTTGTCGGCCTGGATTTCGGTTGCTACTTTCCTGCCGAGAAAAACGCCGCAGACGGCCAGCAGGACGATCGCAGCAACGACCGCCCCAATGATAAGGCCCAAAGCCAGCCTATTCTTTTTTCCCTGCGGCTTTACCTGGGACGGCGATATCATACGCTCCATTGGGATATAAACAGCCTCTCCCCGTGTCTGCTCTTCTGCATACGCTGTAAATCCGCAGTGCTTAAAGAAGCCTGTCATACCGGGGGCAGCCTCCACCGTTATTCGAAGAACAGAATATCTCTGGCTGCAGGCCTGGCACAGCATGTCTATCAGCGCCGTTCCCATCTTATGCCCTCTATGCGCCTCTGCCACATAGACCATAAGAATCCGGCCTCTGTCATCTGCCATGGCCCACCCCAGTAATTCGCTGCCCGCATAGCAGCCGGCAATCGTCACCTGGCCTTTTGCGACCATCTGCAGCAGCTGTTCCTGCGAATATTCCATCCGGACATTCCCGGCCATTTGAAGCGCCCTGGCTATATCCGTACTTTCAATATTACGTATTTCCATATTATAACCCCGTCCAGAAATCGCTGTCCGTCCTGAATTCTGCGATCTCATCATAATCAAACGGCGCCGTCACCCAGATATAGCCCAGATTGTTGGCGTCTCCTTCTTTGTAATTCAGGTTGTAGCCAATCTCAATTCCATCTGCATCCAGGAAGAAATTCACCTCATACACGCCATCCAGGGAATCTCCTTCCAGCGTCTTTTTCATGGCATCTTTATCCAGTTCAGACAGAAAAGCGTCATTGTCCGCCTCGTCCCTCATAATATCAGCCCACTCAGCCAGAAAGGCATCATCCAGCCTGATGATGTCCTTGACCTCATAGACCCTTCCGTCCTTGAGGCTGATATTGCAGGTCCGCAAATCCTGGTCGGAATATTCGGCCCCGCCCTGATAGCTGTAATCTTCGAAGGCCACGCTTAACAGGTCTTCAGACGCATAGGTCACCTTATACTTTACATAACTTACCAGCGCTGGCTGGGAAGAAGCCAGCACCCGCTCCTTCATCTCGTCCGAGGGATTGTCATAGATCTTATCTACCGTCTGTAACGCGCAGTTCTTCAACGCCTCGTTAACCTTTTCTTCTGCTTTGGCATCCTTAAGCCCGCTGATGACCGGATAATTAACGTTAAAGTCAATCATCGTAGTCTGTTTCTTATCATCCTGATATGTATATGCATCTTCCTCAAGGTCATAGGATAGTCTGTCCGCGATCTTCTGGGGGATTGCGTCAATCCCGGTCAATTCTCCGGCATCCGTGCTGTTCTGTCCGGCACCATCATCCCCGAAGTAATCATAGTCATGGTGGTCGTCATAATCATGGTCCCTGTCCTTATGGTCATATGGCTGCGTATATAAGTCCTGCTCCCGGAGCATATGTCTTACCTTTCTGCCAATGGCCACTCCTGCGATGATCAGAGCCAGTACCATTGCGATGCACACCGCGGTCACGATGATCACAGGGGCCTTTGACTTTTCTTTCACTGGCTGCATAAGTCCCGGTATCACTTGCATCTCCATAGGAACATAGCGTATGCCATTTACCTGCTGCTCTTCCCCTATCGCCTGCATGCCCATGTGGGCATACTTGGGAACCGCTCCCGGAGCGGCATTCACAGTAATCTTACTGACCCCCAACTTCTGCGCGCAGTAGTTATAGACGGCCTGGAACAGCATCCGTCCTATGCCTTTTCCCTGGCAATCCTTTCTGACATAGAACAGGCAGATGTGGCCCACGGACTTTACCGCCATGGTGCCACATAATTTCGTTCCTTCAAAGGCTCCGAAGAAGGTAATCTCTCCCTTCTGGTACATGTCTCTGATATTGTCATACTTAATAAATTCCTGGAACCGCGCTACGCCTTCCGGCGTATACGCAGGCGCCACATCTTCTGCAAAGACTTCCCATACCAGATGGAGAGCCGGAAGAATCTCATGCTGCTGCAATATTCTTACGTCCATCTTCTACCTCCTTTTCAATAACTCCTCCCGGAGCAGCGTCAATGCCCTTGCCACCGCATATTCCCGGTTCTTGTCCCTGTTGCCTGTAAAATAGAATTCCTCTACCCTTACATGGCCTTTTACATAGCACCCGATATAGACAAGGCCGACCGGCTTTTCCTCGGTTCCTCCGCCCGGTCCCGCAATTCCCGTTATGCTTAAGGAAGCATCCGCCCCGGCGGCGAGCGCCACGCCTTCCGCCATCTCATATGCCGTCTGAGGGCTCACCGCCCCATGCTGCATCAGCGTCTCCCGTTTCACACGAAGCAGTCGCTCCTTGGCATCATTGGAATAGGTGACATAGCCTTCCTTATAGACATTGGAGGCCCCCGGCACATTCGTGATCCGACCAGCCAGAAGTCCGCCGGTACAAGACTCCGCCGTCGTTACCGTCATGCCATCTTCTTCTAACATCCGCACGATGGCTTCCTCCAGAGTCACCTCTTCCTCCGTCGTATAGATCTTATCTCCAAAACGCTGGAAGAGTTCCTCCATCATAGGCGCCATCAACTCCTGTGCTTTTTCCTCGCTGTCTGCTTTGGCCGTCACCCGAAGATGCACCTCCCCCGTCTTGGCATAAGGCGCGATCGTCGGATTCGTCTGGGCATCCATCAGGTCTGAGATCATGGTCTCCGCCTTGCTTTCCCCGATGGAGCAGATCTTTGCCATCTTCGAATAGATGCCTTCCGGCTGCAGTTTATTCAGATATGGCGCAATGTCCTGCTCGAACATAGGCTTAATCTCATTAGGCGGTCCGGGAAGGAGAATGGCGATCTTCTCATTTTCCTCCAGAATCAGGCCCGGGGCCGTTCCGTTATGGTTATCCACTACCTTCGCGCCTTCCGGCACCAATGCCTGCTTCCAGTTATTCGGCGTCACCTGGTTGCTGTGAACCTGGCGAAAATATTGCTGGATACGCTCCTTGGTATGGGCATCCTCATAGAGTTCCCTGCCAAACACCTTGGCCGTCACTTCTTTTGTCAGATCATCCTTGGTAGGTCCAAGGCCGCCGCTTAAGATCAGGATATCGGACCTTGAAAGCCCCAGCCGGATCGCATCCTCCAGCCGCTCCTCATTGTCTCCTACCACGCTCTGGTAATAGCAGGATAATCCAAGCAGCGCGCATTTTTCCGCCAGATACGCGGCGTTGGTATTCACGATATTTCCTAATAATATCTCTGTACCAACGGATATCATTTCTACAGTCATCTCTTACATGCCTCCCTGTGTCAATACTTGTACGTTCTTTGCAACATAGTCAAACAAAGATACGATCGTCAGTATTAAGGATACCCAGATCAGTATGGTTCCAATCATGTCAAATGCGCCGCCCAGGTCCGCGATCAGCACGATGATCATGAACATCTGAGAGACCGTCTTGAACTTGCCCCAATAACTTGCGGCGATCACGATTCCAGCGTCAGATGCCACCAGGCGGAATCCGCTGATGATAAACTCTCTGGCAATAATCACGATCACGATCCATGCAGCCAGTTTCCCGGATGGGATCAGGCAGATCATGGCGGAGCATACCAGCAGCTTGTCTGCCAGCGGATCCATGAACTTTCCGAAATTGGTCACCAGATTCCTTGCGCGGGCAATCTTCCCGTCCAGCATGTCCGTAAGGCTGGCCACGCAGAATATCACCAGGGCAATCCACTTATTGGCTGCTCCTCCTACATCCGTCAGCATGAAAAACACGAAAAACGGTACCATAATCACTCTTAATACTGTCAGCTTATTTGGTAAATTCATTCCTTCAACTCTCCTATCAAATCGTATTCTAATGCGCCGGTCACCTTCACTTTGGCAAAATCTCCCGACATTAGTTCTGCTTCTGTATTTATGAAAATCAGGCCGTCCACGTTGGGCGCATCCTTATAAGTCCTTCCGACATAGGCATTTTCATCGGCCACTTTTCCTTCGATCATGACCAGCACTTCCCGGCCGATCATAGCCTCTGCCTGGTCAAATACAATCTCCTGCTGCAGTTCCATAATCTCCGCCTGACGCTCTTCCTTCACTTCTTCCGGCACCTGATCCGGCATGTCTGCCGCAGGCGTATCCTCTTCCGGAGAATAGGTAAATACGCCCAGACGGTCAAATTCCATCTCATCTACGAATTCCATCAGTTCTTCATGCTGTTCCTTCGTCTCTCCCGGGAATCCGGTGATCAGCGTGGTACGAAGGGCAATGTCCGGAATCTCGCTTCTAAGCCTTCCGATGATCTCTTCCAGCTGTTTCTTGGACGTTCTTCTTCCCATCCGCTTCAGGATATCATCATTGGCATGCTGGATTGGTAGATCCAGGTAGTGGCAGATCTTCTTCTCTTCCTTCATGACCTGGATCAGGTTCTCATCAATCTCTTCCGGATAGCAGTAGAGAATCCGTATCCAGCGGATGCCGCTGATCTTGCACAGTTCCCGAAGAAGCCTGTGCAGGGACTTCTCTCCATAGAGATCCTTTCCATATAACGTGGTCTCCTGGGCCACCAGAATCAGTTCCTTGACGCCCTGCCCGGCCAGTTCTCCGGCTTCTTTTATAAGGCGTTCCATGGGAACGCTTCGGAAGTTGCCCCGGATCTTGGGAATAATGCAGTAAGTGCAGTGCTTATCGCACCCTTCCGCAATCTTCAGATAGGCAAAATGCCCGCCCGTCGTCACCAGTCGCCCCGTATCCACCAGCGGCAGCGCGTCGATATCTTCCACTTCCACATGTCCTTTGCCAGCCAGCGCTTCCTCCACTGCTTCTACAATCTTGTCATAGGATGTGGTTCCCAGCACCGCATCCACTTCTGGTATCTCATCCAGAATCTCCTGCTGGTATCTCTGCGCCAGGCAGCCAGTCACAACCAGCACCTTAAGCCTTCCATCCGTCTTGTACTGCGCCATCTCCAGAATCGTCTGGATGCTCTCTTCCTTGGCATCATGGATGAAGCAGCAGGTATTGACGATAATGATATCCGCCTCCATCTCATCATCCACCATCTGGTATCCTTTGGCGTTAAGAAGTCCCAGCATGACTTCCGAATCCACCAGATTCTTGTCGCAGCCAAGGGATATAAATAATATGTTCATTCGTTCCTCCTTTTGGCAAGTCCTGTTCCCCATCCGGGGATTAGAAGAAAGGCAGATACCGCCCCGGCACCTGCCTTCTATTCACATACGTCATACGTATTAATCCTCTTCCTCGCCGACTACTTTGATCTTCGCCTGGTTCAATTCGTTAATTGCGATGGACAACGGCTTCTCTCCACTCTTCGCTGCAACCAGCGGCATAGCGCCGTCTATCAATTCCCTCGCCCTCTTGGCGGTGGCCATCACGATCGAATAGCGGCTGTTTACAACCTTGGTAGCGCCCTCTTCTACGTCTTTGTTAACGACCTTCATTAAATCTGTGTAAGATGGGTGTAACATGCTTGTTATTCTCCTTTCAACTCTTCCTTCATATGCTCTATAAATGCTTGATTACGAAAACTTCTTCTGTGCTCTCCCTGAATGATCCGATGCACCTCTTCTACGCATTCTGCAAGCACATCATTGACAATCAGGTAATCATACTTATCCATGCCTTCGGCTTCTTCCTTGGCCCGGTTCATGCGGAACTCGATGACATCCATCGTCTCCGTGCCACGGCCTACCAGGCGGTGCTTCAGTTCCTTCGCCGTCGGCGGAGTCACGAACAGAAGCAGCGTCTCCGGAAACTTCTCCTTAACCTTGAGAGCCCCCTGGATCTCTATCTCCAGGATCACATCTTTGCCTGCTTCCAGCTGTTCTTCTACATAGGCACGCGGAGTCCCATAGTAATTGTCCACGTATCTAGCATACTCTATCAGTTCATCTTTCGCAATCATTTTTTCAAATTCTTCCACCGTTTTGAAGAAATATTCCCGGCCCTCTTCCTCTCCCGGGCGGGGCTTCCTGGTGGTTGCAGAGATAGACAGCGCATAATTGTCATACTGCTTCAGCAGTTCTTTCATGATCGTGCCTTTGCCGGCTCCTGAGAAACCGGATACGACGATAAGAATTCCTTTTTTATTCATGGTCTTTTCCTCTCTCCCACTACTCGATATTCTGAATCTGCTCTCTTACTTTCTCAATCTCCGTCTTCAAGTCAATCCCAACGTTGGATACTTCCAGGTCATTGGCCTTGGAAAGGATCGTATTGGCCTCCCGGTTCATCTCCTGGGCAATGAAGTCAAGCTTGCGTCCAATCCCGGCCTCTTCGGACTGCAGGGTCTCCTTCATATGTATGATATGGCTGCGCAGCCTTACCACTTCTTCATCCGTGCAGATCTTATCCGCGAATATGACCACCTCGGCGGCAATCCTGCTCTCCTCGATCTGAGCATCCTCCAGCAGTTCCCGAACCTTGGTCTCCAGCTTCTCCCTGTACTCCGCCACGATCTTCGGCTTGCGCTCCTCGATATAGCCCACCAGATCCAGAAGCCCGTCTAGTTTTTCTATGATGTCTTTTTTAAGGTTGCTTCCTTCCAGCGTCCTGGTCTCCACAAACTGGCCGATGGCGCCTTCCAGAGCCTTTTTTAGGCCGTTCCAGAGTTCTTCCTCATCAATAACCTGCTCTTCCATGGTCAGTACTTCCGGACAGCGGGACAGCGTAGATACCCGGATATCATTTTCCAGGGAGAACTGCTCCTTCATCCGCCCAAAGCAGTCCATGTATTCCTGCGCCAGCGACTCATTATACTTCAGGGACATCTGGCTCTCGGTAAAGTCTTCATAGGAAATGAAGATGTCTACCTTGCCTCTCTGGATGCTCTGCTTTAACAAGCCGCGGATTGCTGTCTCGAAAAAATTCAGTTTCTTCGGCATACGGATATTGACATCCAGATAGCGGTGATTCACGCCCTTCATCTCAACCGTGAACTTGCGCTCCCCTTCCATCACTTCGCAGCGTCCGAACCCTGTCATACTTTTTATCATGATATGAACCTCTTCTTATAATATATTTGCTATATGTCTCTTAATTGCCACTGATAATTATAAGTCATTTGGCATATCCCGTCAACTATGTTATAATCTTCTTATTTCAGTAAGAAAGGATGGACATATCTATGGCATTTGACGGAATTACGGTTGCTGCAATGGTCCAGGAACTAAAAAACGCGCTGGCAGACGGACGGATCGCCAAGATCGCTCAGCCGGAGCCAGACGAGCTGCTGCTTACCATCAAGACTCCGGAGGGACAAAAAAGGCTCTATATCTCGGCCAGCGCATCCCTCCCTTTGATATATCTGACAGACGAGAATAAGCCTAGCCCCATGACAGCCCCCAACTTCTGCATGCTTCTTCGAAAGCATATTGGGAATGGACGGATCACCGGCATCTCCCAGCCCAAGCTGGAGCGTATCATCATCCTTGATATCGAGCATCTGGATGAATTGGGCGATCTGTGCAAGAAGCAACTGGTGATCGAGATTATGGGCAAGCACAGCAACATCATATTCTGCGACGATCAAGGCAGAATCATCGACAGCATCAAGCATGTCTCTGCGCAGATGAGTTCCGTGCGGGAAGTATTGCCCGGACGGGAATATTTTATACCGGATACTATGGCAAAGCACAATCCGCTTGCCACCACCGAGCCTTCCTTTAACCAGGCCCTTAAGGAGAAGCCGATGCCTCTTGGCAAGGCGATCTATACCAGTCTCACGGGAATCAGCCCGGTAGTAGCCGAAGAGATCTGCTATCTGGCAGGCCTGGAATCCGGCATGACTGCCGGAGACTTAAGCGACGATATGATGGCTCACCTGTACCGGCAATTTTCCTACTACATGGAAGATGTACGCCAAGGCGCATTCCATCCGGTCATCTATTACGAAGGGAACGCTCCCAAGGAGTTTGGCGCCCTGCCGCTGACGCACTACAGCGGCCTTGCCAGGAAGGAATTTGCTTCTATCTCCCAGGTGCTCAGCACCTACTATGCGACCAAGAATACCCTGACCCGCATCCGCCAGAAAAGCGCGGACTTACGCCATGTAGTACAGACAGCCCTGGAACGGAACCGTAAGAAGTACGATCTTCAGGCCAAGCAGTTAAGGGATACGCAGAATCGGGAAAAATACAAGGTCTACGGCGAACTGATCAACGCTTACGGCTACAATCTGGCTCCAGGCTCCAAGAACCTGGCTGCCCTTAATTATTACACTGGCCAGGAAGTTACCATTCCCCTGGATCCGACCATGACGCCCCAGGAGAATTCCCAGAAATATTTCGCCAAGTACAATAAGCAGAAACGTACCTTTGAGGCGCTCTCAGATCTCATCCAGGAAACCGCCGATGATATCCAATACCTGGAATCCATCAGCAATGCCCTGGACATTGCGTTAAGTGAGGCAGATCTGGCCCAGATCAAGGAAGAACTGATCCAGAGCGGGTACGTACGAAGAAAGTTCACCAAGAAAAAGGTGAAGCTGACCAGCAAGCCTCTGCACTATGTCTCCAGCGATGGCTACCATATGTATGTCGGCAAGAACAATCTGCAGAACGATGAACTGACCTTCTCTTTCGCCACAGGAAACGACTGGTGGTTCCACGCAAAAGGCGCGCCGGGCTCCCATGTCATCGTCAAAAGTAATGGAGAGGAATTGCCGGATCGCACCTTCGAAGAAGCCGGGCGGCTGGCTGCCTACTATTCCAAGAACAGAGGCAGCGACAAGGTAGAGATTGATTATGTAGAGAAAAAGCATGTGAAAAAGCCTAATGGGGCAAAGCCGGGGTTCGTGGTATACTATACCAACTATTCCCTGATGATCGATTCAGATATCTCCACTATAAAGGCCGTGCAGGACTAACCCGCACGGCCTTGCTGATACTTATACGTCTTGTCTATCGCTTCAAATCATCTCTGATATCCTGCTCCAGCCTCTCCTGGCTATAGGGATCCCCCGTCGGCTCCAGCATCTCTTTCTCACTGTCGCCATAGTACTTGCCATAGTATTTTCCATAATACTTTCCATAATAGCGGCCGGTCTTCTTACGGTCCACCTTATTGAGGACTACCCCCAGGATCGGACACCCAGAGCCTTGGAGCCGTTCTTTTACATCCTGCGCCATACGGTACTTGATCCCTCCGGATTCCAATACCATGACGGCTCCATCGCTATTCTTGGCAATGATCGCCCCGTCAACCACCATTCCAAGCGGAGGTGCGTCAATGATGATATAGTCATACAGGGCGCGCAGAGAATCCAGCATCTTCATATACCGCTCACCGGATAAGAGTTCGGTTGGATTCGGAGCCACAGGACCGGAGAAGATAATATGCAGTTTCGGCACATTGGTGGACATTACGACATCAGACAGCATACATTGCCCGGACAGGAAATGCGTCAGCCCCTTATCCACATGCTGTGCCTGAAGCCTGGAAACCATCACGGATTTCCGAAGATCCATATCAATCAGCAGCACCTTCTTCTTCAGTTCCGCCAAAGACACTGCCAGCCTTGTAGAAATCTTCGTCTTTCCTTCTCCCATAACGCTGCTGGTGACCATGATCACCTGCTTGTCATTGCCACAGAACTGAATATTGGTCCGAAGTGTCTTTACCGCCTCTCTAACCCCATAACTTAAAGGCTCCAAGTTTATCGTTGTCTTTTTCATAATGTTTCTTCCTGTCTCCTATCTAACGTCCGATAATTCGGGAAGGATTCTCCTCGAATATACGAAGAGCCCTATCTCTTCCCCATTTTCGCTCAACATATTTTGCACATTGCCCGAGCCTGGACGGACGATCCTTTATATTGTGGGCATCCGATGCAATAAATTGAACCATATCTTTCTTCATCAGCTTCTTGCAAAACTGCTTCGTCTTAAAGCCGCTCTCGCCAACTAGCGAGTCCGCGTTAATCTGTATCATTGCCCCAAGAGCAATGGCATCCGCTACATTCTCCATATTCTCAAAGAAAGCCTGATACCGTTCCGCATGTGCGATAATCGGAATATAACCGGCCGTAACCAATTCATACAAGGTGCCGCGGACTCTGGAATACGGATCCACCGAAGAGAATTCCGTCAATACATATCTGCTTCCTGCCATCGTCGGCCTTCTGCCGCTCTCCAGTACTTCCGCCATATCCGAATGCCGATGGTATTCGCACCCGAGATATACCTCGATGCCGAACGCGCCAATCTCGCTGGCCTTCTTTCTGACCTGCAGGTATCTCTTATACACCTTATCCATCGGTGGCTCGAACATCCCCCTTCGGTAATGAGGCGTCACGATGATCCTTCGTACGCCTTCGGCATAGGCCTTCCTCAGCATGGACACAGTCATTTTTCCATTTGCCGCACCATCATCAATCCCTGGCAGGATATGACAGTGAATATCCGTTAATCTCATATGCCCCGCTCCTCACAACAATACGATTATACCATAAAAAATCTCTTTCCGAAACATAATATCTCAGAAAGAGATTCTTTTAAATACGTATGATTCTTATCTTACTTCTCTCTTGCGGAAGCATACTGCTGCGCCGATCAATAAGATTACTGCTGCTGTTGCTACAAACGGAACTGCCATTCCTTCGCCAGTCTTTGGTGAAGCCTTCGCTCCATCCTTCGCGCCTGGTGCTGTATTCTTGTCTACGACAAACGCAACCGGTGATAAGGAATTGAATGTAGCCGTGATTGTTCCGTCGCCGGCCTTGCTCTCAACTACTTCCCAAGCACTCTTCTCTGTGTTGTAGTGAAGTACTGCAACCTTTGTGCCAGACACTACGCCAGGAACCTTGAATGTAATGGTAAGTGGGAATGTAGCATTTCCATCTACTACTACGTCCTGAACGTCAACCACTGACATTCCTTCAACAAACGCATCGCCCAATACCTTCTTAACGTTGTCAACGTTCTTGATCTCCTCAACTACAGCCTTGTACTCCTCCGGCATTGCCTGAATCTTAACATTCACAGCGTTACCGTTCTTGTCAACAGCCTTAGTAACTGTATTAACCGTGCCGCTTGCCACCGGGCTTCCTGCTGCAAAAGCAGTCGCGCTCATTGCGAACATCATTACCGTCGCCATCGCTGCCCCAAAGAACTTCTTCATTCTTTTACTCATCGTCTTACTCCTCCGCATTTTAATATAATTTCCGCACAAACCTGTACGTTTTATGCTTACCTTAGTATAACACTAATCCTCAATTTTGTAAAACAAATTCAGGATTATTTCGTTCAGCTTGTCATTATTTACAAGAAATTCGTCATGTTCTGCTCCGCCAGTCATCTCCCCCGGAACATTGATGATCTCAGAATCCAGATCATACTCTGACATCTCCTTCAATTCATCCATTGTCATGCTGGTCACCATGTACTCTCCGGCACTGTCCAGAAGTTTTCCATATCCCCCCAGATCCGAAGACGCCTGGGCTTTTAACTGCTCGAACATGGCGGAGATAAACTGCATCTGCCGTTCCATACGCTCCGTATTGCTGCCGCTGACGCTGGTATCGCGGTAGCGCACATAAGATTCCGCCTGCGCCCCATCCAGCACGATCTGCGCTCCTTGCTGGAACGCCGGATCAATATATGTATAATCCTGGGGAACCGTCAGCGTAACGCCGCCCATGGCATCCACGATAGGCTTGATGCCGTCAACGGACACCGAGATATAGTTGCGGATTGGCACGCCGTACAGCAGTTTGGATACCGCCTCGCTTACCAGGCGGCAGCTTTTCTTGTCCCCATCGCCATAGGCGTACTGCAGCGCGATCTGCGCCTTTTCCGTGGCAAGAAACTCTCCTGACTGGTCATAAAGTGCGATCTCCGTCATCGTATCCCTGGATACTGCCAGCCGTTTTGCCGTTTTGGCATTCCGATCCAGGATATATAGTATGATCGTATCCGTCTGGCCGTTGTAACCTGGCGTCGAATTGACCTTTGCCTCCTGCGTCTTATCCACGCCCAGGAACAGGACCGTCTTTAGATCCGTATTATACCGATACTTTTTCCCATTATAAGTAATTACATCGCTTTCCTCGTTATCCGGCTCCTGATCCGCAACTGCCGTTTTCCCGGACTTGTCTGCCTTATCCTTCGCCGCCGAATATATGCCCCACGCCACGACTACCATGATAAGAACGGCAGCCAGACATATTCCTAACTTCTTTTTATTCATCTACCAATACCGCCTCTACTATGTAGCGTTTATTGTTCTCCCCGCCAATGCAGGTGCTCAGCGTCAAGATCTTGCTATCCGCATCCACCGCCACGCTCTCGTCAATACAGTTTCTCATGTCTCGGCTGTTATAGACAGATTCCAGAAACAGCCGCCTGTATTCCTGGGATGAAAAATCATAGGCCTCCAATATATGTACATCATCATATACCACCGCCGCGAAAATCCGGTAGGTCAATTCCTTTTCCGGCGTATAGATCTTTACGTTTGGATGCTCTTTCATATATTGGGGATCCTCAAAGTTATGAAGCCCCATAAACATGGACCCGTCCTTCATGTTATGTCCATAGATGACCGTATTAAAATCCGAAAAATCCTTGGCATTGATCCTTTCTGTATAAATCGATCCTGGATAGCCTTCGGTACCGTCAATGGTGTGGTTCAGATAATAGGCATCGTCATCGCCGCCCTGGACGACCGGATAATTAATCTGCGTATCGGGTATCTCGATCCATGCATAAATATCCTGGTTCGTCTCCTTTAATTTATCAAAGTCGATGGGACTGATATACCCGGGCTTTAGTTTTTGCTTCTTATCTTCCGCCACCTGCTTTTGCACCTTGGCATAGATATTCTCATTTGCAGACTTGCTCACCTCATAGTATACAATGTATCCTATGCACAGCAAGGCCAAGATCAGCAACAAGACTCCTAACTTCTTACGTCCATTTTTCATTATGCTGACTTCCTCTTCTTAGAAGAGCCCTTCTCAAGCGGAACGGCTGCCAATACATTCAATTCCAGATACTTCTTCACGTCTTCTTCCGTCTTAATCGTATCATCCATGAGATGACGGATTACGATCACCGCGATCGCAAGCAGCGCGCCAAGCAATGCGCCGATCGCCGTATTCTTAACCAGGCTCGGGCTGGATGGAATAGTCGGCGTCACCGCATCCTCCACAATGTTCGGCTTTTCCGTATCCATAACTTCAGAAATACGCTCAACCGTAGCCTTTGCCATTGCATTGGAAATATCGCGCGCCATCTTCGGATCCGGGTCCGTAGCCGTAATCTCCAGAATACGGGTATCCGTCGGATTGTTCACGGTAATCTTCTCTTTCAGTTTCTCGTATGTAGTATCCAGGTCCATATCGTCAATGACATCTTCCACAACCGGACGGCTGGTGGTAAGCGTCATAAAATCCGCGGTAAGCTGGGTTCCTATCTGAAGGTCCGTGATCGACGTCACGGTCGTCGTCTTCGTCAGCACATAGATCATTGATGACGCAGAATACTGCGGCGTCACCAGGAACTTGGTGTAACTTCCCACAAGTGCCGCTCCTATGATAAGGCACAAAAGGATTGCCCAGGCCTTTCTCCATAAAAGATGGGCAATTTCCAGAAGATCAATCTCCACCTCTTCATTTTCTCTTCTCATCTCTTCCATAACTATTTCTCCTCATTGTAAGTACAGTTCCGGCTTCTTAAAAGCCGCTTTCCTAGCATACTTTTATTATAAACTATCACGATGTCTTCTTAGAAATCTAACACTCTCTAATATACATCAAAAAAATAGATACTGTCAATTACATTCGCCTTATTGCACTAAAATGCCCGAAAATTGATCTATTTCTTCTGTATCAAGCCGATCCCCATGAAAATCGGATACAGATAACTGGCGCCAAAGCAGCCTAATTTCTTTGGCCCTGTTACGATGCAGGCGGCATTTCCGGTGGTCTTATCCTGGAACTCCAGGGCCTTTTCAAGGGCTATATTGACGGTTGCCCTAGTGACGGACTTGTCCTTTCTGGTGAAGAACATCTCGTTTCCCTTGATGTGATAGGTGAATTCAAGGCCTTTGACGGTTTGGAAAGGGTGATTCTGATAAGCCAGGAGAACGTCCCAGAGGCAGTCTTGGAGGAGATGAAGACTGCCTGTGGATTTTTCTGGGACTGTGGGTAGTTGGCTGTGGGTATGTAATTGTTGGTATAGAATGTCTATTGCTTGTTGATTTGTCATTTGCATGCCTCCAGTATAAATCAAAAGAACAGGGCAATAATCCATCCCTGTCCGTTTAACTTTTAGCAAAGTTTTCACTCATCCACTTATTGCTACTCTTCCATCAAACTTAGCCAGTCCTCTTTACCTTTTCTACATATGGTACCGACCATGCTTGATAATCATCTTTTCTATTGGTTGTTCTTGCATCTTTCTGCAAATCTGAAAATGAATTTTTTCTGCTTTCATTTCCTCTTTTTACATAATAATTGTCAATCTTCATTTTGTTCTTCTGGATAATTGATGAATTTCCCATCCCTATTTCCTTTCCAATGATTCTCTACCCTTAACGCTTGCCATCTGCGCTGTCTTCATCCTTTTTATAAGTATATACGAAATGTACTCTAATAGTTATAACTTTATCATATTTTATTTGATTTGAACAGGCATATTATATAACAAGATCCCCTGTTTCTATAGATTTTAGCGTTTTATATGTGAAAATTCGATCAACTATCCGTAGTAGTTATTCACGTTGCTTTCAGATGTGCATCAACCATACCAGATTCAATTTTAACTGAAGGATAATGCTTTTCACGATAGCATACATCATGTTCTGTGGTACATCCGCATAGCAAATCAACTCTATACTTTTCATTTAATGAATCAGCCTAAAGTAAATTAGAAATAATTATTCCCAAACTATCACTTCTCTTGATATGGGCTGTCTGAACAATTTGTGCATAGATTCGCATTTATGTATCAAATATATTGCATCTTCAAACGAGGCATTTCCATCGTTCAAAAACCAATTTGTGTTTTTCGTCCCAAAACTAACGCCGCCTTTTTTCTTATGAGTTAAAGCGACAAGGTTTCGTACATTTCTATTAGATTCTGCAAATATAGATCCAAATGTACCTTTCAAAAATTCCTGAGAGTCTTTGATTACTGCCTGACGCTTTCGGATTATCTCTTTTGATATTTCAGGCATCTGTTCGTCTAATTGCACCTCCGCGCCAAGAATAATGAATCCATCTAATTGAAATACAGACTTTCTGTAATCAAAGTCGCAATCTGCCCTATCTATCCATTTAATTTTCCAATCACTTTTATCTATCACTTTAACACGGAGTACAAAATCTGATATATTAAATTTCGGGTGCTCTTTTCCACCAATACCTGCATTCATATAGACTACTCCACCGAATAAGGCAGGTAGTCCAATAAGTTCTTCAAATCCACCAAAACCAGCTTCATTTACTTCTTTTATAACTTTTTGAATCCTTACTGACGCTCCTATATAAAAAAGTCCATTACCATAGTTTTCAAAAGAACAATCAACACTTTTCATATAGATAATATGCGCATATCTTTTTTGATCGTTAATCAGTAAATTTGAGCCACCAGATAGGATGTATAAGTGTTCCTTTTTTAATTCCAATAACAAATCTAATAATTCATTAACCGATTCGGGAATATAAAAACTATCAGCCACCCCCCCCCACATGGAAGGTTGTATAATCCTTCAAATTCACATTATATAAATACTGCATAATACAATACCTCACAAATTCTCCTTATACCAGTCTATAGCCAATTTGATTCCATCTTCAAAACTGTATTCCGGGTCATACCCCAGCAGTTCCCTCGCCTTGCTGATGTCAGCGTTGCTATGCTTGATGTCGCCTTTCCTGTTCGGGCCAAACTTCGGTTCGATATCCTTGCCAAGGACGGAAGTCAGTGTGTGATAAATGTCTATTAGGTACTCGCGCCCGCCGTAGGCAATGTTATAAACTTGCCCTGCCGCCTCATGGCTGGCCTGACACGCCTTCAGATTTGCCTCGATAACGTTCTCAATGTAAGTAAAGTCACGGCTGTGTCTACCATCGCCGTTGATGGTCGGCTGCTCGTCATTCAAAAGTTGTTTGATGAATTTAGGAATAACCGCAGCATATGCCCCATTCGGGTCCTGTCGTCTGCCAAAAACATTGAAGTAGCGCATCCCGTATGTGTCCAAGCCGTACAACTTGTAGTATAACTTTCCATATTCCTCGTCTACACGCTTGGTCAATGCATACGGAGAGAGAAGATTTCCTTCCTGTCCTTCCTTCTTCGGCAGTACTGGATGATCGCCATATACAGACGAACTAGAAGCATACACGAATTTCTTTATACCTTTCTGCCTTGCCGCCTCCATCATGTTCAGGGTACCGCAGATATTGACTTCCTCGTAATAAAGTGGCATTTCAATGGAACGCGGAACGCTGCCCCATGCTGCCTGATTTAGAACAAAATCTACGCCCTCGCAGGCAGATATGCAGGTATCAAAATCTGTAATATCACCTTTGATAAACTCATAATTTGTGTGGTCAATAAGCAGATCCACATTCTCCTGCTTACCTGTAGAAAGATTGTCCAGACAACGGACACGGTATCCCATATTCAGGATCGCCTCACACAGGTTAGAGCCGATAAAGCCGGCTCCACCTGTCACCAGAAATAATGAATCTTTATTAAAAACCAGTTGTTTATATCCCATTTTGCTACCTCCTTAATGCTGACGCTCTCCAGATGCTTACAGCCTCCAATAACTGTAGCCGGCATCCTCATATGCCCTTCTATCAAGCAATCCCTTGATATCCGCCAATACCTTTTTATTATTCTCCTGCGCCTTGAACATGGAAGCCACCTGCTCCATTGTCAAGTCTGCGAACTGCGTATGCGCCACAGCCAGAATAACTGCATCACAATCTTTAATCTTAGATATATCGCAGAATTTCACACCATACAGTGTTTCTGCCTCATTTGCATCCGCAGACGGGTCCGCGATCAACGGATAAATTCCGTATTCGTTCAGTTCCTTAACAATGTCGATGATCTTTGTATTTCTGGTATCTGGGCAGTTTTCCTTGAACGTAAATCCGAGAATACCGACCTTCGCGCCACGCACTGGAAGTTCAGCAGCAATCAGTTTCTTCACAACCTGCTCGGCCACATACTTGCCCATATCGTCATTGATGCGACGGCCGGAAAGGATAATCTGGCTGTGATAGCCCAACTCCTCCGCTTTGTAGGTCAGGTAGTACGGGTCAACACCGATGCAGTGGCCGCCCACCAGTCCGGGACGGAAATTCAGGAAGTTCCACTTAGTACCTGCCGCCCGCAAAACAGCGAGTGTGTCAATGCCCATCTTGTTGAAGATGATGGACAACTCGTTCATGAAGGCGATGTTGATATCGCGCTGGCTGTTTTCGATTACCTTTGCGGCCTCAGCCACTTTGATGGACTCTGCCCTATGTACACCCGCATCCACAATAATTTCATAAACCTTTGCCACATTCTCCAAGGTTTCCTCATCCATGCCGGATACAATCTTCGTTATGGTATTGAGCCGATGCACCTTATCTCCGGGATTGATACGCTCCGGCGAATAACCGATTTTGAAATCTACGCCGCACTTCAGCCCGGACTCTTGTTCCAGAATCGGAACACAAATATCCTCCGTCACGCCAGGAAACACGGTGGACTCAAAAGCCACGATGGAACCCTTGGTCAGATTACGACCAAGGATCCGGCTTGCTCCCTCAACAGGGGAAAGATTCGGCGTGTGGTCATCGTTCACAGGGGTCGGTACGGCAACGATGTGGAACTTTGCCCGGCGCAGAGCTGTTTCATCCGCCGTAAACTCCACAGTCGTCTCTTTGATTGCCTGATCACCTACCTCATGGGTGGGGTCATTCCCAGACTTATAGGTTTCGATCTTTGCAGCATTCAGGTCAAAGCCAATGACCTTCACGCCGCGCTTTGCAAACTCAATAGCAATTGGCATTCCAACATAACCTAAGCCGACTAAGGAGAGGGATTCTTCGTTTGATTTAATTTTTTCGTACAGGTTCATAATTCTAGTCCTTTCTAAAATAATTTTTTGAAAATTCAAAATAGAGCAATGTTTAACTGTAATCGATAGATGAAAGAACAAAATATTTTATCATGCTTATCTTCCCCTTTTAATTAATTTAGACAGTAACTTAAAGTCACTTCTAGTAGGTATAATAAACACAAACGGATTAACATGATGTGCATGCGCATAGTAAAACAAAAACATTAAGCCACACATATTATAAGAAATTACTGATGCTACTGCCGCGCCGTACATTCCATATGTTGGTATCAAATTTAAATTCATAACAACATTACAAATTACACTAACAAGCAAGAGAAGAAAATATGGTATTCTTTTGCCTTCAGCAATTAGTACAATTCCCAAAACTTTGAAAAGAACCATGGAAAAGACACCAAGAAAAAGAATCATGGTAACAGAATACGCATTCACAAATTCAACGCCATACATAATTGTAATGAACACTTTTCCAAATAGACTAAACCCTACAACCATAGCAATTAATATTATAATAGAACATTTAATTGCAAACGGAATCGAGGCACTTTTCTCTTCTCTAGCGACCCTTGAAAAAACAACGTCCTTAAAGGCATCGGGGATTAACCATACATAATTCATAATACCTGCTGCCAGAGAGTAATAACTCAGTTCGATTGGTTCTCCCATACGTCTTAAGAAAAAAATATCAACACTATAATTCAAAGTCACAAGAAGAGAGGCCAGCATTGGAACTATGCCAAATTTCAATACGGATTTTGAGAATTCGGCATCAAAATACTTCAAAGTCAGTCTTGTTTTCTCTTTTATCAAATAAATAGCCACTATTAACAAATCAGCGCAAAAGACAGTCATAACAACTGGAAAAACGGATGCTGGAAGCAAAACCCAAAAAACACCATAACAAGCAGCAGTAACCACACTATTAATAATGTTTGCAATAAGTTTGATCCTAATATTCTGCACTAACATAATATTATCCATCTGTATCCTTAATATCTGAACTGGTGCAAGAATAACTATCAAGGCAATTTGAAGATTTCTCGATACAGCAGCTATAATAACGGCAAGTGTACAATATACTATAAATTGAGCGAAAAACAGCGATATATATTTTTTATATACAGTTTCTCCATATTTTCGAAAGTTAAAAGCATATGACTGATAGAAGCCTAAGTTTAATATCAAAGCTATAACACTCACCGCTTGTTGAATAAATGTATATTCTCCCTTATATTCTACACCAAGATATCTCGTGCAAAATGCAGACGAAATAACACCAATTATCGCCATAGAAAGTTTTGCAGTAATACTCAAAATATAATCATTCTTCAAGGGGTTATTCATTTGAGCATCCCCCTAGTCCAATAATAAACATTCCTCAATCCGGTTTTTCTCCCTAATTTACGAATATGCCAACGAAATAGTGCCTTATAATCGACCTTTAGATACCTTTCAACGATATATTCAAAAGGCTGGCTACAATAGTCTTTCCAAAATTGATGCCTATTTGGATTAGATTCAATAGGTTTCCAAAGTGGACCATTGGCCACCTTCATGTCATCGATAGTCGATTCTTCCATATTTAATTCTCTAGAAGACTCACGTAGTAATTTCTCTCCAATCTCGGAATTAACAATAATACTCGAATAACCTAAATCTCCATTTTTCCTTATAAAATTCCATTTGTCACGAACGGCCCAAAAATCGCCTATTGTAATGTCACTTACACGTTCAAATCCTCTATAACGACACTCATTGCAGCATTCTCTAATCGAAAGGTTATGCAGAAAAGCGCTTCCTATAGGTATATCATTCAGACGTCGATTAATTACTTTTCCGTTTTCAAACCGGACTACTGTAGTGCATGCATTCGCCCACCCGTTAATTTTTGACCTAAAGTCTATGCTGACACATTTTGATTTCTGTATATTCTCCATATAATTTAATGCTTTTAGAAAAAAACCGGGACTTTGTACGCCGTGACAAATCAAATCGCATACAATAAGTTTATGGTTATTGTGTGATAATCTTTTTACAGCGTCACATTGACACGGCGTTCCGCAAAAAAGTACAGTGTTATATGAAGAGAGAATTTCATCTAAATCGTTTAAGATTACATTTGTATTGCTCTGCAAGTATTTTGATTTTCGTAATAAACCTAATTGCTCAATGCTAGTTATAGCAATATGTCTGACGGTAAAATCCTTATTGTAAGCTGCACCTATTACGGTACCACCTTTTTTCAACACACATTCTGCTAATGCAGTAAAAACACCTCCTGAAGAACTTTCAAATCTAACTCTACGCGATTTATGCCGCGCTAAATAATATTTTGTGATATAATTATTTTTGCTATGGCTCGAATTGACAATACATGACTTTATACACAAATTACAGTTAATGCATAATTCGGTATTTATGGATGGCACAAGAAATCCTTTATCATCATACTCCATTTGAATGCAATTCTGTGGGCAGACTATACTACATAAACCACATCCAACACATTTATCTTTTTCACATATATAATCCATCTGCTAACTTCCCCATTGACTTTTCTGAATTAAAAAATTATTTACTATTCAACGCATGAACTAATCTTGCTGGACTACCAACATATACACCTGAAGAAGCATCCTCTAACAAAACACTGTTTGCCCCAACTACGCAATTTGAAGAAACAAAAATATTACCCAACACCATACTTCCCGCAAAAAAAGTTCATTCATCACCAATATGAGGCTGCTGCTTTTTCGCCGCATCCCCAATATTTGCGCCACCAATAGTTACATTTTGATAGATCGAGCAGTTTTTTCCTATGATCACAGCTGCCCCTATGACAATACCAGTGGGATGTGGTAAATGGAGTCCCAAGTCAATCTGGGCAGTTGGTGACACATAACAAGCAAAGTCCTTCACAAGCCTGATATGATATATTTGTGATAAATATTGATTTATTTTTCCATTTTGTGAGGCGTGATATTGCATTTTCCGTATAAAGTAACACGCACGCGCGGATGGAACTAAATGAATCTGCCGCCACCTTCTATAGACGTTTATAATATAATTCTGCGGGACAAATTTATAAACTTCTGTTTTTAAATAGTTATTAAATTCTGTTTTATTCATATCTTGCTCCAATTTCTGTTGCTTTTTGTAATGAATTCCCTAAATAATTCAAGGACATTTCACGGCTATTATTGATTATCGTATTCACGTAATCAAAATCCATATCAAAATCAGCCACAAAATTTGTGTCTTTAGATATATAACGATTTGTACAATCAAAATATCTTAGGGCAGACAACAAGCGATCCTCATATCTTCCCCAGGAGGAAGTCGTGTTTCGTTCTATCACGTAGAATGGTTTTTTATACAATAAGGAGAACATCAATCCATGATACGAATTGGTAAATACCATTTCAGCATTTTGAAATAGGGTAATAAATTCCTCTGGACCAATAGCAGGAATCCCTCTCCTTATATTTGCTGCATATTGTTTGGGGATCATTGGAATTTCTACAATCTCAGCATTCATGTATTTGGCTGCATTCCTGATTGTTTTTCTTGCCCATGTGGGAATTCCTTCAAATAAGTAAACTAAAACATATTTATCTGGATGGTTATAGGTTTTCTGTGCAATGTTATTCCACTCGGCTTGCTCAATTAACAACGTAGGATCAATCGTGTGTGTAGCATAAGAACTTGTGTAATTTCGTAAAATATCAATGCCACTTGTTTCCCTACACGAAAGATAGTCAATTTCACTTATATACTTCTCGAACGGAATATCAGCGTAGCCTTCTAATGAAGAACAACCAAAACTAGGAGAATATGCCACCCTTTTTCCTTTTTGAGCAAACTGTAGAAAATAAACTGCTAAATCATCAGTTCTATCTGGTGACCATATCATGTCACTTCCGCATACATAAGCATCATATATAGCATTGCTATTCTCCAACTCCCTTACTGTAGTATATTTACCATCTCCATACGGCAAATATAAGTTTCTAAAACTGGAGAAGAGTTTTGTCCGTTTTACTTGTTCAGCATAAATCTTATTTCTTAACATGATGTCTGTAACACCATAATTTTGAAATACATACTTAATCCTTTCAGTCGTAGAATGCTTAAGTTCTATATTTTTTATCGATCTTACATAAGGAATTATCTGTGTGGTATACCCTAAATTCGAAATTGCAGAGGAAATAGCATACGCCTGTAAACATGTACCATAATTATCTGATTCGTGAAAGGTTATGATTCCTACTTTCTTCATTCTTGCCCTCCAAATATGCGATCATAAAAACTTATTGACTTTCGAAACAATTTTGTTAGATCATTTATGTATGATTTCATGCTGTCAAGGTCTGATTCTATTTCACCTAATTTTAATATAGCGCATCTCCATTGTTCAAAGGACATGCAAATATATTTCTCATAGATGCCGTCGTTATATTGTTTTTTCTCTATAAATCTGAATCTTGGTTGATTTATATTGTTCTGACTTTTGTAATACAAAAAAAATGCATTCCACTTTTCTTTAAATATCGCATCCGACATCTTTAAAACTCGGTTGACTCTCTCTATTGGAAAAGGAACACTAATCTGATACCACACAATCTCGGGTTTTTTGTTTAATTCAGACAAGCAATCTAATAGAATACTATTTGCAAAACGGTGTTCATAATGCCAATCAACTTCCGAAGGTAGCAAAACCCTATCTGGTTCATATGATTGAAGCACATTGAGCAGATCTCTTTTCAACTCAACATTTGAAATGCAATAAGGAATATTTTTATGCTTACAAAACGCAATGAATTCTTCTTCTCTAACTCTTTTGTTCTCCACATCATGTTTACTACCTGTCATTGAACATAGAAAAACTAATGGTGTATTTTCAATTAAATATGTATAGCAACCTATCAATTCATCATCTGCGTGTGGTGAAATTACCAAAGTTTTTTTTCTATCAATATGAAGTTCCTTGCAATTCCCAGTATATGGCTTCAACTGGTTACTCCATTTACATTTTTGCACTATTGTCGTTATTATGCTATAAAGTTTTGATAGAATTCCATATTTAGTCATGTATTTAACAGGCTCCTATATATTTCTATGTATTTATCCGTTACGGCTTCCCAAGAAAAGTTCTTTACAATAAATTCACTCAACAAGTTATTCTTATCGTCTTCATACATTTTCTGAAGTTTATTTTTGATATCTGCAATATTTTTTGGGTCGATCGTGCTACACCATTCTGATAGTCCCCACTCGTTGATTGGTAAAACTTTTGATGCTACTAAGTTTGCGCCACAAGCGCCTCCTTCAAATAACGAGTTCCCAAATATCTCCTTATGTGATGGAAGAATTACCACTTGTGCATTACGATAAGCGGCTTGTAAAAGAATGTCATTATGATCTACCCAGCCAAGAAAACGTATATTCTTTCCAGCTAAAGATTTGCATATCTCATAATATTCAGGACATTCCTTGTCAGCACCTCCGATAAACACCAACTGCATATCTGTATCTTTTACAGCTTCAATAACGCTTAACTGGTTTTTGTTCTCATCGAATCTTCCAACTTGAAGTATATATTTTCCCTCAATTCCTGTTCGAGAGAAAAAATAGTCTGCAGAAATTTCTCTCTCCAAATCTAGACTAACACCATTAGGGATAACGTATATCTTTTTCTCACATATCCTAAAATTTTTGGCTATAAATTGCTTCTCTATCTCAGTTTGAGCGATAATTGCGTCAGCATTCTTCAATACTAGTTCATTCATATATCGATCTGAATAAACTGGTAACTTAGAACACAGTAATCTATTTAGCCAAATTGCAAGCCTTTTCTCACTCGGAACAACAGATGACACAACCACAGGGATCCCCTTAGAATGTGCATACTTCATCATCGTCCAACTTTCAGAACTGGATTTAAATATATGAACCAAATCATACTCATCAACTCTATCGACCCATTTATCAAATCTTTTAATTTCTACTTTCCCTTCAATATGTCTAATATAATTTTCTATCCTAACTTTAACGCCTCCCGAAGGATTTTGCGTTACTAAGTTATAACTATCAACTAAAACTCTCATGAGTATTTCTCCTCATCTTTCTATTCGGTGTTTTCGTATTTTAGTCATTATCAATGAAGCGACAAATATACAAAACGGACCTTCTATTAAATAACTGCCAGATACTAGTAGTCTTACAAATTCCAAGCAAAGCATATATATAACAAATTCTCTGTGATTTGTATTTTCTGGAAGAAAAAATGCAAAAACACTTTTTAATGTAACCCAAGCAGCAATTGTTGTCCCCACAACCCATCCATACGAAAGTAAAACTTCATAATAAAAATTGTGCACATAATTTGTTTTATAAACGCCGACTGACATATATCTTGAAAGCGCAATCCTGTCTCCAAATAATCCGCCAATAGAAAGATTCATATTAGACAAGCATTCATTAGCAAAAGCATATATGGTTGACCTACCACCAACTTCGTTTGATTCAAAAAATCTTCCTTTGATAATGGTTTCTACAACTCTACTTGATGCCCCAAATGGTTTTAATATAGACAATAATGCGGTTTGTAATTGATCACCAAATACAACTGCTAAAATGAGCAAGGCGCTTAACAGCGAGAATATTATCACCTTTTTTGTATTGTCTTGTTCCAAATACTTTTCTACCTCAAGAAGAAGAACATAAACAACAGCTGCCAAAAAGGCTGCACGCCCACCATAAATTATAAGCATATACAGATTAACTAAATAAGAGATCAAATATATAATTCTGTTCCCTTTATTCTTACTAAAGAAATAATACGCAGCTAAGCAGCCTGGCAACACCATCATTGAAAACACCATATAATTTATCAGATTATATATATGAAAAAAATAATATGATATAAGAGCCAAAATCGGTGTAATTAGGGCTATCTTTCTCATTCCTTCAAAGAATAATTCAAAACTTTTTAAGCCTACAACATAAACTGCAGTCGGGATAAAAATTAGAACCATTAAAGTCAATTCCATCGAATTGGCCTTAAAATAGATTCTGCTCTCGGGCACAAAATAGTAATTCAGTGCCATAGTGATGCCTGTAACACACAGTGCGGAAAACAACTGTCCCAATTTTCTTCTTGATAGAGGGATAACTTTAAAAAATCCATAAATAAAAACAAGCAAATAAATTATGAGAGTAGAGATTTGTGTCGATAACCCAACATATGCTAATGCGCTTCCCACTGCATTAGTGAAAAGCGGTATTGAAACTACCATAACAAGTAACTTTGATACTCTATATTCATATGTTTTCTCTCGCAAAGAAACTACTTGCTCCATCACCCATTTCCTTTCCTGACTATATTTAGATACGATTCAGCCATTTGTCCATCAGTCATCGATAGTGCGGTATTATATGCATTGAATATTATTTTTTGTTTGTCACTTACATCTAGTGAGTATATTGATTCCAGTATAGATACCAAAGCATCTATGTCTCTGGGTTCAACTAAGTATCCATTGCACCCATCTTTAATTACGCCGTCTATCCCCTCATTTTTACTTCCAACAACGATACATCCTTGTGCCATCGCTTCCAAATAGACTAAGCCAAATGTTTCTGGGCTACTGACCATTGCAAAAATATCTGCGTCTTTTATGTACCTAACCGATTCCTTGCGTGAAACTCGCCCTCTAAAATGTATATGTTCTCCTATACCCAACTTCCGCACTAGACTCACAAGTTTTTCTTCTTCACTTCCACTACCAACTATTTCTAAATCGTATACAAATTTAACCTTACTTATTGCATTAATCAGTATATCTACATTTTTTAATGGTATTAGGTTACCACTAAATACAATTTTTACAATTTCTTTTTTAGTAGATGCCTTTTTCTGTATAAATGCAGGTTCTGCTAACAATTCACTTGAAATCCCAGAATAAATCAATTCTGAATTTATACCGAACTTTCTATAAAATTCCTTCCTAATTTGTTTGTTTCTGCACCCAAAATAATTAAACTGCTCCATATACTTTTGGCTTGTATCTATAGAGAATTTGCCGAGTCCCTGCAAATCACAATTATGGAGTGTTGCAAATTTCGCACGGTTCGAAATCCTATGATAATCAAACCCAATAAAAGACATTGGGAAATGGACAACAGTCAAGTCCGCATCAAAGCCTATTTTTTCTATACAAGCTTCTACTTTAATTTGAAAATCTCTCATTTGAAAGGTCTGCAACTCAATTGCATGGGGTACAAGCAACTGATACCGAAAAAGGTGAACTGAAATGCCTTCATATACATAAACATTTTCTGCACTATAAAATATCTCTTTTAAATTTTGAGGTCTGATCTTTTTTATTGCGTTTTGGTATAAGTAAATAACTTCGACATGGTGTCCCTGCTTCTTCCATTCTTTCGCAAAATAGTGAACAGTTTTTGTATCAGAAGGAATTCCGAAAGCCTCAGCACCAGGGTATATCGTTGTAAATAATAAAATGTTCATAAGTTCCCTCCGTCACCACATCATGTTAGAATGCGTCACTGTTCTTTCGCTTTACAAGTTTACATGGATTAGCCTTAACCATTTCCTCGGCATCATATCTACTCATTGCAAAAGGCTTTCTTTTTTCATAAAACTTATTCCATGTGGAAATGACTCGTGCAGGATTGCCGCCAATAATGATTCTTTCGGTAGAAAAACTATCAACTACAACACTACCAGCAGCTACAATAATATTATTTGCCAGTTCAACCCCATACAGGATTGTGGATCTCTGTCCGATAAAACAATTGTCCCCAATCTTAATTTTGCCAAAGACATTCGAGCACTCTTTATCTATCTTACAAATACTATTATCATGTGTGATGAATTTTACATCTCCAGAAATGGTTACATTATTTCCAATCTCAACTAGGTATGGTTCGGTAGTCATTAGGTTGCAGCATATTGTACACTCCTCCCCGATTCTCATGCCTGATTTTCGGAAGTATTCACATATTGACTCTTTTTCATTTTTTGAAAGTTTTGATTTTACTTTTGCAATGAAATATCCAATCTCCTTCACTGAGCAATCCCCCTATCGTCTAATCATGCTACGAATCTTCAACATAGTTTTTTTTGAAGCCAAAAGAGTGGCTTTGGGCGATGTAAAAATTGCCAAGCAATACTTAAGACCTTTGAACCAATTACCCGTCTTCAAAAATATATATCCTAACTCATAGTTGTGCATGCAATATACACATTTTTTGTCACCGTTTGTTAATTTATCCATAATGGGGGCTATCGAATCAAAAAACTCTTTTTTGTGATTTAAAAGAGTCTCACCATCTGGTCTGTTTTGTGTATCGCTCACATCTATATTTAACAAATACTCGTCTACTTCCATCAGTTTATACTTATATGTGAAATTGACCAGCAGTTGAAAATCTTGATGTCTTAATAAGCCCTCATCAAAGTAGCCTGTGTCATCCAAATTCTTATGTTTCAACAACAGGGAACAGGTCGTAACATCTGAAATCAATGTCAATATATCGAAATATATATTACCATCTTGATATTTTTCTGATTTGCCAATCACTTTTCCTTCTTGATTCACAAAACGATATTTACATGATACAGCGCCCCAATCATCACTCAATTGGCGAATCGTTTTTATCTGCTTTTCAAGTTTATCTTCATCCCACCAGTCGTCATCATCAAGAAAGGCAATATACTCCCCTTTGGCCTTACGAATTCCAGCATTCCTGGCTGCCGCTCCATTAATATGTTTCTCCTGCATAATTAAGTGAAACCGAGGATCACAGTTGTACTTCTGCACCCGCCTAATCAGTTCTTCGGTATACTCATCTCCCGGTACATTGTCATTAACTAAAAGCAACTCTAATTGTGTATATGTTTGGCTTAGCACACTTTCTATTGCTCTATCTAATTTTTCTGAGCGTCTATAAGTTGGCATTACCACACTCACAAGCCCAGGAACATAATCTGCCATCAGTTCTTCTCCCTTGCCAATGTTCGGAACACCCAGCCTCTTACTTTGTTTGGCAGCAATAACTGAATTACAACTCTCTTTGCTATGTTCATCATATATGTTGGGATTCCTATAATACTATTTTTTAACATGTAATTTTGCAAGCCAAATTCGCTCATAAAATACTTCTTTCCCCCACGTCTGCTGTACATATCAGTACCAGTTCGTACATTCACAAGCACGGTACCAGTATTACCGAAAATGCACCCATGTTCCAACATTCTTATCCAAAGATAATAGTCCTCATTCCAAAACCAATCCAAATATCCCCCGGCTGCTTGTACAGCCGATTTTCTATACATAACCGTCACATGGTTCATCGCACAACGTGTTTTCATGTAATCTTTAATGGCAGCATCATATTCGGGCACCGCCCTTTTACCAACAACGTTGCTTTCTTCACCAACGAACTCTGTGATATCTCCACCTATAATATCTATGTTCGGATTTGATGCAAAATAATTTAACTGCTGCTCGAAGCGATACGGTACGGACACATCATCACTGTCCATCCGTGCAATCCACTCATATTTGCTATTTTCAACCGCTACACGAAGAGCATTACCGAGTCCTTGATTTTTTTCAAGTTTTATAACTGTGAGGGATACCCCCCCGGCTTGCTCATCAGGCTATATTTATCTATTACGGACTGAATCGAATCTGGAATTGGACCGTCTACTACCAGAACGATTTCATTCGGCCTTACAGTCTGATTCATCAGGCTGTCCATCGCCCGGTCAAACCATTCTGGGTTATCCTTGCCGTAAACAGACATAGCCACGGAAAATGAAGGATACTCCTCGCGATTTTGAGATATTTGTTCTCGCAATGCTTTATCATTTTCTACTTCCAGAATATTTGGATCAACCCTTTTCCGGGTAAATCGAAATAATTTTGTCCTGAGTGAATTTGGAACTAATACCTCACCCGCAAAGCGAATCGCATTATTATATATGTACTGTACATAGCCTATAAGTTTATTTTCCACCATGAACTTCTGCAGCGCCGCCTCGCTCTTAAAGTACCGCATACCGCCACGGCGAGCGCTCATCTCTTTGCCAACTCGCACATTGACAATATTATCTTGAATATTGGCAAACACCGCTCCAGACAACATCATTCGTATCCATAGGTAATAGTCTTCATTCCAAAACCAATCCTTATATCCTCCTGCCTTAGAAACCATAGACTTCTTATATAGAACGGCCATATGATTAAAGGCACAGCGCTTTTTCATATATTGCTTTATTTCCGCATCAGTTTCGGGCACCTGCCGTTGCCCAATAATATTAACTTCTTCACCAATGAACTCAGTGATATTGCCCCCTACCATATCAACATATGGATTCACTCGGAGGAAATCAAGTTGTTTTTGGAATCGATATGGCTGGGATACATCATCACTATCCATCCTGGCAACCAACTCGTATTTACAATTGTCAAGAGCCACTCTCAAGGCATTTCCTAAACCTTGATTCTGCTCTATATATATAGGTCTGATAGCTATTGCATCTTCCATATAACTCACCCTATCTTCCGCATAGCCAATAGTTTCTTTGCCTCCGTTTGTCGCTCATCATACTCTTCTTGATCAACTGCCCCTTTACTCAGCAGGTAATCCCCGAAATCCATGTCACTGACGGTTCCTTCCCGCATGACTCCTTCCTGTTTCACAAAGGCTTTCATGACAGTCTGTCCAATAATCTTCAAATCTCCAAGGAAGGTAATCTTCCCTATGTATTTCAAATCCCAATTCAGTTTTTCTTCCCAACTGATGCCGTTTCGTCCGTTAACCTGTGCCAGACCTGATAACCCTGGCTTTACAGAGTGACGTTGTCTCTGTTCAGAAGTCATGAATACCATATCCCGCACAAGTTGCGGTCTTGGTCCGATGACCGACATGGTACCGTTTAGAATGTTAAAAGCCTCTGGGAGTTCATCAAGACTGGTAGAACGCAGCCATTTTCCAAACTTCGTGAGTCTTACCTCATCAGGAAGTAATTCTCCGTTTGCATCACGCTCATCGGTCATTGTCCGGAATTTGTACAGTGGAAATATTTTTTCATTTAAGCCCGGACGCATCTGCTTGAATATAACTGGCGAGCCAAGATTGATTTTCACCAATACCGCTATAATAATGTAAAGCCAGCAGAAACAGACAATTGCCAGAAGTGCGCAAATCATGTCAATTGGCCTTTTTACAACTCGCTCATAAAGGGTTCGTTGACGCTGGGCTGTGAAAACCTCTGTCGACGTTTTTTCTGTATATTCAATTGTCGGTTCTTTCACAGTCCTCAATCCTCCAACTACTCAAAGCACCCTCTGATAATCTCAATCACCAGTTCCTGCTGTTCCTCTGTCATCTTGTTATCCGAAGGCAAGCACAGTCCTCTGTTGAATATATCTGCTCCAATATCCTCCACACCGCCTTCTATGTAAGCATTGGTTCGCGCCCGCCCGTTTCCATCAACCGTGATAAACGGATGGTTCCGGTACATCGGCTGCAAGTGCATCGGTTTCCAGATCGGGCGACCCTCCGCATTAAACTTTACTAAATTTTCCAATATCTCAGTCGGGCAACTCTTTCCGTGCTCTGCCCTGTAAAGTGCATCGTGGTCTCCACGCACCTGTGGACACATAGCCTCGTTGTCGATCAGAATGCAGCTCAGCCAGTAGTTCGGCTCCGCACCTGCCATGATAGGGTTCATAGTAACAGGCAGCCCCTTCAGTCCCTCCCGATACCGCTCAAACACCGCTTTCTTCTGCCTTATATGCTCTTCCAGATACGGATACTGCCCGCGTATGATGCCTGCCACGATATTGCTCATACGGTAGTTGTATCCTACCTCTTCATGCTGATACCAGGGAGCGTTTTCCCGGCTCTGGGTACTCCATTTTCTCGCTTTATTAGCGTCTTCCAGGCTGTTGGTTAGCAGACAGCCTCCCATTGATCCCGTCAAAATTTTGTTACCATTGAAGGAAATTGCCGCATAATCACCAAAAGACCCTGTCTGCCGTCCGTCAATGGTCGCTCCCATCGACTCCGCAGCGTCCTCAATGATGAGTACGTTATGTTTGTCACAGATTTCTCGTATCTTCTTAATATCGCCGGGGAAGCCATATAAGTGTGCCATGACTACCAACTTGACATCCGGGTAAATCTCAAACGCCTTTTCCAACGCTACCGGATCCATGTTCCAAGTGGCAGCATCTGTGTCAATAAACACAGGAATGCCGCCCTCATAAACAACAGGGTTTAGAGTAGCATCAAATGTCATATCTGAGCAGAAAACCCGCCTGCCCTCCACAGCGCCCTTGCCGATATCCGGTTTTCCATAAAGACATTCTCCTGCCAGTTTTACGCAAAGGTGCAGTGCTGCTGTGCCGCTGGAAAGTGCAACTGCATAGTTGACTTCTGCCTTCTGGGCTGATATAACTTCACATTCCCATATATTTCTTCCAACTGTACTCACCCAGTTGGTATCAAACGCCTCATCCATATACACCCTTGATTCCGGGTGCATCGTCGGCGAACTGAGCCAGATTTTTGTCTCGCTTGGATTTATCTTATGATTTTCTGAAATAAACATTTTCGTTCCCTTTCCTACCCTTGCCGTCCCACCTGCACGCGGCAAGGCTCCCTATCGTGGCCAGGTTTTGTTTTCTTGCCTCAACTGTGGTCGGGCTCCCTATTTAAACAACAACTAGACTGTTTTGCTCTGTACAGTCTTTCTATTTAAATTCCTCTATGAGCGTTTCTATTTGAGTTTATATGGACAAAATTCGCTTTAGTTTGTTAAAGTATATTTTATTGGGGACATGCTGTTAAAGTTCCACTATCCCCACCGTGCTCATCCAATTGGTGTCATAAGCCTCATATAGGTAAACTTTACTTTCTCTATGCATCGTTGGTGAACTCAACCACAATTTAACTGAGTTTGCTTTGAAATTGTGATTTTCTTCAATAAACATTCTGCTTCTCTCCTTGTGGTTTCCTTTTGCATAGATAAAGTGAATTTATGTGATTAACATATTACTTTTATTTCTGTTTACCTCTCAGTGTTCCTGTCAATCATTTCCCAACTGCTATATGTGACTATTATCTCAACATCAAGGCATCGCCGTTATACAAATCTGCCTAACTAATATTTAATTGTAAACAAAGTTCTCGACAATCACCCATAACTGTCCTAGATAAACTGATACTATTTTAACTACCGCTTTAATATTTATTCATTTAAAATTCCCCAACTCATTCCTCAGGCCGATAAGTAGGCACAATCTCCGCCACAATATCTTTCATATTCACCGCTTCCCTATAACTAGCCTCATCTAACTGCCTAAGTTTCACTCTAAACCACTCATCGTCCATCTCAATTGGCTTTCCAATATGAATCAGTGAGTTCTCTGTGCTTTCCAAGCCTTCCTCGTCCATCAGCATTTCTTCATATAATTTCTCGCCTGGCCGGAGTCCTGTATACTCAACCATAATGTCAACATCCGGCGTATATCCGGATAATTTTATCAAGTTTCTAGCCATATCATCAATTTTTACCGGCTCGCCCATATCCAGTATGAAGATCTCTCCGCCCTTGGCGTAATACGCCGCCTGAAGAACCAAAGATACTGCCTCCGGTATGGTCATAAAAAAGCGTATGATATCTTTATGCGTTACCGTAACCGGCCCGCCATCCGCGATCTGCTTTTTAAATAGAGGAATCACGCTGCCGTTGCTTCCTAATACATTTCCAAAACGGACCACAACAAAGGTGGTATCCTTATACTCCCGGTTCATCATCTGTATTACCATCTCGCAAAGACGTTTCGATGCGCCCATGATGTTGGTCGGATTGACTGCTTTATCCGTAGAAATAAGCACAAACTTTTTAACGCCAGCCCTTGCAGCCGCCGTTGCTGTTTTATATGTACCCAGCACATTGTTCTTGATCGCCTCATTCGGGCTGTCTTCCATAAGCGGCACATGCTTATGCGCAGCCGCATGAAATACGATATCCGGCTTATAGGTCTGCATTAGCCATGCCAGCCGATTCGTGTTTCTGACAGATCCGATCAGCGTCACCAGATTCAAGTCCGGATATTTCCGGATTAACTCCTGTTGTATATCATAAGCATTATTCTCATACATGTCAAATATGATTAACTGCTTAGGATTTGAGGTTGCTATCTGCCTGCATAACTCGCTTCCGATCGAGCCGCCCCCTCCTGTTACCAGGACGATCTTATCGCCAATCGCGTTTAATATCTCTTCATTATTAACCTTGATCTGTTCCCGTCCGAGCAAATCCTGGATCTCTACATTCTTTAATGTGCTGACGCTCACTTCTCCATTCAGCAACTGGTATACCCCTGGCACCGTCTGAAGGCGGCATTTTGTTTCCTTGCAGATGTTCAGAATCTCTTTTCTAGTCTTCGCGCTGGAAGTAGGAATTGCATAGATAATATGGTTCACTTCATATTTCTCAACCATTTCCAGTATGTCATTCCTGTCCCCTACAATCGGAATCCCTTCCAATACCCGGCCTCTTTTGTTCGGATTGTCGTCAATCACGCAGCACACCTTTGTATGGAAGCGGCTGCTGTTAATCAGTTCCTTGATCAGAATCTGTCCTGCCTCTCCGCCTCCGATAATCATAATCCTGTCCTGCTCGTCTTTTCCTTCATCCTGCCTCTTCCTATTTGTATAAGAGCGAAGCAAACGGTAGGAAAATCTTGTTCCTGCCGTCATGCAGAAGCAAAGCACATACCCCATAAAATAATAGGAACGCGGCATACGAAGATGCATGAACAGCATCCCTGCCACATCAACCACCATTAAGATCAGATATGCCGTGATGATCATCCTTAATTCTGCCACGCTGGCCAATCGCCAGATACTATGATACAGCCTGCAGATGTAAAAGATCACAATTGTGGACAGAATCCAATATGGCATGGACCATAGATATCCTTCCAGATAATTCACCGGAATCCGTGAAAATATAAAATCAAAACGTAACAATAGCGCTAAGAAATATGAAATCATTACACTTAGCGCATCTACAAACATTATCAATATTGCCCTATGTACCCAGAGCACATTGCTGCCCTTTTGCTTTTTAACACTCATGTCTATCTACCTCAAACCCTCTATAGCCTGCCCCTGATAATCTCCCTCTAATGAAAAAAACTGGCTCGCCCTCTTCCAACAGCCAGTTCCTCCATATTCTAATTCTCGCCGCGGCGTTTAATACAGGCGACAATTCCTATTATACCGATAAAAGCGGTGGCAATCACGGCATTTATCGGATCAATGCACACACTCATTCCTTGACTGGAAGTATCCACAATAGAATTCTGGGCAAATATAATAGTGGCAGAACCTAATGCCAGGCATCCCAATGCTCCGAATGATGCCAGCATCTTACCATATTTTTTCATGCGTAAATACACCCTTCCCTCATTCACAATAAAAACCTCCCCGGCGCGTTACCAAAGAGGCTCATGATCCAATACTATGTAATATCGAATTATGCAACTGGCTGTCGTACCTTAACGGTTTAGACCCTCTAGTTTTGCGCCATCAGTTTTCACTGAATTTGCTTTTTATAATCTTGTAATATTATATACCTGCCCAGATTTTAAGACAAGCGTTTATTGAGGTTATGTACTTATTTGCTCACTTTTTGTAAAAAAGCGGCAAAAATAGTAATTTCTTTGACTCTATACACATTCATTTTAGCATAAAAAGTTCGAATTTACTACTATCCTTTTTATTCCAGTCACATTATTTCAATCTTTTACAAATAAACGTACCGCCATCGTACTGATGATATATTTTATCTTTGACAAAATCAATCGGTACTAAAAAGTTAGTAATTCATCGACATATCTTGACATCTGATTTTATATTTCTCAACAATATTCTCCATAATTCGCTTTATTAATATATGCAAATTCTACAAAATAGTATATAATATACTTAGTTTCAGTCATAAAACTGCTAACATAAAATTCATGAAAAACATAAGCGAAAGAGAGGTAACAGGAATGATTGATTTTAAGAACAGCGAATATGTAAAAATGAAAGAGATAGACCCCGGGTCAATATTTGCAGAAGTCCAGCCACTATTAATCAATGGCGAAGAGGTCATCGGCGCTTATAAAGCCATGAGAGACTACTGTGTATTTACGAACAAGCGGGTAATCGCAGTTAACGTACAAGGAGTGACTGGTAAGAAGAAAGACTTTTCCTCCCTTCCGTATTCTAAAATAACTGCTTTTTCTGTAGAGACTGCAGGCGTATTCGATATGGACAGCGAACTGGAAATGTATTTCAGCGGTCTTGGCAAAGTCAAGTTTGAATTTACCGGCAGAAGTAATATCGTACAGATCGGCCAGATTATTGGTACCTTTGCATTATAACTTCGCAAAGGGGATTGAACGATATGATGGAGGACGGTCTTATTCTCGAATATGATATCATCGAAGCAAAGATGAAAAAAGAACTCAAAGAAGCAGAGGCTAAAGCCAGTGCTAAGGCAGAAACCAAAGCCCAGCGAGATACCATCCGCAAATTATATTCCAAACTTCAGGATTCCGCCAAGGTGGCCGATCTTCTGGATCTGCCTGTCGACACGGTGGAGGAATCGTTAAACTAAGAAGAACAATTAAGGAGCGTGGATATCAGTTTTCCACGCTCCTTTCCTATGCTTATTTATTTGTACCTCTATTCATCCTTCTTACTGCATTCCGGCCAGATAATCCACAAACTGCTGCGCCGTCCTTCCGGACAGGCCGCCGTGGCTTAATTCCCACTTGTTGGCTTCCAGAAGGAGTTCATCTTCCGGCATGTCTATGCCGCTTTTCTGCGCCAGTTTTCGGACAATCTCCTGGAATTCTTTCTTATCCGGCTTTCCGAAATAGATGGTCACGCCGAATCTGGCCACCAGGGAGAGTTTTTCCTGCACCGTGTCATTGGTGTGCAGTTCTTCATCCCGGTCCGCCTTATCCTTAAAGGTCTCCTTGATCAGATGACGCCTGTTGGAGGTGGCATAGATCAGCACGTTTTCCGGCTTTCGCTCCAGTCCGCCTTCAATCACGGCTTTCAAGTATTTGTATTCGATCTCGAATTCTTCAAAGGACAGGTCATCCATATAGATGATAAATTTATAATTGCGGTTCTTAATCTGGGCGATGATATCGTTCAGATCCTGAAACTGGTGTTTATAGACTTCTATCATGCGAAGGCCCTGGTCATAATACTGGTTCAGGATCGCCTTGATAGAGGAAGACTTTCCAGTCCCTGCGTCACCAAAAAGCAGGCAGTTGTTGGCTTTCCTTCCTTCTACGAAGGCTTTTGTATTGTCGATCAGCTTCTTCTTGGCAATCTCGTATCCTACCAGGTCATCCAGATGCACATGGGCGATCTTGGTAATTGGCACGATCTCGGTGCCCTCTTCCATATGCTCGATCCGAAAGGCTTTGTGAAGCCCGAATTTGCCCACGCCGAATTCTTTATAGAACTGGGTCAGGATCGCCTTGAACTCCTCCGGCGTTTCCGCCTTGGCAAGGCTTCTGCTCAGGTCGCAGATACGGTCCCGGATTCTCTGGTTGAATATCTTGCCGTGTCCGCTGGTACCTGCATAGTCCCGGATCATAGACAGGCAGTCCACGCCCATGGTCTCTTCCAGCGCCTGAAAATCATAGTCAAAGAGTTCCTTAAAGATAGCGAAGTCATGAAGGGCTACTTCGTTGATGCTTCCCTCCACCGGCCCTACGATCTCGCAGGAGGTGCTGTATGCATTCTCATGGCTGGCAAGAAGGTAGGTCAGGTAATTGTGCCACAGGTTTCCTTCGAATCCGTGGCTGACAGCCAGTTCTAATATCTCATTGACCAAATCAAAGAGGAGGCCTTTCATGTCTTCCATATTATAATAATCGTTGGCGTAGTTCTCCATCAGGAAGGTCATATCGTTTAATATCTGGCCTTCTTCCATATGTTTGTACAGCATCAGTTCATTCGTTCTCATTTGGCTCACCTCTTAATAATTTCCCAGTATCTTCAGATTAATGCTTTCTTCCCGCAGGCCGCGGATCGCGTTTTTTACCGCCGGATCCGCCAGATTTCCTTCAAAGTCGATAAAGAAGCGGTATTCCCAGTTCTTCCCTTCTACCGGCCTGGATTCGATCCTGGTCATGTTCAGGTCATTATATATGAAATGAGACAGCAGGTGGTACAAAGAGCCGCTCTCATGCGGCAGTTCGAAGCAGATGCTGATCTTCTTCGCATCTTTCAGGAAGATCTTCTGGTTGGTGACCACGATGAATCTGGTGGAATTCCCATGATCATCATTGATATTATCCGCCAGCACCGCCAGGCCATGCACCTTGGCCGCATAGGCGCTGCACACGGCCGCCTGGGTCTTATCCTGCTCATCCAGCACCTTCTTTGCCGCAATCGCCGTATTGGCCACGCTGATCTGCTGCCAGTCGCCGTGCTCGTCCAGGAAGCGGGATGCCTGCATCAGAGCCACGCCTTTTGAGTATACCCGCTGGATATCCGCCAGTTCTGTTCCCGGTAGTCCGGCAAGCGTATTGACGATCGGAATGATCGTCTCTCCTACGATATAGTTTTCAAATTCCACCAGCAGGTCATACATCTCATCCACAGAGCCTGCCGTAGAGTTCTCGATAGGAAGCACGGCAAAGTCCGCCGCTCCTTCTTCTATGGCTTCCATGGCATCCCGGAAGGTCCGCACGTAAAAGTTGTTGCAGTCCTCCCCAAAGTAATTCTTAGTAGCCGCCTGGCTGTATGCGCCCTCCGTTCCCGGAAATACGATCCTCGCGTTCTTGTCATCCAGGGAGGACACCCCGATAAATGGAAGCCTGCCCAGGGCCCCTGCTTTGACCAGCTGCTGATACTGCAGCTTCCTGCTCATGGACATCAGCTGGTCATAGAGTTCCTGCACCGCTTTCTTATTGAAGTCCGTGGCTACCATCCCGGCCACATCCTGAAGTTTGTCCCGCTCTCTCTGGCGGTCCAGCACTTTTCTTCCATTCTTTACCTTATATTCTCCGACTTCTTCACAGATGCTCATTCTCTCCTCAAAGAGTCTGACCATCTGTTCATCAACCTCGTCTAACCTTATTCTCAGTTCCTCTAACGTTGGCATATCTTTTTCTCCTTCTTTACAAATCAAGTTGTATTATAATACATTTTTGGTATAAAATCTACCTTCCGTTGCCATACTAAGACACATGAAGCATAATTTCTTAACCTGCGGAACCTGTGGGTGGTGCATGGAGATTCTGTTCACCGGCCTGCACTCTCTGCAGAACGAAAATCACAAGCTTACCGGGAATACTTCCATCTGGATGTTCCCTATCTATGGCATGGCCAGTTTCCTTTCTCCCATCTGCAAACGTTTAAAAGGCAAGAGTCTGGTGTTACGGGGAGGTGTATATACTTGCTGCATTTTTATTGGAGAATATATTACCGGCTCTTTCCTGAGGAAATTCGAAGCCTGCCCCTGGGATTACAGCGAAGCCCGGCTGAATGTTAATGGGCTGATCCGCCTCGACTATGCGCCTCTCTGGTTCGGCGCAGGATTGTTGTTTGAAAAAATTCTCTGCAGACGTTGAAAATCTTTCATATTTATTATATGATGTATGAAAGATTTTCAATATGGGAGGAAAACGAGATGAATACCACTGAATGTATTAGAACCAGAAGAAGCATCCGGAAGTTTAAGCCGGACCCGATAGACCATTTTCTATTAGAATCCATAATATCTACTGCATCCTATTCTCCTTCTTGGAAGAACAGTCAGATCGTCCGTTATATCGCAATTGAAGATTCTTCTATTCTTAATTCAATCATAAACAATTACACCCCAGATTTTAATTCTAATATTATCCGGCAGGCACCAATGCTGATTGCTGTATCCTTTGTCAAAGGCTGTTGCGGTTTTGAGCGTGACGGCTCCTTTACCACAAAGAAGGGCGACCGCTGGCAGATGTTCGATGCAGGCATTGCTGTACAGACGTTCTGCCTTGCCGCCCATGAGGCCGGACTTGGAACCGTTATTATGGGAATCTGGGATGAGGATGGCATCACAGAACTTCTGGATCTTCCAAAGGACCAGGAACTAGCTGCTCTGATCGCCATCGGCCACCCGGACATCCATCCGGATGCGCCCGGGCGCAAATCTGTTGATGAATTATTAACATATCGATAAGAGGAGGTTTATATGAGACATTTGATGAGTCCACTGGATTTTTCCGTGGAAGAATTAGACAAACTTATGGATCTTGCAGGGGACATTGAGGCAAATCCTGAAAAATACGCCCACGCGTGCGAGGGTAAGAAACTGGCAACGCTCTTCTACGAGCCAAGTACCAGGACAAGGCTCAGCCATGAGGCTGCCATGCTGAACCTGGGGGGAAGCATCCTCGGATTTTCTTCCGCTGACTCCAGTTCCGCAGCCAAGGGCGAGAGCGTTTCCGATACGATCCGTACCATCTCCTGCTATGCGGACATCTGCGCCATGCGCCATCCCAAGGAAGGCGCGCCTATGGTGGCATGCCGCCACTCTTCGATTCCGGTGATCAACGCGGGGGACGGCGGGCATCAGCACCCGACCCAGACTCTGACCGATCTTCTGACCATCCGGTCTTTAAAGGGTCATCTGGATCACATGACCATTGGCCTGTGCGGAGACTTGAAGTTTGGGCGTACCGTCCACTCGCTTATCCATGCCCTGGTCAGATATCCGGGAATCAAGTTCGTGCTCATTTCCCCGGAAGAGTTGAGGCTTCCAGGCTACATCCGCTCTGACGTGCTGGATCAGAAGCAGGTGGAATATGAGGAGGTCGTCCGCCTGGAGGATGCGCTTCCGAAACTGGATCTTCTGTATATGACCCGCGTTCAGAAGGAACGTTTCTTCAATGAGGAAGATTACGTGCGCATGAAGGATTTCTATATCCTGGATGCCAAGAAGATGGAACTTGCGCCAAAAGACATGTATGTGCTGCATCCCCTTCCGAGGGTCAATGAGATCTCCGTCGAGGTTGACAAGGATCCAAGAGCGGCGTATTTTAGGCAGATGCAGTATGGCGTATACATACGCATGGCATTGATCTTGACGCTATTAGGAATCGAAGTATAGGGAGGAAATCAATTATGGTAAAAAACACTTTGAATGTAGGCCGGATTGATGAAGGCTTTGTATTGGATCATATCCAGGCAGGCCGATGCATGGATATCTATAAATACCTGCATCTGGATAAACTAGACTGCTGTGTCGCGATCATCAAGAATGCCAAGAGCAACAAGATGGGCAAGAAGGATATCATGAAGATTGAATGCCCTATAGACTTCATTGACCTGGACATCCTTGGATTCATTGACCACAACATCACCATCAACATTATCCAGGATTCCCAAATCGTTGACAAGAAGCGTCTCCATCTTCCAAAGGAGATTGTCAACGTGATACGGTGCAAGAATCCCAGATGCATCACTTCCATCGAGCAGGAACTGGATCACATCTTCGTGCTTACGGATAAGGAAAATGAGATCTACCGCTGCAAGTACTGCGAAGAGAAGTATGACGGCCGATAGGCGCCGCATCTTTATTCATAAGCAGGCAGACAACTTTACAGGCCATGGACCGGCAGATGTTTTTCATCCTGCCAGACCATGGCCTGTTTTTATAGTCCTGTTTCATTTTTTATTCTAAAGGCAAGCAAGACGATAAGCCGGGTTATGTCGTTGAGTAATCATCTATCTAGACCTCCCGTTGCCGGAAGGTTCCAGCGACCTACCTAAGACGTGACGGGCCGCCACATCGTCTTTATCCGGTCTTGCTTCGGATGGGGTTTACATGTGCCCCTGCTGTTACCAGCAAGGCGGTAGTCTCTTACACTGCCCTTCCACCCTTACCTGCCGGGAACAAACTGTCCCCTCAGGCGGTATATTTCTGTTGCACTGGCCTTGGAGTCGCCTCCACCGGACGTTATCCGGCATCCTGCCCTGTGAAGCCCGGACTTTCCTCACCTGCGGCCTTTCGGCGCTTGCAGCTGCGATTACTTGTCTTACTTGCCTTGGTTACTATATCATAATTTTTTCTAAAAAACAAATAAAATATGATTTATGCAGGGGTTCCTTCATCCTCGATCAGCGCATCCCCGTCGGCAGCCGTGGTTGCCAATGTATCGCACCGCTCATTCTGGGGATGCCCGTCATGGCCTTTGACCCAGATGAACTGAACCTGGTGGGGGGCCTTCGCCTTCAGAAGCCTCTGCCACAGGTCAATATTCTTCACCGGCTCATTCTTTCCCCTCTTCCAGCCCTTCTTGATCCATCCGTCAATCCAGTGCTGGTTGAATGCGTCCACCACATATTTCGAATCGGAGTACAGTTCCACCTGGCAGGGCCGGTTAAGCGCCTCCAGCCCGGCGATCACCGCCATCAGCTCCATACGGTTGTTGGTGGTCCGCTTATAGCCTTGGGACAGTTCCCGGGTATGTAATTCCCCCTTGGAATCCACATACTCCAGAACCGTGCCGTAGCCTCCAGGCCCATCCGGGTTGCCCCTCGCCGCCCCGTCCGTATATATCTTTACCTGCATCTTCCTACTCCTTCCTCTCTTCCAGTTCAAACACCTGCTGCGTCCTGGTGATATGCATGACCTTCTGCCGGTATCCTTCCGATTCCGGCCGTTCCATCAGACGCTCATAAGCCTCATATCTCCCCCACATATGCATTGGGAATACATGACTCGTATCCGTATGCCGCATGAAATAGTCCATTCCCCAGAAGAACTGTTCGCCCTGGCGAAGATCCAGAGGAAGGAACGCTGCGTCAATCCTTTCGCCCTCGATCTTGCCTATCTCATACTGATAATTGCGGCGCATCATCTCATTGTAGGCCTCGCTTTCATCCTCCCAGTGCCACCAGTTCAGATCCCCCGCGTGGAATATGGTCATCTCTTTGAAGCGCACAAAGAACGCCACGCCCTCATCCGTAGAGCGAAGCGTCCGGATCTTCATCCCATCCAGTTCGATCTCCTTGCGGGGCTCCAGATAGATCGTTCTGCCTTTTGGCCCCCGGTCCGTAATATCGCTGGACAGAATATATTTGACATTCTCATATGCATCCGACCACCGGAATATCTTCCGCTTAAAATGATCATAATGCCCATGGCTTGCGAATACATACACTTTTTTCTCTGCAGGTATATCTGGAAGCCGCCCCTTATAGTAATCAAATATCATGACCACGTCTTCATGCTCGATTGTAAATCCACTGTGTTCCAGATACGTAATTTTCATTTTTATGCCTCTCCCTTGATCACATTCACAGCATGTACCAGTTCGGGAAGCAGATATCTGAGGCTTTCCTTTACCGCCCCGGCCTTGCCTGGGAGATTCACGATCAGCACATCCTGGCGGATTCCCGCTGCGGCCCGGTTGAGCATGGAACGCTTGGTGAGCTTCATGGTGTGCGCCCGCATTGCCTCCGGTATCCCTAGAAGCGGCCGTTCAACAACGTCCATAGTAGCCTCCGGCGTGCAGTCCATAGGGCCGCATCCGGCGCCTCCCGTGGTCAGGATCAAGTCTGTCAGATGATTGTCGGCCATCCTCTGCATCACTGTTGACAGTACCTTCCGGTCTGTAGGCAATGCCCGCATGAATACGATCTCAAGCCCTGCCTCCTCTACAATCTTCTTAATTACTTCTCCACTTTCATTTTCTTCCCTGCCTCTGTATATGTCTGTGTTTGCTGTAATAATTGCGACCCTCATACTGTACCTCCATACTTTTCTCTGTTGTTTTCTATTAGAATATTAACCCTTTTACAAAAATAATGCAATGATTACGGTGCAGATTCCTGCAACTCCCATTGCTACTCCGCTTACGGCTCCTTCTACTTCCCCCATCTCAAGCGCCTTGGACGTCCCGATCGCGTGGCTGGCCGTTCCAAATGCCACGCCGATGGCCACCGGATCCTTTAGTTTCAGCATCTTGATAATAAACGGATGGAGGATGGCGCCTCCCGTCCCGCAGATAATGACCGCCATCATGGTAATGGACTCTATCCCTCCAAGCTGGGATGACACATCCAGCGCGATCGCCGTGGTCACCGACTTTGGAAGCAGGGAGTGCATCATGTCTGCGTGCAGGGCCAGCAGCCTGCATAATGCCACCGTGCTTCCCATAGATAGGATGCTTCCCATCAGGCAGCCGATCACGATAGGAAAGAACTGCTCTTTGAGCACCTTTCTCTGGCGGTAGATGGACAGTCCCAGCATGGCTGTCACGGGCACCAGGAACATGGAGACAAACTGGGCGCCTTCCATGTAGTCATCATAGGATATATGCAGGATCTTGAGCACCAGCACGCAGATCACCATGGCGATCAGAAGCGGGTTGGCGATGGGCGTCCTGGCCTTCCTTGCGGCCACGCCTCCAATATAGAATGCCATCACCGACAGCAGGATTCCGAACAAAGGATTGGACCATAGACTACTCATCTGCCTGTCCTCCCTTCCCCGCCAGCCTCTTCATGCACATCTGCACGATACGCACGCTGGCATAGGTTCCCAGAAATGTCATCACCAGCGAGATGCACACCACGATCAAGAATCCCGCCAGCTGGCCTTTCAGCAGCCCGAAATCTTCCACCATGCCGATTGAAATCGGCACGAACACCAGCGCCATATTCGACAGCAGGAAGTCTCCGGTCTCCCGGATATGCTCTTCTTTCAGTATCTTCGTAAACAGCAGAAGCGCCAGAATCAGGATTGCCATAACGCTGCTTGGAAATGCGATCGGCAGCAGCGACACGATGTATTCCGCCGCAAGACAGATTGCCAGGATGATCCCCAGCTGCTTTAATATTTTTGCACTCATAACTTTTCCTTCTCTCATTTGTGTAAAGACTATCCCGGTTATTATAGCAAAAAAAAGCGTCAGGTTCTACCCCTGACGCCATTTTTACCTTTACTTCCCCGCATCCGTCAGAATCCCGGGCCTCACTCCCAGCCCCATGGTGGCATCGATCATCGCCCCATGCAGAACGGTGGATTCATCCTTCATCAGCTCGCACACCCAGTAAGCGATCTCTTCTGGCCTGGTAAGCCGCTTCTTTGCCTGCGACTCATCGAACTTCCTGCGTTCCTCCGGGGACATCCACTGAAGGGTGCTGGAATAGAACATGGGCGTCTCCACCGACCCTGGACAGATACAGAATACGTCGATGGGCGTGTGGGTGTTCTCCACCGCCACCTGCCTTGCAAGGAAAGCCACGGCCGCCTTGCTCATGCCGTCGCTGGGCGTAAATTTCGGAAATGCGCTGATTCCTCCGTTTACCGAGGACAGGAATACGATCTTCGTCTTCTCCGTCTTCTTTTCCAGCATGCCTTGTATCTTCTTATAGATCCATAGCGGACCCAGCGCATTCACGGTCATAAGCGCCAGGTCCTCCTGGGCGTTCAGAACACCGCCTTCCTCCGTATACTCTTTGACCGTCCCGGAGCCTAAGGCGGCGTTAAAGATTACGCCATACCACTCATGCTCGGTCAGGAAATCCGCCTTCTCGATCTCTTCTGCCTTACCCTGATCCAACTTGTGTCCGTAGACCTGCCCCGGATACCGTTCCATCAGTTCTTTTGCCTTTTCTTCGGACCTGCGGTAGGTAAAATGCACCTCATATCCTTGCCCCGCCAGTCGTATCAGCGTCTCAAGCCCCATCCCCTGGGTTGCGCCCGTCACCAGTACCTTCTTCATTCCTATTCCTCCTTCGCCTTGCTGCCCTGCAAACTTCCCGGACACTTTTTGTATAAGTATACTATATACAACTTGACGACCAGAGTCAAATGAACCTGCATCCGAGCCTAGATGATGATGCACACCAGCCCGCCGTTGCTGTCATTGACGATCTTCTGCATGGTATCCTGCAGTTTTTCCTGGCTCTCGTCATTGATCATTGCCATTTTATTCTGCATGCCATCCATCACCAGTTCTTCGATGGATTTGCCAAAAATATTCGTACTCCAGATGCCTCCTTCGCTCTCCTTGGCATCCTTGATATAGCGGATCAGGTCTTCTGCCTGCTGCTCGCTTCCCACGATAGGCGCTATCTCCGTCTCGATATTGGCGCGGATCAGATGAATGGACGGAGCCTCGGAATGAATCTTTACGCCAAACTTATTCCCCTGCTTGATGATGGCAGGCTCTTCCAGCACGATCTCTTCCTTCTTGGGGCTGACTACGCCGTAGCCCTTCATGCGCACCGCTGTAAATGCATCCCGCACGCCTTCATACTCTTCCTTTAACCGGGACAGATCCCGCATGGCCGCAATCAGCTCATACTGGCCCGCAATATGGGTGCCCGTCAGTTCGCTGAGCATCTCGTAGTAGAACCGGTCAGCCACGCTGATCCGAACTCTCACGCATCCGGTATCCATTTCGATCTGGTCTACCTTCATCTCGTCAATATAAGGACTATCCGGCGTCTGAATTCCCGCGGCTGCGTCCTTGATCTCGCCGAACCGATCCATAACTTCTTTAATATGTACCAGCATATCCTGCTTGATTCTATGATCCCTTGGAAGCATCTCCACCCACTTGGGAATAAAGAACTGCACTTCCGATACCGGGAATTCATACAGCACCGCTTCCATGATCTGGTAGATATCCTCTTCTTTTAACTGTTCGCAGTTTACCGGCATGGCTTTGACGCCAAAGTTTGCTTCCAGTTCCGCTGCCACCCCTCTCGCCTCGTCATTAAAAGGCTTCTTGGAATTCACCAGCACTACGAAAGGCTTTCCGATGTTCTGCAGTTCCCGGATGGTCTTTTCTTCCGCCTCCTTATACCCCTCCCGCGGGATATCGGTAATGCTGCCGTCCGTGGTTACCACGATGCCTATGGTGGCATGGTCGTGGATGACCTTGCGCGTTCCGATGGTGGCCGCTTTTGTAAATGGGATCTCATAGTCGAACCAGGGCGTCTTCACCATGCGTTCTTCATTGCCTTCCACGTGTCCGGAAGCGCCGTCTACCATATAGCCGACACAGTCGATCAGACGGACATTGACCGTCACATCATCCGAAAGTTTGATCTGCGCCGCTTCTTTTGGCACGAATTTGGGCTCTGTGGTCATGATGGTGCGCCCGGAGGCAGACTGCGGCAATTCATCCTTGGTCCGCGCCTTGCCGTTCTCATCCTCCATATGAGGGAGTACCAGCATATCCATGAAACGTTTGATAAATGTGGACTTCCCTGTCCTTACCGGTCCCACCACTCCTATGTATATCTCTCCATTTGTTCTGGCTTGTATATCTTTGTACAACTGAAACGTATTCATTCTAATACCCCCTTGTTATGCTGATATCAATGTATGCCGCATATTCCGGTTTTAGACTAAGTTTTTATAGGCGCAGACTATCATTTCTCTGAATAATTGTAATTTGACTTTCCCTTCCTATTGATATTACAATAACAGCAGCACAAGCAATAGATACAGCAACGAAAAGGAGAGACTCTATGAATACGGTAAAAGTAAGAAATCTGGAATTAGGCGCGGGCATTCCCGCCATCTGCATTCCCAATGTGGGAAAGACCCGGGATGAGATATTGTCTTTCGCCGGGCAATATAGGAATATGCACATGGATCTGATGGAATGGCGCATGGACTGGTACGAAGATGTGGAAGATACGGACAAGGTACTGGACGTGCTATCGAATCTCAGAAGTCTATTAAAGGACATGCCGCTTCTTGCCACCTTCCGTACAGTGAAGGAAGGCGGAGTCCACGGCATGCCCAGGGAAACATACATTGCGCTCAATAAGGCAGTGGCTGCCTCAGGTCATGCAGACCTTATCGATGTGGAGATATTCACAGGCGACGAAGATGTCCGGGATATGATCGCGTCCATCCATGCCTGTGGCGCCAAAGTCATTGGCTCCAACCATGACTTTGACAAAACGCCGGCCAAATCAGACATTGTCTTTCGGCTGCGCAAGATGCAGGATATGGGGGCTGACATTCCTAAGATTGCCGTCATGCCAAAGAGCCGCAAGGATGTCCTAACCTTGCTTGCCGCCACGGAAGAGATGGCTTCCTGCTACGCTGACAGGCCCATCATCACCATGTCCATGTCAGGGCTTGGCAGCATCAGCCGTATCTCCTGCGAGGTATTCGGCTCCTGCCTGACCTTTGGCTCCGGCTCTAAGGCATCCGCTCCCGGCCAGATTGGCGCAGAGGAACTGTACCAGGTTCTCCATACCGTGCATCAGGCGTTATAAGAGGAGTTCTTTACTCCTCTTTCCACGCTTCTGCCGTTCTTTCGATGGCCATGCGGCGGATTTCCTCATCTCTCTTGCGATCAATGGCTTCCAGTTCTTCCGTCGTAGGAACGCCCAGGCTCTTCTTCTGGAATTCCATGTTAGACAGAATGAAGTTAAGGGCAAATCCCACCAGAAGCGCCCAGCCGGATCCTTTAAATGCCAGCACCGCAGCCATGATCCCGGCAATACTCTTGTCTGTGTTGGACTTGCAGTATTCCATGCCGATCCTTGCGCAGACATAAGCCTGGAACAGCAGCGTGATGGCGGATCCTACGCCCATGATCGGCTTCATGAAGGATACGATCGGCACCAGGATCACGCTTAAGAAGGTAGCCATACGGAAGGAACTCATGCCTCCGATCAAGGACTTCATGGCCTTCTTTCCTTCCCGGTAACGCATTGCGACGGAAACCGTCATGCCAACCCACAATGGGCCGGACAGCGGCGGAAATGGCGCGAATATGGCAAGGATCAGGTTCCGGAGGCCGCTGATCAGGTTGGAGCGGCTGGAATTAAAGTCAATATACTCATCATCCCTGCTCTCCTGCGCTTCTTTTACCAGCGTCTCGCTGGTTACAAAGTCTCCGAACGCCAGGACATAGCAGATCAGTGCAAGCGGCAATGCCTTAATAAACATGGACAGCGGCGGGAACCCTACCGCGAATATGCTGACTGTATGGAACATATTCGAAAAATCTGGAATTCTAATGACTGACCCCATCTCCAGAACGGGCTTTGCCAGTTCTCCCAGAGCCACGCCAAGAAGCATGGCGATCAGGTATGGGAACAGATTTCCATACTTAGCCATCACATCCAGAATCTTATATTTCCCTCTCTTCTTCTCGCAGAAGGGCGAGAAGCTTAAGAATGCCAGAAGCAGAGTTCCTGCCAGCGTCGCTACGGGAGCCGTCAGCAGCTGGCTGCCTTCTTCTAACTGTCCCTGAATAACGGTAATCGGCGCAGCGAGAAGGATTCCCCCCTTGACCGAGGTCGGGACGCTTCTTACAAACTTGTCTGCCAGTTTCGTGACACCCATAAACAAGAATATGAATGCCACCAGAAGTTGTACGGCGATCATCGCCTGGATGCGCTGCGGCCCTTTTTCGAACCCGCTGATGAACGCTAAGGTAAATGGCAGCGTCGGCGTGATCCAGCCAGGCACCACTGGATCTCCCAGCCAGCCGTGAAGCATGTATAAGGCCACTTCCAGAATAACGCAGCTCCATGCCAGTTCATAGGGCAGCCCCAGATAGTCCGTCAAATATGGGATTGAACTAAGGGCTGTCGCTCCCAGGATCAGTCCTTGAAAGAACTCCACATATTCCACGCGGTAATGTACGCCTGGTATTCTCCATTGGAAAGGCCCAAGAGGAATATAAGGGAGTTCATTTGATTTTCTCGCTCTTCTTGCACTCATGATCGAGTACCCTCCTTAATCTTCTTTCGTCTATTTTTTAACAAATCAAGTCAATAAGGAACTCTGCCTTTGGAACCAAAGGCAGAGTGACGCACGGATTATTCCGACATTGCGCTCTTTCCAAATATTTTCTTATGCTGTCCCACCAGATAGAACATCATCACCGTCGCGATAACGGATGCTGCAAGCAGCAGGCCCATCATCGTGTAGATGGCTGACGTCTCGCCGATAGACTTGGTCATTGCGGATACGATGTATGGAAGGAAGCAGCTTGCCAGTCCCATCCATGTATAGTAGATTCCGGTATTTCTTCCCTTCGGGCCCGGGCACATCAGCTGGCGTACGCCAAGTCCTGTCTGAAGCGCTCCGCCGGCTGCAAAGAATCCAAGCAGGGCAATCGCCACATAGATGACTCCTACATTCTTTACAAGAAGCACGATCGCCAGCGCAACTGCCGTAAACACGGAATCAATCAGAACTACCTTCAGCGGATTCCATTTCAGCTTGCCCATCATGATTGCCCAGAATACGACGGCAATGATCGAGCCAACCGTATAGATGGATGTCATGCCTGCCGCCTGCATTTCCGTCAGTCCGCAGTTTGTCATTCCAAAGGCCTTGGTATATTGCTGCGCGCCATACATGATGAACATGCACAGGAATCCATAGAACATAGTAATAAAGTTTACCAATCCATTCGGCTTAACCAGCATGCTGGCTTTTGCCGCGTCGATCTCGGCCTGGGCTGCGTTCTTCGTCTCCCCATCCGCGGTCTTTACCGTCTCTTTCATATCATCGTCATAGGCAAATGGAGCAATGACTGCCAGTACGACGCATACAACGGACATCACAAGCGGAATCCATACATTGATGTGCCAGTTCCCGGAGTTGGAGAAATGTACGGCCATCAATGGATAGATAATGCCGGATACGGATACGAATGCCTTGATTCCGATTAACGCAGAACCGGCAAATCTTGGCTCAACAGCTTCCTGTACCGCCGGATATAAGGATGCATCCCAGAATCCGGAAGTCGCCACGCCTGCCAGGAATGCGCATACGCATGCTACCGTGAAGTTTGTTGAGAACAGCAGGCCAGCAAAGCACACGATATAGAGTATGCCTCCGGCAACCGCCATCTTCTTACGTCCTATTTTATCAGATATTTCTCCGCCAAGCCACACCGTCAGGAATTTTCCAAAACCTGTCGCTGTGATGGCCAGAGATACTGCTGCTGCTCCTGCCACTTCGTCTGTATATCCCCATTGGGTGAAGAAGTTTACTTTATTCTGTGACAGAATAATTGCCTGGATGCCATGGGTGAAATATGCCATATATACCATAGCCATAGAAAGAATATACTTCTTTGCTCTCATCCTCTCATTCTCCTTTTCTCTATCATTCTCTTTTGAATTCTGCTATTTGGCCTGCTCAGCCTGGAATTTATTATATTCCTCAAGCGGCATCTTCTTGCCTACGAACAGTTCGTAGTTCACCGCTCCCTGCTGCTGGAGCATTCCTTTTCCGCCAATTGCCTTGCATCCTGCCTCTTCCGCCTCCAGGATCATCTTCGTCTTCTCCGGGCTGTATACGGTATCGGCCACGACCAGATCCTTGCGGTATAAGGACTTGTCGATGAGAGAGATATCATCGTGAGGCTTCATTCCCATCGTCGTCGCATTGATGACGATATCGCAGTTATTTACTGCCTCGGCAAGTTTTTCCTTGTCTTCCAGGTCATTCACCGTAACGACGCACTCCGGGCATTTCTCGGCAAGCTTATCTTTGGTGCCCTCGGCCCTGTCAAAGAATTTGTCCTTGACATTGAAGATGGCTACTTCTTTTGCGCCGTCTAATGCCAGCTGTACCTGGATCGCCGTTGCGGCCCCGCCTGCGCCTAATACTACCGTCTTTTTACCTTTTACGTCAACCCCGTTGACTTCCAGATTTTTTACGAATCCTACGCCGTCTGTCACATGGCCCGTAATCACGCCATTGTCATTGACGAATACGTTGCAGGCTCCGATGATCTCGGCTGCCGGTGATAATTTGTCTACCAGTTCTGCCGCAATGTTCTTGCAAGGCATCGTAAAGTTTCCTCCGCGCATATTCAGCAGGCGGATGGTTTCAAATACCTTTGGCATCTGCTCTTCTGTCACGTCAAATGCCAGATATGCATAGTCCAGCCCGTCGTGCTGGAAGCTGAAGTTGTACATTGCAGGAGAGCCTGAATGTCCAACCGGCGTTCCGAATAGTCCCATTAATCCTGTGTGTCCGGATATTCTCTTTTCCATCGTCTTATCTTTCCTCCTTATATCTGCATTGCCGCTGCGTATGCTTCCTTAGTAGCGTCCAGTGCCCGGCGCGCTCTTGTGGCATCTCCCACGACATATACTTCCTGTCCTAACTCTTCCAGCTGTTCTGCAAATGGATTGTAGTTTCTGAATCCCATGGATAATACGACAGAGTCGAATCCTCTTACCTCATGCCGTTCTCCGTCCGGAGACTCATATTCCACGCCGTCATCATAGAAACGGCATACTTTTGCATTTACAATCTGCTCTACTTTATACTCATCGAAATCCTTCATCACATATTTGCGGTGCTCGGTGATCATGTCTGCGCCCATCTTGTCGCGGAATTCAATGATGGATACCTGATGCTGCTGCTCTCCTAAGAAGGCTGCGATCTCGCATCCCACCATTCCGCCGCCGACTACCAGAACCTTTTCTCCTGCCGCTCTCTTGCCATCCAGAAGGTCGGAGCCGTGGATGATTGCAGGATTGTCGATTCCCTCGATTGGAAGGATCAGCGTCTTGGAACCGGTGGATACTACGACTGCATCCGGTTTTTCTGCTTTTACAAGATCCAGGTCTGCCTCCTGATTCATCACGATCTTAACGCCTGCCTTCTGGCATCTTACGATGTAGCTTCGGATCATGTTGGAGATATCGCCTTTTCCAGGAGGGTACGCAGCCAGACGCATGTTGCCGCCCAGTTTATCCGTACTCTCATATAAGGTTACGTCGTGGCCTCTTTCCGCGCAGATGAATGCCGCGCACATGCCGGCTACGCCGCCGCCGATGACCATGACCTTCTTAGACTTCTCTGCCTTCGGATACCCTTCTGACTCATGACCCAGAAATGGGTTGGTCAGGCAGCAGATAGGCTCTCCTTTGTACATATTGGCCACGCATCCCTGCAGGCAGGCGATACATGGAGTCAGATCCTCAAGCCTTTCTTCCATTGCCTTTTCCGGCATATGGGGATCTGCCAGTGACTGGCGTCCGAATGCCACCAGGTCGGCACGGCCTTCCTTAACCAGAAGTTCTGCATACTGAGGCTCTGTGAATCTTCCGACCGTGATCACTGGTATGCTGACTGCCTTCTTGATCTCGGATACCAGATCTGCTGAGAATCCTCCGTGGATCGTCGTAGGCGCCCACATATATTCGTCTTTGATATGTACCGCGCGGGATACGTGAAGCGCCTGAACGCCGCATTCTTCCAAATATGCCGCGATGGCCGCGCTGTCATGTACATCCAGTCCTCCCAGGACTTCATCGGCGCTGTTGATGCGGGCGATGATCGCTACCTTGTCTCCAACCGCCTTCTTCACTGCTTCTACGATCAGGCGCGGGAAGCGCATCCTGTTCTCGAAGTTTCCGCCAAACTCATCCACGCGCTTGTTGGTTCTAGGAGACATGAAGGAACTTACCAGATAGCCGTGAGCCATATGAATCTCTACGGCATCCGCGCCGCCTTCCATGGCGCGTCTTGCTGCCTCTGCATAGCCTTCTACCAGTTCATATACCTGAGCGGTAGGCACTTCTTCCGGCGTGTCTCTTCCTACCGTAGATGGGATGGCTGTTGCCGCCTGGATTGGCGCGCCTGCATTCTTTGCATTTCCTTCCGGCCCTGCGTTCTGCAGCTGGATAGAGACTTTAGCGCCCTCTGCATGACAGGCATCCGTAATCTTCTTCAGGCTTGCGATGCTGCTGTCATCGTACAGGCAAGGCTTTCTCGGGCCTCCCTTGGCTCCTTTATGTACAACAGTCGCCTCGATGGTAACCAGGCCAAACTGGCCTTTCGCACGTTCCGCATAATATGCGACAGACTGGTCGCTCCAGCATCCGTCCGCATTTGCGAAGTTATTGCCCATCGGCGGAACTACGAAACGGTTCTTTACAGTCATTGGTCCAATCTGGATTGGCTTGAACATATTTTCAAATTTCATATCATTTCCTCGCTCTCAATTTATTGCTTGTCACAAGAATTATCACTTATGTATTCTGTATCGTTTTAGGCTTCCAGAATCTCCGGCCATGCTTCCTTCAATACTTTCACGGTATTGTCATAAGTATGCGCTGCAGCTTCTTTCAGGCCTCTTGACAGGATCTCGTCAGAGATGACCTCAACGCCTACCACCTTAGGATCGATTCCAGCTTCCTTGATCATCTTTACGAATCCTGCCGTATCCTTTGCTCCGGTTCCCGGTGCGAGACGGTCATGCATGGATTCGTCTCTTAAGATCGTCTTTGCGTATGGCCTCTCGTAAGCATCGTTGATCTGGATGGAGATGACTTTCTTAGCCTGCTCTTCTGTCAGGATGTCGTAGGACTGGTCTGCTCTTACCCAGTGCCATGTATCCAGGATCAGCATCGCATTGTCGCATCCGGATGCCTGAACTACGTCAAATCCTTTTTTGAGATCCGGGATTCCGCTGTATGGCATTGGCTCAACGCCGATAATGTACTTTCCTGCCCTCTGGCATAATTCCTTTAACTTCTGAGCCGTATACTCCACAGAATAGTTTTCCATAAGCCCGCAGTTGATATGGCCTACTCCAAAGAGTTCGCACATATGGAAGCACATCTGCTCTTTGTACTTCTGCTCGTAGGAACGGTGTTCCTCTGCCCACTGTACGATGTACTCTACCTCGGTAACCTTGATTCCGTGCTTATCCAGGATTGCTAAGATGTCTTCATCGTGAAGTCCTTCATTCAATGCGTCCACATAGGTCTCTGCCCTCAGGCCGATTCCCTCATACCCAGCCTCTTTCGCTGCGATGACCCGTTCCTCAAATTTGCACTGGTCTCCCAATGTCCATGAACTTACTGTAATTGGATTTTTTCTTGACATAATACGTTTCTCCTTCCATTGTTAAAATTGAACATGATTCTTCTATTTTGCTGGTTCAATCTTGTGATTTTTACTATGCTTTGATTATATTCCATCGTTAAATTAAAAACAAATTGTTAATATTGACCGAATCCATAGATTTTGTTTATAGTTCATGTTAGAATATAGTCAAAATCGGAAAACAAGGGAGAAATCATAATGAATCTTTACCACCTTAGATACTTTGTGACGCTGGCACATCTGGAGCATTATACCAAGGCCGCGGAAATATTAGCGATTACCCAGCCAAGCCTTAGTCATGCCATCGCATCCCTGGAAAAGGAACTGGGCGTAATGCTCTTTGAAAAAGAAGGACGCAACGTTGTCCTGACCAAATGCGGCCAGGCTTTCCTGACTGATGTGGAACATGCGCTTGATATGCTGGATTCCAGCGTCAACAAGCTGCAGATGACCGGAAGCGGCGAAGGACGTATTGACATCGTCCAGCTCAGAGTGCTCAGCAGCATCATCGTCCCCGGCTTCGTAAAAGGATTCCTGGATTCCAAGCCGGACAAGAATATCGACTTCCATTTCCATGGCTCCACGGGTATGTCTACCGACATGATCCAGGGCCTGAAAGACCGGAAATACGACGTTGCCTTCTGTTCCATGCTGGATCATGAGCCGCTTATTGAGTTCGTGCCGATCGCCCGCCAGGAACTGGTCTTAGTCGTACCGAATGGACACCCGCTTGAGTCCAGGGATCGCATAGATCTTAAGGAAACTCTTGAATATCCTCAGATTGCCTTCTCAAAGCGCAGCGGCCTGCGGCCTGTGATAGACAAGCTGTTCGACAAATGCGGCGGCCGGCCGGAATATGTATATTCGGTGGAAGAAGATCAAGCCGTGGCCGGGCTTGCGGGGGCAGGATTTGGCATCGCCGTGGTTCCCAATATGCCGGTGCTTAACTATATGCCGGTGAAGATTATACAGATTGAAAAGCCTACCTGGGAGAGGGTCTTCTACATGGCCACTCTCAAGAATGTCTACCAGGCGCCAGTCATAAATGAATTCAGGAAATATGTGATAGAACATGCGGATTTATAATCCCTATTGGAATATTTTTTTACACGCAAAAGCACCCGGTACATCGAATCTGTACCGGGTGCCTTATTTTATTATGCCTTATCCTATTCTTTCCATGGCAGCGCCGTATGCTCGGCCTTGCTGTCTCTTAGCATCAGTTCATTGACCGCTTCTCTCGGATCCTTTCCTTCGAAGAGGACTTCATTGACCTTGTCGATGATTGGCAGGGAAACTCCATATTCCTTCCCTAACTTGACTGCCGCTTTGGTAGAATATACCCCTTCTACCACCATTTTGACCTCGTCCATGGCTTCTTGCATAGACATTCCTTGTCCAATCAGATAGCCTGCCTTACGGTTACGGCTATGCACGCTGGCGCAGGTTACGATCAGGTCGCCAATTCCAGTCAGGCCGGTAAAACTCTCAATGGCCCCGCCCATCTTGACGCCCAGCCTTGCGATCTCCGCAATGCCTCTGGTAATAAGCGCCGCCTTCGTATTATCTCCATAGCCAAGGCCGTCTGCAATCCCTGCAGCAAGGGCAATGACATTCTTAAACGATCCGCCCAGTTCCATCCCCAGCATATCCGGACTGGTGTACACGCGGAACACCTCGTTCATGAACATATCCTGCAGATACTCCGCCGTCTCTTTTGTCTTTGCGCCAATCACGACGATGGTCGGCAGCCCTCTGCCTACCTCTTCCGCATGGCTTGGGCCCGATAATACAGCCACGTTCGCCTGCGGGATCTCCTCTTCAATCTGCTGGGACAGGGTCATCAGAGTGCTCTCCTCAATTCCTTTTGCCACATCCACGATGATCTGCCCTTCTGCTACATAATGCTTCATATTGCGCGCCGTGCTGCGCGTAAATGGAGACGGCACCGCCAGAACGATAAAGTCTTTCCCCTTGATGGCGGATTCCATCTGCGATGTAAACTCCATATCATCCGGAATCTTTACGCCAGGCAGTTTGGACTCATGCTCCCGTTTTGTGGAAAGCATCTTCACTTCGTCCTCATTGATAGACCATACCGTCACATTGTGCCCGTTCTTGTGGAGCAGAAGCGCCAGCGCGGTACCCCAGCTGCCTGCTCCCATAATACCTACATTTGCCATAATGTTCACGTTCCTTTCATACTTTGTGCTATTTCTTGCCGACACTTAGCTTATTCTCCGTGCCGGTTAATAGTCTCTTAATGTTCTCCCTGTGCTTAAAGAAGGCAGACAGCATCAAAAATGCCGCGATCCCATACATCTCGTAGAGATAATTCTGCGCCACATGGAATCCTCCCATCTGTCCGTAGATCACCACTTCCACAAGATAGATGATGACCACCAGAAGCGAACCAAGCGACACATACCTGGTGATCCCCACGACTCCCACGAACGCCACCAGGCAGATCAGTACCATCCACACATTGGTGGTGCTCAGAATCAGTCCTCCTGTAGCCGCAATTCCCTTGCCCCCTTTGAATTTGAGGTAGAAGGGGTAATTGTGCCCCAGCACAGCTCCCATGCCCGCATACATGGCAAGAAGCGGTATCATGTCCGCCTGGCTCTTCCCATAGAGCAGGTGCACCACGACCACCGCAAACACGCACTTAAAGCAGTCGCCCAAAAGCGTTACAAGGCCGGCCTTCCAGCCCATGGTGCGAAGGGCGTTGGTAGATCCCGCGTTGCCGCTCCCCTGCTTTCTGATGTCTACGTGATGAAGCTTGCCGTACAGATATCCGGTCTGCAATAATCCAAATGCGTATCCTATAATCACACATATGAAACGTTCCATAACTAGCGATCCTTATCCTTTCTTTCCCGTACAAAGAACTTCAATGAAGTTCCTCTGAATCCAAATGCCTCGCGAATCTTATTCTCCAAATACCTGGTATAGGAGAAATGCATCAATTCCTTGTCATTCACGAATATGACGAATGTCGGAGGCTTCACAGCCACCTGGGTAATGTAATACAGCTTCAGCCTTTTCCCTTTGTCTGACGGCGGCTGCTGCATTGCCACGGCCTCGGCCATGATCTCGTTGAGCACGCCGGTAGCTACCCGAAGCGTCTGGTTTTCAATTACCATGTCTATCTTGTCATATAATTTGTTCAAACGCTGCCCTGTCTCGGCAGATACATACATGATCTCCGCATAAGGCATGAATGACAGCACGCGGCGGACTTCGCTGTCATACTCCCGCATCGTCTTGTCATTCTTTTCTATAGCATCCCATTTATTTACCACGATGATGATGCCCTTGCCCCGCTCATGGGCAATTCCCGCAATCTTTGCATCCTGCTCTGTCACGCCTTCGGTGGCGTCGATCACGATCAGCACCACGTCTGCCCGCTCTACCGCCGTTACCGTACGGATAATGCTGTAGCGCTCCAGTTCTTCCTTAATCTTGTTCTTCCTGCGAAGGCCGGCGGTGTCTATGAATACATATTCCTTCCCATTGTGCACGATATCTGTGTCGATCGCATCCCGGGTCGTCCCCGCGATATCCGATACGATGACGCGCTGTTCTCCCAAGAGTTTGTTGATGATGGAGGATTTTCCTACATTCGGCTTTCCTACGATTGCTATCCTTGGACGCTCATCCTCTTCTTCCTCCCCGGCATGATCCGGGAAATGCTCCGCCACCTGATCCAGCATATCGCCGATCCCCAGGCGGGACGCCGCGGATATGGGCACCGGATCGCCGATTCCCAGATTATAGAACTCATATACATCCGGCATAAACTTGTCAAAATTATCTACTTTATTAACCACCAGGACTACCGGCTTGCCGGAGCGCCTGAGCATGTCCGCCACCTTGGAATCCGAATCTACCAGTCCCTGGCGCACGTCAGTAATGAAGATGATCACGTCTGCCGTGTCGATGGCAATCTGTGCCTGCTCGCGCATCTGGGACAGGATGATGTCTTTGCTCTCCGGCTCGATCCCGCCTGTATCAATCAGCGTGAAGTCCTTATCAAGCCAGTTCACATCCGCGTAGATACGGTCCCTGGTCACTCCGGGCGTATCCTTGACGATGGATATCATACCACCTGCCAATACATTAAAAAGGGTCGATTTTCCAACATTGGGTCTTCCCACAATTGCTACTACTGGTTTACTCATTTTATATCTCCTCTATCTTACTTTCTTCGTTGACCATACTCCATTATACATTACCTTTCCCAAATAGTCCAATCTGTAGTTGACCTTTTTATAGGAAAAGTGATATAAATATTAATAGTGATTACTATAAATTCGAAAGATACAGAAGATTATCATGCCAAACATTAAGTTAATGGAGACGGCGCTTCCCGTAGCGCCCCTAAAGATCGCGGCCCTTGACTCATGCAAGGAGATGGGCCAGAAAGTAAATGATTATATTGTCAGATTCAGGCAGGATACGTTAAAAGAATCTTTGGATTCTCCGCTTTTTTCCAGCTATCAGCTGGACAATTACCTGATCGACTGCCACTGCCCCCGTTTCGGAACTGGGGAGGCCAAAGGAATTATCGGAGAGTCGATCCGTGGAAAAGATCTGTTCATTATGGTCGATGTCTGCAACTACAGCCTGACCTATACCGTAAATGGCCACTTGAACCATATGTCCCCGGACGACCACTATCAAGACTTAAAGCGCGTTATCTCAGCGGCAAACGGCAAGGCTCACCGGGTCAATGTCATCATGCCGTTCTTGTATGAGAGCCGCCAGCACAAGCGCACCAAGCGCGAATCCCTGGACTGCGCCCTGGCGCTTCAGGAACTGGTCGACATGGGCGTCACCAACATCCTTACCTTCGATGCACATGACCCGAGAGTCCAGAATTCCATTCCGCTGCACGGCTTTGACAACTTCAATCCTCCTTACCAGTTTATGAAAGCCCTTCTTCGGGCGGAGCCGGAACTGATCGTCGATAAGGAGCATCTGATGGTAGTCAGCCCGGACGAAGGGGCAATGCATCGTGCCGTTTATTTCTCCAACGTTCTCGGCGTCAACATGGGAATGTTTTATAAGCGCCGTGACTACTCAACCGTGATCAACGGCAAGAACCCCATCGTGGCCCATGAATTCCTGGGCGATGATATCAAGGGAAAGAATGTCATTATCGTGGACGATATGATCTCCTCCGGGGAAAGTATGCTGGATGTGGCGAGACAGATCAAGGACAGAGGCGCGGACCGGGTATTCGTCTGCACTTCCTTTGGATTGTTCACAGAAGGATTTGATATGTTTGACGAATATTATGAAAAGGGCTACATCGACCGCGTGATTACCACGAACCTTACTTATCTTCCGCCGGCCGTACATGAGAAGCCTTACTTTGTAATTGCGGATATGAGCAAATATATCGCGCTGATCATCGATTCATTCAACCACGATATCACCATCGGCGCTGTCCTCAATCCGACAGACAAGATTCACAAATTATTGGAAAAGCACCGCAATTCCTTGTAATTAATTTAACAACCTTTGCAGTCTCATATCTTTTATATACAAAGAAAAAGGATGTCTCGTCTAAATCGATGAGACATCCTTTTATGTTCCTCTCAATACTTTCTTAATTAGCGCTGCTCCATATATGTGGTTAAAGCGGTTTCTTCGGTAAAGTATTCCTTGAGTGCTATGATTAAACCCTTCATCAAAACTCACTTCCTTTATACTGAATTCGTATTTCTCATTCCGTTAAAAGATTAACACCTAGCACTCTATTTGTAAAGATATTTTTTTAACAAAGTTCTTCCAATTTTTTGATACTTTTTTGTGTATTTTTTAACATTCTTTTTCTGCCCCATAAAGACTAGAAATCCGTATAGCTAACTCCGTCCTTTAGTTCGACTCCTTTGGCTCTCGCCATCTCGGAGACGGTTACCAGCTGGTAACCCTCATCTATCAGCTTCGGTATCAGAGCAAGGGCTGCGTCCACGCTCTCCGTATGGATATCGTGCATCAGGATGATATCCCCGTCTTTTACGCTTCCCATGACAGAATCGATCGTGGCCTGCGCATTTCTGGTCTTCCAGTCCAGCGTATCGATATTCCACAGGATCATCGGCATTCCCACGCATCCTTTCATCGTAGAACTGATTGCCCCGTAAGGCGGACGCATCAGGGTGGCTCCCTGCCCTACGATATTCTGGAGATTGCCATTGGTCCCTCCTACTTCATTCTGTATGCCGGATGCATCCAGTTTAGACAGATCGGCATGGTCGTAGGAATGATTGCCTAATTCGCAGCCCACTTCCTTCATCCTCTGGATCACGCTTGGATAGGAAGGCACCTTCTTTCCCAGCATAAAGAATGTGGCATGGGCATTGTACCTCGCCAGCGCCTCCACCAGTTCGCCGGTGCGCGGGCCAGGACCGTCGTCAAAGGTCAGGGCTACCATCGGCTTGTTCGGGTCTATCGTGCTCTCTTTCTTGGAGATTAGCACGCCGTTCTGATCAAATACGCACAGCGTAAGCCCCAGCCACACCTCTCCCGTCGCCATCTTTCCGTCTGTTCCAAAGTAATAGGAAGCGCCGTCAATATCCTGCCAGCCGATAGAAGCCTTGCCGTCCGCACCCAGATAATACTTTCCATCGTCGCTGTCAAGCCATCCGGTCTTCATAATTCCATCTTTGTCAAAGTAGTATCTGGATCCGCCGATATCCTGCCAGCCGGACGCCTTCTTTCCATCTCCGTCAAAGTAATAGGTGTTCCCTTTTGAGACTACGAAGTCATTGGTGACATAGGTTCCATCATAGCGCTTAAACTTGTCCCCGTCCCACTCTCCGACCTTATTCTTGACCGTCAGGACGCCATCGGCAGTATCGATTCTGACCAGCCCGATCCAGTCCTTTTCCAGGAATCCTTTGACCGCATCCTCCAGATTCAGAGTAACCGGATAGTCTCCTTCCACAGCCGCATCCGCCTCGCAGCCGATGGTATAGTGCTTCCCTTGTTCTAATTCTTTTGCCAGGTCGCTGACCTTATATCCGGTTCTTGCATCCAATACGGCCTTCGTATTCCCCTTGGTCTCCACCGTGATCCCGAACTTGGGAAGTTCTTCCTCCTGCAATATGGAATCGCTCTTTACCGCAAGGAATATCTCCGCCTCCTGCTGGGATGCCGCCGCAGTCCGAAAAAGCAGGAACGGAAGGGCGCAAACTACAAAAAGAGCAAAAATCCGCAAAGGGACTCTCACTCTTCTCGCTTTTTTATGTATATGCTTTTTGTGCTCGCTAATTCTTTCATTTGTCATCTGTATGTCTCCCCTACACATCATCAAACATCAATCTATGGATTCTATGTAGTTGAGTATAACGTAATTCGACACACTTCGCAATGAATCTTATATGAACAATTCTTAATAATTATTAAATATTTTTAACCGGTTATTCGATTACGCGCACGCGCAGCACTTCGCCGACTTTCCTAAGATCATCTACCACTTTCTCAGGAACCGGGCTGTCGATGTCTATCATCGTGTAGGCATAGCCGCCCTTGCTTTTGTTGCTCATATCCGCAATATTCATATTGTCATCCGCCAGAATCTTCGTAAACTGCCCGATCATGTTCGGCACATTGTGATGCAGCAGGACGATCCTGGTATTCTCGCCCCGATATCCCATATCGCTGTCGGGATAATTGACGGAATTCTGGATATTGCCATGCTCCAGGTAAGCGCGGATCTGCTTTGCCGCCATTCTGGCGCAGTTATCCTCGGACTCTTCCGTGGATGCGCCCAGATGGGGGATCACGATGGCTCCCTTTACCCCTGCGATGACAGGCGTCGGGAAGTCCGTCACATAATGCTTCACCTGTCCGGCCACCAGCGCATCAACCATGGCCTCTTCATCTACCAGCAAGTCTCTTGCGAAATTCAGGACTACCACGCCTTTCTTCATCAGGCTTATGGCATCGGCATTGATCATGCCTATCGTGTTTGTGGTAGCCGGCACATGGATGGTAATGAAGTCGCACTCTTTATACAGTTCATCTACCGTCTTCGCATGGATAATATTCCTGGACAGCCTCCATGCAGAATCAACGGATACGTATGGATCATAGCCATAGACATCCATTCCCAGATGCATGGCCGCATTGGCCACCAGCACGCCGACAGCTCCAAGTCCGATGACTCCCAGCTTCTTTCCTTCCAATTCGCAGCCTGCGAATGCTTTCTTGGCTTTTTCCGTCTCTTTTACGATGTTGCCGTCTTCTTCGTTTTCCTGCACCCAGTTGATGCCGCCAATGATGTCTCTGGAAGCCAGCAGCATTCCCGCGATCACCAGTTCCTTCACGCCGTTGGCGTTAGCCCCCGGCGTATTGAATACCACAATGCCCTGTTCTGCGCATTTATCAAGCGGGATATTGTTCACCCCCGCGCCTGCTCTTGCTATGGCCTTTACTTCTGGTCCGAACTCCATCTCATGCATGTTCGCGCTTCTTACAAGGATGGCATCCGCATTCTCCGGATCTCCAGCCGGCGCATAATCTTCCGTAAACTGTTCCATACCCACTTCAGATATTTGATTTAAGCAATAATATTTATACATAACTATGCATTCTCCTCTTCAAACTTCTTCATAAATTCCACCAGTGCCTCTACGCCTTCCATCGGCATCGCATTGTAAATGCTAGCCCTCATGCCGCCCACCGAGCGGTGCCCTTTCAGGCTCTCGAATCCGGCCGCCTTGGCTTCCTTTACAAACTTCGCATCCAGCTCGCTGCTTCCCGTAACGAAAGGCACGTTCATGATCGAACGGTCCTTTGGCTCCACAGTGCCTTTAAACAGCTTGCTCTGATCCAGATAGTCATACAGGATCTTCGCCTTCGCTTCATTGCGCTCTTTCATTGCCGCAAGGCCGCCCTGCCTTTTCAGCCACTTGAATACCTTGCCGCAGATGTAGATTCCATATGCCGGCGGCGTATTGTAAAGAGACTTGGCATCTGCATGGGTCTTATACTGGAGCATGGTAGGCGTCCCTGGGAGTACATCCTCGGTAATCAGGTCTTCCCGGATGATCACGATCACGGTTCCGGCCGGACCGATGTTCTTCTGCACGCCTCCGCATATCAGGCCGTATCTCGTCACATCCATCGGCTCTGACAGGAAGCAGGATGATACATCGGCAACCAGGGTCTTTCCCTTGGTATTCGGAAGTTCCTTGTATTTGGTGCCATAGATGGTATTATTCTCACATATGTACACATAGTCCGCATCTTCTGAAATGGGAAGATCAGAGCAATCCGGGATATAGGAGAATGTCTTATCCTCTGAGGATGCCACGATATTGACCTTTCCGTATTTTTTTGCTTCGGCGGCTGCCTTCTTGGCCCACTGTCCGGTAACGATGTAGTCTGCCACCTTGTTCTTCATCAGGTTCATAGGAACCATAGCGAACTGCTGGGACTCCCCTCCCTGCAGGAATAATACCTTATAGTTGTCAGGTATGCCCATCAGTTCCCGAATATCCGCCTCTGCTGTATCAATAATTTCCTGGAACGACTGCGAGCGGTGACTCATTTCCATAACGGACATTCCGGTCCCGTTGTAATCTAGCATTTCTTCTGCTGCCTCTTTTAATACTTCCTCCGGTAATACTGCCGGTCCTGCTGAAAAATTGTACACTCTGCTCATTGTTGTTCCTCCATTTTCCTTGTTCTGTTATTTCTGTTTTTCCAGGTCCTTTTCATCGAATGCTTCATTGATCGGCGCGCCTGGGGCTACCATAGGCCATACCTTGTCATCGCTGTCTACCTGGCAGTCAATGACAATCGGCCTGTTAAGAGTCAGGGCCTTTTCAAATGCTTCTTTGAATTCTTCCTGGGTGGTTGCACGGATTCCTTCTGCCCCCATAGCCTCCGCAAGTTTCACGAAGTCCACGGCGTCATTCAGAACCGTCGCCGAGTAACGCTTTCCGTAGAACAGATCCTGCCACTGGCGCACCATTCCAAGCACATGATTATTGATGACCACCTGGATGATTGGAATATTGTGGCGCACGGCGGTAGCGATCTCGTTCATATTCATACGGAAGCATCCGTCACCCGCTATATTGACAACTGTCCGATCCGGCAGCCCCGTCTTGGCACCGATGGAGGCCCCCAGGCCGTATCCCATGGTTCCCAGGCCGCCGGACGTCAGTAATGTCCTTGGCTTTGTAAATTTATAGAACTGGGCTGCCCACATCTGATGCTGGCCGACTTCGGTCACGATGACGGCATCCCCCTTGGTCTGTCTGTAGATTTCCTCAACCACATATGGGCCGGTCAGTACGTCCGGATGATAGGATAATGGATATCTCTTCTTGTAATCCATGATCTTCTCCACCCATTCCGCATGATTTTGCTGCTCCATCCTCTCATTGAGGATACCCAGCACGGTCTTGATATCGCCCACTACGCCGTCGGTGATCAGTACATTCTTGTTCATCTCCGCAGCATCGATATCAAACTGCAGGATCTTGGCGTTCTTGGCAAACTTTCTGGCGTTCCCTGTCACGCGGTCGCTGAATCTTGCTCCGATGACGATCAGCAGGTCGCACTCGCTGACGCCATAGTTGGCCGTCTTTGTGCCGTGCATTCCCAGCATGCCTGTATATAACGGATCGGTGCCCGGAAACGCGCCTTTACCCATAAGGGAATCCGTTACCGGAGCATCCACCTTCTTGGCAAATGTATAGAGTTCTTCGCTGGCGCCTGAGAGTACCGCGCCTCCTCCTACAAAGATATATGGCTTCTTTGCTTTTGTTATGATTTTTAATGCCGTCTGGATGTCGTCTTCGCAGATGTCTTTGGAAGGCTCGACAGGCTTGATCGCCTCTTTCTTATATTCTGCCTTATTCGCCGTCACATCCTTAGGAATATCGATCAGTACCGGGCCGGGGCGGTCCTTCTTCGCGATTACGAATGCCTTTCTTATGGTCTCCGCCAGATCTTTTACATCCTTGACGATAAAGTTGTGCTTCGTGATCGGCATCGTGATACCTGCGATATCAATCTCCTGGAAACTGTCTTTTCCAAGAAGTGACACGCCTACATTACAGGTGATCGCTACGATCGGAATGGAATCCATGTAAGCCGTCGCGATTCCCGTAACCAGATTCGTCGCTCCCGGGCCGCTGGTTGCGAAGCAGACGCCTACCTTTCCCGTTGCCCTGGCATATCCGTCAGCGGCATGGGCGGCTCCCTGCTCATGGGAGGTCAGGATATGGGTGATCTCATCGCTATGTTTATATAATTCATCGTATACGTTTAAAATAGCCCCGCCTGGATAGCCAAACACGGTATCCACGCCCTGCTCTTTCAAACATTCGATTACTATCTCTGATCCTGTTAATTGCATACCTTTTGTTCTCCTATTCTATCTTAATTCTTCGGTATTTCCAGGATGGCTCCTCTGTTTCCTGAAGTTACCATGGATGCGTATCTTGCCAGATATCCTGTGGTTACCTTCGGCTCTCTTGGCTGCCATGCCTGCTTTCTCTTCGCCATCTCTTCGTCGGATATATCCAGTTCCAGCTTCAGGTTCGGGATGTCAATCTTAATCATATCTCCTTCTTCCACCAGTCCGATCGGTCCTCCCACTGCCGCTTCCGGCGATACGTGGCCGATGGAGGCGCCTCTGGAGGCTCCGCTGAAGCGTCCGTCCGTGATCAGCGCCACGCTGGACCCAAGTCCCATGCCTGCAATGGCAGAAGTAGGATTGAGCATCTCCGGCATGCCCGGACCGCCTTTCGGTCCCACATAGCGGATAACTACCACGTCTCCCGCCACGATCTTGCCGCCTTTGATCGCGTCGATCGCATCCTCCTCGCAGTCAAATACTCTTGCCGGGCCAACATGCACCAGCATCTCTTCTACGACCGCGGAGCGTTTTACCACGCTGCCGTCCGGCGCCAGGTTGCCTTTGAGAACTGCAAGGCCTCCCGTCTGGCTGTATGGATCGTCAATGGGACGGATCACCTGCGGATCCTTATTCACCGCATCTTTGATGTTCTCTCCAACCGTCTTGCCAGTAACCGTCAGGCAGTCTGTATGGAGCAGTCCTTTCTTGTTCAGTTCCGCCATCACCGCATATACGCCGCCGGCTTCATCCAAGTCTTCTATGTAGGTAGGCCCTGCCGGTGCCAGGTGGCAGAGGTTCGGGGTCTTTTCGCTGATTCCATTCGCAAAGTCAATCTCAAAATCCATGCCGATCTCATGGGCGATCGCCGGAAGGTGCAGCATGCTGTTGGTAGAGCAGCCAAGAGCCATATCTACCGTCAGGGCGTTGAGGATGGCATCCTCTGTCATAATGTCTCTTGGACGGATATTCTTCTCCCACAGTTCCATGACCTTCATGCCTGCCTGCTTCGCGAGACGGATCCTTGCAGAGTAGACTGCCGGAATGGTTCCGTTGCCGCCAAGTCCCATGCCAAGCACTTCCGTCAGGCAGTTCATGCTGTTGGCCGTGTACATGCCGGAACAGGATCCGCAGGTCGGACAGGTCTTATTCTCGAATTCCTGAAGATCTTCGTCCGTGATCAGGCCCGCCGCGTTGGCTCCAACTGCCTCAAACATGCTAGAAAGGCTGGTCTTCTTTCCCTTGACATGGCCTGCCAGCATAGGGCCGCCGCTTACGAATATGGTAGGTACATTGATTCTGGCTGCCGCCATCAAAAGTCCCGGCACATTCTTGTCACAGTTGGGTACCATGACCAGGGCGTCAAACTGGTGCGCCAGAGCCATGGCTTCCGTGGAATCCGCAATCAGGTCTCTGGTTACCAGAGAATATTTCATGCCGATATGTCCCATGGCGATCCCGTCGCATACGGCGATGGCCGGAAATACGATCGGCGTTCCGCCTGCCATGGCAACCCCCTGCTTCACTGCATTTACAATCTTATCCAGGTTCATATGCCCTGGCACGATCTCATTATAAGAACTGACAATTCCAACCAGCGGCCGCTCCATCTCCTCCGGCGTCAGGCCCAGGGCGTTCAACAATGAACGGTGGGGCGCCTGCTGCTTTCCCTTTGTAACTGTATCGCTTCTCATCCTACTACCTCCTGAATCTTTCTCTATCTGTCTATATCTTATGCTATCCTTGCTTCCTATTGTCTTGTGCCCGCTAGATACGCTCCGCGATCAGGCTTCCCATTTCCTCGGTGCCTACCTGGGTCTTGCCCTCTGACATGATGTCGATGGTGCGGTAGCCTTCTTTTAAGACTTGGGCGACTGCCGCCTCGATCGCATCCGCTTCCTGATCCAGATCGAAACTGAACCGCAGCATCATTGCCGCAGACAGTATGGTGGCGATGGGATTGGCAATACCCTTGCCGGCAATGTCCGGAGCCGATCCGCCGCTTGGCTCATAGAGTCCGAACTTGGTCTCATTGAGGCTCGCGCTTGCCAGCATCCCGATGGATCCGGTAACCATGCTGGCTTCATCCGACAGGATATCGCCGAACATATTCTCCGTCAGTACCACGTCAAACTGCTTCGGATCCTTCACCAGCTGCATTGCGCAATTATCCACCAGCATATGCTCCAGCGCAACCTCCGGATAATCCTTAGCCACTTCTTCCACGATCTTTCTCCAGAGCCTGGAGGAATCCAGCACGTTTGCCTTATCTACGCTTGTCACCTTCCTGCCGCGCTTCATGGCAATATCGAACGCCCGCTTTGCGATCCGGCGAATCTCATTCTCATTATATGTAAGGGAATCACAGGCAGTCAGGACGCCGTCGATCTCTTCTGTCCTGCGCTCTCCGAAATACAGTCCTCCGGTCAGTTCCCGCATAATCATCAGGTCAAATCCGCCCTCGGTAATCTCTTCCTTAAGCGGGCATGCGCCCTTCAATTCATCATACAGGATGGCTGGCCTTAAGTTGGCGAAAAGATTTAACTCCTTACGAATCTTTAAAAGTCCGGCCTCCGGCCTTTTGGACGGTTCCAGTTGATACCAGGGCGAGGTCTTTGCATCTCCCCCGATGGAGCCCATCAGCACCGCGTCGCATGCTTTTGCCTGCTCCACCGTCTCGTCGGTCAGCGGAATCCCATGTACATCTATGGAGGCTCCGCCCAGCAAAAGCTGGGTATACTTGCAGGCGTGCCCGTATTTCTCTGCCGCTTTATCCAGAACCTTCATTGCTTCCGTCACAATCTCCGGCCCGATTCCATCCCCTTTTATCACTCCAATATTCAGGTTCATACTCATTTTCCTTCCTCTGTTAAAAAATCTATAAAACATATAATATCCTATTTTAATGGTTGTTTCAAGACTTTAATCAACTAAATTGTCATCTGTCTGTTTTTTTAGGTTCCCCGGGCCAAATCCATAAGGCAGCAATTCTGCCAGCATATACGCCTGATAATCGCCTTCATCCTTCGCCAGAATAATCCTGAATTCGTCAGGATCGCAGAATTCCATCATGACCTGGCGGCACACGCCGCAGGGCGGGCAGTAGTCATGCTTCCCCTGCGCATCCTCATTCACGATGCAGATGGCGGCAAAGTCTTTCTCCCCCTCGCTGACTGCCTTGAAGATTGCCGTGCGCTCCGCACAGTTTCCCGGGCTTAACGCCGCATTTTCGATATTGCACCCCGTATAGATCTTCCCACTTTTCGTAAGGAGGGCTGCTGCCACCTTGAACTTAGAGTAAGGAGCATAGGCATATTCCAGTGCTCCAAATGCCTGGCGGATCAGTTCCTCTCTCATGCTTTCCTGCAGTTTCATTCCCTAAGTCCCTCTTTCTTCGCAATCTTGACAATCCGGCTGGTTCCCAGGCGGGAGGCGCCAAGCCTTAGAAATTCCTCGGCGTCCGCAATGGAACTGATTCCCCCCGCCGCCTTAATCTGCACGCCTTCTCCTACATGGCGCGCAAACAATGCCACGTCTTCAAACGTCGCGCCGCCGCTTCCAAATCCGGTAGAAGTCTTGATAAAGTCCGCACCAGCCTCGGTCACGACCTGGCACATCCGTACCTTCTCCTCTTCTTCCAGGAAGCAGGTCTCAATGATCACCTTCAATATCCGGCTGCCGGCCGCCTCTTTGACGGATCGGATCTCCTGCGTGATCCGGGCGTACTCCCGATCCTTCACCCAGCCCATATTAATGACCATATCCACCTCATCTGCGCCGTCCTTTACCGCCTCTGCCGTCTCAAATACTTTGGCTGCCGTGGTATTGTATCCATTGGGAAAGCCGATGACCGTGCACACTGCCATGCGTTCCTTTACATATGCCTTAGCCTGCTTTACATAAGAAGGGGGAATACATACCGATGCCGTCCCATAGGCGATGGCATCGTCGCACAACGTCCTGATCTCTTCCCATGTAGCCGTCTGTGACAGCAAGGTATGATCTACATGTCTTAATATTTCCTGTATCTCCATAGCATCCAACACTCCTTTTCCTTGTACTGTTATAATTCCAGCGCGATCTCCATCATCTGTCCGAATCCTGACTGCCGTTCGCTGGCGCTTATGCTCTCCTGCCGGAACAGATGGTCTGAGATGGTCAGCATGCATAACGCCTTCTTCCCTGCCCGTGCCGCGTTCATATAAAGGGCTGCCGCTTCCATCTCCACAGCCATCACGCCCATTTTCCTCCATTTCGCATTTACTTCATCGTCATCATTGTAAAAAATATCAGAGGACAGGATATTTCCCACCTTTACGCTGACTCCCTGGGCCCTTGCGGTATTCACCGCCTTCTCAAGCAGCCCGTAATCCGCGATCGGCGCAAATGTGCCGGGCAGCTGGTACTGTGCGGCATAGTTGGAATCCGTGCAGGCTCCCATGCCGATCACTACGTCCTTTAACTGGATATCGTCCCTTAACGCGCCGGCAGAGCCAATCCGTATGATTGCCTCCACCTCATACCTATGATAAAGTTCATACGTATAGATTCCGACGGACGGCATCCCCATGCCGCCCCCCATAACCGAGATTTCCCGGCCTTTATAAGTTCCTGTATATCCCAGCATGTTCCGCACCGTATTAAAGCACCTGGCATCTTCCAGATAAGTATCTGCGATGTATTTCGCCCGAAGCGGGTCTCCCGGCATCAGTACCGTGCTGGCTATCTCTCCTCTTTCTGCTGCATTATGTGGCGTTCCCATATATCTTTCCTCCTTATTCCTGCTTCTTATCTTCTCTGATCAGCGTCTTAAGCGCCTCGATCGCCGTGCGGATAGGCGCCTCCACGTCATGTGCCACCGGATTGGGGAGGTTCTTCTTCGCCCGCTCCTGATTGGCCATCACCAAAAGCACCGTGCCTACCCTGACTCTCAGACAGCTGCCCACGATATAAAGGGCTGCCGACTCCATCTCTGATGCCAGGCATCCGCATTTGACCCAGGCATCCCATTTATTCATCAACTCATAGCCCACTGGCTTGGTCTCTGGCGAATGCTGCCCATAGAAAGCGTCTTTGCATTGTACCACGCCTACGTGGTAATCCTGCCCCAGTTTCTTTGCTGCCTGGATCAGGGCATTGGTCACCTGGATGTCCGCAACTGCCGGATATTCGATGGGGGCATACTCTTTGCTCGTTCCCTCCATCCGGATCGCGCCGGAGGCGATCACTACGTCCCCGCTCTTTACCTCCAAAGCCATGCCGCCGCTTGTGCCTACCCGGATAAATGTATCCGCTCCGACTCTTGCAAGTTCTTCCATGGCAATGGACGCGGACGGCCCTCCGATGCCGGTGGAGGTCACGCTTACCTTCTCCCCTTCCAGATAGCCGGTATAGGTCACATATTCCCTGCTGTCAGCTATGAGTTTCGGATCTTCAAAGTGTTCCGCGATCTTTGCGCAGCGTTTCGGATCTCCCGGAAGGATCACGTATCTTCCCACTTCTCCCCCCGCTACCTGGATATGATACTGCCTGTCCTTATCTTCAGAGTAATTAATCATAGGCTTTTCACTCTCTTTCTATGTTCTTATTTATGCAGACTTGCTGCCTATATCATACCATTATGCCGCTGATTCCACCAGTCATTCATCGAAACTGGTAGTTTTTCCTCCCTGTTTCGCTTATAATAGATAGTAGATATGAATGGAACTTTGGAAACGATTATATCCGGCAAGAATCAGGAGGTGCCTGCATGGCTTTTACAATGAATATTCAACTGATCTATTTACTGCGTCTTCTGGGGGCAGCACTTTGCGGCGCGATGATCGGCTATGAGCGGGAAAGCCATATGAAGATGGCTGGCATCCGTACGCATGCTATCGTGGCTCTGGCCTCCTCCTTAATGATGATCATATCCAAATATGGATTCTATGACATACTTTTTATGGAGCATATCGGACTCGACCCCTCCCGTATTGCCGCCGGAGTTGTCACTGCCGTCGGCTTTCTGGGGGCCGGCGTCATATTCACCCGCCATATGAATGTAATGGGCATCACCACTGCTGCCGGAATCTGGGCAACGGTAGGCATCGGCATGGCGTTCGGCGCAGGCATGTATATCTTAAGCGCCGCTTCCACCCTGCTCATCCTTCTGTTCCAGCTTCTGTTCCATACCCGGCTGCTCCACCCCAGAAGTTCATCCATCGAGCAGATCACCCTGCTGGTAGAAGGAAATGAGGACATCAAGGTCCTGCTAAATGACATCTTTGCCACCAAGAAGATAAAAATCTCCAATATCACTGCCAAGCGTGTGGACGCAGCAACATTAGAGATCAAGCTGTATGTACGCTTCCCCGAAGCCTACGATATCTATGATATCTTTCAATTACTAAAGGAATACCCGCAGATCAAGTCCATCGACATCTGATCTTGCCACTGGCAGACGGGGACGCCCCCCACGATCCTTTGGATCATGGGGGACGTCCCCATCTTCCTATGTTGAAAGGGCTTTATTTTAATATCTTAAGGTTATATCGATCCTTCTTTCCTGCCTGCCGGGGACTTCCTCCCATCTTCTGCAGTTCTTCCAGACGCATCTTCTTTCTGCGGATCCGCTCTCCAGCTTCTCCCTGCGGACGGTAGCCTGCGAATTCCTCCTCATATGTGGACCTGCGTCCATTCTTAAGATAATCGGCTCCATAACTCATATGGATGTCCAATTTCAGGTATGCACATAAAAAGGAGTTCCAGGCCCTGTGAAGCAGATTATTCTTAGCATCCGCCCGGCTGCCTATATACAAGATAAGCAGCGCTCCGATCAAGATTACGCATGTGACAATTACAAATATTCGAATTGTTTCAGGCATACCAACAACCCCTTTCTCATCTGTATAGGTAAACATGCTCCTGTTGTCTTTATATTAGTCTTTTTGGTTTATTTAGTCAATCTATTTATGTAATTTTGATAAAATTTCTGATTTTAATTCAACCTCATAAATTTCCTGTTATTGCACATCCTATCTATGAGGTGATAGCAAATGATAGACAACGAAGAACTCCCCATTGGCTTTACCATGTCTCTGGCCCAGCATTCCGACATCCTCAGCCGTTTTGCCTCTCTTCCGAAGCAGGAGCAGGAAAGGATCGTGGATGGAGCCCGCCAGGTCAAAAGCCGGGAGGAAATGAACAGTTACGTAGAAAATATGTTTCAGGGATAGAGGTTACTGCTCTGTCCCTGATTTTTCTTTTTGCCTGTTCCTATAGCGAATTGCCTCCGGATCCTTTATCTGTCGGACGCGGGTCCACTCCTTCGTTTCATCGTCGCGCTGTACTTCCGAGCGGTTCTGGGAGAGAAATCTGGTCAATTCGTAGCAGCTGACCCATATCTCGTTATTCCCTTCCCTCTGGGATTCGTCAAAAATCAGCTGCAGGCCGAAGTGCAGATGATACTCATCAATGTTATTCGTATTCTCTTCCGTGCTGTAGCCGGTTCTGCCTATATATCCGATGACATCCCCTGCCTGCACCACCGCTCCTTCCTTTAATCCTTCTGCATAAGGGCGGTTCTGCCTTAGGTGGGCGTAGTAATAATAGCGTCTGCCGTCAAAACTGCTGATCCCGATGCGCCAGCCTCCATACTGGTTCCATCCAAGCGCTGATACATAGCCGGACTCCACGGCGATCACAGGGGTTCCTACCTGCCCCATCATATCATGCCCCAGATGATTCCTCTTATATCCATAACTTCTGGATACGCCAAAGTCATCATAGTCCGAGTAGGGAAATTCCTTTGCGATCGGGCTGTAGGCCTTCAGCCCATAGACTTTCTTCTTTGGATGCACATACTGGAACTCTCCCACCATCCCGTCAAGGACCGCGCCATATGCCTCCCGGTAGTAGGAATAATACTCCATATCCTTCGTCATTTCCTCAACCGTCTGGCTTCCATCCAGCAGTTTTTCGGCGATGTCCGCCAGATCTTCCTCCTGGTACCGGGTGAAGTCTCCCCCATACCTGGCGCCTAGAATTGCCAGAAGATCCACCCAATGAAGATGCGGCTCCTTTCCGTAACTATCCAGATCATACTGGTACGCCTTCTTCATTGCCTCGCTGGTCACGTTGAATTCCACCCATTTAATGTAATCCTTCTCTTTTTCCTGTACCGGTTCCTTTCCGGGCTCGCCCGAATCCCCGGCTTCCGCTCCTGTATTCTCCTGACGGATACTCCTTACCTGGCTATCCGTATCGGCATCCCCCCTATTCCAGCTTAAAATGCCTCCTCCTGCCAGCATAAGGCATAAAAGGAAAACTTCCAGCATGATCCCCTGTTTCTCGCTAATATGCATCTTCCTATCTCCCCCGCAACCTGCACTATTCTTATCATAACAAAACTATGCCAGGATAAGCCCCGCTATGAACGTAAATGCCATGCACGCGGCAATGCCGGCCGCCGTAGGCACCAGAATGGAAAGGAGCATCCACTTAAGGCTTCCCGTCTCTTTGCGTATGGTAAGGCAGGTAGTAGCACAAGGCCAGTGCATCAGTGAAAACAGCATGGTGCTGATTGCCGTGACCCAGGTCCATCCATTCTGGGACAGCAGCGTCCACATCGCCTGGCTGTCTCCCAGTTCCAGCAGGCTGCCCTGGGCCAGATAGCACATGACCACAATGGGCATTACGATCTCATTGGCCGGCATCCCCAGGATAAAGGCCAGCAGTATGATGCCGTCCAGCCCCATCAGCCGTGCAAATGGGTCCAGGAAGTCGGCGCAGCAAGACAGCACCGTAGCATCTCCTACCTTAAAATTCGCCATCAGCCAGATGACAAGCCCTGCCGGAGCCGCCACCGCGATCGCCCTTCCCAGCACGAAGACGGTCCTGTCAAGCACGGAACGTACGATCACTTTGCCAATCTGCGGCCTGCGGTACGGCGGCAATTCCAGGGCGAACGATGAAGGAAGCCCTTTTAAGATGGTTCCCGACAGGATACGGGATACCAAAAGCGTCATCAAAATTCCCAGCACAATGACGCCTGCCAGCAGCAAGGCCGATAAAAAGGAGGAAAATATGCCAGCCGCATTTCCAATCAGAAACATGGATATAATGGACAGGAGCATGGGAAATCTGCCATTGCAAGGGACAAAGTTATTGGTGAGAATGGCGATCAGCCGCTCCCTGGGAGAATCTATAATACGGCATCCCGTCACTCCCACAGCGTTACAGCCAAATCCCATGCACATAGTCAGCGCCTGCTTGCCGCAGGCATGGCATCTCTGGAAGCAATGGTCCAGATTAAATGCCACCCTCGGAAGGTAGCCCAGATCCTCCAAAAGCGTAAATAACGGAAAGAATATGGCCATTGGAGGCAGCATGACGGAAATCACCCAGGCGGCAACCCGGTATACGCCATAGATCAGCGGCTCATATATCATCTTCGGAACGCCGGCCGCCTGCACCGCTAATACCAGCTTATCCTCCACCCAGAACAGCCCATCGGAGAGCAGTTGGGACGGGTAGTTCGCTCCGCAGATGGTAATCCAGAACACCAGAAGAAGCATGAGGAACATGATCGGGAATCCGGTCCTCTTGCTGGTAAAGATCCAGTCCAGCCTCCTGTCTCTGCGGTCATAATCCTTCTTCCCGTACTGTACCGTCTTCCTGCTGATCTGTTCTGCCCTGCGGATATAGGACGCGGCGATGGCGTCACTGATCTTCTCCTTGGAATATCCGGCTTGGGCCAGGTATTCAACTGCCTCCTTCAGCGCGCCTGCAACCTCCGTATCCTCTACCAGGGAATATCCCAGATATTCCTCCATGGAATAAAGAAGATTGCTGTTCGCATCCAGCAGGCGGGCACAGAACCATCTGGTGTTCTCTTCTCCTTTTGTCGCCCACTCCACCGCTGGCTCCAGCATGCCGATCGCCCTTTCCACGGGTCCTTCATACACAAAGGCCAGGGGCTTATGATCCTTCTGCTTTTCCATCTGCTGCAGCGTTAAAAAAATGCGTTCCAGGCCGATTTCTTCTCTTGCGGTGATTCCGATCACAGGCACGCCCAACTCTTTTGAAAGTCCTTTGATATCTATATGAATCTGCTTTTTGCCGCCTCATCCATCAGATTTACGCATACGATCACCTGCTCAGCTGCTTCGATAATCTGAAGCACCAGATTCAGGTTCCGCTCCAGGCAGGTGGCATCACAGACGGCAATGACTGCATCCGGATGTGCAAAGCATATGTAATCCCGCGCAATCTCCTCTTCCTCGGAATGTGCCATAAGCGAATAGCATCCCGGAAGATCTACCAGTTCATACTGCCTCCCATTATAGTCGCATGTGCCTCGGGCATTGCTCACCGTCTTCCCCGGCCAGTTTCCCGTATGCTGCTTCAGCCCGGTCAGCGCGTTAAACACCGTGCTCTTTCCCACATTAGGATTCCCCGCCAGTGCAAGAACCTTACCCATTCTGGCACCACCGCCTCTCTTCCATATGCAGGTAATGAATCATATGATCACCGCCTTATTTCACAAAAAGCCCCAGCAGTCCTGCTTGGGCCATAGCCTTATAATAGTATATGAAAGTTACGTCTGTCCTGTGCGGTCCAATTAAATATTCATAATATGCTGCGCCCCTCCCTTATGCGACCAGCCTGATCCTCACCTGGCTGGCATCCTCTTTGCGAAGCGCGATTACCGTCCTGCGAATCAAATATGCGCATGGATCTCCGAGAGGGCTGATGCCCACGCATTCTACCAAAGTACCTTCTATCAGCCCCATGTCCTGCAGACGTCTGCGCATATCCGTATTCATGCAGATGTCTGTTACAATAGCCCTTTCCCCCGGGCTTAAATCCGCCATATGACTGCAATGCTTCATCCCGTCACTTCCTATATCTGTAAAAGGCTCTGCGATAATGCGAGCCTTTAGCCTTATTCTACTATATGTGAAAAAGAGAATTGGGGTTCGAAATAATAGTTATATATTCGCAATCACCTTCATACGTTTATCTGAATCGACTTTTCGGGAGAATTGCCATGCTCATCTATACCGTTAAGCCAGGAGATACCGTCGACAGCATCGCTGCTGCCTATGGCATTCCTGTTTCTACAATCGTCTATCAGAATCAGATTCCCTATCCATACCGGCTTGCCATAGGCGAAGCCCTGCTGCTTCCAACGCCTGCGGGTATCTCTTCTCCCCGCTCTACAATCTATGCAGGCGGATATGCCTATCCCTTTATCAGCCCGTGGGTTCTTCGGGAGACGCTCCCTTATCTCTCCTATCTCTATATATTTTCCTATGGATTTACAATGGAAGGAGAGCTGATCGAGCCTTTGCTGGATGACGCCTGGATGATCGAGGCCGCCAGAGCCTTTGGCACAGCGCCAATTCTTACCTTGACGCCTTTTGGGCCGGACGGGCGTTTTAATAATTCCTTGATTTCCCAGGTTGTAAATGACCTGGATGCCAGAAGACGTCTTAAAGATGCGATTGTGGAGCAGATCACGGCCCGGGGATTCCAGGGGCTGGACATCGACTTCGAATACATCCTCGCTGAAGACAGGGACGCCTTTGTAGACTTCGTCGCCTATATGCAAGAAGCCGTAAGTGCCCTCGGGTATCCGACCAGCGTCGCCCTGGCACCGAAGACCTCGGATACCCAGACCGGACTTCTCTATGAGGGCAAAGACTACCGGAGACTGGGCGAGACTGCGGATTATGTCCTTTTAATGACTTACGAGTGGGGCTACACCTATGGGCCTCCCATGGCGGTAGCCCCGCTTAACAAGGTCCGGGAGGTGGTGGAATATGCGGTCACCGTGATCCCCCCTTCCAAGATCCATCTGGGGATTCCCAACTATGGATATGACTGGGCGCTGCCCTTCGTCCGAGGCACCTCCCGCGCCCGTACCATCGGCAATGTGGAGGCCGTGCAGCTGGCCATCTCCCAAGGCGCTGCCATCCAATTTGACGACATCGCCCAGTCTCCTTTCTTCCGCTACTGGTCCAACGGCACGGAACACGAAGTGTGGTTCGAAGATGTCCGCAGCCTGAATGGAAAATTCGACCTTGTCGAAGAGTTCGGCCTTAGGGGCGTATCCTACTGGCAGATCATGCAGCTCTTTCGGGCCAACTGGCTCCTACTGGCTGACCGATTCAATTTGACACACCAGTTGTGACGATTTTACGCACCAGTTGAGGCAAGTTGACACGTAACAAAATGAAGATGTGCACGTAACACTTTTGAAAAGTGTTACGTGCACATCTTCATTTTGTTACGTGTTCAATATACGCTTGGCGTTCTCCACGCGTTCTGTTGTGGGGGGCTCGACCCCTTCCAGAGGATACTCAAGCCTCAATTCTTTCCATTTATATACGCCCATCGTATGGTAGGGAAGGACTTCTACTTTTTCTACATTCTTCAGGGTCGCGATAAAGTCATGAAGTCTTATGAGATATGCATCTTCATCACTTCTTCCTGGCACCAGGACGTGACGGATCCAGACCGGCTTTCCTATATCCGAGAGATATTCTGCCAATTCCAGGATGTTCTGGTTGGATTGTCCGGTCAGAATCTTATGCTGCCCGTCATCGATGTGCTTGATATCCAGCAGCACCAGATCGGTGTACTCCATCAGTTTTTGGAACTTTCCAAAGAACGGCTCTTTTTTCGTAAATGGATTTCCGCTGGTATCAAGGGTCGTGTGAATGCCTTTCTGCCTGGCTCTTTTAAATAGTTCCAATAAGAAGTCGATCTGCAGAAGGGGCTCGCCTCCGCTGACTGTGATCCCGCCTTTGCTTCCCCAGTAAGCGCGGTACTTTAGCGCCCTGTCTATCAGTTCATCCGCAGTATAAGGGGTTCCTGCCTTCATATTCCAGGTATCCGGGTTGTGACAGAACTGGCAGCGCATGGCGCAGCCGGAGGTAAATATCACGTAGCGGATGCCTGGTCCATCTACAGAGCCAAAACTTTCCAAAGAATGAATGTATCCTTTTGTCATACTCTTGCTCCTTCTTACATTCTATCGTGACAGGTTCTGGCGATAACGTCCATCTGCTGTTCCCTGGTCAGATCAATGAACTTAACCGCGTATCCGGACACGCGGATCGTGAAATTGGCGTATTCCGGCTTTTCTGGATGCTCCATAGCATCAATTAGTTTCTCGGTGCCAAACACGTTTACATTCAGATGATGCGCTCCTTGGCTGAAATATCCGTCCAGCACGCCTACCAGATTGTCCGTGCGCTCCTCATCGCTGTGCCCAAGCGCGCCCGGGCTGATAGTCTGCGTATTGGAAATCCCGTCCAGGGCAAGTTCGTAAGGAAGCTTCGCCACAGAGTTCAGGGACGCCAGCAGCCCGTTCTTCTCCGCGCCATATGATGGGTTCGCCCCAGGCGCCAGTGGCTCTCCGGCTTTTCTTCCATCCGGCAGCGATCCGGTAGCCTTGCCATATACCACATTGGACGTAATGGTAAGGATTGAGGTTGTGGGTTCGGAATTCCGGTAGGTATGACATTTCTTAAGCTTGTGCATGAAGGTCTTGAGAAGCCAGATCGCGATCTCATCCGCTCGGTCGTCATCGTTTCCGTATCTTGGGAAGTCGCCCTGCGTCTCAAAGTCCACCGCCAGGCCATCCGCGTCCCGAATCACCTTGACCTTGGCATACTTGATCGCGCTCAAGGAATCGACCACATGTGAGAATCCGGCAATCCCGGTGGCGAATGTACGTCTAACATCCGTGTCGATAAGTGCCATCTCCGCTGCCTCATAGTTGTACTTGTCATGCATATAGTGAATCATATTCAGAGTATCCACATACAGTTTTGACAGCCATTCCATCATAGCGTCATATCGTTCCATAACTTCATCGTAATCCAGATACTCTGAGGTGATCGGCCTGTACGCTGGCGCTACCTGCTCTCTCGATTTTACATCGATGCCGCCATTGATGGCATACAGCAGGCATTTCGCCAGATTGGCACGGGCGCCGAAGAACTGCATTTCCTTGCCTGTCTGGGTGGCTGACACGCAGCAGCAGATGGAATAGTCGTCCCCCCATACCGGGCGCATGACATCATCATTTTCATACTGGATGGAACTTGTGGTCACGGATATCATGGCCGCATACTTCTTAAAGTTCTCCGGCAGGCGCGGGGAATAGAGCACCGTCAGGTTCGGCTCTGGCGATGGGCCCATGTTTTCCAGAGTATGAAGGAATCGGTAATCGTTCTTCGTCACCATAGAGCGTCCATCTTGTCCGAGTCCTCCCACCTCCAGGGTCGCCCAGACCGGATCTCCGGAGAAGAGTTCATTATATGACGGGATTCTTGCAAACTTCACCATCCGAAACTTCATAACCATGTGGTCGATCAATTCCTGGGCCTGCGTCTCGGTAAGCGTTCCCTTTTCCAGGTCTCTCTGCATATAGATATCCAGGAATGTGGAAATGCGTCCCACGCTCATAGCCGCCCCGTTCTGGGTCTTGATGGCCGCAAGATAGCCGAAATAAAGCCACTGCACTGCTTCTTTCGCGTCCTTGGCCGGCTGCGAGATATCATAGCCATAGACCGACGCCATCTCTTTCATTTCCTTTAATGCCTTGATCTGGTCCGCGATCTCTTCCCGCAGACGGAAGTCCGTGCCCTTCATGCCATGCCTCTCGCCGCGGATAAAATCCTGCTGCTTGCGCTCGATCAAGTAGTCGATGCCATAGAGCGCCACGCGCCGGTAATCCCCTACGATGCGTCCCCTGCCATACGTATCCGGCAGGCCCGTAATAATCTTATTGTGGCGCGCCCTTTTCATCTCCGGCGTATAGATATCGAATACGCCCTGATTGTGCGTCTTATGGTATTTGGTAAATATCTCGTGAAGTCTCTCGCTTGGCCGGTATCCATAGGTGGTGCAGGCCTGCTCCGCCATATGGATACCGCCGTAGGGCATAAAAGCGCGCTTCAGCGGCTTGTCCGTCTGAAGGCCCACCACTTGCTCCAGATCCTTCATATCTTCCTCAATATATCCAGGGCCATAAGCCGTAAGCCCGGACACGATCTCTGTCTCCATATCCAGTACTCCGCCTTTTGCACGCTCTTCTTTCTGAAGTTCCTGCAATCTGCCCCATAGTCTGTCGGTTGCTTCAGTCGCGTCCGCCAAAAATGACGCGTCGCCTTCATACGGAACATAGTTGTTCTGGATAAAGTCTCTTACATCAACGTCATCTTTCCATAGCCTTCCCTTAAACCCTTCCCACTGTTCATACTGTGCCATTCTATTTATCCCCTTTCGTGTATCAGGTTTTCATTTTCCCGCACAGTATATCATCCGGAAATAAAAATATCAAGCCTTATTCTGATAATTATTCTCATTACTAATCATGTATGCAATTTTGTGCAATATGCTTTAGACTTATAGCATTTATTGATAGTCCAAATACTGTTTGCCCCAATTACACATTTCGACCAGTATCGGCGAGAGGGTATTGCCAAAATCCGTAAGCGAATACTCTGTTTTTGGCGGTACGACAGGATATACCTTTCGATTTATCAGTCCATCCTTTTCTAATTCACGGAGCTGCTGGGCCAGCATCTTATCAGTCGCCTTAGGCATTAACTTGTGAATCTCGCTATAACGCAATGTCTTCCCCATTAAATGCCACAGAATGACCGATTTATACTTGCCGCCGATCAGCTGGATCGTAGCTTCGACAGGACAAGTAAATTCACCGCATTTCCTATTCATCCAATCACCATACTTTCTTTTTAGGTAGTATATAACTTAATAGTGCGTTCTTGTCGTATACTCTATTGCAGGTATAATTATAGTATAGGTTAACCTGATACACAACGACAAATCAAGGAGGATTTTTTATGAATTTTTTGGATATTGCAAAAACACGCTATTCCGTAAGGAAATATACAGATAAGAAAGTAGAGGCAGAAAAACTTGATCAAATTTTAAATGCAGCACATGTAGCGCCTACCGCCGCCAATCTGCAGCCCGTGCGCTTGCTGGTCGTACAAGAAGAAGAGGGGTTAAAAAAGATTTCCAAGGCCGCCAATCTACATGGGGCGCCTTTAGCGATCCTTGTCTGCGCCGACCATTCGAAGGCATGGAAACGTCCTTTTGACGGCAAAAAAACTACGGATATCGATGCTTCTATTTTGACAGACCACATGATGCTGGAAGCTACGGAACTTGGCCTGGGTTCTGTATGGATATGTTTCTTCAAGCCAGACATTATAAAAGAAGAATTTCAACTGCCGGATTCTCTTGAGCCAATCAATATCCTGGCTGTCGGCTATGCCAATGAAACGCCGGCAGACCCAGAACGCCATCTGGCAGCACGTATCCCATTGAGCCAATTGGTATCCTATGAAAAATTTGATTAAACCATCTATAAAAGCACAGGGGCAGCGTGATTCAAGACGAATCACGCTGCCCACATTCTTGCTATTTCAAATTATTTCAGATGCCAGATATCTTTATTGTATTCCGCTATCGTCCGGTCGGAGGAGAAGTATCCTGCCATCGCGATGTTGGTCAGCATCTTCTTGCTCCATGCCTTGCGGTCCGCATAATCTTCGTATGCGCGGTTCTTGGTGGCAATATAGTCCTTCAGGTCCAGAAGCGCCATGAACCAGTCCTTCTGGATCAGTTCCGCATGAATCTGAAGCAGATGGTAAGGATCGCCGATCTTCATCATCTCCGGGCTGATAATGAAGTTGATCAGGGAGCGAATCTGCTCGTCATGAATATAGTAATCCACTGCCCGGTAGTCCCGGTTCGCATAATGGTCAATGACCTGCTGGCTGGACTCGCCGAAGATATAGATGTTGTCATCGCCCACCAGTTCGTGGATCTCCACATTGGCCCCATCTTCCGTTCCAAGCGTTACCGCCCCGTTCAGCATGAACTTCATATTGCCCGTTCCGGATGCTTCCTTGGAAGCCAGGGATATCTGCTCGGAGATATCACAGGCAGGTATCAGATGCTCTGCCATGGTTACATTATAATTTTCCACCATGACTACCTTGAGGTATGGCGCCACATCCGGATCATGATCTACCAGTTCCTGCAGGCACAGGATCAGATGGATAATATCCTTTGCGATGGTATATGCCGGCGCTGCCTTTGCCCCGAAGATCATGGTAATCGGTATCTGCGGCTTCTTTCCGGCCTTTATTTCCATATATTTATAGATCACATACAGGGCATTCATCTGCTGCCGCTTATACTCATGCAGGCGCTTGATCTGGATGTCGAAGATAGAATCCGGGTTCAGTTCCAGCCTCTGCGTCTCTTTTAAATATTCTGCCAGCTGCACTTTCTTCTGGTGCTTCACATCCAGGAGCTTCTCTAATGCGATCTCGCTGTCGATGTGGCGCAGCAGTTTCTCCAGCTTGTTGGCATCTTTTCGGAAGTCTTCCTCCACATACCCGCTGATCCAGCGCACCAGTTCCTTATTGCAGTGCAGAAGCCACCTTCGGAAGGTAATGCCGTTCGTCTTGTTGTTAAACTTCTGCGGATAGATATCATAGAAATGCTTCAATTCGGAATTCTTCAGTATCTCTGTATGAAGAGCCGCAACTCCGTTGACGCTGTGCCCGAAGTGGATGTCCATATGTGCCATGTGGACGCGGTTCTGCTCATCTATAATGGCAACCCTTGGATCCTGGTATCTTCCCTTGACGCGCATATCCAGATCCTTGATAATCGGCACGATCTGCGGCGCTACCTGCTCCAGGTAATCCAGCGGCCATTTCTCCAGCGCTTCTGCCAGGATCGTATGGTTCGTATACGCACAGGTCTTCTGCACGATCTCGATGGCTTCATTAAAGTCGATCTGATTCTGCACCAGCAGCCGGATCAGTTCCGGGATCACCATGGACGGGTGGGTGTCATTGATCTGGATTGCCACATGCTCATGCAGCCGGCGAAGGTCATATCCCTTATCCTTGCATTCCTTCAAGATCAGCTGGGCTGCATTGGATACCATAAAGTACTGCTGGTAGATCCGAAGGAGGTTGCCTGCCTTGTCGCTGTCATCCGGGTACAGAAAGAGCGTCAGGTTCTTGCCGATATTATGCTTGTCAAAGTTGATGCCATCCCCGATGATGCTCTCATCCACGCCTTCCACATCAAAAAGGTGCAGCTTGTTCTTCCCATTCTCATAGCCGGCAACATCAATGTCATACAGTCTGGATGTCAGGGTAAAATCACGGAATGGCACTTCGAAACTAATTCCCGTATCCGTAAGCCAGCTCTCAGGCTCTATCCAGGGATTTGGCACTTCCTTCTGCTTATGGCCCTGAAACACCTGGCGGAACAGGCCCATATGGTAGTTTAGGCCAATTCCGTCGCCGGCAAGGCCCAAAGTAGCGATGGAATCCAGGAAACAGGCAGCAAGTCTTCCTAGTCCGCCGTTTCCAAGGGACGGTTCCGGCTCCACTTCCTCAATCCGGGATAGTTCCCTGCCATTTTTCTTCAGGACTTCCTCCACCTCTTCATAGATGCCAAGATTAATCAGGTTATTAGACAGAAGCTTCCCAATCAGGAATTCCGCGGAAATATAGTATAATTTCTTATCGCCCTCAATCACCGGCGTCTCTTTCAGTCTTTCTTTCGTATAGGCAAGCAGGACATAATATAGTTCCCTATCGCTTGCATCTTTCATCTCTTTATTTAATTTTGTCTGCACCAAGGCTGTCAATTCATTTTCTAACATAATCTTCCTCCTTTTGCCATTTCCTCTACACTCTACCACAAATCCAGGTTTTTTTCCACTATCCCTTTACCGCCCCCGCGGCAACACCCTTAATGATATGCTTCTGGCTGAGCAGATAGAAGATGATGATTGGAAGAATGGCCAGGACCAGCATTGCCATCATGGCGCCCATATCAACGGAGCCATACCCGCCCCTCAGATATTGGACCGCGATGGGGATCGTCTTATAGTCGCTGCCAATGACCAGATAAGGAAGCAGGTAGTCGTTCCAGATCCACATGGCATTTAGGATGGCGATGGTGATCACCGTCGGCTTCAATATCGGAAGCACGATCCTGAAAAATGTCTGAAGAGGCGCGCAGCCGTCAATCATCGCCGCCTCTTCTATCTCCAGCGGGATGGATTTGATAAATCCGCAGAACATAAATACCGAAAGGCCGCAGCCAAACCCTAGGTACAGGAATATGATTCCCACCGGATTATCCAGATACAGCATGTTGGCAATCTTCGTCATCGTAAACATCACCATCTGGAAGGGCACGATCATCGCGAAGACGAACAGATAATAGAGCGCCGTGGTAAAGCGATTCTTAACCCTCACGATATACCAGGCGGTCATCGAAGTACACAGGATGATGAGGGCTACCGAAAACACCGTGATGAATAAGGAATACCCGAATGCGGACAAAAATCCGGTCTTTTCTATCCCTCCCGCGTAATTCTCAAGCCCTGCAAACAGATCGCCAATCGGCAGGGCAAAGGGGTCATTACTGATATACAGCTTGCTTTTAAATGAATTCTGCAGCACCACCAGAATGGGCAGCAGGAAAATCACCGCCAGAATTCCGATACCCACGGTCAGCGTCACGCCTGCTCTCCGGGACAGTTCGCTTACGTCCTCCTCTTTCTTTGCTTTTGGCCTTCCCATCAGTTCTCCACCTCCCTGCGTCTGGTAAAATAAAGCTGCAGCAGCGCGATCGCCGCGACCATCACGAAGAATACCACTGCCTTGGCCTGCCCTACGCCTTCCCAGCCGGTTCTGCCATAAAAGGTATTGTAGATGTCAAGCGCCAGCATCTGCGTCTGCCTCCCTGGCAGTCCGGCCGTCAGCGCCAGATTCTGGTCAAACAGCTTGAAGGAGTTGGTAAGCGTCAGGAACAGGCAGATGGTGATGGAGGGCATGACCAGCGGGATCGTAATCTTTCCCAATATCTGAAGATTCGTAGCCCCGTCTATCTTTGCCGCTTCCATCAGTTCTGTGGAAATGTTCTGGATACCAGCGATATAGATGATCATCATATATCCGATCATCTGCCAGCCCATGAGGATCACCAGCCCCCAGAAGCCGTACTTTGCGCTGGTGGTTATGGTAACCCCGGATCGCAGAAGCACCGCGTTGATGATCAGCTGCCAGATATATCCCAGCACGATGCCGCCGATCAGATTGGGCATAAAGAATACGGTTCGGTAAAGATTGGTTCCTTTGATTCCTTTTGTAAGCGCAAGCGCCAGAAGAAAAGCGCCTGCATTGATCAGGATGACTGAAACAACTGTAAATCTTGCCGTAAAGGACAACGCTGACAGGAAGTCCTGGTTTGAGAACATCCTGGCATAATTGCTGATGCCTGTGAATCTTGCATCGATCACGGTTGTAAAGTTACAGAACGACAGATAGATTCCCATTATGAACGGAATCAGGAACGCGACCGCAAATGCCAGCAGGGTCGGAAGCACGAAAATAGGAAAATATCTCTTTAAGGTCTTCTGCATAACTTGCTCCTTCCCTATTCACCGTCCGATGAATTGGCTTTTTCCGCAGCCCAGTCCTTTTTCATATCAGATACCACCGCTTTCCATTCCTTGCTTCCCTGAGCGTATTCCAGCAGGGACGCGCCGAAATTATCCTTGAAGGTCTGGCTTGGAAATGAGGTGAAATTCCAGGATATGGTTTCAAGTCCATTGTCATTCATATATCTGACCACTTCTTTTGCCAGCGGATCATCCGGCTGCTCATCCTCGCCAAACGTCTTAAATGGGGAAATGAATCCAAGCTTGACCATTTCCTTCTTGCCCTTCTCCTCATTGGTCAGCCAATTCAGGAATTCAATGGCAGCCTGCCTCTTGGCTTCATCCACCTTGCTGTTGACGCACCAGAAGTTCTCTGTGCCGATGCACAGGCCCTGTTTTGCATCCTCATCCATTCCTGTATAGATTGGAAGGAATTTTACATCCTCTTCCTTTACGACATTGCCTTTAACGTCAGAGACTTGTCCCCATCCCCAGTTACCGTTCTGGACCATGGCTGATTTGCCAAGGGCGAATTCCGCCATGGAGTCTTCCACCGTCTTGGAGCCTACAAGTCCAGGTTCCGTACAAGAGTTATTCAGGTACAGATCGAAGATATTCTGAAAGTTCTTGTTGTAGGTAAAGTCAATCTTCTCTTTGTCTGTCACGCCGCTTTCCTGATACTCGTAGTAGATCGGAACGTTGGCAAGATGGGTCTGCCATCTCCAATCCTCCCCTGCCGCAAAAGAAGTGGAGGAGAATACGCCTTCAATGCCCAGTTCGTCCTTATGCCTGGTCATATCTTCCACTACAGCTTTCAATGTTTCAAAATCTTTAATCTCTTCTGCTGAACCGATCTCTACCGCCTTTTGCGGCAGTGCAAAATACTTCTTCATGATCGCATCGTTATAAATGATGCCATATCCCTCTACCACGTATGGAATTCCATAGACGCCCTTGCCATCCACGCCACGGATCGCCATATCCTTGTCTGTCAGATTATTATAGACTTCCGTATCTGCCAGATCCAGGCAGTAATCTTTCCAGTTATGATAGCCGATGGGTCCGTTTACCTGAAACAGGGTCGGCGGATTCTTCTTGGCGACCTCGGACTTAAGCGTTGATTCATAAGTGCCGGAGGCAGCTGTCACCACCTTTACCTCTACCCCGGTTTCTTTCTTATACTCTTTCGCGATCTCTTCCCACTGTTTTGCCACCTCCGGCTTAAAGTTCAGGTAATAGACGGATGCTTTTCCTTCCTCCTTCTTTCCGCATCCGGTCATAGCCATGCCGGCGGTCATAGACAATATCAGTCCTGCCGCCAGGATTCTCTTTAATTTCATAACAGTTCTCCCTTCCTTGAAATATTTGGAATACATATTGTAAGTATTCCTGTTTTCAAGGAAAATATTACTTTATAAAATCAATTCAATCCCAAATCCCCTGTCAGACGTAGATGCCTCGTCGATCTTCACCTGGATTGCCAGTTTTTCCGCATACTTCTTTACAAAATAAAGTCCCATGCCTGTAGAATTCCGGAAGTCTGTCCTATGCCCGGTAAATCCCTTATCGAAGATAAAGGGAAGATCCTCATAAGGCACGCCATTTCCGTTGTCCCTGACTTTCAGATGTGCCTTGCCTTCCTCCTTGGCATCCATCCAGCCAGCCACGCTTACCCGGCCGGATTCCTGGTCTGCATACTTGAGAGCATTGCTGAAGATCTGCGCAAGCATGAAGGCAAGCACCTTCCGGTCGCTTATCACTTCTATGCACGCAATATCAGTCTTTACGTCAATTCCCCGTTCCTTTGCGATGGGAAGGAACTCATCCAGACTCTCTCTGACGCAAGTCTCCAGATCCAGCCTCTCGAACTTATAATCCACATGATCCGCCTGAAGCCTTGCATAGTACAGGATTCTGTCCACATTGCCGCTGATGGCATGATGGACATGAGCCATCCGGTCATAGACATAGGGAGACATCTCTTCCCTGTGGTTATTAAGCACCAGCGTAGCCAGGGATAGCGGCGTCTTGACTTCATGCGTCCATGCCTCGATATACTCCTGATAGTCCTGCATTTCCTGCTTCTGACAGTTCCTTGCCGCTTCTTCCAGTTCTTCGCGGCATGCCTGCAGCGCATCCATCTGCCTTTCCTGCCGCTTCTTCCCTATGATGCACCCGGAAGTGATGACCAGCACGGCAAAGATGGCAGCCATCACAGCGATGCTTCCGAAGGCATCCGGCGCGGTCAGCCATAGTACGAAGGTAAAGAAGCCTTCGCTTGCAGCCACCAGAATGATCCACGGCAGTTCCTGCCTGATCTTCCATCTATTCTCCCTCATATCTTTCCACCTCCAGCCGATAGCCCCGGGCGCGCACCGTGCGGATCGCCTCCCGCAAGCCGATGTGATCCATGCTCTTTCGAAGCCTTGCCATATTCACTTGCAGGATATTGTCATCCACATATTCGCTGCCGCCCCACAGCCTTTCGAATAATTCTTCTTTTGGAACCGTCTGTGGATAATATTCCATCAGCATCTTAAGAATCTTTCCTTCTGTCTCCGTCAGATCCGTATGCCTGTCCTTAAAGGCCGCCCTGCCTGCGTCCAGATCCAGGATGAGGCTCCCTGCCTGCAAGGAATCGTGCACTCTTCCATAGGTCTTTATCAGGCGGGCCACACGGGCTATTAGCCGGTCAGGATGGCACGGCTTCGTAAGAAAGTCGTCTGCCCCAAGTCCCAACGCATGCAGCTCATCTGCCAGGGCATCCCGGGCCGTCAAAATCAGAATAGGAAATGCCGCCCTTGCCTTCAGCCGCCTGCAAAGCTCGAATCCGGACCTTCCAGGCAGGTTGAGATCCAGCACCGCCAGATCCGGGGCGTACGCAAGGATTTCCTTTTCTGCCTCATCAAAGGAAGAGATACCCCATGCCGAGTATCCCTTCCTTTCAAATGTCGTTACCAATTCTTCTCTCAGATATCTGTCATCTTCCACTACTATAATCCTGCTCACAAGGCATTCCTCCCGTCTGTTGCCCGAAGCGTCCGTATCTCCCGGTGGCTGGCGCTTATGACAACATGGATATAGATCCATTCAAACACAAGAAACAGTAGAAATGCAACCCCTGCCATCAAAAAAACTTTGGAAGCAGCCGTCCCCGCCGGCAGCCTCATAAAACTGCCAAACATGGACCACACTGCAAAAATGGAGTTGATGGCCGCCACGCCAATGGCCAGCAGGAAAAAGATGCCAATCTGGCGCCCCGCGCACCTGCACAGTTCCCCTGTCCCTGCCCCCAGCATGAGCAGCGTCCGGTACCGCTGCCTGCACGCATGCTGCTGCATCAGATACTTAAGGCCGATAACCGTATTGGAGATCAGCAGGAACAGCACGCCGAGATAGATGGACAGATAACTGGATGCCACTGTATAGAACAGGTTCCTGCCGATCCCGCTGAGATAGCTTTCATATTCCAGTCCGGTAGAGGAAAGTCTTTCATCCACCTTCTGAATTGCCTGCATAAGCCCTAGCTCATCTACGGCCTCCTGGCTCACCGTCATATTCCAGCAGAAGGGCTCCTGCCCGTCTTTGGTCCAGGCCAGATACTTCTCATCCGGCACGATAAAGGCTATATAGAGCATAATTTCCCTGTCCGCTACCACATTATCGCTGTAAAGTTCTGGAACCAGCCTGTAATCCTGCCCGTCGACGCTCACTTCGGGCCTGCTCTTTAACGTGTGTTCCAGAAGGTCTGTAAATGCCCGGTCATCCTTCATGGATGTATACAGCCCAATCCCATCCGGTCCCAGTTCTATGGGATCTTTTCCTATGGAGGCGCGCAGCTGGTTATAACTGGCCTCGGATATGACATATTCCAGTCCATACCCCAGATGATCCTGAAGGCTGCTTTTCTGCGTACTATCTGGCTGCTTCAGGATCGCTTCCTGCAGGCCTTTTAAGGAATATGCATGCGCATCTATATCCATATGTCCGAGATACATCGGATAATACCCCGCTATCATGGACGGATCGTCAAGCCTTCGGATGCCTTCCTGAATCTCAGCCTCTGTCCCCTTGACCGAGAAGTCCGCCGTCCTTGTCTCGCCCGAGCCTCTTCCTGCCGCCATGCCAATGCCAAAGGAGATGCACGCAAGCGCCAGCAGAAGCAACAGCGAGGCTACAGCCAATGCCTTATACTGATCTACCACGCTTTCCTGGATCTGTCTGCCAGTAAAGGTATAAAGGCCGGGCTGGCTGGGCCCCTTTCTTTGTATGCGCTCTCCAATCAAGGATCCAATGCCTTGAAACACCAGGAAAGTTCCGCTTCCTCCAAGCAGAAAGATCAGCGCGATCACTGGCAGGCCAAGGCCACGAAGAAGCAGGATCCCTGCCCCGTAAGCCATCAAAAGAAGAAGGAGCCCAAGAATCAGGCTGGCTTTCCTCCTCTTTTCGCCCGCCGCTGCCTGCCGTTCTGGCCCGACTGCCTGCATCAGCTCCATTGGCTCTTTTCGGCTGTACTGGGCGCACAAGGCCAGCATTGCGATACACTGCACAAGGATGAATCCTGCCACGGTCCACAGCACGGCAGGGAAGGACAGGGATATCTCATGCCCGACGATGCCAAGCCCGATCACCTTGGCTGTCGCCAGGCTGATTCCTTCTGTAAGAAGCAAGGCTATCGGAAGACCGGTCAGGATAGAGACCAGGCTGTTCCACAGCGTCTCTCCCATAAGCATGGCAAACAGCCTGCCACGGCCCATCCCCAGCATCAGGTAAAGGCCGAATTCTTTCCTTCGCCCATCCATCTGATAGCGGTACGCGAAGTAGACCAGGAAAAATACGAAGAACAAGGATACTGCATATACGACAGGAATCAGCAGCATCAGCCTCTCTATCGCATCGCTTTCCAACGTCTTGAGGAAGCGAATGACATCCTGGCTTTCAAGTGAGAGCAAAGTATAGAAGGCTACGATCGCAGCCACCAGAGTTCCAAAAAACAGGCTGTTATTCTTCCGGTTCTTTGCGGCGCTTCGCCGAATCTGCCTAAAGAACATTTGCGTTTCCTCCTCCCAGCTGGGCCATGACTGCCACGATCCTCTCATAGAAAGATTCGCGATCCTCTTTGCGGGGATTCCTTCTGAGTTCGTGGAACAGGCGGCCATCCTGTATGAACAGAATCCTGGTACAGTAGCTTGCCGCATTGGCATCATGGGTCACCATCATGATCGTCTTCTTCTGCTCCCGGTTGATAATCGCCATCTTATCCAGCAGAATCTTCGAATTGCGGCTGTCCAGGGCTCCAGTAGGCTCATCCGCCAGCAGGATCTCCGGCTGCGTGATCAGCGCTCTGGCAGCCGCCACGCGCTGCTTCTGTCCTCCGGACATCTGAGAAGGGAACCGGTCCAGCACTGGAACAATGTCCAACCGGCCCGCCAGTTCCATAAGACTCCCCTGCGCCTGCTTTTGCGTGATTCCATGAAGCGCCAACGGCAGCACCATATTCTCTCTCGCCGTCAGGTTATCCAAAAGTTCAAATTCCTGATACAGATAGCCGATCTTTCCTCCCCTGTATTTTGCAAGCCTGGCTCCCTTGAAGGCAGAGATATCCTCGCCGTTTAGCAGTATTTCTCCTGACGTGGGCCTGGTCATGGTGGCTATGCAGTTTAAAAGCGTGGTCTTCCCGGAACCGCTGTCTCCCATGATCCCAAGAAACTCTCCCTCCAGCACGTCAAAGCTGATGCCCCGAAGCGCTGCCGTCCTGCTCTCGCCCTTCCCGTAATTCTTGGTGACATTCTTGACCTGAAGTATCTTGTTCCAATCCATCGTTTCTCCCCCTTGCCTTTCTTTGTTTTTATTATAGCAAATGGCCGTACCGAATCATACTTACAGACGATGTAAGGTTTCAATAAAAAAGGAGACGTCTTAAAAACGTCTCCCTGTCAGGATTCTCTTCTATCATGCGATTCTTACTCGGCAGAAGCCTTCTCTACCTGAGCGATCGCTGCTTTCTGCATCGGAATACGGCAATTCCGGTTGCTTCCGAATTCTACGATAACATCATCATCGCTGATATCGATTATAACTCCATAAAAACCGCTGGTCGTAAGAACGGTATCCCCTACTTCCATCTCAGAAATCATGGACTGAACTCTCTTCTGTTCTTTCTTCTGTGGCCTTATAAAGATAAACCAGAAACCGCCAAAGATTACTGCATATACTACAATCAGTAATGCCCAACTTCCTCCTGAACTCTGTGCTGCTAATGTGTACATACTAATTCCTCCTAAATCTCATTAAACACTATTGCTATCATACACAATAATGCCGCATTCATCAAGTCATTTTGTATAATTCATGTAAATTTTACATTTATTCCCTACCGGATATAAGCCCTTCCAGCTTCTCTTTTTTATACTCCTGATACCGTCCTTCTTCAATTGCCTGGCGGATATCTTCCATCATGGAATTGTAGAAATACAGGTTATGCAGCACGCACAGCCTCATTCCCAGCATCTCTTTTGCCTTCAGCAGATGGCGGATATAGGCTCTTGAATATGTGCGGCAGGCAGGACAGCCGCATCCTTCTTCGATCGGGCGCTCATCCAGCTCGTATCTGGCATTGTAAAGGTTTAACTTCCCATGGCTGGTATACACGTGGCCATGCCTGCCATTTCTACTGGGATATACGCAGTCAAAGAAGTCTACGCCCCGGTCCACGGCCTCCAGAATATTGGCTGGCGTTCCCACGCCCATCAGATAAGTGGGCGCATTCTGCGGAAGGTGCGGCACGACAGCGTCCAGAATCCGGTACATATCCTCATGGGACTCGCCGACAGCAAGCCCTCCAATGGCGTACCCGTCCAGATGAAGATCTGCGATCTCCTTGGCATGGCGGATACGGATATCTTCATAGATGCCTCCCTGATTGATTCCAAAGAGCATCTGCTCCTGATTGATCGTATCCGGCAGGCTGTTCAGACGCTCCATCTCTTTCTTGCAGCGTATCAGCCACCGAGTCGTCCGATCCACCGACTTCTCGATATAGCCCTTCTCGGCTACGCTTGACGGACATTCATCGAAGGCCATGGCGATGGTAGAGGCCAGATTCGACTGAATCTGCATGCTCTCTTCCGGGCCCATGAATATCTTCCTGCCGTCAATGTGGGAGTTAAAATATACCCCCTCTTCCTTGATTCTGCGAAGTCCTGCCAGAGAAAAAACCTGGAACCCGCCGGAATCCGTCAGGATCGGCTTGTCCCAGACCATGAACTTGTGAAGGCCTCCCAGTTTCTTTATCACTTCATCCCCTGGCCGGACATGCAGATGATAAGTGTTGGAAAGTTCCACCTGTGTCTTGATTTCCTGTAAATCCGTGGTCGAGACGGCTCCCTTTATGGCAGCCACTGTTCCCACATTCATAAATACAGGGGTCTCAATGACCCCATGTACTGTATGCAATCTTCCTCTTTTGGCAAGACCATCCTTCTTTAATAATTCATACATGATCTTATCCTCATTTTTCTATATTCTTCGTAGTCTAGTAATGGCACACCACCGGCGTTCCCGCTGTGATCAGATTATAAAGCTGGGATGCCACGTCATAAGGCAGGTTTACGCATCCGTGAGAGCCATTGGTCTGATACCTGGATCCGCCGAAGGATGACTGCCATGTAGCGTCGTGGAAGCCGATTCCTCCATTGAAAGGCATCCAGAACTTCACCGGCGTCTCATACTCGTAGGTTCCATCCGGCTTCTTGGTTCCTCTCAGTACCTGATCCAGCGCCTTATATGCCAGGGAATAGACTCCCTGCGGCGTTCCGTTTCCTTTATTCGGATTCCCGGTCACGATTCCTGACTGCAGTACTACCTGGCCGTTCTGAACGAAATACATCATCTGGTTCGACAGATCCACCTCGGCGTAGGTGCTGCCCACGTCATTTCCTTCGTGGCTTGCAGCGCGGCTTGCATAATTAGGCTCTCTGGTAACCGTCTCCGCATTCTGGATATTAGCGATCAGCGCATTGTACTCTGCCTCCTGATCAATCTTCCATCCATAACTTCCGCCTTCCACAGTTACCGTATTGCCGGTTGCCGTCGTAAATGTCCTGGGCTTGCCCTTGGTATCGTACTTATCCGCCAGGGACTGGATAAAGGCTCTTACTGCTTCCTCATTAAAAGTCACGTTCATATCTGCATCCACGGTTACCCACTGGGATATAACGGAAGCGTCCACCACTTCCGTAGCCGGATTAAAGTCATATGTAACGTTTGCTCCCAGATAACTGTTCATGGCATCTGTAGCCGCTACGACTTCCTGTGAATCAGATACAAACCTTGGCAATATATAGCATCCTGCCTTGGACAGGTCCAAAGTCGGCTTGAATCCATTGATGGCTTTGGTCACGGCCTCATTAAACTTCTCCGTATCAATCTGGGTGCCTACCACTTCTGGAACCACTACGAACTTGTCATTCTGGAATTCCGGATGGGCATCCACGGAAGCGGTCTGGTTCTCCGGCTTCAGGCATTCCAGGCCTTCCGTTATCTTTGCAAGGGCATCCTTGTCATATTCCACGCCAATCTCTGCTGTAATCTTTGGATGATTCCACAGGGAAGCGATCCAAAGGAAATTATTCTGCTTTTTAGCCAGTTTCTCAAGCTGTTCGCCCGGAACATACTTAAGAGAGATATCAGAGCCGCTGATCTTCTCGCTTCCGCCGTCAGATTCTTCAAGCGTTAAGACATAATCCGCCACCTGCTGCTTCATATAGGCCTCCACCTGGCTTACGCTTTTCAGAGAGAAGTCCGTCCCATTGATCTTCGTAAAGAACATGAAATGGCTGCTGAAGAATATGGCAAATCCCACATAGATCAGGACCAGGACTCCGATAATGCTGCCTGCCACGATCGCCGCCGTCTTCTTGCGCTTCTTTTTCTTTTCCGCCTTCTCTATATCGGTCTCTTCCATATCGCCGTCTTCCAATTCATCATATTCTAATTCTTCGTCTTCTATATCGTCATACTCTTCCAGACTGCCTTCTTCGTCTAACTCATCGAATCCGTCTGTCTCAAGAATATCGTCAGCATCAGATACGTCAGCGCTATCATCATCTTCCATATTAATTTCTTCTTCCTGGGAATCTTCATAATCATCATCCGTTTCTTTAAAAGCATCAGAACTATTGAGGTCGTCATAGATTTCTTTCATGGTCTCTTCAATAATCTCGTCTGCTCTTTTTCCTGTATCACCCATAGATATTACTCCTCTTTCAAAATTTCACACGCTAACATTATAATATGCATATATGCAAAAGTACAGGAAAAATCACAAAAAAATAATGAAGATTTCCTGAATATTTTATAATTGCAGGCTTGCCTCCTTTCTAATATAATAAGAATATCTATTATATATGAAGGAGACTTACTTATGGCTGGATCAACTTATGGAACCTTATTTACAATGACTACCTGGGGGGAATCCCACGGGCCGGCAATCGGCGTCGTCGTCGACGGATGTCCGGCAGGGCTTCCTCTCTCAGAAGGCGATATCCAGGGATTCCTTGACCGCAGGAAGCCTGGACAGAGCAAATATACCACTGCACGCAGCGAATCCGATCAGGTGGAGATTCTCTCCGGCGTGTTCGAAGGGCGCACCACCGGTACTCCCATCTCGCTCATGGTGCGTAACCAGGACCAGCGTTCCAGGGATTACGGGAAGATCAAGGACTGCTACCGCCCGGGACATGCCGACTATACCTTTGATTCCAAATACGGATTCCGCGACTATCGCGGCGGAGGACGCACCTCCGGCAGGGAGACCATCGGGCGGGTTGCCGCCGGAGCCATCGCTTCCAAGATGCTGGATCAGCTTGGGATCCATCTAAGAGCCTACACCAAGGCGATCGGCAGCATCGTGGTTCCCGAATCTGCCTATGATTATGATTGCATTGTCCATAATAGTCTATACATGCCCAGCGACGATTATGCACAAAGAGCGTCCGTTTACCTGGAACAATGCATCAAAGAGCAGGATTCTTCCGGCGGCATCGTGGAATGCCGCATCGACGGCATGCCTGCCGGCATCGGCGATCCCGTCTTCCAGAAGCTGGATGCCTGCCTTGCCAGGGCATTGATGTCTATCGGCGCGGTAAAGGGCGTCGAGATTGGCGACGGCTTTGCGGCCGCCGCCTCTAAGGGAAGCATAAACAACGACGCTTTCTTAACCTGTCAGGGCAATATCTGCAAGAAGACCAATCATTCCGGCGGAACCTTGGGCGGCTTAAGCGATGGCAGCCCCATCATCTTAAGGGCGGCCATCAAGCCTACGCCCTCCATCTCAAAGCCTCAGCAGACGGTAACCCGAAAAGGCGAGGAAACCACCATCTCTATCACCGGCAGGCACGACCCTGTCATCGTCCCAAGAGCCGTGGTGGTGGTGGAATCCATGGCCGCGATCACCATAGCGGATCTTCTAATGACCGGCATGTCCAGCACCATGGAGAACCTTCTGAAAATCTATCAAAAATAATCCCAGTCCGGGCACGCAGCTTCTCCTGCGCCCGGACTTTAACTTTTTCCCCAAAATCTCTTGATTTTTTATAAATATATAGTATAATGAGCCTTGCACGCAAGTTAAGAAATACTAAACTTTATGTTTATTTTTACTGTCATGCAGCAAACAAGGAGGTACTTATGGAAATAGGCCCAAAATTAAGAGAACTGCGGATTGCCAAGAATCTTACCCAGGAAGAGCTGGCGGACCGCGCGGAACTGTCCAAAGGATTCATCTCCCAGCTGGAGCGGGACCTTACTTCTCCTTCCATTGCCACCCTGGTCGACATTCTGCAATGCCTGGGGACTACCATCAATGAATTCTTCAGCGAAGACCCGGAAGAGCAGGTCGTCTTCCACTATGAAGATTATTTTGAAAAAGAAGATACGGAACTTTTGAATAAGACCGAGTGGATCATCCCAAACGCCCAGAAGAATATGATGGAGCCTATCCGCCTCACGCTCAAGCCAGGCGGTTCCACCTACCGGGATGTCCCCCATGAAGGGGAGGAATTCGGATATGTGCTAAAAGGTACCGTTAAGATCCATATCGGGAAAAAGGTCTACACTGCCAAAAAAGGAGAATCTTTTTACTTCACCCCACATTCCGAGCATTATATAGAGGCCCCAAACAGTACTGGCGCCACCATCATCTGGGTCAGCACGCCGCCCAGTTTCTAAAGATAAGAATAAATGATACGGGAGGACTACCATGTCACACAAATTAATCGATATTGTAAATATTTCAAAATCCTTTGGAGATAACCTGGTCCTGGATGACCTGAACCTGTATATCCGTGAAAATGAATTTCTGACCCTTCTTGGGCCCAGCGGCTGTGGAAAGACCACCCTTCTTCGGATCCTGGGCGGCTTTGAGTCCCCGGACACCGGAAAGGTCATCTTTGACGGAAAGAATATTACGGAACTGGCCCCCAACAAGCGGCAACTCAACACCGTATTCCAGAAATATGCCCTCTTTACCAATATGACCATTGCCCAGAATATCGCATTTGGCCTGAAGATCAAGGGCAAATCCCAGTCCTACATTAATGACAAGATTCGTTATGCCCTGAAGCTGGTAAACCTGGAAGGATTTGAAGACAGGACTCCCGACTCCTTAAGCGGCGGCCAGCAGCAGCGTATCGCTATCGCTCGGGCCATCGTCAATGAGCCTAAGGTTCTTCTTCTTGACGAGCCGCTGGGCGCTCTGGACTTAAAGCTGCGCCAGGATATGCAGTATGAATTGATCCGCCTGAAGAATGAGCTTGGCATCACCTTCGTGTATGTTACCCATGACCAGGAGGAAGCCCTCACCATGTCCGATACCATCGTAGTCATGAATCAGGGCTACATCCAGCAGATCGGAACGCCGGAGGACATTTACAATGAGCCTCAGAACGCTTTCGTTGCCGACTTTATCGGCGAGAGCAACATTCTTCCTGCCACCATGGTAGAAGACCGGCTGGTTAAGATCCTGGGCGTCAATTTCCCTTGCGTGGATGAAGGCTTTGGACGCAACAAGCCGGTGGACGCCGTTATAAGGCCGGAGGATATTGATCTGGTGAAGCCGGAAGAAGGCATCATGGAAGGCGTAGTCACCCATCTGATCTTCAAGGGCGTGCATTATGAGATGGAAGTACTGGCCAATAACTACGAATGGCTGGTACACAGCACCGATATGTTCCCGGTAGGAACAGAGGTAGGAATCAAGGTAGATCCTTTCGATATACAGATTATGAAGAAACCTGAGTCTGAAGATGCGGAGGCGGTTACAATTGAGGAATAAGACAAGAAAATTCAAGCGGCTGCTGGCCGGACCTTATCTCTTCTGGTCAGTATCCTTTATCATCATCCCTCTCCTTATGATCTTTTACTATGGGCTGACCGATAAGGACGGGGCTTTTACATTATTGAATATTGCAAAGATTACGACGCCAGAGAACCTGAAAGCCCTGGGGCTTGCCCTCCTGCTTTCCTTTGTAAGCACCGTGATCTGCCTGCTCCTGGCCTATCCTCTGGCAATGATCCTGTCCAATCTGGGCGTTAACCAGTCCAGTTTTATCGTGCTGATCTTCATCCTGCCCATGTGGATGAATTTCCTTCTACGCACCCTGGCATGGCAGAATCTTCTGGAGAAGAACGGGGTCATCAATGTGATCCTGGATTTCCTGAACCTTCCTGCCCTGGAGATCATCAATACGCCTTATGCCATTGTCCTGGGCATGGTCTATAACTTCCTGCCCTTCATGGTCCTTCCGATCTATAACGTGCTGGCCAAGATCGACAAGGATGTCATAGCGGCCGCGAGGGATTTAGGCGCCAATAATGTGCAGACATTTCTGCGCATCATCCTGCCCTTAAGCGTGCCTGGGATCATCAGCGGAATTACCATGGTATTCGTGCCTGCGCTGACCACCTTCGTCATCTCCGATTTGCTTGGCGGAAGCAAGATCCTGCTGATCGGCAATGTCATCGAGCAGGAATTCAAGCAGGGAAGCAACTGGCATGTGGGAAGCGGATTGTCCCTGGTACTTATGATTTTTATTATCATCAGCATGGCATTGATTGCCAAATACGATAAAGATGGGGAGGGAACTGCATTTTGATCAAGAAATTCTTACAGCGTTTTTACCTGGTGCTCATCTTCGTGCTTCTGTACGCTCCCATCGTAACCTTGATGGTGCTGTCTTTCAATAAATCGAAGACACGCTCCAAATGGGGAGGATTTACCACCAAATGGTACGTAGAGTTATTCAAGAACGAGCAGATTATGAACGCCTTGTATACCACCCTGATCATCGCTCTTCTGTCCGCCCTGATCGCGACGGTCATAGGAACGGCGGCGGCAATCGGAATCCAGGCCATGCACCGGAAGTTCCGTACCACCATGATGGGCGTTACCAACATTCCCATGCTGAATGCGGATATCGTGACCGGCATCTCCCTGATGCTGCTCTTTATCGCATTTCGGTTTTCGCTGGGATTCTCCACCATCCTGCTGGCTCACATTACCTTTAATATCCCTTATGTGATATTAAGCGTCATGCCCAAGCTAAAGCAGACCAATGTAAGCACTTACGAGGCGGCCCTGGACCTGGGGGCTTCTCCGGTATATGCCTTCTTCAAGGTGGTATTCCCGGATATCCTTCCAGGCGTATCATCCGGATTCCTGCTGGCCTTTACCATGTCGCTGGATGACTTTATCATCACGCATTTTACCAAGGGCCCTGGAGTGGACACCCTGTCCACCAAGATATACAGCGAAGTCCGAAAAGGCATCAAGCCGGAAATGTACGCGCTGTCCACCATACTCTTCCTGTCCGTGCTCCTGCTGCTCATTCTGGTCAACATCTCGCCGGATGAAAAGCCGGATAAGCACAAAGCCGTTACCGCCAGAAGCATAAGGCGCCATAAAGCCGGCCGCTTCCTTCTTCGCAAGGTCGTTCCTGTCATGATGGCAGTGGTGGTAATCGTGGGCGGCTTCTTCTATGGCTCCAAGGCAGCCACAGGCGGCGATAACCAGGTGATCGTCTACAATTGGGGAGAATATCTGGACCCGGAGGCTATCACCATGTTCGAGAAAGAGACGGGGATCGAGGTCGTCTATGAGGAATACGAGACCAACGAGATCATGTATCCCAAGATCCAGTCCGGCGCCATTGCTTATGACGTGGTCTGCCCTTCCGACTACATGATCCAGAGAATGATAGAAAATGACCTGCTGGCAGAGATTGATTTTGACAACATCCCAAATATCAAGAATATCGGCGATACTTATATGGAGCAGTCCAGGCAGTTCGACCCGGAGAACAAATACTCCGTGCCATACTGCTGGGGAACGGTAGGCATCCTCTATAACAAGACCATGGTGGATGAGCCTATCGACAGCTGGTCCGTACTGTGGGATGAGAAATACAAGGATAATATCCTGATGCAGGACAGCGTGCGCGACGCGTTTGGAGTCACGCTGAAATATCTCGGCTACTCGCTTAATTCCACCGACCTGGATGAACTGGAGGCGGCCAAGAAACTGCTGATCAAGCAGAAGCCTCTTGTGCAGGCCTACGTTATCGATCAGGTGCGAGACAAGATGATTGGCAATGAGGCCGCCATCGGCGTCATCTACTCCGGTGAAGCCATCTACACCCAGTGGGAGAATCCCAACCTGGAATACGTAATACCAAAAGAAGGCTCCAATGTGTGGATTGATTCCTGGGTCATTCCAAAGAACGCCAAGCACAAGGAAAATGCCGAGAAATTCATCAACTTCATCTGCCGCCCGGATATCGCGAAGATGAACTTTGACTACATTACCTACTCTACGCCGAACGAGGCCGGAAGACAGCTGATCGAAGACCCTGCGCTTCGAAACAGCCCTATAGCCTTCCCAGATCCGGAAGAACTGGCGAACTGCGAGACCTTCAAATTCCTGGGAGATGAAAACGACGCCCTCTACAATGAACTATGGCGGGAAGTCAAATCAAAATAAATATATCGACGCATAAAAATGGGGATGCCTTACGCATCCCCATTCCTTATACATTGAAGCAGCCACCTCCGATGAACTCCCGCAGCAGGGAATTGGTAGGCACATTCTCGCTTCCGATTCCCACAAAATAATCCAGGAACTTCAGAAGCCTCTTGGCTTCCAGATATTCCGGGCAGTCCCGGTCAATCCCAAAAAGCAGCGATTCTACGTAAGGCTTCAATACCGCCAGTTCATAGATCAGCGCGGAATTGAACATAACGTCCGCCTCTTCCTGATAGGGGAAGATGTTGCGCTCCTCCCCTCTTCTGACAGACGGCCACATGCTGATCGTCCGCTTAGCGGAAGATCCCCGGGTGCGGGCATCCCTGACGATTCTTCGTATCAGGCGGCCATCCGTGGTGGGAATCCGGTTGTGCTCGTCTATGTTCAGCTGTGTCAGGGCGCTGATGTATATCTTGAACTTGTTCTCATCCGGCAGACTCTCCGTCAGTTTGGGATTCAGGCAATGGATGCCTTCTATCACCAGCACGTCATTTTCTCCCAGTTTCTTAACGTCGCTCCCATATTCCTTATGTCCCGTCACAAAATTAAACCTTGGGATCACCACTTCTTTTCCTGCCAGCAGTTCCTTAAGCTGCCGGTTAAATAGTTCTACATCCACTGCCTCCAGGCATTCAAAGTCATATTCCCCGTTCTTATCCCTTGGATTGACTTCCCGTTCCACAAAATAATTGTCCACCGCGATTGGGTGGGGAACCAGCCCGTTGGCCCGAAGCTGGACGGACAGCCTGTGGGAGAACGTCGTCTTTCCTGATGACGACGGGCCTGCAATCAATATGAACTTTCGTTCTCTGCGTTCGGCAATCTGCGCCGCGATCTCCGCGATCTTCTTCTCCTGCAGCGCCTCCTGAACCAGTACCACCTGTAATCCGTCGCCGTTGGTAATCTTGCCATTCAGCGCGCCAACCGTCTCTATCCCCTGCATATCGCCCCACTGGGTAGATTCTTTGAGTACATGGAACAGCTTATTCTGAGGCTCGAATGGAGGCACCTCTCTCGGGTTCTGCTGGGTAGGCATCTGCACCACAAACCCTTCATCATACAGATAGAGTTTGAAATATCTAAGATATCCGGCGCTAGGCACCATATAGCCATAATAATAATCTTCAAACTCATTCATGCTATATATGTTAACCTTGGATACCCTCCGGTATTCAAACAGTCGCTCCTTGTCATGCATCCCGTGCTGTCCGAATAAGGCGATGGCATCGTCCGTATGGATACTCCGCTTATGGATCGGCATATCCATCTCCACCATCTCGCGCATTCTCGCCTCCACATGCTCCAGGAATTCCTGATCCAGACGAATCGTCCCCTCAATCGTACAGTAGTAGCCCTTGCTGACAGAATAATGGATTCGGACCTTATCGATATCATCGTGGTTTGCTACATCATAGACCGCTTTTACCAGCATCAGGCTCATGCTTCTTTTGTAGGTCTTATGCCCGATTGGCCCGGAGGTAGTCTCAAACCGCATGACGCAGTCTCCTTCCAGCGTCTTATGCAGTTCCTGCAGCCGGTCGTTGATAAATACCAGCACGATATCATCCTCATAGTCCTTCTGGTGCTCTGCGGCAATCTGGCGGTATGTAGTTCCAGCTTCGTACTGCCGGATTTCATCCCCTATCTGCACGCTGTACATCTTCTTCTCCATCTTATAACCGCCTCTTTTCTTTGATTTCTTTCCTGCTACATGATTGTAAATGGATGCACGATCGGAGCCGCCATCACCTCCACATCCGTCAGATGACTGCCCAGATACTGCCTCATATCTTCCATAAATATATGCTCGATGCCATAGTGACCTGCATCAATGACTGCCAGTCCCTGGGCCACCGCGTCAATTCCTTCATGATGGCCGATATCTCCTGTGATAAGGACATCCGCCTTCTTATCAAGCGCCGCCCTTATCATGCTCTTGCCAGATCCAGGGGAGATGGCGATCCTGCGCACTCTGGCATCAAGATCTCCAAATATCTTGACGGAGCCCAACCGGAAGGAATCCTTCACCTCCTGGCCGCATTCCCGCAAGGTAACCGGACGATCCAGATCTGCCACTCTCCCGATCCCCTCCTCGCCGTTATCCGAAGGTCCATTCTCGCAGGTGGCTTCCAGAACCTCTGTCTTAGAAAGATGCATCTTCTCTCCTGACAGCCGGGCCATTCCCAGCACGTCATAGTTCGTATGCATTGCATAGTAAGAGATGTCGCTTTGGATCAGCTTCAGTATCCTGCTTCCTATAAAATCCAGATTATTGATTCTTTTTAATGCGCCGAATATCATAGGGTGATGGGTCACCAGCATGTCAGCCTGGCTTTCGATTGCCGCGTCAATGACTTCATCCGTCGCGTCAAGGGCAATATAGATCCGCCTTACTTCCTTATCATCTCTTCCCACCAGCAGGCCTACATTATCCCAATCCAGCGCATACTCTCTTGGATAAGCCGCTTCGATCACATCCATTACATCCTTACACAGCATATGCATTCTCCCTTCTTCCTGTGCCTTATCTGTCAAAATACTCCAGCGCCTCCCGAAGCATCACGATCTCCTCGCGTACCTCTTCCATACGCCTGGCAGCGCTTTCGCTGCCTTTTCGCCTGCTCAGCTGGCCAAAGATGCTTTCCCGGATGCCCATCTCCCGGTCCAGGTACTTCTTAAGCACCGGATGCTTCCCTTCCAGCAGGCATTTGCCATACAGGTATTCGCACTCCGTATAAGGCGCACTGCTTCCATGCTCTACTTTCATTATAGGGTAGAACTTGCCATCCTCTTCCACCATATCCTCAGCCACGATCTTCATCTGGTTCTCCGCCACGTAACGGCGGACTCTATGTATCTCTGACTGGGGCTGCAGGATGCAGGACTTAAGCGTATCCACCACCGGCTTTCCCTCTCTTAGTATCTTGATAACCAGGCCGCCTCCCATCCCGGCGGCAATCATCGTGTCCACTTCTCCAGGCTCCACTTCCTTAAGCCCGTCAGACAGCCGGGTCTCGATCTGTCCTTTCAGCCCGTGGCCCACAATATGCATTCTGGCCCTCTCCAGAGGCCCTTTATTGATATCCAGGGCAATCGCCCTTGCGGCTATATTGTTCTCGATCAGATAGATGGGAATATAGCCGTGATCCGTTCCAATATCTGCAACAGAGGCGCCCTCTGTCACAAGACTTGCAACTTTGGTAAGTCTTTTTGATAGTTCCATAGGCGCCTCTTTCTTAATCCAGATAATCTCTCAATTTTCTACTACGGCTGGGGTGTCTGAGCTTGCGCAGCGCCTTCGCCTCAATCTGGCGGATACGCTCGCGGGTTACGTCGAATTCCTTTCCAACCTCTTCCAGGGTACGGGCGCGCCCGTCATTCATTCCGAACCGCAGCCGCAATACCTTCTGCTCTCTTTCCGTCAATGTGTCCAGAACCTCATCCAGCTGCTCCTTTAACAGTGTCTGTGCAGCCGCTTCCGCTGGCACTGGCACATTGTCGTCCTGTATGAAGTCTCCCAGATGACTGTCTTCTTCCTCGCCGATAGGCGTCTCCAAAGATACCGGCTCCTGGGAAATCTTCAGAATCTCCCGGACCCTCTCAACCGGCATGTCCAGCTGCGCCGCAATCTCTTCCGGCGTAGGCTCGCGTCCTAGTTCCTGCAATAATTGTCTGGACACGCGGATCAGCTTGTTGATCGTCTCCACCATATGGACCGGAATCCGAATCGTCCTTGCCTGGTCTGCAATCGCTCTTGTGATGGCCTGGCGGATCCACCATGTGGCATATGTGCTGAACTTAAATCCCTTATGATAGTCAAACTTTTCAACCGCCTTGATCAGGCCCAGATTGCCTTCCTGAATCAGGTCCAGAAACAGCATGCCGCGCCCAACATAACGCTTCGCAATGCTGACAACCAGACGCAGATTGGCCTCTGCCAGACGCTTCTTGGCCTCTTCATCGCCGTCAGCCATCCGTTTCGCAAGATCCACTTCTTCTTCTGCGGTCAGAAGCGGAACCTTTCCAATCTCTTTCAGGTACATGCGGACTGGATCCTCAATGCTGATGCCATCCGGCACGCTCAAGTCGATCTTTTCCATGTCCACATCGTCTTCTTCCGCAATGACGATATCCACATCGTCGATATCATCATCCTCGTCGCCGCTGATCCGCAGGACATCAATGTTATTGGACTCCAGATGTTCGAACACTCTCTCCATCTGCTCGGCCTCAAGTTCCATATCCGAGAAGAAATCATTGATTTCCTGTAATTCCAGAATACTTTTCTTCTTTTTTCCAAGAGATACCAGTTCTTTTAATTTCTCCTCGAATTTCACTGTGTTTTCTTCCATGTAGCGTCCATCCTCTCATTGCTTGTTTATATTTTATCCTTAATTAATAGAAATATGCAGTTTTTGAAGGTCCTGTAGTTCCCTTTTTGCATTCATCAACTGCTGAAGACCCTTGATATCCGTGGGGTCCAGCTTCTTAGTCGCCTCTTCTATACTATGATTCTTAATCCGGATAACCGTTTCCTGCAATGCCTTTTCCTGCTCTTTTGCCGTCGTCAGTTCCTTGATCTTTGTGTGGAACAGGCTGGCTACCTCGCGGTGTTCTTCTTCATCCGTAAAATGATTCATGATCCTTGCCGGGTTCACGTCATGCTTCTCGTACTGCTCATAGAGCAGCTGTGCCACCGTCCTGTAGATTCCTTCTGAAAAATCCGCAGGCGTGATATACTTCTCAATCTGGCGGAATACCGCCTCATCTGATGTAAGCCAGGTCAGCAGTATCTTCTGGGACTTGAGAATCCCATCTTCCTTCTCCTTCTTCTTGCCCTGGGTGCTCTTCGGCCTCTCCACTGGCTTGGCCAGTCCTGTCTGGATCGCCATCCTGCCCACCAACTTGCGCAGGTCTTCGAACCCTACATGATAAGCGCCAGCCACCGCCTCTATATAGTTGCCGCGCTCAATCTCTTCATCGAATTGTGCAAGCCGCCTGGCGACTTCTTTCATGAAATCAGTCTTACCTTCCGGAGAATGCATGTCATAATTCTTCTCCAAAATCTCCAGACTGAACATGAATCCATTCCTCGCCTTGCCGATCCGCTCTTCAAAAGCCTCGGCTCCCAGATTCTTGATAAACTCATCCGGATCTTTATAGGGCTCCATCCGAATGATCCTGGCTGTGATGCCCACATCCCTCAGTATCGGGATAGCCCGAAGCGCTGCCTTGGTGCCGGCTTCGTCGCTGTCATATGTAAGATAGACTTCCTGCACATACCGCTTGATCAGCGATGCATGTCCCGGCGTAAGCGCCGTTCCCAGGGAAGCGACCGCATTGGTGAATCCCGCCTGGTGAAGGGATATCACATCCATATATCCTTCACAGAGAAGGAAATAGGACTTCTTGGTACTCCTCGCCCGGTTCAGTCCGTAGAGGTTACGGCTCTTGTCGAATATCATGGTCTCCGGCGAGTTCAGGTATTTGGGCTTTCCATCTCCCATAACACGGCCGCCAAAGCCTATGACGCGGCTGTTGGCATCCATGATCGGGAACATGACCCGGTTCCAGAACTTGTCGTAAGCCCCCTGCCTTTCATCTACGGTAATCAGTCCGGCCTTTGCGATCATCTCATCCTGATATCCTTTGGAACGAAGATATTTGTAGAGGTCATTGCTGTACTTGTTGGCATATCCTAGGCCAAACGCCTTGATGGTGTCATCCCCAAGTTCCCGGTTCTTAAGATAGGAGAGCGCCTGGGCGCCCTGGCTGCCTTTTAGCTGTGCGTAAAAATACTGCGCGGCTGCCTTGTTGATCTCCAGCAAGATAGCCTTGGTGTCCGCACGGGCCTTTGCTTCTTTTGAGTATTCTTGCTCCGGAAGTTCCACGCCTGCTCTGTCCGCCAGATACTTAAGCGCTTCTACGAAGGAATAATTCTCATACTCCATCAGGAATGTGAATACATTGCCGCCGGCCCCACAGCCAAAACAGTAATACATCTGCTTCTGCTGGCTCACAGAAAAAGAGGGAGACTTCTCATTATGGAATGGACAGAGTCCAAAATAAGAACTTCCCTTTTTCTGAAGTTTCACATAGCCAGAGATTACATCTACAATATCATTTCTTGATCTTACTTCTTCAATTACTTCATCGGAATAATACATAATTTACACCCTCATATATAATATTCGACAAAAGTACTTGATTTCCTTTAAATTTTCCAAGATTCCGGAATAAAATATTCCTCGAACTTCTTGATCGCGTATGTATCCGTCATTCCCGCAATATAATCACAGACAATCCGCTCCGGCGTACCCCCTTCTTCCTCCAGCATTTCAAGGAACTGATCCGGAAGCAGCTGGATATGCCTCCGGTAATAATCATAAAGATTGGTCACCATGTTAATGGCCTTCTCTTCCTCGCCTTTAGCCACCGGATTCTTATACACATTTTCAAACATGAAGGCGCGAAGGTCCATGGTAGCCCGCTCCACTTCCGGAGACATCCGGATCTCCGGCTGGTCCATGCTGTTGATGATCACATTATGGATCATCGTATCCAGGCGGACTCTGGTAGAATTTCCAAGAATCTCCCTATATGGTTTCGGAATATCTTCCTCTTTGAGCACGCCTCCCCGGATCGCGTCGTCAATATCATGGTTGATATAGGCAATCTTATCCGACAGGCGGACGATCTGTCCTTCCAGCGTATGCGGCGTACCCGCGGATTTATGATTCAGGATTCCGTCACGCACTTCCCAGGTCAGGTTCAGTCCCTCGCCCTGCTTTTCCAGACGTTCCACCACCCTTACGCTCTGCTCGTTATGCTGGAACCCCAGCGGGCATACCTCGTCAAGCGCCCGTTCTCCCGCATGGCCGAAAGGCGTATGCCCCAGATCATGCCCCAGCGCGATCGCCTCCACCAGATCTTCATTGAGACGAAGAGCCTTGGCTATGGTCCTGGCGTTCTGGGATACCTCCAGCGTATGGGTCAGCCTGGTCCTGTAATGATCCCCTTTGGGAAGAAGGAATACCTGCGTCTTCTGCTTCAGCCGGCGAAACGCCTTGCAGTGGAGGATCCGGTCCCGGTCCCTCTGGAAGACGGGACGGATATCGCATTCTTCTTCCGCGCGGTCTCTTCCTCTTGAATCCTTGCTTAGCGTTGCATAAGGACTCAAATATTCAATCTCCCTAAGTTCTAACTGTTCCCTGATCGTCATTGGACTGCTCTCCCATCCGTCTCCTAATACCTGTTATGTACATCTTCCGCAAAACACATCAAATCCCTGACTTCAATTACCCTTCCATCATCCAGGACCGCCCTCCCGCTCATCTTGCCAAATACCTGATGCTGGTCTGTCACGATGACAAGCGCCGACGTCTTCGCTGCCCGGTCAAGCACCGGCAAAAAGTCCATCTCAAAACGACCGTCGCTGGATGTAAACTTCCAGGGCTTCCTATAATCATCTTTCGGGATATGGAAGGTGATATCATCCAGTTTATGACAGACGCCATCATAAAATAACATATTCTCGCTGGCAGCGCTGGTATCGCCAAATCCATATCCGATATTGAACCCGAAAGGCTTCCCCTCGACCGTGGCGTTGCCTGACCCCCAATACCAGCGGTTGTCATAGGTCCAAACGCCTCTTCCCCAGTCCAGCGTCCCATAATCCGTATCCCTGGAAAATGTATATCTTGTACCATCATATTCCATATAGCCCGAAGCCCTCATGCAGTTAATCTTCTGATTATAATAGAAGGCCGTCTTCTTTTCCTTCCATGGCGTGGCAATCACCATAGTGTCCATCTTCGGCTGTTCCAGCCTGATATCGCAGGTGAACGGCTTCCCTTTGTAGAAATCCAGGAACTCGCACTGGATCTGCCTGGATCCATCTTCTACTGTGAAACTCATCTTCAGCCGTTTGTCGCTGTAGACGGTATTGCCCTCCTCAGAAGTAGCCGGAAGGCCAAACCGTCCCATGGGAAACGGGTTCAATATGGTCTCCGTATGCTCCCATCCTTCTTTAAAGTTCAGAAGCGATACGGACTGAAGACCGATATACCCGTCATCCGATATGGTAAATGCCCCGGCAAATTCTTCATTGAGCACCAGATAATAATCCCACTCCTTAATGCGGAATCTTGGTGCCTTTATCTGGCTTCGGTCATATCTTTGCACCAGCTGCCTGGACCATCCCGGCTCCCTTAAGGAGCCGTCCGCTTTTAGCAGATCCTGTCTTCTGGTCACCTCATGATTTCTCATAGCCTACCTCTTTTTCTTCTCTTCCTTTAATCTGGCCTCTATCGCGTCAACCACCGTCTGAAGCACCTTGATCCTGGCATAGTATTTGCAGTTTCCTTCTACCACGATCCAAGGCGCGTCCGGCGTAGAAGTACGGATCAGCATCTCATTGACCGCCTCCTCGTACTGGTCCCATTTTTCTCTGTTACGCCAGTCTTCGTCCGTAATCTTCCACTGCTTATCCGGGTTCTCCTGCCTTGCCCGAAACCTTCTCTCCTGCTCGTCTTTATCTATCTGCATCCAGAATTTTAAGACGATCGCGCCTGCGCTTGCCAGATCATGCTCCATATCATTGATCTCTTTGTAGGCACGCTGCCACTCCTGCTTCGTACAGAATCCTTCAATCCGCTCTACCATGACCCTGCCGTACCAGGTCCGGTCAAATATGGTAATATGCCCGGCTTTTGGCATATCCACCCAGAATCTCCACAGATAATGATGAGCCCTTTCGATATCATTTGGGGAGGCTGTGGGATGCACTACATAGCCTCTCGGATCCATCTTTTCTGTCAGCCGCTTGATGGCGCCGCCTTTGCCGCCTGCATCCCATCCTTCAAATCCCAGCACCACCGGAATCCTCCTGCGGTACAGTTCTCCGTGAAGCTTCTCCATCTTCTTCTGCAGCTGCTCCAGCCGCTTCCGATATTCTTCTTTGGAATAGGACAGGCTTAAGTCCGCCTTGGCAAGAATGGATTCGGTCAGTTTCTTATCCTGTACCGTCTCCTTTTCTGGTTCCGTACTCTCCTCTTCCTTAAACTGCCCCAGGCGTTCCTTTCTTCTTACTTCCTCTACCTTCCCGGCCAGCGTCTGGGCGACAATCGCATAGATCTTAGCCGTGGCAAACCTGCGGTCGACCGCTTCCACGATGTTACAGGGCGCATGCTCCGTGTCCGTGCGCATCAGCATCTCTTCATTGATCGCCTCATACTCGTCAAACTCCTTATTACGCTTCAAGTCGCCCTCGCTTACGCGCCAGGACGTCTCCTTGGAACTTAAAAGTTTTTCAAAACGTTTTTTCTGCTCCTTTTTGTCGATCGCCAGGAATATCTTTATGATTACCATTCCATCATCCGTCAGCTGTTCTTCGAAAGAGCAGATAGACCGGTAAGCATCCGCCACTTCTTTCTTCTTGGTCTTTTTGTCAAACCGGTCAATCAGCACTTTGCGGTACCAGCTGCTGTCATATATGGCAATCCGTCCCTTTGGCGGCATCTTAGTCCAGAATCTCCAGAGGAATGGATGCATCTGCTCTTCCTCCGTCTCCTTCTTAACCGCATGTACTTCGAATCCTCTTGGATCCAGAGCCTTTATCAATTCTCCGATCTGAACGCCCTTGCCGGCTGCGTCATATCCCTCAAATGCTATCATGACCGGAATCCCCAGGTCCTTGCATTCCCTTTGGAGTTTCCCGATCTTCGGCTCCAGTTCCATAATCTTCTCTTTATACTCCGACTTGCTAAGCGTCTTCGTTAAATCCAGTTTCTCCAGCATAGGCATTCCCTCCCTGCTCTTTAGGTTTTCTGATTCTTATGCCCATTATACACCATATACGCAATAAATTGAGTATTTTTAATTAAATACAGAATTATTCGTCTTCATCTTATATTAACTGGACATTAAATGCCGTAGTCTGAGGCGGAATACTTGGTGTCTGGAAGTTTGCGTGGGTGATGCGAACCATTTGGCCTGGCCAGAGCGAGCTGAATCTGATCGGCGCCCCAAAACGGCTGGTAAATGAAGTCGTATTTGTAATGATAAACTTCATCTGATTGTCACTGTTGTCGGGATCTTCCGTAATCAGAAAGTTATTGTCAAAATCAATCATTATAATCCTGCCTATTGTAACCGAGGACGAAGGCCTGGGGCTTCTTAGTACAGTAACCAGGAACGCATTTGCCTGAGGCGGAATGCTTCTTGTCATACGTGCGGAAAATGTAGCATTTACCCAGGATCCTGCCTGAATGCAGCACAGGCACATACGCTGCCCGAAAGAATTCAGGATCACAGTGCCTCTGTTAATATTCAGCTGGATATCCTGGATGGAAGTTATATTGTTTCTTTCCCGCACGGCATAAGAAACAAGGATTTGCCCTCTCGCATTATTAAAACAGGATACGTCTTCCACAAAGCCATTATTTATCCGCATCGTGTTTCCCTGCTGGATCATAATACCACGAGGATCATTATTCATAACATGTTACCACCAATCGTTTTATTACAATATATGCGGATTATGGCGAAAAGGAACTTTAAAAGAATGGCCGGCGGTGGCCAGAGAAATGCAAAATGAAATACAAAAATCCCCTAATCTACCGGAAATCCAGTAAATTAGGGGTGTTAACTGCGGAAGATGGGACTTGAACCCACACGAGCGCATTGCTCACAAGATCCTTAGTCTTGCTCGTCTGCCAGTTCCGACACTTCCGCAAGTGACGCTTGAACCGTCCGAAGAATATATTACTATATAGGGCCTAAAATGTCAATAAATAATTTCATTTTTTTAAAATTTTTCTCCGGATATACCGGAAGGTTTTATCCTCTCCTTCCTCCGCCAGCATCTTCAATAAAAAATGAAGCAATGCTGCTGTCTCCGGGTGTATCATCTTGCCAAGCTTGGCTGCTCCTTTTTCATAATACTCCAGCGGCTGCCGGTCGGTATAATTACTGCCCTGATAAGTCTTAGATGCTGCCACCCGGTCCATGAACATCTCGATTACATATTTTATGGGCATCTTCTGACCCACAATGCCTTCTCCCGGATCGACGCTATAATCAATCCAGTACTCATAATGATGCTTGTTCCTTCCCTTGTGATGCAGCCAGGCTTTGGAATAGCCTGTCGCCTCCCTCTCGGCGTTATTCGGGCTCCTGGTTCCTTGATAATACTTGCATCCCACCAGAAATTCTGTGGGCGAATACTTCGACATGTCATGAAGCAGTCCTTGTTTATAAAGCCCAACTTTAAAGCAATGCTTCATGACCAGTGATTTATGATGATTAATCGTGCGCAAATGCTGCCAAACTTTCATACTTACTCCTTTTTCTTTCCCTGTTATCCTATATATCTGCTAATAACAAACAAAATCAAAAGATGGGCCGGATAAAAAATATAGAAGAAATACTTCATCTTCCTGCCCCGGCTTCCATTATATAATGCGATCGGGATCATGGCAAATGCGCCATATCCCTGTAGGCTTCGATTCCAGATCAGATTCCAGGCCGCCCCGCATCCAAGTTTCGTCCATCGGAAGTTCCGCAGCTTGTAGAATATGAATGCCAGCAGGATTCCCCTGAATCCATAGTCGGTATGGAGCATCTCCGCCAGCCACATGACCAGCAGGACCTCAACAGCCTTCTGCGGCCATTCTCCGCCTTTTTCCAGGACATACATCATAAGCACTCCCAGAAAAAGCGTAAAGAATACGTTCTGATGCGTGAATTCCAATACTTTTCCCTTAAAAGCCAGATCGTAAGGAATCTCCGATATGAGCGCAAATGCGCCCAGCCTTGCCATATACTTGAAGATATTGCGGGTATGGAAGAACCCTTCTATCAGCAGAAAGCAGAATATGGGAAAGGAAATCCTCCCTATATATCGGAACGCCATCTCTGTAGGATACAGGATTGCCCCCATATGATCAATGACCATCGTCACGATGGCAATCCATTTTAACTGATATGAAGTAATTCCAGCCTTCCAATTCATGCCTTCCGTGCTATTAGCCATGTCCCTTACCTGCCTGCGAGCATCATTACTGTCCGTTCGTCCAGTTCTACGCTTCTTTGATTTTTAAGCAATTCCGCTTTCTTAAGAATTCCATCTTCTGTGGAGGCAATCTGATACCATTTCTTTCCTTTTGGCAGCGCGGGCAAGGCAAATGTATGCTTCAGCCAATGCATATTGTAGGCCACAAAGCAATCTTCTCCTTCAAGAACTGCGCCGCTATAGTACACGCCCAGCTGGCGGCTGGATACCTCCGACGGCGCCTGCCAGGCATTTTCCCCATGATAAGACACATCAGGCACGCCGCAGCAGGTCTGATCCATTCCCCGAAGTTCTTCCTCCGGGCAGAAAACCGGATATCCTTTGCGGATGGCGATCAGCCCTTTGACAAAAGCAAAAAGTTCCTCTTCCCGTTCCAGTTTCCGCCAGTCCAGCCATCCCGTCAGATTATCCTGGCAATAGACGTTATTGTTCCCCTTCTGGGAATTGGCAAATTCATCGCCTGCCAGAATGCAGGGCGTCCCCTGAGCCAGCAGCACAAGGGCGAACGCGTTCTTCATCTGCCTGTCGCGCAGTTCCAGAACGCCTTTTTTTCTTGTAGGCCCTTCTGCCCCGCAATTCCAGCTGAAATTATAGTCCGGCCCGTCCTGGTTATTCTCTCCATTGGCTTCGTTGTGCTTGCCATCGTAGGAAACCAGGTCGCACAAGGTGAAGCCATTATGGTTCGCTATATAATTAAATATTCCTTCCTCTCTGGAATTATGCCGAAGCCAATGCATGACCTCCGGCACCATGCCCTCGTCCCCTTTTAGGAAACGGCGCATGACGGTCTGGAAGCCCAGCTGATGGACCATGATCTTGGTCTTTTTTAGAACCGGATCTGCGTAAATCCCTTCCATGGGCGCAACCACAGGGTTCAGGATGAATCCGTCCACATGGTATTCCATCATGTAATACCGCAGGCATTCTTCGATCATCTGTTTGGGGACTGTCCCAGTAAAAGGCATCTCAAGCACGACTTCTATTCCTGCCTTATGGCAGGCCTTCACCATATCCTTCAATTCCCGGACAGCATCGCCGGATGCGGAATACGACGCCTTTGGCGCAAAACAGTAGGCATCCCCGTATCCCCAGTAATTCCTGTACTGCAGGCATTCTTCAAAATCATATACCGGCATCAGATGAATCTGGTTAATCCCCAGTTCTGTAAGATAAGGAATCTTTTCTACTACGCCGAGAAATGTTCCTTTATTCTTTACCTGGGAAGAAAAATGCTTTGTAAACCCACGCACATGCAGGCTGTAGGCAATCACTCTGTGGTATGGAAGCCTCAGGGGCCTGTCTCCCTCCCAGTCATATTCCCTGGCATAGAGGATCCCGCGGACTTCGTGGTTCTGCATCTCTCTTTTCCTGCCCCACACTTCCCTGCCTGCAAGCGCTTTCGCATAGGGATCTGCCACGACTTCTCCGTCGATCATATAATTATACTCATAATCGGATGGCGCAAGCCCCTTAAGGGCAAGATAACGCACTTCCCCTACAGCCATATCCATCGGATAGGCCGCGCAAGGCTCGCTCTCCCCTGCCCGGTACAGCAATAGCCGGCATTCTTTTCCCTCCGGCACAGCCACGGAAAAATTCACCTCATCTTCTGAAATTGTAACGCCTAACGGCAAGGGCCGCCCCTCTATCTCTTTCATGCCTAATCCTTCCTGTCGTCCGTTTATGATTATTGCCATCCGTCGGTTCCATACATGTCCACATTGTCTTTATTGATCATGAATACTTCTTCATAAGTCTCCTTCTCATAGTCATCCCCATCCAATATGCTGATGGCAACCTCAGAGGCTTTCTTTCCAATATTAATCGGCGATTGCGCCGCTGTTCCCGCAATCTGGGTTTCCGGCTTCTTCAGTTCCTTCTTAATATCCGGGGAGCCGTCCACCCCATAGATCATCACTTTGTCAAGTCCCGCCAGGTTCACCGCTGTCTTGGCGGCTACCGCCAGCTGGTCATTGCCGCACATGATGGCGGTCACATCCGGATATTCTGCAAGAATTGATTTGGCTGCTTCCAGAGCCTTGTCAAACTCTCCCTTGGTATCTTCTCTTGCCACTACCTCAAAGCCCTTCTCTGCTTTGGATATGGCTTCTTCAAACCCGGTAATCCTGTCATTGATGGAATTCTGGGTCGGGCATTCAAGGATTGCCACCTTCCCTCCATCCGGGGCCTTCTCGATCAGATCCTCGCCGCAGATATAGCCTGCGTTCTGATTGTCGGAGCCAATGTAGGCGTCCACATATTCCATCTCTTTTACCTGGGCATCCACGTTGATGATCTTCACATCCGCGTCCTTAAGCGCCTTCAGGGACGGCGTGATCGCCTCCCAGTCCACCGGGCACAGGAAGATCGCGTCGATCCCCTCATCAATCATCTCCTGGATCTGCGCCGCCTGCAAGTCTGGATCTGTTGCCGGATCCTTGGTGATCATCCGGTATCCTTCCTTCTCGATCGCTTCCCTTGTTGCAGCCTCCAGGGTAATAAAATATGGATTCTCCATGTCTATGGCTGAAAAGCCAAATGAATATGTATCTTCTTCCTCTTCTGCATCTTCGCCATCCTGCGAGTCTTCCTTCACCGCATTATCCTCCGGGGTACCCACGTTCTTTTTACATCCAGACAAAGCGAAAATGCATACGAGCATTAAAGCCAATACTCCTAACATTCTCTTTTTCATCATAATAGTCTTCCTCCTTATGCATTGTTTTACACGCACAGGTACATTTTACAACATTTTTACTGTTTTGGCTACTCTTTTCATTTCCCCTTGCTTTTTGCAGGTTCCTTTGGTACAGTTAAAGTATTATTATGCAAAGGAGAGTACTACTATGGACGAATACATGACCGTGGAACTGACACTTGATAACGATGAAGTCGTTGAATGCGCGATCCTCACTTTATTTGAGGCAGGCGGCAAGGAATATATCGCCCTCCTTCCTCTGAATGAAGACGGGGAGACCGAGGACGGAGACGTATATCTTTACCGCTATACGGAAGATGCCGACGGCGAGCCTGAACTTGAGAATATCGAAGATGACGATGAATATGAGATCGCTGCCGATGCTTTCGACGAATGGATGGATACCCAGGAATTCGAAGAATCAGGCGACGATGAATAGTTCGTTTACAAAGCGGGAAGGGCTTAGGCTTTTCCCGTTTTTTTCTTTTACATAACTTATGATAAGCTTTCTCTTGGCCCGCGTCATAGCCACATAGAACAGCCTTCTCTCTTCTTCGATGTCATCCGTCGACTTTGCCTTCTTATACGGAATGCTTCCTTCATTTCCCTGTATGATGAAAACCGTGTCGTATTCCAGCCCTTTTACGCCATGCATGGTCATCAGCGCCACGCCTTCCCCTTCCTGGCTGCGGGATTTTCTTGCCTGCTCTGCCAGCATTTCCTTGTATCTTTCCACGTGCTCGAACCATTCGTCAATACTCTGATACTCTTTGGAATTCTGCTGGATCTCTTCCAGGACTGCCATCAGCTCTTCCGGCTGCACCTGCCGATACGCGGCGTATTCACGCAGGTATTCGTCATATCCCATACTTTTTCGGATATACTGGATGGCCGCATATGGCGTCTTATTACAGATCATCTTCATATCCCACTCCAGCTGGTCAATGCGGTTCTGCATCCACGCCTTGTCACAGTAAAAATTCCGCAGAGTCTCATAAGTGACCTTGCTTTCGCTCATGCTGTCACGTCCGATATACCGGTTAGGGCGGTTGGCGATCTGAAGGAAATATTTGCGTTCCTGCTCTCCCTTAGCCAGATGAAAATAACTGCTGATATCCGTTCCGATAAAATGCTCGTAGATATTATTCAAGTGCTCTTTCATCGTAAATGGAACCTGATACTCCATCAAAGTCTCTGACAGCATCCTGGCATCCAGGCTGGTACGGTACAGCACGGCCATCTGGCTATATGGGATTCCCTGGCTTTGATATTCCTGTATCCGCTCCAGCACATATCTGCTTTCTTCTACCGGATCTTTTACTTCTTGTACATGGATAGTTTCTCCGGCCTTCTGCTTGGCTGCGATCTCCTTGTCAAACCTGGTCTTATTATGTCCGATTACCCGCAGCGCGCCATTGACAATGTGAGCGCTGGACCGGTAATTCACATTCAGAAGAATCTGTCTGGCATTCGGATAATCATTTGCAAACTCCATCATAATGCCTGGCTTTGCCCCCCGGAACCCATAGATGGACTGGTCATCATCCCCTACGATAAACAGATTGTCTTCCGGCGCCGCAAGCATGCGGATCACGTCATACTGGGCCTGGTTCACATCCTGGAATTCATCCACCAATATATAGCGGAACTTTTGCTGCCACTTTTCGAGGATATCCCGCCTTTTTAAAAAGAGGTCCCTGCACATCAGCAGCATGTCTTCAAAGTCTAGCTTGCGAAGTCTTTGCTTCGCCTCTTCATAGGCCTGGTATAATTCCCGGAACGGTCCTGCCCCGAATCGTATGGATTCATAGGTCTTAATATCCAGGCAGTTGTTCTTTACATTGCCAATCTCTATAGCCAGATCCTGTAGATTTTCTTTTTCTTCACTGGCATCTTCCAGTTCTTCCCACTCTATCTTCGCCGCAGCCTGCCTGATCAGGCCGTATTTTTCCTCTTCCGTCAGCAGATTTGCCTGATTCAGGCTATATGCCCATTTCAGTATGCCATAATAGATGCCATGGAAGGTACCGAAGGTAACTGGCTGCGCTTCCTCGCCAAGAAGCCTCCTGGTACGCTCCTTCATCTCCTTTGCCGCATACTTAGTAAAGGTAATGACCAGAATTTCTTCTGGCCTTACCTTGTACTTTCTTATCAGGTATTCAATTCTCTTTGCTATGGTAAGAGTTTTCCCGGAACCGGGACCGGCGAGGACCATGCAAGGTCCTTCCTTGTGGGCGACTGCCTCTGCCTGAGCATGATTTAAACTCATAGATTCCCCTTACTTGCTTAATAATTCAATGCCTCTTCTGATACGTGCAAGAGATTCCTCTTTGCCGAGAATCTCCATAATCTCCGTTGCTCCTCCAGGAGTGTTCTGCTTGCCGGATACCGCGGTTCTTACCGGCCACATCACAAATCCGGTCTTATAGCCTTTTTCATCCACGTATCCTTTCAAAGCCGCAAACAGCCCGTCATTGCTGAAGTCATCCTGGCCTTTTAGAATGTCAAGCACATCTTTTAATACTTCCAGAGAGTTTTCTTCATTGGTCTTCATCTTCTTGTGACAATACATGGATATGTCATACTCCGGCAGTTCCTCAAAGAAATCGATCTGTTCCCGGATATCCGGGAATATCTCAATTCTCGTTTTTACAAGGGACGCGATCTTCCTAAGGTCATAAGGCTTTGTAACCACTTCCTTGATATAAGGCTCTGCCATGCCATAGAACCTGTCAAAATCCATGGCTTTCAGATATTCTCCATTCATCCATTTCAGTTTCACGACATCGAACACGGCCGGCGACTTGCTCATATGGCGGTAGTCGAACGCCTTCACCAGTTCCTCAAGAGAGAATATCTCCTGATTGTCGGAAGGGCACCAGCCCAGCAGAGCTACATAGTTTACCACTGCCTCCTTGACGAATCCCTGGTCGATCAGATCCTCGTAGGAAGAGTGCCCGCAGCGCTTGCTTAACTTCTTGTGGTTCTCATCCGTAATCAGCGGGCAGTGCACGTATACCGGAACCTCCCAGCCAAATGCCTCATAGATCTTATTATACTTGGGAGCAGAGGACAGGTATTCATTTCCCCTGACCACATGGGTGATTCCCATCAGATGGTCATCGATTACATTGGCAAAATTGTACGTCGGATATCCGTCTGACTTGATCAGTATCAGATCATCCAATTCCTCGTTGGGAACAGAGATATCGCCATAGATCTCGTCATGGAATGTGGTGGTACCCTCTGTCGGCATATTGAATCGTATGACATAAGGCTTGCCAGCCGCCAGATTGGCTTCGACTTCTTCCTTGCTAAGTCCCAGGCAATGCTTGTCATAGACCACGATCTCCGTACCGCCATCTTCAGATACCTTGCTCTTTAAAGAGTCCAGCCTCTCCTTGTCGCAGAAGCAATAATAGGCATCCCCCTGATCGATCAGCTGCTTCGCATACTGCAGATACAGGCCGGAAGCATTCCTCTCGCTCTGTACGTAAGGGCCTACGCCGCCATCCTTATCCGGGCCTTCATCATGGATAAGCCCTGTCTCTTCCAATGTATGATAAATAATCTCCAACGCTCCATCCACAAAGCGTTCCTGATCCGTGTCTTCAATTCTCAGCATAAAATCTCCGCCCTCATGCTTTGCGATCAGATAAGCATAAAGCGCTGTTCTTAAGTTTCCTACATGCATCCTCCCTGTGGGGCTTGGTGCAAATCTTGTTCTTACCTTGCTCATGTCAGTCTCCTAATTCTTTTAATATTTTTTCCAAAGTATTATCCACCCTGTCATTGATGGAAATATCGGCAAGCCGATCGGAGAAATGGGGTACCGCATTGACCAGCACCAGTTTATCTCCGTCATAGTATTTTACCAGCTGGGTGCATAGATAGGACTTCAGGTTGGTTCCCAGCACCAGCAGCACATCGGCTCTTTGTACTTCTTCTGCCGCTCTTGTCATGATCCGGTTGTCTACCATCTCGCCAAACAGGCATACATTCGGCCGCACCGGCGTCTTGCACGCCTCGCACAGAGGTACTTTTCCGGTATCCCTGACGAATTCCATGGAATACTTCCGTCCGCAGTGCGGGCAGTAATTATCAAATACATTTCCATGCAGTTCGATTACATTCTTGCATCCGGCTCTTGTGGGAAGGCCGCAGATCCTTCTCGTAATGATGGATTGGAACATTCCTCTGCGCTCCAGCTCTGCCATCTCATAAAAGCACTTCCCCGGCGGCCTATCCAAGGTACTCAGCAATTCATTGCGGTAGAACTCGTAGAACTGTTCTTTCCTCGTGGAGTAAAAGGAACTGGAAAACATCTCTTCAATGGAATATCCGTATCTTGACTCGATATCATAGGACTCTTCGCCATCTCTTATCGCCGGATATTCGCTTTCCTGCAGCATCCCAACTCCGCTTAAGACCGTGGTATACTTGCTTTCCTTTAGTATCTGCACTAACGTCTTTCCTAACATATGCTCACCCTCCTTCTTGCTGTAATCAACCCCAGCTTTCTCTCTGGATTGTAAACATATTGTAGCACATCCGCTTCGCCTACATCAACCTTTTCTAAGCCTTCTTTGCCTCCAATACTTGATTTGGAATGCTTCTCTTGGAATGGATACGATGAATACGATTCCAAGCACGATGCCAAACGCGATCTTCACCGATTCCAGGCCTTTCTGCGCCGCCAGCGCCAGCTGGTTGGTCACCAGATAGTAGGCCGTATAATAGATGCCGGCGCCTGGCACCAGCGGAAAGATTCCTGATACCAGGAAGATGGTGATCGGGCACTTCATCTTAACCGTAAGCATCCGGGATATCAGCACCACTACCAAAGCCCCCAGAAAAGACGCAACCGCCGCGGAAGCGTATCCCTGCATTGCCTTGAATACCAGCCAGCCTGCGGTTCCCGTCATCCCGCAGCTTAAGTAAAAGCGTCTGGGGACATTGAACAGCACGGCATATCCCATGGTTCCCATGAAAGGGCAGACTATATTTATCATAAACTCATGCATCATAATACCAGCCCTCCGATCATGTTATTATATACGCTTAAAGTAAAGCCGACCCCGATAGCGATGTAGACGAAGACCAGAATGGCATCGATCATGCGCACCGTGCCCGACAGAAAATCACTGTCCGCAATATCCCGGATGGCATTGACAAATGCCACTCCCGGTACCAGGGGCATGATGGATCCGATAATCATCCCTTCCATCTTCACCTCGCCAAAAATCGGTACATGCTTGGCGCAGATGGCAAGGGCCGTGATGATCACGCCGCCTACAATATTAATAATGATCTTTGACATATTGTGCTTTTTCCCTGCCAGCACCCACATGTACAGTATGCACCCTATGCAAAAGGCGATCATGCTTTCCAGCGCCGTCGCTCCAAGAAGATATCCGAAAAAGCCGCTTCCGACTCCTGCCGCCAGGATCTGGAAATAATCCTTTTTGGGCGGTATCCGGTCAATCTCTTTCAGTCTCTCTACCGCCTCTTCCATACTTACGTATCCGCTCGAGATCTCCCTGGATAGATCATTAACCTCTGCCACAATGCCAAGATGAGGCGCGGACAGCGGAACATGCTTCACCTTCGTATAGGCTTCTTCCAGGCCGTTCTCCGCGCTAATGAAGATACCATGGCTTAAGGTAAATATATCTACATGCTCCACATGGAACCGGTGGCAGATTCTAGTAATCGTCTCTTCCACGCGGAATATCTCAGCGCCATTCTTAAGCAGGATCCTTCCTGCCTCCAGGGCAATATCTACCACTTTCTTTACGTCTATCTCAGAATCCAGGCTCTTCTTCAAGTACACCATATCCGTAAGAAGGACCCCGTCTTCATAGATCGGCTCCCGGTAGTTATCCGTAAAAAAATTAGCCACAATATGGGAATTGGCAAATCCGCACTTTTCATAGAATCCAATAGACTTTGCGCAGTTCCCTGTACCTACATACATGGTATCGCATCGGTTGCTGTAATGCTCGCAGATAAAATGGATCATATACTTTCCATAGCCTTTTCCCTGGTCGCCTTCCCTGGTCGCGATATTTTTCAGCTCGCATTTCCTGTTTTTCAGCAGTTCTACGACACAGACTGTCCGGACCTCGCCCTGATCTATCAGAATGAACATCTCTCCTTTACCAAGATATTTCTCAATCATATCCTCCTGCGGGTCCGCCAGCAGCAGCATATCCATATAGTCTTTTTTGCCTTCGGTTATCAGTTGAATATTCATAGCCTGCTCCCTGTAAAAATTTAATCCAATCTATTATAGCACCGGCATTCCAAAAATTATAGTATATTTTTGTAAAGTTTTAGGGCAGGACCTTTCAAACTGCTAAAGATCCTGCCCTCTATAGATTCCTCCCGTTGGGATAAGCCACCAGTTCCCCTGAGGAAGAATATAAAATTCCGTCCTTGCTGTAGTAATTAGGATTCCCTGGCGCCACTTCGATGTACATCAGAAAGTACAGATGATCAAAGGTTTCCGGCGCGATATAAGTAATATTGGTATAGATGTAGACTTCCATCACAATATCTTCCAGGCCTTCCAAAGAGCCATACTCTATTCCTGTGCAATCCGGGCTCCTTGGGAATGCCAGAATTCCATCCGTTGCCACGGACAGATCCGTATAATCTGTAATGTGTCCCTTGTCATTGCAGATAAATCCGTCGAATTCTTTCCATCCAGCATACAATTCTAATGCCTTCTGATTCTCTGCCAGCCCATCAAAGGGCTTTGTGCAGGCAGCATCCAGATACCATCCGTCAAATTCCTTTCCAAGCCTTCTTGGAATCTCAAGGGACGCTGCATCGAAGTTCTCTGGCTCCACCGTAAATGTGGTAAGTTCCGGAATGCCACCATTGCCATATGCGGATACCGCCAAAGCCGTTATGGGTACATCATCTTCCTCCCCTTTGCCACCATCGGTCAAGTCTGCCTCCGGCATCTGCAAGGCTATGTCCGGTATTGAAGTCGCAAAAGGCAGCGCCTGACTGTCCTCGTCCACGGACACGGGAGCCTCCTCCATACTTTTTCTAACCGCAATCAGACCTCCAAGCCCTGAGATATCGATCACTCCTATCGCCGAATCCGGAAGTGCCTGCACAGGCATCGACATTCCTGCATCCAATATTTCATATCCATTTCCAGCGCCTCCCGACATCTCCGCATATGTCAATCCCTGAACCCTTGCATAGATATATAGGGTCGCTAATACTCCAGCAAGCAAGACTCCGTCCGCAATCTGCCTCCAGCGAACGTGGGTCCTTGCTGCCGGAACCGTCATTTTTATAACTGCTTCCATTCTCTTAATACCTCACGGTTTTATTATAAAACCATAAGGAGATAAAAGAAAGTGGCATCTTGACACCTCAAGACGCCACTTTCCTTAAACAATCTGGTGTTATCACCGAATAAATGCTAATTAATATATCCTGCCTTTTTCAGTTCTTCTTCTGCCTTTGCAAGATTCGCGTCAGATACCAGGATAATCGGTCCTGTGCAGCCCATACCACTCTCTGCATAGACGCCGATCTTCCAGAGGGCTTTTACGCCGTCTTCCAGATCCATGATCTCGATTCCTGCGATCTGCGAGGTTACTACCTCCTTCGGAGGCGCTGTTACTTCTTCCTGCGCTGCAGCCGGCTTATCGGCAGCCTTTCTCGCTGCAAGGATATCTTTAAGGCCTGCCTTGTTGGCAGCCTCGAATTCCTTCTTTGCAACTTCGAATATCTTGCCTCTTACCAGCTGTGCTGCATAGCGGATTGCTCCAGCGATCAGCGGCGCGCCGGAAGCACGGGATACGATCATGACCAGCTGGTCATAGCCTTCGCCGATTCCCGGGCCATATCCATATCCGGATGCCTCGAAGCTTCCTCCTGTCGTATAGGAAGACAGCATTTTTATCAAGATGTTTCCTGACAGTGAATCACATACCATGATGTCCGGAGAGCCCTGAAGGACATCGTTTCCTCTCATGACGCATCCTCCGTCTGCTCTTGCCGACTCTGCAAATGTAATGTCATAACCGTTTTCTTTCAACTGCTTTAACGCGATCTCCGTCTGGCGTGCTCCGTCTACATTCAGGATGCCTACCGTCGGGTCCGCATTGCCGCAAGCCTTAGCTGCGATGATTCCGTAGATGGCATTCTTGATCATGCCCTCGATACGGTCAGCGCTGGAAGTGCCTGTGGTGGTTGCCACATACATCTCTTTTCCCTTAGCTGGCGTAATCGCACGCCCCACAGTGGATACGCCAATCGGGAATGGGAAATGCATGGTGACCGCACCGTCCACTTCCTTATTCTTCAGAAGTTCTTCCATCTTCTTGTGGCCTTCTTCGTCATTAGCCACTTTGACCGTCGTTACTCCCTCGGCCTCCAATGTACCGATGTAGTATACGTCAATCCCCTCTTTTGCCGCGGCAACTGCCGCTTCCATGGCGTTCGCTTCCCCGTGCTCGCTGCCCATGCCAGTGAGGGCGATCTTCGGCCTCTTGCCGAAACTTCCTGTCTCCAGGCCTTCTGCCATCTCCATGAACGTGGTGGCAATCATCTTTTCAATATTATTTGCCATAGTCACCACCCCTTACTCTGCCATCAGGGTAGAAGCAAAGTCTTTCATAGCCTTGGCAATCAGTCCCTTGACTTCTTCTTCGGATACTCCGGCTGCTGCTTCTTCCTGTGCAGCTGTGTTACCGTGGATTACAAAGGAAACGCCGTCAAACAGGTTCGTCATACGTCCTAAGAACAGACTTCCCTTTCCGATAATCATAGCGTTCTTAATCTTGCCTTCCTTAATATCTTCGCAGGCAAATCCTACATAAGGCACTCCTGACGGAATGTGTCCCTGTGTCGGAGCCCATCCGGTAAGGCCATGCTCCTTCGTAAAGTTGGCCAGTTCTTTCCTGTCAAGTTCGCCACGTTTTACTGCAAGCGCTGCAATCATCTTATAGTTAGCCATCGGAACATCTCCTGCTCCTGCTGGCTTCGTGATATCCGGATTCTGCATTTCCGGTGAATACTTGTCGATATCCGTAAGTTTCATTCCGACTCTGTCAAGCGGATCTGATACCAGGCTTCCGATAACTGCCTGCGGCGCAGATCCTGTTCCTACGCAGTGGCGTCCAAGCATGCCTAAGTCGATCTCAGGGCTTACGCCGTCATTCTCAGAGATAACTACGGCAAATCCGCCAAGGCAGTCTTCCAGGATTGGAAGCCCTTTCTTGATGTGATCCTTGCCGTTCATTCCAAGTTTGGCAGTACATCCGCCAGCTGTAACGATAACCGTCTTATAAGCGCCGGACTTAACCAGTGCAGCCGCTTCAATAATCGCATGGGTAGGAGCCGCGCAGAATCCTCTTGCGTCAGATCCGGATGCGCTTACCAGGCCTGCGATCTCGGCCGCTGCTTTTGCAAAGTTACCGCCGCCGCGCTGGTTCATATCGCCGCAAGCTTCCTCTGCGCAGTCGATCACGTATTCTACGTCTGCCTTGTCAATTCCCGCGTTGCGTACCGCATAAAGAATAGAAAGAACGCTGGATGCCTTGCTCATCAGGTTCTCGTGCATTACATGAGCGGATAAATTCACATCGATATCGTGCGCAGGCTTCACGCAGCCTACCAGCTTATCTTCAAAATAGAGCCCTTCTGCATGGTCGTCTGCCATCAGATGCTCGATCTCGGCAAGTTCCACTCCATCCGTAATCTTCTCGACGATGTCTTCAGAGATGATCGGATTCTTGGCAAATGCGTCTTTATACTTTGCTACAAATTCTTTGTCCAGTTTTACTACTTCGAACATGTCACTGGCCTGTACCAGGAAGAGGAACTCTTCCTCCGGCATAATCTCGCCATATTTTCCATAGCGCTGGGCGCCTTCCTTTTTCTTATCATACCATGGGAACTCTACCTCTGACAGTTCGTCCGGGTGAACATTGCCGATGTATGTCTGATTCGGCCAATAGGCTACCGCATCCTCATAAGAGCGCAGATGCTTCGGCACTTCTTTCAGATATTCGGAATCCGGATTCACAATTCTCTCTGTTGTCTGGGTTGTTCCATTATATAAAACCATATCAGGAGTATGTACTAATACGTAGCTTGCTCCTTTGATTACACTATTCATTGGTTTGCCACCTTTCTTCAGCTCATTCATAAGAAAAGGGACAGACCCTTAGCGGGTACGCGTGGCCTGCCCCTCCTCAATTGCCTGACGCGGCTTACTTAAGCCTGCTCAACCTGGTCTCTGATTGCTGTCATCTCTGATACGATGTCATCTACATCAAGAACCATTTCCATCATGCTGATCTGCTCATCATAAACTGCTTCGTCAAATTCTTCTTTGATCTCAGGTTCACATACGTGATATACCGCGAGTCCAAGCTGGACCCCTGTCAATGGACCTGCGAAAGTTGGATCGCCTAAAGTAACAGTCTCAGCTGCAAGTCCTGCAGCTTCGCCTTCTGCTGCACCAAGAACTACTACTAAGTTCTCTGCACCATACTCTTCTGCGAATTCTTTAACTCTCTTCTGATTCTCTAAGTCCATTGCGCCTGCGCTCGTTCAGACGAAACATTCCGTGGATGAAAATACGATCTCAGCGCCAGCAGTTTTCACGCACTCAGCGATTGCAGGGCCTGGAATTCCATCACGGTCTCCGATAATTATTGCTTTTTTGCCTTCTAAAATAGCCATAATTATGCTTTCTCCTTTCTAATGTGGTAAACATGTTGTTTATCTATGATTCAGAAATCATCCTTTAGATGTATTTCTTAATCATCGCTTCAATATTTTCTGGAGTAGCGTCATCCTTTACTACTTCCTCAACCTTGGCTCCATCCTTATAGATAGCCATAACAGGAAGGCCCAGAACCTTCTGTGCGATTGCAAGACGGCGTGCCTTTGTCGTATTCAGGGATGTGAATTTCATCTTATCTCCATAGGTATCAGCAAATTCATGTACCTTTGGCATCAATGCCTGGCATGGCACGCATCCGTCTCCGTAGAAGTCTACGAATACATATCCTTCTGCCTTTAATACTTCTTCCTCAAAGTTTTCCTTCGTTAAATCTAACATGGTAACATCCTCCTTAAAAATAATCTGACATGCTTCTTTCTACCTGTACTGCTGCAATTGCTCCATCGGCCGCTGCAGTCACAACCTGTCTCAGACTCTTGATGCGCACATCTCCGGCTGCGTAAACGCCCGGGATATTGGTGTGCATATCTTCATCCGTCTTAATATACCCTCTTTCGTCCATATCGATGATGCCTTCGAACAGTTTGGAATTCGGAACCGTTCCGATGAATCCAAACAAGCCGAACATGCCATCTTCCGGATCAGCCTCGACCTTTCTCGTCTCGCCTGTCTTGACATTCTTTACGATCATTCCCTGAAGAATGTCATCTCCATAGACTTCCTCTACAACGGAATCCCAGAAGAAATCGATCTTCGGATTTGCAAATGCCTTTTCCTGAATGGATTTTGCGGCACGAAGTTCATTCCGTCTGTGGATGATAGTTACCTTTCTTGCGAATTTCGTCAGATACATTGCTTCTTCCACCGCGGAATCTCCGCCGCCAACAACGTATACTTCGAAATCTTCAAAGAAGTTGGCATCACAGGTAGCGCAGTAAGATACGCCCTTGCCCATGAACTCTGCCTCGCCCTTGCATCCGATCGGCCTAGAATATGCTCCTGTCGCGATGATGACATTCTTGCCCTGGTATTCGTTCTTTTCGCTCTTTAATACCTTTACATCGCCATCCAGCTGTACTTCCTTGATCGTATCGGACACGCGCTCTGCGCCGAACTTCTCTGCCTGCTGTGTCATTCTTGCGATCAGGGATGGGCCGGACTCGCCTTCCACGATCTGTCCCGGATAGTTCTCAATCTCATCTGTGATCGCAATCTGTCCGCCGTCCTGTCCCTTCTCAATGATCAGCGTGGAAAGACGGCTTCTGCCTGCGTACAGTCCTGCCGCTAAGCCGGCAGGACCTGCACCCAGGATAATAACGTCATATATCTTGCTCATTTTCTGTTATTCTCCTTCACCTATATACTAGTCGAAAATTGTCTGTCCGTCTACTTCTGTTGTCAAGGCCTTCAATGCCTTTTCAACGATGTGGCGGCGAAGTTCTTTCTCCTCGTCTTTATCCAGAGCCGGATTGCCAAGAGGATGAGGAATAGCGATAGCCGGAACGATTCTGTTCGCGCCTACTGTCATAGAGATAGGCGTTACTGTACAGATGTGTACGACAGGGATTCCTGCTCTCTCTACTTCTTTTACCATCGTTGCACCGCAACGAGTACAGGTACCTCAAGTAGAGGTGAGGATTACTGCGTCTACTCCGTCGGCCTTAAGCTTGGCAGAAAATTCAGCGGCAAATGCCTTTGCGGATGCAACGGCTGTACCGTTTCCTGTCGTGGTGTAGAACAGGTGATGCAGTTCTCCAATGATTCCTTCCTTCTCCATGTCGCGCAGAACGTCTACTGGCAGCACGCGGTCAGAATCCTCGTTCGCGTATACCGGGTCGTATCCGCCGTGAGCGGTCTCGTAGGTCTCTTCTGTCAGATCCATAACGCCTGCGATATCATACTCTCCGTAGTGGGAAGCGCTGGAACTTTCGATGTGATCCGGATTGCCCTTCGGAACGATTCCGCCGGAAGTAACCAGTGCGATCTTTGCATGCGCGAGATCTTTGACTGCCGGATTCGGATCAACTCTGTCGAAGTCTGGCATCGGATACTCTGTGGTATACGGCTTGTCATTTAACTTGTTGAGCAGCATCTTGACTGCTCTCTTAGATCCTCTCTCCTTCTCGAAGAAGTTCACGCGTACGCCGTTCGGGATATACCCTTCTTCAGCGGAAGCGCCGATCGGCTCTCCTTTTGCGATCTTCAGTGTCAGAGGCGCCATCTTGCTTACAGCATCCCTCATGCCTGCCGCGCTGTTCTTGGTAGATACGATATATACCTTATCCTTGAACATATCTGCGCCAGGGTTCTCAACATGCATTCCAGTTACTGCTGGAATTCCCAGTTCTTCCTGTACCGCTGCCGCGATCGTCGCGCAGGCAACGCCATAGCGTCCCGCGTTAAATGCAGGCCCTGCTACGAATATGTCAGGATTCTGCTCCTTTACCATTGCAAGGACATCTGCTTTTGCCTTGTCCAGATTCTCATTGAAATAAGAGTCTCCGCATACGATCGTAGCGATGATCTCTGCCTCGTCTTTAAAACTTGCCATAAGCGCCATACCCGGTCCAACTACCTCGCCCACGCGAAGTTCTGCCGGATAATCTGCCTTTTCTTCTCCACCAATCTGTGCAAAGAACTGATTGATGTAATGAACAACTTTAATTTTAGCCATTATCTTATCCTCCCTTCCTTATCTCGCGCTCAGTTTATTGAAACCAGTCTCGTTTGTTGCACCTGTAAGTACCTGAAGTTCGACTTCCAGGGAGCCGTCTTCGCGAAGGGTCTCCTCGCTTGCGCCTGCAATCTTTGTAACATAGTCCAGGGTTCCAATGACTTTATCAAGTTTCGGCAGGATAATTACCTGATTTGCATTACCGCCGGTTACAACTGCATCTGCCGCCGCATCTGCATCTGCCAGTGACTGGGATTTTCCATCGCGTCCAGCATACTCGTCTGTAATGATGACGGTCTTAACGCCTTCTGCCTCGATCTTCTTGCAGTTCATGATCAGGTCCGTATCCGGATTGCCGAATCCTTCCTGAGATACGATAGCTCCATCAAGATCTAACATCTTGCAGAGTTTTGCTGTCCAGTCGGATGAACGCTGCTTGTCTGCCAGATAAACATTCTCGTTGGTGATAATGTGGCATACAAAGTTCAATGTCTTTCCGTGCTGTTCGAATAAGTCTTCAACAACCGGATTATTCAGATGTACATAAGTCGGGTTCTTGTCGCACGCGGATACGCAGTTACCGGATACGATGGCTCCATCCATAACTTCCGTTGGGCTTAAGATGGTAGGAACAATCTTCTTAGCGTCTACGCCGTATACGTATGTATCATGCAGAAGTCCCTGGCTCTGAAGCATCTGTACATATGCAACCCTTGGAAGTTCCGGATATTTCTCAAGGCCTTCCTTGATCGTGCATGTCTCATATACCTTCGTCTCGTCAGGCGTCAGGTCACGTGCCAATTCCCCAATATAGGCAGCAACTCTAAATCCTGCGAATCTTACGGCCTTCTCATAATCATGCTGTTTGATTCCATCAACCGGCTCGCATACCATAACCAGGTTGAGCGTCTTGGAAAATGGAGTGTAGTCTGCTCCAGGACCGGTCATATCGATGATTCCTTCCTGGAATCCTACGATTCTTCCTGCTGTTACTACAGCCATTCCCTTTAATGCATATGTCTTTCCTTCGCCTACCGTATCAACCTTTGAGATAACGCCCGGGAAGATTCCCCCTCTTCCTTCAACTTTCACTCGTGGCTCAATAACGTCTTTAACCGGCGTGATTCTTACTGATTCTCCTGGCTTTGCAATGTCAAATGATACGCTCTTGATCTTCTCGTCTTCAAGAGCAACCGCCTTAGCGGCTTCTTCGGATACATAGAGGATTCCGTCTTCAATCTTGGACTCTGAAGCAAACTGGATATCCTTAATGTAAATGTGTCCCATTTCTAATCTCACTTGTGATTCCCTCCTTCAAAAGAATATTAATATTGTTTAAGCTGCAATGCTTTACAACCTCTCTCAAAAAGACCTACCAAGCATCTGCCGATGCCAATCCACTTTCTATCAAGGTCCAGTCAATCAGCTGAAAGTCCGCGTATACCTCAGGCTTGTACTTGTCCGACCTGAATTGGAACTTGCCGCAGGTCTGTATGGCATTTTCAATAATCGACAATGACCTTTCGTCCATCTCCCCCTTTCCCTTTGACAGCATAACTGATTTGTATGGTGTTTCATTAGGCTTCACACTTCCGGATAAGGGATGTGATAAAAGCAAGTGCCCTTCGTGGATTCTGTCTCTGACTTCCTTAAGAACCTCTTCATAGGAAATCTCTTGATATATTACATTGTGCGTCTCGCCAAGCTTTTCTAAAACCAGTGGATTATTGGTTATTATGAAATAATTGCCCTGACTCATCTGATCCACCTTCTCCTTTCGGTACATTTTCGTTAGGTTTTTAAGCCCACTAAAAAAGGACGATTTAAACACATCTTGTGTATATATCGTCCTTTCTGTCTTTTGCCCTGATAATATGTTTTAAAAAATACGCTTTACCATACAGCACAAGATTCAGAATGTGGTACGTTTCCCAGTCCTTTTGCCTGAAAGTTTCACCTTGCATGCGCTCACCATCACACGCCCGGCTTGCCTCTTCGGCGGCTGGATATTCCAACTCTCTCTTGAGAAACATCATCCCACTTTTCAATTTTACTTATAGACAATGTGAATATAACCTATCGCCTATCCCTATAATAACCTATCGTTAATTTTTTTGCAACCTCAAAGGAAAATCAAACTTATTTTAGTTGTTTTCCATAAATTTCTAGGTGGATTTTTATGCAATATTACTTTTTCTTATTTCTCAAAAAGTTTTGATAGTAATCGTCGTGCACCTTCTTGATCATGCCGCTCAGGGCGAACAATGCCAGGATATTCGGCAATACCATCATAGAGTTGAAGCAGTCTGCCATGTTCCATACAAGGTCAACCTGTGCAAGTGATCCGAGTACTACGCATCCGGCCACGAGAACAGAATATACTTTGACTGCCTTAGGTCCGAACAAATATTTCACATTGGCCTGGCCAAAGAAATACCATCCTATGATCGTAGAGAATGCGAAGAAGAACATGCATACCGCAATAAAGATGTCTCCGCCTTTCCCATACAGTGTCGAGAATGCGTACTGGCTCAGTTCCGCTCCCGTCTTGCCGGAAGGGATTGACTTGGTCGTGATGATCACAAGGGCAGTCAGGTTCAGCACGATGAATGTATCGATAAATACGCCTACCATGGCGACAAATCCCTGCTCAACCGGATGATCTACCTTTGCCACCGCATGGGCATGCGGTGTCGAGCCCATACCTGCCTCATTGGAGAACAATCCGCGGGCCACGCCTTTGGTCAGCGCCCGCTTGATCGTAGCGCCGACAGCGCCGCCTGAAATGGCCGCCGGGTTGAATGCGCCAACTACGATTGCGTGGAATGCGTATGGTATATTCTTATAGTTATAGATGATTACGATCAGCGCGCCAACTATGTAAAGGGCTGCCATGATTGGAACGATCGTCTCTGTTACTTTCGCGATTCGCTTCATTCCGCCTACAAATACGAACAATGCCAGAATGGCAATAACAACTCCCATAGCCACCTGCGGAATACCAAATGCTGTATGGAAGGCTGCCGCGATAGAGTTAGACTGCACGGCATTTCCCATAAATCCAAGCGCCAGGATGATCAGAACGGCAAAAATGCCAGCCAGCACCTTTCCAAAGGTCCCTTTGAATGCAGCACGGATATAGTATACAGGGCCTCCTGTAATCTCACCGTCTTTTCCTACCTGCTTATACTTCTGTGCCATGATGGCCTCTGCGAAGATCGTAGCCATTCCAAGGAAAGCCGCGATCCACATCCAGAAGATGGCTCCCGGGCCTCCTACCGCCAGCGCTGTAGCCGCTCCCGCGATGTTGCCGGTTCCTACTTGTGCGGCAATCGCTGTCGCCAGCGCCTGGAAAGAAGACATGCCGTCTGCTCCCGCCTCGCCTTTCTTGTGGAACAGTCCCCCAAATGTCCGCCTCATGCCTTCGCCAAATCCCCTCACCTGGATAAAGCCAAGACGGAGTGAAAACCACAGGCCTCCCAAAAGAAGCGCAATGATCAAAATGTAATCCGCAAGATAATGCTGGATTGTCAAGACAATGTTATTCAATGTCTCCATGTTAATAGTTCCCTCCTTTTCTCATAGATATCAGTGATGATTCCTTGAAATCATTTGATACGTTTATGATAAAATATTATCAATGTTTTTGCAATACCATTCTGCACGTTTGAGTATTTTTGGTGAGATTTCTTCAATTGTGCTAATTGCATGTTGAATTTACGTTATGTTAGAAGATGAAATTTGTGGAAAGCTTCCAATTTTTGGGGGAAGAAATTTGGGGTGTGGAGAACGCGGGATGGGACGGGTGGGAAATTGCTGCGACGTTGCGGCGCCTGCATCTCATGCACCGGGATGTAAGCCTGTGTAAAAGTCGTCGGCTGACTCCTCTTTCACAGGCTAACATCGCGGGCATGGATATTCCGGACGCCTCCACTTACCTCCGCAATTTCCCACCCGTCCCATCCCGCTCCCTTCACCTCGTTGGCAATTTCTTTAAGTAACACCCACAATGATTTTCTCGCGGCTATTCCTCTACTGTAATTTCTCCCGATAATGCAGATGCGTAATTGCCTGCCACAGCCAGGCCGGCCGAAGCGGCGGGGTGGATTCCGTCGAGCAAGCCTATGGTCTTTGTTGCTGAAAAAGCCGCCAGAATGCGGTATGGTAATTTTATCTCAGATAAAATTACCAAGAGTCTCTGAGGTGCGAAATCCTTTCAGGATTTCACGCCGAATAGACTCGGTTACCACATTCTGGCGGCTTTTGAAGTTACAAAGACCCGGCGAAGCGAGTCGGAACCCTCCCCGCCGCTTTGGCCGGATGTCCTGTTCAACCAGCTACGCCTTGCATCACCAGATATCCCTTACACGTTAATCTCTGCCGTCATTCCCAGCAAATCCTTGTTCTCTTCCAGCATAGGATTGACTACATTCTTAAGGAATGCCTCTACCTGTACACAGGCACGGCCCGTATACTTGGTTGGATCCATGGTCTTTTTCAGTTCTTCTTCGCTTAAGTTAAACGCCGGATCTTTAGCGATCAGTTCCAGCAGATTGTTATCCAGGCCCTTTTCTTTTACATTCCTGCCTGCTTCCATGGACAGTTCGCGGATTCTTTCGTGAAGTTCCTGTCTGTCTCCTCCTGCCTTCACTGCATCCATCATGATATTCTCTGTTGCCATAAATGGGAGTTCAGACATCAGGCGCTTTTCAATCACCTTCGGATATACTACCAGGCCATCCACCACGTTCAGGCAAAGATCAAGGATGCCGTCAATAGCCAGAAAGCCTTCTGGCACGCTGAGACGCTTATTCGCGGAGTCATCCAGGGTTCTTTCGAACCACTGGGTCGCGGATGTGATGGCCGGATTCAGGGCATCCACCATTACATAGCGTGACAGCGACGCGATTCTTTCGCTTCTCATAGGGTTTCTCTTATATGCCATTGCGGATGAGCCAATCTGTGTCTTTTCGAACGGCTCCTCCACTTCCTTCAAATGCTGAAGCAGGCGGATATCATTGGAGAATTTGTGAGCGCTGGCCGCAATTCCCGCAAGGACATTGAGCACTCTGGTATCTACTTTGCGGGAATAGGTCTGTCCGGATACCGGATAGCAGGCCTCAAATCCCATCTTCTCCGCGATCATCGGATCAATCTTGTCAATGGTCTCCTGATCCCCATCAAATAACTCCAGGAAACTTGCCTGCGTTCCGGTCGTTCCCTTTGATCCCAGAAGTTTCAGGCTTCCCTTTACATATTCCAGATCTTCCAGATCCATCAGGAATTCCTGCATCCATAAGGTAGCGCGCTTTCCCACCGTCGTAGGCTGTGCCGGCTGAAAATGGGTAAACGCAAGCGTCGGCAGACCCTTATACTCATCTGCGAATTTTGCAAGTTCTGCTATTACATTTACTAATTTCTTCCTGACAATATCCAGGGCTTCAGACATCAGGATCATATCCGTATTGTCGCCCACATAGCAGGAGGTCGCCCCAAGGTGTATGATTCCTTTCGCTTTCGGGCACTGCTGTCCATAAGCATATACGTGTGACATTACATCGTGGCGGACAATCTTTTCTCTTTCCTTTGCCACGTCGTAATTGATATCATCTGCATGTTCTTTCAACTCTTCAATCTGTTCATCCGTGATTGGCAGGCCCAGTTCTTTTTCTGTCTGTGCAAGGGCGATCCACAGTCTTCTCCAGGTGCGGAACTTCTTGTCCGGGGAAAAGATATACTGCATCTCCTTGCTTGCATACCGCTCAGAAAGAGGGCTTTGGTATCTGTCATTTGTCATCGTCATTGTTCTCCTAATCTTTTTTATAGAAAGCCGGGCATGTTACTCGAATGCATGGGATACATCCCTGCCCGGTACCTCCATGGGATAGTTGCCGGTAAAGCAGGCGTCGCAGTATCCCAGGCTGCCCACCATATTCTTTAATTTATCAATCTCCATATACCCCAGCGAATCTGCCCCTATCAGTTCCCGTATCTCCTCCGTGGTATGGGAATGGGCGATCAGCTGCTCATTGGATGGTACATCCGTGCCGAAGTAGCAAGGATACAGAAACGGCGGGGAGCTGATCCGCACATGAACTTCTTTCGCGCCTGCTCTTTTCAGCATCTTTATAATATTGGCACAAGTGGTTCCCCGCACGATGGAATCATCCACCATGACGATCCTCTTGTCCTTTACGACTTCTGCGATTACATTCAACTTGATCTTTACGCTGCTTTCCCGCTGGCTCTGCTTGGGCTTGATGAACGTTCTTCCCACATAACTGTTCTTGTGAAAAGCCATTCCGTAAGGAATGCCCGACTGTTCTGAATACCCCTTTGCAGCCACCAGGCCCGAATCCGGCACGCCCACCACCAGATCCGCGTCGACTGGATAGGACTGTGCAAGCGCTTTTCCTGCAATAATTCTGGAATGGTACACGTTTACCTTGTCAATCGTACTGTCCGTCCTGGCAAAATAGATATATTCAAAGATACATCTTGCCTGGCTTTCCGGCTCAATAGCCATCGACAGATCAGATTGTATGCCATCCTTTGTAATCGTCACAATCTCGCCTGGCTCTACATCTCTGATAAATTCCGCGCCCACCGCCGCGACCGCGCAGCTCTCCGAAGCGAGAAAATACGTATTTTCCCTCTTTCCGATACACAGCGGCTTCAGGCCAAATGGATCCCTGGCTCCGATCATCTTGCGGGGCGAGCTTACTACCAGCGCATACGCGCCTTTAATCTTGCCCATGGCTCTTTTTACAGCCTCTTCTGCCGTCGATACGTTCAGGCGCTCTCTTGCAATATGATAAGCGATCACTTCCGAGTCTATGGTCGTCTGAAAGATTGCCCCCGTATATTCCAATTCTCTGCGCAGTTCGATGGCATTGGTCAGATTGCCATTATGTGCGATTGCCAGCGTTCCTTTTACATAATTGATAACAAGCGGCATAGCATTTTCAACTTTGGAGCCTCCGGCAGTGGAATAGCGGACGTGTCCCACCCCGAGGTTGCCTTTTAATGTCTGAAGGGATTCTTCATCGAAGACTTCGTTGACCAGTCCAAGGCCCTTCTTGGAATGCACCTTGCGCTCGCCATAGGTATCCGTCACCGCGATACCACAACTTTCCTGTCCTCTGTGCTGCAACGCAAAAAGCCCATAGTATACGGACGGGGCAACGTCGCCCCCATCCATATCATAGGCTCCAAATACGCCGCATTCTTCTCCCAAACCGGTTGTCACTTTCTCCAATTTGTTCATGAATGCAACTCCTTACTTTATGCCGATTCTCCTGAATACTTCCTGATACGCGTCCTCTACATTCCCCATATCCCTGCGGAAACGGTCCTTATCCAGCTTCTCATGGGTATTGATGTCCCACAGTCTGCATGTATCCGGAGATATCTCGTCTGCAAGAATGACATTGCCGTGGAATCTTCCAAACTCGATCTTAAAGTCGATCAGTTCGATTCCAGCATCGGCAAAGAACTTCTTCAGGACTTCATTTACCTTAAAGGTGTATTCTGTAATCTTTTCAATCTCTTCCCTTGTAGATGCGCCAATCGCGATTGCCATATAGTCATTGATCAATGGATCTCCCAAGTCATCATCCTTATAACTGAACTCAAGTGTAGGTGCCAGCAATTTTGTTCCTTCTTCAATCCCCAGCCTTTTGGAAAAACTTCCTGCAGCCACATTACGCACGATCACTTCCAATGGCACGATCTCTACTTTCTTTACGGCAGTCTCCCTGTCGCTTAACTCTTCTACATAATGTGTAGGAACGCCCTCTTTTTCCAGAACCTGGAAAATGTAGTTTGTCATGCGGTTGTTGATTACGCCTTTTCCAACAATCGTTCCTTTTTTCTCGCCATTAAATGCTGTGGCATCATCCTTATAATCTACAATTACAATATCCGGATCATCTGTCTTAAAGACCTTTTTTGCCTTGCCTTCATACAATTGTTCTAATTTCTGCATGATAACACCCATCCTTTTCTCAATTTTATCATCTGGTTTGCGCGTCCGTCGGACACGTTGTGCACGTATTAGTATAATACAAGGCAGATGGAAAAGCAATATTCTGCCTTTTATTAATTATCACCAAATTTTCCTAAGAACTCCTGCATTCTTTCATTGGAAGAGCCAAAAACATCATCCGGGGTTCCCTGGACGGCAATGTATCCATTGTCCATAAAAATGATATGATCCGATACGTTCCGCGCAAAATTCATCTCGTGCGTAACGATCACCATAGTCATGTGCTCTGCCGCAAGATCCTTGATTACCTTCAGGATCTCTCCTGTCAGTTCCGGATCCAGGGCCGACGTAGGCTCGTCAAAAAACAGGATATCCGGATTCATCGCAAGGGCCCTTGCGATGGATACCCTCTGCTGCTGGCCTCCTGAGAGCTGGTACGGATAGGCATCCTCCTTGTCCGACAGCCCCATCTTGGCCAGTAGTTCCCTGGCCTCTTTATAGACTTCCTCTTTCTTACGTTTCTGCACGCGGATAGGGGCATCCGTGATATTTCTCATAACGGAATAATGAGGGAACAGATTAAAACTCTGGAATACCAGTCCAAACGTCCCTTCATAGCGAATCTCGCCTGCGTCCGGCGTCTCCAGGTTCGTGGCGCACCGAAGCAGCGTAGACTTTCCAGAGCCGGAAGGCCCGATGATTCCCAGCACCTCCCCCTTTTCTACCGTAAGGGAAATGTCTTTGAGCACTTCCACCCCGTTAAAGCTCTTTTTTATATTTTTCATCTCTAACAAGCTCATGGCATGTCCTCCTAACGATAGTAATTCAATTTCTTTTCCAGCGCTTCCATAACGACTGCAACAATCAGGTTAAATACATAATAGAAGATTCCCGCGGCTACGAAAGGCACCATGGAAGTCTGCGCGGCCGCAATCTGCTTCGCGATCGTAAACATCTCGGCCACTGCCAGCACGAACGCAAGAGAAGTATCCTTGACAAGCGTGATAACCTCGTTCGTCACGGACGGCAGGATTCTCTTGATCACCTGGGGAAAGATGATGCAGAAGAAGGTCTGTGGCCTGGAATATCCCAGCACTTTTGCCGCCTCATACTGTCCCACGGACATGGACTCGATGCCGCCCCGGTATATTTCCGCAAAGTATGCGGCATAGTTGATCGCAAATCCAATCAGCACGGCAGTCATGCGATAGGTGCTGGAAATCCGGATTCCGAAAATATAGTACGGCCCAAAATAAACGACCATCAGCTGCAGCATCAGCGGCGTCCCTCTCATAATTGATATGTATATCTTGGCGAGCCATTGGACCGGCTTGATCTTCGACATCCTTCCAAATGCCACCACCAGGCCAAGAGGCAATGAAAATACCAGCGTCAGCACAAATATTTCAATCGATATCAGCATTCCGCCGCTCAACTCTCTAATAAGCGTTCCAAAATCCATCAGGTTTTCCTCCAACTTCTCAAAAGACGCGGCAAAGGAGCCAGTCCCTTATATCTGGGGCTGACCCCTGCCAGTCATTCACGTATTTATTATTTCTTTCCGATGCAGAGGGATCCTGGCACTCCAAAATCTTCATACTTCTCTGCAATCTTTGCAACTGTTCCGTCTTCCGCCATCTCATCTAATGTGGCCTGGACTTTGTCTCTCAATTCTTCATTCCCAAGTTTGAATCCTACAGCATACTGCTCAGAAGAGATCTCTTCGTCAAGTACCTTGTAATCATCCGGATTCTTCCTGGAATTAATCTGGTAGTATGCAACGCCGATATCCATTGCGATCGCGTCGCACGCGCCGGATTCCAGATCCATGAACGCTGTATTGTATTCCGCAATCTCTGTCAGGCTTCCAAATGTATCTGCCAGTTTCTTCTGGTCTCCCTGAAGAGCTGCCAATGCGGATGAATCTGCCTGGGTCTCAACCAGTTTTCCAGAGAGGTCATCAAAACTATTGATACCGGAATCTGTTGCAACAACCATCACCTGCTTGTTGTCGATATATGGGTCTGACCAGGTATACTCGTCCTCGCGGCCGTTCATGGTGAAACCGTTCCAGATACAGTCGATGGTTCCGGAATCAATCTCCATATCCTTGGCATCCCAGTCAACCGGCTGCTTTACAAGCTTCCAGTCGTTTCTGTCGCATACTTCCTGTGCAAGTTCCAGGTCAAATCCGACATATTCGCCATCGTCATCCTTATATCCATATGGCGGGAAGGAAGCGTCGAATCCCACGATCAAGGTCTCGTCATCGTTCTCGACCTTTGCCTCTTTCTTATCTTCCTTCTTGTTGTCTGCGCTCTTGTCTTCCTTGCTGCCGCAGCCTGCCAGAACCGTTGTCGCCAGCATGGCAAGGGCAAGCAGCAATGCTGCTCTCTTCTTCATACCTTTTCCTCCTGTATTACAGTATTGTGGAATCGCAATCACTGTACTCTTTTATCATGTTATCAATTGATTACTTTACCACACTAAATTGCTCTGTTATATTAGCATATTCCCCGGCTTTTGTCAATCCTGCGATACTGCTTTTTCCATTTCAGGAACTGTTCTTCCGGCATATCGATGTCCACTTCCTGGCGCGCCTTCTTAATCTCTTCCCGGAGGACGGAATCCATACTCAGATAGATCGGATTGCCGGAAAGCATCTTCACGTACTGCGCCTCAGGCAATGCCCTAAAGCAGCAGTAGAGATAGGATTTGAGCATATCCGGCTCCTCGCAGATGCGGTAAGCTTCCTGATACATGCGGGCCGCCTCTTCATACAGGAACAGGTGTCCATAGGCTGCTCCAAGGCAGGCATACACATGCCCATAGAAAGTCTTTTCCACAGAATCATCCCATTCTTTGTTGATGATGGACTGGTACACCAGTATGGCAGTCTCATACTCGCCGCTGCCCTGCAGGCTGTCTGCCTTATACTTCGTCCTTTCCACATCCTTCTGATTCTGCAGATGTTCCAGAATATTCTGGATCCGATTGATGTCCGCGGCTGCATATATGGTAGATTCCTTCAATATGGTCAGCACGAACTGCTCCATGGAGCAGTTCTGACGCAATTCTTCCCGCAGCGTCTCCGCAAGTCCGGAAAGTTCCAGTTCATCCCCGATCCAGTCGCACAACTGCCTGTTAATGATCGTATAATCAATAAGATAGAGGTTATTGCAGATATAGTAACATAACTCCTCTATCGTATATATTCTCATATGAACCCTGGATATCTCATAGGGTTGTTTGGCGCGCTTCTTATGACATAGAATTAAACTGCCCATTGATTCCTCCTAAATGTAATACCTTTTCCACCTGAAATCCTGTCGGAGGATAGAACTCTCCGAACCCTACATCCTTGAACGTCAGCTTACAGGTACGCTCATCCATAAACAGCGCTTCTATCTGAAGGCGCAGGGAATAGTCCCGCCGCTCCGGCAGACCTTTTAAAGATATGGTCTCCACTTGAAGTTCTTCGCCTGCCAGCGTCTCCACATGAATCTCGATGTCGGACGTATCCTCCAGAATCACTTCCCATTGCCCGTCCGCCTCGTACCAGTGCGTTCCCCAGGCGACGATGGGATGCCATCCTTCCTGCCCATTCACCCGCATGCGCAGGCAGATCTGCTCCGTCATCTTTGTATCGTCCAGGTATACAGGCCCCTCATCATAATCCTTGCACTTACGCATGGATGTATAGCAGGCCCCCCTGCTGTACAGGTTGTTGCCAAGAAATGCCCTCCGGCCATTACACAGCACCTTCAGGGAATTGGGATACCAGTTATTCTCGAACCCTTCCCCCGTCAGATACACGGAAGATACCACCTTCTTTTCAAACACGCTCTGGATGAAGCCCTTGAACCTTTCATCCGCATCCTTTGCCTTGTCCACATTCAGCACCGGATAGATGGCGGCCAGTTCTTTCATATGAGCATTTGCCACTTCGTCGACGGTTACGAACATATCATTTCCCCGTCCGCTGATGGTATTCAGTTTTCTGAGCATATACGCCCGGATCTCCTGGGCATCGCAGTAGAACAGGGCAGACTCGTACTGCCACAGTTCCTTGGGCTGGTAGAACATATACTGGCAGAAGCTTTCTTTATAATCCTGCACATACACGTACTCCTTCGGCACGCCCAGATGGTGCCCGATTCCTTTCAGCATCTTCGACATGTCAATGTTGGTAAAAGGCACCGAAAAAGTAATGAATGCGATATCTTCGAATTTTTCCAGCGTAAGGCTTACGAATTTGGCCAGAAGCCACACCGCGTCATGGGTCTTGGCTCCTACCCTCACCTTTTCCTGCCGTACCGCCTTGCCAAACAGGTCCGCTACGGTACAGCCTTCATTGATGGTCGCCAGCCGTTTGGCTTCTTTTCCGTAGACCCAGTGGTCTTTATAGTATCCCAGCATCAGAGGAATCTGATAATTGTCTACGGCTACTTCCAATGTCTCCGGCTCGTCTTTGGTCTCATCGTAATAACTGATCTGACAATGCTTTTCATTCAGGTCATACCCCAGAATACTGCCTGTTCTCACTATCATATCCTCCTTCTTCTAATATATCTTGAACATCTGGTCCGCCAGGATTTCTTCTTCCTGGAATTCCAGCATCGCCTGCCTGCGGTTCGCAGGGCCCATCAAAGCCATTCCGTTCAGCCTTCCAAACTTGCCGATGTCAGGAAATTCTCTCTCATTGCGCAGTTCCTTTTTCTCCGTCGTGATCGTGTCTTTCCCATTCGTCTCCTGGAAATAGTAATTGATGGATTCATCCTTATATAATACAAACTGCTTTACATACAGATTCTCATACATTGGCATCAGGATTTCCGACTGATAGCCCAGTCCTTCCCGCATTCCCTGCTTCATCTTATGATACAGTTTTACCCTGCTGCCAGGCCTGGACTGATAGGAGATCATCACCTTGTCATAGAGTTGGACTTCCCTCAGCCATTCTTCCTTATACTTCAGGTAATAGGGAAATACGATCTGCTTCTCGCACATCTCCCGCAGGACGTAGTGAAGCACGTCTTCTAACTCGGCCGTATAGTCACGGCTGGAATAATATTTTAGAAGCGCGACCTTGCAGATATCCGGCAGATACTCCTTCTTGTCGCACTCGTTGGCTATCATATCGAACACGCACAGGTCCAAGTCCCTTCCGAATACGACGTATTCTCTGGAAACATACGCAAGATAGGCCTGTTTCAGCCGGAAATACACGCTGTCAGACAGATAGTAGTCTTCAAATATCTTTTCCTCCGCAAAAAGGTTCTCCGAAAAGACCATCTGCGTAATAATGCGCTCTCCAACCTTATAGGAAGGAATCGCGTATTCTCTTAAGACCTTCCACAGCCGCTTCATATCCCTGGTGGCCCCGCAGTAATAGTTAGCCAGATACATCAAAGTCACCTTATCATACTGCTGCATTTTAAACAGTTCAAAGCACAGATAATTCAGGAATTCATCTTCCTCATAGTTGTCTTCCCGGATCCGCTTGCTGCACAGGCGGAAGACATCCTTCTCATTAAAAGCGCTGATTCCTTTGATCCGAAGATTCTCAAACGTCGGCTCTTCCTTTTCGTTCTCCTGCTTCCACACGCCGGTAGATGCCGCATACTTGCGGCACATATCTAAGAATCTCGGCTCGTAGAACAGCCTTCTGGTCTCATAGGCGATGGAATCCGTATAGTGACGCCCTTCGATAGACTCCCATACAATTCTGGATTCCTTATCATACAGGTAGATAACGGCACCTTCATCCTCATCGTAAGGCACCCGCTGGCGGATGGCGCCATCCTTTTCAATCACCAGGACGCAGTTCATGTTCGGCACCTTTGTGGTGATCTCATAAGAATAGCAGATATCACGCATGGCCTCCATGCGCTCTGCCGTCATCTCTTCTTCCTGGCAGAACCTCTTGTACAGGATTCGCAGAGGCTCCGTAATATGCCGCTTTAGCAGCTGGTCCCAGGTAAACGCGACCATCTGCTCCCGGTAATTCAGGTACAGATCCCCCGCAGTCTCTTCATAGGTGACCAGATTGGCATATAGAAATGCCGCCTTCCGGTAATTCAGAGAATTCCCATGCATGAAGTAGAGCAGGATGGTCTTCGGAAGCGGCCCTCTTGCGGAATTCTCGTCTATGGTCATCATATAATACTCATACAGCTGGGCAATCTTAAGTTCAGCGTCCACCGCCCTCTGATACCACACAAAATAGCGCTGCTGCGTCTTGTTTCCCTTGATCAGCAACGTACAGATCGTATTCAGTATCATAGGCTCGCTGTACATCTTGTAGATGCGTTCCAATATCCGGAACATGGCATCGCTGTAGTTCTTCTGCTGGCTGGCAAAATTAGACACATACAGCGCCAGTTCCTTCGTCATCAGACGATACTTGGAAGCAAAATTCAGAACCTGTATTTCAAAAGCGCCCAGTTTTTTAAGAAGCGTGGGCTTTTCCTGATAGCACATATAGGCTTCCAGATAAAACAGGACCTCATGAATGCCATATTGGAACTGCTGTTCCAGCACTTCGATCTTTTTAAAAGGATTTTTATACCGCGGATCCAGATACAGGATCATGCGAAGGAGGGCCCAGGAATCCTGATGCCGCATATAGGTCTTCCCAATCTCGTCAAGCACCCGGTCAACATGGTTTCCCTGGCCTCTGATCTGCGCGGTCAGATATAAGTAATAGCAGTTCGTCACCGGATCCTTGCCGATGGCGAACCGGTTGTAATTATAATTCTCCAGAATCCATTTGGCTTCCTCGACTTTATTTCCAATCAGGTAAATATGGGCCTGAAGGAGCTGGTATACTTCATTCTGGGGTTCCTTTTTTCTCAGGACGGCCATCTTCTCAACCGCGCTCTCCACCCAGTTGTTCAGTTCGATCCTTCCGCCCACATAGCCGATATATTCCTTCAATATCTGCGCGCTTAAAAGTTCCGGGATTCTGTGATCCTCGTCATACTCCTGATTCTGCAGCACCTCGATCTCATAGGTCAGCGTCTCATAGGGAGTCACGAACTTCAAAGCGCCGTAATTCCTGCCGCCATGAAGCCGCTCCGGCCGAACCACATACTCGATCTCATGGGCATTGCCCACGAAGTCCTCCGTGCTGATCTCCGGGCGCAGAACCTTGATGAAGCTTCCCTCTGCCTCGATCCGGATGGGCATATATCCCCAGGTGTTCTTCATCAGCGTAAGCGTTCCCTTCGTCGGCTCCCCGATGTCTTCAAACAGCATTCCCTCCCCGGGAAGGGTCAGAAAGATGCACTCTTTCTGCTTGATGCCTACCAGGAATTCCTCCATGGCCTGCTCCCCAAGGGACCATTTGCGCATATTGTCGTACAGATAGAATATCCTTTCATTCTCATACTTCAATATCTCATAGAATTCCCGGGAGCGGAACAGCCTCCCTGCTTCTGAGAAATCCTTGATCGCCAGTTTCCGGAAATCATCCGTGCTCTGCACCTTCCCATAGGAGGTCATGACATACGGCTTTTCTATAATGGCGGTAAAAGACAGTTCATACTCTCCGCCGGTACACACAACGGTAAACTTGCCTTCCTCCACATGGCCAGGGCGCAGTCCCCTGCCGTCATACGTAAATTCTACTTTTGCGGGATTTCCCTCAAATCCCTGGTCTTTAAAATGAACACGAAAAGAAGACGGGTATACAAGTCCCCGTATCGTCCCTTTGCTATTCGTCTTCATTGTAAAACTTCCCCTGTATACGTCCCCTTCTCCTATTATGAGAACCAGATTTGTTTCATCAAATATGACATCAGGTCGTATTAACTGAAAGTCTCCTTTTGAAAATTTCTGGATTTTATTTTTCAAGTCTGACACCTGCTTCTTTCGTTGCATTTTTCAAAAAACATACTATAATGAATTATAGCATTGTTTCATAAGTAATGGCAATGCCGGAAATACAAAATCTCGAAAATATATGAATAGGATGTATAGATATGGAAAAGAAGCCTGAATTTCACGGAAGCGATCTGGAAAAGATCGCAAGTTATTATCACATGCGCAAGGAGGATATCATCTGCTATAGCGCCAATGTCAATCCCCTCGGATTGTCAGAAAAGGTAAAGAGCCAGCTTGCCGCCAATCTGGATGTCATCACCCGCTATCCTGACCGGGATTATACAAGTCTTCGTGAGACCATCGGAGCCTACTGCCACGCCGATCCCGGGCATATCATGGTTGGCAATGGTTCTACGGAACTGATCTCTCTTCTGATCAGCCAGCTCTCACCCAGGAAGGCGCTGGTCCTTGGACCCACTTATTCAGAGTATGCCAGGGAACTTTCCCTGATCGGCGGCGCTTTACAGTACTACCATCTGAAGGAATCTCAGGATTTTGTGCTGGACATCCCTGATTTTCTTCAGGCGCTGACGGATGACATCGGGCTGGTCATCCTCTGCAATCCCAATAATCCCACCTCTTCCGCCATACATCAAGCGGACATGGAGCGTATTATAGGCGCTTGTAAGAAAAAAGGAATCTTCGTCATGATTGACGAGACGTATGCGGAGTTCGCCCCCGATCCGTCCGACATTACGGCAATCCCTCTTGCCAGCAGATATGATAACTTTATGGTAATCCGCGGCGTCTCTAAGTTTTTTGCCTCCCCGGGCTTAAGATTCGGGTATGGAATTACCGGCAGCAAGGAACTCCTCTCTGCCCTCCTTCTCCACCAGAACCCCTGGAGCCTCAATAGCATCGGGGCCTACGCCGGAGAATTAATGCTCAAAGACAGCGTGTATATTCAGGCCACCTGGAATCTGATCGACTCCGAGCGTACCCGCGTCTGCCAGGAGTTAACTACCATAGACGGATTAAAGATATATAAGCCTTATGCCAACTTCGTCCTGATACGGATTCTGAAAGACGGCCTTACTTCCTTTGATCTGTTTGAGGCAGCCATCCATGAGAACCTGATGATCCGGGACTGTTCCTCTTTCGAAACCCTGGAAGGCGAGTATATCCGCTTCTGCTTCCTGATGCCACAAGAGAACGACCGGCTGCTCGACTGCCTGAAACGTGCGCTTAAGGCCCGGCAATAAGACCGGTGGCGAGAAAAGAAAGGCCGCCAAGTGTGGATATGCTGCTCCACGCTTTGGCGGCCTTCCCTGTCTTTTTTCCTTCTTATTTCTTAAGGATCAATGCCACAAATGTCAAGTCTTCTGTGCCTGTATTCTTAATTCCATGGCCGTCTCCGTCCTTGCAGAAAAATACGTCTCCTGCCTCTGCGGGGATTGCCTTGCCATTGTCTTCGTACATTCCGGTTCCGCTAAGGATGTAATACGTCTCTGTCTCCCCATGATGCTCATGATGTCCCAACTCGCAGTTGGCAGGCACCGTCACCCTGCTGAACATCTTGCAGTGCTCTCCTAATTCCTCCTGGCTTAAAAGTCCTTCCTTCATAATGAAGCCGGCTCCGCCATTTACACGCTCTACCTTTACTACTTCTCTTTCTCCTGCTTTTGTCATTGTGCTGTTCCTCCTCTTTCTTATCATAATTTATCAGAATATTTATATTAGATATATTCTTTCTGCTCAAAATACCTCATCAGGATATCCGCGCAGTTCTCCACGCCCAGATCAGAAGTATTCAGAATCATATGGTAGTTATTCACGTCGCCCCAGGCTTTGCCCGTGTGCTCATGATAATACCTGGAACGCTCCCTGTCGTTCGCGTCAATCTTCTGGGCAGCCTCTTCGTATGTAAGAGATTCCTTCTTCATAATACGTTCGATCCTGTCTTCCTTGTCCGCGCACACATAGATATTGAACACGTTAAGCCTGTCTTTCAAGATCTCTGACGCGCACCGCCCAAGGATAATGCATGGCTTCTGTGCCAGCCCTTTGATCGCCTCCACTTCGGATTCATAGGTATTCCTGCTTAGTTCCTGTTCCACGTTTACCTTGTCATATACCGGAATCCCAAGCCTCTTCGACAGTTCCTCTGCAATAACGCTCGCGCCGGTACCATATCTGCGGCTCATCGTAATCACCAATTTCATACCAATTCCTCCTTCGTTAAGTGTTTTATGTAAGTAGGTATTATTATACCACTAAAATCATAAAAAGGCACTAAACTTTTACGCCAATAAAACGCGGGCAAGGACGCACGATTCCAAAATGCTATGTCCCTGCCCGCATGACCGGCATTGATTCTAATTCACGATTTTATAGTATTCCCTGGCAGTCAGGCCATACACGATCGCATAGAACACTGCGAATACTGCCACCGTGATGATGGTGCACGCCATGAACAGCGGCACGTTCACAAGGTTCAGCACGGCCAGCAATTTGGTGATTACCTTAAAGGCCACGATGATATGGATGATAGCCGTGATAAGAGGAAGGAAGAACACGGTAAGCACCTGGCTTCGGATGGAATGCCTTACCTCTTTCTTGCTCATGCCGACTTTCTGCATGATCTGATAGCGCTCCTTGTCATCATATCCCTCGGATATCTGCTTATAGTAGATGATCAGCACAGTCGCCATCAGGAACATGACGCCCAGATAGATGCCGATGAACAAAAGGCCGCCGTACAGCATATAGAACCCTTCCCGGTTCAGTTCCCGGCTTTCGCAGAATGACGGAGTGGTCTCGGACTCTACCCGGCTCTTGATCGATTCCTCCGCTTTCATGCACGCCTTCTGGCTGCCTTCCAGATCAAATGTGACTATATAATGTATATTGACCTGCTGCTCCTTCCATTCAATCTGCATCTGGCTGTCAGCATATGCCTCGTCTAGAAACTGCTGCATGATATTCTCGTTATTGACAACCATGTAAAAGGTAGGCGCCAGCCGTCCCTGGCTCTTCTTGGCTAGTGGAAACTTCTTTAACTCCTTGACCACTTTAAAGCTGGCTGATCCAATCTTTGCCGTATCTTTGCCATAAGTGTCTTCTGTATCCACAAATACCATCATCTCGTCTTCTGCCAGAGAAATGTTCTGGCCAGCCAGATTGTTATACTCATCCTGGCTGATGAAGATCAGCGAGCACAGATCTTCCGCCGCATAGTTTCCGTCATTCATCAGGGAAAACTCACTTCCCGTACGGATGGAGGACAGGCTTGCTTCCCTGTGGCTGACCTGGTTCTTTATCTTCACGCCTGCATTTGCGGCCTCTTCCTCAATGATCTGGTCGATCTTATTCATATTCTCTTCGGTGGCATTATAATTCCTTGCCTCGAATTCCGTTGGGAATCTGGTTTCCAGCACGTCATTCATTCCGGTATACAGCGAGATCGTGGTGGATATCATCACCAGCACCATGGTACTTAAGATACAGATGTTGGCAAGTCCTACCGCGTTCTGCTTCATCCGGTAGATCATGCCTGATATAGAAGTAAAATGGCTGGTCTTATAATAGTAATTCTTATTCTTCCGCAGAAGTTTCAGCAAAGCAATGCTGCCCGCTGTAAACAGCGCATAGGTTCCTATAATGACACAGATGACTGCCAGAAAGAACAACGTGATCGCGGTAAGCGGAGATTCCGTTGTGATCGCGATATAATATCCGATTCCGATGGCAACCACTCCAAATATGGTCAGCAGCCATTTTGTCTTTGGCTCTTTTTCTCCCTGGCTTCCGCCTCTTAGCAGTTCCACCGGGTTGGAGAGACGGATCTGGAGCAGATTATAGATCAGCGTCATGGCGAATATGACTGTAAAAAGGAGCAGCGTATTCAGGAGTGCTCTTACTGAGAGTTCAAATACCATATTTACGTCATAATGGATGATCTTCAAAAGAGCCAGGAACATCAGCTTGCTGAATATGATTCCTGCTACAAGTCCGACGACAATGCTTATAACCGCTATTATCAAAGTCTCAATGGTCAGCATCCTGGCAATATGCCGCTTGCCCATTCCCAGTATATTGTAGACGCCGATTTCCTTTTTCCTTCTCTTGATGAGGAAACTGTTGGTGTAGAACAGGAAGATTACGGCAAATACAATGATGACTACCGTCGCCCAGGAAAGGCAGAGCCGCAGATTCCCGTCTCCCACGCTCTTATTTCTGGACAGGGCATCTATAATATAGAACATCATGACCGTAAGGATCGCCGTCAGCATGTAAGGAATATAGGTTTTCCGGTTATTCTTCAGGTTGGTGACCGCAAGTTTTCCATAAACTGAACTATTCAACCTGCTCACCCCCTGTAGTCAACACGGTGAGCGTGTCAGAGATCTTCTGGAACATCTGCTCATTTGTAAGATTTCCTCTGTAGAGCTGATGGAACACTTCCCCGTCCTTAATAAGCAGTACCCGTTTGGCATGGCTTGCGGCCTTGACGCTGTGGGTAACCATCAGGATGGTCTGTCCGTCTTCGTTGATGGCGTTAAAAAGCGTCAAAAGCTCGTCTGCCGCCTTAGAATCCAGCGCGCCGGTAGGCTCGTCTGCCAGGATCAGCTGGGGTCTTGTGATGATTGCCCTTGCGATCGCTGCCCTCTGCTTCTGGCCGCCGGATACCTCATAGGGATATTTTTCCAGCAGTTTTTCAATGCCAAGGCGCTGCGCTATCGGCTTGATCTTCTTCTCCATCTCGTCATACTTCTTCCCGGACAGGACCAGCGGAAGGAAGATATTATCCTTAAGAGAAAACGTGTCCAGAAGATTAAAGTCCTGAAACACGAACCCCAGATTCTGCCGCCTGAATGCCGCCATCTCTTTTTCTTTGATCTTTCCCAGATCATTTCCTTTCAAGTACACCTTGCCTCCCGTCGGCTTGTCAAGAGAAGCCAGGATATTAAGAAGCGTCGTTTTCCCAGAGCCGGATTCTCCCATAATCGCTACATATTCTCTTGGTTCTACGGAGAAACTCACATTCTTTAATGCCTCCACCTGATTTCCGCCAAACCGGGTAGTGTATATTTTCTTTACATTCTTTACCTCTAATAAAGCCATCTCATATTCCCGTCCTTTCATCTATTCTTTGTTTATTACAAATCATATTATAGATTATCCAGTATTCTGCTTCCATCGAATCAGGTTACATTCTCCTGGCCCAACCTTACAAATTTGTCACAAATAAGCACTTTGATTACTTATAAACAGGATTTTTAAGAAATCTGATGTAATATTCCTTCCTTCAGTTTCACAGCTTTTTGTTCTTTTAGGATATCATAAATACGCTTCTTATTATATTCGTTTTTATAAAGATATTATTAGAATAATTTTTTATCAATGTGTTAGACCTCCAACAAGTTTTATAAAAAGAAGGGTGCTATTATAGAGGCATCAAAAGGAGAGTTGGTGTAAAAATGAAAGAAGATAGCGAAGATACGTTAAAGTTCTACGGCCGCCAGGGACTGGCAGTCTTACCCATCGTCTTGTATGTCATCCTAAGCGGCGTGATCATGATCGCGACACACTGCTACTCAATGAAAGTGCTGATACTTGCTGCCATCATCTCCATCCTGGCTGGCTTCATCTTCTGTAAGAATAAAATCGATTTCTGGAATGCAGTAGTCAGAGGGCTTGCCAAGTACGGAAATGCACGTTTGATTCTTATCTTCATGGTAATTGGTATTTTTTCCAAAGTTCTGGTAATCGGAGATATCGGAGGCGGCTTCATCTGGCTGGGCGCCCATCTGGGACTTCAGGGAGGAACCTTCGCCCTGTTCGTCTTCATCGGAAGCGCAGTCATCTCCATGGGAGCCGGTGCTCCTATCGCGGCGCTGCTTGCCGTCGTGCCTATCTTCTATCCGGCAGGCATTATGATGGGTACCAATCCTGCCATTCTCATCGGGAGCATGATGAGCGGAATCTTTTTCGGAGATGCGCTTTCGCCAAGTTCCCAGGTTATACATACCACGATCGCATCCCAGCATGATGCTGATACGCAAAAAAGCGCGGACTTGCTTGAAACAATGCGAGAACGCCTTCCTTATATCCTGTTTGCAGGCGTCCTGTCAGCTGTCCTCTTCCTTATTCTCGGAGGAAGAGGCAGCGCAGGAGGAGACATGGAAGAAGTTGCTTCCATGTCCAATGTTAAAGGCCTACTGATGCTGGTTCCTATTGTGGTCCTGCTCATCATTTGTTTTAAGACCAAAGACTTGTTCGTTGGCGTGACCGGAGGAATCCTGACTGGAATCGTGGTGGGACTTGTAAGCGGCCTCTACCAGCTGCAGGATCTGGTGGCAATTGATGCGAAGACCCAGCAGCTGCACGGCGTATTCTTCGACGGAATAGCCAGCGTTACTGATATTATTATATCCACAATCCTGCTGTATGGCCTTATACAGATTGCCGTGGAAGGCGGCATGATGCGAAAATGCTGCAACTTCCTCATGGCCAGCAAGATGATCAAAAAGCCGGCAGGCGCTGAATCAATCATTGCTCTGGGCGTAGGGATCGTCAATATCTTTCTGGCCGGCTGTGTCCTGCCCAGCATCCTGATGTTCAAGGATGTGGCGGACGAAGTTGGGCAAAAGGCCGGCATTAAGGCCAGCAGGCGAAGCATCCTCCTGACTGCCATGTCCACAAACATCACGGCCATCATTCCGATCAACTCGGCATTTGTCATGGGGGCTGTTACCGTAATACAGGGAATGGCAGAAAAAGACAGCCTGCTGCCCCTCGTAACCCCTGTTCAAATCTTTGTCTCTTCTTATTACTGCCTGATCCTTACCATTATCTGTATCGCCTGGATCACCTTAGGCTTAGGCAGAAAGAAGTCGTAGAATATCTGTAACTGTAAACACAAGCAAAGGAGTGGTAAACATGAACGAGATGTACGATGTCATTATTATCGGCGGAGGCCCCGCCGGGCTTTCGGCAGCCATCTATGCCGGACGGGCGCAGCGCAAGACGCTGCTGATCGAAAAAGGCAATTATGGCGGCCGCGTCAATGACACAAGGGAAATCCGCAACTATCCGGGAACCATAACCGACAGCGGTTCCGGACTGATGGAAAAGTTCCGGGCCCATGCCCAAAGCTATGCCACCAATCAGTTCAAGCGTACGACCGTAACCGAGATCCTCAAGGAGGAGGACGGTAATTTTCTGGTCCGTACCAAACGGCGCGGCGACTTTGAAGCCAGATGCATCTTCCTGGATATGGGCACCAAACCCAGAATCCTGGGTATCCCTGGCGAAGTTGAATTTGCCGGGCATGGCGTCGCCTACTGCGCGACCTGCGATGCCGAATTCTTCAAGGGAAAAGAGATCTACGTGCTGGGGGCCGGGGATCAGGCAATTGAAGAGGCTGATTATCTGACAGACTTTGCCACAAAGGTCTCCATCATCGTGCTGCACGAAGAAGGGCATCTGGACTGTAATGAAGTGGCGGCGAAGACAGCATACGAGAACCCTAAGATCGAGTTCATATGGAATTCTACCCTGCAGGAGATCAAGGGAAAGGATAAGGTAGAAAGCCTTGTGATCAAAAATGTAGTGACTGGAGCCAGCACGGAAGTACAGACGGATGGTATCTTCTTCTTTGTAGGTATGATCCCGCAGACAGATCTGGTCAAAGACCTCGTAGAATGCGACGCAAAAGGCTATATCAAGACCAACGAGAAGAAAGAAACCAATATCCCGGGCCTCTATGCCATCGGCGACTGCACGCAGACGTTCCTGCGCCAGATCGTCACCTCTGCTGCCGACGGCGCGGTTGCCGCAACCGCCAGCGAGCGCTATGTAAAAGAGAAGAAGCAGCTAGATGCCCTTCTGGCCCCTGACGGCGGCAAGATCGCTTTCATCTTCTACAATCCTTATGACAGCGCGCAGATCGAGAAAGCCACCCAGATTGAACTAAGCCTGAAGGACAGCTATCAGATTGTCCGCCAGGACATTACAAGGCAGACATTACTATATGACCGGCTGGATCTGCATGCATCGCCGGCCTGCGCTTACTATGATAACGGTAAACTTATAAAAGTGGAACAATAGAATGGAGGAATGAATTATGGGACAGCCAAGTGTTTTCCCTCACGGAGTAACAGTCTATAACCCGGAGAAATGCTGGAACGGATACACCATCGTGCCGCTGATCAACGACGGCGTGCTGCTCTTCGACATGAACGGCAACGAGATCAGAAGGTGGAATATGCAGGCCATGCCGCCTAAGCTTCTGCCCGGCGGATACGTCATGGGATTATCCGGCTACCGTCATCCTGATTATGGAATGCAGGACGGCGTCAACCTGATCGAGATCGATTATGACGGAAATATCATATGGGAATTTGACAAGTTTGAGGAAATCAACGACCCTGGAAGGGATCACCGCTGGATGGCGCGCCAGCACCATGACTATCAGCGGGAAGGCAATCCGGTAGGATATTATGTTCCCGGCATGGACGCAAAGCCACTAGAAGGCAATACTCTGATCCTGGTACACCAGACGCTGCACAATCCCAAGGTATCCGACAAAAAACTGCTGGATGACTGCATGATCGAGGTAGACTGGGAAGGAAACATCCTGTGGAAATGGTCCATCACCGATCACTTTGACGAACTTGGATTTGACGAGGCCGCCCTTAATATCCTGGCCCGGAATCCAAATATGCGTTCATCGGACGGAGGAGTTGGCGACTATCAGCACGTCAACTGCATGAGCTACCTCGGGCCTAACAAATGGTATGACCAGGGCGACCAGCGTTTCAAGCCTGACAACATTATCTTTGACTGCCGCGAGTCCAATATTCTGGCGATCCTGGATAAAGAGACCGGGCATATCGTCTGGAGGATCGGGCCGGACTTTAACGCGACTCCCGAACTCAGGAAATTAGGCTGGATCATCGGACAGCATCATTTCCATATGATACCAAAGGGTCTTCCGGGAGAAGGCAATCTGCTGGTATTCGACAATGGCGGCTGGGCCGGCTATGGCGTGCCAAACCCAGGCTCCAGGAACGGCTCGAAAAATGCCTTGCGTGATTACAGCCGCGTACTGGAATTCAATCCGGTTACTTTGGAAGTCGTATGGAAACTGACTCCCAAGGAACTTGGAAACGCAATCCCTACGGATGCAAGCAAGTTCTACAGTCCCTATGTTTCCAGCGCCCAGCGCCTGCCAAATGGAAATACCCTCGTGACAGAAGGAAGCGACGGGCGTATAATAGAAGTAACAACGGATCATGAAATCGTATGGGAGTGGATCTCCCCCTACTATACGCACAACGAGACCGGCCCAAAGAACAACATGATCTATCGCGCCTACCGCTATCCTTACAGTTATGTGCCGCAGGAGCCTGCGCCAAAGGAAATACCGATTCCTCCGATCAACAACATTGAATTCCGCGTGCCAAACGCTGGATCATTTGGCGCCAAGACGTTTGTCAATGTAGAAGGAACCCTTCCTTATTATCAGGACGTTGCCCTATGCGTAGCGACGGATGACGAGGAAGACCTGTCAAAGCGAGAGAAGATCTTCCAAGTTGACACGGATGTATTTAAGCCGGTCAACTCCATGTCAGATTGGAATGACATGGTACTGAAACAAGACGATAAGCCTGTTCTGATCTTATTCGGCGCTGAACGCTGCGTACACTGCAAAGCACTTCATCCGGTCCTTGAGGAAGCCTTGAATGAAGAATTTAACGACAGCTTCCATATCCGCTATGTCAATGTGGATGAGAATAAGGATATCGTGGACGCATGCAACGTACAAGGCATACCTGTCGTAATGGTCTGCCAGCACGGAAAAGAGATACAGCGTTTCAATGGAGAACGAGACTACGATGATGTCTGTGATTTCCTGGATCAGGCACTCGTATAAAAGCAAGGAGGGACTCTGGTGGATACGACATTTGCCTATCAATGCCTGCATCATAAGACCTATGCTCAATACTTGCGTTATGAAACCTATAAGACAGCATATGTCATTCATCCAATAGGTGCCGCGATCAAAGAGTTCGGCATCGTACTGGATGGCTGCCTGAAGGCGGAAAAGTATACCGTCAATGGCGATGATGTATTCTGCGCATACTTTGAGGATAATGACATCTTTCCAGAGTTCCTCTATTTTACCGGGAATAAAATATATTCCTATTCCCTCATCGCCGTAAAAAAACAGAAGTCGCCTGGATGCCGGCTTCTGTTTTTGAGCGTATGATACAAGAAGATCACGATATGCTCTATTCCTTTATGCTGTATATCGCCCATCGGGGAATGAAGAACCAGACATTGCTGAACTGCCTTCATTATCAGACCATTCACCAGCGGATCGCCTTCTGGCTTCTTAGCATGAATAACCTGTCCCAGGATGAGCATATTCCCCTCCCCAGATCTCAGACAGTCTGGGCCAATACTCTCCATGTATCCCGCTCTTCCTTAAACCAGGAACTCAAGCATATGGAGAACGCGGGATATTTCCGCATCAAAGGCCATGTATTGATCCTGCTTGATCAGCAGGCGTTGGAACAGCTTCTGTGATTTGCCGGGCGGCCGCTTACTCTGGATCAAGCATATCCCTTTCAAGATAGAGGAATACTTTTGTGCCCTCTCCCACCTTCGACTCTATACGGATGCTGTGTCCCAGCCTGTCCAGAATCGTCTTGCACAGATACAGCCCGATGCCGGTGGATTTCTTGTCCCTTCGTCCATTAAATCCGGTAAATCCCTTTTCAAACACCCGTGGAACATCCTCTTCCTGGATCCCGATGCCCGTATCTTCAATGACCAGCTCCTTCTCCTTCATATAGACAGACACCGTCCCTTCGCTGGTATACTTCAGCGCATTGGACAATATCTGCTCTACGACAAAGGCCAGCCACTTCTCATCCGTCAGGATCATCTCCTCTGGCATGTCCATCCGAAGCGCGATCTTTTTCAGGATAAACAGCTGGGAGTATTTCTTGACTGCCTGCTTCACGATATCGTCCGCGGCATACCATTGAAGCACCATATCCGAGGACATGGACTCCATCCGAAGATAGGTCAGCACCATTTCCACATATTGCTCGATCTTAAATAGCTCCATCTTCAAAGTCTTAACCGCTTCTTCGTTTTCTTCTGTCAGTTCCTGGGACTGCAGAAGGATACGCATGGCGGCGATCGGCGTCTTGATCTGATGAGCCCACAGCACATAATAGTCCAGCATATCCTGCCTGCTTAGCTGCGCCGCCGACTCCAGTTCGCTTCTGCTCTCAAACAGCGCATTTACTATCTGCTGGTAGTCCCATTCTGCCAGGGTATCCGCCTTCGGCAATTCTTCCCATTTTACCTGGAGGATTCCTTTCATCCTTAACAGTTCCCTGTGCTTTCTTCTGCAGTTCATAAAATCCGCCGCCACAAATCCAAGAATCCACAATAGACTCAGAAGCAAGGCGTATTCCAGCGCATCCATTGGGATATTATACAAATAGAATAGCAAGGCAAATATGGCCATGATCCCGGCGTACATGCCTATTCCCCTGATATGATCCCTGATATATCTTCCTGTCAATCTCATGCCTGCACCATATATCCTATTCCTTTTTTCGTTACGATCCAGTCTTCCAGGCCTGCAATGCCAAGTTTCTTCCGAAGCCTCGCGATATTCACCGTCAGCGTATTCTCGTCAATGAACTCGTCGCTCTCCCACAGCCGGGTGATCAGATCATCCCGCGGGACTATCTTGCCCGCATTCTCAAGCAGGGTCTGGAATATCTTAAATTCATTCTTAGTCAGCTCGATCTTTTCGCCCTGGTAGGATAGAGATGCGTCCCCCAGGTTCAGCAGCAGCCCATGATGCTCAATGATATTGGCAGAGCCATGGAATGCATAGGTTCTCCTTAGCATTGCCTGGACTTTCGCCGTCACCACGTTCAGGTCAAAGGGCTTTTCAATGAATTCATCCCCGCCCATATTCATCGCCATAACAATGTTCATATTATCCCCCGCCGAAGAGATAAAGATGATGGGCACCTTTGACAGCTGACGGATCTCCTGGCACCAGTGAAACCCATTAAAAAATGGCAGCACGATGTCCAGCAGCACCAGCTGCGGATCATATTCCGCAAATATTTCCATTACGTTTTTAAAGTCTTCTACGCATGCCACTTCATAGTCCCATTTACGCAAATGGGATGCCAGCGCTTTTGCGATGGTCATGTCGTCTTCAACCACTAATATTCTATACACGGATTTTCCTCCATCCTGCAAGTTAAAATAAGAGCAGAAGACTTAATATCCCCTGCTCTTTCATCCTATACAATTCTTGTGGTTTTGTCAAATTAATGGAAGTAGTGGTCTCCAATCCTCATGCCATAGCCGCCCTGGTCAAAATATAGGCATCCGCCCACCGGATTGGCTCCTGACAGCGCGTCTGCCGCCGCCTGCATGGCCGAATCGGTATAGCCGCCGGAACTTCTGACTTTGTCCAGCCATCCTGTGGATACCGGGCCAAACTGGCCGGGCTGGTAGATGACTTCCTCTATGCTGTTCGGATAGATGCCGCTGTTTACGCGGTTCATAACCACCGCTCCTACGGCTACCTGTCCCTCATAAGGCTGGTTTCCGGCCTCGCAGAAGATGATGGACGCAAGAAGCGTCTGGCTTTGCTTAAGAACCGCGGCTCTTTGAGCCTCGGCTTCGCGCTCTGCCTGCTCTCTCGCCTCCTGCTCCCTTCTTGCCGCTTCCTCGGCTGCTATTTTCACTTCTTCGTCTACTGCCGAATTGGCACATGTTACTATATTGGCCGGAACTGCCTGCAAGGCATTCAATTGTATTTCAGACGCTATATTCTCCTTCGTACTTACCGCAGTCTTTACTTCCGGCTGTAAAGAGGCTGCCTGACTGGTAAATCCTACTGTCATCAATGAACAGGCTGAAAACAGCGCGAACATCGAACTCAGTCTCTTATTTTTTATCATGAATTTATACCCTCCTATTGTTGCAATGCATGAACATTGTCTTAATAAAGTATATTCAAAAATTTCAACTTTATTACAATTATTACAAATTTGTTACATTTGCAACAGTGGGTATCGTAACATATCTTCACATTTCTGTCAAATCTAAATAGATTCCCGACGGCAGTAAGTCACTGCGGTCAACACCAGAAACAGCGGAATCTCAAGGATTGCGGCGCCCATGATCAGATACGGCGTCCAGATATATCCAGTGCCAAGGTGGATAAAATGCAGTCCCATCAATTCATAGAAAAAACTATTCGTCAAGCCGATTCCCCCTGATGGGAATATACATCTTAGAATGTCTGCCACATTGCTGCTTGACACCATATAAATGATGGTCGGCAGCATGCACAGTACAATGCTTCCTATGATGGCAGACTGCACGTTCCTGCACCTGGAAGACAGATATAGGGCAGCACAGACTGTGGCAAGAAGGGAGCATAAGCCTGCCAGCACGACAGTTGTCCAGGCCTCTCCCAGCGTCATCTGCGGCATCACGAATGCTGACCGCAGCATCTGCAGGGAAGTTTGAAGTCCTTCCCATCCGAAGGCCTGATTCGTAATCAGAAGGAAGACCGCGGTTCCCGCGCAGAACGTCGCCAGGAAAATGATCAGCATGGCCCCGATCTTTGTAGCGGCCAGCCGCATGCGTCCATACTTAGCGCAGCGAAGGATGCTGTCAGCGCCGGTCTGATACTCTGCGCAGAACACAGGCGCTGCGATAACCGCGAAGATAAACATCAGAAGAAACAGATACAAGACCAGATAATCATAGGATTCCGAAGAAAACCCCGGCACATAGGTAAACGGCGTCTCAATATCCGCGCTGAGTCTTTCGATCTCTACCTGCTCTTTCTCATCCTTTCCCATCTGTTTCAAACGTTCTCGGTATTTTTCATAAAACCCGGTGGCATCTTCGGGAGAAATATCCGCGTCCGTCATGGTATCCACGTACACCTGAGAATCTGCAAGCACCCTGGCTGCCTGTTCCAGAACCGGATACTGGGGCGCTATCTTCTCATTATACACCTCCATCGGAACCTCCGGAGGAAAAGCGCTTCCATATTCCTGATAGCATTCCCGAAAGTCCTTGACTGCCTTTGCCACCTTTTCCTCCGTTATCAACCCGGCTATGGCCTGCTCCTGCTCCTTCTTATTCTGGATTGCTTCTATCCCTGTAAGCTTCACCGTATTCCCATTTGCATCTGTCTTATAGGAAGTCACGAAAGATATGGGAAAATATGCCAGTACCGCTGACAGGATCAAGGCGGCAGCAAGAAGCATCCAGGTTGAGCGGGTCTTAACAAGCCTCTTTAGTTCTAAGCATAACAGTCTCATCTTACTGCCTCCTCTCTTGCATGTTCCGGGAACAGCCACAGATATAAGTCTTCCATTCGTGGCTCCGCTTTTACTGAGCCTGGTATAACAGCCGAATCCGCCAGATAGCGGACCTGCAAGTCTCCATCCTCTTTATTATAGACATTTAGTATTGGCACCCTCTGTTCAAAAGCTGCAAGCTCCCTGGGATCGATCTGGGCATTCCATACCTTCCCGTCCACTTCCCGCACCAGTTTTTCCGTCTCCCCGGTGGCAATAATCTTCCCTTCTTTCATGATCGCATTGCAGGTAGCAATATATTCCACATCTGAGACGATATGCGTAGATATCAGCACGATCCTGCCCCTGGCAAATTCTGAGAGAAGGTTGCGGAACCGGACTCTCTCTCCTGGGTCCAGCCCGCTGGTAGGCTCATCTAAGATCAGCACTTCCGGATCATTGAGCATTGCCTGCGCAATTCCAACCCTGCGCTTCATGCCTCCGGACAGTTTGGATATCTGCTTCTTTCTTACCTCCTGAAGCGACAGCATTTCCAGAAGCCCTTCAATCTTCTTCTTTGTCTCCGCCTTTCCAAGGCCTTTGAGAGCCGCGATATATTCCAGATACTCCCATACATGGAAGCCTGGATAGAATCCAAACTCCTGCGGCAGGTATCCAAAGACATCCCGGTAGGCTTCCTTTAATGTTCCAATCTCAATGCCATCATACCGGATACATCCTGATGTAGGCTTTTGGATTCCTGCTATCATACGCATAAGGGTGGTCTTTCCTGCGCCATTGGCTCCCAAAAGCCCCCATATGCCGGGCGTCAGCGTCAGGGATACATGATCCACTGCCCGCTTGTCTTTGTATTGCTTTGTAATATCACAGATTTCTAATTTCATAAGCACTCCTTTCTGGCGAGGATTGTCTGATAAACCAGTATACAGATACGGCTGACGCCGGCAGCATGATCAGCATGGCTATGCGCCACGCGGCCATCGTTTCGTAGACCTGGGGCATCGCCTTGGCTAGAAGCAGCAATGCCGCCATAAGGCCTGCACAATATCCTTCGCAGATTCCGGTCCCCACATCCTGATTTCCGGACCTTCTAATTCCATTCAGTATCCAGAAGCATCCGCTGCCTGCCACGAGAAATGGAAGAAGGAAATACAGCATCATATCCATGCCCGGCAGTTTCAGGCCAATCGAGGTCACAACGGCACAGATGGAAAATACGGCCATGCTGCCTGCTGCCATCAGGATCATATTCGCCATGACAAGGCTTGTATAGGACAGTCTGGTAGACGCTTCGATCTCATACATGCGATACTGGAATGAACGTTGCATGAACGGTATCGCCAGCATGATCTGAGATACCGCCAGCCCTCCCAGCAAAGCCGGGATATGGCGGATGCCGAGATACCCAAGATCCCCATCCAGCGTACTATATAAAACTACGAATACTGCCATAGCCATAAGTCCCTGCATCGCCCAGAGCTTTTTTGCTACAAACGGAACCTGTCGAAGGAGGAATCTTATAAATCCTATCTTTCTTCCTCTCTGCTTAAGCGCCTGCATCTGCCGGATGGATTCCAGCATCTGCTCTTTATGCGCGTTTGTATTCTCTGGAAGTTTTGCTTTCAGTGCCGCAGCCAGTTCTTTTTCTAACGTTTTTCTCAACGCGCTTCCTCCTTTCCGATCTTTTCTTCAATCTTTTTTAATCCGGCTCTTTGCCGGGATTGGACCGTTCGCATCGGGATTCCCAACACCTTGGCGGTCTCCCGCAGGGTAAGATCATGGGCAAAACGCAGGTATATGACTTCCCTTTGGTCTTCGGGCAGCATCTCCACGATCTGCCGGAACCCTTCCTCGGATTCAGAATGCGCAAACCCTGCCTCCTGATATTCGATCTGTTCCGTCAGATGCATTTCCCTGCTCTGCCTCCACGTGTCCACGCAAGTATTGGAAGCTACCTTATATAGGAATGCCCGGAACTTCCCCTTATTCTTATATCTTGGGAAATAGCGGATCACCTTAAGAAACGTCTCCTGCACGGCATCTTCTGCCGTTTCCCGATCCCTGGTGTGGTACAGGCAGTAGCGGAGGATGTCGTCGTAGTACATGGCAGCCAGTTCTTCCCAGCATGATGCATCGCCTTTTTCAATTTTCCGTAACAGTTCATTTTCGCGCGTCAAAACCAATCCTCCTTAAGGGCGTCCCCTATATAGATAACGGGTGAGGAAAGCAAAATGATCAGATCATCTGCAAACTATTTAAAAAACTCTCTTTCAGGAATACAAGCCTGTCATATCGCTTGTTTCTCTGAAAGAGAGTTTGAGACTCCGGTTCTTTTATCTTTATATCCTGGCGATATCGATCAACGTCAGTTTCTTGATATCCGTGTTCTCCAGGCTGGTGATCAAAGCCTTTGCCGTATCAATGGCCGTAAGCACATTGACGCCGGTCTCGATGGCATTTCTGCGGATAACGAATCCATCCCTGGAACGGTCTGCTCCCTGAGGCGGCGTGTCTATGACAAGATCAATCTTATGTCCCAGAATCAGATCCATAAGGTTCGGGGACTCCTGCTCGATCTTATTGACCGCATTGGCCTTCACCCCTCCTGCCTTCAGGGCTTCGGCCGTTCCTCTGGTGGCAAATATACGGTATCCGATCCGCTCAAACCTGCGGCCGATCTCCACCGCCTCTTCCTTGTCCTCATCCCGCACCGTGAGGATCATATTCTTATACTTTGGAAGCTTGATGCCCGCGCCAAGGAAGGCCTTGTACAAGGCCTCGTCAAAGGTCCTTGCAATTCCGAGGCATTCGCCGGTGGACTTCATCTCAGGCCCAAGGCTGATATCCGCTCCCCGGATCTTCTCAAAAGAGAATACCGGCATCTTGACGGCAAAATAATCCGCTTCCGGCTGAAGTCCGGGTTCATAGCCCAGCTCCCGGATCTTATGTCCGATGATAACCTTCGTTGCCAGGGGAACGATGGGGATTCCCGTCACCTTGCTGATATACGGAACCGTACGGCTGGATCTGGGATTTACCTCAATCACATACACATCCTCCCCGCACACGATAAACTGGATATTGATCAGCCCAATGACATGCAAAGAGCGCGCCAGTTTCTTCGTGTAGTCCTCAATCGTACGCTTAGTCTTCTCCGATATGCTTTGTGCCGGATACACGGAGATGCTATCGCCGGAATGGATTCCGGCCCGTTCTATATGCTCCATAATGCCTGGTATCAGGATATCCTCTCCGTCGCATACGGCATCCACCTCGATCTCCTTTCCCTGGAGATATTTATCTACCAGAATCGGGTGATCCTGGGCAATTCGGTTGATGATGCCGATGAACTCGTCGATATCATGGTCGTTGATGGCAATCTGCATCCCCTGGCCTCCAAGAACGTAGGATGGCCTTACAAGAACCGGATAGCCAAGCCTCCCTGCAACTTCTTTGGCCTCTTCGGCCGTAAATACGGTCCCGCCTGTAGGCCTTGGAATCTGGCACTGCTCCAGGATCTCGTCGAATAGTTCCCGGTCTTCTGCCGCGTCTACATTCTCTGCGGATGTCCCAAGAATTGGAACGCCCATCTTCATCAGCGCCTCCGTCAGCTTGATGGCCGTCTGGCCTCCAAACTGGACCACAGCCCCGTCCGGCTGCTCCAAGTCTACGATGCTTTCCACATCTTCCGGCGTAAGGGGCTCGAAATACAGTTTATCCGCGATATCAAAGTCGGTGCTGACCGTCTCCGGGTTATTATTGACGATGATCGTCTCATACCCTTCCTTGGCAAATGCCCAGGTACAGTGCACGGAGCAGAAGTCAAACTCGATGCCCTGTCCGATACGGATCGGGCCGGAGCCCAGAACCAGGACCTTCTTCCTTCCGGAAGTCTGTACCGCCTCATTCTCACTGCCAAACACCGAATAGTAGTAAGGAGTCTCTGCCGCGAATTCTGCCGCGCAGGTGTCAACCATCTTATAGGATGCCGTAATTCCATACTCCAGCCGCATATCATGAATCTGGCGCTCTGTATTGCCTGTCAGCCTTGCGATCACGCTGTCCGGGAATTCCAGGCGCTTAGCTTCCCTCAATGTCTGTGCGTTTAAAGAATGGTTCTGCAATTTTTGCTCCATTTCTACAAGAATGGCGATCTTGTCGATAAACCATTGATCAATCTTCGTGATATAATGAATCTCTTCATACCCCATTCCTCTTCGGATGGCTTCTGCGATCTTCCAGATGCGGCGGTCGTCTACGACGGCCAGTTCCTCTTGCAGTTCCTCATCCGTCAAATGGGTAAAATCATAGGACATCAGGCTGTCCACATGCTGTTCCAGCGAACGGATAGCCTTCATCAGCGCCCCCTCAAAGTTATCGCAGATGCTCATCACTTCCCCTGTCGCCTTCATCTGCGTGGAGAGCGTACGCTTCGCGCTTATAAACTTATCAAAAGGAAGCCTTGGAATCTTTACCACGCAGTAGTCCAGCATAGGCTCAAAACTTGCATACGTCTTCCTGGTCACTGCGTTTCGTATCTCATCCAGCGTATAGCCCAAAGCAATCTTGGCCGCAACCTTGGCAATGGGATAGCCGGTGGCCTTGGATGCCAGGGCTGAAGAACGGCTGACACGCGGATTTACTTCAATCACGCAGTACTCAAAGGTCTCCGGGTGGAGGGCATACTGCACGTTGCATCCCCCGGTAATGTTCAGCTCGCTGATAATATTCAGCGCAGACGTACGCAGCATCTGGTATTCTTTGTCGCCCAGCGTCTGCGAAGGCGCTACTACGATGCTGTCTCCCGTGTGCACGCCTACCGGATCCAGATTCTCCATATTGCACACGGTGATGCAGTTGCCGTTTCCGTCCCGCATCACTTCATACTCGATCTCCTTCCAGCCGGCAATGCACCGCTCGACCAAGACTTGCCCCACGCGGGACAGGCGAAGCCCATTCTCCAGAATTTCCACCAGCTGCACTCTGTCTTGCGCAATACCGCCGCCGCTGCCGCCCAGCGTGTAGGCCGGACGCAGGACCACCGGATAGCCGATCTTTTCCGCGAACTCGATGCCTGCCTCCACAGTTTCCACCACCAGGGATGCCGCGCAAGGTTCCCCGATCTTCTCCATGGTAGTCTTGAATTCCAGACGGTCTTCCGCCTTCTTGATGGTCTCGGAGGTGGTCCCGATCAGACGCACATTATTGCGCCTTAAGAAGCCATTTTCCTCCAGTTCCATGGCCAGATTCAAGGCAGCCTGGCCTCCCAGGGTAGGAAGCACGCTGTCCGGCTTCTCCTTTAAGATCAGCTGCTCGACTACTTCTACCGTCAAAGGCTCGATATATACCCGGTCCGCAATGTCCTTGTCCGTCATAATGGTGGCAGGGTTCGAATTCAGAAGCACCACTTCCAGCCCTTCCTCCTTTAAGGAACGGCAGGCCTGCGTGCCGGCATAGTCAAATTCTGCGGCCTGGCCGATAATGATTGGGCCGGAGCCGATTACCAATACTTTCTTTATCTCTTTATTCCTAGGCATTATCTCGCTCCTTTCATCATATCCATGAACCGGTCAAACAGATAGCCGGAATCCTGCGGTCCCGGGCATGCCTCCGGGTGGAACTGCACGGTGAAGATATTCTTTCCCTCATAGGAAAGCCCCTCATTCGTGCCATCATTCACATTTACAAACGCCTCTTTCGCAATGGATGGATCCATGGTGGACGCATCTACCGCATATCCATGATTCTGGGACGAGATATACACTCTGTTGCTGCTCAGATCCTTGACCGGATGGTTTCCGCCCCGATGGCCATACTTTAATTTGTATGTCTTTGCGCCATTCGCAAGAGCCATCAGCTGATGCCCCAGACAAATAGCAAATATTGGAATGTCTGAATTGTATAATTTCTTGATTTCCTGAATAATAGATACGCAGGTCTCTGGGTCTCCGGGACCGTTGGACAGCATGATTCCGTCCGGATCTGCTTTTATGATATCTTCGGCGGAAGTATGGGCCGGATATACCGTCACCTTGCATCCTCGCCGGCTTAAAGATCGGGCAATGTTATTCTTTGCTCCAAAGTCCATCAGAGCGACTTTTGGTCCATTGCCTTCTAAGACGTATGGTTCATTGCATGAGACTTCTGATACGACGTCGCCAACTATGTAGGCCTTCAGCCTGGTTATCACTTCATCGATGTCATAGTCCTCATTGGTTGTAATCATTCCGTTCATCGTGCCTTTTTCCCTTAGGATCTTGGTCAGCGCCCGGGTATCGATCCCTGCGATGCCGGGAATGTCCTGCTTTTCCAGGAACTCCTGGATCGTACCCTGCGAGCGGAAATTGCTTGGCATTCGGGATAGTTCCCTTACAATGTAGCCATCGGGCCACGCCTTCTTCGATTCCATATCCGGCGTAATGCCATAATTCCCAATCAGCGGATAGGTCATTGTCACTGCCTGTCCGGCATAAGAAGGGTCGGTCAACACCTCAAGATATCCGGTCATTGAAGTGTTAAACACAATCTCGCTAATCATATCCCTCGTGGAGCCAATACTGGTTCCGGTAAAGACGGTTCCATCTTCTAGTATTAGAAATGCTTTCATATATCCACCCTTTCCCTTCCTTTTGCTGCTATTGCGGGCTCCCTTCCTGTATCTGGGAGCCTAAGGCTGCCGCTTTTTGAAAAACAGGCAGTCTGTGCGAGCACACAACTGCCTGTTCCTCTACCATTTTATCGTCGACAATCCTTGTCTTCACAAATTGTAAAAATTATACTACAAAAAGGATGGATTTTCAACATAATTTTTATTCGTACTGCCAGAATATCGTAATCTTATTCAATTCCGGCTCATCCATGTATTGATATTTCACCTCCCCAAGCCCATACCAGTCTGCCAGATTCTGGGCGGCTCTTCGCACTACGTCCTGCAGGATGGAGTCATGGGCCTGGCCGTACAATCCGCTGTCGGCAAACTTAAAGACCACTGGATTGGACCTGGATGATATGACTTCATTCATTTTCTGAAGCGCCTCTTTGCTGTCATAAGATTCATAATACATGCCATTGACAACATAATAGTTTTCCGCCATGGACTGACAGGCCGGCAGCGCTACATCCTGATCCGGCGTATGGGTCTTGAACAGTTCCTCATCATTGCAGCACATGTAGTCATAACTGATCATCTGCTGCTGGTTCACCTCTTCCCCTTCCGCTGCCTGGAATACGGGATCTCCCCACGTAGTGTCCACATAATAGTAATTACCGCTGCATCTGACCAGATTCCATGCATGGCTCTGGCCATCCAAGGTAGTTCCTGTCACATAAGTGCAGAACACGCCCAGCCTTTCCAGCAGATACTGGGTAGCCTTGGAATATCCCGCGCATACGGAACGGCGGTTGACAAATACGCTGTATATGTTTTGATTGTCTGCTGCCTCAAGGTCATAATCCACCGTATTTACAATATATTCGTAGACATATAGGATCTTCTGGTAATCCGTATCTTTCGCAGGCATGGATGCCAGACATTCATTCACCGAAGCTTCGATCTTGGCCTTCATTGCCTCCTTCTGCCCTGCATCATACAGGTAGACCGGCTTAAGAACCGTATAGGCCTCGCTTCCCTCATAAGAAGTCGAAGTCGTCATCCCGTCGCACCAGAATATCTCCGGGAAATCTTTCAATACGTACTGAAACAGCATATTCGTCCTGTCCGCATCGGATGCATGGACATAGATCTCCTCTACATTCTCCTTCACTCCCTGGACAATCTCTTTATACGCCTGCTTCTCTCCATCTTCTAATTGCTGGTAATAATATTTCCGACTCAGCTCGTCATCCGATATGCCCACTTCCTGGTAGGGAATGCTCCCCTTCTCCTTCAGTCCTTTCTCGATTCCTTTCTGCACGTCCTTGCCGATACAGGCAGCGCAGGCGGCCACGAGAAAGAGGCAAAGAACCGCCATTCCCCACGTCACGATATGTAGATATCCCTTTTTCTTCCTTCTTCCCATATATGCTCCTTATATGCTCTTTATTGCCTTCCTGCATCCGTCTTGCCGACGTATCCGCCGATTCATTAAAAACATTATATTCGCTTTGGCCTGATTGTACAATAGAGTAACTTTTTCTCCCTTATTTCATATGATAACAGTAATAGAGTCTCTATGAGGTACTTATATGAATGTCGTAAATCCAACCCAGCCAGACACTCCTGATAAAGGGCGGCTGCAGATTAATATTACATCTGATGTCACCGCCAGTCCTGTGGCTGACGCTACCGTCTCTATCTCCTATACCGGAGTCCCTGACAGCCAGCTGGAACAGCTGACCACCGACTCTTCCGGACAGACAGAAACGATCGAGCTTGCTGCCCCGCCTTTGGATTACAGTCTGAACCCCGCGATCGAGGAACAGCCCTATTCTGAATATACGCTTCAGATAGAGGCTCCGGGATATGAGCCTGTCAGCATTGCCGGCGCCGAGATACTTCCTACGGTAACTGCCGTCCAGAACCTGACACTAAAGCCCATGGACTCGCCTCAGCCCTCTGAACGGATATTCGTCATACCTGCACATACATTATATGGAACTTACCCTCCTAAAATACCCGAAGACGAGATAAAGCCAGTAACCGAGACCGGCGAGATCGTCCTGAGCCGCGTCGTCGTACCGGAGTTTATCGTCGTCCATGACGGAAGCCCCAGGGATACCACTGCCAGCAACTACTATGTCAGATATAAGGATTATATTAAGAATGTGGCCTCCAGCGAGATCTATGCCACCTGGCCAACTAATACCATACGCGCAAATATCCTGGCGATTATGTCCTTCACCCTGAACCGGGTCTATACGGAATGGTATCGCAACCAGGGCTATGATTTCACCATAACCTCCTCCACCGCGTTTGACCACAAGTGGATTCCGGAGCGCAACATCTTCGACACCATATCCGTCATTGTAGACGAATTATTTGCGGACTATCTCTCCCGTCCCAATGTCCGTCAGCCAATCCTCACCCAGTACTGCGACGGCAGGCAGGTGCAGTGTCCCAACTGGATGACGCAGTGGGGCTCGAAGGCTCTGGGCGATCAGGGTTATTCTGCCATTGAAATCCTACGCTACTATTATGGGGACGATATGTACATCAATACGGCGGAAGCCATCTCCGGCATTCCATCGTCCTGGCCCGGCTATACGCTGGAAATCGGATCTTCCGGCAGCAAGGTGCGGCAGATGCAGGAACAGCTGAATGTAATCGCCGGCGCCTATCCCGCCCTTCCCAGAGTCGACGCCGATGGCATCTACGGGCCTGCGACTGCCGCTTCCGTGGAAAGGTTTCAATCTATATTTGGCCTGCCCCAGACCGGAACCGTGGATTACAGGACCTGGTACAAAATATCCGAAGTCTATGTGGGCGTATCCCGCATTGCCGAACTACAGTAAGCCATATAAAAGAAGCCGGATGCCGGAAAAGACAGAAAGTCTTGCCTCACTGTCTTTTCCGGCATCCGGCTTCTTATTGACTTCATCAGAAGAAGACTCTTCTGATATCATTGTACATGACAAACACCATCAGCACCATCAGGAGGGCGATCCCTACCAGATGCACATATCCTTCCTTCTCCGGAGGAATACGTTTGCGGCGCACGGCTTCTACAAACAGGAAGACAAGCCTTCCTCCGTCCAGAGCCGGCAATGGCAGAAGATTCATAACCCCCAGGTTGGCTGACAGAAGAATCGCGATATTCAGGAGCTGGACGCTCACCGCGAACCCTCCATAAGATTTGCTTGCCTTGTAGGTATCATCTACCACATCTACAATTCCTACCGGGCCCGAGAGCTGGTTGAGCCCGATCTTCCCGGTCAGAAGCATCTTCAGGCTTTCAAGCGTCGTACATATCCAGTACTTTACCTCATAGGCACCATATTGCAATGCGCTTAGAACCCCCGCTTTGGTATAGCCGCTGGAGGATATGCCGAACCGGTAATAGTTCAGTTCTTCATCCATCTTCGGCGTCAGGGTGGCTGTCTTTGTCTCTCCATCCTGGATAAATGTTATCTTCGTCTTCTCTCCTTGATGGAACTGGTTATAAGTATTGATCTCCCGGAATACGTTGATCTTCTTATCTCCCATTCTTACGATGGTATCCCCTTCTTTGATCCCCGCCTCCGCCGCGGGATATCCCTGCTCTACCTCGCCGATCACGGGTTTGTCGTATCCGATCATTCCGGTCAGTATAACAGCAAATACCAGGGCCAGTATGAAGTTAAAGATGGGTCCTGCCGCTATGACAGAGATCCTTGCCCAGACAGATTTATTGTTGAAGTTGTTCGGAGAGTCTGTCGCCTCCTCATCTTCTCCCATCGCGCAGAATCCCCCGATCGGCAGTAGCCTGACAGCGTATTTCGTCCCTTTGTATTCCCGGGAATACAGCAGCGGTCCCATGCCGATCGCGAATTCCTCAACGTCTATCCCATTCTTCTTCGCAAGTACAAAATGCCCCAGTTCGTGAAAAAACACGATGAAGCTAAAGATCAATATTGCTAATATAATACCCAAGTTGTAAACTACCTCCTGCTGTTGATTCTTTCATAAGTTGCCGCTTCCGTATCCAAAATCTGCTGAAGGGTCGGATTCTCTATGTTTTTATGGGCCTGCATACAGTCCTCGATGATTTCCATGATCTCCAGATATTTTATCTGACGGTTTAAAAACTGGCTGACTGCCAATTCATTTGCAGCATTAAATACCGTAGGCAGTGTTCCTCCGGCCCTTCCGGCCTCGTAGGCAAGAGCCAGCCCATAGAAGGTACGCATATCGGGCTTCTCGAATTCCAGCCTCCCAAGGTTATAAAAATCAAGCCGCTCGCCTGGAAGATAACGCCGCTGCGGATAGTAGAGCGCATACTGGATTGGAAGCTTCATATCCGGCGTCCCAAGTTCTGCCATGATCGCGCCATCTACATATTCAACCATAGAATGAATGATGCTCTGGGGCTGCACGATCACCTGTACCTGATCCACATCCACCTGAAAGAGCCACTTTGCCTCGATGACTTCCAGCCCTTTATTCACCATGGTAGAGGAATCTATGGTAATCTTCTGCCCCATGGACCAGTTGGGATGCTTCAAGGCATCCTCCACCTTGATATCCAGCAGTTCCTCTTCCGTCTTTCCTCTGAAAGGCCCTCCGGAAGCTGTCAGAAGAATCTTGTGTATGGCCTTGTGCTCATTTCCCTGCAAGGACTGGAAGATCGCGCTGTGCTCGCTGTCCACCGGAAGGATGGATACGTTCTTTTCGGCGGCCAGCGGCATGATAATATGTCCTGCCGTAACCAGCGTTTCCTTGTTGGCAAGCGCAATGTCTTTCCCCGCCTTGATCGCCTCAATGGTAGGCCGAATGCCTATCATCCCCACTATGGCTGTCACTAGTATCTCCGTATCCTTAAGGATTGATACTTCAATCAGTCCATCCATCCCGGATACGACCTTCGTATCCGTATCGGCAATACGCGTCCGCAGCTCTCTGGCTTTCTCCTCGGACCATACGGCCGCCAGTCTTGGATGGAATTGTCTGATCTGCTCCTCCAAAAGAGTGATGTTGCTTCCTGCCGCCAGCCCCAGGACTTCAATATCCCCATTTTCCCTGACCACCTCAAGCGTCTGGGTTCCTATGGAGCCGGTGGATCCTAATATGGCTATTCTTTTCATAAATTACCTCTCTTAGATATTATATGGCAATACTTTCTCTGTCAGTATCAAATATTTCCGGCAAGCAGCGCCGCCAGGTAATAGATGACAGGCGCCGTAAATATAACGCTGTCAAACCGGTCAAGGATTCCTCCGTGGCCAGGGATCAGCTTGCCATAATCTTTAATGTCGTGGTTGCGCTTAATTGCAGAAGCCGCCAGATCGCCCACTTGGGATATCATGCCTCCTGCGGCGCAGATGATCGCATAATGAAGCGGATTGGCCTGCGCGCCTCCCCATTGGTTCATAGCAAGCGCGAACAATACGCCCAAAAGAGCAGCGCCTGCCACCCCGCCGATTCCGCCTTCCACCGATTTCTTAGGGCTTAGTCTCGGCGCCATCTTGTGCTTGCCAATCAGCATTCCCACGCAGTAAGCACAGGTATCGCATCCCCAGGAACTCAAAAAGATCAGCCATACGACTACGCCTCCGTCAGCCAGCATCCTGGTCTGGTACACGAAGGAAAGCATGACTGCCACATAGAAGAATCCAAAGAACACCGTCATGACCTGCTCTGCCCGGTATGCGGGAAAGGTAAATACATAGACTGCCATCACCAGGATCAGGAACAGGATGGAGAGCATTGTCATATATTCCATATGCCCTGTAAGCAGCAGCCCATAATAAACGATTGCCGCCAAATAGCCTGCAGTTCCCAGCGCCTTCTTCTGCACTTCTACAACCTTGTATAACTCCGTAAGCCCGATCAGGCTGATGATTCCCAAAAAGGCAAACAGCAGATTGCCTCCATAGCCGACCGTAACGATCAGTACGATCACCAGTACGATGCCGCTTAACAGCCTTGTCTTAAACATCTTCTTTCTGTTCCTCCTTTACTCCTCCATACCGCCGGTCCCTGGCATTGTAATGCTCGATCGCCTTTGCCAGTTCTTCCTTCGTAAAGTCCGGCCACGGAACATCGGTAAAATAGAATTCCGTATATGCCAGCTGCCACAGCAGATAATTGGATAGCCTCAGTTCCCCGCTGGTGCGAATCAGCAGATCCGGGTCGGGTATATCATGGGTATCCAGATAACTTTCGAAAACCGCCTCATCAATCTGTGCCGGAGCAAGCCTTCCTTCCACGCAGTCTTCCGCCAGTCTTCTGACGGCCCTTAAAATCTCATCCCTGCTTCCATAGTTGATGGCTATCTGGAAATTAAGCCCGCCATTATCCTTCGTGGCCTCGGTAAGTTCCTGGATCCTGCTGCGGATATCCTCATCCAGACGGCTGATGTCCCCAAGCACCCGTACCTTCATATCATTTTTCGCTGCGGTCTTTAGGCAGGTCTTCATATAGTTTCTGAGAAGTTTCATAAGCGCGTCCACTTCATCCTGCGGACGGCTCCAGTTCTCCGTGGAAAACGCATATACCGTAAGATACTTTACTCCCATCCGGTATGCATCCTCGCAGATGCGCTCCACATTCTTGCTTCCCTGAGCGTGGCCGTAATTGCGGGGCATTCCCTTTGACTTGGCCCAGCGCCCATTTCCATCTAATATAATCGCAACATGCTGCGGTATATTCATTTGGCTGATCTCCTTCCATGAATGGGGGGACAGGCCCCAGTGTACTTTGGGCCTGTCCCCATCCTCATTAAACCGTCATTACTTCTTTGGATTTGGCCTCCACTGCCTCGTCTACTTTTTTGACGAACTTGTCCGTTACTTTCTGGAGTTCCTCTTCCATATCCTTGATCTCATCCTCGGACACTTCTGATCCTTTCAGCTTCTTCAACGCGTCGTTGCCGTCACGGCGGATATTGCGGATTGCCACTTTGGCGCCCTCGCCCTTCTTCTTAACATCCTTTACCAGTTCTTTTCTTCGTTCTTCCGTCAGTTCCGGGAACACGAGCCGGATGGCGGATCCATCGTTGGTCGGATTGATGCCCAGCTCGGAAGTCTGGATGGCCTTCTCGATTGCCTTTACCATCGATTTCTCCCATGGCTGGATAAGAATCATGCGCGGCTCCGGCACGGATACGTTGCCCACCTGCTGGATCGGAGTCGGAGTCCCGTAATAATCTACCATAATCTTATTCAGTACGTTGGGATTGGCGCGTCCCGCACGGATTGTTGCAAGGTCGCTTTCAAGGCTTGCCATCGTCTTCTTCATCTTGTCTTCATATACCTGTAGTCTCTCATTCATAATTACTTCTCCTCTCTTATTATGATACAGTTACTTTCGTTCCTGTAAAGGTTCCTGTCATCGTCTCCACAATACTGTTCTCTTCGTTCAGCCCGAATACAAGCATAGGCATCTTGTTCTCCAGGCACATGATGGATGCCGTAAGGTCAACCGCCATCAGTTTCTTATCTATGATCTCCTGGATCGATATCTCGTCATATTTCTTCGCCTGCGGATTTACCTTCGGATCGCTGTCATAGATCCCATCAATGGCTTTCGCAAGCAGCATCGCATCCGCCTCAATCTCGATGGCGCGGAGCACAGCTCCTGTATCGGTAGAAAAATAAGGATGCCCGGTCCCTCCTGCAAAAAAGATGACCTTTCCTTCATTTAAAGCCTCCACAGCCGCATCTTTCGAGAACAAGGTGGTAAACGCGCCACATACGAAAGGCGTAAATACCTCTGTCTTCATCCCCGCATAGCGGAAAATATCAGATACATAGATACAGTTCATGACTGTGGCAAGCATTCCGATCTGATCCGCCTTTACACGGTCAATGGTCTCGCTGGTACGCCCTCTCCAGAAGTTTCCTCCTCCTGTTACGATCGCTACCTGGATTCCATCATCCACCAGCTGCTTCACTTGTCTGGCGACTCCCATGCAGGTGGCCTCGTCAAATCCGGTCTTCTTCTCCCCCGCGAGAGCTTCTCCGCTGAGTTTTAATAGTACTCTTTTCATAAGTTTAAGCTCCTTACTTCTGTTATCTTTATGCCTTCGCATACTTACAGTAAAGTATAGCATAGGAATTTGAAAAAGGGAATATGCTACTTTAGCATTCCCTTTAATTTATACTGCTTCATTATCCGGGCATACATCCAGATCAGAAGCGTTCCAGCCAGGACCCAGGCAGCCGGGCTTGCCAGGCAGATGCCTGCATAGCTGCCAAAATGGGAGGCTGCAAGGGCCGCCCCGCTTCTCCCTATCAGTTCCGCAATGCCCGCTGTCATCGGAAGAAGGCCGTATCCCATCCCCTGTATCCCATTCCGATACAGGTTGACAACGGCCAGCGGGATAAAGGAGATGCCAACGCACTTCAGATAGATATCCACATATTCCATGATCCTGCCCACATTATGGGATACAAACAGGGCTGTCATATATTTCCCAAAGAAGAAGATCAGGATTCCTGTGGCCACAGCATAGACGGCACCCATCCAGGCAGCGCTTCGGAATCCCTTGCGTATACGGTCAATCCGGCCTGCTCCTACGTTCTGGGCACAATAGGTCGCCATGGCTGTCCCAAGGGCCACATAAGCCTGGGTAACCACCTGCTCGATCTTGCTGGCAGCCGAGAATCCGGCAACAGCTACCGATCCCAGCATATTCAGGGCAGACTGGACCACAATGGTTCCGATTGCCGTTATGGAGAACTGGAAAGCCATAGGAAATCCAATCTTCATCTGCCACTTTGCAAGATCCCAGTTCATCTTCCAGTCTTCTTTTCCAAGATGCAGTTCAGGAACCTTCCGTATAATGTAGAGCAGGCACAAAAGCCCGGATACGCCCTGGGATATGACGGTCGCATATGCCGCTCCGGCTGCGCCCATCCGGAACTTGATAATGAGCAAAAGGTCCAGCACGATGTTTAAAAGCGCTGCCAGGATCAAGAAATACAAAGGGCGCCGGCTGTCCCCAAGAGCCCTTAGGATGCTGGCCAGAAGGTTATATAATGTCTGGGCGGCAATTCCGCCGCAGATGACCATAATATACCCATATGCCTGGCCATACATATCCGCTGGCGTATGCATCCAGCGCAGGATGTCCTTCATCATCGCCATACTGAGAATGGTAAGAATCAGGGATACCGCCGCGGACAGAATCGCCCCCGATGCCACGGACTGGCGCATGGCCTGCAGGTTCCCCGCCCCATAGTGCTGCGCCGTTATCACCGTAAATCCGGCTGTAAGGCCAAGCAGGAATCCGATGATCAGGAACATCAGCGTCCCACATGCGCCCACGGCTGCCAGAGCCTCATTTCCTACGAATTTTCCTACGATCACCGTATCTGCCATGCTGTAGAGCTGCTGGAATATATTTCCGATAAAAATAGGAATCGTAAAATTCAGTATCATTTTTCCCGGCTTTCCCGCTGTCATTTCCTTGTTCATCTCTCTGCCTCCTGCCCGAACGTGTAAAAGACCCCGACAGTCATCAGGGTCTTTGCCATTTAAAACTTTTTCTATTATATAGAATGCAGGAATCAATTGCAATATCACTTCTGTCCAAAAATGTGCGAAAATCCGGCTGATCCCTCGGCACATTTATACCGGCTGCCGCTTTTTTCGCTTGTTCTTCTCTTCCCAGTGAATTCCATAACTTAGAATTTCCTTAAATTTGTCCAGGGAAACTGGCTTGGATATATGGCCGTTCATCCCAGCCTTCTGGCATTTCTTTACATCCTCCAAGAATGCATCCGCCGTCAGGGCGATAATCGGCAGTTCGTCAATCCCTTCCTTGCCGAGCCTTCGGATTCGTCTCGTCGCCTCATAGCCATCCATGTCCGGCATCTGTATATCCATAAATACCAGTTCATAATAAAACTCCGGATTCCTCTCGATCATCTCGACGGCCTGCTGTCCATTTACTGCCACTTCTACCTCGGCTCCCAGCATCTCCAGCATCTCCTTCGCGATCACCTGGTTCAACTCATTGTCATCTACCAGCAGGACCTTCATGCCCGCAAATGCTTCATCCGGCTCGATCTTTACCGAAGTCTGTGCCTTATGCTTCCCGCTGCTTTTTGTCAGGTAAAGGATCACGGTGAATCGGCTGCCTTTGCCAGGCTCGCTTGCCACCCGTATCTCCCCATTCATCATCTGGACCAGGTTCTGGACGATCGTAAGTCCAAGTCCTGTTCCAGGCTCCTTGCTGATCCTGCTGTCGGCGACTCTGCAGAAAGGCTCGAAGATACGTGCAATATCTTCCGGACATATTCCAATACCATCATCTTCCACCGTAAACTGGTAAGTCCCCACATCCCTCTGATCCTTCTTTAATTCCTCCAGGGACAGCCGGATGCTTCCGCCTTCTTTTGTATATTTGGACGCATTATCCAGCAGATTGACGAGTATCTGGCGGATTCTCTGCTGGTCTCCTACCACCGACATATGAATCCCATCTTCAATCTCCACGGACAACTGCTGCCGCCTTTTTCCCAGAACCGTCCTAAGCATGGCTGTCACGCTTTCAACCATATCTTCCAGTTCGAATTCCTGTTCCTGAGGCTCCGTCTTTCCGCTTTCAATCCGGCTTACATCCAGCACGTCGTTGATCAGTCCCAGCAGGTGCGAGCTGGATGCTTCAATGTTCTTAAGGTACCCTTCGATCTTCTCCGGCTCCGCAATGTGCGCCTTTGCAAGCGTCGTCATGCCCATGATCGCGTTCAGCGGGGTTCGGATATCATGGCTCATCTTAGAAAGGAAATCGCTTTTCGCCTCGCTTGCCGCTTTTGCCTTCTGCAAGGCTTCTTTCAGAAGTTTCTTTGCCGCCCGCTCTTTCTCCAGATATTCTTCCTGCTGCCTTCTTTCCTCATCAATATTCTTAGTCAGCGTAATTTCAAGGATATCATCCGTATAAGGACTTTCCACCCGGACTACTTGTACGGAATTCCAGTGATATTCCCCATCATCGCCTAACTGGCGGACCTCCATGACAATATGCCGCTCGCCTCTTTCAAACGCCTCCAGAATCGACGGCCTGGAGAATCTATCCAGAAACGGCTGCCTGTAATCCGGATCCATGGTAGAAGCGCCAACCTGCATCAAGTCGTCAAAATTTCCTGCCTCCGGCGCCTTTTTGGTCTTGAACCGGTCATACTCCATCATATAGTATGAATTCTTCGTCAGATTCGCTGCGATCAGCATCTCGTAGGCTTCCTTCGCGGCAGTGGCCAGCTGGCTCATCTCTACGTTTCGCTCCATCTCATGAAGGTATTCTTCATGGATGTCCGTAAATACCAGGACGCACCAGCAGTCTTCCTGTTTATCTTCAATGCGCGTGGCAGTGAATTCTACCATGTGGTAAGTTCCGTCATCTACCATGCGCCTTATTTTTTTGGATATCTGTCTCTTATTTTCTTCTGTGAATAGCCGCAGCATTGCCTCTCTTGAAAAAAAGGCATTGAAAAGTTCCAAGTCATCCGGGTGGATCGTCTTGCTGGCGTAGATACGATTCTCCCTTCCAAACTGTCCCTGCTTGGGAATATTCGTCCACTGCATATCGCTTTGGCAGTTTACATAATAGTCCTGAGACAAGTTTGCAATAATACATTCCTTAAAAACAGTAACCAGGCTCTTAGAGTACATGTTTTCAATCTCTTCTATCGCATGAGTCTCTTCAAAGTTTAATTTATGGGGCGTAATCGTGATCACATAAGCGGGTATTCCATCCCACACCGTCTTATTGGCAATGATGTCCACCACCCTGCCAAAAGGCGTGTTATAATGGATGACATGGCTATAATCCTGATCTCCCATACTCAGCAAAGGACAATCCTCGCAGTTTTCATGCCATAACTCGCTACAGCATGCTCCGACTTTTACATCCGGGCTAGCCTCTTTCACGCGCTGGTTAAAATACAGCAATCTATGAGTTTCCTGTTCGATAATATAAATATACAGTTCTGACAATGAGTCCAGAACCGTAGCAAGATTCTCTTTTTTCATCTTTTGCCTCTTTTCCGCCTGGCCAGCAATTATTAGTTCCATTATATCGGATTTGGCCTTAAAACTCAATAAACTAAGAAACATGTTGTGCAACTGAAAAACAAAGGATATAATGAAATAAAAGAATTCTTCTTATTATAAGGAGCAGTCATGAATCCCCATAACTACATCAGCCGTTTTCAAAAATCTATTTATGCCCAGTCTATACGGCGCGGGCTGACGCTTGCAATCCCATTTCTTATTATGGGTTCCTTTGCCCTGCTCTTTCTTAACTTTCCAAGCGATACATACCAGCGTTATCTGGAAGCATGGATGAATGGCGCTTTGACCGATATTTTAACTACGGTATACTCCATCAGCCTTGGCTCTCTTGCCCTGGTGCTTATTATAACCATCAGCCTGTCCTATGGCCTCCTTGCCGAGACGGACACGTTCATGCTGTACCCTCTGGTCGCTATAAGTTCTTATCTGGCCTTCTGCGGCGGCATAATGGATCAGCCGGACTATATCTTTGACGCAGAATGGGTGTTTACCGCTATGTGCATCACTCTGCTCTCCTGCATACTGTTTCAGTATTCCCTGCGTATCGGAAGCCGTTTTGAAAGGCTGCATACGACTGGCGCGGAGTACCTGTTCAACATTTCCATACAGAGCCTTTTTCCTGTGATCGCCGTTATCGTATTCTTCGCGGTGATTGGCTACCTTCTACGCCTTTGGGGCGGCGGAAATAATATCGTAAACTTTGGCTCCTATCTGTTCCTGAGACTTTTCGACGGAATCAGCGGTAATATTTTCGGCATCCTGCTCTATGTGATCCTTACCCATGCCCTCTGGTTTCTTGGCATTCATGGAACCAATACGCTGGAAGCTGTATCTCGCAGCCTATTCGAGCACAACATAGATATTAATCAGGCGCTTGTAAATTCTGGCAAGATTCCCACGGAAATATTCTCAAAGACATTTTTGGATACTTTTGTATTCCTGGGCGGCTGCGGCTGCGCATTGAGTTTCGTCATCGCGCTGTGCCTTGCTTCCAAAAAAAGCCACAACCGCAAGATTGCCTATGTGGCATTGCCTTCCGCTTTATTTAATATCAGCGAGATCGCTGTATTTGGATTTCCTATTATTTTTAATTTTACTATGCTCGTTCCATTTATCCTGGCTCCGGTCGTACTGACTTTAATCAGCACGTTTGCCACTTGGACAGGACTTGTGCCAGTGGTCACCCAGTCGGTGGACTGGACCGTCCCCATCATTGTCAGCGGTTATAAAGCTACCGGCTCCGTTGCGGGCAGCCTTTTGCAGATTTTCAACATCTTTGTCGGCGTGCTGATCTACATGCCTTTTATCCGGCGTGGGGAGTTAAAAGAGACCAGCCTGTTTAAGGAGGCCATCTGGCAGATGGAAAGGGATATGGCAGCTGGAGAAAAGAATGGGCATATCCCGCGCTTTTTAAACCGGGAATCTTCCACCAGCCATTACGCCAAGACCCTTGCCATGGATCTGCATAACGCCATGCGGCGCGGGCAGATACAGTTATTCTACCAGCCTCAGATTACCGCGCAGGATACGCTGCATGGGGCTGAAGCGCTGATGCGCTGGAAGCATCCGTTTGCCGGCTATATTGCTCCTCCCCTGGCGATCGCCCTGGCATATGAAGATGGCTTCCTCAATGAACTCAGCTACTATCTTCTGAACAGGGCCTGTAAGGATGCGCAGTTGATGGATTCGTACTTAAAAGACGACATCCATCTGTCCGTCAACGTCTCTCCAAAGGAGATGCTGGATAGCGAATACTTTGACAGGGTAACGGATATCCTGAATCAATATGAGCTGCGGCATATCCATCTGAATCTTGAGATCACCGAGCGGGCTGCAATGGAAATGTCCGACGCCCTGGATAAGGGGATGGAGCGCCTGAAAAACCTGGGAATCGAATTCAGCCTGGATGATTTCGGGATGGGCCATAATTCCATCCTCCAGCTCCAGGAAAATACCTACTGCGAGGTAAAACTGGACGGCAGCCTGGTCACCCAGCTGCCCGGCAATGAGCGTTCCAAGGATATTATCTCCAGCATCCTTCGCATGTCCAATAGCCTGAACTGCCGTACGGTAGCAGAATTTGTAGAGACGAAAGAGCAGCGGGATATGCTCCTTTCGCTAGGCTGTACGATTTATCAGGGGTATTATTACAGCCGTCCAATTGAATTAGGCGCATTTCTTGATTATCTCAAATAATAAGAAACAGGCAGAACGCTTTCATGTGGCAGCGCTGCCTGTTTCTTACTATTTGCTATTTATCATATCCAGGATGACCTCCGCGATCTTTGACGCGTCTGCATTTTCCTCAGGACAGCTGCAGACATATTTGGGATACTCGCTATTTTTAAACCCTTCTAATAATACTATATCCGCGTCAGGGAAGGCCTTTATCAACTCTTTCACGCTGATCTTTTCTTTGGCATCCCTTTCAATCCTCCATCTGTGGCCTGAGAATATGGCCGTACCCAAGGCTCCTGCCTTTCTATGCCGATACGTATCCGTACCTGGCACATCCGGCTCAAAGTCATGGGCATCATGCTTAATAGTCGCCACTTTATATCCATATCCCGTGAGAATAGGGATCAGATTTTCGATCAGTGTCGTTTTCCCGGAATTCTTATATCCGCTTATCGCAAATATCAGCTGCCTATCGTCTTTTACAGAATCCTCACGCATACTTCCTCACCTCTCTTAAGTCCCGGACTTCCTGCCGGGATGTCGATTATACAGTTACAGTCTTTTAAGGTGCTTAAGACCCCCGAGGAAGCAAGGCCTTTTGAAAGCCGGACCTCCTCTCCCGTTAATACTGCCCGCAGGAATCTTCGCATCTTGCTGGGTTTTGGAAAATCTTCTGACATTACAGCACTTTCTTCCTTCGCCAGAAACCCTGCATCTCCCGTTAGATAAGACAAGGCCGGACGGACCAGAAGTTCCATCCCTGCCCCTGCCCCAAAAGGGTTTCCTGACAGACACAGCACGCAGGTGCTGTCATACATGAACGCCATAGCCGGAGAGCCCGGCTTAAAGCGGATCCTCCAGAACAGTTTCCGGCAGCCCAGATTCTCTGCCACATCATGCATGATGTCTTTCTTTCCCACCGATACTCCGCCGGACGTAATAATAAGATCATGGCTTCCTGCCAGTTCCCTGATGCAGGCTGCGACCTGGGCCGGAGCATCCGGCACCTTTCTGACCGTCAGCTGCGTGATTCCTAATTCTTTAAGCCGCCCGGCAAGAAGGAATTGGTTGGATGTATAGATCTGGCCTGCCTCCAGATCCTCTCCCGGCATCCGAAGTTCGTCTCCGGTGGCTATGATCGCGATCCTCGGCTCGCGAAACACGGCTACGCTGTCGTATCCCATGCTGGCAGCAAGGGCGGTACTAGCCGCATCCATCCGCTCGCCCTTATGCACCAGGCAGGCGCCGGCCTTGTAATCCTCTCCCTGGAAGCAATAGTTATCATATGGATTTACCGGTTTAAAGATATGTACCTTTTCTTCTCCATAATCCGTATCTTCCTGGCGGATCACTGCATCTGCCCCTTCCGGAATAGGGGCTCCGGTCATGATCCGCACTGCTTCTTTCGGCCCTATCCTTCGTAGCGAATAGCTTCCGGCAAAAATCTCGTCTACAACATTCAGTTCTGCCGGATTCTCAGGCGACGCGCCTTTAACGTCCTCTCCCCGCAGCGCATATCCATCCAGAGGAGATCTTGCAAAAGGCGGCTGATCGATGGGGGAATACAAGTCCTGCGCCGTCCGACGTCCAACTGCCTCTATCAATCCAGCCATCTGGGTGTCCGTGATCCTTGTAATGTGCTGTTCTAATATCTTTAGAGCCTCCTCCAGGGAGATATTGATCTTCGCGCCGGTAAGAAGGCTATAATCCTCCTCAGAATTAATGTTGGCAATCTTCCAGCCATGATCCTCCACAGGGACCTTCTCGTAAGGAATCCGTAACGACTCCCACACCTTCCTTATCCGGTAATCCTTCGCTTCTTCCATCTGCTTTAATGCCGGCCACATTTCCTTCGTATAGATTCCCGGAAATGATAAGTTTCTTCCTTTCTCGCATGGAATTACCGGTCGCCCCGTCTTTCTATATTGCTCTGCCATCCACAAAGCCATGTCGCCTGGAAACGGAATCATGTCGCAGGGCACTACCAGCAAGGCATCCTCGCCGCATTTTTCCAGGCCGCTTAAGATTCCGCCCAAGGGACCCATGTCTGCATATTGGTCAATGACCAGATCTGCATCCAATGCCTCATAAGGGGCTGCCTGTTCCACCGACAGGTAGACATTCTTGAAAGCAGGCATGCGTTCCCTGATGTGAGCATAGAATGTCTGATTCTGGTAGGTAAGCAAGGCTTTTTTCCTGCCTGCCATCCTTCGGTTATCGCCGCCTGCCAATATATATCCTGCAATCTCTTTCTCCATGATACGATCCTTCTTCTTTATTACTGCCATTGTATGGCCTTTACATGGCACGCTCTTACGCATGCAGGCTCTCTGCCTTCCTTAAGCCGATCGATGCATCCGTCGCATTTTTCCATCTTGCCATCCGCATCGAAGCGAATGGCGTCATTTGGGCAGACTTCCTGGCACTTCCGGCACTTCCGGCATTTATCCTGATCCGTCAGTATCAGCCCATACTGCTCATCTTTATATATCGCTCCAAACGGACAGGCTTCCAAGCATTTCCCGCAGTGGCTGCATCCATCGCAGACGTTTTTCTGCATCTTTGCATCCTCAGACAGCGTCTTTTTGATGCTGCGAAAACTATATGCATTCTCTGCCTCGGGAGGGTTATGTTCGGCTATACATGCCACGTAGCAGGCATAGCACCCAATACATAGATCTTCATTAAACTTTATCATACTGGCACTCTTCCTCCTTCACCGCCTCTATCCTGCAAAAATAGCCTTTGAATCCCGGAAATCCTGATATTGGATCCAGATAATCCTTTCCGATCAGCTCATTGGCGTCTCCCTTGGAACTTCCGTGATAGATGTAGGCAATGCCCGGCTGCCCGGCTATATCGTAGGCTGCAATTCCCTTCGCCTCCCCAGCCGGAGTAATCAGCCTTACCGGACTGCCATCCGCTATGCCATAGCGTTTGCCATCTTCCGGATGGATCTCTACCAGCGGCTCCTTCTCAATGCCTGCCAGCCATGGCATACGGTATAGCCTGGCATGGAAAAGCTGCGGCTTCCGGCTGCCCGTATTCAGGATAAGTGGATAGTCCTCCCGGTCAATGCTGCTTTCTATGCGGTAGTCATGGTAAACCGGCAAGCCGTCATAGCCATGGCTTGCCTTGTATTTCTCAAGCACCAGGGATTTTAACTCTACTTTTCCAGAGGGGGTGTAAAAAGGCTGTGTCTCATAAGTCTTTTCTGCCGGAGGAATCAGATTCTTCCCTTGCATGCCCTCCGGATGGCTTTTTAATTCTTCCAGTGTAATCCCCGCAGGCTTAAGGATATGCTCCATGTAAGAATCATATCCTTGTAAAAGCACTTCGTCCTTAAGGCCCATCTTCTTCATTACTCCCATAATAATCTCAATATCGTTCTTTGATTCGCCCAGCGGCTGGATCGCCTGGTTGGAGAAGAAGAATCTTCCGCCTCTTAGGACATGCACCTCTTCCCTCTCATAGGAAGTGCATGCCGGAAGTACCAGATCCGCCATCTTGCTTGACTCGGACATGAATAATTCCACATTTACATAGAAGTCCAGCTTCCCAAGCGCTTCATTCAGCCTCTGCGGCTGCGGCCACATGCGGTGGTTCAGTCCCATGGCAAATACAGCCTTAATCGGGTAAGGGTCTTCCTCAAGTATGTAGTCTGCCAGCCTGGTGCACTGCGCCTCGTCGCAGGACAGGTCAAACCAGGCCGGAAATTCCTTCTGTCCGATGGCTTCTTCCTGATCATAGCGCCGGACTTTCCCAAACTCATTTACCGGGCAGGAAGGGGCGGGACGCTGCCGATTGCCCCCTTTCACATCATAGTTTCCGGTAATGGCGATCAATGAGAATACGGCCCGGTAATTCTGTACTCCATTCAAATGATGGACCACCGGAGATGCCGAGAACATGATTCCGGCCGGGCCTTCGCCTGCATAGGTTCTGGCCGCCAGACGTATCATGTCTTTGGGAACTCCTGTAATCTTCTCCGCCTTCTCCGGCGTAAAATCCTGTACATAGGCTTTATATTCATCAAATCCGTAGACATACTGCTCTACAAACTCCTTGTCATACAAATCTTCCTCTATAATCACCTGCGCCATAGACAGAGCCAGCGCCCCATCCGTGCCAGGGATCAGCTGCAGATGAATATCAGCGTCATGGGCAGTCACCGTATGCCTCGGATCCACATCGATTATCTTGACGCCCCTCTTTTTCAGGCTTTTATACATGCCGCTCATGGGCGTATTGGAATGATAAAGGTTGGAACTCCATAGCATCAGCGTCTTGACATTGGGCATATCCGGCCCGCAGATTCCATTGCCATATATGGAGCGCCAGGCAAGCGCCGCAGCCTGGAAGCAGGTGCTGGACTCGGTACAGAAGTTCGGCGACCCGTAGGCATTGGCCATCCGCAGCAGCGCCGGACGGAACCACTTGGGATAGCCTGCATAGAAAACGGTAGATCTGGCTCCATAAGACTCGCGGATTCGAAGCAGGTTCTCTGCGATCATCTCATAGGCTTCATCCCAGGAGATCCGCTCAAATTTCCCCTCTCCTTTTTCCCCTGCCCGTCTCATAGGGTAGAGGATTCTTTCTTTGTTATAGACATACTGGAGCGCTGCCGCCCCTTTCGCGCACAGGCCTCCTGACTGGGCCGGCGTATTTCTGGCGCCTTCCACGCCTACCAGTTTTCCGCCTTCTACATAGGCGTCTACTTCGCAGCACGGGCCGCAGGTGGAGCAGGTTGTTTTTACGATCCTTGTCTTGCTCATTTTCTTACACATCCTTCCGACTGGTATCTGCCAATCTCGCGGTTGATCCTGTTTCTTAACGTAATCAGGTACATCTCTGATTTGGGATAGGTGCAAAAAGTAAGGGGTTCAAATAGTTCTCCTTCGATCAGTTCCATCACATGCGCCTTGCTGGTCAGGGATTCTAGTAGTTCAAGCGCCCTCAGATCCGCCATTGCCTCATCCTGCACCATCATTCGGATGGACTCCTCCGGATGCCCATCCGCCCCCGGGTACACCAGGAATGGATCTCCCGCCGGAAACGCATTTCCTGCATCCGTCACTTCATAGGGATTGATGTGCTCGATGGAAAATTGGCTGTTATAGAAGTTGTATCCCCAGTGCAGGATTCCAACAATATCGTACTTATACAATTGCACCCCATAGATACGGTTTCTTGCAGATGGCATGGACATGAACCGGTTGCTTACTTCATAGTACTGTCCGGTGCAATAGTAGGTCCACATGTCCGTAAGCCCATGCTCCAGGAATTCCTCAATCTCATTATTGCCGGGTATGGGCTTTTCAACCAGGCCGTGACGGTAGAATTCATAACTCGACAATGCGTCAAACGTCTGGAATCCATCCAGCAGATTTCCCAGAGATTCCCTGGCAGCCCGGTAGGTATTAAGATCTTCTTCCCTTGGCTCGTCTGAGATGTGGAAATATGTGACGTCCGCGATCTCCCATTCCCGTAACTTCTCAATCAACTGCGGAAGGAAGCATTGGAGGAATCTGGTATACTCTCCCACCGCAGGCGTATGCCACCCGAATATCTTCTCTTCCTTCCCGTCGCGCATTGCCACGACTTTTGGCGCGTACTTTGCTCCCCACTGGGAGAACAGATGGGACATCTCAAAATACTTGATCCTGCATTTCTTGCACAGATCCACCCATCGCTTAAGCTTATCAAAGCCAAACAGGTATTCCCCGTCCTTTACTTCCACGTCGATCAGCTGAGTCGTGGTTCTTTCCAGTCCTATCGCCGTATCCAGAGGAGAGGTGAAAAGCGGCGTAAGCATCATATTACAGCCTCTTTTCACATACTGGCGGAAATAATTCTCAAGGATCTCCCAGTGTTCTTCCAAAAATACGTCAACCTGGTAATAATCTGCCAGGCAATCCGCATGCATCCATTCGGTATGTATGATCTTCTGCTGTGGCAGGCTGGCGCCGATGATGGTAATCTTCATGACGCAGGAGCATACTGCATGGCCCTCTTTTTGCAGGCTGACTTCGATTGCGTACTCTCCGGGCGCAATCTCTTCTGTTACCTCCACGTCAATCCACAGGCTTCGCCATTGGTTGGAGCACACGATTGCTTTTTTGTCCTTTAAGTCCCTTAATAGATCCGGATACAGTCCCGAGGTTGTCCTTAGATAATTGTCATCCACAATTCCATTGGTGGCCCGTCCCACCGGAACCTGCTCCACGCTCCTTACCCTGATCCATTTCTCCAGCGGTGATGTAATCTTCACGTCCAGGCGTTCCCGCATAAAAAAATCCCCGGTATACGCGGCCTGAAAGGATACCGTCTCTCCCCACAGCGCGCTTAGAAGCAGGCATTCCGGCCTGTATACGGGCGTCTCATCCGGAAATACCTTCACAAGCGAGCTTAGCAGCTTCATTTCATAATGTATCTCTGTATTTTTCTTCATTCTGATTTCCCTCTCATTTACTATTCGCACGTGCTTTATTTTATGCCGCTCATGGTCATTCCCTTGATAAATTGTCTTTGGAACAGGACGAATATAAGAATCATCGGCATCATGATCATGGCAGCCGCGGCCATGGTCGCCGCCAGATCCACCGAACGCTGGCTGTCAAACATCACCAGGCCAAGCGGAAGCGTCATCTTATCAATATCGTTGAGCATCAGGAGCGGATTCAGATAATCATTCCAGTTTGCCATGGCAGTAAAGATTCCGATCGAGCCGATCGCCGGCTTGATATTCGGCAGGATCACGCTCCAATAGATTCTAAGCGGCCCTGCTCCGTCCATCTTAGCCGCCTCGCACAGGCTGTCCGGCACATCCGTGATAAACTGCCTGGCCAGATAGATGGCAAACGCGCTTACAAGCCCGGGCACGATCAGCGCCCATCTTGTGTTGAACAGATGCATCTTCTGGATCATCAGGTATCTTGGTATCATCGTCACCTGGGGCGGAACCATCATAGTCGCCAGCATCAGAAGAAACAGGGATCTTTTAAACTTAAACTCGTATTTTGCAAACACATATCCAATCAATGTGCTGGTAAGGATTACGGCAAAGGTAATTACAACTGTTATTACGATGCTGTTGACAAGCCAGTCTCCAATCGGCGCCTTTTCAAAAGCGCTGCGGTACCCTTCCACCGTCCACTCTGCCGGAAAGAATTTCGCCTTATTCTTATGGATGTCCGCATTGCTTTTAAAGGAAGTCACCAGCATCCATGCCATGGGGTACATCATGATCACAGAAAACACGCCCATAAATGCGATAATCAGGTAATGATACCTTTTATATACGTTCTTGCTTCTCTTCATCATTCATAACTCCAATCTGATCGCATCATCTTATTCTGTACCAGGGCGACTACGAATACGATCAGGAATAACGCGGTTGCGATTGCAGAGGCGTATCCCATATCAAAACTTAGGAAACTGGTCTTAAAGATATAGTTCGTAAGCACCATCGCAGAATTGTCAATCCCGCCCTTGGCTGCAAATATGCGAAACTGTGCAAACATCTGGAAATAGTTGGCCATCGTCATAATAGCCACAAACGCAAACGTACGTCCCATCAGAGGCAGCTTGATGGAGATAAATCTGCGGATTGGGCCTGCGCCGTCTATGGCAGCCGCCTCATCGAACTCCTTTGGCACGTTCTCGATCCCTGCCGTAAATAGCACCACGTTATATCCGATATCCGCCCACAGCGTATAAACGATAATGATGATCATAAGCGGTAGCGTAGTCAGAAACCAGTTCTTGGGGCTTCTTCCGAAGAATGCCAGAATTTGATTGATCATCCCCCCATCCGTGCCTACGATTCCATACTTCCATACCATAGAGGTTCCTACCATAGGCGCGATACATGGGATAAATAGGATCGTCCGAAAAAGAGTCTTTAATCCTTTGGATGGCAGCACAGAGATGATTTTCGCAAGAAACAGCGTGATCACTATATTTCCAGCTACGGCAATCACACAGAAAAAGACGGTGTTTCGCACCGCTTTCCAGAACGTCTCATCCTGGATCAGCCTTTTATAGTTGTCTATTCCCAGAAACAGATTGTGCGTGCTGGCAGGATTATAGTCGTAGAACGATATCCCCAGGCCGTATGCCACCGGAAAGACTGCAAAGATAAGCATAAAAACGAATCCGGGAATCAGTACTGCAGCTACAAAACGATTATTTTTCATTGGTTCATTTCCTTCCGTCATATGAAAGGGGCAGAGAATCCCCCCAAAGAATTCCCTGCCTCTTATCTATTCATCCATCGAATAGCCTATCTGGCATTCCTCTGTTATCTTCTCAGACGCTTCCTTTAACGCTCCTTCGATATCCGGATTGTCTGACTGGCAAAGCCCGATAAACATCTGGTCGAAGATCTCACGCATATCGGAGGTATTATAAGGTCCCATCCACTGTCCGCTAGGAAGAATATCCAGCAGGAACGCGATATTCGGCATTGCCTCCTTATACTCTTCGCTGTCCAGCAAGGATTTTCTCGGCGGAAGCTGGTTGCATGCGATATTGTGCTGTACCAGATTCTCCGGCTCGCTGAAGAACTTGACAAATTCCCAGGCAGCGTCTTTGTTCTTTCCGTTATCCGGAACCATGATTCCCCATCCCGTCTCGGATGCAAATGCCATCTTCTCGCCATACTGCGGAACCGGCACATATTCGAAGTCTTCTCCATATGTCAGATCATAGGAATCTGTTCCCTCGCCGATTGCCCAGGAGCCGACAGAAGACATGTAGCCCTTATCCTGATAGACGTCGTTGTAGCAATATTCTCCGGCAGTCAGGTTGTCCAGATCGCATTCGCCGTCCTTCACCATGCTCAGGATCTCTTCCATTGCCTTGATGCCTTCCGGCGTGGCAAAATTAATGGAATCATCTTCTTGCAGATACTGGCCTCCCTGCTGAAGGATCATTGCAAGATAGTTGCAGATCAGCGCATCCGTATCAATCATCTCGAAGCCCTTCATCTCTACGACCTCGCCGTTTTGCCTGGATACTTCCTTGGACACCTTGCGAAGGTCTTCCCAGGTCTTAGGATATGAGATTCCCGCATCGTCAAATAGCTTCTTATTAACGATCATACCGCCATATTCCAGATTGAATTCCATCGGAACGCCATAATACTTGCCTTCCTTCTGATAGATTCCAACCGTCGGCGCCAGATAGTCTTCTTTTAATTCCTTGGAAAGATCCTCCGGCACTTCGGACAGGGCGTCTGACTGGATGAATGAAGGCGCCAGGCCTCCCCATACCGCTATGATATCAGGGCCGGACGTGCTGGAAGTCAATGCTGTCTGAATCTTGTCATTGTAGACTTCGAAGGGGTACTCCTGCACCTCTACTTTGTAATCCGGATTTGCTTTCTCGAACTTCTTGCCCATCTCTTTGTAAGCCTTTACCCAAGGGGCATTGTCATGGCACCAGAATGTAAGCACCGTCTTGCCATCCCCGTCTGAGGCATCTTTTTTGTCATTCTTTGATCCGCATCCGGCGGCAAGAGAGCCAACCATAGCGGCACATAATAATACACTTAACAGTTTCTTTTTCATAAGATCTTCCTCTCCTATATATTCTTTTGTCTATAAGACATTATATATGACACCGCAAAGGCACACAAATTGATAATCTATATATTCCTATAGGGAACATCTATAACACCAATTCCAATCCCTACATCGTTTCCCTTCATCAGATACTGTTTTGCCGCTCTTCTAAGGGAGGTATCTTCCGGATATCTCTCCTTATCTTCCAGCACCTCCCCAAATATCCTCTGCTCCGCCTGGGGATAATCGTAGTGTACCTTGACGACTTCGAACCTCTCCTGAAATCTTATGATATTGCTGTCCGGAGGCAGCATTTCCTTAAGATGAGGCGACAGCAGCCAGGAATCACAGATATATGCCTCATATTCTCCTTCAAAGAATCGTACGGACCATGCAAAGGATTCTTTGCATTCCTCATAATTCAAGGGAGTTCCCGCAGGGATATGCACATTCAAGACATGCGTTCCTGCCGGTATGGTTCTATTCTTTCCTTGTAAGGGCTTATTTATGACAATCGGTTCAAACTGGAGCCTTCCCAGCCGAAAGAGCTGCATTTTCACGGACTGGCCCAGCCACCAAAGTTCTTCCAGCCCATACACGCCGTGCTTCCGATAGCATTCCTTGCACCAGATGGTAATATCATAGAAGGTCTGGTCATAAACGCACTCTTTTATTCCCTTCTCGCGATATCTGTCATGTACTTCGGCCGCAAGGCGGATATAGAATCCCAACGCCCACGCGTGCTTGCCCGGCAGCTGATTCCAACGCGCAAGGAATTCCTCCATGTCTTCATAGAACAACGTCCTCCACGCTTCAAGCGCAACCTGCGTCAGGTCCATATGCCGTACGGTTTTTCTTGCCTCTTCCGGAAGGCTGATCCTCTGCATTACTTCTTCTATACCTATCATCTTGTCTGACTTTGTTCTCCTCTTAATCTATTCGATCTATTTCATTCCTTAAGATTTTATTCTTTATCATGTTATCATAACCATCTGGCTATTCCTAATTGATTTCCTCAATATACATATAGTCAAAATCTATAAATGAAAAATCCGCCGGCAATTATGCCAGCGGACTTCTTTTATCTCCATATTTATAGATTGTCAGGCTTTCCCTTCCTCAATTCGCTTTCCACAGCAGTTTCCCATGAACAAAAGCCACGTCCAGCCGTCCAGTATCCTTAAGCCAGGAAAGATAAGAACGCACCGTGCTTCCGATTAGTACATACTGCTCAAAATTCATTGACAAGGAGAAATCATTGAAAAGCCGCTGCAATATATCCTCGAAGCACAGCGCCTCCTTGCAGACACCCAGAATCTTCTCTGCAATCTCGTGCACTTTGTCAATATTTGCCTGGGCCAGGGGCGCGATATCCTCCGTCGCTTCCGCGTGGGCCGGAACAAACATGGCGGCCTTCATCTCTTTTACCCTGTCAAGGGTATCAAGGTATGCCCCGACATCATAGAGGAAGCTGATCTGGTACTTTTCCAGAGTCTCCCTGCTGGACAGGCAGTCTGCAAGATATACCACGTCATCCTTGGTTCGAAATCCCATCATGTCAAAAAAATGTCCGGGAAGAGGAATCGCTGTCATTCCATCCGGAAGCGTATCCGGCGTAAGATATTCGGCCTTGCACTCCTGCGCCATGAGAAACTTATGCCTTAAATCCTTAGGAGGAAACCCGCCATATAAAAAGGCGGGCTCAAGCACCGTATGATTGGTAAATCCACATTCAATCCCAGGCGCAAATATCCGGCAGCCGCTCTGGCCTTGCAGGTATTTATTCCCTCCGATATGATCGGCGTTGGAATGGGTATTGTAGATTGCGGCCAGAGTCCAGTGATTCCTTTCCAGAATCTGGCGCACCTTCCTGCCTGCATCCTTGTCATTTCCGCTGTCAATCAGACATACAGCCGTCTCATTCAATCGGAAAACGCCAATCTTCGCTGGACTTTGAATATAGTAGCTGTCTCCCTTTGCTTGTACCAGTTCATACATTGTTCTTATCCTCCACCTCCACAATTCCACCGTCCTTGACCGCAATAGCCATATCATCCTTCACATATTGAAGAAACTCTTCGCCCAGGCAGTCGATCACCGGCATCTTCACATCCGATAGCCACACATCCGCAAGAATCGTCCCCGCCGCGGCCAGAGAATCAATGGGCTCGGAGAACAGCATGCAGGCAGGCTGCCGTTTCATAGAGCAGGCACAGTACAGCACCAGCCCGCCAGTCGTGGAACCGATCGTCCTCGGCAGGCAAAGCGCTCTTCCCGCCATCTGCTTGCCATATAGGTCCGCATTATTCTGGTCTCCGCAGGTGGCTTTCTTATCGCCAAACTGCAGCGCCTTTTGAAAAGAGGCCAATGTATTCAGGCCCTCATGGGATACTAAGGCTTTTGCGGTAATACTTCCCGGCGTAACGACTCTTCCCTGAAAACGCTTCATGATGCGCTCCCTCCCTTCGTAATCTGTTCCAGAATCTCCTCATCCGTATAATACCTGGCACTTGTATAAGTCCGAAGCTTATTGCTTGACGTAATGACAGGCATGCTGGCACTGAGCGGGTTATTCATATACATCAGCGGGCAGATATAGGAGATAACTACCCCTGCCTTTCTAAGCCTGGAGGCGTAAGGCGTCTCCTCAAACTTCTTAAGGACTGCCGGCGCAGCAGTAAAGACGGTGGGAATGGCCACCCGTTCCTTCCCGGCTTCCTTTAGTCCCTGCTCGATCTTCTCCGTCCATTGCGTCAATTGATCCAGGCTCATATGAGGACAGCCCATAAAGCATAGTTTTGGCCTGGCATCCTTCTTCTTCCAGATCACCGGATAACTGTCATACACCCGCTTCAATTCCGCATCGTCAATGATATATACGTTTGGCTCTTCCACAAGAAGTTCCCGCCCCTGCTGTATGGCCTCCGGCGTAATTCCTTCCACGTGATACAGCCCTACCGCGCCGTTGGACGCCGTGGCCGCTCCAAAATCCTTCAGGTAGGCCTTGGTCCCTTCATCCAATGTTCCAAGCCACCTATCCAGGCCTACGATATAGGGCACATCTTCCATCACTTTCATGCCGATGGCAGAGCCAAGGAGCTGGGCCTCCGGCTTTTTGGCGGTCCTGATCTCAACAATCCATCTGGCTTTGCGCCCATCATCGGTCAGAAGTCCGAAATGGGGCACGTAGCCCACGACGGAGCCCATCAGATCGATAATCCCGGAATTTCTGTTGCATCTGGCTCCCAGCACGGAATTCGCGTATACTACCGCGGAAGATTCTGACCAGGAAAGAATGTCTCCCTGCTTAGGCGTATTTCCCACTTCGTCCATATAGCAGGTACAGGTAAACGCATCTTTCTCAACCAGGCCTAATTTCTCCAGTTGGCCTTCATAGTACTCCTGCTTGCTGTACATAAAATGGTTGAATACGATATTCTGCAGAAAAGAACTAGGCACATTCTTATCCATCGGCCTTGGATCCGCAGTAAATTTCTGTGAAGACGCGCACCCGGCATGGATCAACTTCTCCATCAAGTCATAGACTGGTCCCAGCGCTTTCAGCCCGAAAGAAGTTACCAGGTGATTATACTGGCTGGTAATCGGCACCATCCCGTCCGCCCCGAACAATTCGCCGTAGCGGACCAGGGTTTCCATCACCTTGGCCATCACCTCGCCCTGACTGCCGTTGAGGATCGCTTCCTGCTCTTTTGACAGTTTCATTCTATCATTCATCATCGTTCTCCGCCCCCTATCAGACCTTCATCGCCGCCTCGTATGCGCTCCAGATAACTGACCTGAGATTTCCTACTTTCAGACAGTCTCCTACCAGTTGCACCCCTTTTCCATTTCCTTGCAGAGGATTGGGTATATAGCCCGCAGAACTGATGACCGAATTACAGGCAATCTCCACTTCTTTTCCTTCCTTCGTGGCGCAGATGATAGAGTCTTCCCTTACTTCCTTAAGCGTGGTTTCCAGATAGACCGGAACCTGATGAAGAGCGAACCATTCCCGCAGATAGGAACTGTTCGCCAGGCAGACGCCCGTCTGGGAGACCAGATCATCCTTCATCTCCACAATCACCGGCTTCTTTCCTTTCAGCGCCAATTCATAGGCAATCTCGCTTCCCGTCAGGCCTCCGCCGATCACCGCCACCACGTCTCCGACTTTGGCTCCGTTTAAGTACTCGCAGGCCTCGATCATCCGCTCATGGCCGGGCACATTTTTCAGAATCCTTGGAACCGCGCCCGTTGCGACGATCACCGGGTCACTGCCAAACTGAGCCATGTCCCTGACCGCTTCGCCCAGATGGACTTCGATATTTTGCACTTCCATCTGCCGCCTGTACCAGACAAGCAGATCCCTCAGCTTGTCTTTGTAAGATTCCGCGCTTGCCGGTATAAATGTACCGCCAAGGACATCGCTCTTTTCATGGATGACCGGTTCATGGCCTCTTAGCTTCAGAACCCTGGCAGCCTCCATCCCGCCAATGCCGCCGCCGATAATATGTACTTTCTTAGAGGTCGGCGCTTTCTTAATATAGTGCTTATCCCACTGCATGGTCTCGGCATTTACCGCGCAGCGTGCCAGATGCAGGCTGTCCGATAATTCCTGGTCATTGGGTACCCCTTTGTAATGGCACATATTAAAGCATCCGTTGTGGCACAGGATACAGGGACGGATATCTTCCTCTCGTCCTTCCATCAGCTTGGTCACCCATGCCTGATCAGCGAGGAACCTCCGGGCGAATCCCGCGCCGTCGATCCTGCCTTCTGCGACTGCCTCTGCCGCTGCAAGCGGATCCATCCGCCCTGCGCATACAACCGGAATATCCACAAACTTCCGGATATGCTCCACATCCAAAAGATTACAATTCTCCGGCATGTAGATTGGCGGATGCGCCCAATACCAGGCATCGTATGTTCCATTATCGCAATTGAGCATATCGTAGCCTGCATCCTGAAGATACTTCACCGCCTTTTCGGATTCCGCCATATCCCTTCCTGCCTCCTCATAGTCCTCTCCCGGCAGCGCGCCTTCCCGGAATCCCTTTGTCATAGAGCGGACGCTGTACCTTAAGGATACTGGAAATTCTTTTCCACATTCCTTCTTAATAGCCTGCACGATCTCCACCGCAAAGCGGTAGCGGTTTTCAAAAGATCCTCCATACTCATCCGTGCGGTGATTCACATACTTCAAAGTAAACTGGTCCAGCAGATAGCCCTCATGAACCGCATGGATCTCAACGCCGTCCACGCCCGCCTCCTGCAGCAGTTTCGCGCATTTGGCGAAAGCTTCCACAAATTCATGGATTTCCTCCACCGTCATCTCTCTCGAAGGAACCTTGTCTGACCACCGGTTTGGAGAAGGGCTTGCCGTAGCCGTGATCTTGTCCAGATCCATGAACGGCTTGGAGACCACCCTTAAAAACTTGTTGGCGTAAAGGCTCTCCATCATCTTGCTGATCGTAAAAGACCGGCCAAATCCGGCCGTCAGCTGGACGAATAGTTTTGCCCCTGTCTTGTGAAACTCAGGCATCCAGGCCTTCAAATCCTCGTACATCTTCTTGTTCTTATATAGCCATTGCCCGAACATTGGATTGTACACCGGCTGGCATCCTGGCAATACCAGCCCCGCATTATTCTTGGCAGCCTCCATGATGAAGCGTGCCCCTTCCTTGTCAAAATGGTTCTTTTCCATCCACCCCAGAAGGTTCGTTCCTCCCATGGAGGTCAAGACGATACGATTCTTAATCTCGCAGTTTCCAATCTTCCATGGCGTAAATAGTGGTTCTAGCCTTGCGTCCATTCCCATGCCTCCTTTTTCTCCGGCCCCGCATGAACGGGGCTGGTACATTCTATGTCTTGTATCCATTGTACCATAGGAAGGAATGGGACGCTATTTATAACGAAAGTTCATAATAATTTGCTGCCTTCTTTAAAAGTGATTCTAAAAGTTTTTGCATTTTTTCTACGATCGGATGGCTTCCAAGTCCATATTCTTCTGCCAAAGGCTTCATTTTCGGAAAGGCCAGCCAGGTGCTTCCTGCTTCATCTTCCCAAACAGCAATCCTAAGCGGAAGATGAAGCGCAATACTTTGGTCAGCCTGCATAAGAATCGTACCTACCTTTGGCGCGCCGAATACCAGTACTGTGGTAGGACGCAGTTCAAGTCCTGCCTCTTTTGCATTTTCTGCATGATCAAATTTCGCAAATACCGGAATATCCAATGCATTCAATTGCTTTTCAAGACGCTGCACCGTCTCCTTAACGGATAACTGCCCTTCCAGCAGATACAAGCGGGTATCATCATAATTTGTAGACAGCAGATCCCCAAAGGCTCCGGCGATCTTCCTGCCCAGATTGGTAAAATCCACGCCCTCCTTATTTGCCATCAATGTCACGCAGACTAATTCCTCCGGATGCGTAAAACGGCTTAAAAATGAGGAGTAGCCCGCTATCGAGCCCTTGATGTCCATAAGTCCCCTGTGATTATAAAATTGCCATCCCGCACTGGCCGGTACAGTTCTCCCATCCGGCAGTTTCCATGGCGCATATACCACCGCGCGATTCTGAGGTTCCTGTATCAGCACGCCCCCGGCAAGCCCGATATCCCAAAAGGAAATATCCTGCGCAGATGCCCACACATCGCCAAATCCCCGAAGCGCGGAAGAGGGGATCACCGGATATTTGCTGCCATCATCCCGATAGCTGGCTGCTGTCTCCGCTGGGTCAATATACCTTTCATCTTTCTTAAAGATCTGATGAACATATTCGCTTAAACTCAAATCTTCCTGTTTGAACTGTTTTAAATCCCCAGTAAAGGAAGTATGTGAAAGCCCCAGCCGTTCAAACTGGTGCTTCTTTACATATTCCTGATAGGCAGTTCCTGAAACTCTTTCAATTATTTCAGTCAGAAGAAGGAAATTTGACGCACTCTGCTTTACCTCTGTTCCAGGCTCGAATTCCAAAGACTGATCTTCTATCAGTTCAAGCAGTTCCCCAAACGTCCACTCCCGCTCTGAATCAAAGGCTTCCCTTGTTCTGTAATCAGGGATCCCTGCCGCGTGATGGAGAAGCTGACGCACCGTAATCTTTTTCCATTCCTCCGGAACATTCTGTATCCATTTCCCGGCATGATCGTCCAAATCCAGTTTTCCCGCCTCATAAAGCTGCATAACTGCTACGGCTGCATACCCCTGGGAAATAGGGCCTGCCGGCCACAGCGTATTCACGGAAGCCAGGCGCTTCTGCTTTTCATCTGAATATCCATACCCCACAACCCTTGGAATATAGGGCGCCTGGACAATCGCGAGCGTCAAGCCTTTAATCCCTTCTTCTTCCATGAAATCCCATATCATCTTATCCACGGTCCTCCCCAGGTAAGAAACATCTGCACTTCCTCTCAGTTTCATCACTTCATGTTCTTTTGTATTCATATGACATGCTCCTTTCTGTTACTTATACGGTTACAGTTTATACTGTAATAATATAGGTTACATTTAGATCTGTCAAGTATTTCTTACCTGGCTGAACAATTTTTCAATTCTTTTTCTTCGGATATCCCTTTCCATCATACGCATAGTATTCTTGATGGTCTTTCATGTATCTGTCTATCGTATCTCTGGCCAGATCCGGAAGATCGGTAATAATCCCGGATGCCCCCATCTCAAGATAATTTTCCATATCATCAAAGTTATTAGAGGTCCAGATATACACCGCAAGCCCGCTGTTTCTAGCCTTTTCCATAAACTTATTGCTTGCCAGTCCTTCTTCCACTGCCAGGAAATCAATGTTATATTCCCATACAGCATCCTCCATCTTTCCCACGTCTCCATATATGCAGTAGCCTATCCACCATTCAGGATGCTCCGCCTGCAGCTGGTATACGCTTTCATAATCAAGCGACATAAAGATGCACTGGTTCTTTGCATTACATTTTTCCACAGTCTCTATTATCTTGCTGACGAGTTCATCCCGATTCTCTGCTGTAGGCTTTAGCTCAACCAGCAGCCCGGTCTTGTCTTTCGTATTTTTGACTGCTTCAACCATTTCCTGAAACGTTGGTATCTTCCCCTTTTCCCCATTGGAAATAACTGTCAGTTCCTGTAATTGATCTGCCGTCAGGTTCTCTACCTTCTCCGGCATATCTGCAAGTCTCTGCAAATCTTCATCATGAATCACCATAGGGACACCGTCTTTTGAAAGCTGTACATCAATTTCCGCATAATCCGCCCCAAGTCCCGAGGCCCTCTCCACTGCCGCAATCGTATTTTCCGCTTCAAATATGCATCCTCTATGCCCGATTGCCCATGGTTCATGCACCAAAGGCGCTTCGTTAAAATAATCCGTAGCCGCTGCTGCAATTGCTATAAGAAGCATGCCGGCCCAGATCTTTTTAGAACTTCTGGAACTCCAGATTTTCTTGCATAGTCTGGCTATACGTCTTTCTTTTCCAGCCTTCGCAGGCAAGCCTTTCTTTAATCCTTCTTTCCCGCCCGCCTGTTCTGGCAAATAAGGCAACGCTTTATATTTATCCAGCAATCGGGTGATCCATAAAAACACCAGCACGATTGCCACACATTGAATCAGAGCAAGAACAATCCAGCACGCAAGCCCTACCCTGTAGGTATGGGACCGCAAAAAATATTTCAGCACAGATAGATTAAAGTCCTGGTCCTGGATCAGCTTTCCCTGTAAAGAATCCAGAATCCAGTTCTCCAGAAATATCCAGAATATAAAAATTGCCCACAGCAGAAATCTATCTTTCCAACTGAATTGACGGTACCAGATAAAGTTTTGCTTTACGGCCTTTGGGAAACTCTCCCGCTTTAGAACCATGGCAAATGGTACTAAGAGCAATATAAGAAACACCACGATGTACCCTGCCTGTATCGCCCGGATCCCCAGATTTCCCATGCTTGTCCTCTGCAGTTCGCCCACTACAAATCTTGGAATATCAACTTTAGGGACAAGGGAGTTTAAATATCCTGCATGTACCAAAGGCAAGAATAATACAAAATATATGGCTGATAGCGGAAGGGAAAAATGCCTCATTCCCTTCATCGCCTCCTTAGAACTTTTTAAAATATCCTCCAGGCTCAGTTTTTCCCTCATTCTGCTAAGATACACCGCAGTAATAAGGCAGCTTATTTCATAATAGCACCACAGTGCAACAGCCAGGAATATTATGACCGCAAGCACCAGGCTGACGGGTGAAAGAATGCTTAAAAACATTGCTTCGTTAAATACAGGAATATCATCCAGAACCCAGGTAGTAAAAGCCCAGTCCAAAAGCGGCCCTATCACGAAAAAGGCAATCAATTTAAAAAACACTTCTACTTTCAGTACCGCAATGCAACCCCGCTTCAGATATACCGCATACGATTTTTCTCTCTCCATCCTAAGGCCGTCCTTTCCTGGCTATTCTTTATATAAAAAGCTTGCAGATTTCCTCACCCCGAGTTCTGCAAGCCGTAATCTGACATATTCTGACTGCTTATAGTATATCATGTCCTTTAAACTATATCTATGCAAATCTATTGGTCTAAGTCTGTCCGCTCTTTATTGGTATTGTAAAACGCTCTCCTTGGCCGGTACTGCAAAATCCTATAGGATTCGTCTTTTTCAGTCATATTTCCAAGATAGATCCAGCCCTCCCCTTGCTCTTTTATTGTTACTTCGTGTTTAAAAGAACAATCCTTACCTCCTTCCGTAAAAACAGCTTCTACGAGCAAAGTCAAGGATCCATCCTCATTTTCTATATAGTTTACAACTTCCGGAAACGGTTGGAATTGCGGAATACGGTTCCAGCATTTAATTGATTCCCAAGGATAAACGCCTCTTTCTTTATCGTATCGGGCAAATGTTTCTAATTGTTCTGTTGAAATATCAAAAAATGACTGTACCACCTCTTCAAATTCTATTTTGGGAATGCCTCCCTCATATATTTCTTCATCCATCTTTTCCCCATATTTCATCTGGTATAAGAATTCATACAGATCATTAAATTCCAGATTTCCCATGCTGTTCACATCCCAATCTGTCAGGAATAAATTATTGCAAAAGTAACTCACCGGTATAATGCATTTATTTCCAAGTTCCCTGCATTTTGCGTCTAACGGCAGAACTCTATAAAACACATGCATATCCATCTCTTGATTCCTTGACAACGCTTTTTCCCATATGAGCCATCCTTTCTGCGTATATTCCCAGTCATACGCCTGTATTTTTTCTACTTGCTGGATCTGGGCTTTCGCATTATCATTCAGTATTGCACTCACAGATGTCACATACAACTTTTGCTTTTTAAATTGAAGCCGGATATATCTTAAGATTCCACTGGTATTTATTTCGTAAAATTCTGTCTCTGCGTTCTTCCCTTTTTTCGCCTTATTTAACTCCTGATCCACTTTCTCATAATTCTGCATGTTGTAGTCGGTTCCTCCACAGGTGATTGACAGCCCGCCTTTAGCCGCATCTTCGATCATCTGATGTACAGTTTCTTCTTGAAGCGCAATATCCGATGCATCATTCTTACCCGCTTTGCGGTAAGCTGCCTGGCATTTTTCTGCGACTTCCAAAACCGATTTTGACAGTTCCTCTACTTCTTCTGGCTTCATCTTGATATTCTTCAGTTCATAATCTTCATTTTCATCTTGTTCTTCCCCACTCCCAAAATCATCCTTATGATCAGATGATTCGGCAATATAAGTGCTTTCCTCCTGTTCCGGCGCGGCGCACCCAGACAGGGATAATAAAATCAACAGCATAATTCCTGTTCTTTTTGTATTCATAATAGTCTCCCATTTAAGTCTTACAATCGTAGTATATAATATTATGTTCCTTTCCCAACTTTTTTGTCAATAGAATTCTTGACGTTTACAACTCTATCTTTTATAATTACTACATAAGTAAGATTAAAGGAGCAGAAATCATGGAAAAATTACCTCAAATTTCAGAAGCTGAATATGAAATCATGAAAATTGTATGGGAGGATTCTCCTATCAGCACGAATGATATCTGTGCAAAAGTACCTGCCGTTCATAACTGGAGTTCCAAAACGGTTCATACCTTATTATCCCGCTTAGTCTCAAAACATGTTATTTCTTATGAACAAAGAGGGCGCATGTACTACTACTTTCCGATCATATCGAAAAGCAAATATTTATCACAGGAAAACCGCTCATTTTTAACGCGTTTTTATGATGGCGAGGCAGCCCCGCTATTGTCATCGCTGCTATCAAACGCACAGTTATCTGATCAGGATTTAAGAACTATGTACCATTTGCTTGATTCAAAATTGAATGGTGGTGATTAAATCTGATGTTTGCACTACATTTTCTATTGTGTAATCTTGTAATTACTATTTTGCTGGGATTGATCCTCTCGGTGAAAAAGATTTTTAAAAAGCATCTTACTATAAGCAGCCAGTATCATCTATGGTATATTTTTGTCTGTGCAGCGATAATTCCCTTTATACCTCTTAAAAGCATTCCTCCTGCTTCACTGCTTCAAAGAATACAATATTTATTCTACCCAGAGGCTGCTAGTACGCTTGGAAGTTCTGTGAAACCATTAGATAATGCGGCTTTGCCTGCTCAGCTGGGTATATCTGATTTTGCGGCATCCTATGACAGTTCTGCCCTGAGTCAGTTAAACAGCATCTTCATTTCTATATGGATCATAGGCTGTTTGATAACCACGTTATATTTTGCATATCACATTATAAAGATTTATTCCATCAGAAAATCTGCGTATTTAATATCGGAAGAAAATGAACCCGATTTGTATAGACAGTATTCTGAATGCTTGAATGAACTTCGTATCAGGCGCAAGGTTTCTCTCTATGCTTCCTGCAATATATCCAGCCCGGTATCCTATGGCCTGCTCCATCCAAGGGTTATTATTCCGCAAGACATGGACATACTTTTATCGGATGAAGATGTACGGTTCATTTTCTTGCACGAGTTGCTGCATTATAGGCATAAAGATGCCGCATTGAATTACATTACCTGTATCCTGCAAGTTATCTATTGGTTCAATCCATTTATCTGGTATGGATTCCGGGTATTGCAAAAAGATCGGGAAATTGCTTGTGATAATTCCGTGATTCATATTGTTGGAAAAAGCCAATCTACAAATTATGGCTATACATTAATCAGATATGCCCAGAGGATGCCGCACAATGCCTTTCTCTCCCCTCTATCCCGTTTGGGCGGAGAAAAGAAGGTAATGATTCAGCGGATCAAGGAAATTGCCAGCTATAAATCTAATACTCCAAAGCAAAGACGGAAAAGTGCCGTATTATTACTATTGATTTGCACAATGGTCTATTGCCTAAGCCCTTTGCTGACCGTATACGCTTCGCAAGATGCGTCCTATAATTTTCAGTCTCAAAATGTAGAAGCCATGGATCTGTCCTCCTATTTCAAAGGAACGGACGGAACATTCGTCTTATATGATACAGTTAGCGATCAATATCAGATATACAATCAGGAATTGAGCACCAAACGCATCTCTCCTGATTCTACGTTTAAAATATATAGCGGACTCTTTGCATTGGAGGAAGACATCATCCATTATGATGCCTCTGGTCAAAAATGGGATGGAACTACTTATTCCTTTGATACATGGAATAAAGATCAAACCCTTGCAACCGCCATGCAAAATTCCGTAAACTGGTATTTTCAAAACCTGGATATACAGTTAGGATATCAGAAACTCTATTCCTATTATAAAAAAATCTCTTATGGAAACTGCGATCTGACTGCTGGTATTAACTATTATTGGGCGGAATCTTCCTTAAAGATATCCCCAGTAGAACAAGTGATGCTTTTATCAAATCTGCTGGAAAACAAGTGGGCTTTTGAAGAAGAGAATGTTCAGGCGATAAAGAATTCTTTATTTATTTCTGATACTGCCATCGGAAGATTATATGGAAAAACTGGCACAGGGGTAGTGAACGGGCAGAGTTCAAATGGGTGGTTTATCGGCTTTCTTGAACGCGGCGAACGAGTTTACTGCTTTGCCACAAACCTGCAAAATGCCGATAATGCTACCGGCAGCAATGCCTCCGAGATAACCGTAGAGATTTTAAATTCTATCACAATCTGAAACTGTCAATTCAAGAAAAAATCGAGAATGTAAAACTTTTTCTGTATGAGGGGCGACTTTCGAAGTAGTCTAGCATGACCGAATAACAGGCGGATTTACCGCCTACAATTGACATATCTTTTTGTAACTGTTATATATAAAGCAAGGGCAAAAAGCCTATTTTTAAGACTTTTCGCCCTTCATTATTTTATGGTGGCAACCATACATGGCAGTTTTCCGAATAGAGAAAACCCGTGATTATACCGTAATGGCAAATCACCATTATCAGCTCTTTTTCCTCGGCTGTCACCACAAATTTCATTTGGATTTTTCTCTTTCTGTTCGCCAAAGTGTTCCTCCGTTCTTATAAGGGTTTGGGAAACTCCCAATAAGCCTTTTTCATTTTCGGGCAAGGGACCTGAAAACAGGAAAAATAGCAAACGGGTACTCGCTTGCTATGCTTGCTGTTCTTAGTTCTCTCGTATTTAGGTAATCCCCAAAGGAACGGTTTGGCTACCATCTTCAATAGAAAAACGCTATAAACCATATGGGCTAATAGCGTTCCTCATGCCATATTCAGTTGTATGTTCAGGCTCATGCTTTGCCCTCTGTTTCGACTTCCTTAATCTCTTTTGCCGTGGCGGTGACTATTCGTAATCCCTGGTCGCTGACTTCATCCAGCAGACTGTCAAGCTGTCTGCGCTGCGTGGATTTGTCTGTTTCCTTATTGGGAAAAAAGAATGTGTCTACCGAAACATCCAAAAGAGTGACAAGCTCATAGCTCATTTGCCAATGCGTTCCTTGAATATCCCTTTGCCTTTCGTGCCTCTTTTATAGCCAATCCGAACGCCTTAAAATTAAACTTTTCTTTTGCTTCCTTCATAATATTTCACCCTATTACATTTTACCATTCACCCATGTGCTTTGGATATGATTACTCATACATAGTATTGACTGTGATAGAGCATATAATTGCTGGAATTTTGTTGTTATTATTCGTGTGTCCGTATATAATTAGATAAAAAGTTAAAAAGGATGGTCGGCAAATGGATTATATATCAGCCCCGGAGGCAGCTAAAAAATGGGGGATTTCAGAAAGACGAGTGCAAAAACTCTGTGCAGATAGCCGTATTCCCGACATTTCAAAAATAGGATATATGTGGCTTATTCCTAAGGATGCCGAAAAGCCTATTGACGGAAGAACAAAACGGAAAGCAGGTGAAACTATTGAACGGTAAAATATTGCTTGTTGACGATGAAAAAGATATTGCAGATTTAATAGAGGAAACTCTGCGGCAAGATGGCTTTCAGTCCATTCAAAAAGCACATACCGGCATGGAAGCATTACAGGCTTGCAGGGAGTTTAAACCCGATGTAGTAGTGCTTGATATTATGCTACCGGATATAGACGGTATTGAGGTCTGCAAAAAACTACGAGAGTTCTCCCTTTGCTCTGTTCTGTTCCTCTCGTCAAAAAATGATGATGTGGATAAAATTCTCGGTCTCTCCTGCGGCGGTGATGACTATGTAACAAAGCCATTTAGCCCACGTGAAATCGTCTTTAGAATAAAGGCACAGCTCCGCCGCCAACAGTATCAATCATCCGCACAGTCAAATAGTAATGATTTGTTGACTGTAGGAACGCTCACACTTGATAAGGAAAGTTCTCGCATTTATAAGGCAGGACAGGAAATTGAACTAACCGGGCGTGAATTTTTTCTGCTTTCCTACCTTATGGAAAATGCGAATAAGATTATCAGCAAGGAACGGCTGTATGAACAGGTTTGGGGCGAATACAGCAGTATTTGCGACAACACAATCATGGTTCATATTCGGCATATTCGAGAAAAAATTGAAGATACTCCATCGAGTCCAACACAACTTGTTACGGTAAAAGGACTTGGATATAAGCTAAAGAAAAGGACTAATTAAATGAAGAAATCCGGTTATCGCACAGTGTTTCATATTTACCTCATTTTCTTCCTATCTCTGCTTGGTACAATCCTTGCTGCGATTGGTCTTTTTATGTTGCTGATTACCATTGGGAAACCAAATGGAGAAACCGTAAGAAGTGATTGGCCCAGTACATTTACAGAAGACCTAAAGAAACAAATTATTTTTATTGATGATAAGCCACAATTAAAACAGGCAGGTCTTGAGCTGCTACGGGATAATCAAATTGGATTGCAAATATTAGATGATGCAGGTAATGAGATTTACGGTTTTCAAACAACAGAAGATAGCGTTACCCATTATGAAATTTCAGATCTTTTGCAACTTGCCAAAAAGGGATATAGTAATTCGGAGAAAAGCACTTCTTTTGTTGGTACAGTAACCTATGGGGAAACGGACTATACTTACATCACACAGTTCCCGATGGATATTAGAAAAGTCACCATGTATTTAAACGGAGAACGATTTACAGGCGGCAAGACCATTGTATTTTCCACCGTGGGCATTCTCTTGCTTGTGATACTTGCTGCCGGAATTGCATACGGATTTTTGACAGCAAAAATGATAAGCCGCTTGGCCATGTCCGTGAGAGATATATCAAAACGCTCCTATCTGCCATGCAAAAATAACGGAACTTTTAGGGATTTGTATGACAGCTTAAATTCTTTAGATACGGAAATTAGAACAAGTGATAGACTTCGGGAAGAAACAGAGAATATGCGGCGAGAATGGATTGCAAACATCACGCATGATTTAAAAACACCTCTCTCACCAATTAAGGGATATTCTGAAATTTTACTGAATGATACGCCTAAGACAGATGAGCAATGCAAACGGTATGCAGGTATTATGCTGAAAAATGCTGCCTACATGGAAAACTTGATGGACGATTTAAAACTGACATATAGGCTTGAAAGCGGAATGGTTCCCATCAATCGGCAAGAACAAAACCTTGTTCGCTTTTTAAGGGAAATGACCATTGATATACTCAATCGCCCAGAATATGAAAACCGCTGTATTGAGTTTGATAGCACGGAAGAAACAATTTTATTTTCCTTTGATGAGAAACTTCTGATTAGAGCATTTCAGAATTTGATTGTGAATGCTTTTGTGCATGGTGATAAAGATACCGAAATCACCATGCAAATATCGACTTCTGTGCATGAAATAAACATCACATTAAGCGACAACGGAAAAGGCATGACCGAAAAAGAGACAGAAAAGTTATTTGAACGCTATTATCGAGGTGCAAGCACTGACCAAAAGCCGGAGGGTACTGGATTGGGACTTGCCATTGCAAAAAATATTATAGAGCTACATGGGGGAAATATTTCTGTTTCCAGCGTTCCCACTGTTGGAACCACTTTTCTTATGTGCTTTCCCAGGAATTAAGGTTAATTAAGGTTTAGAGAAAGATAGTTTAAGGTTGACAGCTTATCATTTAAGTATGATAGCTGCCAACCTTTTTTCTATTGTTTGGGGAGGTGAGAAAATGAAGTTGAGAAAGGTTTATCCCATCATTCTTACTGCGGTAATAACGCTCCTTATCGGGTTTGCATTTGTGGCTTTTCTGTTGCGGCCACAGCCACTCGATATTGGAACGGTTGATTTGAATACTGTTTCAGATGGCGAATATATTGGGTTCTGTCAAAATGAGATTTTGTTTGCCGTGGTCAAGGTAGATGTGCAAGACCACAAAATAATTGCTATTGAGGTTTTGGAGCATAAACCATCTTACATGGAGCAAGCAGAACAGATTGCAGGCAAGGTGCTTTCGGGACAGTCACTGGAAGTGGATGCAATATCCGGTGCTACCCTAACAAGCGATACCGTCTTAAAGGCAATCGAAAACGCATTAAAGAAATAACTCACAGAAAGCAGGTGCAAATTTGAAAATAATTTTTAAGTACATTTTAACCAATGTAAAAGAGCGAAAGGCACGAACCGCTGTCATGCTCTTATCCATTCTTCTATCCACAATGTTGCTGTTTGTATCCCTTTCCATCGGAGTATCCTACGAAAGTGCACAGCGAAAAATGGCTCGAGGTATGGCGGGAAGTGCAACCGTTTCCGTCCAAATGAAAGATGGAAACATCAGTTTGAGCGACATTCCCGATTTATCACCCATAAAAGCAAAAGTCGGTATGCTTGAAGGTACTGCCCTATACCATGAAAGCGGATACTATGAAACCGTGGATTTAATTGCTGCTGACCTTGATGCTTTGGGGCAGATCAATAAACCTCGCCTGCAAAATGGCGGTGAAATATCTGATTTTTCCGGCAATCAAATTATTTTGCCGGATCGGTTTACCTCAAAATACGATATTCAAAAGGGTGACACCATAACCCTGCAAATAAGCGGTACTCCTACTGCTTTTGAAGTGGCTGAAATTGCGGCCTACGATACGGTTTTTCTTCGGCATACAAGGGGAGCAACTGCACTTTCGCCGTATTCCACCTTAGCAGAAATCTTAGGACAAGCAGACGGATACAGTCAAATTTTGGTTGAACCTACCGAGGGAACTAGAACAAGCGACCTCATTGCAGAGCTGAACAAGTCACTTACCAATGGAGAGTATGAAATCTCTCAGATCGTCAACGAAACACAGATAGCTGCTGATGCAAGGCAGAAATCTATGCCGTTCTTCCTCATTAGTTTTTTTGCACTGACTATGAGTGTTTTCATTATTTATAGCAACTACAAAGTGATTACATTAGACCGCTTGCCCATCATCGGGACATTCCGTAGCATTGGTGCAACGGAAAAGAATGTTACTCGCATTTTGCTGTTGGAAAGTCTGCTGTACGGTTGTGTAGGGGGAGTAGCAGGCATCCCTGTGGGGATTTTAATACTCAATATAATTTTGCAAGGCATGGATAAATCGTTATCGCAAGGAATAGAAATCCCCATTGTTGTTTCTGTTTCCGGCATCTTTCTTTCTTTTTCTGTGGCAGTAATTGTTTCGTTGCTTTCCGCATGGCTGCCTGTACGCAGGGCGAGCCGTTTACCCATAAAGGATGTTGTACTTGGCACTGTGGAAGAAAAACACACTCCCCATCGGTTGATTATCGGAACGGGAATTGCCCTTTTCATTATTTCTGTACTGCTACCAAAAATTGCCTCCGGCAATATGCTTTACTTGGCAGGTGGTTTTTCTCTCTTAGGTCTGATTGCCGCCACGATACTGATTATCCCACTGTTCACCAATGGGATTGCCACAGTCTTGGAACGCTTATATGGAGTGGTATTTCAAAACGAGGGCAAACTTGCCGCCAGAAATATGAGGGGAAATAAAAATATCACACAGAATATCACGCTGCTTTTTATCAGCATTTCCGCTATCATCGTCATTAGCGTTGTGGGGAACTTTGTCACTACTTATATCAGTGATGTTTTTCATGGTGCAGAACTTGAGGGCTTTGCAGATGGAGAAATGGATCAGAGTTTTATAGAACAAGTAGAGAATATGGACGGAATTGAAAAAGTATTACCTCTCTATGTATTCAATAACGGTGCGACCTTCTCACGCATGGAGGCTACCGATAATTTGGAATGGTACAATTCTATGCTTGCACTTAACTATACAAAAGAAGCCATGCAGGAGCAGGCAGTTTCAGCTTTTGATTCGGGGGAACGGTCTATTATCCTAAGTAATAGTGCTATGAAACGCATAGGACTTTCCGTAGGCGATACCATCACTCTGTCAAATGGAAATACCGAAAATTCTTATAGAGTGGTAGGCAGCTTTAAATCAAGAGCAACAGATGTGGAGGCAGTCATTCCCAGTGATTATGCCGTTTCGGATTTTGGTGCAAAAGCCTATGGCTTCCTTGCCTATACTGCTGCTGACCCCGATGCTGTTATGGTTCAAATCAGAGATTTATTCGGAGAACACTCTAACTGGAGCCGAACAGTAGCGGAATTTAATGCTGATGCTTTATCTACTGTGGGAGCATTTCTGAAACCCATGCAAAGCATGACCTACTTTATTTTACTGCTTGCAACCGTTGGGGTTATCAATAATCTGCTGATTAACTATATTCAAAGGCGGCGTAGCATCGCCATGTATAAGTCGGTGGGACTCAGTAATCGCCAAAACATGAAAATGACATTGATTGAGGGATTTTCTTCGGGGCTTATTGGTGCGGTCATTGCCATTTTTGTTTCCTATATGGAAATTCAAACAATTTTCCTTGTAGCAGGTCCGAAAATTGCAATGACACCAGAATTGGATGCAGGCACATTCATAGCGGCAGGCACACTCGGCATGGTGGTTACCCTGCTCGGCTCTATTGTTCCTATCCTAAAAAGCAGAAAAATGAAACTCGTGGAAGAAATTAAATTTGAATAAAAGAATGGAGGACATACAAAATGCAATCATCTGCCAATAGAATTGCCATTGAGGGAAAAGACATTGTAAAAGATTTTAGAATAGGTGACACCACCACAAAGGTTTTGAAAGGTGTATCGCTAAAGGTTCTGCAAGGGGAATTTGTTTCTATTATGGGGCAGTCCGGCTCTGGTAAAAGCACACTGCTTTATATCCTCGGTGGGCTGGATACTCCCACTGGAGGCTCTGTTCATATAAATGGTACAGATATTTCCCAGTGGGGTGACGAGAAGATGAGCAAAATAAGGCGACAAAAAATAGGCTTTGTTTTTCAGTTTTATAATCTTATCCCCAATCTGAATGTAGAGGAAAACATTATGCTCCCTTTGCTTTTGGACGGTAAAAAAATGAAAGACCATAAAAAACAGCTTAACCACATTCTGAATATTGTGGGGTTATCGGATAGGCGAAAGCATACCCCACGGGAATTATCGGGAGGACAACAGCAGCGAGTAGCAATCGCCCGTGCCTTAATTACAAATCCAGAAATCCTGTTTGCTGATGAGCCAACAGGAAACCTTGATAGCCAAACCGGGGCTGAAATTATGAGCTTACTTCAAGAGATTAATCAAAAAAGCGGGCAAACCATTGTCATGGTCACCCATTCGCCGGAGGCTGCAAAATGTAGCAGCAGAGTTATCACCGTGATGGATGGAATGATTGCTTAAATCAATATAGTATCAGCCGCACGACGGTAAAAGAAAAAAAGCCGTCGTACAGCAGACTTTTTCTCACGCCCGTAAAACGGTGGCTTTGAATAATCAGAGCCGCCGTTTTTTTTGCACTTAACATAATTGTGACGACTTGCAAGACCACGGCGGTATCTAAGGAGGTATCGCCGTGAAAGACTTATATCGACAATATCCGACTATCAGTAACTTATCAAAAAAAGCCTGTACCCACCAACGGGGTACTCCGGCTATCAAGATGAACACATATATCAACACACAATAGTCAATACATCATTTATGCCCGATTGGATTTTTCAGCGGTTGCCAATTTGCAGTTTCCATGATTACCCCTGCGAAAGGGGGGGGTGAGAAAATGAAAGACTCCTACGAGCAGCGGGTTCATAATCAGTTTGGCGGTTTTTGTACCAAGGTTTTGAAGAACGAAGTCTGCCGTATTCTGAACGAATACGCAAGGCAACGGAAAAAGGTTACTCTTTGGAAAAGAAAAGCGGTATAGCACCTCAAATGCTATACCGCATATCCTAAATCTAAAAAACATCCTTACGAAACCCTTGCTAATAAAGGGAATACGGTGCTTTTCACTGTCTCAGAAGATCCAGATTAGTTTCCACCCATCTGAGCCGCAACTTCAGCTGCAAAGTCTTCATTCTTCTTCTCAAGGCCTTCGCCTGTCTCGAAACGAACGAACTTCTTAACGCTTAAGTTCGCGCCTGTCTCTTTCGCAACCTTTTCTACATACTTGGCAACCGTCAGGTCTCCGTCCTGTACATATACCTGGTCAAGCAGGCAGATCTCTTTCAGTTCCTTATTCAGACGTCCAACGATCATCTTCTCAATGATGTTGTCCGGTTTTGGCTTATTGCTTTCCTCGTTCTCCTTCTTTGCCTGTGCAAGAAGAATCTCCTTTTCATGCTCCATGTATTCCTCTGATACTTCTTCACGGGATACATACTTCGGAGACATCGCCGCAACCTGCATTGCTACATTCTTCAAGCATGTCTTGATCTCATCATTGACTACGTCTGTGTCAGCCTCTACAAGAACGCCGATACGTCCGCCGCCGTGGATGTATGCAACTACGCATCCATCGGATACGACTTTCTCAAATCTGCGGATGCTTAAGTTCTCTCCGATTACGGAAATCTTCTCTGTAAGGGCATCCTTTACAGTCTTGGATGCATCTTCCTTCCAGTTCTCAGCCATGAATGCATCCATGTCTGCTGCTTCCGTCTCCATTGCCTGCTCTACGACAGCCTTTACAAATCCCTGGAACTCCGCATTCTTTGCAACGAAGTCTGTCTCAGAGTTAACTTCAACGATCGCTGCTACTTTATCATCTTTTACTTCAGCCATAACGATACCTTCAGCCGCAATTCTTCCAGCCTTCTTCTCAGCCTTAGCCTGTCCGTTCTTTCTTAAGAACTCTACGGCTGCGTCCATATCGCCGTTTGTCTCGTTAAGAGCTTTTTTACAGTCCATCATTCCTGCGCCTGTCATTTCTCTTAATTCTTTTACCATACTAGCTGTAACTGCCATTTTAATTTCCTCCATATATTAGTATTGAAATGAATCGCTTATTCTTCTACTGCTTCCTCGTATGCTTCCTCAGCAGCCTCTTCATATACTTCATCGCCTGTCATTCCCTGGTTTGCCTCGATAACAGCGTCTGCCATCTTAGATACGATTAACTTAACAGCACGGATCGCATCATCATTTCCTGGAATTACATAGTCAAGCTCTTCTGGATCGCAGTTCGTGTCTGCAATTCCGATAAGCGGGATTCCAAGGGTGTGTGCCTCCTGTACGCAGATTCTTTCTTTCTTAGGATCAACTACGAAGATTGCATCCGGAAGTTTCTTCATTTCCTTGATGCCGCCTAAGTTCTTCTCAAGCTTCTCCCATTCTTTCTTTAACTGGATAACTTCTTTCTTTGGCAGTACGTCGAATGTTCCGTCTTCAGACATTCTTTCGATCTCTTTCAGACGTGCGATTCTGCTCTTGATCGTCTTGAAGTTTGTAAGCATTCCTCCAAGCCATCTCTCATTTACATAATACATTCCACAACGCTCAGATTCTACCTTGATTGCATCCTGTGCCTGCTTCTTTGTTCCAACAAACAGGATTGTTCCGCCATCTGCAGCGATATCAGATACTGCCTGATATGCCTCGTCTACCTTTCCTACAGACTTCTGCAGGTCGATGATGTAGATGCCGTTTCTCTCTGTGTAGATGTATGGAGCCATCTTAGGGTTCCATCTTCTTGTCTGATGTCCAAAGTGAACACCTGCTTCTAAAAGTTGCTTCATTGAAATAACGCTCATGTTTCTTTCCTCCATTTGGTTTTTTGCTTCCGCATATGTGTAAATCCTTGAAACCGGCTTGTCGCCAAGCTTTGGCACCATCTCGGACAAACAAATGCGTGATTTTTTGCGACCATAGTATAATAGCACAAAAAGCCCGCAAATGCAAGGCTTTTTATACAATCCATATTCATAATCCATGTCCGATATTACCAGTATCTGCGCACTCCCAGAACCGTCCTGTAGTTCCACGGAGAACTGATCTTAATGCCTCCCGCGGGGTATGGCTTGCTGTTAGAAGCATGCACGATCTTGCCGCCTCCGATGTAGATTGCCACATGATCGCTGTAGACGACTACATCGCCGGGCATGATGTCCGAATAAGCCACTGCCTTTCCGGCGCTTAACTGCCCCCATGAGTCTCTTGGCGTAGATATGCCGAACTGCCGATGAATGGCCTGCACGAAAGCAGAGCAGTCAATTCCGTTAGTCAGGCTCGTCCCTCCATATTCATAAGGATTTCCCACATATTCGCATCCCCGGTTCGCGATCTGCTGGCCCAGAGAAGCATTGCTCGGTTTTGAAGCCGGCGGAACGCTGTTGTTTGAAGAGCCCCCACCCTGAGAGTTAGAATGATTTCCGGAGTTTCCATTGTTAGCCACATTATTGCTGGTATTATTATTCGGCTTTTGCGTAGAATTTCCTGCTGGGGATGAAGGCTTTCCTCCCCCGCCATTCCCGGTCTGCGCCGAAGCAACTACATTCTGCGTGGCTTCCGTCAGCTGATCAAGCTGGGCCGCCGCCTGAGCCTTTGCGTCTGCAAGCTGGGAATCGAAGTCAGCAATACGACTTCTCATATCTGCCAGAGTATTTTCAAGATTCGTCTGCTGCTGGCCTAAGTCCGCGGCCATCACTTCCATATCCGCCTGTCCTGCTTCCAGTTCCGTCTTAAGCGCTTCTACCTTCTCCTTAGTTTCCACATATTCTTTTAATTTCTTTCTGTCATAACTATGTACGTTCTGGACGTATTCCGTCTTGTTCACCAGTTCCGCATAGGACTTGGCGGTCACCAGCGCTTCAAAAGCGGATGTGTCGCCTTGCTCATAGATGTATTTTATGCGAAGCTTCATATCCTCATACTGTTCCTGTTCCTTCGCCTGGGCCTCTTCCAGATCCGACTGCGCCTGGGTAATCTTCTGCTCCTGGTCAGCCATATCTTTTTGCAGGGCATCATAACTTACCAGAAGGCCCACCAGCTGGCTGTTTACATCTGCAGCCTGCCCCTCCAGTTCTTCCTTCTGCGTCTCCAGAGACTGGGCATCTTCCTGCGGCGTAGCCAAAACAGGCGTTACAATTAAAGAACTCATCACAAAAACTGTGATGAGTGTCTGTACAAATCTTTTCTTCATATTCTCACCCATCCTTATCAATTATTCATCTTATCAGTTCCTAATACAACCGATTGGATCATATGCTCCCCTGCATATCTTAAGGTCAGAATACTACATTTTTCAGTTATTTTCAATATAATTCAACAATTTCCAGATACTTCCTTACCAGTATCTTGCATAGCCTTGCGCCCTCACCGGGCTGATCATGATATTGGTGCCCGTCTGCTTCGCTTCGATCATCATACCGCCGCCGATATAGATGCCCACATGGCCTGGCTTCCAGCAGATATCTCCTGGTTCCGGACTGGACACTTTTCTTCCTCCGGCATACTGGGACTCGGAATAATGCGGCAGTGAGATTCCCGCAACCGCATGGCAGTACTGCACAAGTCCGGAACAATCTAGTCCTACATAAGGCTTGTCCCCGCCCCATACATATGGCACGCCAAGCTGGCTGTACGCCGCCTGCACGATCTTCTGGGCTACCGCGGTATTTCCCTGTCCGGCATAGGAAGGATTGTTTCCGCCGCCACCGCCGCCGCTCGGCTTCTTGTTGCCATTATTATTGTTATTATTGTTGTTACCATTATTGTTCGCCTGCTGCGCTTCTTCCTGACGTCTCTGCTCTTCGGCCGCCTTCTCGGCTGCTGCCTGCAGCTGCTCGTCAAGGCTGCCTAACTCTTCCTGCTTGCTTGCAAGCGTCGTATCCAGATTTTCCTTATCGCTTTCGAATTCCGCCTGCATGTCTTCCAGGTTGTCCATCTCCGTCTCCAGAGTAGACTTCAGATCCTGAACCTGCTGCTTTGTGGCAACATACTCTTCCAGCATCTTTCTGTCATAGGAATGAACATTCTGCACATACTCGGCCTTATTCACCAAGTCGGAGAAATCCTTTGCAGATACCAATGTCTCAAGAGCACTGGTATCGCCTTCTTCATACATGAACTTTATGCGAAGCTTCATGGCTTCATACTGCTCTTCTTCTTTTTCCTGAGCCGCGGCCAAGTCTTCTTCCGCCTGGGTAATCTCCTGACCTTTTGAAATCAGGTCTCCCTCAAGCTGGCTGATCTTGGATAACAGATCCGTCAATTCGCTCTGTAAGGAATCAACTTCGCTCTGTGCTGCTTCCTTGTCTTTCTTTAGATCATCAACCGATGGTTCTGCAAAAACCGGTGTTACAACCAATCCACATGTCAGTACCGTGACCAACAAAGCACTCTTAATTCTTCTCATAAGTTCTCCTGTTTACTTTCCCTCGTTTACCATTTACCAGTAACGTCTATACCACGGGGATCCATATACATTGGCAACTCTTACTACATCTCCTTTATGAGGCGCATGGATCATCTGGCCTCCGCCGATGTAGATGCCGATATGGCTTCCGTAGCATACCAGATCTCCCGGCTGCGGATTGCTGACAGCCCTTCCGCCGCCTCCTTGCACTTCTGAAGTACGTCCGATGCTAATCCCCGCAACTCTGTGGCAATACTGTGTAAGCCCTGAGCAGTCAAGCCCTACTCCCGGAGTCGTTCCACCCCATACATAAGGCACGCCTAACTGGCCATATGCCGCATTTACGATAGCCTGTGCAGTGGACGTGTTGCCTGTGCCGCCGCCCGTGCTTGCACTATTGCTGTTGTTCGCATGGTTATTATTTCCAGAGGAGTTGTTATTACGGTTGCTGTTATTATTGTTATTATTGCCGTTGTTGTTTGCCGCTGCCTGCTGCTGTGCCGCAAGAGCCTCTGCCGCTGCCGCCTCGGCTGCTGCCTGAATCTGAGAGTCAAGGTCCGCGACTTCCGCCTTCTTGGATACGATGGTAGAACTCAATTCGCTTTCCTTATCCTCGTATTCAGCCTGCATAGATTCCATATTCTTCTGTTCGTCTTCCAGCGTCGTCTTAAGATCTGCAATCTGCTGTTTTGTCTCTACGTATTCCTCCAACTGCTTCCTGTCATATGTATGTACGTTCTGTACATATTCCGCTTTATTCACAAGATCTGAGAAGTTCTCTGCCGTCACCAGCGTCTCAAGCGCGGTCGTATCTCCCTCTTCGTACATGAATTTGATACGCTTCTTCATGGCCTCGTATTGTTCCTGCTCTTTTTCCTGAGCCTCTTTCAGATCTTCTTCCGCTTTTGTAATCTCCTCGCCCTTTTCAATCAGGCTTTCCTCCAGGTCTCCCAGTTTGGACATGATATCCGTCAACTGTTCCTGCAGCGATGACACTTCGCTTTCCTTGGCTGCCTTGTTTTCCTTCAAGTCATCGACTGATGGCGCTGCGAACACTGGTGTCACAATCATTGAACTAGCAACGACAGCAGTCAGCAGCCTCGTTCCAAATTTTTTCATTTTAATCATCCTTTTTACTTATTCTTATACTCTTTTTTACCCTCATTTGACATAGTACCCCTACATCTAGATTCGATTATACTCTATTACACTAAAATTTGCAACATTTTTTAACACTTTTGTAACATCTTGCAGGAACAATTTTCCTTATTGTATGTCCATATTCGTATAGCCCATCAGGCTTATATCCACCTCCCTGGCCGCTTCTCTGCCTTCCCGGATTGCCCAGACTACCAAGGACTGGCCTCTGTGCATGTCCCCTGCGGCAAATACATTCGCAACGTTGGTTCCATATTCCCCTGCCGGCGTTGCCACATTGGTCCGTTCATTCACTTCTACTTTGAATGCCTTGGTAATATAGTCCTCGCTGCCGATGAATCCGGCAGCGATCAGCACCAGGTCCGCTTCTACAGTATATTCGCTCCCCGCTACTTCTGCCATCATCATCCGGCCGGTCTTCTCGTCCTTCTTTGCTTCCAGTTTCACCAGAACAGCCTGGCACACTCTGCCTTCCTTATCTTTCTTGAATTCTTTGACTGTTGTCTGGTAAACCCTCGGATCATGGCCGAAGACTGCCTTGGCCTCCTGCTGTCCATAGTCTGTCTTGCAGATCTTGGGCCATTCCGGCCATGGATTATCCTGCGTCCGTTCATCCGGAGCTTTTGGCATCATCTCCAGCTGCAGCACGGATTTCGCGCCGTGGCGCATGGAGGTTCCCACGCAGTCATTTCCCGTGTCGCCTCCGCCGATCACCATGACTTTCCTGCCTTTGGCAGAAATATATTCGCCGTCTTTTAACTGCATTTCATTCGCCCAAAGGCTCTTGGTGGTGGATTTCAGGAAATCAACCGCAAAGTAGATTCCTTTCGCGTCTCTCCCCGGCACTTTAATATCCCTGGGATTGGAAGCGCCACAGCAGAGGATGATTCTGTCATATTCTCGAAGGAGCGTGGATGCCTTCCGGTCTTTGCCTACATTGCACCCTGTCACAAATTCGATTCCTTCCTCTTCCAGTATCGATATTTTCCGGTCGATCACCTGTTTCTCCAGCTTCATATTGGGAATGCCATACCGAAGCAGTCCACCTGGCTTATCCTCCCGCTCGAACACCGTGACGCTGTGTCCTCTGCGATTCAGCATGTCCGCAGCGGCCAGCCCGGAAGGGCCAGAGCCAATGACAGCCACTTTTTTACCGGTACGCACCTTCACCGGACGCGCTGATGCATACCCTTTTTCATATGCATTTTCAATGATCCCATATTCATTTGCCTTTGTCGTGACTGCATCCCCGTTCAGGCTGCAGGTACAGGCCGCCTCGCACAAGGCCGGACACACGCGGGCGGTAAATTCCGGGAAGTTGTTGGTCTTTTTCAGCCGGTAGTATGCCTCTTCCCAGTTGCCATGATAGATCAAGTCGTTCCATTCCGGCACCAGATTATGGAGGGGACATCCGCTTGCCATTCCCATGATCATCTGCCCGGACTGGCAGAACGGCACGCCGCAGGACATGCATCTTGCCCCTTGCAGTTCCTGCTCTTCTTTTGCCAGCGGCGTATAGAATTCGTTGAAATGCCGAATTCTTTCTCTTGGCGCTTCCGCTGCCTTATCCTGTCTTTCATAATCCATGAATCCTGTTGCTTTTCCCACTTTCCTGCGCCTCTTATCTTCCGCCTTTAATTGCATAAAATGCTTCAATCTTTGCCTGCTCGCTGCTCATGCCCTGCTCTTCCATCTGAAGGATGGTGGTGAGCATGCGCTCATAGTCAACCGGAATGATCTTCTTAAACTTTGGCAGATATCCGGTAAAATGACCAAGGATCTCTTTCCCGATCTGGGAATTGGTATAGGATACATGCTCCTCTATCATGCCTTTCAGTTCATTTACATCGAATTTGGATGTCACATGCTCGATATTCACCAGCTGCTTATTCACATTCCTGTACAGGCTGCTGTCCATATCCAGTACGTATGCCACGCCGCCGCTCATTCCTGCCGCAAAGTTCTTACCGGTCTTTCCAAGAACCGCCACGCGTCCACCCGTCATATACTCGCATCCATGATCTCCTACGCCTTCCACTACGGCCGTCGCGCCTGAGTTTCGCACTGCAAAACGTTCTCCTGCGACTCCATTGATGAATGCTTTCCCGCTTGTCGCTCCATAAAGCGCCACATTTCCTATTATAATGTTCTCATCGTGCTTGTATTTTGCGCTGCGTGGCGGATATACGACAAGTTTGCCGCCGGAAAGCCCTTTTCCAAAATAGTCATTGCTGTCGCCAATCAGTTCCAGCGTCAGTCCCTGCGGAATGAACGCGCCAAAAGACTGGCCTCCGGCACCGCTGCATTTTACCACGTAACTGTCCTCCGGCAGTCCTTCCGGATACCTCCTGGTAATCTCAGATCCAAAAATAGTTCCAAACGTCCGGTTTGTATTGGTAACATCCACTTCTATGCTTCTCTTCTGCTTCTTTTCCAGAGATGGCAGCAATTCTTTGACCAAAACCTTCTCATCCAGCGTTTTCTCCAGTTCAAAGTCATACCTCTTCTTTGGGTTAAATGTGACCGGCGTCTTCGTCCCTTCATATGGATTATACAGAATCTGCTTAAGATCCAGCGTGGCCGCCCTGTCGGAGGTGGCATCTTCCCTGACTTTCAGAAGATCGGTCCTTCCAACCAGTTCATCCACGGTACGTACTCCCAGCCTTGCCATATATTCTCTCAGATTCTGGGCGATGAAGCGCATAAAGTTCACGACATATTCCGGCTTGCCCGTGAATCGTTTCCGCAGCTGCGGATTCTGGGTGGCAACCCCCACCGGGCAAGTATCCAGGTTGCAGACCCGCATCATAACGCATCCCATCGTTACCAGAGGCGCTGTTGCGAAGCCGAATTCCTCCGCCCCGAGGATTGCGGCAATGGCTACATCCCGGCCGCTCATCAGCTTGCCGTCCGTCTCGATCCGCACCCGCTCCCGAAGACCATTTTGAAGCAGTGTCTGGTGCGTCTCCGCCAGTCCCAGTTCCCAGGGAAGGCCCGCGTTATGGATGGAGCTTCTTGGCGCCGCTCCGGTACCGCCGTCATAGCCTGAGATCAGGATCAAGCCCGCGCCTGCTTTGGCTACTCCTGCAGCAACCGTTCCCACGCCCGCCTCTGACACTAGTTTTACCGAGATCCTTGCGTCTTTATTGGCGTTCTTACAGTCGTAGATTAACTGCGCCAGATCTTCGATGGAGTAAATATCATGGTGGGGCGGCGGGGAAATCAGGCTTACGCCTGGCGTAGAATGACGGGTTTTGGCTATCCATGGATATACTTTGCCTCCCGGCAAGTGTCCGCCTTCTCCCGGCTTGGCTCCTTGCGCCATCTTAATCTGTATTTCCCTGGCGCTGACCAGATATCTGGACGTCACGCCAAATCGGCCGGAAGCCACCTGCTTGATCGCCGAGCATCTGTTTGTATCCAGACGTTCAATCTCCTCGCCGCCTTCGCCGCTGTTGGATTTGCCGTGCAGCTGGTTCATAGCGATGGCCAGCGTCTCATGGGCTTCCTTGGAGATGGAGCCATAAGACATGGCTCCCGTCTTAAACCTGGTGACGATCGAATCCACGCTCTCCACTTCGTCTATAGGAATCCCCTTCTTCGGATACTTGAATTCCAGCTGGCCGCGCAGATTGATGTGCGCGCCTTCCTCATTCACCATATCCGTATATTTCTTGAACATTTCATAATCGCCGCGTCTGGCGGACTGCTGCAGCATATGGATGGTCTGCGGATTGTAAAGGTGCTTTTCTCCGCCGCTTTTAGACTTATGCTGCCCGATGCTGTTCAAGGTCAGATCCACTTCCAGCCCCAGCGGGTCAAATGCCTGCGAATGGCGCGCCACATAGTCCTGGGCAATTTCTTCGATTCCGATGCCGCCGATACGGCTTACGGTATCGGTAAAATATTTATCGATAAACGCTTCCTTCAGGCCGATCGCCTCAAATATTTTTGCTCCCTGATAAGATTGGATGGTGGATATTCCCATCTTGGACGCAACCTTTACAATACCGGAAAGCACCGCATGGTTATAATCATCCACGGCCGCATAGTAGTCCTTCTGAAGCATATCCGTATCAATCAGCTGCCGGATCGACTCATGGGCAAGATAAGGGTTGATCGCACAAGCGCCGTAGCCCAAAAGGGTTGCAAAATGATGTACTTCCCTCGGCTCTCCAGTCTCCAGAATAATTGCGACGGAAGTCCTCTTCTTCGTCCGCACCAAGTGCTGCTGCAATCCCGACAATGCCAGCAAGGACGGCATGGCTACATGATATTCATCCACGCCCCGGTCCGAGAGGATCAGGATATTGGCGCCTTCGCGGATTGCCCGGTCTACCTCGATGAACAAGTAGTCGATCGCTTTCTCCAAGCTGGAATTCTTGTAATAGATAATGGGAATCTCCGCTATCCGGAATCCGTCTGCCTTCATACTCTTGATCTTTAGAAGATCCGTGCTGGTAAGAATCGGATTCTCCACCTTCAGCATCCTGCAGTTTTCAGCCCGCTCTTCCAACAGGTTGCCATCCGCGCCGATGTAGACGGTGGTGGAAGTCACTACTTCCTCCCGGATCGCGTCAATGGGAGGATTGGTCACCTGCGCGAACAACTGCTTGAAGTACCCGAACAGATTCTGATGCTTGTCCGAAAGCACTGCCAAAGGGGCATCGATTCCCATGGCTGCCGTCCCTTCCACTCCATTTTTTGCCATGTTCAGGATGGATGTCTTCACTTCCTCGTAGGAATAGCCGAAGGCTTTTTGGAGGCGCTTGCATTCTTCCGGCGTATAGGATGGGACCTTCTGGTTTGGAATCTTAAGGCTGCTAAGTTCTGTCAGGTTGCTGTCCAGCCATTCTCCGTAAGGCTGACGGCTTGCGTATCTCTCCTTCAGTTCTTCATCGTCGATCACCCTCCCCTGCACGGTATCTACAAGCAGCATCTTCCCGGGATGCAAGCGCTCTTTTACAACAACCTTGCCCGGGTCAATATCAAGCACGCCCACCTCGGAGGACAAGATCAGCGTGTCATCATCCGTGATATAATATCTGGAAGGACGAAGGCCATTCCTGTCAAGGACGGCTCCCATGCAGTCCCCGTCGCAGAAAAGAATAGACGCGGGCCCGTCCCACGGCTCCATCATGGTGGCGTAGTATTGATAGAAATCCTTCTTCTCCTGGGACATATTCTTCGTATTGGCCCAAGGTTCAGGAATCGCGATCATGACGGCAAGCGGCAGGTCCATCCCGCTCATCACCATAAATTCAATGGCATTATCCAGCATGGCAGAGTCAGATCCTGCGATATTGATGGCCGGCAGCACCTTGTGAAGTTCTCCTTTCAGGTACTCTGACTCCATGTTCTCTTCCCTGGCACGCATCTTGTCCGCATTGCCGCGAATGGTATTGATCTCCCCGTTATGTACGATAAACCGGTTCGGATGCGCCCTTTCCCAGCTGGGGTTCGTATTGGTGCTGAACCTGGAATGCACGAGGGCTATCGCGGACTCGTAGTCCGCATCCTGCAGGTCTTCAAAGAACGAACGCAGCTGGCCTACCAGAAACATTCCTTTGTAGGCAATCGTTCGGCTTGACAGGGATGCCACATAAGTGTCATCGCTGCTCTGCTCAAATACCCGCCGGATCACATACAGCCGCCTGTCAAAATCCAGGCCTTGCTCCACCTTTTTCGGGCGTTCGATGAATCCCTGCATAATACAGGGCATGCATTCCCGCGCACGGCTTCCCAGGACTTCCGCCTTAACCGGCACTTCCCTCCAGCCCAGGAAATTCATGCCTTCCTTTTTTACGATTACTTCGAATATCTTTTTTGCCTGATTTCTCTTCAGTTCATCCTGAGGGAAGAAAAACATCCCGACTCCGTAATCTCTCTGTGAACTTAAAAGGATGCCGAGAGGCTTGCAGACTTTGGAGAAAAACTTGTGGGATATCTGTAATAAGATTCCAACTCCGTCACCTGTCTTACCTTCGGCATCCTTGCCAGCTCTATGTTCTAAGTTTTCTACAATCTTTAATGCATTTGCCACAGTACTATGACTTTTTTGCCCTTTAATGTTGACGATTGCACCGATTCCGCAGTTATCATGTTCAAACCCGGAACGGTACAAGCCACATTGACCGCTTGCGCTCTGTCCGCTCATATATTCAGTCCTTTCATTTTAATTTTTTATTACTATACTACATTTTCCCCGGCTTGTAAACCGTAACTTTTCTCGAATTGTCAGACAATCAGACTATTTGCTTTATGAAAGCAAAAAATCTGGCAGCTTATACAGCTGCCAGATTCTCATGTTCTTCGGATTTCCCCGGGATATCTGGTTTCTCTTCTATTCTCTGGATGAACACAAACATGGTGGCGGCTATGGACGCGCACGCAACCGTTACGATTCCGATACGCAGAACATCTTCTGCCAGCCATTCCAGCAGTTTGTATTTCGTTGCCAGCACTGATAATAGATTCATAGACATATGCGCCAGAATCGGCGCCTTCACCGAGCCATACTTCTCATACAGATAAGCCAGCATCATTCCAATTACAAATCCGTATATCATCTGGACGATATTATTATGAATCCATCCGAATACGAATGCCGACAGCAGCGCTGCCTGCATGAATCCCCCACTTTCCCTAAAACGCTTGAAAAGCAGCCCGCGAAATACCAGTTCCTCGCTGATGGGCACAATGATTGCCAATACCGCGATCTGTAAAGCAAGCGGCGCGGAATACATTCCTTCCAGCGTCTCTGTATAAGTCTCGCTGGCCGCCGAGAAATTCCCTATGGTAATCAGGTTATTCAGCCCCAGGCACATAGCAGCGGCAATGACAATGACTGCAAAATATTTCCAGATAGGCGCTTTTTTATTGGGGTGGAATCCCCTTGCCTTCTCTTTTGTCCTGTCTTTATGGAACAGGAATGCCATAACCGGAATCACGATCAGAGCCCGCACTCCATTGATCGGAGTAGAATAGGCATTCATCTGCTTGACGACAGCGTCCATAATCGAAGCCCCGTCCTTTTCCATCAATTCCATCATCTGGCTGAAACTGCCTCCTTGATTCAATTCATTGCCATAATGGCTTACTATATACACAGAAGTCAAAGCATACTCTGCAATCATGCTTACGAGTATCCCGATCACCAGCCATATTACGACCGGTCCCCACAGGTGCCACAGCCGCTTGCCATAACTTTCCGGCTTCATAGGTGGCACCTGGCCGCCCTGCCCCTGTCTGTTCTGTTGTTGTTCCATACGCTTCCTCACTTTCATCTATCAATACCTTCTCTATTCTACTTCTCATTCCCCTAACTTGCAATAAAAAAAGTATAAACTTTCTCTCCTACTTGACAATTTCCGGCATGGCTCCTATCATAAGACCCATATGGGGCGCCGATATGGCTGAGATGCGCGAAGACGCGCAGACCCTTGAACTTGATCCGGGTAATGCCGGCGTAAGGAAGGAGAATATAATATGTCAAAATCAAGTATCACAAAAAGCGGCGCAACACACGCCGCAACGAAGAAACTCGTTTTTTCTGCTATGGGAATCGCTCTTGCAATGGTAACATCCTACATCAAAGTATGGGAAATGCCAATGGGCGGCTCTATCACTTTGATGTCCATGCTGTTCATCTGTCTGATCGGCTACTGGTTCGGCCCAAAATATGGTCTGCTGGCTGGTGCCGCCTATGGCCTGCTTCAATTCATCGTTGATCCCTATATGCTGACCATCCCCCAGGTAATCCTGGATTATCCCCTGGCTTTCGGCGCTCTTGGCCTGTCAGGTTTTTTCAGCAACCGAAAATATGGCCTTCAGATTGGATACTTTGCAGGCGTCCTGGGACGGTTCCTCTGCTCGACCTTATCCGGCGTTATCTTCTTCGCTTCTTTTGCTCCGAAAGGCATGAATCCCTGGGCATATTCCGCGATGTACCAGGGCGGATATCTGGGCGCCGAGGCAGTCATCACCTTGGCGATCATCTCCATTCCCCCGGTTGCAAAGGCTTTGAAGCAGGTTGGTGTGGGAATTCGGTAAGTTGGTGGTGCGCCCGGGAGGGAGGGGTTGCGATTCCTGCGACGCTCTGGCGCCTCCATCTCTTGCACGGAACTGTAAGTCCCGCAAAGAGTCGTCGGGTGACTCCTCTTTGCCGCACTAACAGTTCCGGCAAGGATATTCCGGACGCCGCCGCTTACCTCCGGAATCGCAACCCCTCCCTCCCGGGCTACCAACAATTTACTGGCAATTCTGCGGTAAGTGCCGGCGTTTCTGTACACTTTACGCAGGAGCGTCTGCCAAGGCGTTGTATAGAGTTTAGCAGAATGATTTCATTGTATTGGCAAATAAAAAGGCCCTTCAAGGGCCTTTTTCGTATTAAAGATGATATTTTCTTGAATCTTCTTTGAAGTATTTGTACTATTTTAGAATCCGCATCCCTGCCCATCTGATCTCTTACACCTTCCGTCCCTGCAGAAGGTGTACCGAACCGCCTGCACCTCGCGGGATTGCCAGCGAAGTACCGGGCGGCTTGAAGGCGGGCAGGAGAGATTCTGGAGGGAAGCGAATGGGGCGCAGAATCCATGCCTGAGATGTTAGCCCGCGAAAGAGGAGCCGCTTTCGGCGACTCCTTCGCAGGCTTACATCTCAGTGCATGAGTCGCAGCCACAGAAGCGTCGGAAGAATCCCTCCTGCCCGCCTCCAAGCCGTCACTACTTCCCCAAAATCACAACTTAATCTTCACCACATCTACATCCAGATCCCACAAAAACTTATCCAGATCCTTAAAGGACAAAAATACCGTGGCCGTATTTTCCAGCGGATGGATACCCAGACTCTTGCATCTGCTTAAGTCTTTGTCGATAAAGAACTCTACTGCATGGTCGGTATCGTTCATGAGGCCGAAGGGAGACACGCTGCCCTGCTTAAGGCCCAGATATTTTTCCAGGCGGTCTTCTGAAGCGAAGCTAAGATTCCCTCCTCCCAGCTGCCTTCCCAGTGATTTTAAATCTACCTTCTTGCTTTCCTCGCAAGTCACCAGGAAATGCCTCTTTCCCTTGGAATCTCTTAAGAACAGATTCTTACATAGGGTTCCCTTTTCCGGCAGGCCAAGCCTGTCCATGTCTTCCATGGTGTGCACCGGCTCGTGCTCTACCACCTCATACTTGATTTTCAACTTGTCCAATGCGTCATATACGCGCTGCTTTTGATTCTCCATGCTGCAATGCTCCTTTCTAATTCGGGTAATGGACTACGATGCTGGCAGTCACCATCCCGGTTCCTGTGTTCTTATAGATATAATCGTCGAAAGCGTTATAGGAGGCTGCCTCCCCGGCTTCCAATACATATTCCCGATCCTGGAAGCTTAAGGTAAGCTGTCCCGAGTATACGGTGATGAATTCCCTGGTTCCGTTCATCTGCCGGTTCCCGGGCATCATCCCTCCTTCGTCAAATTCCAGATCGAATATCTCAAAGTCCTGTCCGTCCCGGAAGTTGAAGATGGGATAGAGCCTGTATCTTCCGTCATCGCCGCTTAACGGCACGACCTCGGACTTGCCGGTCTTGGAAAACGGCTTGGGCTTATCCAGCGTAAACGCGGTCACCGGAACTTTTAAGCCCAGTGAAAGTTTATACACGGTAGAAATGGTAGGGTTTACTTCCCCCCGCTCCAGCTGGCTGAGCATGCTCTTGCTGATCGACGTAAGAGCAGATGCCTGCTCCAGGCTCAATCCTTTTCCTTTCCGTATCTCTTTCAGATTCTCGGCTATGATTTGATTTAATCTCTCCAAAAGGACTCCTCCTTAAAATTCCTGTATATGGAATTTTTTTCTATTATATTGCATACAGAGAAAAAAGTAAAGTCCAAACCCGCTTTTACCACCCCATGCATTCCGACATCACGCAGATTCCCCGGGCGCCATGGGTCATCATCTCCTCCACGCAGGCAATTTCCCCTTTCATCCCCCCGATGGCATATACGGGAAGGCAGACTGCCTCGCAGACATTCTCAAGGAATTCCACGCCTCTTGGAGTCAGGCCTTTCTTGCAGTCTGTCGCAAAGATATGTCCGGCCGTCAGATAGGAGGCACCCAATCTTTCCGCCAGAAGCGCCTCCTCCTTCCCATGGATGGAGACTCCGATTATATCAAACTGTCCCCGGATCTTAGGCGTTTCTTTGAGCAAATGCAAAGGAACGTGAATCGCCCGGCTTCCTGCATGCAGCGCTGCCTTCGCATAGGTATGGGCAATACACGCCACGCCATAGGCTTGACAGATTTCCCGGACCTGGCGATACAGTAGTTCGTAATCTTCAGGCCCCATATCCTTTTCCCGTACGATAACTGCCCCCGGCTGTCTCCGGCAGATTCTTTCTATTTGTTCCAGATATGGCCTGGCGCACAGATGCCGGTTCGTCACGGCGATCACCCGGCTATAAAAGTCCTGGCTATTACTGAGAATCCCCCTATCCTTTCGTCCCTCCTCAGGCCCAGTTCTACACATAGACATAGTCATTCATCACCGGCTGGAGATTCAGATGCAGCAGATCTTCATACACCTCTTTCACAGAACGTCCGTCGGAGATCTCGAACTGGTCGTCCCCTTTCGTCTCAAGATCTTCCACATGTTCCCCGATTCCGGTGCTTACGCCAGCGGAGATCTTCGTGGCAGCAATATTTACCAGGCTGTCCCTGACGCGGGCGCATTCCCTGGTGGAGACGGTAATGCTTGCAAACGGCATGAACAGGCGGTACGCCGTCACCACCTGCAAGAGTTGGGGCTCGTGCACATCCATAGGGTTAATCTTATCATTATTGATAATCGGGCGCAGACGGGGACAGGAAAATGCGATCTCGGCATGTGGATATTTCCGCTGCAGCAGGTAGGCGTGCATTCCGGTGGCATATGCGTCTTTTCGGAAGTCATCCAGCCCTAAAAGAGCCGCAAATCCCACGCCCCGCATGCCGCCTTTGAGCGCCCTCTCCTGGGCGTTCAGGCGGTAAGGGAATATCCGCTTATGTCCGGCCAGATGAAGCGTCTCGTACTTTTCCGAATTATAGGTTTCCTGGAACACGGTGACATAGTCCGCGCCGCATTCGTGCAGATAGGCATATTCATCCGAATTCATCGGATACACTTCAAGCCCGATGACCTTGAAATATTTACGGGCAATCCGGCAGGCCTCGCCGATATATTCCACGGTAGACTTGCTCCTGCTCTCGCCGGTAAGAATGAGAATTTCCTGCAGGCCCGTCTTGGCAATCTCCCGCATTTCCTTGTCGATCTCCTCCTCGTTCAACTGTGCCCGGTTAATCTTGTTGTGGCAGTTAAATCCGCAGTATATGCAGAAGTTCTCACAGTAATTGGCTATATAGATGGGCGTGAACATATAGACGCCATTGCCAAAATGCTTTCTGGTCTCGATTCTGGCACGCTGCGCCATCTCCTCCAAAAGCGGCAGCGCCGCAGGGGACAGAAGCGCCGCAAAATCCTCCGGCGTACGATTGTCATGCTCCAACGCCCGGCGTACGTCCTTTTCCGTATATCCTGTATAATCATAGGCATTCATCGATTCGATCACCTGTGCCTGCACCTCTGATTCCAGGACTTCCATCCCCGGCAGATAGGCCATGTGGTCGATACGGTTCTTTTTCTGCCATTCCTTGATATCGCTGTTTAAAATACTTTCGTTCACATGATTGTCTGTACTCATAACTGCCTCCTAATCCTGCAAGAATCCGGTCAATGGGGAAGATGCACTGGCGCCTTTATCCATAACTCTTCCCATGCCTGACAGATATGCCGTCCTTCCGGCCTCAATTGCTTTCTTGAATGCTTCCGCCATAGCCGGTATATCCCCAGCCGTGGCAATCGCCGTGTTCGCCATCACGGCAGCCGCCCCCATCTCCATCGCCTCGCAGGCCTGGGAGGGCCTGCCGATTCCGGCGTCCACGATGATGGGCAGGTCGATCTCATCGATCAGTATCTGAATGAATTCTTTCGTGCAGATTCCTTTGTTGGAGCCAATCGGCGCGCCAAGCGGCATAATGCAGGCAGCCCCTGCGTTTGCCATGTCCCTGGCGGCGTTTAGGTCCGGGTACATGTAAGGCATTACTACGAACCCTTCTTTTGCCAGAATCTCGGTAGCCTTTATAGTCTCATAGTTATCCGGCAGCAGGTATTTGGAATCATGGATCACCTCCACCTTCACGAAGTCGCCGCAGCCTAATTCTCTGGACAGGCGGGCAATGCGCACCGCCTCCTCGGCATTCCTTGCCCCCGAAGTATTAGGCAGAAGCGTCACTCCTTTTGGAATATAGTCCAGGATGTTTGCCATCCCCCCTTCATTGGCGCGGCGAAGGGCCAGCGTGATAATCTGCGCGCCCGCTTTTTCGACTGCCGCCTGGATCAGTTCCAGGGAATACTTCCCGGAGCCTAAGATAAACCTTGATTCAAATGTATGTCCTCCAAGGACAAATGCATCGTTTGCCATATGTTCCATGTCTGTCTCCTCCTACTAAGCTTCTTCATTGAAAATTTCTTGATTGATAATATATTCTGTGATCAGGTTAGCCTCATGGGCCGCGCAGATAGCCACCCGCGGAGCCATAAGCCCCCGATCTCTGCCTGCTTCCGAGGCCTCGTCCCCGCACAGGTAAAAGCAGTTTCCCACCTTTCTGGTATGGATCTCATTGCTGGCCCCATATCCTGCCATCCCGGAAGCCGCCACCAGCAGTTTCCCCGGATAATGCTCCAGGATTCCATTAACCAGCATGGCTTTCGCCTCCGGGTCGTCAAAGGCCTCGCAGACAATCCCGTCTTCGGCAAATAAGGAGGCAAGATTCTCCTGGGATACCTTGACGCGGTCTGTCACGATCTCCAGATACGGATTGATCTGCTCTAGTTCCTCTCTCAGCGCATCCGTCTTATACATGCCGATATGCCGCATAAAGTATTGCTGCCGATTCAGGTTGGTGATGTCCACCCGGTCGAAATCAATCAGGTGGAGATGTCCGACCCCGATTCTAGCAAGGAAAAACGCCACATTCGACCCCAGGCCTCCAAGGCCTGCAATTGCCACCCTGGCACGCTCCAGCCTTTCCTGGACCGGCAGCGTATGGCGCTCGATCAGCGCCTGCCTGATCTCTTCTTTGGTCAGTCTTTTTTCCTCCATCTCCTAGCCCCCTCCTACAAAACTTACGACTTCCAGGCTGTCTTCATCCTCAAGGAGCGTCTCCGCCAGCCTGCCCTTTGGCACGATTGCCCCGTTCTTTTCTACCGCCACGCGCGAGATGGAATATCCTGTCTCTTCCAGCAGCTGTAAGACCGACATGCCGGGCTTGTATTCTCTTTCGGTTCCGTTTATTCTTACCATCATCTGCCCTCCTTCCAAAGTTCATGTCTTTGCGCAACAGTTCTCTCCATTACAGCAAAAAAGAGTTCATGAAAGAAATACACCCGCGGTGGTGTACCCCTTCATGAACTCTCGTTCACTCACATTGGTATTGCTATATCATTTTCTTTGCAAATGAACAAAGAAGCAGAACTTCCCATGATACGAAAAAAACGGAAAATGCCAGGGCATCTTCCGCAATCAATTCACATCCGTCCCTACGTTGGCATTATCCAAATCAGGTATATGGGTCGAAGTTCGCAACTTCCTCTCAGCCTATCCATAGGCTCCCCTGTTCAATTTACGCTATTAAATATACCGTATCCTTCACGATTTGTCAAGATGCAGCGGCAGCCTCTTACAGGATTTCCGCCACCGCGGCTTCATAACGGTCCAGCCGCTCCGCCTTCCGAATCTTCTTAAGCTGCTTTTCGCAGCCTGGAAAATGATGCCCCAGATAGCACCAGAGTTCCTTCATCTTGAACAGCACGTTCTTATCTCCCATGCTGATCCTTTGGTAATCTTCATAGATCTGGTCATGGAACCTTCGAATCCGTTTCCAATCCGCCGGCTCTTCGCCCGCCAGTTCTCCTGCCAGGCCGGGATTCACAAGGATTCCTCGTCCCATCATGTAGGTCTTTACATCCGGGAATCTCTCCTTTATCCTGTCCCGATCCGCCACCGAAAATATGTCTCCGTTATAGCAGAGCGGATTCCTGCTTTCTCTCACCGCCTCCGCAAATACTTCCAGATTCGGCGTATTCTTATAAAAGTCCTGCTGCAGGCGGGGATGGATGATCAATTCTTCTACCGGGTACTGGTTGTAGATCTTAAGCAGCCTTCCAAACTCATCCGGGCTATGCTTCCCGATTCTGGTCTTGATGGATATCCTGACTTGAGTCCCACGGTAGATTTCATCCAGAAACCGGTCCAGTTCATCGGGCATGGCAAGGAATCCGGATCCCCTGTTTTTGGATACTACCGTCTTGGAAGGACAGCCGAGGTTTAGATTGACTTCCTCGTATCCAAAATCTTCTAGTTTCTCGACGGTCTGCAGGAACCCTTTGGCATCATTGGTCAGAATCTGAGGAACCAGCCTCATCCCTTCATTATTCTCTGGCAGGATATCATTTAATTCCCTTGTATTGAATCCCCGCTTTGTGTGGGGCACCAGAAACGGCGTAAAATATTTATCCATAGGATGGAAGCAGGCGTGATACGCCCGCCTGTAAATGTGCGTGGTAATGCCCTCCAGCGGGGCGAGATAGTATCGGTTCATCTTCCTTCATTGTCCTTTCTCTTATGCGTGCCCCTATATCATACCACAACTTTTACATTTTACCTACCTGGCAGCCGAAAAATCTCTAGTCAGAAGAGAATCGTCTGTCACCAGATCCTCCACCGTCTCAAACCCTAATTCCTTCAGGACTTTCCGTACATAAGGATTCTCAAGCGGGGTCTTAAAAGGCGCCTCCTGCCCGTATTCATCTACAAATTTTGTTCCCTCTTCCTTGTGAAGGATCGCTTTCGGGCCTCCTACGCATCCTCCGATACAGCCCATCCCTTCAAAGAAATTGGCATCCGTCTCCTTATTCTGGATCCGTTTGATCATTGCCATACATTCCTTGGTGCCATTGGCCTGCTCAGCATGAACGGCTATGCTCCGGTCGGGTCTTAACTGTTCCACCATCTCCGACACCGCCCGGCTGACCCCGCCGGTTCTTGCATAAAGCCGCCCGGCCTTGGAAGCGTGTTCCTTCTGGTCATCTTCCAGTTCTTCCGGATGTATATCAGCCGCTTCGAAGATGTCCTTCACTTCCTGGAATGTCAGCACATAATCCACCGCGTCAGCGATATCCGGCTCCCGGGCCTCCTTCTTTTTTGCCAGGCACGGCCCTGCAAATATGGTCACCGCATCCGGATGCATCCTCTTGATCATACGCCCGCATGCTACCATAGGCGATACGGCTCCCGGGACATGGGGCATCAGTTCATGGTAGATATTGCGGATCATGGAGATCCACACCGGGCAGCAGCAGCTGGTCAGCTGGTAATCCCCTTTCTCCTTCACGTGGCTGTCAAACTCTAAGGCTTCTTTCAAGGTCAGGATATCCGCAAAAAGCGCCACCTCTACCATTCCTGTAAATCCAAGGGCCTTGAACGCGCTGCGCAGCTTTCCTGGCGTTACCGTCTCATCAAACTGCCCAAGAAATGCAGGCGCTACCATCATATAAGCCGGCCCTTTGGCCTCCCGGACTGCCTTCATGGCAGGTAGTACATCCTTGCTGGCAGTCAGTTTTTCTTCTTTGCAGGCATCCATGCACACGCCGCAGCCTGTACAAAGCGAGGGATTAATCCGCAGTTTTCCGTCTTCTCCTTCTTCGATGGCATCAAAGATGCAGCTTCTCTGGCAGGCGCGCTCATAGGCACATTCCTCGCACTCGACAGAAGGTATGACCGGGGCATAATTCTTTGGATGGAGCAGACAGTCCAGATGCCGCGGGTTATATTCCGAGGGGAGCGGCTCTTTAAGGGATATCTTCCTGCTAAGAACATCCTTATACAGTTCTTCAAATGTCTTCATTATTCTTCCTCTTTCCTCAATCAATGTCTTTACTGACATTATTGACCAAAAGAGGCATTTTTAAGCCAGGTAATTCACCGCAATAATTGAAATGCCAAGAACGGACAGCACGACTCCTGTCGCACGGTTCAAGATGATCGGGCTCGTCTTATTCGCAAATTTGGCGGCCACCCTTGCCCATAAAAATGTAGACAGGATGCAGAAAGCCATACTCCACCAATCCGGCGCGCCACCGATGGCAAAGTGGCTCACCGCTCCGGTAAATGCCGTAAACGTCATGATAAATACGCTGGTCCCTACCGCAGTCTTCAGTTCATATCCTAGCACGCTGGTGAGAATCAGAAGCATCATCATGCCGCCGCCCGCGCCTACGAATCCGCAGATGAATCCGATCAGCATACCGCAGAGTATGGACTGTATGAACCGCTTCTTCGGGCTGACAGCCTCCATAGAATCCTTTGTCGTCATGACGGGCCTTACAATGAACTTGATTCCCAGAAGCAGCGTCATGAACACGGAGAAACCGCCCATAGCGTGGCTTGGGATCAGGCTGGATATATAACTTCCCACCAGGGTGAAGCACAGCACGGAAATCATCATGACGATTCCATTTTTGATATCCAGATTCTTATGCTTCCCATAAGTATAAGCGCTGACCGCGCTGGCTAAAACGTCGCTTGAAAGGGCGATTCCCACAGCCTCATAGGCGGGGATATGCAAGAAGGTAATCAGCATCGGGCTTATCACCGCCGCCGCGCTCATTCCGGCAAACCCGGTTCCCAGGCCTGCCCCGATCCCTGCGATAAAGCATACAATCAATTTCGTAAGCATTCTATAATTCCTCCTTCAGCGCATTCTGCATATTCTTACGCATTCTTTCGAAGTACCCCTCCATCCGGCTTAGATCTTCCGGATTAAAATCCCGGAAAACCGTCTGGAAAAACTTCTTCTGGGCCTGCTGCCCTTCTGCCACCATCTGGACGGATGCCGAAGACAGTTTCAGATGCGCCGTCTTCTGGTTGCCCGGATAATATTCCTTTTGCACCAGATCCCGCCTCTCTAAGTCCTTGAGCGACATGGATACATGGGATTTGGTGAGCCGCCGGCGCTCGATGATATCCTTGGCAGTATCATAGCCCGGGTTGTTGGCCAGAAACAAAAGGATGTCCAGTTCCATGCGCGTCAGCTGGTATTTTTTGCAGACCGGCTCCAAGGACTGGTCATAGATTTTTTTAAACAGGGATAATCCATCCCACAAATCAAAAAGCATTTTCTCGCCTCCATATTTAGTTCTATTTTGAACCATATGGCTATCCTAGCAAGAAAATGCTTTTGTGTCAATATGACTGTCTGACTGTTTATTTAATTTTTAGAAATGCCTTTTACTACTGGATATCCAGCACCTTGTAGTCCTGATCTTCCACCGCCTTCTTCAGCACATCGTCTGCCAGTTCTCCATTCAGCCTTACAACCGCGGTTCCTTCCTCATGGCTTACCGCTGCTTCCTCCACCTGCTCAAGGGCCTCCAAGCATTTCTTTACTCTTGCCTCGCAGTGTCCGCACATCATTCCTTCAATCTTCATGGTTTTTTCCATCGTCGTTTCCTCCTCTTTCTTTTTGGCTTTAATTTTTTTATCTTTGCTTGCGTCGCGCATCTTGAACCAGTTCAGGCGCAGCGCATTGGTGACCACGCAGAAGCTGGACAGGCTCATGGCCGCAGCCCCGAACATAGGGTTCAGTTTCCATCCAAGCAGCGGGTACCACACGCCGGCCGCCAAGGGTATTCCTATTACATTATAGAAGAATGCCCAAAATAGATTCTCATGGATATTGCGAAGGGTCGCCCGGCTGAGCCGAATGGCTGCCGGCACGTCACTGAGCCTGCTCTTCATCAGCACCACATCAGCGGCGTCAATGGCGATATCCGTGCCTGCCCCTATGGCGATTCCAATATCCGCCCTGGTAAGAGCCGGGGCATCATTGATCCCATCTCCCACCATGGCAACCTTTCCCTTTCTCTTAAGCGACCGTATCACGCTTTCCTTTCCATCCGGAAGCACGCCTGCGATCACCTCGTCAACACCAGCCTGCCGTCCGATCGCCTTAGCCGTGCGCTCGTTGTCGCCAGTCAGCATGACTACGTGGATGCCCATGTTCTGCAATTCTTTGATCGCCTGCGGGCTGTCCTCCTTGATGACGTCCGCGACAGCGATGATTCCTGCCAATTCACCGTTCCTGCTAAAGAACAGCGGCGTCTTTCCATCTTCCGAAAGCTGTTCTGCATTCTGCTTCATCTCTTCGGTCACCGCTGCTTTATCACCGATAAACTTAAGGTTTCCTCCGGCCAGCGCATCCGCGCCCATCCGTCCGGTAAGTCCATTTCCGGGAACCGCCTGGAAATCTTCCACTTCGTGCCCATGGGATAGACCTTTTTCTCTCGCCAGTGCCAAGATTGCATGGGCCAGCGGATGCTCGCTTTTTTGCTCCAGTCCGTAGGCCATCCGAAGCACTTCTTCTTCTGTGATCCCGGATGCCGGAATGATATCCGTTACCTTTGGCTCCCCGCTGGTGATCGTCCCAGTCTTGTCAAGTGCCACGATCTGCATCTTGCCTGCTTCTTCCAGGGAAACGGCGGTCTTGAACATGATCCCGTTCTTCGCTCCCATTCCATTTCCTACCATGATCGCTACAGGCGTAGCCAGGCCCAGCGCGCAAGGGCAGCTGATTACCAGCACCGAGATTCCTCTTGCCAGTGCAAATCCTATACTCTGTCCCGCAACCAGCCATACCAGGATGGTTACCACCGCTATGCCTATTACCGCCGGCACGAAAACGCCGGATACCCGGTCTGCCACCTTGGCAATAGGCGCTTTGGTGGCTGCCGCGTCGCTGACCATCTGAATGATCTGGGAAAGGGTCGTATCCTCCCCCACCCTGGTGGCCTCGCACCTAAGAAATCCTGAATGATTCAAGGTTGCCGCAGACACCGTGTCTCCCACTTCCTTGTCCACCGGTATGCTCTCCCCGGTCAGCGCAGATTCATTGACCGCGCTGCTGCCGTCGATCACCATGCCATCCACGGGAATATTCTCGCCCGGCCTTACTACAAAGACGTCTCCCTTTCTCACCTGGTCTATGGATACTTCTGCCTCCATGCCGTCTCTGATGATCGTCGCAGTCTTCGGCGCCAGCTTCATCAGACTCTTGAGCGCATCCGTCGTCCGCCCTTTGGAACGGGCTTCCAGCATCTTTCCTACGGTGATCAGCGTCAGGATCATTGCGGCGGATTCAAAATAGAATTCATGCATGTAATCCATTACCTTTGCCATGTCGCCATGCATCTGGGCATCCGTCATCGCGAATAAGGCATAGGTGCTGTAGATAAAGGATGCTCCTGCCCCCAGGGCTACCAGGGTATCCATATTGGGAGAGCGGTGCCACAGGCTCTTAAAGCCGCTGATAAAAAACTTCTGGTTGATCACCATGACTGCGGCCGTAAATATCAGCTGGTATAATCCCATCGCCACATGATTATCTGCCAGAAAGGCCGGAAGCGGCCAATTCCACATCATATGCCCCATGGACACGTACATCAGCGGCACCAGAAAGCACAAAGACGCGATCAGCCGCTTCTTAAGCAGCGGCGTTTCCTTATCTTTCAGGAAATCATCCGCCGCCGATGTCCCGGAAGCGGCCTTTCCCTTCGCCTCGGAAGCCTTCGGCGAAGCGCCGTAGCCAGCCTCTTCCACCGCTGCCACGATGTCTGCCTGCCCCGCTGTCCCTTCCACGCCCATGGAATTTGTCAATAGGCTCACCGAACAGGAGGAAACCCCCGGCACCTTGGAAACTGCTTTCTCCACCCGGGCGCTGCACGCAGCACAGCTCATGCCCGTCACTGTATATTGTTCCATATTCTGCCTCCTATCTCATAAGCTTCTGTAACGTCGCCACCAGTTCATCGATGGTTTCTTCCTTTCCCTCCCGTATATCGTTCGCCACGCAGGTTCGGATATGATTTGCCAGAAGCACCTTGTTAAAACTATTCAATGCTGCATTGACCGCTGATACCTGTACCAGAATATCCGTACAGTAAGTATCGCTCTCAACCATCTTTTTTATTCCACGCACCTGGCCCTCAATACGGTTCAGGCGGTGAATCAAATCTTTATACTCTTTCTCAGAACGCTCCTTTTTCTTATGACAGCATTCTTTTATTTCTTCCATCTGTACCACCTCGCTTTACAGGCACATTATATACCCATATGGGGTATATTGCAAGTGCATTTTTTAAGAAATAAAAAAGGCCCTATTTAGGATTCCGGTTTCCCGGTCCTAACATAGAGCCTCCCTATACTTTTTGCGATTCTTTTACTTCTGATCATACGGCTTTACTTCAATCTGCCTCTTCTCAAAATCGATAAAGAGCTGGAATGCATACCCGTCATCGCTGGTGTCCCATATCTCTACATACTTGGGCGACACTTCAATCAGAATCTCCGTATCCTCGTGGCTATACTTGTTGTAGCTTTGCCACAGGTATTTCTCATAGCCCTTTGCAAATCTCTGTCCCGGCTCATCCACCACGAGCCCCTTATTCTTTGCCGTTCCTTCTACCTGTACGCCGCTCCAGCACATGGCTACATTCGGATTCTCAAGCAGCTGCTTCGTCTTGCGGAAGTTCTTGTCCGTCTTAAAATAGATCTTCTCGTCATAGAACAGGCAGCTAACATTGCGCACCATAACGTAGTCGTTCAGGCTGGATGCCAGCGCCATGATCTGGCTGTTGCCAAGCATTTCAAACATGCGTCCCACCGCCTGCTCATAAGTAATGTCTTTGTCCAATGTAAATTTCATGATATTCTCTCCTTTATTTGCTTATAATTCCTTTTATTACACGGCTCAGCCTCTTGTAGACGATAAACGTCACCAGAGACGTAACGCCGTATTTGATCAGATTAAATGGAAGCAGCCCGAACACTGCCATACTGGTTACATTCTTCATCGCCGGGTTTACCGTCCGGCACATCGTAATGATGTCGTCCATGGACATGCCAAATAACTTGACATAGAACGGAATGATCAGATACAGGTTGGTAAATACCGCCATCACCGATACGAATATGGTGCTCACCGCCATACCAGTAATCGCCATTTTCTTCGTCTTATTCCTGTGATAGATAATCAGGGCCGGAAGCACGTAAGAACAGCTTAAGATCAGATTCTGCAATTCTCCGGTTCCCAGGGAGAAACTTCCCTGCATCACAAGCTGCAGCAGGATCTTCACGACAATGATGCATGCGGCCGCCATAGGGCCGAACATGAATCCGCCCAGCATCTCCATAAGCCCGGACAGGTCAAAGGATAAGAACGGGGGCATGAACGGGATCGGGAAGCGAAATAGCATCAGCACCGCGCTGACCGCCCCCATCAGACCGATAAACGCAATCTTCTTTACCTTCATCCTGGCGTCATCACGGCTTTTTAGGTTTTCTCCTGTAGTTACATTGGTTGTTTCTTTCATCTGGTTCATACTGAATCCTCCTCAAAAAAATAACCCGGCACATATACTTATGTCCCGGGCGTAATTACGCAGAAAATGTCTTTTCTCATCCGGACTATACCGTCGGTTCTGGAATTCCTCAAAAAGGTCACCAGATCAGCCGCTTGCGCGGGTCATGGACTATACCATCGGTAGGGACTTGCACCCTGCCACAAAGACTTCTATATTCTTTTTTGAATAGGTGATTGCAGTAACATCATCTGCTGGTTACCATTATATACCTGTATCCTGTTCGTGTAAACCCATTTTTAGTACAAATTCCTCCATTCACACGCCGGAATCAATACCCTTCCTGTCCGCTTTTGCATAGACATCCCGTACGGCCAGCCGTCCCGCCTCTACCTGGAAGCAAATCTCAAGCCCCGCATATTCCATTCCATACATTCGTTCTGGATCCTCCTGGTAGGATGGCCGTGGATCCTGGGCCAGTATCTGTCTCAGCGCTTCTCTTTTCTCTACCGGCACCCGCTTAAGCAGCTCCTCCGGAAATTCCACCGTCAGGCAATAATCCCTTACCCGATCCGCAAAGCCTCCTTCGGCCCGGGGATAGGCATCCACATAAGGAAGATAAGGCTTAATATCGTATATGGGCGTTCCATCCATCAGATCCGCCCCCTTAATATAGAGAATAGGGCCCTTGGGCGTCTCTGCCTCCACCCGTTCCAGTTCTACGCAGGACAGCCCGATTGGATTGGGCCTGAATGGGGAGCGCGAGGCGAATACCCCCACTCTCTTGTTTCCTCCCAGCCTGGGAGGCCGGACCATGGGATTCCATGCTTCTCTTTTATTCTCTGAAAATTCCCAAAGAAGCCAAAGCCTTGAATACTCCTCGATTCCTTTAATGGAATCCGGGTTTCTGAACTTTGGCTCAAATATTATGAATCCATGCGTATCCGCCAGCCCGCTTTGGCGTGGAATGCCGAATTTGGATGGAAAATCCGTGTGTATACGTGCTATTATCTTTAACGTCGCTCCCATTTCCTTCCTCCACGCTTAGAGTTTCTGGCGTATCATCTCTATCTCTTTTTTGTGCTCTGCATCCTCAAGCGGCGTCTCCAAGTAAAACGGAAGTTCCTTAAGCGCCGGATGCCTCATGACCCTAAGCAGCGGCTCCAGGCCAATCTCGCCTGACCCTATCGTGGCATGGCGGTCCTTATGCGAGCCAAAGGGCATCATGCTGTCATTAAAGTGGACTGCCTTGAGCAAATCCAGGCCAATCACCCTGTCAAATTCTTCCAATACGCCGTCCAGATTTCCGACGATATCATACCCTGCGGCGAACACATGACAGGTATCCAGACAGATTCCAATCCGCTCCGGATGTCTTACCCCGTCCCGGATTGCTCTTAAGTGCTCGAACTTCGCTCCAATTTCCGTCCCTTTTCCAGTCATAGTCTCCAGCAGCACCGTGATGTTCTCTTCCCCGGTAATTGCCTGGTCAAGTCCTGCGATAATATTGCGGATTCCTGCCTCGATGCCGATGCCCGTATGGCTTCCCGGATGAAATACAATATTTTCAATTCCCAGGGCATCCATCCTTGCAATATCCTCACGGATGACCGTACAGGCAAATTCATAGACCTTCTCCTTGTCGCTTGCCAGATTCATCGTATAAGGCGCATGAGCCAGCAAGGGGCCAAACTGGTTTTTGCGACGGATCTCCTGGAATCTTCCGATCTCCTCTTTTGTATAGGTTTTATAATTCGAGCCTCTGGGATTACGGCTGAATATCTGCATGGTATTGGCCTTCATCTCTACCACATTTTCAGCTGTTTTGGCAATTCCTTTGGCAATCGACATATGCGTTCCTATTGTCAGCATCTTCTCCTCCACACATTTCTATTCTTCTGCATGCCTTTATACGCTTCTGAGCACTCCATACAGACACGCTAAATCAATGGGCTTTGGTACAAAAGCCGTCATGCCTGCCTCCATAGCCCTTTCTTCATCCTCTTTGAATGAATTTGCCGTCATAGCGATAATAGGTATGGTCTTACTATCTGGATGGACGCTGGCACGAATCTCCCGGCATGCCGTAAGGCCATCCTTTACAGGCATTCTTATGTCCATCAGTATCACATTGTAATATCCCTTGCTGCTTTGAAGGAACATCCTTACGGCTTCCTCGCCATTGGATGCGCGTTCTATAGATGCTCCCTTACACTCCAGCAAATCTTTTGCAATCTCTGCATTCAAATCATTATCTTCTGTAAGAAGAATTCTTTCTCCATTCAAATCAATGTCTTCCGCCTGAAGATTCTTCTCAATATCCTTTTCTTCGCCCAATTTCAAGTCAATTGTAAAATAAAAATTGGATCCTTCTCCCTGCACGCTTTCAACCTGTATCTTTCCGCCCATAGTCTGTACGATCTGGTCGCTGATAGGCAGTCCAAGCCCGGTCCCCTCATTCTGCGCCATATTCGTGCCCACTTGCTCGAAAGAAGAGAATATTATATTCTGGAATTTAGGCGCAATCCCTATACCGGTATCTTCCACAGAAAAATAATATCTTGCTTCTTCACTGGTAGAAGACTGCTCCTTGATTGTCAAGGTTACAATTCCATTTTCAGGCGTAAACTTGATCGCATTGGACAGAAGGTTCAAAAGTACTTGGCGAAGCCTGAGAGGATCGCCTTTCAGGCAGAAGTGCTGGATATCCACATTATGGCGGAATGCAACCTTATTTTCCTGTGCCTTGTGTTCCACCATTTCTTCGATCTCATCCAGCAGGTCTCCCATCAAGAAGTCCACAGCCTTGATCTCCATCTTCCCATTCTCAATCTTTGACATATCCAGAATATCATTAATCAAGGACAGAAGATACTTGGAAGATGAATGTATTTTCCTAAGCCTCTCTCTGACGGGGGCTGGCACATCCTTCTCCATCTCCGCCAGATCCGCAAGTCCCACAATCGCATTCATCGGCGTTCGGATTTCATGACTCATCTTTGACAGGAATTCGCCTTTAGCCTGGCTTTTCACCTCCGACTTTTCCAGTTCCGCCTGCATCATGCGATTCTTCCATTTTGAACGCATAATCATGAAGATCCCGGCCAGGATCATCAGGCAGAACAAAACGATAATCACAATAGACGCAAATGGATTCGCGTATATCAGATCCGACAGCGGCATCTGGGTATATCCCATAGACACCAGATTCTTATCCAGGATAGTGTTTGTAGTCTTGGTAGATATGTTTCCGATCGCCTTATTCAATATTACAAAAAGTTTCGTATCCACGGGACGTCTCATGGCAAAGGATATCTGCGTGCTGTTATTTACTCTCGTGACTGGCACAAGATTCACATAGCGGTGATTCTGCATCTCCTGATCCATATGCGCCGACAGTCCATAATAGAAATCTATCTCTCCGTTGTTGACCGCCTGCATTCCTTCTCTGGATGTTCCAAAAGTACGCACTTTATCTGCCTGTATTTCCTTGGGCATAGTCCGCCCTTCCAGAATTCCGCCTACCAGCCCGGAATCGGGATAGTCAGCCGACTTATTTTTTATAATAATACTATTCAAGCTGACATAGGACTTGGTCAACGCCATTCCGTCGGCGAACGCCTCCTCCTTGGAATCCAGAAATCCCCCCATAATATCCGCTTTTCCACTTTTCAGCAATTCTAAAGCTTCTTTATAGGAATCCGCAAATACATACTCAAACTTCAATCCTGTGTAATCGGATATCTCGCTTAAGAAGTCCGGAATCATGCCTTTATGATGATCGGCAGTATTATCAATGCAGTAAAACGGATGCCAGTCTTTAACAATAGCAACCGACACCGTTTTTTTCTTCGCTATATAATCCAGTTCCTCGCTATCCAGACGGATGTCCGCCGTCTTAAGGTCCGGATAATTGTCTTCATATTTCTCTACTGCAAAATTCGGATCCGCAACCAGGATATTCTCCATAGCCATGTTAAGTCCGTCCAGGAGTTCTTCGTTTCCAGGCTGAGTGACGATATAATAGGGCTGGGCTTCAAAAGATGTCACGACCCTGAATTCGTCATCCAAGTCAAGGTCATTCCCCATAAGAAGGTCTACATCCCCGTTCTCCAGATAGTCGTAGAGATTCTTCTCCTTTTCCATCTCTGCGCTGGTATAGTACTTTAAGGTACAGTCAATCCCATTTATCCTAAGATATTCCTTCAGCCGTTCTATCTTATCTCCGGCTTTTTCATAGACGCCTATTACTTTGCCATTAAGGGACTGAAGATCGTAACTTCTAAGTTCGTCATTGTCTTTCATACATAGAAGCGTCACCCGGCCGCCTCCCATAGAGTAATCCGGATAAGCAAAGTATTGTTCTAATTCAGGAGAATAATAGGTGCCGCCCATCAGTTCATACTCCCCATCAAGGAATCCGCCAATCAATTCTTCTGCTCCTACATCAATATACTCGTACTCCCAGTTTGTATACTTGGCAATTTCATTCAAGTAATCTATGATAAGCCCGGTATGGTTGCCATATTTGTCTATCTCGCTTAGGCCTGGCGCTTCCACAACCCCGACCCGGACCACGCGCCCTGTCTTATCCGCACTCTCCTCCGAGGCCGCGACCTGGCGATCTCCCGCCGGTGAAAGAAACAGGCAAAGAAAAATGACAGACGCCATTATGACTGCCATGCATTTTTCTTGTATTCTTCTATTCTTTTTTATATTTGATCTACCATATGCCATGCTTTATCCATCCTTGTAACTTTATTATATATCTAACGCATGGATTCAGTATAACATAAAATCTTTTTAAAAATAATACTATTACCGTAAATTTATTTTAGATATAATTTTTATTCCTCCGCTCCCCTTTATTACATATATAATACGCGTCATAAGCAACATTTCCCGTTAAATCTACCCCCATAATAATCCTTCCACTTTTCATCACTCAGTCTCTCCCTATACCAGACAGGATCAGCATTATCCTTGGAGTCAATTACATGATTGGAAACATACTGGAACCTGCCGCCATCAAGCGGACGTACCACAACTTCATGGCTGTACGCCTTCTCCATATTCCGGTCAGGCCATACTGCGTCCACGACGAGTTTGATCGTCCCATCTTCCTGTTCTTCATAAGATACCACCTCCGGGTAGGGAATATCCGGAGTAGAGCCAAAGTCAAACATTCCTCTGGGCCTGTACTGGTAAGTATGACTGCCTTCCTGATAGGTGGTCTTTTGCCGCAGCACGGAAGGGTCAATCTGAAAAAATGCCAGGAAGACATTTTCGAATTCTTCTTCCGGCACATCGTATGTCTTTCCTGTAAAGGCAAATTCCACATCCAGCCTCTTTCCATACTTCATCTGATACATAGGCTCGAAGATGTCATAGAAGTTCAAATTGCCATAGTCATTCTCGCTCCAGTCCTCCAGAAACATATTATTCAGCCGATACCCCACCGGCATGATATACTTCTGGTTCAACTCCCGGCAGTCCTGATCCAGGGGCTTCACTCTTATAGCCGTATGCCCTGAAAATCCATCATACCCGGGTGGCTGGTACTTTTCAAAAAACAGGTACCCTTTCCCAGAGTAGTTCCAAGCATATGCCTGATATTCATCCGTCTCCTTTTCCACTGGCTCGCCATTGCTCCATGCGACATACCCCTGCCTCACTTTTAACGTTCCCTCCGAAGCCTCCAGGTCATACCGCATAAATCCTCCATCATCCTTCACGGCGATGATCGTCTGGACAGCCTCCTTTCCTTCGCCGGCTCTTTTGCAGAACGCTTCCGCCTGCGCCGCGTTTTCCATATCAACCTGATTCTCAGCGTCCACTGCCACAAGTCCATCCTCCCCCAGACGTTCTACGATTTGGCGGATAGTAGCCAGATCCTCTAACGTTCCATCCTTGCAGGCTTTCTCATATATATCCTGGTAACTCTTTGCAATTTCAACCGACTTCCTATCTGCATGCTCCTTTGAACCATCCTTCGTGTTTTTGCCAGCGCAGCCTGCCGCGGCAAGCAGTAAGAATGCAATAACCAAAATCGTTTTTTTCATCTTCCGTCCCCTTTTCTTACAAATGTAATCTTTTGTTAATATTACACTTGTAAGATTTCTATGTCAAGCCTTGTCTTTGTAATCTCCTTTATTTTCCTGCACGCAAAAAGGACAGCCCCTGCAAATGCAGAAGTCTGTCCTTTCAAGCGGCTGGCGCACACGCAGCCGGATTACTCGCATATTGTTATCCGCCAAGTCCATCATATCCCTGTGTCAATAGAATTTATAGCAGTCCTTGCCCTGGCCTTTTGCCTTATACATAGCCTGGTCGGCAGAATTAAACAGGCTGTCAAAATCTCCGCCATCTTCCGGCGCAAACGCTACTCCGATACTGCAGCTGATGTCAACTTCCCTGCTTTTTCCAAGTTCTCTTATCTGCCCTTTTAATACTTCCAGTCTTTGTCTTACCGTCTCCCTGTCTTTCATCTCTTTGAGGAATACCAGAAATTCGTCTCCTCCTACCCGCCCCGCAATATCATCCGAACGGCAGAACAGACGAAGGATCTTTCCCACATTCCGGAGAATATCATCTCCTTTCGAATGTCCGCAACAGTCATTCACCTTTTTGAAATTATCAATATCAAAGATCAGTAAAACGCCGGTTCCTCCTTCCACAAGGTATTTCCGACAGCTATTTTCAGCCGTGATCTTATCAAACAGGCCTGTCAACTTATCAATTTCCATCTTATGCGTCAGTTCTTTCTCAAGCCTATGCGCTTCTTCCAACTGCGCGTTCTTCTCTTCCAAGGCTCGGTTCTGGCGGGCTTTCAGGCGATAAATATAGGCCAGCCCGATAAAAAGCGCCACCAGGACAGCAATAAATATTCCAATCACAATCATCTGGACAGGATATTGCCGCACTAGTTCCTTAAAGGTCACCTTCTGCGCGCCGCGAAGCGTATTCTCCAATATACATTCCGATACTTCCTCCGAATCTAGTTTCAGTATCAGCTTGTTCATCACGGAAATCAATGGTTCCGGATTCTCTTCGGACATTGCCACGCATAGCGGTACCTGGAATGATGACGTCGTGATATTCATCAGTTCTGTCTCATCCCGGAATACGTACAGCGTCTGCCATGCGGCAGTATTGACCGGTACGATGTCGACCTGTCCCTTTTTAAGCGCCTTGACGCACCCCTCCCAGGAATCATAGAACTTCACATCCCAGTCCGGATATTCCTTTTCAATCCATGCCTCTGTGTTTTCCTCCTGCATCGGCAGTGCGGCCTTCAAATGCTTCCCTTGCAGGTTATCCGCTCCTTTATAGGCCAGCACTACATATGGCATATCATAAAAACTATCCGACAGCGCCAGCCGTCCTTTATTCTTTAAGGAAGATGCGGATACCGCATCCAGAAGGACATCTGCCTTGCCAGCCTCAAGCAGCTGGAATGCGCTTCTCTGAGGTCCATAGCCGCTGATCTTAAATCTCATTCCGCTTTTCTTTTCCAGCAGCTTGATAAAATCAGGGTATATTCCCTTCATTTCTCCCGTCTCTTTATCCTTCCAGGATAAGGTATAGTTGTCTGCCTTGCACAGCACCTTCACTTCATCCGCATTTTCGATATACTCGGCTTCCTCCCTGGTGAATCCCACGGCCTGCCTTTCAATCTCCCCATAATATTTTTCATGCAGCTGCGCAGCATAATAGGGGTTTTCCAGATGGATCAGATACTGGGCGCGATCTAATTCCTCCATCAGATCCGGCTGGTTTACGGAGGTAATAAAATACGCTGGCATATAATCGATCTTAGCCAGAAGCTTCTGCGTATCATAATAATTCATATTGCCATTGATGATAGCATCTACTTCTCCTTCTTCTAATGCTGCTTCAAGGGACTCGCTGTTCGCATACGACTTCTTATTTACCGCAAAATCATGCTTTGCTGCATACTGGTCAAATACATCGTTCAGATAATTGCCTTCAATTATTCCCACCGTCATGCCATCAAAATTCTCGAAGTCCTCATAATAAATCTTGTCATTGTTTTTGCGCCCTATTAAGGCTGCATAATCCATGCAGCAGTAATCCTGGCTAAACAGATAATCTTTTGCCCGTTCCTCTGAATATTCCGCAGGCATCAGAAGGTCGATCTTTCCCTCCTTCAGCCAACTCAGGCATTCTGCCCAAGAACCGTTTACATATTCGTATGTCCAGCCTGTATGCTTTGATATTTTCTCTAGATACTCGGATGCATAGCCGCTGACATTCCCATCCTGGTCCACAACCAGAAAGTCTTCGATGTCGATACAGCCCACCTTGATAGTCCTGCTCTCCTGCGCCTGTATTGGCAGTACCTGCATGGCTGTCAGAGCAATCGCTACGATCAGCACCTTATGGATCATTCGTCTTAAGCGGCTAATTGTCCTGCTGTCCTCAGTCATTAGACTTCCTCCAATTCAGGCTTTTTGCTTACTCATTTCTATCAATCTGGAATTTTTCTATCAATTCCTTTAATAACTGGGCCTGGGCAGACAGTTCTTCACTGGCAGCCGCATTTTCGCCCGTCCTGGCGCTCCTATCTCTTATCTCTGAGCATGACGTCATGCGCGCCGCCTTCTACAATGCTTGTGGAAGACACCAGCGTAATCTTGGCTTTCTGCTGCAGTTCGGGTATATTGATCGCTCCACAGTTGCACATCGTTGACCTTACCTTGCTCAGCGTAAGATTTACATTGTCCTTCAGGCTTCCGGCATACGGGACAAAAGAATCTACGCCCTCTTCAAAAGACAGCTTCTTATCTCCCCCCATGTCATATCTCTGCCAGTTCCTGGCTCTGGCGCTTCCCTCGCCCCAATATTCCTTCATATAGCTTCCATTAATATTTACTCTTTTTGTAGGGCTCTCATCAAATCTTGCAAAATATCTGCCCAACATAATAAAGTCTGCTCCCATAGCAAGCGCAAGGGTAATGTGGTAATCATGCACAATGCCTCCGTCAGAACAGATTGGAACGTAGATTCCCGTCTCTTCATAATAGGCATCCCTGGCTTTTGCCACCTCGATGAGTGCTGTAGCCTGTCCCCTTCCGATGCCCTTCTGCTCGCGGGTAATACAGATCGCTCCGCCGCCGATTCCTACCTTGACAAAATCTGCCCCAGCCTCAGCGAGGAATCGGAATCCTTCCGCATCCACTACGTTGCCTGCCCCTACTTTCACGCGGTCTCCATAATTTTTGCGGATATAGTCAATCGTCAATTTCTGCCACTCTGAAAATCCTTCTGAACTGTCTATGCACAGAATGTCTGCGCCGGCCTTAAGCAGCGCGGGCACCCGTTCTTCATAATCCCTGGTATTAATTCCAGCGCCTACCATATACCGCTTGGAACTGTCTATCAATTCATACTCATTCTTCTTATGGGTATCGTAATCCTTGCGGAAAACCAGATATACCAGTTCCTGGTCCTTATTGACCAGAGGAAGGCAGTTAATCTTATGCTCCCAGATAATGTCATTCGCTTCTTTCAGCGTGGTCTCTTCCTGCGCATATACAAGGTCATCCAGCTTGGTCATGAAATCTTTGACCTTTGTATCAGGAGTCATCCTGCTTACCCTGTAGTCTTTGTTCGTTACAATTCCCAGCAGTTTTCCATTGGGACTGCCATCTTGAGTTACCGCTATAGTAGAATGGCCGGTCCGCTCAGTCAGCCCGAGCACATCCTGAAGCGTCATCTCCGGCGATACATTGGAATCGCTCACTACGAACCCCGCCCGGTACCGCTTGACTTTTTCGATCATCCCCGCCTGAGATTCTATAGGCTGCGATCCATAGATAAAAGACAGGCCGCCTTCCTGGGCCAGGGCAATTGCAAGCCTGTCGTCAGAGACCGACTGCATGATTGCCGAAACCATCGGGATATTCATCGACAGTTCCGGCTCCTTCCCCTTCTCAAACTTCACCAGCGGCGTCTTAAGGCTTACTTTCGATGGAACACATTCCACAGAAGAATAGCCTGGAATCAAAAGATACTCGCTGAATGTCCTGGATGGCTCCTCATAATAAAATGCCATGTTAATCCTCCTTTTTTCTACCGTTTCCCACAGTCGAATTCATTAATGTAACTATACCACAAAAACGGTAAAATACAAACCTTCTATTTGGTTTAGGAGTCATGATTTGTTTTCTTATTCTTTACCAGGAAAACAGCTATCAGCAATAAGATTAATGTTGCGAATGACATTGAAAGAAATGCCACATTCAAGCCATGGATAGCCGCATTCTCTCCATACCGGGCTCCCTGCTTTTCGGCAACGGTCGTCATGATTCCGACAAAGGCCGCCGTTCCAATGGCACCTGCTATTGTTCTAAGAGAGATTAAAAGCGCTGTCCCGTCAGCCATCAGTTTTTTCTCCACATGGCTATTTCCCCAGGTTACAAAAGGCATCATCAGACACCCGATTGCTGCGCATCTTACGACATAGAATGCCCCGGCTGTCCACACCGGCATCTGCATCGTGATAAAGGCCATGCCAAGATTACTGGCCAGCATGCATAACGCGCCTGTAACAAACAACTTCTTCATCCCCAGCCGGTCATAGATTCTGCCTGCAAACGGGCTGACCACTGCCATTGCCAGCGAGCCTGGCAGCGTCACCAGTCCTGAGACGGTGGCAGAATATCCCAAAATTGACTGGACATAAAGGGGCATGATTACGGCCGAGCCCATCATGACCAGGTACAGCAGCATGCTGCCAATAACGCTTAACGCGTATTCCTTGCTCTTCAAAACCCGCAGTTCAAGAAAAGGCTGCTCAGATTTAAGCTGCCGGCGCACGAACCAATAGCCCGCCAGCAATCCTACTGCCAGCAAAGGCAGAACCTTCCAGTCCAATATGGGATACGTGCCGATATTGCCGATTCCCAGAGTGATTCCTGCAAAAGCTGCCGCGCTAATAACGAATGACAGGACATCGAATTTCTTTTTCGTAACATCCAAAACATCGTCAAATACAAAAAGCGCGCACAGAAATGACACTGCGATGATTGCCGCAACAATATAGAAGATGTATTTCCATCCAAATAAGTCAACGATGACTCCTGCCAGCGTAGGCGCGATCACCGGGGCTGCTCCAATAGACAGTCCATACCAGCCCATAATCGTTCCCCGCTTTTCCAAAGGATATATAATGAGCAGGACGACCTGGGACATGGAAGTAAGGATGCCGCTTCCACATGCCTGCAGGATTCTTGCTGTCATCATGACTGAGAAATTAGGCGCGACAGCGCAAGTAAGAAGCCCTATCATAAAAATCCCAAGTCCTGCAAGGTAAAGCCTGCGAGTAGGGAATCTGGTAATCAGGAACGCCGTCAGCGGCATCGTAATCCCCATTGCCAGGGAATAACCGCTTGTCAGCCACTGTCCCGTCGAGACGCTGACATGCAGGTCCTGAATAATCGGAGGAAGCGCTGTCGTAAGCGCCGTAGCCAGCATGCTGGACGCGATGCAGCTAATCATAATATTTAAAAATATCAGCGTACGCTTTCGATCTGTAAGCCTGCATGCATTACTCATTCTCTTCTGCCTCCATCTCCAGGTAATTTTCCTTAATCTTTTTAAGAGTGCTGTAGAACTGTCTTTTCTCCTCATCGGAGATATGATCCATGATCTTATGACGTGTCTTGGCCCGTCGCCGGTTATATTCCTTTGCCTTTTGCGCGCCCTCTTTCGTCAAAGATACTATAAGGCTTCTCTTGTCATCCGGAACCGGCGTTCTTTCTACCAGCCCTTTCCGTTCCAGCTTAGACAGCAATTCGCTTAAGGATGTCGAACGGATATGCAGGGCATCCGCCAGTTTTCTCTGATTCATAGATCCCATCATTTCCAGAATAAGGATGCATCTGTGCTGTCCCTCGCAATGCTGTGTCCTATTAGAAAGCCTGCGGGCGAATCTCTTATCTAACTTTTCTACTTCGATAAATAGTTCTATAATGTCTTCATCATTGATACTCATCTAACTCTCCTATCCTCGACTTTTGTCGTATCATTCATTTCAAGAGGTACCTCTTTAATTATAGAGAGGTACCTCTTAATTGTCAAATTTCCCCAATCTGTTATCCTCCTTTTCCTGTGCCAGGCTTGACAAACTTTGCATAATCGCATATAATGAACAATGTTCAATTTAAGGAGGTAATCTTATGAATACGATCGTCACCTCAAAAGAGGCCATTCTGGCAGAGTGCCGCGCAATCGTTATGGAAAAAGGCATATCTTCCATTAATATGCGTTCGGTTGCCGCTGCCTGCGGCGTCGCCGTAGGCTCTCTGTATAATTATTTTCCGTCAAAGGCTGACTTGATCGGTGCTGCCGTCGAAGAGGTCTGGAGAGATATCTTCCATATGTCAGGCACTCCTTTTGCCTTTCAGTCATTCACGGACTGTCTTGCATGGCTTTTTGAAAGTGTTCAAAAAGGCTGTGCCAAGTACCCTGGATTCTTTACTTTGCATTCCGTCAGTTTTGCTGCTGGAGATAAGGATAAGGGCCGCCAGATTATGGAACATTACTTCGGCCATATGAAAATGGGACTTTTAAGCGTCCTGGACCAGGACCCGGATATTCGTCAGGATGCTTTTAACGCAAGCCTGACGAAAGAAGAGTTTATAGAATTTATCTTTACCGCATTTACATCCATGCTGCTAAATGGCAAGGATGACTTACGTCCGCTGGCAGAAATCGCGGCTCGCTGCATCTATTAGAAAGAGAGGTATCCGATTTGAAAATAAGAAAGAAAAACCTGCTGCTTCTGGCAGGCATGATATGGTCTCTGGCCGGATTCAATATCCTGCGCATCGGCGTCATTTCCTACCAGGATTATCTGACAGCCATAAACATCCTGATATCCTGCGTGATCTTCGCAGTCTTCTGGTTTCTGGTTTTTGGAAAACTCGTCAGGAAACATACCGGACGAATTATCCATTATGAAGAAGAGATGCAGTTTTTTCTAAAGTTCTTTGATGGCAAGTCCTTTTGCATCATGGCCTTTATGATGACTTTCGGAATCGGCCTGCGCACTTTACATCTATGTCCTCTCATCTTCATCGCGGTCTTTTATTCTGGCCTTGGAGCAGCCCTGCTTCTGGCAGGAATTGCATTTACTTATAACTATTTTACGTACGTCAAGCACAGTCGTACCGGGCGAAAGGAGCAAAAGAATGCAAGCAATTATGGAGACATCCTTTGATGTCATTTATCTGGTTACTGTTATCACCTTGGGAATTCTTATGATTCGCAAAAGCCATGGAAACCCACAGTATCTGCTATTTGGAATCATGGCAGTCACTTTAGGGGCCGGCGATGCCTTCCATCTGGTTCCCCGGGCATACGCGCTGTGTACCACAGGCCTTGCGGATTACACGGCCGCCCTTGGAGTTGGCAAATTCATCACTTCTATTACCATGACCCTTTTCTACATACTGCTCTATTATGTATGGAGGCTCCGCTATCAGATAAAGGGTCAGAATACGCTGACCTTTCTGATCTATATTATGGCGTTGTTAAGAATCGCGTTATGCCTCTTCCCCCAGAATGCATGGACCAGTCCAGAGGCTCCCTTATCCTGGGGCATCTACCGGAATATTCCCTTTGCTATGCTGGGACTTGCTGTCATCCTCCTCTTCTATCAGCAGGCAAAAAAAAGAAATGACCGTTCGTTCCGCCACATGTGGCTTACCATTGTCTTAAGTTTTGCATTTTATATACCTGTAGTCCTGTTCGCGGATACCATGCCAGCCATTGGAATGCTGATGATTCCTAAGACTTGCGCTTACGTATGGACAATCGTCATAGGCTTTCGGGACATGCAGGCACAATTACAAAGGAGTTGATCTGTTATGAAAAAATTATGGAACCTTTCTTTTACCTACTTTATCCTGGGTATCGCAAGCGGCGTATTCTACCGGGAGTATACGAAGCATATGGGCTTTGAAGGGAGAACAGCCCTTGCCTATACCCATCTTCATCTGCTGGTCCTCGGCATGATGCTCTTCCTGATCCTGATGCTGTTCTGCCGACAGACTGGCCTGGCTGACAGCCGGAAATTCAAGGTATTCCTGGTATTATATAATATCGGGCTTCCTTTCATGGTGATTATGCTGTATGTCCGCGGCATCGCCCAGGTATCGGCAGCCTCCCTTGGCCCGGCAGCCAATGCCGCCATATCCGGTCTTGCCGGCATCGCGCATATCATTATAACAATTGCCCTTGTCTTCCTGTTTCTCGCGCTCAGAGACGAATACGCCTCCCCGCGCCAATAGCCATTAATTATCTCCGTCCTTCTGAACCCTGCCGCGCAATGTCCGGCGGGCAGATAGAAAGAGTCCTGTCGCCGCAGCAGCGGCGGCTGCCTCTGCGATTGGAAATGCGGCCCAGACTCCGCTGACCCCAAACGGTCCTATAAAGATAATTGCCAGCGGAACCGTTATGACGAATTGGCGAAGGAGCGAGATGATCAAAGATTTGAATCCCATCCCAAGCGCCTCGAACGTCCCGGAAAACACGACTCCCAGCGTAGACACGACGAATCCTGTGCTGATGACTCTCAGAGCCACAATTCCCATGGAACGCATGCCATCTCCTGCATCAAACATCTGCATGATCGCGCCAGGGAATCCCATGAACAGCAAAGTCCCCAGGCACATGATCGCCCCGATCACAAAGCAGGCTGTGCGGATCGTCTCATTCATCCGCTTCTGATCCCCTGCCCCATAGTTATAGCTGATGATCGGGCGCATTCCTTGCACCACCCCATTTGCCGGCATGTATACAAAGGTCTGCAGTTTAAAATAGATGCCCAGGACGGCAACTGCCCTCTGGGATACGGATGCCAGCAGTCCATTCAGCGTGCCGATCAGAATGGATGGAAGGGCACACATAACACCGGATGGCACAGCCACGGAGTAGATGCCTCTGACTATGTTCCTGTCAAATCGGAATCCCTTGATGCGAAGCGCGATCTGCCCCTTTTTCACGAACAGGACAATGGACAGCGTACAGGCAGAAAACTGTCCGATCAAAGTTGCCACAGCCGCTCCGGTCACGCCCATCGCAGGAAACCCAAGCAGTCCGAAGATCATAATCGGATCCAGTATAATATTGATGATTGCTCCCAATCCTTGCATCAGCATTGGGATGATCATATTGCCTGTTGCCTGGAACATCTTCTCCACAGCAATGTGGAACAGCGTTCCCGCCGCAAAGCAGATTACCAGATATGTATATTGGCAGCCCATGTTAAATACCGCTTTATTCTGCGTAAACATATGAAAAAATGGCTTAGTCAGAAACAATCCAATGAGGACGAATGCCAGGGAGTGAATCGTCGTCAGCACGATTCCATGGGCCGCCGCATCCTCGGCCTTTTTTACATCGCCTGCTCCCAGGTTTCTTGCCATCAGCGCATTTAATCCTACTCCCAGTCCTACTGCCACAGAAAGGACCAGATTCTGAAGCGGGAAGGCAAGAGATACCGCTGTCAGAGTTTCCTCCCCCAGCCTTGCCACAAAGATGCTGTCAATTATGTTATACATGGACTGTATCAGCATCGACAGCATCGGCGGAAAGGACATAGAAAGAAGCAGCGGAAAGATTGGCCGCTTCCCCATAGCCTCTATACTTTTATCCATAATAAAAACCTCCTGATATTGAATTCTTCTCGTACAAAAAAAGACTATAAGCCCCTTCTGTTTATCTCAGAAACAGAAAAACTTATAGCCTTTTTGGCACTTTTAAATCTTGAACTCAATTAGAATAGCATTCTCTTGCTCATTTGTCAAGCATGATATCCCCGGCTGCATGGATTAGTCAAACCACGCATGACCATATTTTTCAAGCAGGCGGTCTGCCTCCACAGGCCCATTGCTCCCTGCCGGATACGGATAGGCAAAGAGCCCGCGCTCCGCGTACATCTTGCGAATAGTATCCACATAGTTCCAGCTGGTCTCGATCTGGTCCCACTGGGAAAACCACGCGCGGTTTCCCAGAATGCAGGCGCCGATCAGACGCTCGTAGGCCTCCGGCGTATTCATCTGATTGATCTGCAAGCAGCTCTGGCAGAAGTCCATCTTCGCCTGGATGGTATCGTCCGACCCTCCCGGCTTCTTGATATTGAACTGCAGATAGACTCCTTCTGTAGGCTGTATCTTTATATTCAGGATATTCGGCTCCAGCCCCGGCAATGGGCTTTTAAATACGACCGCCACCTGCATCTCCCGCTTTCCAAGCTTCTTGCCGGTACGAATATAGAAAGGCATGCCTTTCCATCGGTCATTGTCTATGAACAGCCGTACCGCCGCATAGGTCTCAGTCACAGAGTCTTCCTTCACGGAAGGTTCCTGACGGTAGCCTTCATACTGTCCCAGCACCATATTCTCTGCGATTTCCTCCGGAGCCTTAAGCGCAGCCAGCACCTTCATCTGCTCCTGATGCATCTCTTCTACGGCGGGGCTTTGCGGCCGCTCCATAGCCACGATGGTCAAGATCTGGAACAGATGGTTCTGCATCATATCCTTTAGCGCTCCACTATGGTCATAATAGCCCCCTCTTGTCTCTACCCCGGCTTCCTCTAACGCAGAGATCTGGATACAGTCAATATACTCGGCATTCCAGACATTCTGGAATATAGGGTTGGCAAAGCGGATCGTCTGAATATTCCGCACCATTTCCTTTCCCAGATAATGGTCGATCCGATAGATATTCTCCGGCGTAAAGAAGGCTTCCATCGTCCGATTCAGACTTTTTGCAGCCAAAAGGTCCTCCCCAAAAGGCTTCTCGATCACGACCTTTCCCTCGCAGGCTCCCCGGATATGCTTTAGCCCGCTGACAATCCCTGCAAAGAAGCGCGGTGCCACCGCAAAGTAGAAGATATGCTCTTTCGCCTCTATTTTCTTATAGAATTCATTCAATCCTTCATACGACTCTTCCTCCGTAATATCCATGCGGTAGTAGATGATCCGTCTGGAAAACCTCTCATATACGTCCACAGTATAAGCAAGTCTCGCAAATTTCTCCACCCACTCCCGAGCCAGGTCCCTGTAGGTCTCGCTGGTATAATCCCGTCTTCCGACAATGACGATCTGCGTGCTAAGTCCCTCTTTATCCGCCGCTTCCATATTATAAAGCGCGGGAAGGAGTTTTCGAAACGTCAAGTCTCCGGTTCCTCCGAATATGGTAAATGTCTTTTCTTTATTCATGGTCCTGCCCCCAATCGTGGTGGAATATTCCGTCTCTGTCGATTCTTTCATACGTGTGCGCTCCAAAGCAGTCTCGCTGCGCCTGGATCAGATTGGCTCCTGCGGGAACGCCCCTGAATGCGTCAATATATGCAGCTGCCTGGCTCATCGCCGGCAGAGGAATTCCATTCTTGATGCCAATGCACAAAGCCTCCCTCAGGCTTTCCTGCCCCTTTCTGATGCCATCCAGGAAAAATGAATCCAGCATCAGATTATCTAATTCGGGATTTTTCTCAAAGGCCTTTGTGATGTCTTCCAGAAATTCCGCCTGTATAATGCATCCTGCCCGGAATATCGCGGCAATTCTGCCATATCGCAGATTCCATCCATACTCCTTTGACGCGTGGGCAAGCAGTTCGAACCCCTGAGCATAGGCTGTGATCTTAGCCGTATACAGACCTTGCTCGACCAGTTCCTTCATGACTGCCTTCTCAGGTGCAGATATTCCTTTGGGTTCAGGAATCAACTCTTTGGCCAGTTTTCTCTTTTCAATCCTGTTTGACATAATTCTGGCATTGCAGGCGGCAGTAATCAAAGATACATTGACTCCCTGCTTCAATGATTCCAGGCTGGTCCACCGCCCGGTGCCTTTCTGCCCGGCGCTGTCCAGAATATAGTCAATCAGCTGTCCATCCTGAAAATCGTCCTCTTCCCGGAAGATATCCGCCGTGATTCCGATCAGATAACTCTTAAGCTTCCCCTGATTCCACCGGGCAAACATATCCGCAAGTTCCTCATTGGAAAATCCACCGGCGTATTTAAGCAAAAGGTACGCTTCTGCAATCAGCTGCATGTCTGCGTACTCGATTCCATTATGCACCATCTTCACATAATGTCCGGCACCATCCGGCCCCATATAGGCACAGCATGGCTCGCCCTTTGCCTTGGCCGCTATGGTCTCCAGAATCGGAGCAATATGCGCATAGGCCGCCTCATCTCCGCCTGGCATGATCGATGGTCCAAAACGGGCCCCCTTCTCTCCGCCGGATATGCCGGTTCCAAAATAATAGATTCCCTTTTCCCGCAGCTGCTGTTCCCGCCTTCTCGTATCTTCAAAAAAAAGAATTTCCTCCATCCAGGATCATATCTCCCGCGTCCAGCAAAGGGGATAGCTGATCGATCACAAGATCCACCGGCTTACCGGCCTTTACCATGATCAGGAACTTGCGTGGCCGCTCCTGGGAGGCCACAAGTTCTTTCAACTCATAGAAGGGAACCAGATTCTCATGAGGATGTTCCTCTATCAGACGTTCTGTCACTTGTCTGCTCCGGTTATATCCGCCAACCTTGAATCCATGATCTGCCATATTAAGCGCGATGCTTCTTCCCATCACTGCGAGCCCGATGACTCCTATATCTGTTCTATACATGCCACTACCTCCATTTCAATTAACAGGTTCCTTATTTTAGTACCAAAGATACACCCTGAGGGAGAATCGCCTGTCCGGCCTTTTCCCGCAGTTTTCCGTCCTTTTCATCCCGCCTGATGCTTACGATTCCACCCGCATAGCGGTTGATGGCCAGCAAGAATTTCTCGTTCCGGCTGAGGATGCAGTCCCGGGGATGTATCCCGTAACAGGAAGCATGCTGCACTATTTTTGCCTGCTCCCGGCTGATATCCACTACCGCAAGAAGATCCAGTCCACGTATGGAAATATAGAGGAAGCGCTCATCTGCTGTCATTCGAATCGCCGCACAGGCCGCCTCCCTTTTCCCTCTGTCATCCGGAAGCACCGACAGAGCCTGCACCAGCCAAAACTCCCTGCCTTGCACCTGGTATGCAAAAAGTTCATTGCTCCATTCGCTCGTCACATAGAAGCGGCTGTGATCACGATTGAACACCCCATGCCTTGGCCCCGTGCCCTCCGGAAAGACCAGTTCCCCTGAAGGAACATACCCCTGCTCTATGTCAAAGAACCGTATCCGGTCTCTGGTAAGGCAGGGAACCAGCAGATCGCTGCCATGCCGCAAGATCTGATGGCAGCCGGCCTCCTCTCCATTTTCTATTCTCTTTATCACAAAAGGCTTTCCATCCTTGAACTTATATGCCATTACCGTGCCTTCATGGTAATTAGCAGTATAGATGCCATCCTCGTCCTGCAGGATATAGCAGGGCGTCTGCTTTTCTTCCAGAATCTCTCCGAGTAGTTTTGGCCTTCCTTTCTCAAGTTCCAGAAAACAAGTTCCTGACGCTCCCGCTCTTTCAACCGGGATTGCCATACGATCTTCCAAGAGAGATACCCACTTGGCATTGGGCGCTTCATAGCATAGTTCCGGCTTTGACATCTCCCCGGTCTCTTCATTCAATATCAAATGATAGACCCCCAGGCTGTCTTGCGAATAATATGTCCCGGCATAAACTTCCGACTTATCTATTTTATTCCTCATTTATGATTCCTCCTATTCGAAGCAGACTTCCCTTTCTGGCAGGATTGACACGTTCCTCTGTCCCCTGGCTGGTACCGATAATAATACGGCTGCATGCGCGGTCAAAGTAGCCGGTCTCCAGCACGCCGGGAATTCCCTTGATTGTCTCTGCCACCCTGCCATAATCCAACTCCTTTGGAATGGTCACATCCAGTATCTGATTTCCATTATCAGTATGGAACTGCTGTCCTTCCTGGCTTCTGATCTTTGCCGCGCATCCCAGATCCAGAATCGCATTCGCTGTCCACGCGTATCCAAATGGCAGTAACTCTACTGCAAGCGGAAATGCTCCCAGCCTCTCCACCAGCTTGCTCTCATCCATGATCCAGATCACTTCCTTTGCCTTGGACGCTACAATCTTCTCTCGAAGGAGCGCTCCTCCCCCTCCCTTTACTGCCCGAAACTCCCGGTCAATCTCATCCACGCCGTCAATGGCAAGATCAACACAATCCGTCTCTTCCGGGAGGATTACGGAAATGTGATGTGACCGTGCAAGTTCTTCCGTTGCTTTCGATGTAGTCACTGCCTTTAGCCGCATCCCAGCCTTCGCCATTCTTCCTGCCTCCAGAATCAGATAATAGGCTGTAGACCCGGTTCCAAGCCCAATCGTCATGTCATCCTGAAGATGCCTTGCTGCTGCCTCTGCCGCTCTTTGCTTCTGCTTCTCTTTTTCCTCCATATCATCCTACCCTTCTTTTCCTATGTTCCCTATAAATGTAATTATAAATGTTACAGTTAAAAGAGTCAAGTAAATCTTTGAAGAATATCTCTGATAGGTGGATGCATCCAGACTTCTCCATTAGTATTATGTACAATTTCATGAAAAAAACAGATATTATAGCCAAACTGCCCCGGAAATAAAAAAGGAACAGGCCCTTTCCATAATCCATGTTCCTGTTCCTCTTTAAATATTTGCCCTAGATCAACTTCGAAAATTCGATAGCCATTAGGGGAGACATTTCATATATAAATTCATCATTTTGAAAAGCGAATGGAAAATACTGCGCCGCCCTGCGGATGGTTCTTTACGGCAATCGTGCCTCCCTGCCGGGTGATAATCGTCTTGCACAGCGCCAGTCCGATTCCATAGCCTACCGCGCCCGCATTTTTCCCGCGATAGAACCGGTCAAACAGGCAGAACAGATCTTCCTTTTCAAAGCCTGGCCCGCTGTCATGCAGAGTAATCTCGGTAAACAGTGCATTATCCTCGCACATAATTTCAATCTTCCCGTTATCGCCTGCGCTTTCCATACAATTTTTAAGGATATTTTGGATTGCCTCCGAAAGCCACCCAGAATCCCCTTCTATGACTACCCCTTCCGGTATATCTGTCTGTAAGTCAATATTATGAAGTTCCATTGATATGAGCAATGGCCGGATAGAGGCATCTATCAGATTGCCGACGTCCATCTGTTCACGCTGGAATACAACGATGCCTGCATCCAGCCGGGAAAGCTTCAGCAGAGATGTGACCAGCCAGTCCATCTGCACGAACAAGCCTTCCACTTCCCGCAGCAGATTCTTCCTCTCGTTCTCATCCGGAGTATTTTTAAGCAACGACAGGATCAGATTGGCAGAAGTAAGCGGCGTGCGAAGCTGATGCGCAATATCGGCAAGAGAATCAGCAAGATGCTTCTTCTCTCCTTTCAGCGCATTATTCTGCTCCCGGATACGCACGGTCATCTTGGTGATCTCGCTTTGCAGAATGGATAGTTCGCCTTCCTGAGCCTCGCTGACAAACAGATGATCCGCATTATGAAGCACCAGATCGATCTGTTCTGATATCTGAGCAATGCTTTTATACCGGGATCTGGTAAATACAAAAAATGCCGCGCCAAAAGCAGCGGCAGAGACAAAGGCCAGTATCCCTGCTGCCGGATGGATGGCAAATCCTGCCGCAGCTAAGGCCACGGTAATAAAAATAAATAAAACAGCAAACCACCGTATTTCTCTATTCCGAAACATAACTGCCTCCCAGCCGGTATCCTGTCCCCCGGACGGTGAGAATGATCTGCGGATTTCCGGGGTCATCCTCAATCTTCTCCCGCAAACGCTTAATGTAAACGGTAAGGGTATTGTTATTGACGAACTCGCCTGCCGCGTCCCACAATTCGTCCAACAGCCGGTCCCGCGTAATGATCACATTAGGGTTGTTGATAAATATAAGCAGCAGCCGATATTCCAAGGCGGATAAAAAGACCTCCCGCCCGCCCTTTTTCACAACGCCGCTGGCGGTATCCACATGTAGATCGCACATTTCAAAAGCCGATGGCGAGCTTCCGTATTTCCGCAAGGCCGTACGTATCCGCGCAGTCAGCTCGCGTGGGCGGAAAGGCTTGATAATATAGTCATCCGCTCCCATATTAAGCCCTGTTACCACGCTCGCCTCATCGCCGGAAGCCGTAAGAAAAATAACGGGAATATTCTGCGCCTGCTTAATCTCCGTACAGACCGTGAAACCATTTCCATCCGGCAGAGAAATATCTACCAGCGCCAGATCAAACCGGTTTCCGTCAAGAACGGATATGGCTTCGCCCTGCGAAGAGGCGTGGGTAACGTTAAATCCTTCCGTGCGAAGCAAGAGCGCAAGGTTCTTGGCAATTTCTTTATCATCCTCGACCAAAAAAATTCGTTTCATTTAATCTCTCCATTCTTCTGATCTTTTTAGTATAACATAATGCAGAATAAATTCCACTCTCGCTTTTATTTTTTGCCAAAGAGTCTGAAACATCCTCCATATTGATATCTTAATTTGAATTCTTGTGGACATAGAGAATTTTCTTCTGATGGGCCGAAAGAACCTTGGGAAATTCCTCCCACTTCTCAAAATTAGCATTCTGGCCTAATTTTTCTTCCAGCAGATAAGACTGAACCACCAGATTATAGTATAATTGGGAGTCTATCTGCTGTTTCCGGGTAATTCTTGATAGCAATTCTGTCACGGAAGTATATTTTTTCCACAACTGCCTTGTAGCCCGTGCTCTTTTATAAGGAAATATCAGACAGTTGGCCAGATATCCTATGGAAGCCCCGATCAAAATATACCCTATCCTGATCAGGAACATGCTGCCCACATCCTGCAGCCCGAAGGCATGCATAAATACTGCCCCGCCTATCGCCCCGACGGTGGAACAGGCAAAGGTCTGTGCATAGTCTGTAAAATAAAAGGATATGTATCCAGAGATCATCATGGCTGCAGTGCGGCCCGCCGGCCAGGGAATGAAAGAGTAAATGAGTACAGAGGCCAATCCTCCGGCAATGGTAGCCAACACACGTTTCTTTATTTTCACTGGCACGTCGTCTGCATAGGGCAGCGAGACGGAGGCCAGGGTAAAAAGCAGCCATTTCCCATGGGGAAGCGCCATTGCCTGTACCAGCACGGTACCCAGGGATAGAAGCAGCGCCGTTCGGACTGCATATATGGCCCTCACAGGACTAAAGTCCAGGGCCGTTTCCAGACGCGTTTTCAAAGACAGAGCCGTTTTTTTGTAACGGCCCTTGTTCTCCGGATCTGTCATATGCAGCAGCCTGTCACGGATATAGAAAAGCGCATGATACAACCGTAAAGCTGCTTTGCCCTCCTCAATTCCAGCAAACATTGTCGTATCCACAGGAGGCAGGCTATCCGTCTCCTGACTCAGGAAGCCACGATATATCTTAAGCTGTCCGGATATATATAGAAGTGAAGATTTTTCCTGTTCAGAGAGAGTTTCCGACAGTTCCTTTATAAGAATCAGCAAATGTTCAAGCCCCCGCCCCGCTGCGATCATAGAGAAACTGGCATCAGAAATGCAAAGCGCCTTCTTCCTTCGGTCATATACCGTATGCCCCAGCCGGCACAGTTTGCGCCGCATGATTCCTCTATCACCTTTCTCCGAAGTTTCTCCCGTTGCGTATGTGCAAGCCTTGCATACTTCGTCGATCATTTCCGTAAGAACATCTCTGGCCGTCTCCACCACCTTATTCCTCCCCATAAACCATTGATAAAGCATAATGGAGAGCGCTCCCGCCAGCATGGCAGCGAGACGCTTTGGAACCTGCTGCGCATTGATAGGCGAGATAAACACCAGGAACAGATAGGACAATATATAAGGAAAATATAAGTGACTGGAATACTCATAAGTGAACACATACAAAATGATCAGTAACGTGACAAAATTTATCGTAAATGAAATCGGCGCAGGCAAGAGGACCACCCAATAAGACGCAAGCGCCATCCAGATCAAAATAAACGCCTGTATCACAAGATGCCTGAAGGGGGTGGCTGTGAGATCCCGTGCCATGGAAGCCGACATCATGATAGTAAAGATGACGCCGACGATTGAATTTTCGGGACCGAAGATGAATTGAAATACATTTACATATAGAATAATAAATAAAAAATCCAGCGTGCTGAAACGGAAATTGCGGCGGATTACTTCGGGAACTTTTAGACTGATATGCTTCATTAAGCGAACTGCCTCCTTTGATTAGCAATAACCTGCCATAAGTTATTGCATTTTCTGTTCAAATATTATATACTCAGATTAGTTATTCAAATATGATAGTCATATTTTATTTACTAATTTTAAACAATAACATTTTCACAAACGTTTGTCAATGGAGAGAGAAAGATGATGGGAAAGAAATCGGAGAAATTCGTACAGAATCTGCTAAAGGTTATGCCGGGCTGGCATTCGAAACTGGTGCGCCCTTTTAAAGATACCCTGAACCGGGAGATGAGCCTGGAAACATATTACTGCCTCCAGACATTGAGAATGAATGGGACGATGTCTATGACGCAGCTTGCGGAACAATTGAAAGTGCCAAAGCAGCAGGCCACGAAATTAATCGATGCCCTCTGTTCCCACCAGTTTGTAGAACGGGCGCATAATGAAAAAGACCGCAGATCCATCCAGATCCGCCTTACCCCCAAGGCTGTATCCTACCTTGACGAATATCATCTTAAAAATACAGCCTTTATCCATATGCTTGAAGAACAGCTTACCGGGGAAGAACTGAGCCAGTTAAACAGCGCGATGGAATTGCTAAGCCAGATTCTGCCCAAACTAAAATAAATTTGGGGATTTTTTCCATGCCTCTACCTCCTTCAACAGCAATAGCCGGATCGACGGATTATTTTGAGGGCAGACCAAAAACATAAACGCGCTGTTACGGCATTTCTGGTAGTGCTCGCCCCTTAGCCAGAATTCAAACCCTTTCGCGCATTTGGGATTGCAGGCATCTGGATCAGCCAGACGCTTACAGATCGGCGCAGCCTGGATTGCGCGGATCAGTTCATCCGGCAGCGTTTCCAGAACCTCTTCGTACTCGTTGACATGGACTCCATAGATGCGGGCAAGCATTCCTTTTTTGCGGAACACGTAATTAGCAATTGTCTTCTTATGATACAGGTAAGAAACCATATAACCGCTTTTTGCTGACTTTATCTCGATCTTACAGCCAGATTCCATTAATTGATTATGTAATTCCTTCACGAATTCCTGATTCTGTTCGGAAACCGAAGCAAGAAACTCCTCAAACTCTATTATCTTATTCATAGCAATTCATCCTCCAATAATTGATTCATGATATCTTTATTTTTCTCTTACTGCAATCCAGACCTCTGCATAGCCATCCTTGCCATAATACTCAATATCAGGCGCTTTGGACTTCATCCTGCCTGTGATATAGCCTTTGTTTAACGGCCTGTATTTCGATTTTGGCAGCCATTTCGTGATTGCCTGACCTTCGGTTTTCCCGATGGTTTCCCTGGTGCACGGAAATACTGCCCAAGTCATGGCTGGTACGGTATATTCGGTAAGTTCTTCCGGTGCCTCCTCATCGCTTGGAACCGCTATCATATACTCGAATTTCCTGGAATCCGCCAAATCCTTATTATAGAGATTAATGCCGAATAATCCATCAGCCTTCTGTTCTGCTAATGCAAGCATACGGGTTTCTAGGTTGTCCTTGCGAAAGTTTGACCAATGCAGCGGAATCTCTTTTCTCCCCTGCCCCTTCTGGTTTGTCGTCTTCATCAAGTATCCGACAACGCGAAAGCTGTCTCTGTTTTCTATATAAAAAGGTAAATCCATATGTCTGTCCTCCTGCTTTTGATTTTCACATTTATAGTGACTCGTCTATCACTGGGATCCAAATCTGGCTCAGATAATCCCTGTCATAAGAGTTTCCACTGCTGTACCATTCCAGTTCCGGGCAGCTTGCATGTGGAAAAGGATATTTCGCAAGCCACTCCTCCTCCAGATACTTCCACCCATTTTGAATCGCCTGGGGGACGGCCCCCTTGCAGTCAAATACGGCCCATACGGATTCGGGTATCCATATCTCCCGGAACCCCTCCGGCAACTCTCCATCCGATGCTGCCATGATAGAATATTCTATTTCCTTTGAAGAACCAGGCTTTACATATTGGAATATGCCAAACAGTCCGGCCTGTGCCATGTTATCCAGAGTGACTAATTTGGAAAACGTGCCATTTTTTTGACAGTCGCTCCAGAATTCCGGTACTTTTTTATACTGCTCTCCATCAGAACACCGGATGCTCTTTCCTATCAGCCGGAAGGCCGGCTTTTCTTCCAGCCTCCAGGAATATTGCTGTTTTACGGACATCTGCATCTTAGGCACTACCCGTAGTCTCGCGTTTCCTCTCCGCGCTTCCTTTGGCGTTAAGCCATGAAATTGCTGGAATGCCTTTGTAAACGAGGTGGGAGAATCATACCCATATTGATAGCTGATATCTACCACCTTCTTATCCGTGCTTTTTAGATCATATCCCGCTAACGTAAGTTTTCTGGACCGTACATATTCTGAAAAACTAATGCCATTCATATACGAGAATACCTTTTGGAAAAATCCAAAGGAACATCCTGCAATCTCTGCAACTTCCTGCGGATTGATCGGTTCCTGCATCCGCTGCAAATGTTTTTCTATGTAGTCCACGATCAGCTGCAATTTTTCATCCCACTCCATGTCTGCTCCCCTTTCTTCTTACGTTTCCTAATTATAACTGATTTGACAGGATATTTCCTCTCTTTTAGCGTACTGTCTGGATAGTTCGGATAATCTATTCTATCATTCTCGTTCCACCTATTCAGCAGGGATTTATTTCCATAAATTTATAAGCCTACACTATTCCACCAGGGTTATATGGTATGCGATAATCTAACAAGGAGGTGAGCAGGTTGAATCAGTATAGGACGATCGACGTTGCCAGAATGATCGGCATTCATGTAAATACAGTCCGGCTGTATGAAAAATGCGGCTTAATACCCAAGCCAGAACGATTAGAAAATGGGTATCGGGTTTTTACAGATCTGCATGTGGAGCAATTTAAACTGGCACGTGCGGCGCTTAAGGTAGAGGTGCTGCAAAACGGGCTGCGCAAGCAGGCCGTCCAAATCATCAAGGTGTCCGCCGCCGGCGATTATGAAAAGGCCGCGGCATTGACAAAGAAGTACATGGAACAGATTGAGCTGGAAAAAGAAAATGCGGAAGAAGCGATAAGAATCACCCGCGATATTCTATCCGGCATTGGGAACAAACACGCCCAGACAGACCGGTATTGGAACAGGAAGGAGACTGCTGATTATCTCCATATAACGATAGATACGCTTCGGAACTGGGAATTAAACGGCCTTTTTACTGTTAAACGATCCCAAAATGGATATCGAATATACAGCCAGGAGGACTTGCAGAGGCTAAAAATCATCCGTTCCCTACGCTGCGCGAATTATTCCCTATCCGCCATACTACGAATGCTGCGGGCATTGTCCGATGATCCAGCGGTCAATATCCGGGAAGCCATAGATACGCCAAGCGAGAATGATGATATCATTACCGCCTGCGACCGGCTGCTTACATCTTTAAAAGAAGCCGGCGAGAACGCCATCTATGTGGCCGGTCAGATCGAGATCATGAAGAAAATGTCTGGATAAAAGCCTACATTTAGCCACCAGCCTGGGAAGAAGTGCTAACCTGTATCCACAGGACATCCAAAATCCATGTCCTGCAAACAGGCACGCGCTGCGCAGCCTAAGATCCAACACTTCAAAAGGGAGGTATCAAACATGGATGAGACAACGATCCAGATATCCGGCTTAAGTAAATCCTACGCTGGGAAAAAAGTAATTGATAACATCAGCCTAACGGTTTCATCAGGCGAAGTTTATGGCCTGCTTGGCGCAAATGGCGCGGGCAAAAGCACCACCATAGAATGCATATTGGGCACACGCAAGGCGGATGCCGGGAAAATCCGTATTCTGGGCTTAGATCCGCATAAGGACCGCAAGCCGATCTTTGAACAGGTGGGCGTCCAATTTCAGGAGTCCAATTATCCGGATAAAATCCGGGTAAAGGAATTATGCGAGGAAACTGCCTGCCTTTACAGGCAGCCGGCGGAATATGAGCCACTTCTTAGCAGATTTGGCCTGGCAGAAAAGAAAAATGCCTTTGTCACTGAACTTTCCGGAGGGCAGAAGCAGAAACTTTTTATTATTCTTGCCCTGATCGCTGATCCTAAAGTGGTTTTCCTGGACGAGCTTACTACCGGCCTTGATACAAAAGCCCGGCGGAATGTGTGGAAAAGTCTGTTGGAATTAAAAGAGCAAGGACTGACCATTTTTCTTTCCTCTCATTTTATGGACGAGGTAGAAATGCTTTGCGACCGGATCAGCATTCTAAGAGACAGTCGCTTTGTCTTTACCGGGACGGTGCAGGAAGCGATGGAGCAAAGCTGCTGCGAAAAGTTTGAGGATGCGTATCTATGGTTTACTGGAGAGGAGGCAGACGATGAATAAATTTTTTACTATGCTCAAAACAGAACTGAAACTTTCCATTCGTGGGATGGATATGATTATTTTCGCACTTTGCATGCCTGTGGTCGTGGTCGTGATTCTGGGCGTCATTTATGGAAATAAGCCTGCTGCTCCCGGCTCGGAGTACACATTTTTACAGCAATCCTTCGGGGCTCTGTCTACGATCGCGATTTGCGCAGGCGGCATCATGGGCCTGCCTCTGGTCATCTCTGATTACCGTCAGAAAAGAATTCTGAAACGCTTCAAGGTAACGCCCACAAGCCCTGCGTTGCTCCTGGCGGTACAGGTTGCGATCTATGCCCTGTATTCTCTGGTATCGCTGGCCTTGCTCATCCTTGTAGCAGCACTGTTTTTCGGATTCCGTTTTCCCGGATCCTGGGGACTGTTTTTCGCGTCCTATCTCCTGGTCATGCTGTCTACATTCAGCATTGGCATGATGGTGGGCGGCATATCCTCGAATGAAAAAATAGCCAGCGTTGCCGCCTGTGTCCTGTATTTTCCCATGCTGATCTTTTCAGGCGCAACGCTGCCCTATGAAGTTATGCCTTCCGCGATGCAGAAAGCATCTGATTTTCTGCCATTGACCCAGGGAATCAAGCTTCTGAAAGCGATATCCCTCGGCCTGCCCATAGAATCTGTATGGCTTCCCATCATCGTCATGCTTACGTTTTTACTGATTTGCGGAGGTGTTTCCATAAAGTTCTTCAGATGGGAATAAGCCGGTGAGAGTTTTCACATTTCTTGCCGTATTGACAGTATTCTCTTGATTGTCTATAATGAAACTATTAAACAAAGGAAAGGGTGAGCACGATGAAGCTATACGGAAAATTTTGTATTGATGGCAGCTCCGAACAACTGTATATTCCAAGACATTGTGCGGAGCCTAATAAAGAATTTAATTTATGAAATAACGTACTCCGAGACGACTCCTTTGTTTGGGATTTGTTTTGGTACGGTTTCATAAATTAAGTATGTATGCGATTTCGGCAGCAGGCAATGTTTTGTCTGCTGCCTTTTGTATTTTACCCGTAAAAAAGAAAGGAAATAATCCAATGAAAGAAGAACACGATTTGACAACAGGAAGTGTTTCAAAAAAATTAATCCGGTTTGCGCTTCCGCTTCTGTTTGCGAATCTGCTGCAGTCCTTTTATAGTATCGCAGATATGCTGGCTGTAGGCAGATTCGTAGGAAAGACAGGGCTTGCCGCAATCAGCAATGCTTCCATGATAAGCTTTATCATCAATTCCATATGTATCGGCGTTACCATGGGCGGTACCGTACTGGCTGCCCAATACAAAGGAGCAGACGATGAACAGGGGCAGCGTGAAACCATAGGGACGCTATTCTCGATCGCCTTCATTGCTTCACTGCTTGTCACCATCCTAGGGCTGCTTGTATATAAGCCCCTTTTTCAAGTGCTGAACGTTCCTGCCAGTTCCATGCAGGACGCCTGCGATTATATGAAGATCATCTGCTGCGGCACGGTATTTGTGTTTGGCTATAATGCTGTCTGCTCTATTATGAAAGGGCTTGGAGATTCGAAAAGCTCGCTTTACTTTATCGCTGTAGCGACAGTGGTCAATATTTTGCTGGACATCATCCTGGTGGGGCCTTTCGGCATGGGAACTAAAGGAGCGGCATATGCCACCATTTTCTCGCAGGGCATTTCCCTTACAATATCGTTGATCCATCTCAAGGGAAAAGACTTTATATTCCAATTCAGGCTGAAAAACTTTGCCATTAAGCCAGATAAACTGACTGCCATCTTAAGAGTCGGATTGCCCACGGCGATTCAAATGGCAGTCGTCAATATCTCTTATCTTCTGATCACAGGCATGCTTAATAATTTTGGCGTGTCCGTTGCCGCCGCATCCGGAATCGGGCTGAAAGTCAATACCTTTGCAGGGATGCCCTGCTGGGCGATCGGCCAGGCCGTAACCGCCATGGTTGGACAGAATATAGGTGCGCATCATATCGATCGAGTAAAAAAGACGACAAAGATCGGACTGTGCCTGAATCTTTCGATTACTTTTGCCTTAGTAATATTTGTACAGATATTCGCAGGACGGATCATCATGCTGTTTGATCCGGCAAGTCCGGAAATGATTGAGGCCGGAATCCTTTACCTAAGAATATGCTGCGGAATCAACAGTCTGATATATGCGGCAATGTATACTTTCGATTCTTTTGCCATCGGCATAGGATCTGCAAATGTAGCCATGATAAATGCGCTGTTAGACGCTGCCATCGTCCGGCTTCCTGTCAGCTGGCTCCTGGCCTTTCTAGTTCCCATCGGATTCCCCGGCGTATATATCGGGCAGGCCCTTTCCCCGCTCTTACCCTTCATCGTCGGCTGGGCCTATTTTAAAAGCACGAACTGGGAAAAGAAGAAAATTTAAACGCTGTCGGGCTGCTATAAGCAAACAGCAGTCCGGCCAGCGTCGTTAAAAGAATGCACATTATAGCATTCCATGTTTGGTTCCCTACATTTTATATACTGCATTCATTGTTTTCTCATGATCTAAACCATTATCTGTATATAATTGCGTTTCATATGGTATTGCCTCATGCTGCAGGCAGAGATCCAGAAAGCATAAGAATATTCCAATATCAATTTGATTATAGAAGGTTACCTTATCCGCTGGCATGATTCCTCTTTTGCCTTGTTTCTTATATCGGTAGACCTTGAGCGTAGAATCTGCGTGCTCTACAATCCAGGGCTGTGTATTGCAAGCGCTTGGTGCAAATCTTACAATGTCGCTAATCCCCTTGATTGGTTCTCCTATCCAGATTTCATCGATGGGTTTTCGCTTGCTCTTATACATATCTTTGCGGAATTTCTTCTCATCATCAATTTTCGAAATTGCAATCATAATCACAAAATCAAGTTCTTCATAGGAGGGTTCGTCTGTCTTTCCAATACCAAACCAAAGCGTCCCAATGTTTTGTGACACAAGATATAGATCCAATTGCTCTCCCAGGTATCCAATGTTTTGTAAATAATCATCTTTTTTCTCACTGTAAAGTAAAATGCAGTACTGTTGTTCACGCTTGCAAGTCGTTTCAGCCGCAGGTACAATTCTGATTGCAGTCTTAATCTCAGGACATAGCGGTATCAATGTGCGATAAACCCTTTCAATCTGTTCCACTTCATTTGTAGAAATACTCTCCTCTCCAATGTTGCGGAAAAGATGGAATGATTTTCTTTTAAAGATCATATTGTATAACTCTTTATTCATGTTCATATAAATTGGAGTTCCTTTCCTCTATCGAATTCTAATTTTAATCGTTAATATCGGTAAGCACTATCCTATCGTCTTGATTAGTCCTATTATATCATGATATTTTTAAAAAATCAGTTTGCATTATTAATTCCTCTTAGTTCCATTCGATATCGTAATCGTGGTTTCTTGAGATGATAGCCTGCATTTTCTTATGTCTTGCCCCGTGCTGCTCCATATCCGGTTGCTTAAGATGAGTTCATCCAGCTCGCGCTGCGTGATGCCAAGCTTCTTACGCAAAATAGCAGATATCTTCAATGGCAGACGGTATTTGCTCTGAATTTTTATATTAACAGTCTTCTCCAGCGAAACATCCTCCCCAATAATCGTATACTCTGGCATTTTCGCTTCCACGCCATTTCTATGTAACAGTGAAAGATCCATCGCATACTGTATTGCCAATGATTCATCATTCTTGTAGAATCTCTCAAGCAGATCTGCACCTAGCTTCTGTGGTGATACGCGGGAATAGATCGCGCTGTTCCATGTTGTATTGCAGTGGATACATTTGTAGATCAGCCATATGTCCAGGTTTTTTTGCTGTGCATTGACGCGAAACTCTCCGGAACATAGATACTCCTCTTTTTTTCCGCATTTTTTACAGTAACGCAGCACGGCAGGCGGCGCGCAATACTCTATTTTCCAAATGACATGGTTTTCTTCGGCTATTTTATCGGACACAAAAATGGCCTCCTTTCTTTCGAAGCATTTCTAAAATACCTCTTGATTATAGAAAGAAGGCCGCCCTGCTGGCTTCTGAATTCTTGCTCTTATGAAATTGGAATGCACAGATCCATACGAACTCTGTGTTTCTCCCGGTCGATGTGGCGATAAATATTCAGGCCATAGCGCTGTGCCATGCGATAGCCGCTTCGTGGCAGCCAGACATTGAAAATCCCCTGCAGCGTCTCAAAAATATCTTTGATTTCTCCATCGAAGTGATATACAACCCATCTTCCGCCCTGAATCCGCATAAGATTATCCAATCCACACTCTTCTCCCACTGTCATGCAGATATCACAGATACACTGCGATGAATTTGTGATGGCCGGATCATTGAAAAAACGTTCCACTAAAATGGTTTCTTCCTGCAAATAGGCTTGATACAGATCCAAGAACCGGTACCAGTGCTTTTCCAGTTCTACATAATTCCCTATGAACCGCTCATAGAGCACAAAAAAGTCAGACAACTCCTGAATCTCGATTCTGGAGGCATATTCCTGCGCAGTCTTGAAATGGGCGGTACGCTCCGGGGTAAAGGGAACCGGCATGTCAGAGGTTGGTATGGACTGCCTGAACTTCACTGGTGAAGCATCATGATGCTTTTTAAATACCGAACTATAGTTGGAAGAACTGTATCCATAGTCCAGGCCAATGTCTGTAATCGATTTTTCCGGATTTAATTTCATATCAACCGCACTTTGATCTACCTTGCAGCGTTTCATAAATGCATAGACAGATTCGCCAGTCACTGCTTTGAATATGCGGGAAAAGTGGTATTTCGATATAAAAAACTGGCCAGCCACCGACTCCACCGACAAGTCCTCATCTAAATGCTGCATAATATAGTCAATACTCTGATTGACCAGTTGATTTCTATCCATATATCTCCATTCACATCTGTACCATTAATTCTTAATTAAAACTCATACCTTGTGCCATGCGAAAGTAACAAGCCATCCGTTAATTCTACACATAGAATTATTGTGTTCTCATCATCAAAATTATTGTGCCCATTGTCAATCCATTCGCTAAAGGCATTTTTCATTTTTTCAGCAATCTCAAGATTTTCTGTTTTGCCAAAATATCCTAAATTGATGCCTTTACCATGTGCGGTAAACCAATCACTCGCTATTGCAACAGTTGGGTTGTTTTCTATATGCTTCATCTTATTTGAAAGTGCATATGTAATAATATAGAATGAACCATTCTCATAATAAGCATTTACATTTCGCACATATGGAATTTCATTTTCTACTGTTGCCAAAGCAACAATAGAATCTCTTCCAAAACGCTCAAGCATTATTTTTTCTGCTTCCTGGCTTAACTTTATCATTATTATCTCCTTATGTTTTCAGTTCAGCTAATTGAATATCCGCAATTTATGTCAAAAGGCATAATCAGCAGCTTAAATATTTCCTTCGAATATTTTTCAAAAAGCCAATGAGTTGCATTTGAATAATTTTCCAAAGTGTCAAAGTCCCAGTAAGAATAATATTTTACACATTTAACGATTCTGGTGAGTTCTCTTGGCTGCTCTTTGATGTCATCAAATACATAAAACCTTTTTAAATATTTAATATCAATACAACCCTTTTGCTGTTTTTGCTCTTTAGCAACAACAGCAATCAATTTTTCAAATTCATCTAGCTTATCAGGCTTTACCTGAAATAATTTAACTTCGCAGAAAGTTTTGTCCATAATCAGACCTCCTCTAGGTATTTATAAAGCCTCTCTTACAATAATAGATATCGGGATATCAAGTTGTCAATCAATATATCTGAAACTAAAAAAGGAACGCACTCTTATGGCGTTCCATATTCTATCTATTTGATATAATCGTATCAATCAGGCCATATTTTAGGGCTTCATCAGCACTCATAAAATGATCCCGATCTGTATCCCGTTCAATCTCTTCCACCGTATGGCCTGTATTTTCTGCTAAGATGCGATTTAACCGTTTCTTACTGTTTTGCATATAGTCTGACATAATTTTGATGTCACTGGCGGGCCCTTGAATCCCATTGCCGTGCATAGCCGGCTGATGGATCATAATTTCAGCGTTTGGCAATGCCATTCTTTTCCCCTTTGCACCGCCCGCTAATAAGAATGCCCCGAAGCTCGCCGCAAGTCCAACGCATATGGTTGATACATCACATTTGATATACTGCATCGTATCATAGATTGCAAATCCGGCAGTTACAGATCCGCCCGGACTATTGATATACAATTGAATATCTTTGCCAGGATCCTGCGCTTCCAGAAAAAGTAATTGCGCTACAATCAAACTTGCTGAGGTATCACTCACCTCTTCTCCTAAAAAAATAATCCGATCGGATAAAAGTCTTGAAAAAATATCATAACTGCGTTCTCCGCGACTTGTCTGCTCAATCACATAAGGAACTGTACTCATGCTGCCATCCCCCCAATTTTTCTTACATAAACTTTATATTTTCCATAGCCAGAATAAGCACGGCATTTCATGGAGATTTTGTTTTGCTTGGGAACAAAAACACCTATATCTCTGTATGTTTTAGGAGGATATAGATAAATCTGCTTAAATGCCAGTGAAAATGCCTGTTGCGAATTGTACCCTGCTTCATAAGCAATCTGGGTAATCGGTTTCTCCGTATCGACCAGCTTTTGGGCGGCAATCGTAAGTCTGCGCATTTGCAGATACTTGTAAATCGTGTAGCCTGTTTCTTCTGTAAAAATCCGATTTAGATGAAATTTGGAATAGCCAATATTTTCCGCTATCTTATCTAAATCAATTTCGTTTTCTAAATTGTCTTCTATATAGTCAATAACCTTTTTCACAATTTTTTTATACACGTTCATGGTATCCCTCCTCTTCCATCTCATCTATTATAGCAGTTTGCAAACAAATTTGTCTTAATAAAAAGTGCTATTTTTATATTCCAACTCTTCGCATCTGCACCATGATTTGCTCTGCACGTGCCTTATAATCCAGCTTCTCTTTTTGAAACCTAAGTTCGCTGACAATCCTTCCATCCTGCATAAAAAGCACGCGGTTCGTCCTGGCTGCCACCTGTACATCATGGGTTACCAGAAGGATCGCTGTCCCTGCCTTCTGTATCTGGTCAAAAAGATCCAGGATCTCCTGGGCCGCCTTGGAATTCAAGGCTCCGGTAGGCTCATCCCCGAAGATAATATCTGGATCCGCCATGAGTGCCCGGCATATGCCCGCGCGCTGGAGCTGCCCTCCTGACATCTGGGTAATCTCCCTTTCTTCCAGACCCTCGATGCCTGACAGCCTCATCAGCGTTTTGGCCTTCTGGACAAGCGTTCCCACCTGTTTCCTGTTGTCCCGCATCATAGGAAGGATGATATTATCCAGAATATTAAGATTCCTAAGAAGCGCAGGCTGCTGAAACACGAATCCCATCTTCCTCCTGCGAAGATCGGACAGTTCCTCATCCTCAAGCCCCGACAGTTCTAATCCGTCCAGGGACACGCTGCCGCTGTCTATGATGTCCATGCCGCTAAGCGCATACAAAAGCGTGGATTTTCCAGAGCCGGACGGCCCCATGACCGACAGGTATTCTCCCCTTTCAACCTCCAGGGACACCTGGTTCAAGACTCTGGTCTTCTCACTGCCCTCTCCAAACGATTTTACGATTTCTTTTCCACATAATAAGTTTTTCATTTTTACTCCTTTATTGATTGGGAAATGTGTACCTTTCCCGCGTTATTTGTACTGGCTATCGCTGCGATCACTGCTGTCAAAAGCAAGATCGCAGGTGACAATAGATAGGATGATAGCGGATTCACCTGAAATTGGAAGGCCGCTGCCCCCAAAGATGCCATCGCCGCTCCGGCCAGCTGTTCCCCCACCGTTCCTGCCAGCATCGTACCCAGGAAAATGCCTGCAATCGTCACAAGAACTGCTCTCCAGACATACTGTTTCGTAATATCGGAATTGGAAAAACCTGTAGATTTCATAATGGCAATGGAATATCTGTCTTTTGCGGTCAGAAGTTTCATAAACAGCAGCGTGATCAGAAGCGTAACCGCCGCTGCCACCACCGCTGCCGTCCTTACTGAACGCAGGGTCTGGCCAAATGTCTGTCCAATATACGTCTCGATGTCCGTCACTTTGGCAAAGGGAAAATACTTTTCATACTGGGCAATCTTATCCGGCAGCTGGCCAGTCTTTCCTACCTCTGCGCAGACGGTACAAAAGATCGCCTCCCCTTCATCACTTGGAAAGACCGCTTTCGCGGTTTTCCCCCCATTCGTGATATCAGAATAGATGCCGCATACCACCAGTTCCTTCTCCCCGGTTCCCGTCAAAAGCGTAATCCGATCTCCCACCTGCTTTTCCAGTTCTTTGGCATACAACGCAGACAAGGCAATGTCCTGTTTAGAAATCGGCAGGCTCCCTTGGGTATACTGGACAGGGAAAACATCATGGCGACCGGATTCTACCTTTATATTCTCTTGTGTATCGTCCTCAAGCCTCATCCGATAAGACCTGGTGGTAAAGACAGCATATTTTTTAATGTCCGGATCCTTTGCCATATAACGATCAATTTCTTCCGCTTTTTTCCCAATCCCTTCTGTCTGCTGTATGTCCATTCTCAAATCGCAATGCCCGATTCCCAGATAAGATACGAACCCGCTATCTGAAATCGTATGGGAAAGATTTTGCGGTACAATCATGAGAAACATGGCCAGCACAGCCGTCACCAGCATCGTAAGATACATGCGTTTTCTGGTTATTATATCTCTCAATCCCAGAAAAAGATTCGTACTAAGGCATCTGTTTCCTGACAGTCGAAAGATCCCAGGATTGTTCCCCTTCTCCCAAGCGCTGCCCGATCTTATCGCCTGCGCCGCTGATAACTTGCGAAATCGCTTTAGGATTCTTCGCAGATACAAAAGAATCATGCATAGTAAAAGCAGGTCTCCACCAAGCCCCAGAAGCAAAGCCATAACGCCGCTCCCTCCGTTCCCAAAGTTCAGGCGGATTCCATCCTGAAGCGGCTTGCGAAACAGAAGAGACAGCAAAAATCCAAGCAAGCATCCAACTCCCGCCACAGCGGCATAGATGGAAAGATAAATGCCTTGGATGTCAGACACCCTCATTCCGATTGCCTTCATGACTCCGATCTCCCGATAGTCATCTTCAATTTTTGCAAGCAAGGTAAATCGAATGCACAGCAGGGCAATCAAAATTACAAGCATGCTGGCCAGCCAAATCAGGGCAATCATAATTCCATCCGAGACCGCGCTGATCATTCGAAACAGCGGCCAGGTAAGAGCCGCCCCATTGGAGGGAAGTCCGGCGTCCTCATAGGCGGTCTCGAATTCTCCAAGTTCCGATAGATCTTTTAGCCGGAATTCAATCAGATATTCCACGGTGCCGAAAGATTTCAACCGTGCATAGTCATGCCCGCTCACCAGAAAACGTTTGGAAGAAGCGAGGGAAGAATTCATCTGTGAATCCCTGATAAATCCCGCCACCTCAAAATCCTGCCCGGCTATCACTGCCCGATCTCCAATCTTAGCAGTCTGATCCTTATAATAGCAGACCGGGACATAGAGTTCTCCGTCTTTAGGGCGAACTGGCTGATCGTCCATATCCAATAGATAATCAAATTCCCCGCTCTGCGTACAAAATCCATTGTCCTGGACATTTCCAGCAAGGGATTTCCCGCCAATGATGATTTTTTCACTTGCCATATTCAAGAATTCCAAGGCCTGATACTTCTCCACCCGGCCGTCCTCTTTCGCAAAGCGCTCCACCTGCTCTAGATTTGCCTCGCCGGAATGCATCTGCATAAAATGCGGCGTCTTAGCCTTTTGCATCAACTGGTCAATGGAGCCCAAAAGATGGGTCGCAAGGATGCCGCTTAAGGACAGCAGCATAGATGCCGCAGCGATAAACAGCATAATAGCAATAGACACTACTTTATTTCTAACGATATCTTTCCAAATTAATTTACGGTTCATAGACACCTCTTTTTTCCAGCCCGCGGATAGATTTCATACCCGAGAGCATAACAGCGGTTGCGCAGAGCAGCAGCCCCGCAAGGACGATGAGAAAGCCAATCCCCCTTCCATCACCTGTACCCAGGATTTTCCCTACGCTGCCCGCGAGGACTCCTTCCGGGAGCAGCAAAGGGGTAAACACATAGTCGGCCAATATTCCGGAGACCGCATAGGCTGCCACATACCCAAGCTGGGAAATCAGTCCGATGATTCCCCAGACACGTCCCTGAATCTGGTTGTCTACATTGGTACGAATCAGATAGTCTATACTGGTATTGGCAAACGGCAGCATGGCAAAAAAGAGGAATCCAGATACACTGATAAAAATAATATCTTCCCGAAGCCCGAATAGTGCCATGAAGACTCCGGCGCCAAAAAGGGAAGAGGCAAGGAGTCTTGAATATCCCTTTTTTATGGTAATGCTTCCCAAAATGAAACTGGATACCAGCATCCCTAACGCTACCACCGTCATCATCGTTCCTAGTACGGTACTATTGGAAAAACTAAGCACCATAGGAGAAGCCAGGGTCTGGACTACTCCCAGGCAGAATGTAATCGCCGACCCCATCGCCGCCAATAAAAAAACGCCTTTCTTCTCCGTAAGACCTCTAAATCCTTCCCGTAATTCGCTAGCCATAGAACTAGAAACAGGAACGCTTCTGCCTGTCAGCCCTTTTCGAACAACAAGGGTGGTAGAGACGGTCACGAAAAATGTACAGATATCAATGATAAGCAAAAGGCGTATGTCTGCAATCCCCAGAAGGAATCCTGCCAGAACAGGGGATAGCAGATACTTTGCGGAGCCGGCCAATTGCACCAGCCCGCTTGCCTTGCTGAACTGTTCCGCCGTCAGGAGATCCGTAATCGTAGATTTGTATGCTGGCTCCAGAAGCGACGCAAATACAGAACTTACTGTAACTCCTACGCAGATCTGCCAGATTTGTGCCTCTCCCTGCATTAAGCATAGCAGGATATACAACAATCCCAAGGCAGACAGGCTGTCTCCCAGAACCATCAGGATTCTGCGGTCATAGCGGTCTGCCAGTACCCCGGCGGGTACGCTCAACAGTAAGGAAGGCAAGAAAGCAAGCAGGGTCACCAGCGCCATCAGGGACGCCCTTCCGGTCTGCTTAAAGATATACACGCCCAGCCCGAAGGAAGTCAGTCCGTTTCCCACAGAGGAAACAAAATTTCCGGCCCAAAGAAGTAAAAATTTATGAAAAGACTTTCCCGTCTCATCCATCCTATTCACCACCTTCAAACATCTTTTCGATAAAGTCAAACTGACCTTGCTCCACTCCCAAAAGCCGTTCCAAATGGAAGATGAAGGCCTGGATCCGTCCACGGCGCTCTTCTTCCGTAAGTTCTATGATTCCGTCATCCAGCAGCGTATTCAGATAGGCTACGGACATCTCCATGCATTCCAGAGGATAGGGCGAATCAAAAAGCCCTTGTTCTATGCCATCTTGCAGGACGATCGCCAAAATTGGCGGAACCTCCTTCATAATAATCTGTTTCGATTTCTGATGCATCAGCGCATTCTGGGGCTTATGCAGATGCTCAATCATATCCCTGCCTCCTTCCCCTTGCGCGCCTTCCAGCTTCAGCGCCATCACTACGCGGAGCATGCGTTCCGGCACAGGGATGCTGCGATCTTCGGCCGTCTTCCTGGCCGCAGCAAGCATACGCTCGCTCTGTCTCTCGATAATCGCATCCATGATAGCCTCTTTCGACTTAAAATGATGATAAAGCGTGCCTTTTGCAATCCCAACTGCCTCCATAATTTCACTGGTACTGGTATGATCGAATCCTTTTTGCGCGAACAATGCTGCCGCGGCATCTAATATTTCATTTTTTCTTTCGTTTGCTTCTTTTACGATTCTCATAATAATCTCCTCATCTTAAATATAGACCGACCGTCGGTCTGTTATTTTATAGTAACATCCTTTCCTACAACTGTCAAGATGAACCGCCTCTTAATCTATTCGAATTCAAAACTCCAAAACAAGGCAGGAGAGTCGATCTGACTCTCCTGCCTTGTTTGTTGCTGCTTCCTCTAATCTTTATCTTATAAAATTCATAGGCGTGGCCGGCTCTTTTTCCGGCAGCCCGTAAGTCTCTTTTCCTAATTGAATGCTTTTTATGAGAAATGCCATGTTTCTTGCCAGCGTACGCATGATTTGAAGCCCTTCCTTATCCTGCCTTGCTTCTGCGGGCGCGCTCCCGTGGATGCTGTTCCAGTACTGGCTGGATGCAACCGGCATTCCCGCAATGGTAAAATATTTATTCAGTTCGTCAAACGTGGCTGACAGCCCTCCTCTTCTCGCTGCTACGACGCTGGCCCCGACCTTCATCGTCTTGTCAAAACGGGTACTGTAAAACAGGCGGTCAAGAAGAGCGATCAGCGTGGCATTGGCGGATGCATAATAGACCGGGCTTGCCACGACCAGTCCATCACACGCTTCAAACTTCGGCGCCACTTCATTTACGATATCATCAAATATGCACCGCCCCTTATCCTTACAGGAATAGCAGGCAATGCAGCCTCTTATATCCTGATTGCCCGCATGAATTATTTCGGTTGCGATTCCCTCTTCCTTAAATATCTTTTCCATCTCCTGCAAGGCTGTAAATGTATTTCCATTGCTGTGAGGACTTCCGTTAATCATCAATACTTTCATGTTAAAACCTCCTGCTCTAATAATGGATATGTCTTCCTTGAACTCTAGCCTTTTGTCTGTTCAACAAATGTCCGGCTATACTGCACCTGCTCTTCCAAAAACGTTCCCCATTGCTCAATCAAGCCCTCTATGTCCCTGCATTCTAAACTCTTAGTCACTCGCAGAATCATATCGATAAACATCTGCTTGTAATCTTCTGCCTTCCATTGCTGAAGATAAAATGGATATCCTACCGTCAGGCATTTCGCCAGTTTATGGTAGCAATGGCTAATTATAGCCGATGGGCAATGTTCTATAATAAAAGTCAGAAAAATATCAAGAATCTTATAATCCATCTCCTGTTCATGAATCCGGTTCAGCGTCTGCATCAATTCACGAAATGCCTCATCAGAGATCTCTCCAAAAGTGAATCGGCAGACGGACCGGATTGTAAGGGCAAGAAATTGAAGGCTCTCTAAAAAGTATTTCAGGGCAATATGTACGTTATCATGAGACAGATCCACCTCTCCCTGCCCCAGACAGACCTGCGTACCCTTTCCCTGATAAGACCGCACCACGCCAAAATCAGCCAAAAAGATTAGGGTACGGCGTATGGTAATTACAGATACCTGGTAAAGTTTTGCCATCTTAGGCAGGGATGGAAGATAGCTTCCCACAGGATAGCGCCCATTTAGAATCTCTAATATGATCTGTGCCCCGATGGAATAACGAATCTGAGAACGCTTATGATAGAACTTCCACTCAAACGGAATCTGCATCACCCTCTCCAAAGAAGCATCTGGTTTTATTGTCTGAATTTTCTCAAGCAGATAATCATTCTCATTTTTATACACCAGGCCCAATTCATGGGTGAGGTATTCCGCGATTTGAGTTTTGGAAAGCGTATCTATTTTTTCAATCAGCTTATCCATCACGTCATCTCTGCCTATTTCCTTCAGAATCTCACGCTCGCTGCATAGATAGGGGAAACGCGTATAACGGTTTACTTCCCAGAAAAAATTGAGAATCAAATCATTTTTCAGAGAAGACAGAGCTGTCATATATATGCGCATGGCAAGAGACATCTCATCAGAATCATAGTTTTTGATCTCCTGCCAGCACATGTTCCAATCATTCTCATTCCATTGTCTGATACCGGCGTCTAATAAAGGGCCAAACAGCCACAGATTCACGCGTCCAATATCTGCAAGTCCATCTTTACGCGCCATCAGGTACTCAGAAGCATACTGAAAATAATCATCCTGAGAGACTTTATAGATTACCTTGGCTGCCTTTGGAGCCTTAGTTATGATATATCTGTCCTTTTCCAGAAGCGCCAGCGCCGTCCTGACGGTTGGCACGGACAGCTGGAAAGATTCGCTGATCTTTGATATTGTCGGAAGGGACTCCCCCAATTTATAGTATCCAAAAAGAATTCTGGTAGCATAATAATCGTAAACAATCTGATATAATTGATTATTCGATTCCATTCATACACCTCCTGATTCTATTCTAGCATAAGCGGCACATGTCTGCCATTGTTTTCAACCCATATCAATTTTATAAGGACAAATGAATTGCTTATGTTCATGGACTATGATAGACTATATTCATAATGTGAGCAGAGTTCGAAGACAGGATGGAAATAACAAAGAGCATAATGGAGGTTAAGGATGAAAACGTTCAGTATAGGCAGAAAATTATTGGTTTCATATTCCGTAATTCTGGCGTTGATGTGTATTGGTTTTGGCGTAGGTATCGTAAATCTAGTGAATCTGAATTCTAAGATGAAGGTTTTTTATGAAGGACCATTCGTCGTCAATGAGAGTGCCAACATCATTAATTCAAATTTTGAAAGAATGCAGAAAGCCACCTACCGTACCATTGTAAATACAGATGAGGATATTATTAAGGAGGCAAAAGCCAATGCGCTGGATTCTGCTGCAACAATTCAGGATGAACTTCCTGTCGTCAAGAAACACTTTCTGGGCGATCAGCAAATTATAGAGAATCTCGAAGATTGCCTGACCCGGCTCACCCCTATGCGGGAACACGTCCTTTCTCTGGCGAGCGAGAATAAAAATGAAGAAGCTGCAGATTATATGGAACACAATAACATATTAGTAATAAAAGAGGCCCAGAAAAACCTGGACAAACTGATTGAAAGCGGGAACAGCAAAGGGCTGCAGCTGATGGAGGAACTAAAAAGCCAGCAGGCGAATGCCATTACGATGCTGGTAGCCTTAGGCATTGCCAGCCTGATTATTAGCATTGGCTTCTGCATGTCTATCTCCAGGGGGATTTCCAAGGGAATCAAGGAACTTGAGCAGGCCGCGCTCGGCATCGCCAGCGGTCAGTTTTCAACTACAGAGGTTACCTATGAGTCCGGAGACGAGATGGGGCATCTTGCCAATGATATGAGGAGCATGATCACCATACTTTCAACGGTCATCAGGGACGAGACATACCTGCTGAATGAGATGGCCAATGGCAACTTTGGCATAAGCAGCCAGGCAAAGGACAGTTACGTCGGGGAATTGGACAGCGTACTCTCCTCCTTGAATATGATTATCGGTAATCTGAGAGCCGCCTTGCTGCAGATCAGCCAATCTGCGCAGCAAGTGGCCGCCGGATCAGAGCAGGTAGCTTCAGGCGCTCAGATCCAGGCCCAGGGAGCTACGGAACAGGCTGCCTCCATAGAAGCGCTGTCGACTGCCATCAATGACATCTCGGAACAGGTTGCAAATAACGTAAAGAATGCCAAGGCAGTAAATGAGCAGTCCAAGGCAGTGCGGGCGGATGCGGAAGGCAGCCGCAGGCAGATGCAGGACATGCTGTCAGCCATGGCAGAAATCCGTAGCAGTTCAAATTTAATCGGACAAATCATCAACACCATTAATGATATCGCTTTCCAAACCAATATCCTCGCTTTGAATGCGGGCGTCGAGGCGGCACGGGCAGGGGAACACGGAAAAGGATTTTCCGTTGTGGCCAATGAGATCCGGCAGCTGGCGACCAAATCATCAGAAGCATCAAAGAGTACGGCAGACTTGATAAAAAAATCGCTTGATAAAGTCACTCAGGGAGACAAAATTGCAGACCTCACTGCCAATTCGCTATTAAGAGTGGCAAATGAAGTGGAAAGCATAAGCGAATCCATTCATTACATAACCGATGCTTCGGTGAAGCAGGAATTATCTGTCCGCCAGATCATGCAGGAAATCAATCAAATTTCCGATATTGTACAGTCTAGTTCTGCTACGGCAGAAGAAATCGCTGCCACTAGTGAAGAGCTATCCTATCAGGCGCAGTTATTAAGCAGGCTGGCCAGCAGTTTTAAACTGGGAAAGAAGGAGAAGTAACGGATGAAAACAGAGAAGAAGCGATTTGGCATTCCTGGCAAAGGGCTGATCGCGGTATGCATACTGGCCATTATTGTGTCTGCTTCAAGTATTATTACTACCTACCGGATGCAGAAAATGGCATCCATCATCTATGAACATCCATATACTGTCTCAAATGAATCAAGGGCTACCCGCTCCCGTCTTTTGGATATGCGCTTCTTCATTATGAGTATGTTTACCCGGCCGGACTGGAGCGAACAGGATTTACAGCAATTATTGAATGAAAGATATGAGATGCAGTATCATTCAATCGGCATAATTAGCCGCCAGTACCTGGGGCCAAAAGAGGATGCCGACCGGCTTCAGAAGGCAATGGAGGCGTTGGAGAAAACGCAGAATGAGGCGCTGCCCATTGTGGTAAATCTAGATGAACAGGAGACAATCAAATATGTTGAAGCAAACTTGTATCCTAAATACGATGCGGTAAACGACGCGCTGGAGACAATCATCGATTATGCTGATAAGAAAGTACAGAATCTGGAAAAAGATTCAAGAGGCATGGCTACAAAGGCTACCGCAGCCTCCGTGCTGCTTACACTCTTCCTTCCCTCCTATTTCCTGCTGGCCTTCTGGAGAGAACAGAAGAACATCCAGGAAGTCCGATACCGGGAGCAGCTGTTTGACAACCTTTCCACAAGCGTAGATATGGTATTTCTGATTCTTAATCAAGAACATGATTCCCTGGAATATGTGAGTTCAAACTGCGAGCGGGTACTGGAAATAAAAGAAACTGAATTTACCAAGGACTTGACGGCTCTTCGCGATCGGATTGCCGGAGAAGATCAGAAGGCATTTGATGAATTTCTACAGCAAAGAGGACTTGACGGCGACAAAAGCATTGATCTGCATATGCGCGTTTCTTCCGGAGAGATCCGTTGGATACGCCTCCAGATGTTTCCATATATCGTCCATGGCAAGATTGTCCGCTGCATACTGTCTGTGTCTGACCAGTCAGAAGATATGCGTATCAAGCAGACTTTGGAGGATGCGCTTATCAATGCGCAAAACGCAAATTCTGCCAAGCAGAATTTCCTTTCCAAAATGAGTCATGAAATCCGTACTCCTATGAATGCAATCATTGGCATGACGACGATTGCCGCCGCTTTCATAGAAGATCGGGCGCGCGTAGAAAGTTGTCTGGAAAAAATCGGCTATTCATCCAAGCACCTTATGACCTTGATCAATGATGTTCTTGACATGTCAAAGATTGATGAAGGCAAGATGACTGTTTCCAAGGAGACCTTTAATCTGGAACATGTTGCGGAGTATATTACGTCCATCATATATCAGCAGGCTGCGGACAAGAATATAGATTTCAGTATGCCTTTGGTAGATATTACTGATACAGATCTGTTAGGGGATTCCCTCCGTCTCAACCAGATCTTGATCAATCTTCTGTCCAACGCGCTGAAATTCACGCCGGAAGGCGGCAAAGTGGTCTTGGAGATTCGTCAGCTTCAGAGAAAGAAAAACCGGGTGCGCCTACGTTTTACAGTTAAGGATACAGGCATCGGCATGACTCCGGAATTTATGGAGCGGCTGTTCCAGCCTTTTGAGCAGGAAAACCGATGTAACAATCAGGAAAGTAAAGGTACCGGATTGGGAATGTCTATTACCAAGAATCTGATTACTTTGATGGGCGGCACGATCGCGGTTGAGAGCGAGCCAAATCAAGGAAGTACCTTTACCGTTGAATTAGATTTTGATACGCCGGTGAATGAAAAGCAAATCCATCATCGTCCCCAGGATCTTGATGCCTTGAATGTCCTTATTGCAGACGACGACCGTGACAGCTGTCTGCATACATCTCTGACATTGGAGAATCTGGGCATCTCATCCAGCTGGGTTCTAAGTGGTACGGAATGTGTAGAAAAGGTCATCTCTGCACATAAAATCGGGGAAGACTATGACGTATGCTTTATTGACTGGAAGATGCCTGATATGAACGGCATAGAGGTGACACGGAAGGTAAGAGAGTTTGTAGGGCCTGATACCACGATCATCATCATTACGGCTTATGACTGGAGTTCCATTGAAAAGAGCGCGCGCGAGGCAGGAGCCAATGCATTCCTGTCAAAGCCTATCTTCTCTTCCACTCTCTATAATACGCTGCTTTCCGTTACCGGTACAGAAAAAAGAGTATATTCCCAGGGACAAGAGTATGAGAATATGCAGATGGCGGACTGCCGCGTGCTGCTGGTTGAGGATAATGAACTAAACCGCGAGATCGCCATGGAGATGTTGAAAATGATGAATATCGACGTTACCTGCGCTTGCAACGGGCAGGAGGCTGTAGACATATTTATGTCTGATGCCGACGAACTAGATCTAATCCTTATGGATGTGCAGATGCCAGTTATGAACGGCTACCAGTCCACCGAGTCCATCCGCAGGTCAGGGCATGCCAGGGCAAAGACCATTCCTATTATTGCCATGACAGCCAATGCGTTCCATGAAGATGTTGTGAAGGCCTATGAATCTGGAATGAACGGCCATTTGGCCAAGCCGGTAGACTATCAGCAGTTATTTCAGACAATCAAAAGTTTCCTTGAAGAAGTCTAGTTCGATTAAGGATTTCAAGGAAGCGATTGACAATAAAATTGATTTTGCTATAATAAGCATTGCTCGGAGGGCGAGTCATTCATTTTAGAAATGATAAGCTGGACAAGGCGGCAGATTGAAATATCTGTTCCTTGCCCAGTTCTTTTTTTGGAAAAAGGAGGGAAATGTATGGATTTCTTAAACGGAAAAGTAAGGCCTATTTACCTTAAATACTTCTCTGCCGCTTTTGGAAGCGCCCTGATCACTTCCATCTACTCTATCGTAGATATGGCTGTCGTAGGACAATATCAAGGCCCTGACGGCACTGCCGCGCTGGCAGTTGTTGCCCCTATCTGGAATATTATATACAGTCTTGGATTGCTTATGGGAATCGGCGGCTCCGTCATCTACAGTATCTTAAAAGGAAGAACTGACAGGCTTTCCAAAAAACGAAAACGAGTATTTCACCGCGGCAGTAATTGGCTCAGTCTTTTTATCTATCATTGCATGGATCGCCATACTATTTTTTGACAAAGAATTATTGCTGTTCTTTGGCGCCAAAGAACACCTGTTAGAATTAGCCCAAACCTATCTGATCCCTATAAAATTTGTCGTTCCATGCTTTTTATTCGTTCAAATGCTGGCTGCCTTTTTAAGGAATGACAAAAATCCGGCGCTTGCAACGGCTGGCGTCTTGTCCGGCGGCATATTCAACGTGTTTGGCGATTATATCTTCGTCTTTATTTTTGATATGGGAATTTTGGGGGCGGGATTAGCGACGGCTATCGGTTCGGTCATCTCTTGCATCGTAATGCTGTCCCACTTCTTTTCCTCTAAAAATTCACTGGCTTTTGTAAAACCGGCCAGGATATTTTATAAATTGAAAGAAATACTGGTAACAGGATTTTCAACCTTTTTTATTGATATCGCGATGGGAATTTTAACGATTTTATTCAATCGTCAGATTATGAAATATTTCGGCACAAGCGCCCTTTCTATCTACGGGATTATCGTGAATATCAGCACATTCGTCCAATGCTGCGCCTACAGCGTCGGGCAGGCCTCGCAGCCGATTATCTCCGTCAACTATGGCGCAGGGTCAGGCCAGAGAATAAAGCAGACATTAAAATATGCTCTATATACGGTAGCGTTCTTCAGCCTCTTATGGACCTCGTTATCATGGTTCGTACCAAATGTGTTTGTGAGGATCTTTATGACGCCGACCAGAGAAATATTGACAATGGCTCCGGCCATCATCAACTGCTATGGACTCTCTTTTTTGCTCCTGCCGTTTAATATTTTCTCTACATATTATTTTCAGGCGCTGCTAAAGCCTAAGGCCTCATTCATTGTTTCTGTAGCAAGAGGGCTTGTAGTAAGCGGTATTTTAATATTTATTCTCCCGTTGGTAAAGGACAGCTGCCTTTGGCTTACCATGCCAATAACAGAGTCGATTGTCGCGCTGTTTGCCACGGTTTCTATGATTCGGTACACGAAAGAACTGCCGTTATAAGGTTACATGCCGCAGCCTGGCGGAACAGGCAACAGGCACGCTATTTCTAGTCAGACAGAAATAGCGTGCTTTTTACTGTCCATTTTCATAGTCTATACCAGTCGTTTTCACCAAAAAAATGACGAAGAATAGAATATATTAACATGAAAAGAAAGGACACATATCATGCCCGCAATATTAATAATAATTGGGGCGGCTATTCTTGCTGCTGTCATTGTAGTTCTCATAATCTGGCGGGTTCGGAGCCATCGATTCCATCCGGATCCTGATAAATTACGCCAGCAAAGAGAATTAAATGCCGATCTCAAAGAAACTGGTTTTGCTTACGAAATAAAAGGCGATTATTTTTATTCCCTTATGAACTGCTGGCAGAGACAAGTAGGATACTGTCGTCTCTATGATGACGCCGCGCCGCTGTTTAATATGATTATGGACTGCGAACCCATTCCCTTCTCCTATAGGGGAAAGCGCTGGCTTATCGAACTGTGGAAAGGCCAGTATGGAATCACGACCGGAGGAGAAATCGGAGTATATAATACAACTCGCGAAGATGTGGATACCGACGAATTTAAAGGAACTTTTTATGAAAATATCGGAAATGAAGAGATGCTTAATCTCTCCTTTGTGCTGCGTCGAAATGGAAAAGTCATACTGAAGCGCAGTGCCATGCATTGGTGGCTAACAGGATTTAAACTAGGACAATTTTCCGATACGGATATGCTGACTATGGATGCCAAGATCACATTCCCGGATCAGGGGATGAAAGATGCCTTCCTAAAGGCATTGATCGAAATCGGATACACCAAAAAGGAATATTCCTCTGGAAGAAAGACCGTATCTATTCACTATGCTGCCCCTCATTCCCCACAGCCCCTGTCACGCAATGAGGCTGCCGAAGCCATAGTACAGCAGACAAACAGTAATAATTGCAAATTATATGAATTCACCACCGCCAAATACAGCCAGACCCTCGACAAACTGGAGTATATAAAGGCTATGGTTCCAGAACTCTATCAATTATTCATTGACTCGCTTTACGCACGAGGCGTTTACGACGCGTTTGAATGGATTAAGGAATGGCTGGAGGGTCGCCCGCCTCACCCGGCTCCTGATCCGCTGCCGCCAGAGCCGCCTCAGCCGCCTGCGCCCCCATGTCCGCCTAAGCCCCCTCACCCGCCTGTGCACCCTTGTCCGCCGTGCCCGCCTAAGCCCCCATGTGATCCTTACAGGCAGCGCTGCAGCCATGAGCGGAACTGTGAGTATCGCTACGGCAGCCACAACAGCTGTAACTGTCATTATGGTTCTTGTGATTGCGGCTATGACCAGGATACCGAATATCCGCCGGAAGATGACTGCTATGATAGCGCAAGGAGGTAGTTCCCATGAAGGCTGTCTCAACACCTAAAAGACTGGATGAAATATACCGGCACGCCCAGGAAATCCCCTTTGATTCCGATTCGAAACTGATTCTTATGAGCGACTGCCACCGTGGCCAGGGAAATGCAGGGGATAATTTCCTGGCAAATCAGACAGTCTGTTTCGGAGCCCTGCAATATTATTACCAGAATGGTTTTACTATATTGAACTGGGCGATGGAGATGAATTGTGGGAAAACAGGCAGTTAAAAACCATTGTAGAGGTACACAGCGACATCTTTTGGATGCTGTCTGAATTTAACAAGGCAGGCAGGCTCCATCTGCTGTATGGCAATCACGACATCGTAAAGCGAAGAAAAGGCTATATGGAACGCCACTGCGGCACCTATTACTGCGAATCATCCCGCTGTGAAAAAGTTCTCTTAACGGAAACCGCCACAGAAGGCCTGATTCTAAAGAGCACTTGCGGAAATGAAGAGTTGTTCCTGGTTCATGGACATCAGGGCGACCTCCTAAATGACACGTTGTGGCCGCTTGCAAGATTCCTGGTAAGATATGTATGGCGGCATCTGGAATTAGTCGGCTTTTTAGATCCCACAGGCGCAGGACGCCCCAGGAAGGCAAAAGAACGCGTAGAAAAGAAACTATCGTCTTACGCGCAGGAGCACTACCCCATTCTGATTGCCGGCCACACGCACAGGCCCGTATTTTCGCAGCCGCGGGAAGGAACTTATTTTAATACGGGAAGCTGCGTGCATCCCCGGTGTATTACTGGCATTGAAATAGAAAATAATCATATAACCTTAATAAAATGGTCCGTGCGTTCGGGAAGAGACCGGTACCTGTCTGTGGAGAGAGAAATCTTGGAAGGCCCGGTTCCTATATCGGACTATTTTAAAAAGTAATAAAATACCTTTAAAAAGTTCCGGGAGATGATGAACCACCATCCTCGGAACTTTTTCTATTACTTCTTCTGCCCTTTACAGATATCACAGGCCTTACCGTCACTGACAGCCTCTAGTTTCGCATAAAGCACTTGCTCTAAAAATGTTATTTTAGTAATTGTCTTATTGACAGATTGATTAATCTCAAGCAGTTCACATATGTTATCTGCAATTTCCACTGCCTTCTGTAATTTTTCTCCCTCTGCGTTCAGGATGTGTGCCAAGGCACATTCCGCTCTGGCAATCGACTCTATCACATCGCAGGAACAGCCTCCTTGCCTGCAGCAGCAGATAAAGTTACAATCGCTAAGTTTCATGCCGCAGGAATCCAGGACGCATTTCAGCAGGCAGGGACGTTTGCAGGAATCCTCTGCCAGAATCACAAGCACAATGGTCTGTCTCTCATCATCACAGCAGGGAACGAATGCCAAGTCTTTGAGCTGATGCTCCGAAGAATCAAAGATACAGCAGTTTTTTATCAATTGATCTTCAAGGAAAATATCTATGGACTGCTTACGCCTGCATGACTGGATCACCACATGGTATGGCGGTATCGAAAGAACCCCCAGATAAATGCTGCAATCAGACTGCTGTAGAATACGGATTGGGTTTCCTTCTTTTGGAACCTCTAAAATACAGTTTTCATATGCGACGAGAATCGTGTCATTTTCACAGTTATGGCTCAAAGAGCAGATGTAGGAATCCTCCGCGCGGCAATGTGATATTTTGATCTGCCCCATTTCTCTGAAATCACCGTCAAGTTTAAAGATGATATCGCGCGTCCTTTCATCCGACGCCCAAAAACAATTTTCAATGCTGTCAAAAGTAATAGCGGCATAAGGCCTGCGCACTTCATAATATTTTATAAAGATAAATTCCCGGCTGAATTTAAATATTTTATTTTCCGAAGGCAAAGTCAGGTAGAAAAACCTGCAGTCAAACGCGATTCCCTCATAGCATTTGCAAAGATGCCCGGATAAGATTGTAGAAGACTCCGGTTCCAGTGATTGATTCATCGTGCCCTCCCTATGAAATTACGTACAGTTTACTCGTATTTACTATATGCGCTTCGTCTACTGCGGATACACTTTCCAGGGAATTAACTACTGCAAAATATATGCATATATATAAGTAGAGTAATATTTTAAAATTGAATTCAGGAGGTAATCTTATGGGCATGCCTATTATAACGCCTGGCGATAAAACTGCGGACCAGGCAATAACAGATCTATTAGAATCCGTAGCAATGCAGGAAAGTTCTCTTTCGCATATCCTAAATGCGGAAGGGGAAAAAATGGAAGCAATTCTCTCGGCAGATGGCACATCCACCGATGAATTATTAAGAATGAACAAATCAGCCGAATTAATGATAGGGGCAGTCACAAGGCTTGAACTGATACTCCAGGGAAAAGCCGAAATCTTTGTCCAGTGTCCCGCCGCATCAGACAGCAGTCCAAATCAAGAAATGAATGGAGGTATCTCTCATGGCAACCATATCAGGTAGAGTCATTTTTGACCGGAACCGAAGCGCATCCATCTCCTCCGGAGACTCCGGCATTGCCAATATCCCGGTTGTTTTACAGAATATTGCAACCAATGCAAGGCTTACCGTGCTTACCGACAGCAACGGAAATTATTCTTTTATCAATGTGCCAGATGGGAACTATAGAATCGTTGAATCCTTTGGCGCGGCCGGCGGCCTGCCAACGCCGGGAGACTTTAACAATGCGGCAAGCGGCAGCATACCGCAGGGCGTCAACCCGCCTATTACCGCTGTAAGCAATCCACCAGCAGGTTCCACCAATCTGGACTCCGTAACGCCGGATACGCTTTTTGTAACCGTGGAAGGCAGTAATATTACAAATCAGGACTTCCTAAATGGTCCTGTTATCTATACGCCATTGGAGGCTTTGATTGACCAGTGCGCAATTATATCTGGTGAAAACTTGATCAACGCGGCTGATAACGGAACTTTCGGCAGTTTTCCCCAGGGAACCCCGGCCAATACGGGAGCGCCTACCGAGCCCTATCCCGGCGTAACGCCTGACTTCACGTATGTACTGCCCAATCCTGATGTATTCGCGCCCCTGGGCGGCGAGTATACGGTACAGAACATCATGAATAACTCCATGAGTTCAGAAATCGGCGCATGGTGGAGGATTGCGGATCATACGCAGGGCAACGAGACAGGGCGGATGATGATTGTAAATGGCTTCAATCCAGGCTCTGTATTTTTCAGGGATACCGTGGCCGTACAGCCTAACACGAACTATCTATTTACCGCATGGATCATGAACCTCTTCAAAGTAACAGGCTATCCGAATCCTGAACTTAGCGTCCGGATTCTGGATGAAGACGATAACGTCCTGTACAGTGCCCCATTAGGCATACTCATACCTCCAAATGTGAATGCGCCGGAATGGAAACAGATCGGAAGCGTCATCAATTCCCAGGACAACACCAGCCTCACCGTGGAATTTCTGAGCGAAGGGCCTGAAGTAATCGGAAATGATTACGCAATCGACGATGTTGCATTCCAGGAGATACAGATACGCCAATTCACGCCTGTAAAAACAGCCAGCGCGTCTTCTGTCAGCGTCGGAGAAGTCTTCGATTACACCGTAACCTTGACTGATACCTGCGCCAATCCACTGACCGAAGTATTCTTTAGAGATATCCTTCCGGTAGGCGTAACCTTTGTTCCAGGCAGCGTAAGGGTCAATGGGGCCACCTTCCCATCCGCTAACCCGAATACAGGATTTTCACTGCCGGATATCCCTGGCGGCCAGAGTGTTACAGTCACATTTTCAGCCACAGCCACCTCCATCCCTGCCCAGAACCCAACCCTTAACCGGGCGTCCATCACTTACTCTTATACGCCGGTCGAAGGTGGAATTCCCGCAGTCTTCCAGGTGGAGTCCAACGAGGTCCCTGTGCTGATTACAGGCACATCCGCAGATATCTCGGTGACAAAAACCGTAAGCGCTGCAACGCTGCCAGGAAGAGAACTGACCTATACCCTTACAGTAGCAAATGCAGGTCCTTCTTCTTCTGAAAATGTCATACTCACAGACAATCTCCCATCCAGTATTACGGATGCGCAATATTCTACAGACAACGGAACTACTTTCAGCCCATGGACGGGAAGCCTGAATCTCGGAACCATAGCGGCCGGAGCATCCCGGACAATTATCATTCAGGGTACCATCAGTCCGCAGGCACAGGGAACCATTACGAATACAGCATCGGTGACATCCACGACGCCGGATCCCAACCCAGACAATAATACGTCGACCATAACCACGAATATTCTCACGCCCAGATGCCAGGCTCTTATTGACCTGATCGACTCGGTGGCTCTTCAAGAAGCTGCGCTTGCCCGCATCTTAAATGCGGAAGGTCAGAAAATGCAGGCATTCATCAATATGGAAGATGTGACGAATGATGAGTTGTTTGAACTCAACCGTTCCGTAACTAGCATGATTGGAGCCGTCTCCAGGCTGGAAATCGTTCTCCAGGCGAAACTGCAGAATGTTTCCTGCCAGCTGGAAGGATGTCTGGATTCAGAAGCCTGATTCTAATTCACAAGCCAGAATGCTCAAAATGCCCCTGCTTCTCATGCATGAGAGGCAGGGGCGTATATCTTCTGCTTATATTTTATTCCTGTGATGAGATCGCAAGGCAATCAGCTTCCAGCCGGATTTACATGTATCATAATGTGCTTGATCTCGGGAAAGGTCTTCTCTACCTTATCATGAATCTGCTCGGCAATGCGATGGGCAGCGCGAAGGGACTTATCGCCTTCTATCGCAATTTCCAGGTCGATATACACCTTATTCCCAAACATTCTGGATTGAAGCAAATCAACGCGAATTACCTCTTCCTGCGAACGGATGTAATCCGTCAGTTTTTTTTCATAGTCCGCATCACAGGCAGTGTCCAGCATCTTCCTTATAGCATCCCGCAATATATCACACGAGACTTTCAATATAAATAAGCATATTACAACGCTTGCTACCGAATCCAGCACCGGAAAGCCAAGCATTGCGCCGCTGATGCCAATCAGAGAGCCAACGGAAGAAAAAGCGTCCGATCTATGATGCCATGCATCCGCCATAAATGCCGCAGAATCAATGATCTTGGCATAATACCTTGTGTACCAGTACATAGCCTCTTTCCCAACAATAGACACAATTGCCGCAACTAGCGCGATCATGCCGGGAACTACAAGAGTATCATAATTTCCAGCGATAATATTTTGCAGCCCTGCTTTTCCAATGCCAATACCGGTAACTAGAAGAATGGATCCCAGAAGCAGCGCGGCAACGCACTCCAGCCGGTCATGTCCATAAGGATGCTCTTTATCCGCAGGTTTTTTTGATATTTTAACTCCTAAAAAAGCAATAAATGTGGTAATTACATCTGACATAGAATGAATGGAATCGGAAATCATTGCCCCCGAGCGGCCACAAATCCCGGCAAACAATTTAAATCCAGAAAGTATAATATTTCCGATAATGCTGACCAAAGATATTTTTTTAATGATTGCATTTTCATGAATAGACGATTTAGCCGAATATCTATCTGCCAAAATGTCTTTGCTGGCTGTCATATAAGAATCCTCCCTATTTTGAGATTGATTCATCCTCAAGCATCCATGATCTATTCTATGCAGTTTCCTTAACATTCGCTACTAAAACAACATAACTGATTATGAAGCTACATTGCTATTCCATAGTCACCTCCTGCCTCTTTATAGGAAAATCCACTTCCATAACCACGAGGCTTAAAAGCATGAATGCCATTCCCACATAACTGCGGGAAGTAAGTACCTCGCCAGCAAAAAAATAAGCCACAATAGCAGCAAATACTGGCTCCAGAGTGAAAATCAGGCCAACGTGGCTGGCTGTCGTATATTGCTGCTGTACCGACTGAATAATAAATGCCACGCCGCTACACAATATGCCCAAGAATAATGCCGCGCCCCATGTCATTGGCGTGGTTGGCAAATGCGGATGCTCCAAAAACATTGACAATACCAGCGTAATGATTCCAACTACGCCTAACTGACATACGCCAAGCCCCAGCGCGTCAACCTCGGAATGCTGCACGGCTTTTTCCGTTAAAAGCAGGTCAAAAGCATAGCAGATTGGCACGCCAAGACAGATGATATCTCCTAATGCCGGACGAAGGCTGTCGTTCAGCGTTAGTAGCGCTAATCCCAAGGAGCACAGGAACAGACACGCTATTAGTTTGCGGCTGGGACGTGTACGATTAACCAGAAAGGCAAAGACTGGAGTAAATACTACCGGTAAGGCACAGATAAAGCCAGCGTTAGAAAGCGAAGTACGGGATATTCCATATCCATAGAATACATAGGTTCCCGATAGCGCTATTCCCACTAAAAAACTGTAACGAATCGTAGCAAGATTTAAACAAAAAAGGTTTTTATGAAATATAATGCCAAGCACAAAAAAAGCCGAAATAAATCGAAACGCATTCAGACACATAGGTGGCAAATCAGTCAGACACAAGTCAGTCAAATAATAAGACAGCCCCCAAAATGCCGTGACCATCACCAATAACAAATCCGCTCTTTGCTGTTTATTCATGTTTCTCATCCCCAAATTCATAGTTCTTTATCTCGACAGACCGAAATCGTATGATTCAATGTCTTCTGTTCCCATATTGGTCGAAAACTTTTCTAAGTGCTATTTCCGTAGGAATAATGGAGCCGATTAATGGTATCATCTGGATGCCGCAGAGAATTCCCCCAACATTTCCAACGATATCTTTCTCTTTGCCCACGACCGCTAACATAACGATAAATGATATCGGCAATAAAACCAGCCCACAGATATACCACATTTTACCGCAGTATTTATGGGCAAAAATCCATGTATCCTTATTTTTCATAGACATAGATGTCCTATAGCCGAATACAGAATTGATATTATCCGGCGCCTTTTTCAAAAAGCATCTGCCAAAGCCTATCATTGTAAATGGAATAAGAAGATCCATAATTAACATAAAAAGCCAAAATCCCATAGCAATACTCCTTATAAATTCAAGATTTTCTTTTCGTGCTTATGTTTCGACTATTCGCTTTCCAAAGACACCAAAGAACCCTCTGTTTCTTCGGCAACACGATTTCCGACTGAAAATTTTTCTTCTTTCATTTTTTTCTCGGAAACCTTATATTTTTTCTCTACTCCGTTTTTATCCATAGCATAAACCAACATGTCAGATGATTCTTGTATCATTTCTACTCTGCTTATTTTCATCATATTTTCTGAAAGCCGTTTATCCTTTGCAGAACCTATTGCCATGCCAATACACATTCCGATTGGTAGCCCAAAGCACATCCCAAGAGTCCTGTTATCCGGATATAAAATCATTCCGAATATTAATCCGCCTGAAACTCCAAAGCACATCCCTATGCTCATATATATCGCCATATATTTCTGAACCTTCTTTTTATCTTGATTTCCCATTAAAGCTCACCTCTCCAAGAACTTCTTTAGATCTGATACATATAACTGCTGCTGCTTTTTCAGATATCCCTTTACAAAAGGCTTCATAAATAACTTTTTGGCAGTAACATCCTCCGTAAAATCTAATTCCGTACTATTTCCCTTCTTAGTAAATATTCCAGTCCAATGGCCTTGCATATTCCCATTCTCTATATCAAACTCATATCGTTTACAAGGTTCTTTTTCTGTAATTGTAAATGTCGTCGCATACCCATCTTTCGTATACTCTATAAACTGATTCTCATTTACGATTTCAATTTTGCCCAGGTCGCTGCGCCAGGCACAATCTTCAAGAGATGTCACTGCCTCCCATACGTTTTGAATATCACATGGGAGTGATACCTTTATATTTGAAATTGCCATGTCTAAACTCCTTTCGTATTACGTCCTGGCTGTTAATACATCAACATGACAGCCTTATGTACAGGGCAAATCTCTAACTTCTTCTTGCTGCCATCAGGTTAACTATATCATATTCTCGCCTCCTCATCCACTTTATATTTCTTGCAATCGCTTAATCTTAATATAGAAATGCTTATCCGGCGGCAGTCTGACCGGTGTCCTTTATAATGTGCATGGCTGGTGCCAAAATAACCAAAGCACCAGCCACGTTTTTTTAACTATTCTATCATTCTGGAATAATGTCTTATCTTTTTTATCTTGAGCGCTATTGCGCTGGTCGCCGCGATGAGGCATATCCATAACAGCATTTCTGCTTTGTCCCCTGTCTTTGCCACCGTTTCGCCCGGCTGCTCCTTGTCATCTTCGTTAGGGGATTCTACGGTTGCCGTCACGATGGTGGACTGCTCCTGCATAGTTGCAGACTGTTCCTGCCCTGCGACGGACTTTTCTTCCCCGGCGCTGGCCGCAAGTTGGAAGGAAAGTGAAAGGAAACATGCGGCTAGTAACGCTGCCAAGTGAGAATGCTTTCGAATGTTCTGCTTCATGCCTCTGACCACTAATTATAATCTGCCGCATTGGCTATCTTAGAGTAAAAATGGAGTTTGCCTTGATAATCCCCTGCATAGTCCGCCATATTCTTGCCGTACAACTGCCTCGTATTTATTCTTAATGCGCCTGGAAGTGACGATCCTGGCTGGGCGTTGGGGAGGAAGCTTCCAAAATGGTATCCATTTTCATACCAGGTTGCGTTATCCTCTAAGTTGGTTCCCTGATCCGGGTCAGAAGACCTGTTGTATACAGCATAGTTCAGCGTAATATTCCCTTTTTTGATGGTGAACGGCACGTTTGGATTATCTGCCTGTGCCGGCGCCGTCTCGTCCCTTAGCATAACTGCCACCACACTTCCCTTTGACACATTGTCTATACTAACCAGCTGCACCTGGAAGCCGGTGTCTTCAAAGCTGTCTGTGTCTGTTGCCGGGGCCTTCAGCCGATTAAACGAAATAGCGCTGGGAATTCTAAGCACATAGGTTGGAGTTCCGGGTGATACGTCCAGAACGGTTCCCTCCACACTGGTATCTCCCTCCTGGTTCTGCTCTGAGTCAAGTTCCTGCGCGTGAAGCGGAAGGACGCTGACCCCCAGCAGCACGCACGCCATTAAGATTCCTGTCCACAATTTCATACTCTTTTGTAACCTGCTTTTACTGTTTTTACTTTTCCTCTTTATTTCCGCCATATTTTACCCCTTCCTCGTTGACACAAAGTCTGAATCTACTGTTTCTCTTTCACAATGAGCACAAAACCAGAATCCGCCACGTTGAGCGGCGTGTGTTTATCGTCCTTTGAAAAGCATTCGAACCTGGCGTTCATATCATAGGTTCCTTCTTTCATGCTCTGATTGAGTATAACTTTCTCCATTCCCTCGCCCGGGGCAAGCAGACTGGACTCATATAGTTCTGTACCGTCCTCAAGACAAAGGGTGACCTTCATCAGGCACTGGTTGTCTTTGGGATTGCCGATACTCATGGGCAAATGGTCGCTTCCTGCATCCATCACTGCCGTGTCGTATCCGGGGACCAGGATACCGGCGTCCGCCCCCTGGGGCGGATCTTCCTCTATGCCAGTATCCCAATCTGTAATCTGGTCCGCTGCCGGGACGGTTTTCTTTTCCTTCAAAAGATAGGCTACCGCCGCCAGAAGGGTGATGCATAAGACTACCAGCACGGCGACCACGATTTTCCGGGCCGTATCTGTTCTGCTATGACCTGGCTCTTTTTTATTTCCTGCGTCCATGTTTCTTCTCCCTCCTGACTCCGATCGTGATCCCTGCTCCTGCCGCCAGCAGGAGGCATACCCAGATAAGAGGACTCGCCGTATCCCCGGTCTTTGTTCTGCCTGTGGTCTTCTTTACCGGGAGATAACCGGAATCGCCTGGATTACCGCCGATATCCGGGCCGTCGGGATTCGGGATTTCCTCCTTGTATTGCAGGACTGCGAATGTAGACAGACCTTCTGAAGCAGCCATATAATTTCCACCCTGCTCCGCGCCGTCCAGGATCTGGTAATTCCTTTCGTTGACTCTGTGGAGCACCGCCAGATTCCTGCTGTTCCATCCGGCCTGCATGGGAAAGTGTATCCTTAAGTCCTGTTCGGTGTCTGAACTGTATCCGTCCGGGAACATATAGGAGATATTATAGACGCCTAAGAGTTCTGCGTTCTGTCTCTTTGCCTCCTCCTGCATTTCCTTGTACCTGCCGCTTTCTTCGTCAACCTTCCTGACGTTAAGCCGGGAGTGTGGATGTACTCCTAATGTCTGCACCTGGATATCCGTGGTATCGTCCATGGAAGTATCTTTTTGGTAAATATTGCTGTCAATACGGGGATAGCCGCCATTTTTGATATTGGACTGATTCCACGCGTTGTACTTGGGATCTGAACTTTGCGCTACAACTGTCAGCGCTTCGGCAAACGCGTCTTTCTTCATGTCGGAGCCTTTCTTGTACTGTGCACTGCCGCCCAGATCCAGATCCGGGCAGGCTGGTAATTCGGAATTGTTATACCAGCACTCTGTGACCATTCCCTCACTTTCTCCCGGGTCGACCGCCATGGCTCCTGCGATAGCTCCTGCGCCTGCAGCGGCGCTGCTCTTTACCTTGCCGCCATTATACTGATTGAATATGCTGCCTTTGTTCTGTCCGGCGATACCGCCTGCGGGGCCGCTGGAGGTTACTTCTCCGGTGTTGTATCCGTTGGCGATGGAGCCGTGGTTGATACCGGCGATGCCGCCTGCCTTGCCAAGGGTTCCGGCCGCTGTGTCCCCGGCCAGGACGATGGCGTTGGAACTGCTGTCGCGGATGGTTCCTTCGTTTTGTCCGACTATGCCTCCGGCGGCTTCTGTGGCGGTAATCTTGTTATTGAACTCGGAGATGTCTTCTATCTCGTATCCATTGATTACCGGGGCTGTTCCTACGTTCAGGCCACTGGTGCATTTGACGATGGTTCCTTCGTTTACTGCCGCGATTCCGCCTGCGTATGTAAAGGTTCCGTCGGTGTAAAGATCAATGGTTTTCAGATTATTTACGAGACCTTCGGGACCAATCTTTCCGAATATCCCCTGACAGGTTCCTGTTCCCTGGAGGATGAGTCCGTCTATGATGTAGTCGTCTCCTTCGAATGTGCCGTTAAATGGCGTCTCTTCTGTCCCTGCCGGTATGCTCCAGGGGCTGTTCTGCCCGTTTATATTGGCGCATAGCCGGTAGTGGTCTGTGGCGTAGTCCCCACCGCTGTTGACCATGTCTCTCATGACCTGCAGTTCTCCCAGGTTGTGGATCAGCCAGTAACCGTCTTTGTCTTTATCCAGGGGGTCTTTTTTGTTCTCGTCGTCCCACCTGGCATACAGAGTCAGGTCTCCGGTACTTCCCCTGATTATGGTGTCAAGCTTCCCGTTTGTGTCATCTGCGGGGAGGGTGTTCCTGTACCAGCCTGTAAATACCGCGCCGTCCTTTGACGGGGCTTTCAGCGGGATGTCTGGTGACTCTACGGTGTAGAAAACCGGATTATTCTGGTCATTGGTTCCGCCGTCCAGGATGTAGGTAATGGTATATGCCTCAAGCTGCCATTTCGCATACAGGGTGACTGGCTCAGGAGGGGTAAAAATATTCCCGTTGGAGGCGTCGTATGGGGGCAGGTGGTCTACCCGGTTGGTACGCTCCGGGTCTGTATACCAGCCGAGGAATGTGTAACCCGGCCGCTGCGGGTCTCTGAGCAGTATGCTTTCGTTCATGGTGTAGGTGTCCGGATTGTTCGGATGGTTGACCGCCGGCGCGGCTGTATCCGCGGGCTCGCTGTCCCCTAAATCGTAGGTTACCGGGTATTCGTTCTCCTGCCATCCGGCGTATAAGGTGACAACGCCGTTCTCCTCCGCCTGGGTCTGCAGCAAATCCGGGGTCAGCCTTCCATCTGCAATAAGGCTGTCTGCTCCTGTGTCGGGGGCTGTATACCAGCCGGTAAAGGAAGCGTAGTCTTTGGACGCATCCGCAAGGGTGGCTCCCTGGGTATTCTTAGGTATGGCCAATGGATTCTCCGGGGCATTTACGCCGCCGTTCAGTTGGTATTCGATCTGGTAGGATTCCTGTACAAAATCCTCGTCCCCTATATGGATGATAACCGGGGCAGAGTATGCCCTGGGATCATCCGGATTACCAGTTCTATATTCTGCAGCCAGTCTGCAGATTCCTTCATCTGCGTCTGTACCCGGGCCTGTCTGAAGGGAGGCTGTTACCTGTCCATTCTCATCTGGGCCCTCATCCTCAGCCAATTTATATATACGCTCGAAAGCCTGGTTCATTTGATACCCAATATCTATCGCTCCCGAATCTACCGGTTGACCGCCCGACTTAAGGGCTGTAGCTGTTAATGTTACTTTTTCTCCAGGATTTATATAGTATTCCCCGTTATATTCCAGAAGTGGAGATCCGTCTTCATAGACGGCGGTGAGCCCTACAGATGCCCTGGCTTCGTCGTCGCTCTCTATCACATACAGGGTGGCTGCCCGTGAATATAGGGTGGTGATGGCGGAATGTATGCCTCCTTTTTGGATATCTGCTTTTACCCGGTAGTGCTTGCCGTTTAACTCACTGCGGTTATCCGCGTGGATGGTCCTCTTAAGCACATTGGTCTGCTCTCCCCACGTTTCTATATTGTTCCATTGACCCTGGTAGATACCGGCTGCGTCATATTGCTGCCATGTGTAGGTTATGATGTCCTTTGTCTCATCTATGCCCTGAACCTCCACTTCAAACTCCGCCGTCTCCCCTTCCTTTTTAAACTGATCCTTCGGGCCGGTGAGGGCGGGACCACTGTCGGGCAGGGTAGTTGCCTGTACGGTGGCAGATTTCTCCGCCTCGATGTCTCCTTTCATGCCGGCAAATTGGAACTGGTAGGTGGTGGCCGGGGTAAGGTTTGTCACAAGGTAATGACAAGCAGCAGCATCTACTGGTTTCCCACCATTCAGTGGAGTTGCTGCGTCGTCCTGGTAGATCTTATAACCGTCCGCCCAGCGGCCGCCCTCCGGGGGCTGATCCCACGCGAGCATGGCCCAGGTCTTTCCGGTGGCGTACACGTATGGATGCAAAGGTGGAAGCGGCATTTCTTTGCCAGGCTCAGTTCCCGTTACAGTGAAGCCTACGGCAACCGGTACTTTTCTGAACGTCGCCCATGCCGCCATGGCGGTGCTGAATTGGTAGGCTGTATTCTTCGTATCCGGGGAATTAAGAGTGCCTCCTATTGCGCCGTTTACGGACAGTGAGAGTTCTGCCCCCAGTTCCTGGCTTGATCCTACCGTATACCCGATCTGTCCGTCGACTTCTCCGCCGGCTACAAATCCCAGATCTGCATGTCCCTTGGCATAGGTCTTAGAATCTATGTCGAACCCCAACGATACTGCCAATGTCCTTCCCACGCTCTGGCTTAGGCTGATTGAGGTAGTCTGTCCGTTTCCCGGACTAATTACCGTCGATGGGGAAAACTGTCCCAGCGGGGTAAGTCCCTCTCCTGGTATCCAGGTCTTTATCTTGTCCCGGCTGGAGGGATAAGTGGTGGGATCCCCGATAGTATAATCATAGTATAGGTCCTTTAGGTTCACTTCTGTTACCTTCTGTCCCTGTGCTTTGTATTTATTGTATAGTTCTGTATAGGTATCCATGTCCATCATGCTAGAAGAGCCGGGGAGCTGGTTAAGGACATAATAGTCATACCATCCGGCTTCTATGACATCCCCTGCCTTTACCGGCGCGCCGTCTATCTCCGCGTCTTTTCCTGTTCTCTTTTTGTACTCAGTAAGAAGTTCCTGAGTCACTTGGGTTTCGGGCACATATTTTTTGTAATGATAATTGATGACCGGCCTTGCGTAGACAAATAATTCCTCATTCTCACCTCTGCCTTCTTTACTGACACTGGATGTCTTCTCATGGGAAAGCGCTACTTTTCCTGCTACCTGGGCGCCGACGTCTAATCCTCCGCCTCCGCCTACCTGCAGTTCCTCGCCGAGAAACTTAAGGCCTACCTGCAGCGATACATCCACATTAACGGAGCCCTTAAGCGTCACCTGGAAATCAGCTCCTTGTGAGACTGTGTTTGCGAATTGGAAACTGGTCTTGCCGGGAGAACCTCCATACTGCAGTTCTTTCCAGTAGGGAATGGCTGCTGTGGCGATTAAGGGGGTGGGCATGGTCCAGCCGTAATTCTTGCCCATGTATTTGTAATAATCAGCGGTGGAGGTGTTGGCTACCGGGCAGAGGATCAGGGAGGTGCCGTATTCATTTGCCCCGCGCCGCTTGATGTATTGGGGGTTTGTGTTATACTGCACGATCTTGCCATTTTCCATCCAGAGCCATGCAATGCTTAGGGTGACCTCATTATGTCCCAGACTTGTGGTGTTGGTGTCGGCAATAACCAGGGCGATCTGCTCGGCGGCAGCGTTGTTCTGTACGAAATGGCTGCTGACGGCCTGTGCCACGTAATGGTTCTGCCCCCAGCCTGATTCTATATTGCTGTTTATCTCCAGTTTCTGCTCAAATGTTCCGACACGAAGCGCCTGGTAACCGTCGTCGGTGATGTTCGTGCCGCCGGGTGTATCCTTGCCATCGCTGGATGGATCTGTTTTCGTCTCTTTTTCTGCTGGCTTGAATTCTGCCACTATATTTTCGATCAGCAGGTAGTCTTTATCGGAACTTTTGTTCAGCCGGGCAGCAGACAGTACCGCCGGGGCGGCCATGCTGAAGTTCTCATGGATACTTATACTGTTTGTGTTGTAGATTGGTACTGCCGCCGGTGTATCGGAGAGCAGATGGTAGCCGCCGTCCTTCCAGATAATGAACTGGAACTGATAGGACCCTCCAAGTTGTCTGCCGTTAAAGGATTCATACCCGCCGATGACCAGTTCTTTTACCTGGTTGCCGTCTACGTCCGCGTCTGTGGCGGAAGGGTATCTGAGGAAGCAATTACTGCCCTTTGACTGAAACTCGGGATGGCAGGAAAATTTTTCTATCGGGCCGTCCTTTGACATGCCGAAGATCCCCACCGCGGACTTCATGGAGTGCCAACTCTGTGACCAGGGTACGCTTGCTGTTATGACCAGGTCTTCGGCTGTTTCCCCGGAGATTCTGGTGGCGCTAAGGCTTACGATGGGCATTTCGCTCCCGGCCCCTTTGTTAAACTGGTAGGAATCGGAGGGGTCATTGAGCCTTGAGAGGTCGATAACATTTTTCTCCCATTGGCTGCCGCCGCCTGGTATGTAATCGTCAATCTTGTCGTCATGGATAGAGAAGATCTGTATTCTTGGCCGTTCGGGGTCTGCCATGTAGATTGCGACCTCGTCATTGCCGTCGCCGTCTAAATCTACGGCTGTCATAGCGGTGACCGCGCTCATGGCGCGGGTGTCCAGGTTTTTATACACCGCGGTGTTTGTCAGGGTAAATATGTTCTCTGACTTTAGGTTATATGTGTTTTTCTCCCGCTCGAGGAGGGTCAGACGCATGTATTCTTTATATTGTTTGGAGTTATTTCTTGTCTCGGCGTAATCAATGAAGAGCTGTACGATCGCTTCTTCTTTGTCCACCCCTCTTCTTATGGATACCGCGTTCTGCCCTATCTGCTTCGGCTTGTAGCCCTCAACGCTTACATTTGAACTGGGCGTGTATTGGCCGCGCATGGCTGATATGGGGTTAAGCTGCAGTTCGCCATTGATCTTGTGGTCGCTATCTTTAATGGTGGCCTTCTGTGTATTGCTTGTATCCAGAAAGGGCATGGTGTTATAGACCGCAAAGTCTCCTTTGTTGGACATATTGGTGTAGCGGTTCGTGGTGGCCACATAGAGCCATGACAGTGGGTTGGGGTCATAGTTCTCAAGTGGATGGTCGTCGGAAGTAAATTCTGCCGGGTCCGTAATGTCTAAGGAGAAGTCCTTGTACCCTTCGTCGCTTAGCATGTTGTATTCGTTGTCATAGTCACTGCCGCTTTCTCCTTCGCCTTCTGCGTGTACGGTGCTGGTGAAGACGCCTGAAATGCCTGGTATCGTCCCTGCTATCAGGACTCCTGCTATGGCTGCCGCCAGGAATGCGGGGGCGGCGAATATTTTGTACTTCTTTTTCATTTTCATTTCCCCTTCCTCTGCAGCGGTAGTGTTGATATTCTAACGCTGCTTACGTCTCCTGCCCTTATACACGGCTGCGCTGATTCCAACTGCCAGCGCTGCTGAGATAACCGCCAGAAGCGTCCACATATTGCTGTTATCTCCGGTAGATACACTTGTGTTCTTTGCCCCATTGCCTTGATTGCTATTCTGGACAGGGGTTGGTTTGATATCAGGGTCTGTATTGCCGCCAGGACCGTCTCCTTCTTTCAGCGGGCTGAAGCCGGCGTAAAGGGTGATGTCCTGTCCTTTCTTTTCCGGGGATATATCCCCCGGAATCGTTCTGATCTGCTTCGTGAGCGCTTCATCCTCGTACCAGCCGGCAAACTCATACCCTTCCTTACCAATGTCTGCAAGATCCACATTACTGTATGATGTGTACACGGCAGGGTTTGGATTGACTATGCCGTCCGCGCCTGCATAAGTAATAGCGTGCTCCTTGTCCGCCCAGACTGCCTCCAGTGTAATGGATTTATTTCCTTTTATGTCCGCCCCTTTGATCTCTTCGACCGTAAGATAGGTCTGCAGGCTGTCCGCATCCATAGGGAGCAGATCCTGGGAGCCTTCAAACCGCCATCCCTGAAATACACTATCTTGTTTTGCAGGGGCATACAGGGTAATCCCCACCGCCTCTGCGCCGATATAAGCCAGATTCTCCGGTGCGTTATTTCCTCCGTTTACATCATACAATAATGCATACCTGTCAGCGCCGGGTTTCAGTATGCTTACCGGCTTCAGGTCAGAACTTGCCAGAATCTTATCCTCTTTATCCATAAGCTCTCCCTTCAGCTTAACCTCCTTCCCGGAGAGCGCCCCTCCGGGTAACATAGTGGCTGGGCACCTTAAATTGCCGTCCTTGCCGTCCTCCGAAATATTATACGCTTCCTGAGCTATTGCCATATCCCTGTAGAACATAGTGGCTTCCCATTTGAACGCTGTATTCTGATCGCCCTGAATTTCCGCCGTTATCGGGATAGAAATCCCGGAAACAGGTTCAATCAGCACGGCTGTTCTATTACGCAGACTTCCGGTGCTATCCAGGTAAGTGTAGGTAAAAATCCCCTCCTCTGGCTTATCCTGGATCTGCAGGTCTATGTCATAGGGCCCCTCTCCCACATACAGTGCCGCACTTTTGGAGTCAATCACAGAGGGCTGGCTTGAATTCCCATAATACCTGGTCACCCGGACCCGGTACCTAGATTCTGCGTCTTCCTGGGAAACAGAGTGAATTGGATATACGGTTATTATATCATTATCCCCTAGCTCCCTTGAACAGGCTCCATCGATATCTACCCAGTTTCCGTCATTGTCAAGCTTTTGCCACTGGAGGATCGTTTCGGCCATTTTACCTATCTCGCCACGGACAGTGGCCTCAAATGCCGCCAATCTCCCTATCTGAGTCGTTATACTTTCTGGCTGTTGGGAAAATCTGAGTGTATTTTCCTGCCTTGTTGCCAGATGGATGTCTGCTCCCATCACGCTGCCGCCTCCTGGGGACTGACCCTGAAAAGCAAATGTATAAGTTGTATCGGGCTTGAGTTTATAAAGGGTGAAATAGCCCTTTGACGGATCTATTCCCGTCCCGTTTTCCACGGGAACATAGCCTCCGTCCCCTTGTTTCTCACACAGGGTATAAGAGTAGGACCCGGACTCACTACTGTCGGGAACATCCCAGGCCAGGATGGCCTCCCTGGTGAGAGCTGCGTATACATAAGGATTGTCCGGGAGATTCTCGTTTCCCTCTGCCCTGACATCCGGGCAGAGGAACATGCTGCATAACAACAGAATGACTCCTGTAACCCATTTATTCCAATATTTTTTCCGTTTCATAAGCTGGTCTCCTTGTGCTGCCTGATTTAAGGCTCTATTATATTAAAGAAAAATTCGAATTCTACCATGTGTTCCGTGAGTTTTGTAATCACATCCTGGTCCCCCTCTATGTGGATGGCTTTTTTCTGCTGTTCTTTGTCGCCGCCGAGGATAGAGAACATCCCTAAGCGGGGCATGGTGAGTGTGGCGTCAGCATCCGGGGCTTTTGCCCCTTTCTGGTAGAGGACCACGCCGGATTCTACAGTGAGCAGGTAGGGTTCTTCATCTGTGAAGTCCAGGTTGATTTTTAAGTTCAGGTCCTGGGCGGCATTGGCATCCAGGAGGATCCCTAAGTAATCCATCATCATTTCCGGACTCATGGACTGCATAAGCTCGAAACTTCCGGTAGCTTTTACGGCGGGGTCGTTAATAGTTCCTTCTCTTAGTTCTCTGGCGCCGGACAGGTAGGCGTTGCGCCAGGTACCGGATTCCGCCTGGTAGCCCAGCTGCTCTAAAGCGTCGGCGCAAAGGTTTCTTGCTTCCTGGTTATCCGGGTCGTCGAATACGATCATATTGGTGACTTCCGCCACCCACTGGTATTCTCCCTTTTCAAAGTCTTTCTTCGCTTTTTTCAGTACCTCGTCCGCGTCTCCCATGTACTCCATATATTTTTGTGCCCGGTCTGTGGGGGCAAGGCGGTTTAGGTTTACAGGGTTGGCGTCGTACCAGCCCATGTACCGCTGGTATACGGCTTTGGAGTTGTGGGCAACGGTGCCGTAATACTGGCGGGTGTACCAGATCTCGCTTAGTTTCTCCGGCAGTGTGATCATGCCTGCGATCTCATCGGAGGTATAGCCCTGGTTGATGTACATTAAAGTCTGGTCGTTGATAAATTTATATACTGCGGCTGTATTTTTCATGTATTCTGTGATTATGTCATTTCCCCAGTGGGGCCAGTTGTGGGCCTGGAATACAACCTCTGCTTTGCCGCCGTAGCGGGTGAGGGCCTCCATGATGTACCCGGCCCAGGCGTTTCCGTCCCGCACCTGCGCGCCTCTAAGTGTGTAGAGGTTGTGCAGGGTGCCTGTGCAGTTTTCCGCCATCCAGAGGGCATTTTTCTGTGGAAACCAGGTGTTCATCTCCGCCGGGGCTTCTGTGCCAGGGGTCATCTGGAATTCCATCTCTATCCCGTCGATGGTGCGGGTGTCGCCGGTGGCTTTGATACTGTCGTTGGGGGGCAGGTAGGAAATGGTGCCGGTGGACTGTCCCATTCCGATGCCGATGGCCATGGAGCCTGTCTCACCGGGGTCCAGTATGGTTCCGTACTGATAGCCTGCCCTCCGGCCCATGGCTGTGCCGGCGTATACATTTTCGCTGACCGCGTGTTCCTCGAATCCCTCCGGGGCTATGATGGGGATCTTCCGCTCTGCCACTTCTTCCGCGGATATGATTCCCTTAATGCCGCCGTAATGGTCCACGTGGGGATGACTCATGACGATGCCCATGACCGGGCGTTCTCCCAGTTCCTTATTCACCAGTTCTAAGGCTGCCCTGGCGCATTCGGTGCTGATGAGGGGATCGAAAACGATCCATCCGGTATCTCCTTCGATGAAGGTGATGTTGGTCATGTCGTATCCCCGCACCTGGTAGATACCGTCTGTCACCCGGAACAGCCCGTAGAGATGGTTCATCTGGGTGTGGCGCCAGAGACTTGGATTTACAGTATCGGGCGCGTCCGTATCTTCCAGGAAAGCGTATGCTTTCTGGCTCCACACCACCTTGCCGCTGTCGTCCTTGATCTCCAGTTCTTCGGGGGCGACGATGAGGTTCTTCTGAGCAGATTCCAGTTCCTGCTGGTCGTCGAAGTCCAGCAGGGTATAGACTTCTTCGTTTGTTTTCTTTGTGACGTCAGTGGCTTTTTTTGCGCTGTCCGCCGCTTTCTTTCCAGCCTCTGACGGCGCGCTGTCTTTTTGATCATTGTTTTCATTGCCCTTAGCGGCAGTGCATGCTGTGAGGCTTACCACACAGGCTGTTGTCAGTATGCAGGACCAGAGTTTTCTATACTTCATAGGCGTTTCCTCCTAACTTTTCCTATCCTTACAGTTTTATTCCAGATTAGAACCGAGACTGATCAAGTTGAATCCCTGCATCAGCACAATGAATCCAAGCATGTATCCGATTGCGTAGGCGCTGGCAAGCGGATGGAAAAAGCAGTAGACTCCAAGGCATATGGTCAGTATGCCAAATGCCAGGCTCCATCCCCACTCCCTGATTCCTCTCTTCTTCTGAAACAGGCCTCCGCTAATCTTAAGCAGGCCGCTGATTGCCATGCCTGCCCCGAACACATAGAGGATTATGATGTCCGCCACAGCACGAGATATACCGCTCACGATCAGAAACAGTCCCAGCACTGAGATTATGATTCCGCACAGCAGATTGCCTTTATCCGTGTCCTTTTTCTTATCCCGGCCTTTCCCCGGTATATAGGCGGCAGTCATATTCATGCCTGCAATTACCAGCATAAGACCTAACATCCAGCCGGTACTTAGAAATGTCATTCCCGGACGGAATATGCAGAAAAACCCTCCGACGGTCAGTAAGATACCTATTATTATCGTAATAACTTTCATAGTCATTTCCTCCATAGATTCTGCCCTAATGCTGGTTCCGCTTCCTGCCTTTACGCATTACAACACTGACGCCGGCTGCCGCCAATGCACAGGCCATAACTGCCAGCAACGCCCCTGCATTGCTGTCGTCTCCGGTAACTACTTTTGTTTTTTTCACTGTATTGCTTTTGTTTACATTCTTGGCAGGATCTGATTTGGCGCCCTGCCCTTTCGGATTGTCAGGACTTTTATGATCGTCCGGTACAGGCTTTGTCTCTTCCCTCCGTATTCCTGTGACGGCGAATGCCCGGTCAGCTTCCCGTTCGGTGAGGGCTGTGACTTTTGCCTCATACCAGGTTCCCTCACTGCCTATTCCCTGGTCCTTGGACTTCTTAAGGGGTATGCAGGTGAAGCTCTGGTCTGCCTCTATCCGGCAGAGTTTGAATCCGTCGGATTCGAATGCCGCCGCGCCGGGGATAGCAACTTGCAAAGTCAGGTCCAGGTCGCCTACATGAGGCACGTCCCAACGGGATTCCGGGTCCTTATCCTTTGGGTTTAGTGGGTTCGCGGGGCATAGAAGCCGGACCTGGTAAGCGCCCAGCAGTTCCCCGTCCTTTGAAAGCCCGCTGCATATCTTTTCCTTTGTGTCATCCGGCAGGGTGTACTTAGAGGCATAGACCTGCGCACCGGGATAGATCATGCCGTTTAATGCCACTTTCCCCTCTTTCACTGTCTGCTGTATGAGCGCTACGTCTGGATCATAGAATATCCATTTGCATACGTACTGGGCGTACAGAATCAATGTTTTTCCATTATCCGGTAGTTTGAGCCAGTAACCCCCAATTGCCAATTCCTCGCCTTCCGTATGCCAGCCAGAAAACGACGCCGCCAGATATCTCACGCCGCTCACGGTACGGAACTGATTCTTTGCCGAATATACTAGTTTTTTTGCGTCAACATCTTTCGCGGTATAAGTAGACGGATTCCTCTCGTCGTTCCAGTCGGAACCCATTTCGTTGGGGTCCGGACCGGGGTTCTCGGAGTCCCCGGGATCCAGTATGTATGCGATGTTATAAACAGTCTCTTCGAGTCTGGCATAAAGTGTAATATCTTTGTTTTTATTTTCCTCTGAGAGATCACTGGGAATGGACCAGACCTGGTCGGTTTCCTTTCCTTCCTCAGCCTTCTCCTGGGTCTCATACCAGCCCTTAAAATCATAATATCGCTCTGTATCAAATGCCTGCAGTTTTAGCTCCTCCTTAGTTGCCTCATACTCCGGATCATATGATGTAGGGTTAGCACTATTCTGATTGTCGAGCCTCGCCTTCTCATCCCCATCCGCCAGGGCGGTGGTTCCATCGGCCGACTTGATCACATATTCATAGCTGATATTGCAGTATATGTTTTCTGCCGTGTCCCCTGCTTTGACATCTGCGCCTGGGAATGTGCAGAATAGTAAAAATACTCCTGCGCTGATCATTGCTTTATAAAATGTTTTTAGTTTCATTTCATATCCTCCCTTTTTGTACTTCGAGTTTTGCAACACAGCCCGCCATACCAATCATCAGCACTTTATCGCTGTCTCAATCTGACATAGAGCATGGGATATCTTCTCTTGCGTGACGGGTAACAGATTAAAGTAGGAAACGTTCAGGCGATATGCCTGTACCGCAAAGTCCAGATCAGAGAACCAGATGATCTTACCTGCCGGGACATTCAGCCCTGTAATGATATCCAGTCCTTTTACTCCGCTCTGCGCTATGATAATCACATCCGCTTCCCGCCGCCTGATTTCTGCGCACAGTTCCTGCCAGTCCCCACAGCTGCGTATCTGTACGTCTATATCTTTATTCCTGTAATAGTTACGGACACACCTTTCTATCAGATAATTCGTCTTAACATCAGGATCACAGATAATTGTTTCCATACATTCTCACTCCTTCCTACGCATTTATTTCCTGTCTTTACCATATCAAAAGACAGGGATACAACAATAGGCTGGCCGAATTTTACACTTTTTGGCTTCAACTTACATTGTTCAGCGCCCTTTTTTCGTGTAAAATAGGATTGACTAATCATTTTGACTCGTTCAAGGAAGTGAGGACTGAACATGAAAATTGCGATCATTGATGACCTTTTGGAATGCAGGAATGAAATCCATGTCTGTCTGCGCCGGTTCTTTTCGGAGCATTATGATGATGGATCTCCCTGCGTTACGGAATTTTCCAGCGGGGAAGATTTTCTGTCCTCATTCCAGAAAGCAGCCTACGACCTGATATTCATAGACCAGTACATGCAGGGACGCTCGGGCATTGATACTGCAAGGCAGATCAGGCAGAGAGATAACTTTGTTACACTCGTGTTCATCACGACTAGCCGGGACCACGCCATAGAAAGCTATCAGGTTAGGGCAGGCGGATATGTACTGAAGCCATTCTCCTATGCGGATTTCGAACAGGCCATGCTCCAGCTCGGCATAGCCAGGTTACGAAATGCCCGTTTTATATGCGTGCAGGATGAAAAGATACTGCTGCGTGAGATTTTCTGGTGTGACATGGATGGACATTACGTCCAGATCCACACGCATCGAAGAGGGATTCTACGCTTCCGGGTATCCTTTGGCGCAGTGGCGGACAAGTTATTTGACTACCCTCAGTTTTTGACTTGCTATAAAGGATGTATCGTCAATCTTGACCACGTAGAGCGCATAGACGATCTGGATTTTCTGCTGACGAATGGGGAGAGAGTTTTATTTTCAAAGAGGGACAGAAAGAAGATAGAAAGCGACTATCATACCTATCTGTTCCAAAAAGCAAGAGAGGAGGAACTGCTGTGATAGATACATGGATGGTGATACTGTTTCCATACCTTGATTTCATCCCTTTTGCGATTCCACGCTACTTGATGTTCAAGGAGAAGCTGCGTATCCCGTTTCGATATGTCTTGGTATTGATAACGGCTGTGGCAACGCTCAACAGCCTGTGCTTTTACCTCATCAACAGAGGTGGGTATGAGATGGCGGTGCAGTGGACGACCATCATGCGCTACGGCTTTATGATCGTCAACCTGACATTGTCCTTTACACTCATAAAAGAAAGTTTTTCAAAACTAATGTTCACATATTTATTGCTGTTTGCCTGGTCGTTCTTTGTGTTTGGAAACGCCAACTACATAGAAAGCAGGTTCTTCTGGGATTTTTCAGACCAGCATCCTTATCTTGTATACAACATCGCCCGCGTCATTGTATACCTGCTGACCTGTCCTTTCCTGTTCCACTTTTTCAGGCATACGATTACAGATGCCATAAAGATACAGGATGAGACGATGTGGCGCCACCTCTGGAAGATACCGCTGTTCTCGTCATTGTTTGGAATGCTGTACTGCTTCAGTGACGATGTCTATGCCTATGCCACCTGGCAGTTCATGGTATCGCGCTATCTCATGCTGTTTGGCACATGCTATGTGTCTTATGTGGCGCTAAAAGTGCTGGAGATATCCAAGAGCCGTACCCAGCTGGAAGAAGCGCTGAAATACGCCAACCACAGCATACTGATACAGAAGAAGCAGTTCGACAGCCTTGCAAGGCACATGGATGATATGCGCAGAGCCAGACATGACTTGCGCCAGCACCTGGCGGTCGTGCAGTCTTATATTGAAAAGGATGATAAGACAGGGCTTAGAACCTATATCGACCTATACCGCAGCGAACTTCCGCCTGATATGCTGGAACTCTACTGCCGCAATGACGTGGTAAATGCCATCATCTGTTATTATGCAGCTCTTTCCAGGGATTGCCATATACGCTTTGATGCCAAGGCAGACTATCCTGAGGTCTGTTCCATATCGGAAACAGATATCACCGTTCTGTTGGGAAACATTCTGGAAAATGCAGTAGAAGCCTGCCAGCGCCAGTCAGAAGGTCAAAATTTCATCAAACTCAGAGTTCTGCGCCGCAGCAGTTCGGAAATCCTGATTCTTGCGGACAATACATGCAGTACTCCTGTTATATTCAAGGAAGGCTTGCCGATATCCTCAAAGCGCGACGGCATGGGGATCGGGACATCTTCCATGCAGGATATCGCAGAGCGTTACCACGGCACAGTGCGCTTTGAATGGAAAGAGGGGATCTTCTATACTTCTGTGATGGTGCAGTACGAACTGCAAAAAGAACATATGCCACAGTACACAAATGCCACTTAAAAAGCTGACTTTCAGAACTTTACATTCTGCAAGCCAGCTTTTATAATCCCAGACCGGATTCCATTTCCGCAATCGTTGTGAGGGTTCCTGAAAATCCGCTGCTGACGAAAGGAACAATAGTTTTGCTTTTTCTGCAAATACCTTTCTGGAGGTTGAATTACTTTTTTGCCTTAATAAGATATAGCGATTTCATCGTTTTAGGGACAGGTCTAATGCTAATGTCCTCAAATCCTGACCTAATTAAATATTCACTTACTCTTTTCTTATCTGTAAAGACGCCACCATCCAACACTTGCATTAATGATCCAAGAATACGATTGCTCATCCAATCTTCAAGTAACGGGTCACCGATTATAAGCCTGCCATCTTTTTTAAGAACTCGATATATTTCGCTAATGCCTTTGTCTTTTTCTTTCCAGTGATGTAACGACAGCACGGTAATAACTAAATCAAACGATTCTGAAACAAATGACAGTTGTTCAACACTTCCTTCAGTAAATGCTATATTGTCAGATGAAAATAATTGGGGAATAGAAGTGTCAATAGCAGTAATATTGCTATTTGGGAATGTAGCAGAAACCACTTGAGTAAATGCCCCGTTTCCGAAACCGACATCTAATATAGTTTGTGGAATTGTCCGTGAATGACTAATTTCATTTAAAACCGCATAATGTATCGCCCTCAATACCTTCACCTCAATCTCATATTATTTTTGCTTCAATACGTTCGCAGGCTGAAAAACTGGTGTTTGCTTAATCGGTGATGTTCTCGGCTAGCGTCACAATTTCCATGCCTTACACATTTTGTCCTTTTACAAAGGCAATCTTTTTTCTAAGTTATTTTTCTGATCACTCGATGATACGCAGGACAGTCGGATGGCGCATTAGTGATAATCTGGAGTTTCCCATTTTCAATCATTTTTTCGATACGCATCGCCAGCCAGCCATCGCTGATACCTAGCTGGTATTTCCCTAATATCCTTCCGATCAGCTGTCCTTCCTGGAATTCATCATTCTGATTTTCTATCTCGCTCCTTATAAAATGATCGTAAAAATCTTCCGGTACACTGAACAGCCTTCCGTTAATTACTGCGCGCAATACAGCGTTCTCTTCCTGCAGCTGCCTCCATTTCGATGCAGCGGCAGACACAAAAACTGGGGACACCTCTTTTTGCAAATTTGCATACCTGTGCCATTCATCCAGATCAACCTCACCCCATCCAGTATGTACCGCCAGGGTCTGCTCTTTTATTTCCCAATCTGGAAGTTTTACGATGGAAACTTTTGTAGATGGCATATCCTGGACAAGTTGTGTCAAAAACCAGTGTAATCCGCACATCTCATCCGGGTGGCTGCTGTACCATATGCGTACCTGTTCACCGGCATCCAAACGCTGCCGGATGGTCTCCAAGTCCTTGCAGGCTCTGTCAAAGATCTCTTTTGCTGCAGAAGAGCCGGCCCCTTCCGGATACATCCCAAACATGCAATTTAGTGTCTCTAAGCGTCTCCTGCAAACGCCGTCTCCGGAAATATCGCCGACACTCAGCATCAGATGAAAAGCAAATATATCAGCAGCAGTTCCTCCGAATGGTACTGCCTCTTCACAGGCAAGCCGCTCCCGCTCCTTTTCCTGGCGAAGCAGTCCTCGTGATTCGCCATTTTTGCCGCTTCCAACAAATACACTTTTAGGTGATGTCCTGAATTTCCCCCTTCTATATCCTTGTGCCAATTTCAGGCTTCCCGCGGCGCTTTCATGAAATACAACCTCAATCATACATAAATACTTCCTATCTGTTTTTTTAACCTGATATCGCAGCCTACTTTTCCATTGATAGAAACGGCGGAAAGAGATCCGGGCTATCGATCCGCTGCATTGTTTTCGTATTCACGTCAAAACACTTTCCATAGTATTCATAGTGCAATTTTCCATCTTTACAATAAAAACGATGTTCTGATTGAAATGCAACAGGCTTGAAACGCCCTCCTTGTACTGGCTGATCCCTATACAACGCCTGATCTTCCATAAGTTTTAATACATTATCTTCAAGACGAATATCGTATATACCACTTATTACAGCCTCCGCCGCTACATTTTTCCCAGAAGCAGAAATCAATCGGAAAGAGCCTGTCATGGCATTCGTACTTTTTCGCTCTGCCAACTCGAATCGAAATAAGGATACGCCGCTAAAGTCTTTCCGTAATTCCTCCCTTTGGCCACCTGCTCCCATAAGCCATATTTTCTCATTAGATACAATGAACATATCCAATTGAAACCCGCTTTGAGAATACTTAAGGTTAGAAAAGGATATCTGATCAGAATAGACGCCTTGCAGTGCACCATTTTCCAGTTTATATATTAATTCCTTTGTAAATAGTGTCTTACCATCTACATTCTCCTCAAGAAATTCAATAATATCTTTCAATCTCAAATTCACCTCATCTGCTATTTTTTATTTGACATGACCCTTTTTCCATCATGATAGGTTTTGGACTCATCATTTTCTAGTCAATCGTAACTTTAAATCTACATTTTTCAGCGCCGCTTAAAACGGTTTCTATTATTTTCACTTCTATGTGTTTTTCCGGCATCATATTTTCCAAAACATATATCATTCCCTGTCTGGAACATTCGCAAAAGGAAGCCTCTTTTCCTTGCTGTCTTTGCTGTCCGTATTGCAATTATATACTTTTTCATATTCTTCTGACGTTTGTCAGCCTTACTGACTGGAATTTATAGCTGCCACCATACCGTATTATTTCTGGCATATTCTTTGAAACCACATCTTTTTAAGATCTTTTGTGATGAAATGCCGTCAACATCTGTCTCAGCAATCACATGCTTTACACCGTCCTGCTCCAAAGCCCAATCACAGAATGCCTGAACCGATTCCGTCATATAGCCATTATGTTCAAAATCACGCCCCAGCCCATAGCCTATTTCAACTTCTCCGTCGCTGTCTGGCATGTCCTTAAAATCAATCGAGCCCACCACGCAGTTATCCGATTTCTTAACAATAAACCAAAACGTGTGCCATAGATAATTGTCAGGGTCTTTCTGAGCCTTCTCTACCTGTCCGCATACGATTTCACGGAACAGGCCCTCCATTGGTTCTGCCCTATACGAGCATAGCAGCCGCCTCTCAAGTTCCTCCATATTATGCGTCCATAGGTCAAGCTGCTCTGGGGTAAGCGCAACAATCTTAAGCCGCTCTGTTTCAATCTTCATCAGCATATCCTTTCACTAAAATTGTCCAATGCCAGCTCCGCGTAAATATCCTCTCCATATCCTGTATATTGAACAGGGGACTATTCCCGATAAATATTTTTTCCGAAATTGTAAGCATCCCTAAGATGGTTTGTTTTGTCAATCTGCGGTTTTCCATTGGTATCTCCGCATCCCCCGGCAAGCAGCATTCCCTTATCCTGGAAGCCAATATAATTTATTATTGCAAATTTGTAGTATGATATTGCCTGCTCATATGTCCAAAAATAATTATCTGCCGATGTCATAAGTAAAGCCGCATCTTTTACCGGATACCTCTCATATCGCCCAAGCGGTGGATTCCGGTCTTCCTCCGCGATACAATAAAATCTCTCAATGAATGCCTTGATTTTGGATGATAAGGTCCAGAATAATAATGGAGATGCAAATACAATCAAATCCGCCGTTTTAATCTTAGGAATAAGGTCATTGAAGCCATCTTTTTGAACACACGGCTTCCCATAACGGCAGGCATTGCAGCCAATACAGCCTTTCACTTCCGTTTTATTTAAGGATATCTTATCAACTGTATGACCAGCCTCCTTTGCGCCTCCAATAAATGCATCTACTAACTGACTGGTATTGCCGTTGACACGACCGCCTCCTTGTACAACCAAAATATTTTTCATTACACTTTCCTCCATGAACTTCTCGCTTCAGCAAACCCTTCTTTACGGAATTGATACATATAAATCATTTGCAAGTTCTTCTTGCGTCAGTCCCTTATTCTTTCTAAGCTCTTTTAATTTTTCACTAAACTCCAAGTATTTCACTCCCTTACAAATTCAAGTTCGTCCAGTTCCTTAAACTGGGATTTACCGCGTCCTTTTTAGATAAACCATATCAATCAGTTGTTTCCCATCTTCAAACATTCGGTGGTCATAGTTATCTATAAAAAAGTTTTTTATTCGATGTGACTCTGTAAAACCACATTTATTATAAAAGGTTAAAGCAGAGGGAACATCACCTGTCCCAACAAGCATTGTCCTACAATGAGTATAATGGGAAAATAGAAATTCTATCAAACTTTTCCCATAGCCTTTACGTTGACAATCGGGTAAAACAGCAATATTTTTCAACTCATAAATACCATCACCTTCTTGCGTGATTACACATTCGGCTTTTATGCCGTTGTCATCCAAAACGAACATTTCACCACGCTCAAGGTATTTATCTATCATATCTTCCTGCTCGTCAGCCAACAACAGCAAGTCTATATATTCCTTTTTCCCTTTCATAACTTGTTTTATAGTCATTACTTATTTTCCTCCTTCAAATTCTGTTTTCCAACTTTGTTCAATGTCTTTTCCTGATCAGAACCATTGTCTGTATCTAATTGTGCTTCATATGGAATTGCTTCACGCTACAAGTACTTGGAGCAATCATATTGCGAAACAGATGAAATGGCGAACTGCCGTTATATAATAAAATTTATAATGCCATACAGAACATGACATAACGTAAATATAATCGCCGATAATAGCGCAATTGCATTTTTTCTTGACATTGAAAACAATATAAATGCTAAACAAGGCGCTAAACTCAAATCTAATATCACTGCAGGATTTATAATTCCTGCATAGTATAAACACCAGCCAATGTAATACAGCGCTAATAGAATAACAATTCCTCTAAACACTACTTTTTTCATAGGCTTCTGGCGATATTTATTGATAATAATGCATAGCGCCACAATCATTACGACTTGAAAAACAGAAGCAATCATATCTACAAAAGGAGTTACTGATTTTTCCCTTAGCACATCATTAACAGCAGGAACAGCAAACCATATAAAATTGGGGAGCATCATTGCCAAAAATAAAGTTAATCCCCATATGTCAAAACCTATCTTATAATTTCCTATTCTAAACGTTGTTCCTTTCCTCCGAGTTCTAATATATACTGGTATGCAAATTCTGTCGCATTACAAGTTAAACTTTCACACATATGCGGGGGATCACTCTCTAAAAACGGACGCAAACTTCCCCCAATTTTATTTTTCATTCTAAGGCTGCAAGGTCTGAGCGTTCATAACGATTATGCCCTGGCAATTGCTTTTTGCATTTCCAACACTTTATTGCTTCCTCCAAAGATTTCCCCTGATTATCGGCAAAGAAATCTCGGATATAGGTGTTGTATTCAAATTGCCTGTCAATTTTCGATTTCCCTTTTTTCTTATCTTCAAGAATCTGATAATAGGCACTGATTGCTTCCTTGTAGGTCTTCCCGGAATTACTTTTTAACCATTTTTGAAAAACTACATTAAAAGAAAAACTGTTTCCAATATGCTCTTTAAAAAAGGCTCTATGGCGTTCAGAACAGACAAAATCAGTTTCAATTTCCGTATCTTTGGTAATTGAAGAAATAATTGCAGCCTTTTTCTTTCCTGCCCCGGCAGATAATACCTTTCCCGTATCTAGAAAATAAGCGATCCGATCCGCTATTTCTAATTTTCCCCCAGAGACAGGCAAGCCGTTTTTTCTGCAGAAATCTATCAATTCCTCTTTCAGATAATAAAAATCTCGAAATGTTTTGCTGTCTAAATGTTTATCTAAGGCTGGTCTTTCGGTCATCTGCATTCCCCTTCAAACTTTTCAAACTCTAACTTTTGTCCAGTTCGTTAAACTGGAATTTGTCTGATTTTAATCGATCGCTTTGCGTCGAATGGCAAAGATAATGTCAATCGTCGGTTGCTTTTCCGTGCTTCGTTCTGTGTGATACTCATATTCCAAATTCAATGCTTCAAAGGAACTTTTGGGTAAGCATTTTGTATAGAAATATTGTTTTGCCTCTCCAATAGAAGCGCCCCACAAAAAGCCCAATTTAGGCTTTACTGTGATTTTGGCGTACTCGCCAGCTGAGAGGACATAACTTTCTAAACTGCTTTTGTCAATCATACTGCCAATAAACAATTCAAAATCGTGGCTTTGCTCATTATAATTTCTGGACAGGACAAAATATGGTAACACCTTACCTTCTGGCATGGAAACCACGGCATGATACTGTTTAGACAGAGCCTTTATATCTCTGGAAATAGTTTTATCATTTGACTTTTGCCACAATCCGTATATGGTTTGCTGCTCGATATATTCTAGGTTCACTTCTAATCCCGACATTATTATTTCTTCCTCCAATTATAATCTGTCCAGTTTGATAAACTGGAAGTTATCGCTATATATTAATCATCAATCTGATTTAAATTTTTCCAGCCATATCTGCGAATTGAAATCATTGCCGATATGATGCTCGCTAGTTCATCTATAGCACCTGCCCAGGAACCAATAATCAAATCATATATAATCCACAGTGGCGAATTAAAGAACATGCCGGCAATTCGAATTTTTTGAGCGTTGTGCGTATACCCTCCAATTGTCGATGCAATATTTGCACATATTGGGAGAAGTGATATCCATCCCGCCCAGGTTGTGATAGCAACAATACCTTGCATAGAACATAAAATTACACACATTTTATTGCTCCGGGCAAATTCCCATTTACTTGCAAGGAATAGTGACCTTGCCAGATTTAATATGTAACTGAGGCCTCCTGTCAGCGCTCCCAAAATAATAAAATGAGCAATATAAAAAAGATATGAAAGAAACTGCATTGCGTAAAGTTTGCAATTATCTTTGCACTGATATGAAAGAAAATATAGCACTGCCCCCCAAAATTGCCAATAATTGTGTAAATAAAAATTTTGTTTCCATCTGACCCTTTCTTTCTGTATCAAAAATGTACCTCGATAAATTCTAATTTATCAGCCTTACAACCTTAGATTTACGATTTCATAAATGATATAGAAACTTCAGGGCTCCAGTTTCTTGTTGGATTCCAGCCCTTTTATATAACGCCTGCTCATGAAATACGTTATATAGAAGTAGCAAAGATACAATACGATAAAGCACAAAGTGAAAGCCCCCACAGATTTTAACAACAAATTTGGCATAGCCGCAGAACATAAACGATTCACCCTAAGATTCACAGCCGGCGCCATACTAAAAATCAAAACAAAACACATAATTGTGGGAATGAAAAGTTTTACCAGGATCTGATCTCTCATCAGTCTTTTTAATGCATTCTGGGTTTTGCCCATATAGCGCAACACCTTGATATCCTTTCCCTGACGCCTCCACTCTACAATCTGCAGCAGCGACAAGATGGAAAAGTATATCACCATAAAAATAATACAGATGCTCACCTGCAAAAATGCCATCCACTTCTGTGCAGTTTCTGAAAACACACGGATATCCCCACGCAATAAGATTGCTCCAAACAGGAAAGATGAAGCGGCAGACAACAGGCACAGGCTGAATATGGAGTTCAGGGCTGCGCTGGTTTTTGCCCCGGAAGTCATTTCCGCGATCCAGTATAGACGATTCCCTTCATACAGGCCGGCTGGCGATTTTATCCTTATGGAAGATAATACCGCATACAGCCATTTATAAAATGCAAGGACACAACCTATGATTGGTATACTGATAATAGAAATGAATGGGTAACCAATATCATCCGGCAGGAATACAATTCCACAAACCATGATCCACGAGGCGCTGATGCTTACCGCAAACAGGCACAGCCAGAATGTCTTTCTTCTTATATTTAAAGGCTGGTTGCGGCGTTGCTCCTTCATCAGTTGGGAGATTTGTAACTTGTAGACCGTCTGCCTCATACGGAACATGGAGAGCAGTTCGATGATACAAAAATATCCAAAAGAGTATAAGATGCTTTTTCCTATAATTTCTGCAGAAAAACCCTCATCTCCAAGGCCTCCCAGATAGCAGAAACAAAAATCATAAGACAAAATCCCAAGCAGAATGCCTGCAGCAAAACAGATCAGTCCGATAACTGCAATCTCACAGGCAAACATAGCAGCCAGCTTCTCTTTTTTCATTCCCAGCAGCAGATAAGTCGCAAATTCTTTCGCACGCTGCTTTATCATAAAATTGTTAATGTATGACATCAAAAATACCATAATCAGCACAATCAGCAATGGTAAAGAGGCTGTCTGGAATTTTGCCTGTATATTGCCCCACAGGGCAATACAATTGCTGATATAGATAATGGAAAGCAGCACAATCATAGTCACCATGTACAGGAGATAATCCATCACGGAACGTCGGGCATTCCGAACCGCTAATTTAAGATACATGACCCGCCTCCTCCGTGAGTTTCGCCATGACATCCAGTATGTCCGCAAAAAAATTCTGTTTGTCCTTTTCCCTTCTGTCTAAAGAATCCTTAAGCTCACCATCTTTCAAAAAGAAAATCCGGTCGCAATAACTGGCAGAAAAGGCATCATGAGTCACCATTAAGATGGTGGCATGATAGTCCCGCCGTAACATCACCAGTGTTTCCAACAACTGCCTGGCACTATAACTGTCCAAAGCACCGGTAGGCTCATCCGCCAGAATCAGGCTGGGATTGGTAACAAACGCCCTGGCACAGGCACACCGCTGCCGCTGTCCGCCGGAAACTTCATAGGGGAACTTATGGAGTACCTCTGTTATAGCAAGATCCGCCGCCAGTGAATGAACCGTATCCTTGATCTTCTCTTTTGCCTCTTCTTTTATCGTCAAAGCCAAAGCGATATTTTCCTCAATGGTCAGTGTATCTAACAGATTATACTCCTGAAAGATGAAGCCCAGATGCTGGCGTCGAAAATCCGCCAGAGAACTTTCCGTTAAATCCGATATATCCTGCCCATCAATCTTAATCGTTCCTCTATCTGGCCAGTCAATCGTAGCAATCATATTCAGTAAAGTTGACTTTCCGGAACCAGATGCCCCCATGATCCCGATAAAACTTCCTTTTGCCACTTCCAGGCTTATGTTATTTACTGCAACTGTGGATATGCCGCCGGAATCATATACTTTTGTCACATTTTCCAGCAGCAGAACCGTGTCCTGGCCCTCCAGTTCAGGAACATGCCCCTTTTCATTTCCTAATAAACTGGAAATAACCTCAAACAATACCTGTTCTGATTTTTCTTTTATGCAGTCGTCCGGTATCAATTCTCCCAGGAGCAACTCATTCAAAGTGATTTCAAACAACTCACATAGAGGGGTGAACAAAGATAAGTCCGGAAGCGACCTTCCGGTCTCCCATTTTGACACCGCCTTATCCGTAATGCCTAATTTTTCTGCCAACTGACTCTGTGTCCATCCATGGCCTTTTCTCCGGGAAGCTATGAACCTTCCGATTTTAATCTGATCCATTCGTCTATCGACTCCCTTTTTGTTTTATTATAGATTGGCCATATAAAAGGAACACCTACCAGCGGTAGAGTTGCTTCTCCTTCGTAAACCATGCTTTAATTTCTTTCTCACTCACGTTGACATCAAATCTCTTGCCATCCTTTAATATTGCTCCTGGACAGGAGGACTCCAATTCAGCGTTGGTATTACCCATTCCGCTGCTTCCAGACGTTGCCACTGGAATAATAATCTTATCATTCCAATCATACTGTTCCAAAAACGTATTAATAATTGTCGGAGCAACGTACCACCAGATGGGAAAAGCAAGAATCAGAATTTTGATATTTTCTGTATCTTCCAGTTTATTAGCAACCGCCGGTCTGAATGACTTATCATTCATCTCCACACTGCTCCGGCTTTTTTTATTCATCCAGTCAAGATCAAATATGCTACTAATATTTCTCTCATAGTTCTATTCCTCCTGCTTCATTCGATAGACTTTCGATTTTTCGTCCGCGCCATTAGATGCTTATCTGATTATAACACAATACACACGATTTCGTCTCAGTTTTCATCACCTATATTGTTGCAGCATTTAATCGATTAGGCCCGTCTGATGCGGCGATCGGATGGGAAAGGCCCTGGCAGTTAAAATCGCCAAGGCCTTTTATTTCAGGAAACTAAAAAGATTCCTCTTTACCAATGATTATAGCTTACGATCTCCTCCAGATCCTTCCTTGCTTTTTTGCGTGGCTCGCTTTTCTTAGCCGGATACCCTACCGTAATGATTAATCGTACGATTCTCTCTTCTGGAATCTCAAATGCCTGGTGCAGTTTTTCCTGATTCATCGTACCAATCATACAGGTTCCTAATCCTAACGCTGTGGCTTCATAGCACAGCCCCATCGCTGCCATGCCAATATCCATCTGCGCAAAATGCTGGGAGCCGTAATGCTCCGCAACCCCAGGCTTTAGATGTGCCTCTTCCTCGCAGATCAAGATAAAGGCCGGCACCTTTGCTCCCCACGGACAGCCAGTCAGGCCATGGTCATCCAGCGCCTCCACCACCTTGGCATGTGCCTTTGGCTCATCCACGATAATAAAATGCCATGGCTGCGAATTACAGCCGCTTGGAGCCATACGCGCCACATCAACCAAATGGGTCAGTGTCTCCCGCGAAACCTTTTTATCACTATAAATCCTGCAACTCTCTCTTGCCGCCTGCAAATTTTCAAAATTCATGCTGCTCACTCCTTTACGCTCGCTTTTTACTATATCATACCACATCGATTGCCAAAGGGCTGAAAGTTTACAAAAAACTTTCAGCCCAGCTAGATTAAGCGTCTTTTATTATGGCTTTAAAATCACTTTAATACAGTTATCCTCTTTTTTATCAAAAATACTGTAAGCGTGACTTCCTTCTTCTAATGAAAGCGTATGGGTTATGATATCTGTCGCGTCAAATTCACCTTTTTGAATCTTCTGTAACATCAAATCAACGTATCTGGTTGCCGGACACTGTCCCATTTTTAAAGAGATATTCTTGGAAAAGAAGTTTCCAAGAGGGAAATTATTATATTTATTGCCATATACTCCGACCAACGCCACTGTACCGGTTTTTCTGATACATTGGGACGCTGTCTCTATCGCTGATTTTGACCCTCCCTGTAATTTGAGCGCAGTTTCAATCTTTTCCATAACCGAGGTTTTCCCATCCAGCCCTACGCAGTCAATTACGCAGTGGGCTCCTCCATGCGTAATTTCCTTGATGTGTTCCCCTACCTGTTCATACTCTTCAAAATTCAAGACTTCCACGCCATAGCCTCTTGCATGCCTCAGACGATACCCAACCCTATCAACGGCGATAATGCGGCCTGCGCCTTTTTGGATACACCACTTGATCGTCATCAATCCCACCGGCCCGCAGCCTAATACAACAACGGTGTCTCCTGCTTTTACGTTTGCAATCTCCGTACCCCAATAGGATGTGGGCAGGACGTCTGTAACAAATAGAACCTGCTCATCTGTCAGTCCCTCCGGCACCTTCTTCGGTCCGATATTCGCATATGGCACCCTGATATATTCGGCCTGTCCTCCCGCGTAATTGCCGTGATATTTACTATAGCCCAATAATCCGCCCGATTCCGCATAATCATTGGAATTGTCGCACTGACTGTATTCGCCTCTGTCGCAGAATTCGCAATGTCCGCATGCGACGGGAAACGGAATAACAACCCGGTCGCCTTTCTTTAGATTCCGAACTTCCTTTCCGGCATCTACGACTATTCCCATTGTCTCGTGGCCTAAAACGTATCCGTCATACATCCCCTTTACGAGGCCATGCACTAAATGTAAATCCGATCCGCAAATAGCCGTGGAAGTAACCTTCACGATAATATCATCCTCTTTTTCTATCCTTGGATCTTCCACTTTCCTGCATTCAACTTTCTGCAATCCGTCAAATACGATAGCTTTCATTGTAATACCTCCTGATCTTGTTTAGAGGTATTATTTGTAGATGAAGCAGATCTATGCCAAAGATTTTATTTCCTACCCGTGGTTTAAAAAATAGGGAAAATCAGACATAACTCCCCTTATTCCACTGATATTCCACTGATCTTTCGCCCCATCTCGCTTTGCAAAACGCTCTATTTTCAGACACTCTTGCCCTCTGCATTATAATTTATTATCTACTTTTTACTCATTTCAATATTCATTTTTGAAATAACTCATTACTAGTTTTTCTTGATAAATATTCTATGACCTCATCTTGATTTGAGAAAGAAACAGATTTGCTTGTGATATAACTTAAAGCATCATTCCATTCTTGTAAACTATACTGCTGAGCATCAATCCTATAGAGTGCGTTGCAGATTGAATGGTATCGTTTGCTCCCTCTCAGATCAGAGATATATATGCAGTCTGTTTGAATGCGCAGATATTCTAACAGTTCCATGTCCTACCTCTCTTCCTTTACCTTTCGTCGCTAACTCATTTCACTGTTTTCCCCCCAAATCTGGTTTTTGGGTACAGTGATATTTGAGAATAAGTGATGATTCTTAGTTCGGCACTGAATATGCCAAAGTTTTCACCAAGATTAACCGAATGTCCCCCAGACAACCGAAAATTCTGCACCTGCTGTACTAAATTAACTTCACATTTCACAGGCTTTACGAAGAACGATAAATCAGACTTTATCGTTCCGGTATGTTATAATAATTCTGGGTATAAATTTGCGCCTATTGGCCTAAAAAGGCGTGAAAAACATCCAAATTCTATGTAAAAGGAACGACCGATATTTCCTACATTTCCATGGCTAAATTACCATTTTATTTTCCGTGCGCCCATCTTAGAAAGGTATCCTGCGAGATAGATAACTGTCTGGCAGCCTCCCGCGATGTGATTTTTTTATCTTTCCACTCCTCTTTTAACTGCCAGAACAATTCTGGAACCGGCTTTCTTGGTCTCCCAAACTGTACACCCCGTAATCTAGCTGCCGCGATCCCTTCCATCTGCCTTTGATGAATGTTTTCGCGTTCTGTCTGCGCCACGTAGGACAGAATTTGCAGTACCAGATCAGCCACAAAAGTGCCGGTCAAATCATTGCCAGATTTTCTAGTATCCAAAAGCGGCATATCCAACACCACAACATCCACCTGCTTCTCCTTGGTAATCATCCTCCATTGCAGTAGAATTTCCTCATAATTACGGCCCAGCCGATCAATGGATTTTACTACCAATAGATCGCCGGGCCTCATTTTTTTCAGAAGTTTCTGATATTGTGGTCTGTTAAAATCTTTCCCGCTGAGTTTATCCATATAAATGCATTTCTCTAAAACAGGAAATTCTTGAAGGGCAATCAACTGGCGATCCTCGTTTTGCTCTTTGGTGGATACGCGAACATATCCATAAGTCTTGTTTTCCATAATGAAAAGCCTCCTTATTGTGTTTAAAGATAGTATTTACCATCAACACAATTTTAAAAGGAATTTGCCTTCAAACAAAATAAGGAATAAACTTTACACGAGGTTCCCCTCACATTCATTATTCAGTATTACCATCCTTGTGGCACACATCTTCAATGCCCTTTCGGTTTATATTCTATCTACCAATCAAGACAATCCTTTTAACAATCCTCTGAATTGCAAAAATCCGGGAGCAGGAACCGCTGTCTAAACAGTTCCTTACTCCCGGAAATCACACCGTCATCCGGCTGGCCACTTTTAATTAATGTCCCTGCACCCATATGCCAATAATCATCCCGTTCATCATTTCGGTAAAACATAAATTCGTCCCCTTTACAATCTCAATTTTTATTCCAATAACCTGGGATTATCGCTCTACGACAACTGTAAGTATAGTTGATGTCATCACTTGTTTCATGCCTATGTAAGCCTATGGAACCTCCAACATGAATGCGGCAAGGGATGATTTTCCCTTGTTCATCCATAAACATCTTGGCTGACATTTCTCCTGTTCCACCGTTCATTCCTGGTACTGTTCTTTCCGTCATCTCATTATAATTGATAAGCATAACTACCTCCCCAGATTCAAATTCGCCATAGTTTCCACATGAGCCGGGCTTGCCATAAGCGTATCAAAAGCATTCTTATCTTTCAGGTCAATTACCATTGTTCCCTTATTAGATGCCCCAACCAATTGATCTTTTTCAAGGACTTCGTCTTTGGGCATAATATTTAGATCTGCCAAGTACTGTTGTCACATATGTTGCTCCGAATAATATTTTGATATTCTTTTATACAGAGAGTTCTCACATGCACATGGTATACTAAACTCATTACTAGATACCTTGTAAATAATAATGTCAAACGCATTAACATGAACTGTGGTTATATGATACGTTCAGCATATATTTCTGCATTTATACCCCATTCTCCATCATCTTTTACAGTAATGTTTTCCCAATGAAAACGATTATTCTCTATATTAGTAAAAACCCACTTTCTTCTTTCATCATTGACGAAGGTGAGCATTATCATGTCATCTTGTTTTTTTGCTTCAAGTCGTATTATTTTTCCAGTATAACCATAAGCCACATCCCATGCGTGTGTGTCAGGATTATAGATACGCAGCGATGTTCCATATTCATAATCAGGCAGAATAAATAATAACATCTTGAATAGCCATTCCTTCAAGGACCCATGAGAAATGCCATTCGCCCTTAATTGAAATGGAATTGTTACTCTCTATATAGTCTATTGCCCAACTGCCAATAAGTTTTTCAAAATAATTAAACTCTTCGGGTAATGCTGTGTTTTTACATTCACTTGCTAATGCCTCAAAAAAATTTTGCATTGGTAATTCCTCCAATATAAATAATCTTTGTTGCAAATTCTAAGTTTTCTCTTCAAAGTATACCATGCCCTCGTTCCATCCAGCAACCAATTCTCAAAGCGCCTGCCCTTCTCTGACAAACGCTCCAACTTAGCATTTTTATAACTAGGATTTCTACGTCCTCATTATTCCGTTGCTCTGTCCAGACTAAGCATATAATATTGATAAGCCAAATAACAAATTGCAGTTATAGAAACGAAAATATAAGCTATATTATCTTTCAAAGTTCTCAAGTAAAAAGCAAACAGAACGAATCCAACACTTTGAATCCAAATCTTGAATCTTTGATCTTCAAGTTTCCCCATTTTAAATAAACAATAGCGAATTCCTATTACCGCCGGAGAAAATACAATAGCGATAATAAGTAAAAATGCGTTCTGCTTATTAATGGCAAGTTTCTTTAATATTTTTTTCTCTTCATTGTCAATCTCCAAACATTGGTACAACAGACTTAATGATGCTTCATCAGGGATACTTTTTCCCAACTCCCATTTTGAAATAGTCTGCCTGGTAACATATACAGCATCTGCCAGTTGCTGCTGCGTCATTCCCTTTTTTATTCTGGCCTCTTTTATCACTTCTGAAATTTCCATATCTCCTCCACTATCTAATATTGCTATTTAGAACTCTGCCAATAGCCATAACCATGCAAATACATATTGGAACAAAACTCACATTCCATTCCTGCCTATATAAAAATCCATACATATATAATATGCATATAACAACAAATGCAGCAGTGGTGATCCATCCAAATGCTTTTGGATAGCGCTTTGATACTTTTATAATGTACATTACAACTGGAGCTAGTAACACTCCCGTTAGTCCCATCAGTCCAAAGGTAACCATCCAAAAGATACACATCTTACTTTTTCCCATAGATTTCAACATAAATAGAACCTCCTTTATTTTATGATTTCATTTTAGGAAGTCTATCTGCTAGAGTCACGCAACGAGTGCCGTAAGCAGCGCAACGAGTGCTATAAACAGCAAAACATCTGCAAAGTTCTTTCCCAACTGTACTATCAGATAAGCAGAAAGCGTATATGTACCATTTTTAAAATTCTGCAACAACAACTTTTCTATTTTGAAAACACAATTTGTGACTTCAAGCCTTTTACCGGACTTCTTTTTTGCAGGTATAACGATTTAAACCATGGCTATGCTTTCCATATTCAATCGCTTCTTTCGGGCAGCGACAGATACATGCCATACAGTGTGTACAATGATCTCCCCATACAGGCTTTCCGCTTTCGATACGAACATTGTTAAGCGGACATACATTGACGCATTTACCACAGGAAATGCAGTCATCTGTCGCGTAAAATTTCTTTGCATGTACAAATACCGGATAGAACAGATTATTTATAATTCCGCTGTTCATTTTATCTTTAAAAGAGATTTCTGACTGAGAGAGTTTCTCCTTATTTTTGATGCAAAGCGCGGTGCGCTCTATTACACATTCCGCCTGCTCTATAATCTGTAATGCCTCTTCTTCTGTCGGTGTAGAAAACAATGCAATATAATTCTCCGGCATCGTAATTTCTGCACAGCCACAATAATTCATGTTCTTTTTTACACAGAGTTTTCCAAGATATTTCGCGGCATTTCCGATACTTCCCCCACAGGTCATCACAAAATAAATATCTTTGGTTCCCTCAAGTTCTGTATTCTCCAGCCATTTCTTCACGATATGCGGTATTCTCCACGCATAAGTCGGAACAACAATAATCCATGGTCGTTCAGATTTCATTGTACAATAATCATTGGTTCTGATTTTCTCAAAAAGATTTGTTACCTCATCATCTATTTCTTTTCCTATCCTCTTTGCAGCGTACTCGCTGTTTCCTGTTCCTGAAAAATATAATATCATAGATTTCCTCTCTTTTATGATTGTGAACTGATGTGTTGTATACTTTCATAAATTCCATTGACCAAATCGGCAATATCGTTCCACACAGTTTCATCAACACTTAAATAATAATAATTTTTTGTTCCCTCACGGCGCATTGCAACAATGCCCGCTTCCTTTAATATTTGAAGATGATGCGAAACAGAGGGCCGTGTAAGATGTGTTTTCTTTGCGATTTCTCCTACCCTGATACCTGATAAATCACTTTCCAGCAACTTAAGCAGTATCAGCTGTCTTGTTTCATCTCCAAGAGCAGTAAAAGCATTTCTGCATTCCTGAAATCCTTCTATAATCTGTTTTAAGTTTTCTTCACATTCCCTTTCCATTCCAAAGCCTCCTACATATATCTGACCTCTAAGCCTTTATGGGGTGTTGAACGCAGATACTTCACATCCGGATAGCCAAACACCAATGTCATAGCCGCCTTTTTCCCTTTCGGAATACCAATTTCTTTTCTGATTTTCCGTGAAATATTTGCTGCTATTGTGAAAAAGCCGCTGTATAAGACACCCAAACCATTTGCCTCCGCAACAAACTCCATATTTTGTGCTGCAAGAATACCGTTTGTTTTATCTTTTGCCAATATAACGATTATCACAGGGGCTTTGAAAAAGAAAAAGCTGTCATTGATTTTATTATTCCTTGCCATCGGACTGAACAAATCTGCTATCGGCTTAATTGCTTTGAACACTTTGACCGCCATTTTTTCAATTCGGTCTTTTTCTTTATCAAGTACGACAAAAGAAACATCCTGCATATTTTTGGCAGTATGAGTAAGCCTGCCCGCTTCTAAAATTTGGTCAACTACTTCTTGTGGAATTTTTGTCTTTTTAAAATTACGGACACTCCTGCGAAATCGGATTGTATGCAAAACAGCGTCTGGATCAAGGCGAATATCCTCTGTTTTTTCAATTTGACAGTCATCAAATCCCTCTAATGCAATTGCCTCTTTCGGACAGACAGCCGAGCATTGTCCACACATTATGCAGCTATCCATTACTTTACCTGCTTTTTTATTCTTTATCTCAAGATTATGTGCTACACAAACCTTGCTGCACAAACCGCACCCGACACATTTATTCACATCGATCACTATCTGATGTTGTTTCATACTTATAAATCCTTTCGTTAAAATTCTTTAACCATTATATCAACCATATGCTCTGACAACAACATCGGTAAAGAAAATCATTACCATTACACTTATTTTTTTAAGAGACTAATAACAACTTTCCCATTACGTGACTATTTGGAAATAATCTGCTGCCATATTCTGCTTTTTATATCCATCTTTCTGTTTCACAATACTCTTTCCTATATTCCAGTATGCTTCTACCATTGCAAAGTTCGCAGTAGGTAAAACTTATATTAAATTATCTGAGGGAGATTTAATAAAAAAGAAACAAACCAAATAATCTGACTGTTTCTTTTCATTCCTTTTATTCAATAATTCCTTTTTCTCTTAACTCCCTGCTGCCCGTCTCCCTGCTGCCATCTTGCTCCTGAATTTCCGCCATCAAACCCACATCATCTTTTTTCTTCCCGAAATCCGTTAAATATACCTGTAATTCAGGCTGTTTTATAAATGATTCAGGCGGGGCAGTCATGCCTTCAGGTACAAATTCGGTTTTTATTCCACACAATGAATTACAGACTATTCTTCTCTGTAAATATATCTGATTTCACGCACATCTTTTCCGCCAATGTTATCATCTAAATAATCATCAGACATTGAAAATCCTTCTTTTTCGTAAAATTTTCTTGCTCTCAGGTTTTTTTCAAGAACCCACAAAAAAATATTTCTATAACCCATTTTTTTCAACTCGTCAATAACCGAATGAAAAAGGGCTTTACCAAAACCTCTGCCCATATAGTCCGGCAATAGGTAAATAGAAATAATTTCTCCCCACCCTTTAAACTGATTAAAACGTGATTCACAAAAACTACTTGTGCCCACAATCCGTCCACTATCAACACAAACCAGCGTACCCCAATTTGAGTTTTCTAAATTTGCAACCCAACGGCCTTCTGGAAGCGACTCAAGATAATCCTGTGGTATTATGCCTTTATATGCATATTTCCAACTTTCTTCATATATCCTGCTGATTGTCATTTTGTCATCAGCAGGCGTAATATACCGGATTTCCACTATGCTCACCTCCACAACTCCACATGTTTTCTCTGAGTCCAGTTTACTACACTTAAGGTTAACCGTCCATAATAGATAGAAGGAACCGGAATCACAATACTCCCGGCGGCAGTACCCGCCTTACTGACCTGCTCCGCAGCAACATTTATCACCACCTGCCCAAAGAACTGCACATGAGTCTCCTCCGCCACATACACGGTGCCAAGTTCCAGCTCTGTACTCCCGCAGCACTGGCTGGAAGCATACCTGGAGCCTTTCACGATATCCTTATTTTCAAAAGAATACTCCACCCCGGCCTTCGTGGTAATCCTCCCCGTCCAGTAATACCTCCTGGTGATCTCCTGCACCGCCTGCAGGAACGCCTCGCTCACCGGATACAAAAGCAGCACCTCCTTTTCGGACACACAAAAAGCACCAATCATTTCTGACTGACGCCTTAAAATAATTCTATTCTGTTGAAAGTGATTCACTGGAAACCATTTTTTCTATTTCTTGTCAATCTCAGCCTCAATCAAATGATTGGCAATTTCAAAAGCCCTTACCCGCCTTTTTGCCAGTGTAATCTGGGATTTATACCGGGAAGCATTTTCTTTTGCTTCAAACGTCTTTATGGTCTCTCTCAACTTATGCAGAGTTGAATCAATCTGCCGCTTTGCTTCAATCAATTCTTCTGTTGAATAATCCATAAGATTCTTCTCCGTAACTTTTTATTCTTTGTATGCAAACTGGGATTTTCTAGCCACAAACCGGAAGTTACAATTCTGTATTCAGTAGTGAGTACATCTTCATGTCAATAACTTTACCGTTCTTGATGGCGTTGCTTCTCAATGTACCCTCATATTGGAAACCTGCTTAAACAAATTCTAATTTTCAGTTCCATCACCTGGCATTTATCCTTCGTTCATATACCAGATCTGTAATCCCATTATAGCTTTTAGTCTTGATTAATTTTAGTTTTCTTTCTTTTTCTAGTCCGTCAAAAAGTCGAATGCCGCCGCCTAAAATCGTGGGCATAACGTTAATAAAATATTGATCTATCACATCTGCCCGTACCAACTGCTTTACAATGTCTGCTCCTCCACAGATCCAGATATTCTTCCCTGATTCTCCTTTCAACCGCATTACCAACTGAGAGGGTTCTTCCATGGTAAACTTGATGTTGTCTGTGGACTGCTCAGGAAAATGGGTAATGATATAGCTGGCAAGATTGGGATATATCCATTCATCGGGGGACAGCACGGTTACAAGTTGACGATATGTGTTCGCCCCCATGATGACAGTATCAACATCGCGGATAAATTCTTCATAAGATACCATATCATTTTTTCCAGGTATCTGCCCTCCCAGCCATTCAGTTCCTCCGTTTGAATCTGCAATATATCCATCAAGGCTCATCGCAATAAATAAAATAATTTTTCGCATAGTCTATTACCATCCTAAATTCAAAACTGTTGCATTGCCCATCTACTTGACCTGGCGGTCAATTCTAATTTTTCTCCTCAAAGTATACCATGCCCACACGCCCTCCGGCAACCGCTTCTCAAAACTCCCGCAGCGTAAACGACACCTTCCACAGCCCCTTAAAAGACGTATCTTTCACCAGCCCCGCCTTATACCCCTCAATAAACATCTCCGTCCTTTTCATCTCCAGCGACTCCGTATCAAAATACTCCACACCAATCTTCAGTTCTTTCTATTAGATTATGGGCGGTTGCCTGTTTCATAACACCAAACAGCAATTTTCGAAATCAAATTCAGCGGTAAAGGCTGCTTATAAGGAATTTGGATTGTTCCTTTGCTTGTTTTATATAATCTCAGCATTTCAGCAAATTCAATAACTGCTTCTTCTCCTGCATATATACCAATATGCTTTTTATTTGCGGCAAAATGAATGATGTTATGTCCTTTCCAAAAAGTAGGCATACTCCATGAAATACGCTCCTGTGCTTCGGGAATCGCTTCATGTATCGCTTTTCGGACTTCCAGCAGATATGGCTGACTTTCCTCTGACTGTGCATCTATATATTGGTCGATCGTCATTGGTGCTTTCCCACAGTAATGGGACTGATTCTGGTTTTTAAATTCTCTTCCGCATTTTGGGCAAACCCACATTTCAACCACCTCCTGCCAAACATTCATTACTCCAATTTTTCCTGACAATCACTACATTCCCTATCATGAATAGAAATAATCCCGCCGCATTTCGGACAAGTATATTTTTCTTTCTGTTCTTCCATAAACAGTTCCAAACCATATTGACGGACAAATTCACTGTTTTCCATAAGGCTCGCCTGATACCTCTTGTTATAACTCTTTTCAAGGTTTTTTATCAGCTTACATGGGTATGCGGAACACTCAAAACAAAAAGACAATCCTTTGACTTTTATACAATCTTTTATTTTACATTTACGGCAATGTTCCGGCTTGCCCATATCACCATTTAAACAGCCTGCGCACGGTCTTTTATGATAACAATGTTTATAGCAAACGAAACAATTCATTCCACAAGGAGCAAACATAATTGTGTCAATTTTTTCATTTGGCATTTTCATAATGTTTCTCCCCTTCAAACTTATCAGCCCTGTTAACTGGGATTTGTTGAAAATCCTGTTTTAACCGCTTTTTCTCGCCACATATCTGTATCTGATTTCAGTTTATCACAGTATGCATCAATGACAGCCGGGGCATCCTCTCCAATTGCCAGATGTAATGGAGGATTTTCTGAATAAGCAACTTCAATTAACAATTCCGCTAATTTATCAGGATTGCCAGGCTGTTCTTTTTTCTGGGCATTGGCTACAAATTCTGTCTGCCACCGACAAGAATCATAGTCATTAATTGGGAGGTCAGGTTCTATCTCCCATCGTCCTTTATCATAAAAATTTGTACGGAATAGGCCGGGGGCAACATTTGTTACTCTTATGCCAAAAGGTGCGACCTCAAAAGCAAGGGATGTTGAAAATCCAGTCACTGCAAATTTTGAAGTATGATATGGAACCGGACCAGCGGAATAACCGGCCGCCGAAGCAATATTGAAAATATGACCATTGCGTTGTCTACGCATAATCGGCAAAATCGCCCTAGTTACCCGCATCAATCCAAATACATTGACTTCAAACATATCTCGAATCATTTTCTCACTGGTTTCCTCAAAATTTGTAATGCCGCCAAACCCTGCATTGTTGACTAAAAAATCAATCTGTCCAAACCTCTCCAGCCCCTTTTGAACAACATCCGAATAGATTGTTTCATCCGGGCAGGAAACATCTAATTGTTCGGTCATAATTCTATTTTTATACTCGCTCGGAACACTTATCTCTTCTGGATTTCTTGCTGTTGCGATGACACAATCTCCATTTTTCAGAATCGCATTTACAATAGCCTTTCCTATTCCTTTTCCTGCGCCAGTTACAAACCATACTTTTGTATTCATATTACTCATCATTTTTTCTTGTCTCCCTTACAAATTCAAAGCTGTTGTATAGCCCATCTTCTTGACCTGACGGTCAAGAAACATCCCTCGCTTTACGCTTGGTCAATTCATACTTACCGCTGATTCCCGCCAGTCTCTTTCTAACAACAAGTATAACAAAAAGAGACTGGCACATCAACGAAAATCAGAACCTATCCATATCCTCCTGCGTAGCCAGTTCCCGGTACTTCCGCTCATCATTCCTGCTCTCCGCATACATATCATTAATCAACCCAATAGACAGCAGTTCCATATCCCCCATGGAAATCCCCAGCTGCATGCACCGAAGCAGAAGCAGAAACAGCAATTTCATTTTCTTCTCCATAGCGCAACCTCTGTAAAGGAATATAAAAGCTGTTGTAGGCATATGTATTCGTACCGACCAAAACTCCATTCAAAAATATTTCCGCCTGACTATACACGCCTTCAAATTCCAGTACCCATTCCTGATTTTTTGCCGACCTTGCCGCAAAAAACGTTTCCTGTAAATATAATTTTTCCCTGGAACATGACACCAACTTCATCACACGAATAACGGATCACCGAGAGATCTTGTGCGATAAGCAGGAACGAAAAACCGTGTTAGCGGCCTGCTTTGATACACTCCCTAATGTTATGACACACCACTTTCCATGAATTTCCACGTATATAGAGTATTGCCAGTTTTACATCCTATAAAGCAAAAGTCCTGGCAGACAAAACCGCCAAGACCTTTATTCCAGCAAAACTATGTACCTCTACTTTTACAGAATTCTATCTTTCTGTCAATTATAATGTTTATACTTTCAGCCGCTCTGCCAACTCGTGTAATTGTTTCATATCCCCATCTTTCCCCGCCGCATCTCCACAATCAGGAACCTGTCCAAAAATCAAAGACTTTGTATTCTTCATATGCAATTTCCTTAATATTCAATCTGAGAAATCACAAAGTTATCCGTTTCAAACGCCTCTGCCGCCTTGTTTCCAACTTCTATATGAGCCGGACTTGCCATAAGTGTATCGAAAGCATTTCTGTCTTTCAGGTCAATTACCATTGTTACAGTATTCGCGGCACCCACCCATCCGAGGCTTCTGCCTACCATAATGCTCTCAATTTCCGGAACGCTGTCCTTCATGGCTCTCATTTCTTCCATTTTCTGATTTACGATTTCCTCTGAAACACCATCTTTGATTGTGGCTATAAAAATATGTCTGACCATATATTTTTCCTCCGTCTTTTCATTAAATTTTTTCTGCCCAGGCTTTCAGTTCCCCTGCTCCAACATTGGAAGAAAAACGCCTGCCTTCCTTCAACTCTGCACCCTTGCAGGAATCTTTCAAGTCTGCATTTGTTCCTCCCATTCCGCTGCTTCCGGATGTGGCAAAAGGTACAATTACTTTTCCTTCCAGATTATAAGATTCCAAAAAAGTGTTGATAATTGTGGGAGCCACATACCACCAGATGGGGAATCCTACATATACCACATCATACTGCTCCATATTTTCAACCTGATTTGCAATCGCCGGCCGGAAAGATTTATCATTCATTTCCACACTGCTGCGGCTCTTTTTGTTTGTCCAATCCAGATCTGCTGATGTATATTTCTACACGGGCAAAATCTCATGTAGATCTGCATCAATGGCAGATGCCAGTGTCTTTGCTACCTTTGCAGTCACAGCACTTGCTGAAAAATATGCTACTAATTTCTTACTCATCATGAATTCCTCCGTTTCTTACATATAGGTAACTGTTTCTGAAAGTTCTTTTCTCTGCGTATGCATAGCGAGTGGTGTTGTTCCCTCTACCGGATAGCCCAGGTCAAGAATCATTAAGACTTCCTCATTTTCAGGCAGTCCAAGTTCTTTCGCTGACACTTCCGGATCGAAGAAGTTAATCCAACAACTATCAACACCTTCCGCTTTTGCAGCCAGCATCATATGAGTTGCTACAATTGTTGCATCCTCAACACCTGAATCACGCTTTTCTCCCGGATATGTAAATACATTTGTTGTATCAAACGCTACAACGACAACCGTTGCCGCACCATATCTGCAGGGAGTTGCCTTGTCAATTTTGGCAAGACCTTCTTCTGACTGTACAACATAGATACGCTGCTCCTGCAGGTTCTTCGCTGTCGGTGCCAGTCTCCCTGCTTCAAGGATTGCATCAAGCTGCTCCTTTGCCACTGGGCGTCCATCAAATTTTTTACACGCATACCGATTTTTAACTACTTCAAAAAACTCCATCATCTTTTCCTCCATTCGTTATTTTCGTTTCTATTCCAAGGCTTTGAACCCAATCCCGGACAGTATCAACATCCGTATCACTTGAAAATCTGTTAGCAGCAAGCCAATTCACATCAGAGGAACACAGTTCCTTTAAATTGCCTTCACTTGTACTGATACCGCTTCCTCCGGATGTACAAAAATCAATCATTGTCTTACCGGAAAAATCATAGTTTTCAAGAAATGTATCTATAATGCGAGGTTCTTCGCCCCACCAAATCGGATGTCCAATAAAGACCGTATCATAATTCTCTATATTTTCAATAGCATTGGAAATCTCCGGCCTGGATGTGCTGTCATTCTGTTCCCGATTTGCCCTGCAATCATCATTACCGTAATCTAAATCCTCACTGCTGTAAGCATCCACCGGCATGATTTCAAACAGGTCTGCTCCCGTAACTTCTGCAATCTGTTCCGCAATCTGTTTTGTAGTACCTGTCGCTGAAAAATAAGCAACCAGTATCTTCGTTTCAGATTTCTCTGTACCTTCAGCACCTTCTGCTTCTGCAGGCTCTGTGTTTTGTTCTTCTGACTCTGCCTCTGTATTTACCTTTTCTGTTGTATCCACATTCTCAGACTCTGTGCTATTTCCTGCATTTCCACATCCTGCAAGCGTTAAAACCATTAGCATAGTTGCCCAAAATAATGAAAAACGTTTCATGTATAGACCCTCAATCAGATAGATTTTCCAAGATTATAAGCTGCATCCATGTGTGCGGTTCCACGAGTCATAGATGCGGTTCCGCATCCCGTTCCAAGAATCATGCCACAATCCTCAAAGCCAAGATAATCGCAAATCCCCAAATAGTGGTCTTTTAAATAGCCCAATGTCTTAGGATTGCTGTCCCATGCTGCTGCAATAAGGACTGTTTTCAGACCTTTTCCTGAAATACTGCTGTTGAAACTGTAAAAACGGTCAATTACCAGTTTCAGCTGTGCTGACATCCCAAAGTAATAAATAGGGGAAACAAAAGCCACCATATCTGCACTTCTCATTTTCTGCTCAACAATCTGCATATCATCATTCTGTACACAGCTCCCACGCATACCACAGGCATCACACCCCTGACACGGATGAATATTCATATGTGCCACATCCAACACCTTTACATTATGCCCGACTTCTTCCGCGCCTTTGATAAATTGCTCTGCAAGGGTATTGGAAGAACCTTTTTTGTGAGGGCTTCCCTCAAGTACCAAAATCTTCATTCACTTTTTCCTCCTGAATATTAGTTTTTACATAATCCCAAATCTGGAGAAGAAGTTCTCGATGTGGGCCGGATTCTCATGGTCCATGAAAATATTGCTGCCCTCATCCATCCCTTCAATCTGTTTCATTTCATCTTCTGTAAGCACAAAATCAAACACATTTAAGTTCTCTGCCATACGCTCTTTATGGGTAGATTTTGGAATCACCACAATGCCGCTCTGAATCATAAAGCGAAGCGCTGTCTGTCCTGCATTCTTGCCATACTTTGCACCAATCTCCGTAAGTACCGGATGAGAAAACAGGTTCTTCTCGCCTTTGGCAAACGGTGCCCATGCCTCAATCTGTGTTCCGAACTTATCAAGGTACGGTCTGATTGTTTTCTGCTGCTGAAACACATGCGTTTCAAGCTGATTTACCATAGGCTTAATTTCTGCAAAGGATGCAAGGTCAAGGTATCTGTCTGCGTAGAAATTACTTACACCGATTGCTTTTGCCTTACCTTCTTTATATGCTTCCTCCATTGCCCTCCATGTACCATAATAATCATTGTATGGCTGATGGACAAACAGAAGGTCAATATAATCGGTCTGCAATTTCTGTAAAGATTCCTCAATAGATGCTTTTGCTTTTTCATATCCGGCATTGGCAACCCAGATTTTTGTTGTAAGGAACAGCTCTTCTCTTTTTACTATTCCTGCTTCAATCGCTTTGTGAACGGCATTTCCTACACCTTCTTCGTTGTAGTATGCCTGAGCTGTATCAATACTGCGATACCCCACATGGATTGCATCAGTCACACAACGCTCCGTTTCTTCATTGCTGATTGTAAATGTACCGTATCCAAGTACAGGCATTTTTACGCCATTACTTAATGTTACATATTCCATCATTCTGCATCTCCTTTTTATTTGTTATTTCGTATTTCATTTCTTAAATAGTCCATTCTTTCCAGTTGCCGTTCTTTCAGATGGATTTCATCCAGAGCCTGGCTGCGCTTTTCATTCAACATCTTCATCCGTTCCCATTTTGTAGAATCCCCGGCAAGCAGCAGTTTCATATAAGTTTCCACTTCCAGACTGGTGAAACCCATGTCATGAAGCGTCATAATCATACTAAGGTGTTCTAAATCCTGATTGTCATACCGCCACTTATCCATGGTCATCTTTACAGCACGGCACAATCCCCATTCCTCATATTTCTTTAGGACTTTTAGTGGGATCTGATACCTCTCACTGATTTCATCGGCAGTCAAAAGCCTCACCTCCTTAAAAACAATAGGTGCAGCAAAGATTTTTATTTCTCTCTTTGCTACACCCATATTCTAAATCTATTTTTTCGCTATGTCTAATGCTTATATTACATAATCAGAAATACAGTTTTTGTATTTCATCATTGGGTTATATTACCTTTCATTACCTAACTGCTTTCTATCGGTATACGTCCTTGACATACTTTATAAAAGCAGTTGTTGCCTTTGAATAGGATTGTTGATCTTTCCATGCAAGCACCGAACTTAATTCCAGTTTCGGCTCCAACGGAAGAAACTTCATATCATCATAGTGACAGTCCAGCTTTACGCAGATGGCTGCACCCTTCCTTTCCCTGGCTGCAATTACCGCATTATAAAGCAGGTTATAATTCACGCAGGATTCCATCTGCTTTGCAAAATCCCCTGACCAGCCTGCCAGTTCATGATGCACCGGGGTATTCAGATGCACCGTTACCACCTGCGTCCCTACAAGATCACCGGGACGTATCACATCCTGGGATGCAAGCGGTGCATCTTTATGAATCAGAACGCCCCACTGCTCTTTTGTTTTCATACGGATAAAATCGTATTTCACAATACTCACAGGCTCCAGAAGAAGCCCCATATCCAAAGTTCCCTGCTCCATCCGTTCTTTGATATCCTCGTTATTTCCGCTGTACAATTCAAATTTCACAAGGGGATACCGCTCCTGGAACCCGGTAATCAGCTTCGCCACCTCCTGCACACCACGCATCTCCCCACATCCGATTGCAATGATACCGGACAAGGTTTCCTCCTTCTGAGTCAGTTCCTCCTGGGCCTTCTCAGCAAGATTAACCAGTTCCTGCGCCCTGCGACGGAAAACCATCCCTTCATCCGTCAGATATACACTATGGTTGCTCCTTTGGAACAGCTTTACTCCCAGTTCTTCCTCCAGCTGCATGAGCTGCCGTGACAGCGTTGGCTGGGTGACATGCAAAAGTTGGGCGGCTCTGGTTATATTCTCTTCCCTTGCAGCCATAAGAAAATATGACAATACACGAATATCCATACCTATATTCCTCCTTCTACATGTAACGGGCAGCTAACAGATTATCATTCTTACAGGCGTTACTTTCCTACACCTAGCCTGACTGCAACTTCAACCGATCTATTATTTATCATCTAATTCCTTTAAGGATACCCCTTGGTTGTTTTTCCATGTCCTAGGCCCGCTAACGCTATATCCAAGAAGAAAATCCGCAGCGGCCGAAGAACTGGAAAATAGAATATCTTCTGTCGTTTTCAGATTCTCAACTTTTCCTTCACGGAATAATTTTTCTCTCAATTTCACTGCTCCCGGAGACAAAGATTTCTCAGATACCTTTTCATTCACACCGCTCCCTGCCAATACAACAAAACCTTCTGTTGTTACCAGGCCTTTGGCTTTCACTGAGCCAGTATTAATATACAGAACATCTTTCTCATCTTCCGCTTTCTTATGTTGGAGAACAGGTTCAAATACCTTATAACCAAGAGCATTGATAAGCACTCTCACATGTGCGATGAATTCTTCAGGCTTTATTCAAATCACGTCCCGCAAAAATTACGGCGGTCGTCCAGTAGTACTTTTCCTTTTCAGCCTGATAATCACGTAAATGCTGTATTAATCTTTCCTGAACCTTTTCAGCTTCTCCTTAGTTCTGCTGTTACAAGACTGTCTGCCGTTCCATTAACCAGGAAAAGTTCTATTGATTTGCCATATGCCATACCCGTCTCCTTTAATCAAATATCTTTTCCCAAGGGGAGGCTTCGCGCTGCCAAAACGTTCATTTTTCTTACCCCGCCTCGGTAACACCAAACAAAGTTCAGTCCATCCAAACAAAAAACACACGCCTCTATCTGCCCAGAACCGCTGAAACCCTTTGATTTACTGGGCTTTTTTGGACAGCAGGCAGACGGTTTCAACTGTTGTTTCGTTGTCCCAACTAAGTTCCTGAATTTCTTCACCGTCAAAAAATACCGGAAACTTAAATTTTATATGCTTCAAAAATCTTCCGTTCGGCTGTTCATCCTCGTAAATATCAACTCTTTCAACAAAACTGTTCATAAATTCTTTTTTCTCCATATCGGTGAATTTATCATACAGTTTGTCAAAGTACAAAAGATATTGATACACTCCATCCTCAGAAATTTTCTGCTGACGGATATACTCTTTTCTGGATACTATATCATCGATCAGACTTTCCAGTCGTTCAATCTCATCATACAAACCATTTAACCGATCCTGCATATCCTGATACTTCCTGTCATACATTTTATCAGAAATATCCAGATTGTCCATCTGTTGTCCTAACCTATTTTTAGCTCCCAATACTTGCCGCAGCTGTTTTTTCAAGTTCTCATGCTCTGTTTCCAATTCTCCGGTATCTATCTTAGAATTGATTTTTGCACGTATAGCGGCTTCAAATTTCGGATTATTCACCAGCTTTTTAATAACTTCTGCTACCGCATCATTTACTTTTTCTTCGTTCCACTGCTTCCGGTAATCACATTTATGACCATTCACATAATACCTATGCTTGCAGGCATAATAAAAATAATCCTTATAAAATGTTCCGTCTTTTTTCTTCTTACGGTTTACATTTCCATACATTCCCTTTCCACAAATTGGACATTTAAGAATTCCGGACAAAATATGTTCATGCTCCAAACTATGGATTTTCTCATGCTTTACTCCATTTATATTTCGTTTCTGTTTTGCCAAGTTCCAATCATCTTCGGAAATAATGGCTTCGTGAATACCATCACTTAATATATAAGAATCCTGCTTTACAATACGGAATTCATTTCTCTTGCCTGGCACTCTTTCAGTTTTCCTTCTTCCAAATGCCAATTTACCACAATAAATAGGATTATCAAGGACACCCTTTATAAAAGAAGTAGCAAACGCATCCAACGTATTATTCTGTCTCTTTTTCTTCTTGTAGCCATGCTCATTCAGATAGGCTGCAATGCCATTTACTCCCATATTGGTATGAATATATTTATCAAAAATAATACGAATGATTTCTGCCTCATCTTCTGCAATTTCCAGTTCTCCATTTAACAGCTTATATCCGTACGGAGCAAATCCGCCGTTCCATTTGCCATCTCTCGCCTTTTGTCTGCGCCCCTCCATTGTCTGTACCAGAATATTTTCACGTTCAATTTCTGCTACCGCAGACAGAACAGAAATCATCAGCTTACCGCTGTCTTTAGAACTGTCTATACCATCTTCAACACAGATCAAATTTACTCCAAAATCCTGCATTCTCTGCAAAGAATTAAGTACATCTGCAGCATTTCTTCCAAAACGGGATAACTTATATACCAAGACAAACTCTACACGATCTTTACCTTCTTCAATATCCCGAAGCATTTGCATAAATTCCTGCCGTCCTTCAATACTTTTTCCTGACTTTCCCTCATCCGAATACTCTCCGACAATCACCATTTCCTGAAAATCTGCATATTTTCTCAATCTTTCTTTTTGTGCTTCCAAGCTGTATCCTTCTACCTGCATAGACGTAGATACCCTTGTGTATATATAACATCTTCGCTTTTTCATTTATATTCTCCATACCAAATTACAGTTTACTTTTTATTTGTCCCAACTATATTTTACCGTAGCTGCACATACTCGTCAATATAGGTAAAATGCACAAATATCACGCAAGAAAAAAGAGAGCCAACATCTATGCTCTCCCTAATCATTTCCCAATGTATTCTGTTGCTGCTCTTGCTGGCAGTTATCTTCTGCTTTGTCCTCCTTCGGTAATCCATTCAGTTCCTGAAGGAGCTCACTGCCATATTTTTCTATCATTCTGGCAAGAAAATCAACACATCGTTCAAATTCAACTGTGTGTGCCATAGCTCCTCCTTCCAAACCGATATTTCTTGTCACCACGCATTTTTCGGCGGTACTCTTTAGCTGATCTGGAATTTGTGCTATAATTTCTATTAGACCAACTCCGTTCAGCCTGATGTCAGTTTAATGGAATTTCATAAGAAACTCATTGAGCATAGATTGAGCGGAAATTGAGTATTTTACAGAACAGGAGGGGATTCTATTTGGAAAGATGTGATTTTGGTTCGATTATGACGATCATTCGCCGTTATATCAGCGAAGATAAAGGAATGAATCAAATAGATTTTACCTATCTGTTATTTGACACGTTTATGTGCAGCGATGAAGCCATAGACTTTGATTTTGACAATGGACAGGTCTGCCGTTGGATGACAGGACAGGCAAAAGTAAGTCCCCGGATCGTAACCTACTTTTTAGATAAAGAACATCAATTAGAATTGGCAGGAAACATTCAGCGACATATTATTCCTCTGATGTATGATTCTGCTATGGCAGCAAAAGAATTATATGAGTTAGTATTACAGGATACATCTATTTCAGAGCCAAAAAAACAGGAACTAATCTGTTCTTATTCTCCCGCTGATATAGACACCATACATATTTTCATAACAAGGGTTCTGTGTTTCGGAATGGAACGGAATTTTGTGAAACGTGACACACGAACCAAGAAATTATTAGCCGCCGGAAATCTTTCTCCTGTCTTAACAGATTTTGTAATGGGAAATGACGTTCCCCGTCCATGCAGGCATTTTTGTGGACGTTCTGAAGAAATCGAAGTGCTGCATTCTCTGTTGGAAAAAGAGCGTAAAGTATTTTTATCTGGAATTGCCGGAATCGGGAAAAGTGAACTGGCAAAGGCTTATGCCCTGCAGTATAAGAAAGAATATACCAATATCCTGTATCTCACCTACAGCGGTGATTTAAAACAGGATATTACAGACATGGATTTTGCGGATGATCTTCCGCAGGATTCTGATGAAGAACGCTTCCGAAAACACAACCGTTTTCTGCGTTCTCTCAAAGAAGATACTTTGATGATTGTAGATAATTTCAACGCCACTTCCATACAGGACAGTTTTCTTTCGGTCATACTCAAATACCGCTGTCAGATATTATTTACTACCAGAAGCCGTCTGGACGGACATTCCTGTATGCTGTTGGAAGAAATTTCCGATAAAACAACGCTTCTGCAACTTGCAGGAAAATTTTTCTCCGACACAGAAGAAAAATCTGATGTCATAGAACAGATCATAGAAGCTGTCCATGCCCATACGCTCGCTGTAGAACTGGCATCACGCTTACTGGAAACCGGAATATTGGAACCAGAAATGCTCTTAAAAAAATTGTTGGAAGAAAATGTCGCTCTTGATGCAACTGATAAAATCAATATTATAAAAGACGGGCAAAGCAGCAAAGAAACCTACTATGGACACATACATACTTTATTCTCTCTATATCAGCTTTCTGAAACTCAACAAGATGTAATGAGATGTCTGTGCCTGATTCCTTTAACCGGTATTCCGGCACGAAGATTTGCTGCATGGCTGAATTTACCGGATTTGAATGCCGTAAATGATTTAATTGAAATGGGATTTATTCAGCCAAAAACCGGAAGAACCATTGTACTGCATCCCATGATACAGGAAATCGCTGTTGCAGATATGCAGCCGTCTGTAAAAACCTGTTTCCCTTTACTGGAAAGTCTGCAAAACATCTGCCTTTTACACGGCAATGATATTTCCTACTACAGACTTGTTTTCCAAACCGTTGAAAACATTATTACAAAAACAACTAAAGATGATATTTCTGGTTATTTATTATTCTTAGAAGATGTTTTCCCATATATGGAAAAATACCACGAAGAAAATGGTATGCAAAGAATCCTGCGTGAACTATCTTCTTTGCTGGAAGACACTTCTATCGGAACCGTGTCTGACCGGGCATTATTACTGGACTATAAAGCTACCCTTGAAAGAAATATTGGAAAAGCCGTAAAGCTGGAAAAAGAAGCGATGTCTTTGCTTTCTCCTGTTACACCTGAAAACGCCCACCTCGTCGCAAATCTATATGGAAATCTGGGTGGACTATATCACCAGCAGGGAAATACCGAACTGGCAAAACAGGCTATGGAGCAGGGAATCAGCTTATTAGAACAATACCAGCTTCTCTATATGAATGACAGTATTGTTCAAATCTGCAACTATGCAGCTCTCCTTACAGATACCGGTGAAGCGTCTCGTGGATTATCCTCCTTACGCAAATGTGCCCGGCTGGTAAAAGAATACAATTCCGATCAGTGTCTGGACTATGCCATTATTCAGGAAGCTATGGGAACTGCCTATCTGGTACAGGCTGATATAGAACAGGCTACCTCCCATCTCAAAAAAGCTATGGCAATCTATGAAATAGTATGGGAATCTGAACCGGAAGCTATCGATAATAAATACCAACAAATACAAGAATTGTATATCAATGCTGGAATACAAATTGGACAACAATTATTGAGCTCTACTAAAAATGTCTGAATAGTCTACAAATCAAACTATTCAGACATTAAAACTTATAACAATATGAATATTTTATATTAATTAGTCGGCAATAAATTTCCCATACTCTTCAAACTGATAGCTAAAGTAGAAGTATTATGTAGTAACGCAGAGGTCGTTGGTTGAATAATTCCTGCCACTCCTAGTGCAATCAGCATTGCATTAATACCGACAATCCCCCTGTAATTCCCCTGAATACGGTGCATCATCGCATTAGACAAACGTTTCAGTACTACGATTTCCCGCAGATCCTCAGCAGCAATCGTAATGTCTGCGATCTCTCGCGCAAGTTCTGCTCCATCACTGATTGCAATTCCCGCATCTGCTGCTGAAAGCGCTGGCGAATCATTGATTCCGTCACCGATCATCACTACTTTTCTTCCTGCCGCTTTCTCTCTTTCAATGAATCCTGCCTTATCTTCCGGAAGTACTTCGGAATAATATTCATCCACTCCCACTCGTTTCGCAATAGATGCTGCAGTACGTTCACTGTCTCCCGTCATCATGACGATCTTGGAAACACCTTCTTCTTTCAAAAATCTTACCATCTCCCCGGCTTCTTCCCTGAGAGGATCTTCAATACAGATTACAGCAACTAATTCTCCGTCAATGGCAAGGAACAAATGAGAGTATTCTTCAGGAAGCGTATCAAATCGTTCCTGATATTCCGGACGTATCCGGCACTTTTCATCCTCAAACACAAAATGACTGCTCCCTATTATGGTCTTCTTTCCTTCTATATAGGAGGAAATACCATGGGCTACAATATACTCCACTTTTGAATGCATTTCTTCATGATACAGACTTCTTCTCTTTGCAGCATCCACGACAGCTTTTGCCATGGAATGTGGAAAGTGTTCTTCCAGACAGGCAGCAATCCGCAGAGCTTCCGGTTCAGGATAATCGCCAAACACAATGACTTCTTTTACAGTTGGTTTCGCCTTTGTCAGCGTACCGGTCTTATCAAATACGATGGTATCTGCCTCTGCCACAGCCTCCAGATACTTCCCACCCTTTACGGTAATTCCATTCTGTCCGGCTTCCCGTATTGCAGAAAGGACAGAAATCGGCATAGCCAGCTTCAATGCGCAGGAAAAATCCACCATAAGAACAGAAAGAGCTTTTGTCATATTGCGTGTGACAGCCCAGACAAGCCCTGTCCCCAGAAGCGTATATGGTACCAGACGGTCCGCCAGATGCTCTGCCTTGCTTTCCAGATTGGATTTCAACTTTTCTGAGTCTTCAATCATAGTCACAATCTTTTCAAACCGGGTAGCACCTGATACGGCCCTGACTATGATTTCCAACTCTCCTTCCTCCAAAACGGTTCCTGCATATACGGACTGACCCTCAGTTCTTCGTACCGGAAGAGATTCTCCGGTCAAAGATGCCTGGTTCACCATTCCTTCTCCGCAAGACACCTCTCCATCAAATGGGATTACATTGCCCATGTGTACGATCACTCTGTCACCCGGCAAAATATCGGATGCCGGAACAAGAATTTCCTGCTCCTCTCTTTTCAGCCATACTTTCTTTATGTTTAAAGACATGCTGCGTGCCAGATCTCCTACAGACTTTTTATGTGTCCATTCCTCCAGCAATTCTCCAATTCCCAGCAGAAACATGACAGAACCGGCAGTATTAAAGTCTCCTCGCAGCACGGACACGCCAATCGCTGTAGCATCTAATACCGGCACCTCTATCTTCCGTCTGGCCAGACATCGAATCCCTTTTCCGATATATTGGACCACTTTAAAAGTAAGCCATATTTTTCTCACCGAATTTGGCAAGAGCAATTTCCCTCCATAATGGAGCAATGTTTTTGCTATCAGCTTTTCCCTGTATGCGGAATTTAAAGCACGCCCTGAACTTGATAATACATTATCCGGAACATCTGCTTTCTCAAAATGAAACTTTTTTAATTTATGGATCAGTTCTTCTCTGTCCCCTGTATAATAGATCACAGCATCTGCGGTGCGCTCATATACTTTGACCTTTATAACACTTTTCTGTTTTTCAAGAGCCCAGCAAAGAACATCCGCCTCCGTACATGTCATTCGGTTTCGGATAACGTGGATACGGAGACGGCCCTGTACTTCATGCTTGATAAGAAATCTCATCTTTTACCTATTCGTTTTCTTCCTGTTCAGACGCACCATCCTCCTGAACATCATCTTCCTGCACCTGCATTGCCTCTTCCTGTGCACGCTTTTCATTGATCTGTTGTGCTTCTGCAAGGATATCCTCTGCGTTCTCCTGCACTGTTGTAGCAGTCTTCATAACACAGTCTTTTGCCCGCAGTACAGCCGCAGTGCAGTTTGTATATACTTTTTTTGCGTCCTTACTGGAAAGGAGCTTTACACCCGCAGTCCCAAATACGACTCCTCCTACAAAACATCCGATTTTTTTCAAAGTAGAATCACTAAACATCCTATGTACCTCCTGATTATTTGTGTTTATAGCCTGTATAGAATACCATCAAAAAGCAAAAGACGGACGCCCACGCCCAAAACCTATGTTGTTTCACAACCACATCACTTCCTTTTCTATAAGACTCTGTTTATTTTTTCATAGTAACAACTTTCATTTAAGATAGTCAATTCTAACAGTCCTTATTGATAAATTTTGTCATTTGCAGGCTACTTATATACGATTTCTCTGCTAAGCACCCCGATATTCTCCAATTCCTTTACCAGACGGTAAACGGTTGCCATCCCAATGCTCTGGTCAAGTTTCACCACCCGGGCATAAATTTCCTTGCAGCTGGAACACCTGTCTTCCAGGATAATATCTAAAATCATTTTACGCTGCTTTGTAATTCTGCAGCCATTTTCTTTCAGTTTTATAATAATACTTTCTTTTTCACCGTTCATACCCGCTTTCTCCCATATGAAATACCACGGTCTAGCTTTGAATAGACTCAACTAAAAACCCTGCTTTTTCTACTGCGCAGATCAGGATATCTTCCCCTATTTCACGATCAAGGGATATCTCAGCACAACTTTTATTAAGATCTACTCTGGCGGAGACTCCATCAATCCGATTCAAGCTATCTGTCACACTTTGTACACAATGTTCACAATGCATTCCTGTAATAAACATGGTTTTCTTTGCGATGACCGGACCCGTCAATTTCTTTTTTTTCTTTTTATTTTTGCTGCTGCAATTTCCTCCCGCTGGACATCCAACACATTTCACTCCGCTTCTTTTTGCCTTAATAAGATATGCAGCTGCACTCCCTACTAAGATTACAATAACAAGAACTGCTATCATATTTTCCATAGAGCATTTCACATCCTTTTCTAATAAAAATGGTGGACAAAGTACTTCTTCTCTGTCCACCGTCTGCTATAACTTTTATCCTTTATGATTTTACAGAATGCAGGCTGTATTCTGAAGCAAACTCTTTATCTGACTTACGGATTCTCCAGAGAATAATCAAAGCAAATACAATAACCGCGATAAGTCCCGGAATAAATGCGGTGCCAAAAGATCCTGTTGTGATCAATGTACCAATCTGATATACACCAAAAGCTACGGTATACCCCGTTGCAAGTTGGAGACAGATTCCTCCAAGCAGCCATTTTCCACTCTTCATTTCTGAATTCATCGCTCCAAGAGCTGCAAAACAAGGTGGTGTGTAAAGGTTAAACATCAAATAAGCAAGAGCTGCTACCTTTGTCAGTCCCATAACAGTTGCTACTTCATTCCCACTTCCAACCAACGCCAGTTCATCTGTATCTATTAAGTTTGTGATACCGTAAACTACTGCAAGCGTCCCAACTACGTTTTCTTTTGCGATAAAACCTGTCACTGCCGCTGCTGCAAGCTGCCACACTCCAAATCCAAGCGGTATGAACAAAATCGCAAACGGATGGGCAATGGATGCCAAAATAGATGTCCCTTCTGCACCTTCTTCTACAAGCTGGAACTGCCAGTTAAAGCTCTGCATGATCTGTACCACCGTATTGCATACCAGAATGATCGTTCCTGCTTTTACGATATATGCTTTTCCTCGCTCCAGCATAGAGCCGCATGCCCTTTTCAAGCTTGGAAACTTATATTCCGGAAGTTCAATAATAAAGAAAGATTTTCTGTATTTTTGTCCTGTAATCTTTTTCACAAGTAAAGCTCCAAGCAAAACTAAGAGAATACCCACCAGATACATAGTTGCTGAAACCCACCATGCGTCCGCAAAGAATGCACCTGCAAAAAGAGCAATCACTGGGATTTTAGCTCCACATGGCATAAATGGTGTAAGCATCGCTGTGGTACGACGTTCTCTTTCGTTACGGATTGTACGGCAAGCCATAACGCCCGGAATCGCACATCCTGTACCAATGACCATAGGAATGACAGATTTACCGGAAAGCCCTACTCTCTTAAAAATCGGATCCAGAACTACTGTAGCTCTTGCCATGTATCCACAATCTTCCAATAATGCAATTAAGAAGTACATGACCATAACAAGCGGAAGGAAACCGACAACTGCACCAACGCCACCGATGATACCATCTACAAGGAGTGCATACAGAAGCGGGTTTGCATTTTCCATCAGTCCGCCGACCCATCCCTGGAAAGTCTCGATCCATGCCACCAGCCAGTCTGCGATCCAGGTACCGAGCGTTGTCTGGGATATGTAGAACACAAGGAAGATAACTGCTGCGAAAATCGGTATACCGATAATCTTATGTGTGATGATACCGTCAATCTTATCCTGTACGTTTCTATCCTTTGTAAAAACTTTTCTCTTCTCTACCTGCTTTACAATTCCATTCACAAACTCAAAACGCTTTCTGTCAGCCGCTTCTACTGCCGTTTTATCTTTGAAATCAATATCCCCCTGCACATAAGGTGCTTTCTGACCTTTTCCTCTTAATGCAGCCGCAGCATTTACAGTCTCTTTGAGTCCTTCATGTCCGGAAGAAGTGGAAATCGTCTTGATTACCGGACAGCCCAGCTTTTCAGACAGAATCTTCTCGTCAATTTTTGTCTGTTTCTTATTAACGATATCGCTCTTATTCAGTGCGACAACTACTGGAATCCCAAGTTCCAGAAGCTGTGTGGTAAAAAACAGGCTTCTGCTCAGATTCGTAGCATCCACGATATTGATGATCACATCCGGATTCTCATTCTTGACGTATCCGCTGGTAATGCTTTCTTCCGATGTAAAAGGAGACATAGAATAAGCGCCCGGCAAATCTACCGCAACTAACTCCTCCGTCCCGTCATAATAACCTTTCTTGATCGGACTTTCTTTTCTTTCGACCGTAACGCCTGCCCAGTTCCCGACACGTTCATTCCTGCCGGTAAGTGCATTGTACATGGTCGTCTTTCCACTGTTGGGATTTCCTGCAAAAGCAATCCTCATAATTCTCCTCCTTTTCGACGTCTTTAATTATACGCATCTTATCTTTATTAGTATGCACTAACCTTTGTGCAAAAAAATAGTGGAAACTACTATTTTTTTATTATATTGAAATGGCTTTCGCCAGATCAGTATCAATATTATAACGCCCATCCTTAATGGAAACTACACAGCCACCCTTCAGATGAGAAACCGCTGTAATTGGTTCACCACTGTAACAGCCAAGAGAAAACAGAAAAGAGGTCAGTTCTTCATCATCTGTCAAAATTTCCTTAATGATATATTCTTCCCCTTCTTTGGCTTCTGTTAAATTCATATCCACTCGCTCCTTATAGTCATTTTTACAATTATACTTAAAATTTACTCACAGCTATTCGATGTTTTTTCTCATTTGACGTTGTTAGTATATTCTAATCCCGGTGAGTTGTCAATAATTATTTAATACTTTTTTATTTTTCTTTTATAAATATATCTGGCTGAATACCATGAATCATGATACAATAACTATACAATTTTTATAAAAGAATCCGAATGATATAGGAGGTGACAAGCTATGCACATAAATTCGTCTGGTGAAAACTATCTGGAAACTATTTTAATATTAAGCAAAAAACGTCCTGTTGTTCGTTCTGTGGACATCGCTACAGAATTAGACTTTAAAAAACCCAGCGTAAGTGTGGCTATGAAGAAACTGCGTACAAGCGGACATATAACGGTATCTCCGGAAGGATATATTAATTTAACTGAATCTGGAAAAGAAATAGCTACACAGATTTATGAACGCCATGTTCTTCTTTCTTCCTGGCTAGAACGTCTTGGTGTTGATCCGGATATTGCCGCACAAGATGCATGCAGGATAGAACATGTCATTAGTTCTGAAAGTTTTGAAGCCCTCAAAAAGCATATCAAATAACTCTCTTCTCACTATAAATTGAATGGCATTTTAAAACCGGGAATTTCATACTTTCCCGGTTTCTAAAATCTTTTCATTTTCCATATTTAGTATTGCATTATTGATTTTTATCGTGCTTCTTATATCGAATATGCCCAACAATACCTGCAGCAAAGAAGAGTATTGCGGCTAAAAGTTGCATGCTTACCACAAAATCAACCCCATCTTTTCTGAAACTGTCAAAAAAGTTAGTCAGCCATATTACTGCGCCTACAAACCACAATAAATACCATCGTTTTCTTTTGCTTTTCATAACTTTTTTACCACCACACAAATCCAACCTTTTTTTGTTTTATCTACTTTTACTCCTCTAAAACCGGCATCCTCCAAAGATTTTTCTATTTGCTCAGAATTGTAAATCTTCATCCCCTGTATTATCTTCGTCCACTTTTCATCCTTTGGATTTTCACCGTTTGATTCATTGCAGATCATAAACGTTCCGCCGATTTTCAAAATTTTATATACCTTCTTAAAAGCCTCACTAATATCCGGCCAGAAATATATTGTTTCAAATGCAGTAATTACATCGAAAGTTTCACCTCTGAAAGGGAGTTTCATGACATCCCCCTGCAGGATTTCACAACGCTTACTTTCTATCCCTGCTTTATTGATTTTTTTGCTTTTTTCTACACTGATTTCTGAATGATCAATGCCAACCACTCTGCCATACGGACTTTTTTCTAATAACTTTCTGACATTTGCCCCACCGCCACATCCAATATCCAGACATACATTATCGCTTTGAATTTCCATATGTGTAAATCCCCATTCAGCCATAGATGAATGACCAGTATTCATCATATGAACCATAATTTTGCCGCCGATTCCTTTTGGCTTACAAGTATTTTGAAAAAAAGACATAACCTATACCTCTATCAACTCACCAAAACAATATCTATTCTTAATATATAAAAAAATTTCGCTACATACAGATACTTCCAAGAATCTCCTGTAACGCATTTTTGCTACTTGAATGGCATCTCACTACATCCGCATTGCAGCGTTCCGCCTCCTCCACTGCACACCTGGCCATCTTATGGGAAACCGTATTCGTGAACAGTACAATCAAATCTGGATTCCCAATCTGTTTACTTAAAGTTGCAGACATCTGTGTAAAGACTTTCGCTTTACAATTAAAACTTTTACAAACTTTTTTGTACTGACAGACCATTCTATCATGCCCGCCTATAATAACAACACTCATACCCAACCTCCCATTTTTAATATATTCATAAAACGCTCCGATAGCAGATATCTACAAAATCATCCGTTCTTGATCATCGGTTGCGTTCTAAATCGTATTATGGGAACGCTGCTATTAACTGATTAAAATCTTTTCTCGCAGCATTCCCCAATATTTATTAATCCAGATTTTCACCCAACGCTTTGCAGGATTGAATCCCCTCATCATCGGGCATTTCATTGCAGATCACGCTTTCACAAATCAAGACAGCTCCCGCCTCTTTGCATCTTGTCTCCCAGTCTCTCATCCACTCTCCATCTCCCCAGCCATAAGAGCCAAACAGTGCAATTCTTTTTCCTGAAAGTTTTGATTCACAAGAAGCAAACATCGGTTCAAATTCCTCTTCTTCCAATACTTCTGCTCCCATTGCCGGGCATCCAAAAGCGATCGCATCATAAGAATCCATCATAGAAACATCAAATTCATCCGGAGTTAATAATACAACCTCTGCCCCCTTCTCCTTCGCGCCCTCCAGTACTGCCTTTGCCATGGCTTCTGTATTTCCTGTGCCACTCCAATAAACTACTGCAATTTTACTCATGATTTTTACCTTCCTTTCTGAAGTTTGTGATTATATAGTAATCGTAAGCTGTTCAACAGCCACGCCACTTTTCCATCTCCTGCAATAAATTTCTGTGCATTTTTTATATTTTTTAAACAGAATCCTCGCGGCCTGTTCATCCCCGTACACCTTCCAACACCCAGAACATTTGCTGCAGGCCGCCTTATTCTCAATAAATCCTTTTACATCCTCTGCCGGATACCCTAAGAATAAACCTATTTCATGCGGAAAGTCTGGGTCACTCTGCAGTTTTTGAATCAGTCTGCAGATGCACTGTGATAGATTCGTACAATCATATCCCTTACATTTCAATATGATCTGAGTTTTCTCATCAGAAAAATCTTCTTTTAACTTTTCTGGACGATAGACATAAACCAGCATCCGTTTGTCTGATATGCGAACCGGGATAATCCGGATCCCTTTCTGTGTCAGTTTTTGATTAAATTCACGTATTTCTTTTATAATCATCTTTTGTGAACTATAAGGGCATGAAAAAAGACTTCCCGTTTTCAGTCCTGCTAACGTAGGTGAACAATGGCATACTAACATTTCCTCTGACATTTTCTTTCACTTCTCCTTAAACATCTTTTCTGAAAATGAATCTACTCTACCCAGTAAGTTTTCTTTATCAATAGTTAGTTTTAACTAATTCATGTGAAAAAAATATGCACACCTTGCTTTCATTAAAAACATCAGATGTACGTTTCTATAATTTTATAAACCTATCCCATTATCTAAACATAAGCCGTTTTTTAATTAGCTTTAACTAACTTTAGTTTACTTTATTTTTTCACTGTTGTCAATCCATAAATAGATGTGATTAATAAATAATATTTACTAACCTGATTATACACCCGTTTTTTCGTTGTAACTATTCCTGTTTATATTTGAAAGTTCATTGTAACTCAATTCTCACTCAATCCCGGCTCAATGCCATTCCCCCTTCTTTTCAATAAACTAATCCTGTGCGAAACATCCGCACAAAAGATTATCGGAAAGGAGGATTTTTATGAAAACACAAAGAGGAAGTCCTGTTACAGATGAAAAATACTGCAATAGATAAGTGTTCGTCATCTGAGGGGAGGTGAGTGCATGACAACCTTTCTTACTGCAAACAGTACTCTACCGCCATATATGGCATTTCCCAGTTTTCTTCTGGACTGTGATTTCTCCGAAACCACAAAACTGCTCTATATGGTGCTTTTAAACCGGGCAAGATTATCACAAAAAAATGACGGCTGGATTGATAAAAAAGGTCATGTGTTCTCCTATTTCACCATTGAAGATATGGCAGCAACACTTCGCAAAAGCCAGACAACCATCAAAACATCTCTGAGTGCTTTGGAACAAGTAGACCTTATCTGTCGTGCTCGTCAGGGAACCGGGAATCCCAACCGGATTTATGTAAAAGTCCCGGCTGATTTTTCAACACAGACAGAAGAAAAACTGTCTGTTAGACAGTCAGAAAACCGTCCCTTTGACAGACAGAATTCTGTCCGCCAGACAGTCAGAAAACTGTCCCCTAATAATAAAGAGAAGAAAAATAATGATTCAGTAAAACGCCATTATGAATGTAAGGAGGATGAAAGCCTATGATAAAACCACAAAACCTACTGCCGAACCTTTCTCCCCGGCAGCCTTTAGAAGATGAATATATCAGCGAAACGGACGGTCTGATCTACTGTTCCAAGTGCCACACCCCACGGCAGAAAAAGATAGAATTTTTAGGAAAAATCATGTTTCCGATCATCCGCTGCCAATGCCAGCAGGAACAATATGAAAAAGAAGAAGCAAAACGAAAACACCAGGAATTTCTAGAACACATCTCCCGGCTGAAATCCAGCGGTCTGCAAGACCCGGCTTTAAGAGAATTCACTTTTGCTCACGATAACGGTATCAACCCGGAAATTGAAAAGGCAAAAAATTATGTTACTCACTGGGAGGAAATAAAATCCAAGGCCATGGGGCTGCTGCTCTGGGGTGATGTCGGCACTGGGAAATCCTTTTTTGCAGGCTGTGTTGCAAACGCTCTGCTAGATAAAGGGGTTCCCGTACTCATGACGAACTTCGCCAAAATCTTAAATTCTCTGACCGGAATATATCCGCAGGATCGGAATGAATTTATCAATAGTTTAAATCAGTACAGCCTGCTGATCATTGATGATTTGGGTGTGGAACGAAATTCCGAATTTGCTTTAGAACAGGTCTTCCATGTAATCGACAGCCGTTACCGCAGTATGAAACCTATGATCATTACAACAAATCTGACGTTGGAAGAATTAAAACATCCGGAAGATTTAGCACACAGCAGGATCTATGACCGGATTCTGGAGCGTTGTGTCCCACTAAAGATCAACAACCAGAATATCCGGGAACTGAACGCTGTAGCTAATATGTCAGAAGCCCGAAAACTACTTGCTTAAAAATCTGACCGGAAACGGTCATAGAAGAAAGGAGGCCAATATGACAGATAAAAAAACACAAACAGAAATCAGAAAAGAATTATTACAGGCAAGACACAGAGCAGAGGAAGCACAGGCACGGAACCGTGTGAAAGAGCGAAATGCCCGGACACGCAGGCTGATTCAGGAGGGTGCCGTTTTGGAGAGCATCTTCCCGGAATTCCAGACAATGGAGCCGTCGCAGATCAGACAGGAATTGTTAAACCGTTTCAAAAGAATCTGACACTAGTTGACACCAGCAATTTCTCATCCCGAAGGGCGCACTTACTCACCACCTGATAAATCAGGCAGTGGTATCCCCTTCGGGGCTCGTGCGCTCTGCCGAGGGCTTTATCCGCTGTTGCAGGCAACATCGAAAGGAGGTGCCAGATATGGCAATTTATCATATGCAAGCCAAAGTCGTCAGCCGCGGTTCCGGTCGGTCTGCTGTTGCTGCTTCTGCTTATATGAGCTGTAGCCGCATGTACAATGATTATGACGGCATCCAGCATGACTATACCAGAAAGCAGGGGCTGATCTATCAGGAGGTGATGCTTCCTCCAATGGCTCCATTGGAATGGAATGACCGGGAACAACTCTGGAATGCTGTGGAAGAAAACGAAAAGACCAAAGACAGCCGACTTGCAAGAGAATTTGTTGTCGCACTCCCCGTTGAGTTGGATAAAGACAGCAATATTTCTCTTCTTCAAGATTTTATTAAAAAAAATTTTGTAGATATGGGGATGTGTGCTGATTTTGCCATTCACGATACAGATGGTCACAATCCCCATGCACACATTCTTCTTACTGTCCGACCATTAAATGAAAATGGAACATGGCAGTATAAAACAGAAAAAGAATATCTCTGTATCAAAGATGGGGAAGAAAAAGGGTTTACTGCTTCTGAATTTAAAACTGCTCAGAAACAGGGATGGGAAAAGCAATATCGCTATAAAGTTGGGAAAAAGAAAGAATATCTGACTTCTTCTGTTGCACAGGAAAAAGGATATGAACGAATTGATAAACACCCCAAGAGCAGCCGATATGGCAGACAGAATCCTATTTCCCAACAATGGAACAGTGATGAACAACTTTGTATCTGGCGGGCAAACTGGGCAGATGCCGTAAATAAAATGCTTGCACGTAATCAGATAAATGCTACCATTGATCACCGCAGCTTTGCAGATCAGGGAATCACCGAACAGCCAACCATCCATGAAGGCTACATTGCCCAGAATATGGAAAAGAAAGGCATGATAGCAGACCGCTGTGAAATCAACCGTCAGATTCGTGCGGATAACAAAATGCTCCGAGAATTAAAAGCAAAGGTAGCAAAACTGGCTGAAGCTGTAGAAAAGTCTATTCCAATAATAGCTGAAACGTTAGAAGCGATCCGCAATCATATGATTTTTATACAGTATCATTTACTTCATAATGAGATGCAAAAAGAAGTGATCCATGACTGGATGAATCATTTCAATCCAATACTGAATAAATACAACACAGTTAAAAAGGAACTCAAAGCTAAAGTTACGGAACGGAAAGAACTGAATGTGCAAAAGGATAAAACCAGTATTTTGAATCCCATCCGGCATATAAAATTAAATCAGCAGCTTACCACTATTACCGAAGAAATCGAAGAACTGAAATCAAGGAAAGAGCAGCTAATCTTCCAGGCAGAATGCTCTACCAATAAAGATATGACGAATCTATCCAAGAAATATGACCAGATGAATAAAAATCTGGATATCCTGTATTCTCAGGACACCTCGCTCAAAAAGCAGCTTGAAAAAGACGCCGCCGCTTTCCGGGAAGAAAAATTTCGTCCTGAACCAGAACAGTATACAGAATTGCTGGACACCCGAATCCAGATACGTCCTGATTTTCGGGATAAGCTGATCGAACAGCTCAAAGGTACTTTTGGTAAGTATTATGACTATCACCGCCGTGATATTGCAGCCAATGAGGTAGATTATCTCAATGTGGAAGATCCTGATGTTTTTTCCCATCGTGCCTGGGAACTTGAATATCAGAGGAAACAGGAAATACGGCGAAATCAGCCTGCTCGAACTAAGAAAAGGTCGTATGATATGGAATTATAATTTGGTTCTTCTTTGCCCATTATAAACACAAGAGCTGAACAAATAGGATTTTTCGTCCTACCTGTTCAGCCCTTTGTTTACCTGTAAATCAATTCTTTCAACACAATCTCTTCTGCAGCATTCCGGACATTATTTACCGCTCTAACCCATTCCATCTGGTCACGAGCTTTCAATTCTTCCGTAATGCCCTGCTTCTCCATCATCTGACTCACCAGAATATCCATTTTCTCCTGTGTTTCATCGTCCACCGCATTCAGATGTTCTGTCAATCTGTCTTCCAACATATACAGTGAATACATTGCCGGACGATGCTCTTTCAGATATGTTTTCCGCAACATTCCGTATTTCCCATAATGCGGTTCTTCATCTGTACTGACAAGATTCGGATAGTAAATTCCGTCTGCGCCAAGTGTGTAGGTTCCACCCATTTTTTCAAATGTGCTTTTCATGTGTTATTCCTCCTTGAAATCAGCGATGTCCTTAGATCATCGCATAATATTTCAGGGCAGCCTTGATAGCATCTTCTTTCTCTTTCGGGCATTGTGGAACTCTTGCATTTTCTGATTTTGGAAGATTATAGTTTTCTCCCACTTCAATTCCACATTTGCGTTTTACCTGAGAAATATATAAACTTGAAACCTTCAAGCCAAATTCTTTCAGCACATAATCTTTGATTTCCTGATAGGTTGCTTTCAACTCGGCACTGGTGGCATCCAGCTCGTCCAGGTCTAAGTCGATCTCTATCGTGTCATCTGGTTTTTGTTGGGACAAAAGAACAACCGTCTCAACATGCACCGTCCCAGGAAAGAGATCCACGCATCCTATCCGTTCCACCCGGTAGCCTCTTCCTTGCAGCATCTCCAGATCCCTCGTCAGGCTGGTAGGCTTGCATGCAATATACACCATCCGTTCCACGCCAAAGTTCGTTATCTTCTCAAGCGCCTTGGGATGTACGCCGTCTCTTGGCGGGTCAAGAATGATCAGATCCGGCACTTCGCCCAGTTCGTCGATGACTTTCAGGACATCGCCTGACCAAAAGGTACAGTTATCCAGGCCATTGAGCGCCGCATTTTCCCTTGCAGCCTCCACAGCCTCCTCGACGATCTCCACGCCTACCACCTTCTTTGCCACAGGAGCCACAATCTGGGCAATAGTACCTGTCCCGCTGTACAGATCAAAGAGAACCTTGTCTTTGGTCTCTCCGATATACTCCCTGGTCTTCTCATATAGAACCTCCGCCCCAAGGGAATTGGTCTGGAAGAAGGAAAATGGCGTGATCTTGAATTTCAGTCCCAGCAATTCCTCATAGAAAAAGTCCTGCCCGTACAGAATCTCGGTCCCATCATCCTTTACCACGTCCGCCAGGCTATCGTTCTTCGTATGCAGTATGCCGGCAATCTTTCCATCCAGTTCAAGCGCAAGCAACTGGCTGACCCACTGCTTTCCTCCTGCTCCTTCAATGAAGTCATGTTCTGTCGTTGTCACGATATCAATCAGAATCTCCCCGGTCTTTACGGCCTTTCTGACCAGCAGATGACGGAAATATCCCACATGGCGCATGCGGTGATAATAAGGAAGTCCGGTCTCCCTGGCAAAATCCAGGGTACATGCCAGTATTTTCCGATAGTCTTCATCCACGATTCGGCAGTCCGTTACATTCACAATATCATGGAAACTGCCTCTTTTATGCATTCCCAGAGCCAGCGGGCCATCCTTATACTCGTCGCCGAACGAGAATTCCATCTTGTTGCGGTAGGCCTCCTTCACAGGGCTCGGCATGATCCCTTCCCAGCAGTAAGCCCCATCTACTGCCTTATCCATCATGGCCTTCACCTGTGCTTCTTTCATCTTAAGCTGCTCTTCATAGGGAAGATTCTGGTAAGTACACCCTCCGCATTGTCCAAAATGAGGACAAGAGGAAGCAATCTCCAAAGACGAAGGCTCCAGCACTTCCAGCAGCCTTCCTTCTGCCTTTCCATTTCTTATCTTATTGACGGAAAAACGGACCTTCTGACCCGGAATTCCATTTTTTACAATTACATATCTGTCTTCTTCAGGTAGGAATACCTTTCCCTTATTTGGAAAGTCTACTGATTCAATGATTCCTTCGTATACCTGCCCTTTTTTCATGTCGTAATTCTCCTCTATGCTTACTTGATATATTTTGCCTTCAATATGGTGCCAACCTGTTCCACCTTAATATGTTCTATACTCTTAACATACTGATTCAGCTGGGCATATCCATAATCGCTGATCTTAAAATCCTTATATTTTTCATACACTTTATTGCCGAGGGTGCTGAGTTCTATGCCGTCTTTTCCAGCCCTCTTTACGATATAAACCACATATCCGTCAATGTCTTCTTTCATACCCCAGTCTTCCCGCAAGGCTACGGACACGATATTTCCATGCTTGACCAACTGGATTCTGGTGAATTCCTCCAGGAACTTTGACAGCATATTATAGCCGTAGCTACGAACGTCAAAGTCCGGATACAGGCTGACCAGGCGGCTTCCCACCTCGCCCAGGCCGGTAGCCTTATTGCTGTCCTGGTTCTCAATGATCATCTTGATGATCGCGTCTTCAATCTCAATCTTCTCCCTGCCAAGCGTATCCTGGGTATCCTCAGTCTTCGGGCTTCCCGGCTCCTGCTCATTTAGCAGGTTCTCGAGAATCGTGAATTTATCACATGCCTTTCTGAATGGCTCCGGCGTCTTATTCTCGCCCATGCCGATCACCATCTTTCCGCTCTCTCTGATACGGCTTACCAGCCGGGTAAAGTCGCTGTCGCTGGATACGATGCAGAATCCATCCACATCATTCGTATACAAAATATCCATGGCATCTATAATCATAGCGGAATCTGTCGCATTTTTTCCTTGTGTATAGCTGAATTGCTGGATTGGCGTTATGGAATTGGTCAGCAGTTCGTCTTTCCAGCTGGAATTCTGCGTGCTCGTCCAGTCTCCATATATCCTTTTGTATGTGATAACCCCATATTTAGACAACTCCGTCAATATAGGCTTGATATACTTGGCAGATACGTTGTCCGCATCTATCAATAGTGCATAACACTGCTCGTCCATCTTCTTCTCCTTCCAAGATAAAAGCAGGCAAGAGGCCCTTCTATACACCAGTTAGGCTTCCAACCTGCTTCCTCTATTGCGTTCTCAGACTATTCCGTTAACCCTTATACCTGATCATCATCATTGAAAAAATCATCGTCGAAATCATCTTCAAAGTCTTCTTCAAAATCTTCCAGATAATCCGGTGTAAAGAAACAATATACGGCGTAAGCAATCGCTGCAATTCCAGCAACTGCTCCTACGATTGCCAAAATCCAAAGAACAGTCTTGCAATGGCTGTCTTCTTCCTTTTTATTCACCAGCTCGCTTAATTTTGTTGCTGCAATGATATCCTCTACTTTACTCATGCTCCCACATCCTTTCTGCTATCATAGCAAGTTCAAATATTGTATTTATTATAACACTATCATTTTGAGATTACTATATATTTATACCAAAATCAACATTTTTTATCCGACACATACTTTCTCAAAATCCTATTGACATTTCATTCTGTAACTGCTATTATTACAGTATAACTGTAACATTTCCACTAACAGAAAGGACGTGTATGAATGAAAAAAACAACGAAAAGGCTGCTTTTCCCTATTTTCATGGCGACAATCATCTTCACTGCGGCCTGCAGTGCGAAAACCGACACCGACAATAAAAAAGCGCCTGCAAGTGGCGCCACAAAAAGCGACACGCAGCAGAAGACCCAGGAAAAGGACTCCGATAACATAAAATTGAAGACCTTGAGCGGATATGAAATGGATTCCAAGAGCCTTTTCACGCAATCAGAACTAACCGTTATAAATGTGTGGAATTCTTCCTGCACCTCCTGCGAAAAAGAAATGGGGATACTGGAGTCGCTGAGCCAGGAATATGCCGGTAGGGGCGTCCAGATATTAGGACTGATTCAGGGCGTCACCGACGTAAAGGATGCAGATTCCCTTGCCGTCGTAAACAGCGCAGGCATCAACTATACCCAATTGCTGGATTCTGAGGAATTCAGCCAGTTATACTTAAAGGATCTGGGCCCTCTTCCATCCACCATTTTTATTGACCGTAAGGGAAATGTCCTGGGCCAGATGGAAAGCGGCAGCCAGGATGCCCTTCAATGGAAATCCGAGATAGAGAACTATCACCAGAAAGTCTGTGTTGGAGATCATCCGGCAGACTCTTCCTTTGGCTGAGGCCCCAGATAGCAGCAGGATGCTGTTACAATGTTATATAGATATGCGCTATTAAAGAAAAGGCGATGCCGTCTCCTCCAGAGCGGCACCGCCTTCATCTTTTCTATCTATACTTTCTGTAATCTTGCAAATGTCGCAAACATCTTCTTCGTCCCCGGCCCGTCGAAATCAACCGTCACTTCATAGTCTCTTCCGCCTTCCACGATCGCCGTTACCGTTCCTTCCCCGAACTTCATATGCCGCACCCGGTCGCCTACGCCATACCCGGGCCCGTCTCCGGCTGGAGTGCCAAACTGCCTGGCTGGCTTAGGCGCTGCAAATGCCTTCGTCCGAAATGCCTGCCTGGCCTGCATATACGCTGCCTGCTTGGCAGGTTCTTCTTTTTCCTTTTCAAAGACTGCCCCTGTGGACAATAGTTCCATGGGTATTTCTTTTAGGAAACGGGACATCTTGTTATACTGCGTCTCCCCCCGGATCATCCGCCGCCTTGCGCAGGTCAGCGTCAGCGCCTTCTCTGCCCTGGTAATTCCCACATAGCAGAGCCTTCGCTCCTCTTCCACTTCTTCCGGGTCATCTGCCGTAATGGTCATATAACTTGGAAATATTCCGTCTTCCAGCCCTGCCAGATATACATGCGGGAACTCCAGCCCTTTTGCGCTGTGCAGAGTCATCAGCACCACATAGTCGCTGTTCTCATCCAGGCTGTCGATATCCGCCACCAAGGCAACTTCCTCCAGAAATCCACTCAAAGTGGGCGGTTCATTCATTTCCTCGCAGGCATCCTCATAGGCCACGATCTTGCTCATCAACTCGTCGATGTTCTCGATCCTTGCCTCCGCTTCTTCACTGTCTTCAGCCTCCAGGCTTTCTACATAGCCGGTCTCTTCAATTATTTCTTTCATCAGTCCGGAAATGCTCATCTCCTGCGCATCCGTCTTGAAATGCTCAATCAGCGCCACGAAGGACTCCAGTTTTGACGCCCCTCTGCCAATGTTGGGAATCAGATCCACAGCCCGCAGAGCCTCATAGAATCCCACCTCATGCCGGACGGCGTATTCCTGCACCCGGTTGATGCTGGTAAGACCGATTCCCCTCTTGGGTACATTGATAATCCGGCGCACTGCCAGGTCATCCTGGCCGTTATCTACCGTCTTCAGATAGGACAGCAAGTCTTTGATCTCTCTTCTTGCGTAGAAGTTGACGCCGCCCACGATCTTGTAAGGAATATTGGCAGTCACGAACTTTTCTTCAAAGATACGGGACTGCGCATTTGTCCTATATAAGATGGCATTGTCATTGTATGTACATTCGCCCCGGTCCACATGTTCCCGGATATCTCCCACAATATATTCCGCTTCGTCGTATGCGGTATCGAACTGGCGGAATTCCAACTTCTCGCCGTCCCCGTTGTCCGTCCACAAGGTCTTATCCTTACGACCGCGGTTATTGCGGATGACTGCATTGGCAGCATTCAGGATGTTGCTGGTAGAGCGATAGTTCTGCTCCAGCTTGATCACTTTGGCATCCTCGAACACATGCTCAAAATTCAGGATATTCTTGATATTGGCTCCCCGGAACTTATAGATAGACTGGTCATCATCACCTACTACGCACAGGTTTCGGTACTTGGAAGCCAGCAGCCGGATCAGTTCGAACTGGACCGTATTCGTATCCTGATACTCATCCACCATGATATAACGGAAGCGTTCCTGGTAATACTCCAGCACATCTGCCTGCGTCTGGAAAAGTTGCACCGTCTTAACAAGAAGGTCATCAAAATCCAGGGCATTATTGGCCCTCAACTGCTTCTCATATTCCTCATACACCTCCGCGATCTTCTTCTGGCTGAAATCGCCCTCTGCACGGATCCGGAATTCTTCCGGCGTGATCAGTTCATCCTTGGCATGAGAGATGGTGCCAAGCAAAGCCCTTTCCTTAAAAATCTTCGTATCAATCTGAAGCAGCTTGCATACGTCTTTCATCAGCGTCTTCTGGTCATCGCTGTCATAGATGGTAAAGTTATTATCATAGCCCAACAGATCGATGTGTCTTCGAAGGATCCGCACGCAAGTGGAATGGAACGTGCTGACCCAGATGCTCTCCGCCCCGAATCCTACCAGTTTGTCCACACGCTCCCTCATCTCTCCTGCCGCCTTATTGGTAAAGGTTATGGCCAGTATATTCCAGGGATTTACTCCCTGCTCTTCTATCAGATATGCGATCCTGTGGGTCAGCACCCTGGTCTTTCCCGAGCCTGCCCCGGCAAGTATCAGAAGCGGGCCTTCTGTATGAAGCACCGCCTCTTTCTGCTGTTCATTCAATGTATCGTATATACTCAATCTTCCTGTTTCCTTTCTTCCTTCCTCTGTTTCATATACTCATGCTCTTTCTGTATCTCATCATGAAGCGCAAGAGATGTCCATTCCTGGTTGGTCTCAGTCACCATGGCTTTCAGGCCTACCTGTACCTTCTCCTTCTTCATCAGGAATAACGCCTTGTCTAGCATGTCCTCTGTCGCGGCATGCATAACCAGCATCTCTTCCGGAAATCCTTCTCCTTCATACTGCGCAGCCTCCTGATCCTGGCTGCTTGCCCCCGCCAGCACGCCAATGGGAACCTCATATTCTTCTTTCTCCACATGGCGTATCTTATATCCAAGGAATCCGAAGATCATGGCAATCTGCTTTCCCTTTTTCGTGCCTTTCAAATTATAACATAATACGGTAGATTTCATCTATGTTTTCACCTCCGCCAAAAAGTCTGTTTCTATTATAAGTTTTTTGGAGAAGAAGTGCAAGGCAGATATTTGATGGCAAATTCTGTCGCTCATTTTTTATAAAATTTAGCACTCACCTCTTGACAGTGCTAATTATATTTGTTATATTACATATAGAACAATTAAAACAAACAACATTCAGATAGAAAAGGAGAGATGACTTATGTTGATGCCTAGTATTTTTGGAGATAGTTTATTTGAAGACTTTATGGATTTTCCATTCCGCAGACATGCATCCAGCAATGTAATGAAGACAGATGTAAAGGATGCTGGCGACCATTACGAGTTGGACATTGATATGCCGGGATTTGACAAGAAGGATATCAAGGCGGAACTCAAAGATGGCTATATGACCATCAGCGCAACGACAGATAAGAATAATGATGAAAAAGATAAAGACGGCAAGTATATCCGCCGCGAACGCTACTATGGCTCTTGCAGCCGGAGTTTCTATGTTGGCGAGAATGTAGAGGAAAGCGACATCAAAGCTAGATTTGAAAATGGAATCTTGAAACTTTCCGTGCCAAAGAGTGAAGATAAGAAGGCAATCGAAAATAACAAGTATATTGCGATTGAAGGATAATCCCCCTCACGAAAAGGGCCGACAGCAAAGCATGCTGCCGGTCCTTTTTTCAATCATCCACTTTACTCATCTATATAGTCCAAAATCTCTGGCAGAGAATGGATAATCCTGGCCTCCCCCGCCTCTTCTTTCCCGGTCCGATCAAGAAGTATGGGCGTAATCCCGGCGGCAAGCGCCCCCTTTACATCGGACGCGGCCGAATCTCCTATGTGAATCACTTCTTTGGCGGTCACTCCAGCGATCTCCAGCGCCTTCTCAAACAATTCTTTATGCGGCTTGTATGCCCTTGCCATGTCTCCGCTGATGATTCCCGCAGGATTCAGTCCTTTTTCCGCCATGCTTTCTTCAATATACTTCACGCCATTATTGCTGATAATATAGACAGGCAGCGGACATCTTGCGAAGAATTCTGCCGTGTCGTCAAATGCCGGGGCATGAACCCAGAAGCGACGGCACAGTTCATGCAGCTGATTCTTGTCATCCTCCAGATGAATCTCCTCCCTGCAGTCTTCCAGAATCTGGTCTACAATCTCATCCTCTGTAATAAACCGCTCTCCAAAACTTTCCTCCTCATATCGTTTGACCTTGTTCCACCAATAAGCCACCATTGCCTTGGGGCTTTCGATATTGCTGTTCTGATAAGCCCGCATGATCAGCTGCTGGATATCCGGCCCGTCTTCCTTTATTATCGTGCCTGTATAGTCTACAAATACTGCTTTTAACATCTCTAAGTATTCCCTTCTTGAACTTACTAAGGTAAAAACAATTCATTTTCCTTATGGCCGCTGCAGGCTTTCTTCATCTTTTGGGACGCGGCAAGCAGCATTACCTTTCCAAGCGTCCTCGCCCCATAAGGACAGACCGCCACGCAGCGCATGCAGGAGATGCACTTCTTTTCATCTACCGTTGACGGCGCATCCTTCGGGATTGCCCCTACCGGGCATTCCGCCGCGCATTTGCCGCAACTGGTGCACTTGCTCCCTGCTTTTGGCTTAAAAGGCACCCCATTATATTCCCTGTAAGGCACAGTTCCAGGCACTCTCAATTCCACATCCCCAGGCTGAGCCATGGAGTCCTGAATCTTGCGGGCGTACTCCCTTAATTCCTTTTCATCCTGCGGATCCGGCCGTCCGCTTGCGAACTGTCTCATAATAGAGTGCTCTGTAACTGCGGCAATGGCCGCCTTTACCCGGTACCCGCATTCACAGAGTTCATTCTTAAGTTCCAATAATGTATCGTCATAAGCGCGGTTTCCATATGCCACCACCATGACTGCCGAAGCATTGCCAGCCTTCATCCTCCGAATCCGGGCAAGCGCAGCTTCCGGAACCCTTCCTCCATAGGATGGAACGCCAAACAGGCAGATGTCTTCTTGCTTAAACTGATAGTTCTCATAATCATCTTCTAATACGGACAGATCAATCTGCGCATCCGCTTTCCACACATCCGCAACAATGTCCATTACTTTTGCCGTGCCCCCTGTAGGGCTGAAATATATTGAATATACGCTCATACCTTCATTTCCTCCTGACTTTTCTTATGACATAGTTCCATCATAGGCTCTACCTGCTCCCAGAATCTTGACAATTCCTTCAAACTGCTGCTTGCCGGATTGAGATTTATCCATTATAGCCTATGAAAATCGGAATATCAACATTGGTCTCTAAAATCAAGCCTAATAAAAATGTTCTGGCAAAAACTGTCTTAGAAGCAAAAACCCCTTGTCATCTAGTTTTTAATACTATATAATATCTATATTGAGGTGATTAACATGACGATTGATACAAAAGATATGCTGAACAGCATTCTATCCAGCATCTCGCGAATTGATTACGTGAGACCGGGGAATATCCCGAATATAGATCTATACATGGATCAGGTAACTACCTTTATGGAGGAACAGCTTCAGTCTACCAAAAGGCATAAAGACGATAAGATTCTGACTAAGACGATGATCAACAATTACGCAAAAAATAATCTCCTGCCGCCTCCGGTAAAGAAGAAGTATTCCAAAGAGCATGTCCTGGTCATGATTTTCATATACTATTTTAAAAATATCCTTTCGATCAAGGATATCGAGGCGCTTTTGGCACCCATCACAGAGAAATATTTCGATAATCACGAGGACTTCAATATTACTTCTATCTACGAAGAGATCTGCAAACTGGAAAAATCCCGGATTGAGAACCTGCAAAAGGACGTTGCAAAGTCCTACAATGCTGCGCTTAGCAGTTTTGCCGATGTCCCTGGCACAGAACAGGATTATCTGCAATTCTTTGCATTCATCTGCAGCCTGAGTTTCGACGTATACGTAAAGAAACTGCTGATTGAAAAATTAATCGATGATCTTCCTGAGCCAATTCAGGATAAAAAGAAGAAATAAGGCCTGCCAGCCTTATTTCTTTTTTATTCTTCCTCTTTTGTCTTGATTCTTTCGAATACCATGTCATATCCGTCATTCCCGTAGTTTAACGAACGATTTACACGGCTTATGGTCGCTGTTGATGCACCTGTCTTCTCTGCAATCTCCAGGTATGTCTTATGTTCTCTGAGCATCTTTGCCACTTCGAATCTCTGGGATAATGACAGCAATTCATTAATCGTACAGATATCCTCAAAAAAAGTATAGCATTCTTCTTTATCTTTCAGACTTAATATAGCACTAAACAGATAATCTACTGCCTCAGTCCTAATCTTTTTACTCATAGCATTATCTCCTTTGTAACAGATTTCATTACTGTTACATTTTAACACACTAAATTCGTAAAGTCTATACCTTTTTATTCCGTTTTAAAGAAGCCTTCAATTTTTCCAGGCTGGAATTAGCCACTAATTCTTCTGGAAAATCCGCTTTCTTTACCAATTCTGCGGCATACTGGTAATTAGCAATATCCACATCCACATGAGAATCGCTTCCAAGCACGATCATGGCGCCCTCTTCTTTGCATGCTTTTAACATCTTCAGGCAGTTCTCCTGGGTATTCACCCTGAAGCCAGTAGGACGGAGCGAGGAATTGTTGACCTCCAGCAATGTATGGGTCCGTTTGGCGGCCTTCGCCAGTTCCTTGTAGTCTGCCGGGAATCTTCCATCATCCGGATGTCCGATAATATCTACATATTCATTTTCCATCACCTTCAAATATGCCTGCGTGATCTTCTCCGTGGTCTTCTCTCCCTCATAACAGGGTGTATGCATGCTGGCAATGGCGATATCCATTTCCTTCAATAGAGTCTGCGGCAGGTCTACCTCTCCTTGCTCGTTCATAATATTCAACTCCGTGCCCAGCAGCAGTTCAATACCGTACATGGTTCTTGGAACTACTCTAAGGTTCTGAAAGTAAAAGATATGACATGTTCCGGGCATCTTTGGAGAATGTTCGGTGATGGCCAGTCCTTTAAGGCCTTTTTCGGCAGCCATGGCCGCCATCTCCCTGAGGGTATTATATGCATGGCCGCTGGCCAGCGTATGGGTATGCGTGTCAATTTCAATGTTCATAGCAGGACCTTCTTTCTTCAATCTAAACACTCATGGAAATATTATACAGTATACCCTTCTCTTTTTCTACACAATCTAATCTTAATCTTTTTATATTTTTGCAAAGAACCGGAGGTAATATACTTATGAAAGATGAGAAAAACCAGAAAATTATTGATGATTATGACTACTTGTCCAATGCGGCTTCCATGCAGGACTGTACCGGACTGATCCCTTCGGAGCCCATCTCCATTGAGGAACTTGAGTCCTATGAGGATCTGTACCATTTCCTTCCTCCCAATGCCAAGGTAGCCAATATCAAGCCAGAAGAACAATCCAAATAATCCCGGCATATATTAATCAAAAACGGGGGATTAATTATGCCTTCTATGAATCTAGTTCCAATTACCGGAGTAATCCAGGACATCACAGCATTTGGCGATGACTGCTGCCAGCGGCAGGTCAGCATACGCAATTCTGACGGGATCAGCAACTTTATCGTCGGGCCGGACACGTACGTCATCAATGAAGTACGTCTGCGGCCCGGCATGAATGTGGCCGCCTTCTATGATGCCAGCCTTCCCATACCACTCATATTTCCACCACAATACCAGGCAGTCTTTATTGGACGCCGCAATCCGTACGAGACTATGTATGCAGGCTACTTCGATGACAATCTGGAAGCCCTGGATGGGTCTCTTAAATTGAATGTGGAGCGTTACACGCCAGTCGTGACTTCCAATGGCCAGCCCTTCGAATGCTCTCTCGGAGGAAAGCTGCTAATCGTATACTATTCCACGACAACCAGAAGTATTCCGCCGCAGACCACGCCTCGAAAAATCATCGTAATCTGCTAATCTATATGGATGGTAACAAATCCTTCTTAGCCGAATATACTATAGCATTAGAATTTTAAGGAGGATTATATGAAAAAGCGATTCATTGCTGTATCTCTCGTCATTGCCATGGCAATGACCTCTCTTCTTGCCTGCTCATCCAAGAATGACGCAGAAACCGCATCTTCAGATACGAAGGCAAAGAAAGAAGAGACCAAGAAGGAGCCAACAAAGGTCATCTTAAATGAAGTGGCCCACTCCATCTTCTATGCACCGATGTATGTAGCCATTGAGGAAGGATATTTTGCGGATGAAGGGATCGACCTCGATCTTGTTACAGGATTTGGCGCCGATAAGACCATGACCGCCGTTCTTTCAGGCAGTGCAGACATCGGCTTCATGGGATCTGAAGCATCCATCTACACCTACAACGAGGGTGCCAACGACTACGTCGTCAACTTCGCCCAGCTGACCCAGCGGGCCGGCAACTTCCTGGTAGCCCGGGAAGAGATGCCAGACTTCACCTGGGAAGATATCAAAGGCAAAGATGTTCTTGGCGGCCGCAAAGGCGGCATGCCTGAGATGGTGTTTGAATACATCCTTAACCAGAACAATATCGACCCTGCAAAGGATGTAAATATCGATCAGAGCATTGACTTTGGCTCTACTGCTGCCGCATTCTCGGAAGGGCAGGCTGACTTTACGGTTGAATTATGATGAATACTACACCAGCAGCATAGGAGATTTCATTTACTAAATAGTAACCGCAGTGTTCGTGGCTCAATATTTGATTCTAAGCCCGTTGGTTTTTCCAGCGGGCTTTATTCTTTTAACATTTCTCAGCTTGTCAAAATAATAAGCCGCGAAGTTCTTACGCTTCGTGGCCTTAATAATGCCATTATGATAATCCCAGCAGCTTGCTCCAAGTCTTCTGTCCAACGATTCCATTTGGTACAAGATCGTTGGCTCTCTGATATGCTATTACAGCGTCATAGGTCTCATGGAACGGAGCCCGGCCATAATCGCCATCTACACCACAGCAGAAGCCCAAAGAGTTCAGCCGCTCCTGTACAAGCCTTGTAATATTACCGCTCGCCCCACGTTTTATCAGCGGGCATCCGGCCAGAGTGATCGGGCCGGGAATGCGATCTACTTTTTGTCTTGAAAATTCCTGAGCATTACATTCTGCCTGCAGCCTGCCTACCCATCCTGCAAAGTCAAACCCTGCATTTGGTGTCGGCGCTGGATTTTGTGCAGGAGCGGATGCATTACCCTGTACAGTTTTACCCGCAATGGCGGAAGCAATATCATCACCGCATTTTTCAACGTTCCAATGGCTATAGTCATTCTGATTATCCACGAAGCAGCACTCCACCAGCAATGCTGGCGCTTTCGTCTTTCTAAGGACGTACAGACCAGTCGAATATTTGACTCCTCTGTTAGAAATCCCCAGCGCAGTAGATACATTCTGGCAGATCGCACTCGCGATATTCGCTGTCTTGCCATCATAACACCAGACCTCCACCCCTGTGCCTCCTCCGGCATTCAGGTGGATAGATACGTCCAGATCTACCGAGTGTGCATTGCACTTAGCAACGATGTTTCGGAGGTTCTGGCTTACGTTACAATTGCTGTCATCCGTACAGTCATAGACTACATGGCCCGCTGACTGCAATGCTGAGATTACCCTGTTCTTAACTTTCCTGTCTTCTACTGACTCCTGCAATAATCCTACTGCTCCACTCGCTCCCTGCCCCTGAGGGCAGTGTCCTGCATGTACATTATAAGTTCCCATGTTCTATCTCCTTCCTGTGCGACGTCGCATAAAAAGAGGACGCTGTTACGCGTCCTCTGAATCATTATTCACGATGCTGTCTGCCACCTGCAGACCTTTAGTTAATATGGCTGGAACATTATAGCCAGCTTCTACGAAATTCTCCAAAATAGATCTGATTTCATTGATAATAAGGGATGCTAGGACGAACCAGCCTAATAATGTTGTGATTCCCAGGTTAACCCCTATCGCCTTTCCAATTTCAATAAAGACTGCACCAGCACCGAATGCCACCATTACCATGATCCAGTATCCAAGTTTTTTCAAAACACCTTGCCACCCCTTGACTGAATTCTCTTTCCCGGCCATCCGGCTCTTCATCCAGCCGGTGATCCAATCCGCCACATTAAGCAGTAAAAACGCCACGAACAAAATCCAGTGTTCTCCTAATATGTAAGAAAGCACAGCCACCACTGTCCCAACAATTGCATTGTATCCATCAATGATTGCATCTGCATAATTCATGTTCATTTTATTCATTTACCTCACTTCCTTTACTACCTGGAAGGACCCGCTTTAACACAGGTCCTATTCCATCAATTTTTCTGCCAGTTCTGGCACCTCCAGATCAATCAGGATCTGTTTCACCTGTTCCCTAATCGTATCTGGCACCTGGGCAATGGTCTTTTTGCCCTTCACAATCAGGGTAGCATAGATAACTGCCATCACTTCCACCTCCTTCCGAAAGACTATTTTGGAAATAAAAAACAGGACATCCTTAATCAATGTCCTGAATTCTCTGATCATCTGCATCACCCAGAAGTTGCTGAACTTCTTCCCTAATATTTCCCGGAACCTGATCAATGGTTTTCTCCCCTTTTCGGATTAAGTACGCATATATCTTTGGCATATACGGCATTTACATCACCATCCCTTCATAAATCTCACAAATGGCCATCTGTAGATCAGTGATCTGTGTCACATTTGCTTCAACTGTTTTTTCCATCTCCACTGCCTTCTCTTCCGGAGTTTTTCCAGGCTTATACATTACAATCCCATAAATTCCTCCAGTATACTCTTCTGTTCTATAAAACTCAGTATGACCTTCATACTCTGCAGTAATCTGTCCTCTTTCTTTTACCTGAATCTTCTTGGTCTTTACCGGATCCTCGAAAGCGTGACGTAATTGCGTGGGATCAATTAAGGATAATACTGTCAAATAATCACCTTCGCACCGTACCGCTTGTACGGACAATTCCGATGCGTCATTGAATATAATCTTCAAATCTTCTCCTTTCCGTGCGACGTCGCACATTATACTAAGAGCCGTTTGGCTCCGGGTTAATAAAGTTACTTATTCACTAAATAGAAAAATAACGGCCATGCCACAGATCGCATACTCCAGAACAATAACCTTGCAATACTCCGGCGGTGTCCTTGAGGGAGTCATAAGGGATATCAGTGATATCACCGCTAATGCGTCTGCATATGCCATATCCATTACAATGTTACGTAATGATAGTACCCCATACAGGCAAGTATCCCAACTCACCTACGAAATCCGAAGTGGCAACCTACTTGTAATCCACGCCTGGGGAAGTTTTGTATCCGGTCATATGCTGGCGGTATCTGTGATAATCACCAAGGCTAAGCTATAGATTGGTATAATAAGCAAAATTTACAGCGGCATAAGTGATCGCATTTCCAAATGTGATTTCACACGCTGCACCTTTCACCGTTCCGAAACTATATCCGGCAAGTGCCAGAGAATTAGACAGTCCAACGGCTGAGAATCTTGTAACGTCTGTCGCTGTGTATGGCAGTTCGAACGTCGTGCTTGTACCATTGATTAGTACAAGCCCCTGGACAGTTACCCTGCGCCCCTCGCGATATACCTTAAGATTCTGCGAGATGTCTGTTTTGACATACGTCAATTTTCTATTTAGTTCAGCAAGGCTGCCGCCCAAAACGTTTAGCAGTTTCTTAATTTCCACTACCTGGATCCCGTCCAGATGCACCTCAAACACCGGGCAGTCATCCGTGAGGTCTCCGTCCTGCATATTGCCGTGGATATAGTCAGGCGCTACTGGATTGCTTTCTACCGGCTGCCCCTGGATCACGGTCCATTCCGTCCTTTCCACCTTGGTCTCTGCATTCTGCGTATACCTTGCCACCACAAGGTCGATGCGCTTCATGCTCTGCGATCCGTTTCCAATCGCCACCTCATCATAGGTATTGGGTGCAACCTCGCATATGCAGCCGTGATGGGCCAGCATCCCGCTCCTGATCTTGAGCGCATTGTTTGACTGCAGTTCCGGCTCAAGCAGTTCCCCCTTATTTAATATGTAACTGTTATCTCCTATCACCATTTCAAATATTGCTCTATGCTGCATGCTTGTGACATGCTCGCTTTCGCCTATTCCCGTTATGATCTGCATTTAGTCTTCTCCTTCCAATTGGTATTCAACGCTTACTGTACCATCGTCATCCGTGGTATATATAATATTCGTGATCGGCTTGGCCATATAGACGCCCGTAAGGTAATCGCGCCCACCAAGGATGTCTCCTATATCCGCCGCAAGGCTCAAGGCGGACGTGTTCATCCCGAATTCCTTCCGATTCATGATCTTCAGGAATTCCTCCCGCGCCTTCTCTTCGACCTCTGCCGTCTCCGTGGATGTGTTCTCGTAGATGTATACGCGCTCGTCAATGCCTCTGTAATACTGCTCCCTCCTGATCGAGCCATCCGGCCAGGCATACAGGTGGAATACGTTTCTGCTGGACATCTCTCCCTTTCCGGCAACGATCATGTGGTTATATCCATTACGGATATCGTTCAGCTGGAAGTCCAGACCGCTGTCCTGGGATAATTCTATCTCGCTCGAATAGTCGACTATCTTCACCGCTTTGACCTGGACATATCCTGGCTCCCTGTTGGCCTCTATATACGATATCTGGAGTCGGTGTCCCTTGCTCTTAAGCATCTTCTCGATTCCGCTTAGCAGATCCACGTACCTGTCGAACTGGTAATTGCTGACCGTGACCCCGGTGCTTTCCCTTGATACAGCAAACAGGCCTTCAAATTCGGGCTCTATAAGGCTCTTCAGTACGGCATTCAGTTCCCCTGACACCTTCCTGTAGTCCTGCCCGGCCGGAGGAACTATTGCCTTTCCATTCAGCATGCCCCTCCAGGTCAGGCCGCAGATCTTGATGACATCGAGAGCGGTATCCGTGTACATCCGCCCGATCCGCCCGCCAATCTCTGTCCCGGGGCGGAAGATATACCCGCCATACTCGAATGCAGTGCTCCAGGCGCTCCGATGCACGGACACCTCGAAATCCCTTGTCCCGTTCAGATCTATGTCCAGGCCAACGTTAAGAAGGGAGCCGATCTCCCTTCCGTCTCTTCCGGCAAGTATTAGCATTTCTTCTGCCATGTCGGCTCATTCCTTTCTATGTACGCAGTGATGTCAAACCCGAACGTGCCGCTCCAGTTCACGCTTATCGGCCCGGGGCCGATCGGATCGAACACGCTCTGCTCCATCCTGCGGCTATTATAGAGGTTGGATGTCGTGCTGTTCGAGAGATATTTGGTTATCTTATGCGTCCGCGTGTCCAGTATCAGGTACTCGTTGCCTTCCAGCGTCGTGTAGATCTCATAGGGATAGCCATTTATCAGGATCCTTGGATTTGTAACCGGCCCATATATCGTCAGTGTGAATGGGCAGGAACTGACGTGGTCTATGTGCCACTGCTCCGATCCAATCTCTGTCACCGTATAGTTCCATGGGTAATTGAACGGATAGTTGAAGTTATATCCGGTGCCTGCCTTTCCGCTGACGCTTTTCCTAAAGAACTGCTTCGTCATCTCGGTAACCCAGAATGGATAATCCGATATGATGCCAAGCGTCACTATCGTATACAGCCCCGCCTCCCAGTCATCCTTTTTGACGCGGTTGACATAGCATGACAGGTATTCTCCATTGACATACAGCCTTCCCGGGGTATTGCTCGCGATGTCCACGGATATGATGCTCTCAAAATCATTCATACGGTCCGCAAACTCGTCCTGGCCGCAGAACACGTCCAGCTTGAGCTCCTTCTCAAAGATCTTCCGAGAGAATCCGTATATCTTGCTGCTATAGGTTATCTCGTCCCATTCATAATCATAGATTCCTCCTGTGATCAGCCTGTATGGATACTCCGTCAGGCTGATCTTCTCTTGCTTGCTATTCTGATAATAGCAGATCATACTGTCACCATCCCTTTCACGCTTCTCGCCCGGTCGATCCGCCGCCCGTCAAGCAGCACGGGCCTGTCATCCCTTTCACGGTCAATGCGCTTCTGCCTGCGCTCCCAGTCGTCAAGGATTTCCGTAATGCATGCTGACGGCTGGCTGTACATTCTGCTGGTAGCAGAATTATACAGGCCATTCCCCGCCGCTACTGTTCCCATGGCCGCCTGCCTCTGCAGGCTCGTTAGGGCCGCTTCTGTTCCGGACTCAATTTCGCCTGCCATGCGTCTGACACCCTTCGTTACCATGCCTGCATGCTTCGTAATCCCTACTGCGATCCCGCTGTCAAACATCTTTCCGATCCATGCGCCTACCCTTGAAGGGCTATTGATATCCAGGGTCTGCTGCGCCGCCCTGACTGCCGACTGCGCCACCTTGGCGGCTGCCGATATTACACCGCTCTCGCCGGCAAGTATCCCGCGAGCCAGACCCGCGCTGAACATGCTTCCGGTTTCATGCCCGGCATTCCCCAAGCCATTCGCGGCCAGTTTCGCAGCAGCCATCACCACAGTTACCGCCGTGCGGATAGTTCCGGTACCTGACTTGACTGCATCCGCCAGCGCCTTCGCAAAGTTTGTTCCCTCTGTTTTTGCCTTATCGGGAATCTTTGCGTTTGCCAGCCCTGTGATGGCTGCCTCTGCCGCAGACCTTGCGGCCGCGTTCACCGCAGCCCCTCCGGACGATATCGAGCTTGTCAGGCCCTGCATGGCCTGCATGCCGGCAGCCGAATAGGATCCCCCAAGATCAATGCTTGATATGGATGACTGTGCGGAACTTGCCACCTGGCCGGCGGCAATCGATACTGATCCAGTCTGTGCCGACAGTCCGGAACTTAATCCAAGCCCCGCTTCTGCTCCGGCACCAGAAAAGGCGCTTCCCATATTTGCCAGATCCAGTCCCAGGTTCGCGCTGTTTCCGACACCCTGTGCTGCAGCCGATGCCGACACAGAACTGGCGCTAAGCGTGCTTGCAAGCCCGCTTGCCGCACCACCCGCCTCTGACTGGAAAGCCCCAGGCAGATCCGCTGACTGCAGCCCGGCGCTTGCGTTATTTCCCATATTCATTGCGGCAAGGCTAACGGTTTCCCCGTTCATGTCCAGCGTGGACGCAAAGGATTCTGTTGTCGCATTCGCAACGCTGGCCGCTGACGCCTGGGCATCCGCACTCGTGCTGTCCATTCCGGAAGCATACTTCCTTCCTGCCGCTTTTCCCGACTCCGCCGCTTCGTCCTCGCCATCTGTGAATATCCCCTTGACGGTATCCCACAGGCTAGACCCTATGCTTTTAAGGCCATCCACAATCGCCTCCAGGATCTGCTTGCCAACAGCCAGCCAGTCAACGCTCATTATCCCGTCAACGAATGCCTGGAAGATCTGTGGCGCCATCTCGATCAGCATTGGGATGGCCTCTCCCAGCCCCTGGATAATCGCCACGATCAATTGCACGCCTGACTCTATCAGCGTCGGAAGCATCTGCACGAGCCCCATGATCAATGACAGTATCAGCCGCATGCCTGCCGGGATCAGCATCGGAATTGCCTGTACAAGCCCCTGAGTCAATCCGACGACAAGCTGCAGCGCGCCCTGTATCAGGAGCGGCATATTGCTGATAAGCGAGTCCACGAGGGTCACGATCGCCTGCGCCGCGGCGGGTATCAGCTGCGGAAGCGCCTGCGCGACGCCAGTGGCAAGGGTGACGATTATCTGGATTCCTCCTGTAACGAGTGCCGGCAGATTGGCCGTTATCGCATTCAGCACGTTCATGACCAGCTGCGTCCCCTGCTCTATCAGCCCTGGAAGCGCAGATGTGATGCCATCGCATAGTTTCTTGATAAGCTGTGGGCCTTCCGTGGTGGCTTTCTGCAGCATGTTATTGATGCTGTCGCCGAAATTGCTCTGCAGAAGCCCGAGGCCTGCAAGGAATATCCCTGCCGCACTGGCAATCCCGAATCCTTTCAGCAGCACGCCGCCGAACTGCCCCGCGACACTGGTCATCGTTCCTAGCGCGCTGCTGGTCTTTCCCGCCATCTGAGCAGCGGTGCCGCCTATCTTTCCGACATTCCCTGTCACATCCGACACGACTCCTATCGTATTCTGCGATATGATCCCGCAATTCTTCTTGAATTCTTTGCCGGCTGCCTGCATCGTCTTCCCGGAACCGGACGCGAATCCCCCTATCTTTCCCGTCACATCTGATACGCTGTTCCCTAGGCCGCCAAACACGCCTGCAGTGCCGCCTATGATCCCGCCAATCTTGCTTATCCCGCCGCCCAGTACTGGCAGTACAGCGCCAGCCACGGCCATTGCCAGGATCGCATCCCCGACCTGTTTCAGCTTGTCCGGATTCATCGTGTCGAGCTTGTCCTTTAGAGTTCCAAGGACTCCCCCTACGTTCTCCCATTTCCCTGTAGCCTCGTCAAAGGCCACGTTCGCGCCGACTAGTTTATCCAGCATCCGCCCGATCGCGTCTGTAAAGGTGCTGAATACCGTTGCCACGGATGGCATAATCCCGGCTATGGTGGATATGGCCGCCGTCAGCTGCTGAAGCCGCTGGGTGCTCTCCTCATATCCATCGTCGGTCTCTTTCAGCGTAGGATTGATTCCGATCAGGTTAAGCGCAAATCCGCGGAATCCGGAATTCAGGGAATCCAGGGCACCTGTAAGGGTCTTGCCCTTCATGGCCAGCGACATTCCGGCCATGGCCGAGGTCATTCCGTTTACGCCTTCCGTGCCCATCTCTATCCCGTCGGCCAGCTTGTCCATTGCATCCTTTGCGGGCACAGCCCCTTTCGAGATCATGTCCCGCATCTCGTCCGTTGTCTTTCCGTACTGGTTTCCAAGTATCTTAAGAGCCTGGATCCCGTTATCCGACAGCATGTTCACATCTTCCATGCTGAGTTTTCCGGCAGTCGAAATCTTCGCGAAATTCTCCGCAACATTCGTCAGGTTTTCAGACGTGCCGCCAAATCCGGCCACGGCGTCGGTAATGGCCTGCATGTATTTTGTCGTAGACTGGGCATCGATCCCCATGCCCACCAGTTTCTTGCCCGCGGTCAGGAAGGCCTCCTGTGAGAACGTGGATGCCTTTGCGATTGAAAGCAGGCTGCTATACAGTTCATCTGCAGCCTGCTTTCCTCCCAGCATCTTCTCGAATACGACCATCGTGCTTTCGTAGAGCTTGGTAAAATCTATGGCCGTCTTTCCTGCGGTAGCGCCGACTCCTACAACCGCCGCCGTGACTGGCGTAAACGCCTTTCCTAGCCCGGCCACCCTGCTTCCAACGCCGCTTACCATCTTTCCAATGGATGCTACGCCTTTATTGAAGCCATCGGTATTAATCTTCGTGTCAAATTTCAATGATCCATCTACAGCCATGCTTCTCCACCTTTCCTGATTCGCACGGCTCAACGGCTCACAGATGCTCTGCTATTCTCACTTCTACTTCTCTCTTGCATTTCTTGCACTGGATGTATATCCCGCTGCACTTAGCGGCATTGTCATATATCAGCAATTTCTGCCCGCAGTACGGACAGCGATACCACATGCGCTTTGTCGGAAGGCATATCTTCGTCATCATCCAAAAAACTCCCCTATCTGATAATCATCTGGCCCGGATTTCCGCATAGGAAGCGCGATGCGCTTCTTGATCTCCTTTATCCGCTTTCTTTCTTCCTTATCCTTGATCTCATTAAGGTTGACGCTCCTATAATAGATCCTCTCCTTCGTCTCCGTGTCCTGCGGCAGCCCCTCGAATAGGATCAGGAACTTCCACCAATGCATATATGGCACCTGCTCCAGGTCGATTCCGTAGCAGCGCAGGAAATCGCTGTATATGCAGCGCGCGTCGTGCTCGAAAGAATAGACGGGCTTTCCGCATCCCTGATTCCCTTCTAGGCTCCTGCCGTCAATCTCATACAGTTCTGCGCCTGCAAGGAAGCGTTGAAGGGCATATACTCCATCGGTCACGCTGCTTGGCGGATCTATATACCAGTCCAGCACCATATCCAGCACCTTCCCATTCAGGCGGCCTGCCATTCCCAGCAGTTCGGAGAGTTTGATCCATTCCCGAAAATCCGTCACGATACGGCACCGCCTTCCTCTGACTTCCACATAGTCAGGAAACTTTTCATATAAGGGATTCATAGGGATCACCTGTTATGGCTCTGGCCTTTCGGGCTGCTCCGCCTTTGCTGCCTGTTCCGGTTCACATAGTATTTGCTGTAGCTGTCGTCCATCCGTCTGCCCTCCTGCTCTCCAAACCTGGAAAATGATTCTGCTGACTGGATCGCCAGTTCCAGGCTGGCTCTTCCTTCGTACATCTTCTCGCTGGTTCCCGGACCGAATATATGGTCAAAGAACTGGGCAAAGCAGCCTACCTGGGCGCGGATGATATCGCTTTTCTTTCCCACCTTCGGGATTTCCATGCTCCTGTCTGCCAGTTCCTTCTGCGCCTCTTCCAGCGCATCCATGAAATCCGCATCCGTAAAATCTACTTCTGCCTCAAATTTTCCAAACTTCCAACGGCTCATAGGCTCTCCTCCTTGATTATCTGTTCATTGTCTTCTTCTACTACGGTATCTGCATTATCCTCTTGCTGGGAGGATGCTTCGCCCCTGTCCTTCATGCTGTAGGAGCAGCCCCCTGTCCTTCATGCTGTAGGAGCAGCCCCCTGTGCAAAGGTGCATGTCTGCCAGCCATCTGTCGTGGTCGCGGTGCCCTGGGCGATCTCTCCGGCCGCCTTTAAGGTTCCGGAATAGATCAGGGCATCCGTGCCGTCGCCAGACGCATCCGGGATAACGCTGTAGGTCCTCAGCCTGGCCTTGCATGCCTTATTATCGGCCCCGGTCGGCTCGAACAGGTCTACCGTAAGTATTTCTACCTGGGCATCCGTTCCCACGATCTCGTCATCCGCGATCTCTGCCAGTTTTGTATGCACGGCATTTCCCGTATGCCTGTCAAACTCGTATTCCACGCCTGTGGCATAGCCCACCACGTCCGTCCTCTCTGTTGCCTCGTCAATATACTGCCGGCTGTATTCCTTTGATTCCTTCGACTCCGACATGGATGTAAAGCCCGTCATCCTCACGAACTTGTCAGCCTCCGTCTTCATGAATGATAGCCGTTTATGCCGTCCTACTAGTTTCTGATCATTTGCCATAATTTTCTTCCTCTCTTTCTATTTATTCATAAATTAGCCTGCATTGTAGCTGGTATCTGCCGAACTCCGTATCCATGGAAAATAGGAATCCGCTTAGCAGAACATCTACCCGTATCGGAGCATGCCCATCAAGCTCAGGCAGGACATCGTTCATATTGTTCTGCTCCACCCATTCCTCGAAATACTGGTAGAACCCGCTGTTCTCTATTCCAGTCCGCGCATCCCCGTCATAGGCTTCCTTTGATGTCAGGGAGAACTGGAACTGCCTTATGCACTTCCCGTCTGTATATCTCTTGTAGATGGGATCCCCGCCTATCGGATCAATCGAGTATGCCATCTCGTCCGGGAGATAATCGATGTTTACCTTCCCGTCTTTTAAGAACGGGCAGGCAAGCACGTACTCGCGGATGCTTGCGATAATCGGCTTATTTTTTTCCTGCTGCAATCATCATCGCTCCTTTCAGTATTGGCTCCTTATGGCTCGCCTTCATGCGCTCGAACCATTTTGCCTTCGTCTTGTGCTTATAGTACTGATGTCTGGCATAAGGGGCCAGGTATTCAATCTCGCCGCTTCCGATCACGGTCCCCAGCGTGCCGGACTTGATCAGCATCCCCGTCCGTCTCGGCGTCAGCGGATTCATGCACCGCAGGCATTCGCTGTCGACAAACGCCTGCGCACGATTGAAGCACGCTTCCTTTTCCGGCGCGAATCCCGAATTCCACTTGAGCTGCACTGTGGTTGTCCCGCCCTGGGTGCTCATAGAAATTATGCTGCCTCTTGGCGTATTGATCTTCAGATGTGATGCCATCTCTACTCGCCCCCAATCCTCCAATGCGGAAGGCCGCCAAAACGGTTGTCTGACCAGGACGTGATCTTGCAGTGCTGCCTATGCGTCTTCGAAAGGTCAGCCGGCCTCTCGATTTCCAGATCGCATTTGCCGATCACGACATAATCCCCGTCCTGCAGGGTCCAGATCCCCGCTGTGCTATCCGCAGAAGCGTATTCGTCCTCTGGGGCATACTGGCTGTCACATTCGGCATCTTCCGGAATGCGGATTTTATAGACGTCCGCGCTGTTCAGGCCCGAATCCCCGACAGACACCTTATTATCCACATAAAAATGCACGCCGTGGATGACGGTCCTGCGCCATTCATCCAGGCGCGTGGCTTTGTCGTATATGTGGTTATAGATGGTAATGTCTGCATTTGTCAGCATTCCCCCACCCCCAGGTACATGTATTCTGTATCCCCCAGATATACCTTCGCAATGCCATACAGCAGGCTATCAAGTGACTGGCTTGTATCATAGGATACGGAATAGCCGTCATTATTCTCGGATATCTTTCCGTCCCGCTTGTCATGCTTATACAGGCACTCTGCCATCTCGCAGACTGCAGTTTTGGCTTCATTTGGCCAGGAGCCCGGAAGCCTTCCGAAGGTATAGCCGTCAAGCCTCGCCTCCACCCTGACTGCAATGGGTTTCCAGGAGGGCTCTTGTATCAGATGCCCTCCATAGGAATCCTTGTAATAATCATAGGTTACCATCAGCATGCCTCATCACCTCCTAGGCAGTGGCTTTCACCGTATGTGCATAGATGCCTTCTTTCTTATTGTCCTTGCACTCCGCAATCCCGACCGTACGGTATCCGAATTTCCATGCATCCGCATCCTGATTCTGCTCCGGCGTGATGATCTTAGACACCGTGTGCTTCTGGTACTGGATTGCAGCCTGCTTGTCAACGATCAGGAAATTCATTGCGAGCGCCCCTGCTGCCTTGGAGAATCCGCCTTCTCCAGATGCTGTCAGCGCAATCTTATTATAGAATCTTCCGCTCGGAACCTTAACGATTCCGGCAAACCCTTCGATTGCCTTCTTGGAAGCCGTGGTGTCGAGATCTTCGATCAGGCCGTATACTGTCGGGTTGATAAACAGATAGCAGGTTGCAAGGTTCGCCTCCGCGTTCTCGATCTCTCCTCTTGCTGTTCTCAGGGCGGCGAGTGCGGCCTTCCCGTCAGCCAGATCCGCAGAAGCGGTCTTAATACCACTGATCTGGGCGTATCCCGCAAGCCGGTATGCATCCAGTTCCGGGGCTACCTTGGTCCGTAAGAACTCGCCTGATAGGCGTCCAAATGCGATTCCTGCAGACTCGATATTATCCATAGCGTCAATAGTAAACATGCGTCCCCTGTCGTATCCGCACTTCTTGGTCTCGTATTCCAGGGTTACATCGCCGGGAACGTAACCGGACTGCCTATTATAGTCTGCCAGCCCCTGCATAGACATCTTAGGGATCAGGATCTCGTTTGCGTTTGCCCCTTCCTGGACAAGATCGTTTGGGCCATCCAGGACCGAGGTCAGGGATGCGAGCTTGTATACCTCATCCAGCATTGTGGAATACTGCTTTCTTAATTCGATTGTATTTGCCATAACTTAATTACCTCTCTTATTCTTTCTTCGCCGGAAGTCCCATAGCCATACGGACTGCTGACATGTCGTCTCCCATTCCCTGGATTTCCGTTCCGCCTGTGCTTCCTACCGGGTTGTTGATTGGTTCATTTGCTCCAAATAGATAGGCATCGGATTCCTTTGCGGTCTCCAATGCTTTTTTGATGTCTTCCGTCTGATCCTTAGATGCTTTCAAAGTTTCTACGTCCAGAAGCGCCATTACCGCTTTCTCATTGCGCCCGCCCGCTTCTTTGATCGCCTTCGTAAGCATGTCTGTGAAAGCCCTGTCTGCTTCTCTTTGTGCATACTCGTCATCCTTCTTCTTCAGGTCATCCTGCAGTCTCATTATCTCGCTCTGAAGTCCTTCAGGATCCACGCCCTCGAACTTTTTCAGTTCGCCGGATACAGTGTCGTACTGGGACTTATAGTTGTCCCTCTGTTCTACCGCCTTGTCGTACTCTGCTTTTGTCCGGTAATTTTCTTTCCATGCCTTATCAAACTCCGCCTTTTTCTCTTCTGAAAGTTCAAGACCAAACTCCTTCATAATCTCATAAATATTTTTCATTGTTTCATTCCTCCTGAAATAGTTTATTGACCGCTCTTTCAGCGGTATGGGATATAGCACGTTAGACCTCGCGCCGGGTAGTTGTCCAGTTTATAGCCTTGTGGCAGGGCATAAAAAAACAGGACGCATAACCCCGCGCCCAAAGGGAGAAATATGGATCACCGCCTTTCTACTGATAGCCCGTTATCATCAAAGCATATCGTATCTCCGATTTTCGCCATCTGGCCATCGATTCTCACCCCTTTCAGAAAACTGTAGCCGTCTAAGATGCTGTAAACAAATTTAATTGTCTTATAGTTAATGCGGACCGCCAGCCAATCAGGAGCCAGCCTATCCGCATCTTCTGTTACCTTATATCTTTCCATCGCCGCCACCTCAAAAAGAGCATAAAAATACCACTCGCGCCGCAGCACGAATGGCATTTATAGGACTTTTTCAATATCATCAATCGTGATATCGATTGTCTCCCAGTCTTTGGGGGAACTCCCGACATCCGCAATAAATACTTTGTTCTCAAAGGCTTCCATGATAGACGCCTTCCTTCCGTCTTTCAAAAGCACGGTATCAAATTCCTTAACCTCCATTTTACTTCACCTCTTTAATGTAAGCGCTTGACATTGATGTAGAGCCGTCCGGCCTATGCAGCCACCCAACAACGACATTTGCAGGCATTGCGCTCTTTCCGTAAATAATCATTTTCTGCTCGTACCTATCGCCATACCCATTGTTGCCTTTGTAGACTGCCGGATACTTTGATGCCCTTTGCCTTATTTCGTCCCGCAGCTCCTTCCAGTTTTTTTCTGAGTAGCCCAGCCGGGAAGAAAATGCTTTGCCTTTTGCCAGGCCTTCCGCATGATCGCCGCCGAATAGATACCTTGTAAATTTCCCATCTGGAAGGACTGCCCCCTCTGCATGGGGGAGTTTTAGTCCCGGATGCTCAATTAACTCATTACGTCTTTGATAATCGAGTTTCATAAATTTCCATCTCTCATTATCATTATATTTATTCTGTCCAAACTGCGCAAGGGAACCTGCATCTTTTCCAATGATTTTCTTGTATCTTTCATACTGCTTGATATCCCTTCCGGCGTTCTGTATCATCTGCGGAGGGAACATCCTCATGGCTTTCATGCTTTCTGGCGCTACTCTTCCTCGCATATCGTAATAGATGCGCTCTCGCTCCTGCTGGAGATTCATCTTCCGTGAAAACCTTCCATATTCATCCAGCTGGGCCTGATACTTGCACCTGGCCAGCATGGTCTCATCCGGATCCGCGCCACCCTCCTTAAGCAGCGCTACCTTCTCGCGCTGCGCCCGCATGGCCGTTTCCATCTGCCGCTGCTGCTGCTTCGCCTCATAGACGGTGTACTTCCTCCCCATCCATTCCTTAGGCGTATTCTCTTTCCGGTTCTGCTCTTCCAGCCATGCGTCCGACCAGTTTCGTTCAGAAATGCCCGGGAAGAACGGATAGTACTCATGGTAGCAGTTCGCTCCAAGGAGTCCTGTCACGGTCCCAAGGCCGCAGACCGTTACCAGTTGATCTCTTGTCCAGACTCTCCCCTGCCAGGCCTGATGCGCTGGACGCGCCCCGGAATGCCAGGCAACCTCATAGTACTCTGCGCCAAGCCTCTCGGCGTTCATATTCGAGATATGGCCTGTCAACTTGGCAACTCCTGCCATGATCGCTCTTCTCGCAGCCACATTGATTCTGGTGGCATGCCCTGAAGCATAATCAATCTGCCTCAATCCGCTGTTGGTCAGCTGCGTAACTACCCGGCGCAGGACGCTGTTATAGTCGAAAGCGCCTGACACGATATCCATGCAGGCAGCATCCAGGTACTTCTGATATACTTCCGCAAGAGGCGTAAGGATCCTTCTTCCATTCCCATAGTCCAGATAGAATCCGAGTGATCGCGTAATATTGTCCAGATCCTCGCCGCTTTGCCGGATGAGGGCCTCCGTGATCTGCTGCAGCTGCTTATTCTTCTCGTAAGGAATGAACTCTGCATTAATCTGCTCGTAGATATCCTTGCTGCGGACGTATTCCCAGTCAATGACCCTGTCATACAGTTCGAACATCTCCGGGTAGGACGCATCCAGCGCCTCTTTCAGCATCTTCTCGATATCCTCCGAAGAGTTCCCAAGTATCCTCAGCCTGTTGATCTGCCAGTCTGCCGTGCTCGTAATCTTTCCGGTCTGGCGTATCCTCCTGACGATATCCTGCATAATCCGCACTTCCAGGTCCGAATACGCCCCTTCTATCTTCCTGGACAGTTGCTCTCTATAATCCCCGTTCAACGTCTACATCACTCCATTACCCTGTTCTGCTCCGGAAGGTTTGCCAACGCGGTATCAATATCCTCGTTGTACCATTTTGCCCGATACTCAGCCAGGGACATAACCCCCATGCTGACATCCTGTCGATCCTGTGCCCTTTCCGTCTCTTCATCCGTCAAGATGCTGTCGTTAAATGTGCAGGCCAGTTCAGCCTCCGAATTGTACATGCCGTTATAGAAGGCAAGCCCTGTGACAAAATCCATCAGGCATTCCTCGAGGTTTCTCTGTATCGCATTCACCCTGTTGTACTTGCGAATCTTTGATGCCTTTACCTCAGTGGCCGTCTTATCCACCTCGTTGGTCTCGGACAGATCTCCGTAGGCAAGTCCAACATTAAACTCAATGCTACGATAGTACTTCTCCAGGCCTCGGATATAGGACTCATCCCGCATCTCGGGGGAATATTCCTTGTACAGATCCTTGTCTTTTCCGTCTTCCAAATTCAGCCCTCTGTAAAGTCTCTTTTTCAGCCTCGGCATATATTGCTTACCGCCCTTTTTTCGGAGGGCTCGATCATCCACATGAATAGCACGCTCACCGGAATCGTACTCCCAGTCAAGCCGTGCAGCCTGGATATCTGCTTTCTCAATCAGTTCTTTTGCCGATTCATAGATGGAGACTCCACACGCCGAATCGTCCACTTTGTTCTTCAGGGGATTTCGGTAATACCCAAAATCCATCTGTGTCATGCCAGGATAAGTCACCGGGCCGGGATTTATCTGGCTCCAGGCGTCTACATCTGTCAGGCTGCACCGCTGCCCAATATCTCCTTTTGTCTGAGAATAGTAACATCTGTTCTCAATGGTTAGATTGCCATTTGTAAAATAATGCCGTTCCACCCTGGTGTAATAGTCATTTTTACCGATACATTTAACAGACAAAAAGGCAATATCATTCGGCTTCCCCGAATCATCAAAACTTACAGGGATTAATTTATCCGCGGCCACATATTCCGCTCTGTCAGCCCCCAAGGGGCGCAGCACAAAAGATCCAAGAGCCAGGCCGTCCTGCAGATTCTCATTTAAGTCTGCCAGGCTCTTCTGGAAAATCTTATCCAGCCGGTCATTGTTCTGTATATTCGCTTCCATTTCCACGATGACCGCATCGGCAAATTCCCGGCAGATACCATGTTCAATGCGCAGGGACTTGACGTCTTCATTTATCCAGTCTGCAGCTCCGTTCTGCATCTTCTTCCACTCATTGATAGCATCAATCATGGTCTGTGATAATGCCACGTCACTGCCAATCACATTTTTTACTGTTGTATAATCAAACATCTTCACAATCCCTCTCCATAATCTTTTCAGTCCATCAAACATTTTCCACCTCTTCTATAAGTTCCCGCATATCCCGTTCTATCGTGTATTCAAATGCATCCAGGCTGTCAATGTCTGTGCTTCCGTCGTCCAGGCGTTCCTCCTTATCCTTAACCTCCTGGTTCCATACGGCATCTGTAAAGGCACACTGCAGGGATTCACAGTCATCTGTAATAAAAAACCGTCCTGCTCCCATGAGCCTGACGGTACATCTGATCCGATCATTAATTGCCCTCTTCTTCGCCGGGCGTACGGAGATCCAGGGGAATCTCCTCTCTACTGCATTGCGGATGGAGTTGCCTAGGACGGTCTCAGCATTGTCCCAGTACACCGACTCGACGTTGCAGTACTCTACGTAATCCCCATGCCGGACTGTTACCCCGTACTGATTGATCACATCGCGCATAAATTCGCAGAAGAGTTCGTCCAGCCGATTGCTGTCAATATCCTCGTTCTCATCCATCGCCCTAATTCTCCGGCTCTTAAGCGCTATCACTTCTCTATAGTCATCTGTGTACCCGCGGGCAACGAATGCATGGCCAGACTGGTTCCCCCCGAAGTCAATGCCAATCTCGATAGAGGTGATATCCTCTTTCCGGAATTCCCTGCAAGGCGGAGCCTGTGAGTACTGATCCACTATCCGGCACCGGAATGCTTCTGGATTATCCGCGAATTTCTTGTAGATGGCACCCTCTGCTCGCTTCCATAATCCAAGAATAAGGCGGTCATAGTAGATCGTGCCCTCGTATTCCTTGCATAGTTCTTCCACAAATCTAGGATCCAGAAATGGATTATCGAAGATTGTGTATCTCTGCAGGTAGATGTCCAGCCTGTCATCATCTATGAACTCCTTGAGCCAGTGCGTGGGATGCTCCGGGTTGCAGGACCCGTCAAAACAGGAATACGGCTTATCCAGACGGGATTTCAGCATCTGGAATACCTCTCTATTCCATTTCGCCACCTCATCCCCGTAGCAATACTTGATGCTGGCTCCCTGGATCTTGGCCACCTGGCTGATCTTCTCGGCTCCAAGGCAGTAGGCATCCTCGCCGCAGATCCTGGCAACGTTCCGGCTGTTGATCGTGCCGACCAGTTCCTCCGTGTATATCTCCCGCATCGGCTGCAGCACGTTACGCTCTATCGACTCATTGGACACGCCCAGGATCACATTCAGCCCGGGCTTGCCTGATCTCTCCCGGATCCGGAAGGGAATCACGAAGGCCGTATCCACATACGACTTCCCCGATCGAACGGCACCGGACTTGATGTTCCATCTATGCGTCGCATGCACGATGTACTCATTCTGCTTCCTGCTTAGCTGCATTCTCGCGCACTCCCTTCAGTATCTCATCCAGGCGGTCTATCGCCTCCTGCTTTCCTCCGACCCTCTCTGCCAGATCCTTATACTGCCGTATCATGCTGCGCAGTTCCGACTGCGCCCTGGCCTGCGCCTTCAAGAAGCTTCCCTGCTTATCCCAGGCCTGCTGCACCTCCCAGCGCTCCTCAGTCACAGAATCCCCGTTCTTCTCCTGGATCTGCGTCGTGGTCAGATCATCCCGGTCACGGACGTACATGATCTGCTGCGCCCGTATGATAGCGGCATAGGCAATCTGTATCTGGTCCCATAGGACGTCCAGGGGATCGGCGGGCATCTCCTGAATGATGGAGACGGTCTCTTCCGGAAGGTACTTCGAGAAGAATCCGAATTTCTCGGCATTCTTGTTCCTTTTAGGCGCGCCGTGTCCGACCGCATTCTTGTTCCCGGGCTGTCCGCCGTGCTTCTTTTTTGCAACGTTGCGATTATTCTTTCGCAACGTTGCGTTTGACCCATCAAAACGATATCTATTTTTCCAACTCCTAACCGTGCCTTCGGATACATTTAGTTGACTTGCAATCTCAACTAACTTCATTCCTGACTTGTACAGTTCTTCGGCCCTGTAAGAGTCCGGGCTTCTCTGCTTTGGCAATCACCTCACCTCTGTTCTGTCTGTTTTATCACAACGAAAAGACGCCCCGCATTCCTGCGGGACGCCCTATCGTCTATGTGTGTTGGGAGGAAACAAGTGACACGTCAATCATATCCACTTTCTTCACTTTAAATAATACCACAGATTTTTGTTAATTGTGTTAATCCTTTACGTATTTACTAATTATCTGCGATACCCTTCCCCTGCTGTATCCCACAACATCCGCAACCTCTCTCTGCTTCTTCCCTTCCAGGAATGACAGTTCGAAGATCTGCCGGTCTGTGCTGTCGGGAATAGCGGCTATAAACTGTTCGATCTCAAGCCTGGCTGCTTCTGCCTTATCAAGGCGCCTCTCATTGATCCGCATCATGCTTCTGATCTCGTCTGACTCCTTCGGCTCATCCATCCTGACAGTGATGTGCTCCTCTGTGTAAGGGAAATCCTTGCTGGACCCGGTCACTTTCCCCAATACCTCCGGCACATTATACGCCCGTTCCTGCAGCTTATCCAGTTTTTTGCTCAGTAACTCTATCTCTTTCAGAAGCGGTCTGTACTGCCTCAATGTTCTTTTGTCCAAGCCCGGTCACTCCCCTATCTCTCAAGTATTGTTCCACATCTTTGTGCTCCATCTGCCTGCCCTGGTGCCGGATCAGGCGCCTTGCCTGGAAGGATAACTCCCCAGGGGCATAGGCCGGCCGGCGCATCCATTCCCTCGCCTTCTCCCCGGGATCCCTGTCCATTTTCCGATCCTTCAATCTATCATCTCCATTTCCTTCGTTTGTTTCGCTAAATGCCCATATAGTTACTCAGTCCCTTTCATATAGCATCCCCAGAATGTTTTTGACTTTTTGCCGCTATGGTGTCCGAATAACGGTTTCCTTCCTATCGCCTTCCAAACCTCGGCTGCCAGAATATCATATTCTGACCACTTAAAAATCAAAACTCCATCCGGTTTTAATACTCTCATACATTCCTTGAATCCATCATGTAGCATTCGCTGCCATCCCTCTCCGACTCTCCCATACTTCTTTGCCATCCAAGCGGTTGCCCCGACATATTTGAGGTGGGGTGGATCGAAGACCACGAGTGAAAATGTATCATTATCAAACGGAAGATTCGTAAAATCGCATTGAATATCTGGGTCTATTAAACAACTTCGCTCTGATTCTCCGGATCCTGATTTCCAAATGCCATATACTTCTTCTTTTCTTTTATCGCAGTATAGTGCGGCAGGATTATTCTTGTTAAACCAGATTGTCCTGGATCCGCATGTGACATCTAGTATTTTTTTCCCTTCCACCTTTAGCCCTCCTTAAATCTCAGTATAGTCAAATATCGACATCTGATTATCTTTCTCAAATATAAGCATTTCCTCTTTTGCTCTCGTATAAAAATTCCTATCAATTTCAAAACCAAAAGCACTCCGACCTAGTTCTGCTGCCGCTCTTAACGTTGAGCCGCTTCCACAACACGGATCAATCACTACGTCTCCCGGATCTGTAAATATTTCAATCAGCCTTTTCAGAACTTTTACAGGCTTTTGCGCCGGATGAATTTTGGGAATCTCTTTTCCATCACGTTCCCATGTGAACCAGTTAAAAACCATATGCCCTGTTCCTGGAATTGTTTTACCGTTTTCATCTGTCTGTACTCCATTTCTAAACTTCGGCAAGCGGTCACGATAAAGCAATAAGGCATATTCTGTGGCTCCTACAACTCGCATATTTGCTTTTAACACTTGTGGACTGTAATTTTTACAAAATACAAGCGGTATGTAATGAATAAACCCATGTTTAGCAGCTGCATTTATAAGTGTTTGTATCTGTTCAAAGCCACAAAAAACAATCATGCAAGGGGAATTACTGCTACGCCCTCTAGCAACTGGTTTCGTATCATCTTTCTTGAGCATTTTTGAACAAAAATGAAAATATTCATACAGGTTAAAGTTAAAATCTGAATTAAAGGCTGCCTTTCCAGCAAGTTTACTTTCTCCATTTTTGTTATCTCCGCCGTTATACCACATAGGATTGCTCCCATAGAAATTATTTCCAACGTTATATGGCACGTCTGCAATAATTAACTGCGCTGGCGGTATTGCATATTTTTTATAATTCTGCATAGAATCCCTATACAGTTCACATTTGATTCTTTTCTTCCTCTGTTCCATTTTTTATCGGAGCAAATCATGATTTTCTGTGCGCACAAATCTCCTGCTCCTTTCTAAAATCTCTACTAAATCCTATCTCTGTGACGGCTTTTCAGATCCCGGAATCCGCTCATTGTTTTCCTTGTGAGAATGGATAATCCTTATTACATCTTCCACGGCTATTAGTGGCTTTGTGTAATTTGAAAATTGAATATTCCCAATTTCCTCAATCTCTTTCAATATCTCTGATATCTTCTTCCTGCATTCTGCCAGTTCCTGGCATTTCTTCGTATACAATCTATCCATCTCTAAGATCTGCTTCGGCGTTATTCCAGTGTTTTCATATTCCCTCAATCGCAATAGCGATTTTCTACCCCACTCACACCCTTTATACAAGCAACTACCATCACAATCCTCCTCATGTGCATTGCACAGCACAAACGTTTTCCCATCTTCAATGAAAACCTCTTTTTTGGTATATCTTTTCATGTTTTCCTCCTAACTGCTAATGTTATATATGCTGTGTCGATAGTACCGCTCCAGCACATTCGCCAGTATCACTTTTAAAATATAATCTCAGTTTAATCTTTTAAAATCGGCACTCCGCAATCCGAATCTTTTCGATTTGCAAAATAACTTGCTCCGTCTGGTAGCGGATAATACCCACCTCCTGCGAATCCCATTTTCCCGGATATATCTCTCGCCATCCCGCCGCACTTACAACGAATTACGAACGGTGACGGCTTATGATCCTCTCCAAACTCTTCTATACCTTTTTCCAGAAACATCAGCCATTTATGCCCACATGATTCACACCTGTATTTCATTACTCCATGTACAAGTATTTCATCAGATTTTTGCTTTTCCTCTTCTTGCAGTTCTTCTTGCAGTTCTTTTTCCTGCCTTGCAATCCTCTTTTTCATTCTTTTCAAAACATTGCTCATCCCATACCTCCACTAAATGCTAATTCAGTCTATCAAGTGGACATCTCCCGTCATTCCGGGTAACATCACACAGACCTTCCTCATCTGCCGTGTCCCTATACATGCAATAGTTATCGCAGATATCCTCGCATACTTGTTCTATAACCTTGATAACAGACTCTAACCCTTGTTTATCTGGTGTTCTTTCTGCCATATTGTATTTTCCTCCTAACTCCTAGTTAATCACGCGGCCACTCGCTTCCTGACGCTCCGCAGCGTGTCAGGCGTCGATTCCGCGTAGTATCTTGCCGTCACGCCCGGGTTCCCATGCCCGAGGATCTCCTGGATGCAGCCAAGGTCTACCCCCGAGTTCTTCAGGTTCATGCCAAGCGTCTTTCGCAGCTTGTGCGGATATACGCGGCACTGCATTCCAGCCCTCTTGGCTATCTGCTTGAGGCTGGCGCGTATCCCGCTGTTGTGCAGGCGTCCATATGGCGCCCTGCAGGCAACAAATAAGGCCTCGCTGCCGTCAGTTCGCCCCGCAATGTACTTCTGCAGGTAATATCTCGCTGGCTCGTCAAGATATATGGTCCTGTATCTGCCGCCCTTCTCCCCTCTGATCAGGATGTCTCCCGTCTGCCAGTCGATGTCCGCCGTATTGATCTGGACCACTTCTCCTACGCGCGCCCCCGTGCTGCGCAGCACCTCGACCAGTGCCCTGTCCCTTTCCGTCCTGCATCCGTCCCTTAGTTCCTCTAGTTGCGATGGGCGGAAGTAGTCGATTGGCTTGCGGGCCTCCTTCAGCGGCTCCACCGCCTCCACCGGATTGCAGGATACAAACCGTTCTTTGCGCAACCATGTAAAAAACGCGCTCAGGTATCTACGCTCGTTGTTGCAGGTGGATGCCTGGTTCTGAAGTCCATTATTGCAGACATTGCGCTGCTGGTACCATCGCAAGTAATAGTCTATGTCTACCTGGTCGACATCTGTCAATGGCTTGTCTATGACCGCCGCAAGGCTTCCGACCGCTCTTAGGTACTGCTCCATGGTCCGCGGTGACAGGTTCCTCTTCTTGATCTTAAACAGCTCGATCAGATATCGGTTCTTCTCCTCTGCAGTCTCGCTTATTTCCGAGGGCAGGGTAGTAATCTGCTCCATATTCAAAAAGACGAACTGTTCTTCTAGAATGCGCTGCAGCACGTCTATTGCCGCCTTTTCAATATACACGCTCATCTGCATCAGCACATTGTTAATCACGCTGCTCTTAATATCTACACTCTCTGTATACATGATTTTTCCTCCTTCGTATTGCCCCAAAAGAGGATATATGCTATACTCTTTTTAGGGAATTGCAGCAGATTCTAGTCTTGCCGGACGGTCTGCTGCTTGTTTTTTGCTCTCATGTATACTCACCCAATTACTACTATCTCCTTGAAATTCCCATCAGGTATTCCGCATGCAATGTATTGATGATCGGCGCAAATGCATACAGGATACCAATCAGAAACTCGTCGTTTCCGTATTTTTCCTTCAACGCTGTTACACGCTTGTTGAATTCCCCCATATCATGATCGTTCAGGTACTGCTTATAAGATCCCCAGCAGTCATTATAGATCCCTCTCACTTTCTGCTGGATCATGTCCGCATCATTCAATAATCCTGCACCTCGCTTTCCTATAACTGGTTTTACGCCTCTTATATTGATTCTCGCAAAATCCAATCTGGTCCACGTAATCATAGCAGACTGGCTGATCCTTCCCTTCAAATGTCCTGGCGATCCGGCCGATGCTCTGCGTCACCACCGCATAGTCTTTCTTAGGGGTAGTGAGGTACAGGCGGTCCAGCCTTGGAATATCCAGCCCCTCCTTTGCCAGGCTGTAGGTGGCGAGCAGGAAGTGCTTCTTCCCGGATCGCATGTCTTCTATGGCCTGCTCCCGTTCCGCTTTTGCTTTCTTGCTCGTCATTTTCCCATCAATCATCACGCTTTGCCTCCGCAGGTCCTCCGGAAGCATGTTCTGCAGGCTATGTAGGTGCTCCAGACGGTCAGATAGGATCAGGTTGAAATGATCCCGGTTTGATTTCAGGTCCTCTGCGATCACGAGGCATCTATCCTGGCTTCCTGTCAGGTAATTGATCAGCTTGCTGTATACCAGCGTCCCGTCCGTATCCAGACACACCCTGCTGACCTTGATCCCAGTATCGCGCCGCAGGACATTGACCTGCATGGTCTTTTCTGCGACCACCTCATCCGGCACCTGATACTGCACATCGCCAAGCGCTGCAAACGTGCTCTTGATCAGCCCGTCCGCGCGATGCACCGTGGCACTCAGGCCGTACTTATATCTGGATGCCAGGCTGCTGATCACCCGGTAAAACATCTTCATGCTTGCCGGCGTCCCGGACACCCGGTGGCACTCGTCAACGATCACTGCATCCCAAGCGTACTTGTATTTCGTCAGATCCTGCTTGCTGAGGGTCTGCACGGTAGCGAATGTCAGGTGGCTGCCAATGTGAACTTTTCCGTCTGTTATCTTCCCCAGGATTTCGTCCGGAAAGTATTCCCTCGCCCTGTCATAGGACTGGCACAGCAGATCCTGCGTGTGCGTCAGCCACAATGTCTTCCGCTGCAGCCTTGCCGCCAGCGCGATGCCCATCTGTGTCTTGCCGGATCCGCACGGGCTTTGCAGTATCCCGCATCCAGCCTTTTTCATGGCGCTTACCGCCTCCTCCTGATATTCATACAGCGGCACGCTTCCAGGAAACTCCAATTCTCCATTGTCAGCCAGGTCCTGATGAAATTCTGCTCCGGACAGAAGTTTCCGGATCTGCTTCCCCGTTCCGCATGGAAGGGCGATCTTGTCGCCATCCACATAAAACAGGTGCAGCTGCTTCTCAGTGCTTCCGGTCCATAGTCCCATGCGCTGCTTCTTCGCATACTCGGGATTTGGGATGATCAGATTTTCCCGGGCCCATTGAACAACTTCAGGGGATGGGTCGCGGATATATATCTCATTGCTGATTGTTACCTGCATCCCGTCACCTTCCTATCAAGGCGGTTCCGATGCTCGATCCATCGTTCGAAAAGCCTCCCGCAGCGCATTAATTCGATTCTGGTCGCCTGCTTCGTCCCGCTCTCCATCATGATTGCAAGCATGCGGTAAGGCACCAGAATGACCATGCCCTGCATCCTAATCGCGAAGAGTCCCGGACGGTTCCCTGTGCTGCTCCATAATGACATCGCATTGTGCTGGTTCTCCTCTATCCTGCTCAGCCTGAAGGATCCGCCTTGGCAGTCCTTGCAGTCAAATACATAAGTAATTCCATTTCTTGCCGCGATCACATCGAATGGCTGCCCGTTCTGATTGTCTTTCAGGCAATGCGCCCAGAATCCATGCTCCGAAAGCATCTGGGCAAATTCCCTCTCGAATGCTGTTCCATTGCTTTTGTTACTCATATTCAATTCCTCCTTACGCATATCCTCTGACGCTTCCGATCTGTACCCAGAAATCTCCATAGTTCCCATATCGGTATACATACCCGTTCAAAGGGTTTTCCGCCATGACTACGATTATCGCCCTTCCATGCATGTCCTCTACCTGCTTTCTGATGGAATCAAGCGTCAGCATTCCATCCCCGTTATCGCACGACTGCCAGTCTGGGAAAAATAATTGCTTCTGCCCTGCGTCCTTGTGAATGATTACCGTCAGGTCATCGCCGCCAAGGAAGCTGAACCATTCCCGTTCCGGATGCCGGATCCGTTCCAGATATCCGTAGTGCCTCATCTGCCCAGTCCCCTCTCTATATCCATGGTCACCCTGCGGATCATTCTGAGATCGTCCCTGATCCGCTGCCTGGAAGGAGCTCTCATGTCCCAGAGTCTTGCATACCCTGCATTATCCTTCCTGGCCCTCTCCGTCTCTTCCTGGTACATCTCCATATATTTCAGTTCCAGCTCCGCATCTGTAAGGAGCCTTCTTAAAAATTCCATATCTGCCATTCGTTTTTCCTCCTATGATCCCGTTGTCTAACCTTTTTCCGAAAATGTCTACCCTGTTTTTTCCCGGTTTGCACCCTGAAAAGCCCGTAAAATCGCCATGTCTAACCGTCTACCCTAAATTTCTGTACCATAACCACAGATTTTTAAAGAAAAAAATTCACTATGATTTTTACGCGCGTTACGATATATGAATCATGGTTAGACAGGTTAGATGGTTAGACTGTATATTATAAACCGCGTGTTTAAGCCAATCTTATGTCTAACCTTTTGTCTAACCAAAATGATAATTTCTAAAAGGTTAGACATTTTTAGTCGAATGGAAGCCTCGCCTGCTCCTCCTCGATATCCATGAAGCCTTCCTCATCTGCTCCTGGCTCCATATTCAGCTTGATATAGTTTGCCTTGATTCCATACACCCTTGTATTGTGGATGTATTTCCCCTGCGAGTTGCGCTGGATCCGGTCCTTTGCCTCCCATTTCTTGCTGACAGCCGCATAATCGAATCCCGCCTTTTCCAGAAACTCGCACAGCACATCCTTATTGATCACGGCTACTGGAGGCTTTTCCTGATGCTCCTCATCCTCATCGATCCTGCCCCAGACCTCTCCCTTATTCAGGGAGTCTGTCCCATTCGGGTTCTGGAACCGCACCGGGTTCTTGGCAATCCAGTTCAGCACTGCCTGATAGGACCGTTCCGCTACATCCACTTCATTTGCGCTTCGCAGGTATGTTTTAATATCCTTGATCCTTAACGGCTCCTCATCGGTAAAAATCACTTCTGTCAGAATTCGATCTGCCAGAAGGATGCACGCCATCGCCATCGCCTGCTTTTCCGTCGTATCCAGGTTGCACATGGCGTCAAAATAACGCTTATACTCCTCCCTGAGTTTCTTCGCCTCCGTATTCTGCAGGTACTCTACCAGAATTTTTCCGGCATGGCCGTAATTCGCTGTAAGGACAGATACGGTATGATTTCCATCCTCGATCAGATTTTCTTCTACTTCAATCTCTATTACCCGGTTCTTTGATCCTGCCCGGCTGTTCTGCTTCGTGATGGGCTCCTCGCCCGTAAACAGGAAGCTGTTGCTCCATGTCATGGTCTCCTTTACGCCGCCAGACGCTTTTCCCTGCCCGCGCATGATTCCTTCCGTTACCCTGTAGATCAGCTTGTCAAAGTTGGTTGTCCAGCGATCCTTGATGGTCTGCAGCTCGTCTCCAGCAAATGGGATTGAGTGCAGGAACGCCGCTGACTTCGTCAGATAGTACTGGGTGACGTCCATGGTCTTGACCAGCCCGCCCATCTTGGGATTGCCCCAGATGGACATAGCCGCCATGATAGCCACGGTTTTTCCCGTGCCAGATTCCCCGCTCCAAATGTGAAAAACAAATGGCAGGGCATTCACCAGGCTTATCACCACGCTGGCTGCACTGGCCGCGAATGCAAGACGGATAATCTTGTTTTTTCTTAAGGCGCCGCAATGCTCTTTCCAAATCTCATAATCTCCACCCTGTCCAATGTTATGATAAATAGAATCAAACTCTTCATCGCCATCATAGACAATATCCTGAGCATAGGGCATGAACTCATTGCCAGCCCAGCCAAGCCGGTTAATTGACCGTTTAGGGCTTAATTTTGCTGGATTATATCCCACACAGTCACTGATATACTTCACAAGGCTCTTGGCATTCTCCGTGGTAACCTCGATACCGATCTTGCTCAATACCTTTACAATGGAGTTGTTATCTGCGCACACATCACGTCCAACCGTAACCTGGTTCCATGTCCCATACTTAAAATAGGACAGGCGGATCCGCTCATCCCCAGTATCGACATTTTTCAAAATCTCCATCGGCAGAATCGGATGCGTGCAGGCATTGACAATAACCGGCATCCCCTTATTGTCAAAACGCTGCATGGTTACGCCCAGATCATTCGCCCTCCACTGCCCGCACTCCAATTCTACCGGCTGGCCGGTAAAGGCGGTCTTATTTCCGGTTTCCTTCATCTTCTGCGCATAGTCTTGGAAGAAGGCCTTTAATGTCGAGTTAAACTCGCTGATCCGCTTCAATTGCCTGGCTCTGGTTTTCATCCCTTCGATATACCTTGTCCGCTCTACGATATCCTCTATCTCAAAAATCTTATAAAAAACTTCATCTGGGAACGGGTCAGCGGGAGTAAGCTCCATCATTCCATCCAGCAATTCGTCTTTTGATTTCTCCAAGTCTTCTCACCGCCTTCCTGTCTGCGTAGTACTTTTCCGGGCATTTCTCCAGGCAGTCCATCCTGTATTCCACAATGGACAGTTCCTGTAGCGCCTCCTCGAAATGCGGGGACGCGAAATCGTTCGCCGCCTCGCAGAGAAGCATCCAGTAGCCCTTCAGGATCGCCATTGCCATCGCCTTGAACTTCTGGAGTTCCCTGTATCTTTCCTGCCGCTCCTGACGCTCCCTCTTCTCTCGGTAGGAAAGCCCTTCCGTCTTTACAGGCAGGGAAAAGTCCTCGATCAGTTTCTTGCATGCCTCTTCATTGGTCAGGCCGAAAAGCCTTCCCACAAATTTCACCACATCGCCGCCTTCGTGGCAGGTAAAGCAGAAATATCCCTTGTCATGCTGGTAGATCTTCATGCTGGGATGGCTGTCCGCATGAAAGGGGCAGAGGCAGAACCCCTGCCGGTTTGTCTGGAGCCCGTAAAATTCGGCCACCTTTTTCATGCTTAATGCCTGTTTTACCTCCTCGTAGTCCTCCCTACATAAATGGCAGTTCTTCATCGATGCCATCCGGAATATTCATGAATCCGTTCTCGTCTGCCGGTCCATACTGCGAGGGCGTGCTGGCGGCTCCTGCATCATCCCCGAGCAGCTTGTCCTCCGGCACCTTTGCGTCCTTCAGGCCGTCTATGCTGCGGATCTGCGCTATCTTGGTTGCCATGCGCTTTTCCCCTCCAGACGTAAGGAATTCTTCCCTTCCCATAATTGCGCCAAATTTTTTGCCTACCAGAGTCTTTTCGTTATCCTTCTGGCCCCATGGGAAGGAAAATCCCGGATTTGATCTTTCAATGCTGGTCATCATCCCCTTGAAGAATGGAAGACTAGATCCATCCATAATCTGCTTATGTACGCCTTTCCATTTTGCTTCAGGATCCTGGAGCCTTGCCGCCTTGAACTGCCTGTCATAGAATCCTTTCTGCTCTCCTTCTGCGATATCAAACAGGACGGCAATCTGGTCGCGCCCCTTCTGGCTCTGCACCATGCTCACCTGCTTGATAATGCATATGTAGCATCCAGCCGGAAGAGACGCAAACTCCCCCGTAAATGCCTGTGCTTCATCGTATCCCTGTGGCTTTGCTATCATAATGTCTCATCCTCTCTTTCTTGATTCTTTGAATTTTGTATGCCGTAATACTCCCTGATTCTATTGTCTACATAAAGAAGATCATTGGGTATCTCCAGATCCTCGAACATCCCTTCCGGAGACTTGCTGATCGCACCGCCATCTGACTGGGTGATAAATTTATGTTCTGTAAGATTGTTTACACTTCTTAGCACAATCGTAAACATCCCTTCCAGGCATATCTTCTCGTCCAGCAGTTTCCCGATCGTCTTTGCCTTCACGTTTCCGTAGTCGTCCGTATCCTCATGCATGATGACATAGACGATCTTATCCGCTGGCATCTCATTGATAATGTACTGGATCAGGCCCCAAAAATTGTCTCCAAGGGTATTATAGAGCCCGAAAACATCATTTCCCTTCCCCTTTGTGCTATGGTTCTTCATAAAGTAATTCGTAATAAGATAGCCTGCATCGTCAATAATAACCGACTTTGCCGGCGCCGACTTCAGTGCCTTATACACGATCTGATAGTCATCCGTTATCCAGCCATTGATCTTCCCCCTGAAAGGGAGCGGCTTATTCAGCACGCGGACCAGATTAAAGTCTTTTCCAACGCAACGCTTCATGCTTGCGGATTTTCCGCTTCCGGATTTTCCTATAATTAGAACTGGTATTGCCATTATTTCCCCTCCCCCATTCTGCTGAAATTAATCGCGAAAACAGCATCCATGATTTCTCTTGTATCATCCCTAACCCCGTCAAGCGGTGTAAATGCATATGCTGAATGCTCGTTTTTATACAGCAGGATGCCTCCGGATTCGCTTACGGATGCCGGTCCGGATGGCGCATTCTCATCTCCCAGCTCGCTCAGGTCGATGATCTCGCAGCAGGTTTCCGGCACGGCCAGAATGCTTCCGGACGTATTCTGCTGCAGAAGCCGCATCTGGGAATGCTGGTCTTTTATGACGACCGGCGTGACCGTATAGGCAAATCTGCATTTTCGCTTCATTTCTGGCAGATCATACAGGCTGTTTTCCGCTATCTCATACTGGATCGGCTCATCCTTCCTTGCCTTGAACATGCATCCCTGCTTGGGCAGCTCCCCGGTATATTCCATTACGGCCGCCTTCAGCCAGTTCGGTATGTACCCATCCTCCGTCCATGTGATCCATCTTCCTCCGGCTACGACCAGGCCCTCATAGACCCGCCCTACCGTGAGCCCTTCCCATCGGAAGGAGCTCTTGATCAATTGCTTTAACTTCGTCTTATTCAAAAACATCCTATTTCCTCCTATATTCATTCTTGCTTTTTCGGATCGCCTCCGCCACCAGTTCTATGCAGATCTCGCATTCATGATAGGTCGGCTGGTAGAGATGCCGGCCATTGACCAGCTGCTCCGTTATCACGCTGGCCGTCTTCACGATCTGGTTCATGCGGTATGGAGGGATCCCATCCATATTCTTTTCTTCCATGGCCATCACCTGATATTAAGATGCGTGCCATACGGCTCGAGTTTGGCCCACTCGACTTCCCTGCTCTGCAGCAGTTCGCGGATCGCATCCTTGTTTGGCACGGGCTTCTGTGCTATCAGGTACTTTCCTGGGATCTCTTCGATGTTCTCCGTAATGGCAAGCGGCTGCTTTCCTCCATTCTGGGATATGGAAAAACTGAACAGTGCTGTTTTAAACTTGGTCTTTCCGATAAATTCCAGGTTCGCCTGCAGGGTATCCTTCAGCCACTTCGCACGATTCTCCAGCGCCTGCTGTCTTGCCTGCAGCCTGTCCTTCTCCCTCTTGACCGCTTCCGCCTCGCCCAGCATGTTTTTGATGATCTTTGCGTAATTGTCAGCCTTGTCCTCGATCTCGCCGTCAATGGATTCCAGCGTGTCCAGAATCGTCTGCTCGTCCGTCTCGTTATCATAGAGCAGGCTCATTACCTCATCGTATTGTTCTGTTAGTTCGTAAAGATTCATTTGCATTTTCCTCCGTATCTGTTATAATTTAATTGGTTAAATTTCTTGAGCGCCCGAGGCTTGCCGGCCTATGAAGGCGCTCTAATTTTTTGTATAGAACACTTTTCTGTCTATCGACAGTTCCGTTATCCCGTTTGGCCTGATGTCAATGGTATAATGTCTTCCGTCATCGTCATCGATGTGGGTTGCCCATATATGTCCGCCATCCGTGGCCGCAATGCTTACTATATCCATGCCAGCCAGCGAAGCGATCCTTGCGATCCCTTTCAGGTGCGGCTCCATACCAAGCCCGATGTCCATCCATCTTTCCTTCGTCAACTTCCTCACCTCCCTTCTACACTTCTCCATCTTCCACGCGGATTCGGATGTGATACCGATCCGTCTCAATAAGGTTCCTTCGATCCATATCGACCAGCACGCGCATGATGCTATCCATGTCGAGGTTAAGATTAAATGCGATCGACGCGTCCTCGACCGCGCCGTATGCATCGCTGATCGTGCTGCAGAGATAGTCAAACTCATGCCTCTCTGCCTGTATGCATATCCTATAATGCTTCATCCTAATTTCCTCCTTCTTCAAAATAACGGCCCCACCATCCGGCAGTAGATCAGCACTACTATAATTGCGCCTAGGCCTGCTAACATCGCGGCCAGTATTCCTAGCGCTATTTTTATAAGCCTGTCCCGCTTTCTTCGTTTATGCAGGATCAGTTTCCTGCGGTACCCCTCTTCGCTCATAGGCTTGTCCTCCCTTCTACCGCCTAAGCGGTTTTATCCTCATCATCAATCCGACGATATTCGTATGGCGTTCCCGTCTGATCCTCCAGCAGGAAGATCAGCAGATCCATGACCTGTTTCCCAATGTCAGCGTCCTTTGCTTCTGATGCATCCGCTGCCATACGATCCCTCCCTTCTTTCCACTATATGTATATGCCTTACGGTTTGTACTTGTTGCGATAATCTGGCATGATTTAAACCCTCTATCTCTTCTTGATAATTTTTTTCAGACCTCCTATACTGTAATTACAGGCTATTGCAGCAGCCAAGTACATAGAAAGGAGATACAATTATGAAACTTAACCCTGACTGTATGAGAGATATCCTTCTCGTAATGGAAGACATCCCGTATGACGAATCATTATCATTTTCCAAACTATCCAATGAACTTACTTCTTATAATGAAGATGACCTTCGCTACTCATGTCTAAAATTATATGAAGCCGGCTTTATTGAAGTTCTTAAGCGTGAAACAAATCACGGAACACTAATATTGAAAATAAGAGATATTACTTATACCGGACATCAATTTCTAGCAGATATCCGCTCTGATAATGTTTGGTCTAAGACCAAGGGCGTATTATCAAAAGTCGGTTCAAACTCTGTATCAACAATTTCACAGGTCGCCTCTGGCATTCTCACACTTATAATAAAAAGCGAACTTGGAATTACTTAAAAATATCTTTCAGCATATTTTTTACTACAAAGTCAGTACATTCTTTCAGTTCAGAATCACTTGGAAGCATGTACTGCTTTTTTTGAATGTAGTAAATAATTGCTCCACACGACACATACCTCTTAAGCCATCCCAAAGCACATATAATTGTCGTAATTGCAAATAGCACCGTTAACACTTACATCATCTCCTTCCCTACCTGCCCTGCTTTCTTTCTATAACTCCTATCATCAAACTGTTGCTTTTCAATCATCCATCTTTTATAATTTATGTACAGGAATTGTAATTCCAAGTACATAAGAAGGAGCCTCATATCACCTCGCTTTCCATTATCTGTAATATCGCTTGACTCTTAATTTTTTTAGAATTATTATAAGTATAGAAATTTAGTATTTTTACTAAAAGGAGCCTGTGAACAAGGAGGCATCTTAAGTGATAAAAAGTAAAACCGAATATGAAGACGTTGTTGTTAAAATACTAAACTATGTAATATCCGAACAAAATTTGTCTTATAGTGAATTCCCCGAATGCACTCCTGAAGAGTACAACGAAATATTTTATCAATGCGTAAAAGATGAACTAATCGGCGGTTACTCTGCTGTTGGAAGAACAGCAGATGGTATTCCTCATGTTCAAAAAACAGGAACATCCTTTGTTACTTTTAAGGGATTCTCCCTAATGGATTCCATTGCGCAGGCAAGAGCATTGGAAATTGCAAAATCGGCTGAGAAAAAGTCTATAGCAGCCAAATTCCGTGCTAATATTTCTATCATCATATCCATTTCAGCTTTTGTAGCAACGCTTTTAATCAATGTAGACAAGATAGTACATAATATCCGAATGATAATATCTTATCTAAGTTCGCTGTAATATTAATCAGTACTGTCAGTACGCCAATTATTATTGCTACATTTGCGCACCTGTCAGCAACTTTGTAATTACGCTCTGTCCTCTTCGGATGTCATATCTTTACGCTTCACCCATCCCTCCCTATCCAGCCTTCTTTTCAGCATCAGATTCCAAATTCTTAACCGCCTCAAGCATCATGCCAAACACGCGGTTCTGCGATGTTTCATCAAGGTATGGGGCCATAATCTTGATATTCTCCACCGTATCATCAGTAAGTCTGATGTCCTTAACAATATCCTTTTTCATTATTTCCACCTCACTTTCAGTTTGCTTTGTAAGCATATATTAACACAATGTAAGCACCATGTCAATACTTCATGCTTGCATTGTGAACATTTTTATGATATAGTAATTTCAAGAAGGAGGTTTCATAATGAACGAACGAATCCAAAAAATAAGAAAGCAATTAGGATTAAGCCAGAGGGAATTCGCAAAAAAAATAGATATAGGTGCATCTACTCTTGCGATGTTTGAAACAGGTGATCGAAAACCCAAAGATATACATATTAATAGAATCTGCTCAGAATTTGGCATAAATGAAGTCTGGCTCCGTACCGGAGAAGGTGGAGACGAGAATATGTTCACTAAAGTAAATGAAGATGACAGATTCTCCCTTAATTTAGGAAAGTTAAGCGTCACAGAAAACCAGATTGCCCGCAACATGCTTAATGCAATAGCAGAGGCTTCCCCTGAAAAACTACAGCACATAGAGGAATTCATGAAAGCGTGCTTAGGCATCGATTAAAAAAGGAACCGATTTAAAAATCAGTTCCCGCAATAACAACCAGTATAAAATAAATACGCCTCAGAATGACGTCATCTGTAATTTGGCCAACCATTTGAATAATTTGCTTTCTGTACTCATCGCTTTCCATATGTAATACCTCCGCACCACAAACATTTGTTCTACCCTTGAAAATATATTAGCACGGGGACTGAGGATGTTCAATAAGGTTTCGAACATTTGTTTGTACTTTTTTGTTGATAAGTATGTGGATAACTTTTCCACTCTCCTACTTATATAAACACATAATTGGGGTATATCTATTGGAAGTGCTTGGAATCAGTCGAGATCTCGACCACTTTATTTATATTCTGAATCAAAAAGGTCTGTGATATGGATATGAAGGCCTTTGGCTATTTTTTCCATGGTATCCATTCGAGGGCTAGAATGACCGTTCTTAATGTCCACTATGGTCGTATGTGGAATGCCGGTCATCTGAGATACCTGGTTTACAGTTAGATTTTTCTTATACATTATTTCGTCCAGCAGTATCTTCATACACTAATTCTACAATATAGATATCTAGATATAACTGGTAATTTATGGTATATATTTTTTTAAAGAAAGGAAAAACAAATGGGATTAGGGGATATTTTTAGAATTAACGAGTTCAAAGCCGAAATCGCGCGATTACAACAGGAAAATCAGAATTTGATTCAAAATAATCAAAACTTGCAGGATTCTACGGATAGTATGAAAAAAATGCTAGATGAATTGGGCGGATTTGATTATTTTAAAGTCAAAGAAATGACTGATGCATTAGACAAGGAGGCCCATGAAAAACAGATCCGACTCAAATATGAGTATTCTGAAAAGCAGAGAATTGCTGAGGCAGATCTGCAGAAAAAAATAAATGATTTGGACAGAATGATTTCAGATCGGGATGAAAAATGTAAAGAAGTTTTAAATACTTTGAATACTCTTCGTTTAGAAGAAGCGTCACTAAATAAAAAGGTTAAGACGCAGACAAATAAACTTAGCCGCTCGAAAGAACTCGTAAAGGCTATTAACTATACTTTTGATAAATATTTAAATTATGAGCCGCAACAAAGCATATTACGTTTCCCGGACAACGAATTGACTGATCTCGAAGAGATCAGCCCTTCCGTAATCTTAAAATTGCATTGCATGGACGTTAAGGACTTAAGAAAGGCATATAGGGAAAACGACAAGCAAATAGACTCTATTCTAAAAAAATATTCATCCAGATATACTACGAAAGCCAACCAAGCCATTTACCAGTTAATGGTAATTGCATTAAGGGCAGAGTTGCAAAATATTCTCTATAATTTAAAATACGAGAAATTAGATAATTCTATAGAAGATGTGAAATCCGTAACTAAGAAATATCTTAAAATAGCCGGCGATGGAAATCAAAGCATTGCTGGAACACTCACGAAATTTATAGGTGAAATAGAGTACCTGTTTATCAATGCTGTAAAAATCGAATATAATTATTATGTAAAGAAAGAGCAGGCTAGACAAGAACAATTGGCTCTACGCGAGCAAATGAGGCAAGAGGCAGAAGAGCGAAAGGCGTTAGAGGCAGAGCGTAAGAAAGTAGAACAAGAAGAATCGAAATATCAAAGCGAAATTGAAAAACTTAAAGAGCAACTGTCATCAGCAAATGATATTGAACTAGCAAAACTTAATGACCGCATCCTTGAATTACAGTCTCAACTTGCGGATGTTGTAGTAAAAAAAGAAGAAATATCCAACCTTGCTAATGGAAAAGCCGGAAATGTATATATAATCAGCAACCTTGGTTCATTTGGAGATAATGTGTTCAAGATAGGGATGACTCGACGCCTTAATCCCCAGGATCGAGTTAACGAATTAGGAGATGCTTCCGTTCCATTCAAATTTGATGTACATAGTTTTATCTTTTCTGATGATGCTGTAGGGCTTGAAAGCAAACTTCATCAAATTTTAAATAATAATCGCGTAAATAAAGTTAATATGAGAAAGGAGTTTTTCTACACCACAATTGACGAACTCGAAAAATTAGTAACTGATATAGAACCAACTGCTGAATTTAATAAAACCATGTTGGCAGAAGAATTCAGGCAATCCTTATCAAGTGACGAAAACTACTCAATTAGTTATATGCCAGAGGAAGATGAGGAAGAAGAATAATAATAAATAAAACCGCCCCATTTCTGAGACGGTTTCACAGATACTACCTGCCGGACGTGCCGGATGATAGAATCTCCTTCGCAAGAGCATTATATCATTTCTGGATGCGTCCCGCAAGTGGGCGTATTTTTTAAACCTTTTTTAATAGAATTTATAATCAAGGAAGTGATATGATGGGAAAAATAATTCGATGCGCAATCTATGACCGCGTATCTACAGACATCCAGGTTCAGCAGGGACTGTCTCTTGATACGCAAAAGGAACTCTTGACCGAGTATGCGAAAAGCCATGGATATGAGATCGTCGATTACTACATTGATGAGGGGCTGACGGCCAGAAAGAAACTCCAGAATCGGAAAGACTTCATGCGGCTCCTAGATGATATCAAGGCCAATAAGATAGATATTGTTCTTGTAACGAAACTTGACAGGTGGTTCCGCAATGTGAAGGACTACCACAATACGCAGGCCATATTGGAAGAACATAACTGCAACTGGAAAACCATCTTAGAAGACTATGATACTTCAACCGCTGATGGCCAGTTGAAGATCAACATCATGCTGGCCGTGGCACAGAACGAGTCCGATCGGACATCCGAAAGAATCAAGGTAGTCTTCGAGCACAAGAAGCGAAACCAGGAGCACCTTAATGGACCAATTCCATTTGGGTATAAGAATGTAGATAAGCATCTGGCAAAAGACGAGGCTACCAAAAGCATAACCGATGATATCTTCCGGTATTACTTTACCTGCTACTCTAAGCGCGCCACGATTTTTTATTCGCTGGAAAAATATGGAGATCGGTCACCTTCCAAGTACCAGGTGGACCGCATGCTGACAAGCGAAGTGTATGCCGGAATGAGGTATGGTAGGCCTGGATATTGCGAGCCGTACATCACTCCCGAGCAGCACGAGAAGATACTCAGGATATGCCAGTCCAAGACCTATCCTGGCACCAAGGTGCCGTATTTGTTCAGCCAGCTCGTGAAATGCCCTCATTGCGGGGCTACTATGACCGGATATACGAAGCGTCATACCTGTAAAGACGGATCGCGTACAGAGCATAAGCGCTACAGATGCGAGAAGAAACTTACGAAGCATACCGGGCCTTGCATTTCAGAGTCCGTCGTGGAAGAATATATGCTTGCTCATGTATATCCGGAACTACAGCATTGCATATATGAAGTCAAGAGCCTGCAGCAGAAGGCCGCCAAGAAGAAGGACAGCACCTACAGGATCAAGGCCGAATTAGACCGCCTGAATATCCTATTCCAGAAGGGCCGCATAACCATGGAATACTATGATGAGCAATACGAGAAACTGGAAAAGACGTTGGAGAAGGAGCGTCAGGACTCAAAGATTATTACTGTTGAATCCTACCGCCCTATCGAAACGAAACTTAATGGAAACTGGCGCGACGTCTATGAAAGACTGGATTATTCCCATAAGAAGACATTCTGGAAGAGTATTATTGAGGAGATATACATAGATAAGGATACCCACAAGATCTGCGGGTTTAAATTTTTACTCTGATGGTGTAGTAAACTATATAATTCAGTTGAATTCGAGCCAGGCGCGACCAACCTCGAAAAAGAAGGCAAAGGCTATGTTGTTGCCTCTCTCGGAACAGACAGCGGCTATGTGCCATACACTGCCTTCTCCGCAAAGCAGAGTTATATTGACAAGAACCCGGAAGTCATCCAGGGATTTACCAATGCGCTTCAAAAAGGCATGGATTATGTCCAGTCCCACACGCCGGAAGACATTGCCGGCATCATAGCCCCTCAGTTTAAAGAGACCGATCTGGACACGATTACTACGATTGTGGAACGTTACTACGATCAGGATACCTGGAAAGACAATCTGGTATTTGAAGAAGACAGCTTCAACCTTCTGCAGGATATCCTGGAAGACGCCGGCGAACTGGATAAACGTGCGCCGTATGAAGACCTAGTGACAACAGATTTTGCTGATAAGGCTGCAAAATAATCCGGCAGCCCATCTACCTGCTTCCCCTTCAGGCTGAGCATGCTATGCTTCGGCCTGAAGGTTTTTTTCTGTCAGGCATCTGCCCATCTTCTTGCCGGTCTTTGTGGCTGCAAGGCCGCCCATCGCAGTTTCCCGAAGCGATGGAGGAAGCTGCCTTCCCACCTGATACATTGCCTCTACGATCTCATCCATGGGGATAAGAAGCGGCTGGCCTGCCAGCGCAAGATCTGCGGACACTAAAGCGTTTACTGCCTGGGAAGCATTTCTCTGGGCGCAGGGAATCTGTACCAGCCCGGCTACTGGATCACAAACGAGCCCCATAATATTCATCAGTGCAAATCCGCTGGCCGCAATGGACTGCTCTGCGATGCCGCCGCACATCTGGACGGCTGCCGCCGCGGCGATGGCTGCCGCTACCCCGCACTCTGCCTGGCATCCTCCTTCTGCACCGGAAACGGTGGCATTGCGCGTAATAATAGCGCCCAGGCCTCCCGCCGTGATAAAGCCATTCAGAACCGTCTCTTCCTCAAGACTCAGTTCTTCTTTCATCCCAATCAGGACGGCCGGAAGGATTCCGCAGGAGCCAGCGGTGGGCGCGGCGCATACCTTTCCCATGGAAGCGTTTGCCTCGCTGCAGGACAGCGCATAGGCCATGACCCTATTGATGAATGCGCCGCAGATGCCATTGTCCTTGTGATCATGCTGCCTTGCGGACATTCCTGCTATGTAGTTTCCGTCCGGCTCTGAAGGCCTGGCAATATGCTTTTTTACCGCGGACTCCATAATTGCCAGACGTCTTCTGGCCCTGTCATAGATCAGTTCTTTTGGCTCATGGGTAATCCTGATTTCATTTTTCAGTACTGCCTCCCACAAAAGTACGTGGCTGCGGTTGCAGTAATCTTGTAACTCGCTGAAATTATGGTACATTCTATCTTCTCCTTTTTCGTTTAAAACAAGCTGCCATATCTCTTTTCCAGAATTTCTATCTCTCCTCCGCCTACGGATGAGCCAGTCACGGAGACGGTCCGCCCATCCTGCATCAAAAAGTCCATTTTTACCGAATTCTCATGGACGTCTCCCAGATCCGTCGTATAAAATTCATACTTAAGCCCTGACTTGTCAGCCAGTTCATAACTGCGGATGATATTCTCATCCTGTTCGTCCAGGCCCAGCACCCCGGCAAGCAGCGCTTTATCCGTGGCATGTCCTTTATACGTTTTGGCAAATGAGCCGTGCAGCCCAAATGAGACCTTTTTAATCCGGCCACCCGCAATCCTGGCAGCCGCCTTTGACAGCCTGGCAGCCCCTGCCGTATGCGAGCTGGACGGTCCGATCATCACGGGTCCCAGCACGCTGAAAATACTTACATCCATTCGTTCACCTCCTCTGCCTGCGCAAGTTCTGCCATCGCATACGCCATCATGCGCACGGCCTTCTTAAGCAGTTCCACCTCCACCTGTTCATCCGGCTGGTGGATGCAATCCTTCTGTCCCGGGAAAAGCGGCCCGAATGCCGCCATATTGGAAAATGACTTTGCATAGGTTCCGCCTCCGATCGCAACAGGCTTTGCTCCCGCTCCCATCTCCTGCTCGTATACATTCATCAGGGTTTTAATAAGCGCAGATTCTTTGGAGAGGTACATAAGAGGCGAATGTCTTATGCTCTGTATTTCCAGATTCCGGGAACTTACTTTTCTTTCCACTTCTTTTTTTATCCATTCCGGGTCAGCATTGTTGGGATACCGGATATCCAGCGTCAGATATGCCCGGCCTTCCCGGATTCCCAGAATTCCCAGATTAACAGATACGCAGCCGGTCTCCTCGTCTGTATAATCGATCCCAAGGCCTTTTCCTTGCGTCTCATCTCCAATGTAATCCGCAATGAATCTCATCATATCGTCTATCTCGGGTGCCAGTCTTACTTGTGCCAGTTCTTTTGCGGCAGCCACTCCGGCATTGATGCCAAGAGAAGGCGCGGCGGCATGGGCGCTCTTTCCCTTCTTATACATGGAACATGAGCCTCCTTCCGTCAGCATATGGATTTCAAACTCCTCCATAACCACATTAGGCGCGGTACCGCCCCGGAATTTCTGAAGCCTTCCCAGGGTCTCTTTTGACAGTTCGCATCCGATTTCAAATACCAGGCAGCCTTTCTCACAGAAAATAACCGGGAAGCAGGCATCCGGCGTAAATCCTGCCACCGGAAGTTCCTGCTTTCTCTCTTTATAGTACGCGACACAGGACGAGCCGCTTTCCTCGTCCGTCCCCATAATCACGCGGATTCTTCTTTTTAAGTCCACTCCGCTGTGCCTGACTGCGGCAAGCGCGTACAACGCGCCTATCACCGGTCCCTTATCATCCAGCACGCCTCTGCCATACAGCATGCCGTCATATATCTCTGCGCAAAATGGATCATGCGTCCACTCGCCGATAGCCGGCACTACGTCCAGATGTCCCAGCACCGCAACCATCTCTTCTCCGGCCCCATACTCCGCAAACCCGATCCGGCTGTCCAGATTCTCTGTCTTAAATCCCAATTCGTCTGCCTGCTTTAGTGCGTCAAGCAGCGCCAATCTGGGTCCTTCTCCAAAAGGAGCCTCCTTGGAAGGCTCCCCTTTTACACTCTGTATTTGTACGCTTCTTTTGATTCCGTCAAGCATCTGCTTTTCCGTCTGCTCCAGGTACTGGTCAATTCGTCTTTTTATCTCACGCTTCATTTTCTGCTCCTTCATCAGAACTTGCCAATGCCATGATCTTATCGCCTGCCACATAAATGATGAATGTGACAATCATGGAGTTGATCGCCGTCGATCCCCAAGGAATCACGTATGCGATTCCCCCTCCTAAAATGATGGAGATAAAGGCCAGCGGCTTATAGTCCGCAAAGATTTCCGTCCCTTCAAAATGATACTCTTTCTTTTTCCTGCCCAGGTTATAGTCCGCTACGAGCACGGTTCCGATCGGCGGCAGGAAAGTTCCGAGCAAAGATAGAAATCCCACAAAATGATTCTGTATTCCTGTCACTGCCAGCAAGGTAAATACGACGCCGCACACCGCAGATACAATATGCTTGTTGATGCCAGGCTTCACGTTGATAATAGCCAAAGCTGCTGAGTACAGGTTGTTATCATTGCTCGTCCACTGCCCCAGCACGACGATCAGAAGACCAATCGTGCCCATTCCCAGAAGCTGCAGGCCTTCCATTATAGAAGAACTTCTTGTGGCTTTTGCTATGACGAATCCGCCCCAGTTGGCAGCCGCGAATACGATGATTGCCATCAGTACGCCTCTGGTATTATGCATTCTGTTTCTGGCATATCTGGAGATATCCGGCTGCAGCACAGCGCCTGTAATCCAGCCGCCCACCACGATGGTAATCCCTATTCCAATGCCCGCCGGATGTTCCGGATTCTGTGACATGATTGTCTGCATTCCCGTCTGAGATACTGCCATTACTCCGCAGTACAGGCACATGCCCAGCAAAAGCGGCGCTGCCGCCATGCTCAGATAAGTCATCCCCTTATACCCTACGATAGCCGTAGACATCATGAAAATTCCTCCCCAAATTGTAGCAGCCACCGGACTGGTCAGCAGATGCCCGGGAAGCAGAAGGGAGATGGTCTCCCCAAAATAGCCGCACTGATAGGAAAACCAGCCGAGCATGGATATCGCAAGAATGAGGCCTACGATATTCGATCCTTTTCTTCCAAAGGGATGTCTCGCCAGCATGGATGTAGAAACGCCATGATCCGCCCCGATATTTCCGGTAAGCGTGGCGATCACCATCAAGATGACGCAGCCTGCCAGTATCGAAATGACGCCGTCCCTATAAGACATTACCTCAGCCAGCGCCGAACCGGTATACAAGGTTGACATGGCAACGGCCATGCCAGTAGTCACTACCGCAATGTTTAACTGTGTCCTACGCTTATCTGCAGGAACCGGCCTGTCTGGATAATCATAAAACTGATCTTCCACAGGCATCTCCTGCTTTGCATTTTCTCTCATTCTTCTACCCTTTCTTTACTTTCCTTCCATCACAGTCTCTACAGGTACATACTCAATATCCTCAAATCCAAAATACTTCGGACACAGTACATTCTTAATCTTTTCCTCTCTAAGCTGCGGCTTGCATGGAAGCGCCAGAATCGTCACTTCTTTCGCTCCTTTCATCTTAGGATTAGGAATAGGCTCTGCCGTATCTTTGTCAACGATGCAGATCAAATCCGGGCTGGAGACATAAGGCTGTCCGTTTTTCCAGCATACATGGTTTTCATTTTTAAACCAGATTTTAAACTCTTCGTCTTCTATGCTGCGTACTGTAATTGTTCCCCAGTAATATCCTTCTCTATCCTCATCTTCCACCGACACGACCGTTCCTTCTGCAAGAATATAAGCCCCGATCTTCTCCGCCAGTTTCTTTACCATCTGCGTTTCTCCGGCTTCCCTTGCCTCGCGTATAAATCTTCCCACTTCATAGGCTTTCGTCAGCGTGCCTGGAATCACCGTCTCTTTTAACTCCTTGCCTGTCATGACGAATCCTGCCTGTCCTGCCAGGCCATAGCCTCCAGCGCTGATCAGCTTGCCGATTTTTTCGACTACCCGCAGATTCACGGCATCCTTAATGATACACGTATTTCCCCACTCATCCACGGAAGTCACTGGCAGGCATTCCTTTCCGTTCAGATATGGAGTAATCTGAAGGATCTCAGGAATTGCCCTTCCGCAGTAATCTCCATCTACGGCAAGCATGCCCAGGGAACTGCCCGCTGATACAGGACCCGATGTATTGGCTCCCGCAAGTTCGATAGGTACCACGACTCCAAGTTTTTTTCCAGTATAGTCCTCCAGTTCCTGAATCGCCTTGGCAAGCCTCTCCTTTTCTTTGTTGACCCCTTCTGTATATCCAAAGCCTTCCATTTCTTTTATGGTGTACTCGTCATGAGGCGCGATGGATCCCATAAGGAACGGACAGACAGCCAATACGTCATCCGGAATCTCCGTAACATCCGTCCAGCCTACGCTTCCATTCTTCTCAATCTCGCTCATAAGCGAAACGATTCCGTTTTCCGGGAGTCCGCCGCCGCCTGTTGCGTACAGGGTGCACCCCCTGACAAAGTCTTCCACCTGTTCCTGATTGGTTAATTTCATAGTAGCCATTTTTCTACCGCCTTTCTTTATTGTGTTAGGATATGCTGATTCTATGTCAGAAGCGGTCGATTTACAATTGTAATAAAACTAAACAGCACAGCCTGCTGTTATAAAAAAAACAACCCCTTCTACCAAAAAGGGGCTGCTTTTTTTGTCAGTTTTCACCAATACGCAGGCAGGCTTCCCGCAGCGCTGTCATATACAGCGCGCTCAAGTCTTCCGGCGACTTAATATTCATCTGGAGCAGATCTTCTATTTTCTTAATGCGGTATTGGACCGTATTATAGTGGACAAACATATTTTCCGCTGCTTTCTTAAGGTTCATCGCATGGTTCAGCATCACTTCCAGCAGTGTATCCACAATACTGCTGTTATTTTTCTCATCATAATCCTTTAAGACGGACAGCATGGAATCATAGAGGCAAAGCACTTGCTTCTCCTTGCCTTCCGCAAGCAGTCTGTATTGCATGCACATCTGCAATTCGTATCTGCCCAATGCCTTCCTCTTTCCATATATCCTTCCCAGAAATGCGTAGAATTCTACGGCCCTGGGCAGCAGAAGGAACAGTTCTTTTTCCATATTCGTATGGCAAGCCAGCAATATAGCCTCTCCAGGAAGTTCCGCCTCCAGCGTATGAAAGAATTCCAGAATGGGAAACGCATACGCCGTAAACATCAGAAATACCTTAACTTTCTGGTATCCGCTTTTCACCAGCCGGACTCCGTGCCACTTGGCTGTTTCCTCTGCAAATTCCTGAAATTTCTCGAAGGCCTCTTCTGGCATGTCCTCCGACAGCAGAAAGAATCCTCTGATTTTCCCAAGGTCGATTCCCTGCTCTTTTGCGAGAGTCTGGGCATATTCCTCTCTCCCCCGGACAATTGCCCGGATCAGTTCCTTCTTGCTCTGGGATACCAGCTCGTTCTGCCAAAGTTCCAGAGAAAATTCCAGAATAGAAAATACAGAATACTTCACGCTTTTCTCAATCTCTACACCCTCGTTCTCGCAGAAGCAGAGCCAGAACTGCTCTTTGATAAACCGCACTCTCTTACATTCAAAATCCTTGAGTTCTTCTAAGACTGCCGTTCTTAAGTATTCCTGGCGTTCCCCGGCAGCAAACGCTGCCGACCTTCTCTCATTCAGAATTACAACGGATATTCCGTACTGGCCGCTGATGTAAGCCAGCCCTTCTTGCAGCGATTTTCCATCCTGTACCATTTTAAGCAGTTCGTTTATATTCTCCCTCTCCCGCTTCTCCTGTTGCTTGCCTTTCTGCAGCAGCAAGGCTGTTACCTCCGATATCACAGAAGAGTATTCCAGCCGCTTTCCCCTCTTTCCCCGAGGACAGATCAAGGGAAAACTAAGCTGGTCGCAGAGTCTAAGCACCTCTGCATCAAGATTGCGGATTACCTCGCCCACGTAGAACAATACGAGCCCCGAGGCCTTGCACTTCTTAAGCACTTGAACCAGAAGCAGCTGCTTCTCTAGATCATCCCTGATATCATTGCAAGCGCTCAGTACCAGATCTCCCTCGTGAATGCTCAGCAGATCGCTGCCCTGGTCATCCAGATCCGTAATTTCGAGCACGGTGACTCCTTTTACCTTCGTATGCCTTCCTTCTTTCCCTGCCGCGAAATTGCTTTCCGCAAGAGCAGGGAGTTTCATGACTGCCTGTATATCAATCTGCATAGTAGTGTTTATATGATATTACCTTTGAATACTCATACATTTCCTTTCTCTATTATTCGGATCATCTTCTAAAATACAACAGTAAAGATGGGTATCAACTAATCTTACATTGATACCCATCTTTACTTTGATTCTTCAATCATTCTTACCTCTTTCTCCTGTATACAGGGTCTGGTAATTTTTTTACTGATTCCTCTTAACCTCCTCTTCTGGCATTCCATCTTCCGGCATATAACTTTCCCGTTACTGTTTCAATCTTTTGATCTCCATCTCACGGTACTCTGCTTTCCGATCTGTGCCTTCCTCAAGTCCATTAACCTGAATCAGCATTCATAGTTTAATTCTTTGGCGGTCTGTACCTCCCTTTCATAAACTATAATTTGAATCTGCATCTTCACATTTATAATTATTTTATTTTGAAACTATGATTTATCCTCTGATAAAATATCTTTCCAAAATCCTTTATAAATGATACAATGCTCTTCAAATCTTTGAAATAATAAACTGACTCCAAACGAATATACTATAGAACTATTTGTTTTTTTGCCTCGTCTATTATTTGTTTATAATATTAGTATATTTCCACTGATTTGTCAATATGTTTTTCAATTATTTTTATATTTTCTGTTACTCTATCATTTCACTTTCTATATTCAGTCTCCTCAGCTCCCGAATACTATAAAAAAGGCCCCCGCAGCAAGCTGCAGGAAGCCTTCTTCTCCTATGCCTCCAGTTTTCCCATTCGCTCTGTAATATACTCGCGAATCTTTTCCTTAGGTATTGCAAGAGCCACAGCCAGTTCCCCATACAGGAACTGCTCTGCGATGCTCAGGTATTTATCGTCTACATTTATTGATTTTTTCCCGGAAGACAAACGATCCATCTTGCGCAGATAGGATGTCTTGATAATCGCGATCCATTCCTTGCATTGATTCTTAAATACCGCTTCCTTATATAAGGATTCCCGCTTCTTCTCGTCTGTCACCCACAGCGCTTCAATATTCGGGATATCCTCTATCAAAGCCTGGGCTTCGTCGTGAGTGATGACTCCCCGTATCTGGTTTCTTTCGTTGGCAACTGGCATATACAATGTTCCACCGGTATCATATAATGGCTTCAGCGTATAATATTCCTTCTTCCTGTCTGAACATCTCATGTCCAGTTTTCCGATATCAATTACTTCACAGACCCCTTCTTTATAATGAGTTACATAATCACCAATCTTAAACACATAATTCCCTCCTGTTCGGACCTACATCTATGAAGTTCTTTTTATACCGACATAATTCCTCTATACGCTATATTATATCATGCAAATTTTTTTGATGTAAGAATATTTTTGTAAAAACTTTCTCCGTCACCTCCGTATGCCACCCCGAATATGTCTGCGATCGTCTGCGCGATATCAGCAAAACTGCTTCTGGTGCCAAGGTCGATTCCTTTCTTTAGATTCCTGCCGTAACACAGGCAGGGCGTATATTCCCTGCTGTGATCCGTGCCTTTAAAGCCTGGGTCGCACCCATGGTCAGCCGTAATCATCAGCAGATCCTCAGGCCCCATCTTCTCCATCAGCCGCCCAATCTGGATATCCACTTCATTGAGCGCCGCTACATACCCGTCGATATCATTCCTGTGCCCGTACATCATGTCAAAGTCGACCAGATTCACGAAGCACAGCCCTTCGAAATCTCTGTCTGTCAATTCCAGGGTTCGTTCCATATTCCGGGTATTCCCTTCATTGGGATAGGTCTCGGTTATCCCTTTTCCTGCAAAGATATCATAGATCTTGCCTACGCCGATGACCGCATATCCTGCCTCCCTAAGCGCATCCAGAATCGTCTGTCCTGGCGGTTCCAGGGAAAAATCATGGCGGTTCACCGTCCTTGCATAATCCGGATATTCTCCAACAAAGGGCCTTGCGATCACGCGTCCTACGCCGTGCTCGCCTTTCAGTATGGCTCTTGCCTTCCGGCAGTCCTCATATAATTCTTCCAGAGGGATCACATCTTCATGGGCCGCAACCTGGAATACGCTATCCGCGGAAGTATAGACGATCAGTTTTCCGGTACGGACATGCTCCCTTCCATAATCCCGTATTACATCTGTCCCGGAGTATGGAAGATTACACAGCGTTCCTCTTCCGGTGCTCATTTCAAATTCCTCAATAATTTCCTCCGGAAATCCATGGGGATAGGTAGGCATTGCTTTTTCTGACACGACGCCCGCGATCTCCCAGTGCCCTACCGTCGTATCCTTTCCTGCCGACTTCTCCTGCATACGGCCATAACATCCGGCCACCTCTTTCCCCGGATTGTAAAAAGATGTCCCCTGGATATTATAGATGCCTAAGGCTTCCAGGTTCGGCACCTTCAGTTTGCCGCTTCGGACACAGGTGCCAAATGTATCGCATCCGACATCGTCAAACTTGCCCGCATCCGGCGCTTCGCCTACTCCAACGCTGTCCAGTACAATCAGGAATACTCGTTTTCCCATAGAATCATGCTCCTTTTTACATGCTTTTTTATACATGCCATTTTTATACATGCAGCTTCTTATGCATCTCTTCCTTGAACTCCCGTCCCTTAAACAGGATAAGCGCAAGCAGGAATAAGAAGCTGAATCCCACGCACACCACCGCCGGGGCAGTAAACGTGATGACCTTTGTCAATAATAGTATGAACGGAAGTAGAATCCCGTATCCCGCTGCCATGACATAATAGATCATATACTCCCGCGGCGAATGGGATTGAATCTTTGATATGATCATCATGGAGATCTGGATGATTATGCATACGCCCGGCAACACATAATTCACCGACCATCCATGCCATCCGGTGCACAAGTCCCATAGGATACACCCAATCGTCACCACAAGCAGCTGCCACATGGCGTTCTTAAGCAGGTTATGCCGCTTCAGATATCCCACGGCCAGGGCAAACCACATGCTAAGCGCCCCCGCCGCGACAAATGCTGCCCAGTACCTTTCAGGCGTAAATATGGCATTTCCCATGATCCCTATGACGACTGCCGCGATGCAGCAGAATGAGAACACCTTAAAGAACTTCATTCCTTCATAATTCGGCTTTACCTCTTCCGGGAAATCCGGCTTTTCAATCTTGCTGGGAATTCCTAGTTCCTCCAAGATACGGTAAAAATTACGCTGGATATTGGAACTGTCATACCGGGATGTGAAGCCAAAGGAAAGCACATCCTGAAATGAGCAGACGCACAGTTCAACCTTCGGCGTGCTTGTATAGACGCCGAAGCGCTCGATATACGGCGTATATTCCTTTGGCATCCTGACCGCGCTCATATTGGAAAAGATTGCCGTCACTTCCTTTTCTGCCATCTTTGCTCCTACTTTTATGCAGGGATTCTTAAGTTCCAGAGGCGCCCATCTTAGAATCCTATTCTTCTCGAAGGCGATTAATTCATTCATTCCACGGGCAATCTGTTCCTTTTTTAGATTTTCATCAAAATATTCTTTTACTTCTTCCAATATCTGCGAAAATTCGTCACGGCCTTCTCCAAATTTGTGGAATGGCTCAATATATCCGAAAAAGTTCAGCATGGAATCCGATGGAAATACCTTCCTCAGATTCACCGGCACCATCAATATTACCGGCCGCTTTTCCTGAAGCTTGGACATCTCCTCATGGATCGCGCACAGATAGACTGCCGTAAGCAGCACCGTCATAGACACGCCCTTTTCCCGGGATACCGCAAGCACATCTTTTACCGATGCCGTGCCTTCGATTACGCGTAACTCGTCATATTCTTTGCGCATCTTTTTTATCTGGTAGGCATGCGGCTTTTTCTTTTTGCTCCTTTTCATATCCGGATTGTAATATTTGCTGAAACTGTCGTCTTCCTGATCGCGTATCGTAACCTTTTCATCCGTCAGTATCACATCTGCAAGGCCATCCTCCTGGTGCGCGAGATGCAGGTAATTCTTCACCAGTTCCCGCAAAAACTGGGTAGCCCCGGTTCCGTCCGTCAAGGCGTGGAACACTTCAAAATTGATCCGGTTGTGATAATATGTCACTTCAAACAGAAGCGCCTTCTTGTCTCTTACATACAGGCAGCTGCAGGGCTCCTTGTACTCTTCTCTAACAACCGGCCTTAGCTCGCTCTTTTCCAGGTAATGCCAGAACAGCCCCTTTCGCATGACAGACAGGAATACCGGATATCGTTTGACCGTCCGGTTTAATGCCTCCTGCAAAAGTTCTGGATCGATCTCTTCTTTCAATATGCAGTAGAACCGGAATACCCGGGTATCTTTCGGACTGCTTGTGGCGGAAAATAACTTCGCTGCATTATCCAGATTCCTCCAATATGCCCTTTTTTGCTGAAACACTGGCTAGTCCTCCCTTAAAAACTGATTGATAATCTCAAAACTTTCCTGGACATGGTAATACTTGATTCCAAGAGCAAAATACCCGTGGAGCGCGTCCTTGATCCGGTGGATCTCCACTTCGTTTCCGGCATTGGCAAGCCGCTTGCCGTATGCTTCCCCTTCATCTCTGAGGGGGTCATATTCTGCTGTAAGGATCAATGTCTTTGGCTGATTCGAAAAATCCCGCTCCCTTAGAGGCGCGAAATATTTATTTTTCTTATCCTCCTCGCAGGAAGCATACAGATTGATATAATCCTGCATCTTTCCGGCTGTCAGAAGATAATCGCTCCCATTCTCCCGCACGGAGCGAAAAGGCGTATTCTCCCCATAGTCGCAGTACGTAGCCGGATAAATCAGGATCTGCCGCTTTGGCAGGAATTCTCCCTTATCTCTTGCCATCAGCGACAATGCTGCCGCAAGATTTCCTCCCGCGCTGTCTCCGATCAGCGTAATCCTATCCGGGTCCGCCTCCAGAATGAAGCGATTCGTATACACGGCCTTGGCCACCGCATAGCAGTCATTTAAGCCAATCGGGAACTTATATTCCGGGGCCAGCCGGTAGCCCACGGATACCACGATATGATTCGTGGCCTCCGCCATTCTGGCACAGATGCGCTCGTAATTATCGATGCTCTCAGTGACCCAGCCACCGCCATGGAAGAACAGCATGACCGGCAGGCCTTCCGTCTCCTTTTCCCTTGGCAGGTAGATCCTTACCGGAATCTCATAGTCATCATTATATATCTTATAATCCATGGTACGGTAGAATATCTTCATAGGATCGATCGCCTTAAGATTCGCGAGATGCCGGGAAGCCTCTACCTCTATTCCGTCAAACGACAGTGCTTTTAGTACCATTCTCATTGATCTGTTAATTGCCATTGTCTTCTCCATTTCTAATTGTATCAAGCAGGCAAAACTCGGAGACGCTAAATAGTCCCCTGGGCGTGATCCGCAGTTGTGGTATCACCGGAAGAGCCATGAAAGACAGGGTTATGAATGGCTCCATCCCCTTCGGAACGCCCATCTGATGCGCTTTTGCCAGCATCTTCTTAAGCGTGGCATTGACATTTTCATATCCTGCGTCGCTCATAAGCCCCATGATTGGAAGCGCCAGCGTCATAGACACCGCTCCATTCTCGACGATGGTATAGCCGCCCTGGGTGCGTACCAGCTCGTTGACCGCCAGTTCCATATCCGCATCATTATCTCCTACGACGATGATATTGTGGGAATCATGGGAGACGCTGGAAGCGATGGCGCCGCCGCGAAGCCCGAACCCGGACAGGATGCCGACTCCGGTTCTGCCGGTTCCTTTATGCCGCTCGATCACGGCAATCTTATTGAATTCTTGGTCTGCCTCGAACTCCTTCTCTCCCGGAACCTGGCATACAAGGTCCTTCGTGGTGATCTGTCCTTCCTCCATCTGGATGACATGCGCACGCTTCCCTTGCAGCGGAAGCTTCAGGCATTCTTTTGAGAAGTTCTCCAGATGTATCGTGTGCTTCAGTCCACTCGGGCATTCTCTTCTCTTATCCAGTTCATTCCCGCCTGCTTTCTTCCCTTTAAAGAACACTTCGCTGACATTCATGCTGCATAGATCATCCAGCACCACGATGTCGGCCTGGTATCCCGGCGCAATCGCCCCGATATGCCGAAGCCCATAGCATTTTGCCGCATTGACCGTGGCCATCTGGATTGCCTGTACGGCAGGGATGCCTAATTCCACGGCCTTCTTAACGTTATAATTAATATGCCCATCTTTTTGAATCTCTTCTATATGCTTGTCGTCCGTACAGAAGCAGAAGCCTTCCGTACTGATTCCATGCTCTACGATTCCCTTCACGATTGCCTCCAGATTCCTGGCGGCGCTGCCTTCCCGGATTAAGATCTGCATGCCTAAGCGGCGTTCTTTCAGCGCATAATCAAAGTCCGTGCATTCATGATCCGTAGCGATTCCAGCCATTGCATACGCTGCCATATCCTCGTCGCCAAGCCCTGGCGCATGGCCATCCAATGTCCTCCCCTGAAATAGATCCAGTTTCTCGTGCATCCTGGCATCCCCGCTTACCACGGATACATAGTCCATCACTTCCCCCAGGCCGAGTATCCGGGGATGATCCAGATAAGGCTTCATCTTATCGGCCGTAAATTCACATCCATTATCATCAAATTCCGTAGACGGCACGCAGGAAGGCATCATCACATACACATTCGCCTCCACATTCTCGGTCTGTTCCAGTATATAGTCAATTCCCGCCGCCCCTGATACATTGGCAGATTCATGGGGATCCACAATATAGGTCGTGGTGCCGCACTGCACCGCCTGGCCAATCAGTTCAGAAGGCGTCACCAGCGTAGACTCCAGATGGAGATGGCTGTCGATGAATCCCGGACAGAGGTATTTTCCCTCCATATCTCTTTCCTCAATTCCATCAAATTGGCCTACGCCCACGACGATGCCCTCTGCTATAGCCACATCCCCTTTGATGACTTCTCCGGTAAATACATTGACCACATTTGCATTCTTAAGCACAAGTTCTGCCTTCGCATTCTTCTTTGCCGCCTCTGCGCACAGACGGTATCTTTCCAGTTCCATAACTGCCCCTCCTTGACTATTCTAAGCACGCGCGTTGATGCTACCTGATATATCCTTCCTGGAATGCCTTTGCCTTATTATAGGCATACAGTTCCGCCATTGTTGCCTCCGCATATGGATTCACAAAGAAGATCCCCACTATCCCGCAGGTGATCAGGGACAGGAAGTACCAGCCCAGAAAAGAAAGCGTAAGTTCAAATGCCTTCAGTTTTTCCCCATCCATCATCCGCTTGCTGATCGCAAAAGCCGATTTTCTATCCATTGCCGGATTCTCCGCCAGGATATAAGGCACCATAAGATACTCATAAATCTTGACAATTCCCGGTATTACTAAAAGCAGAGTCCAAAGGGATATAAACAGGTCCCTCAGAAATATTGTCAGCACGATATTCCCGTAATGTCCGGACTTGAATCCGTCAAATATGGTGGCCACATCCGGGGTTCCATTCTTATTCAATATAAAGAAACGCTTGCCGCCGACTTCCAGAAGATTCCCTATAAATATCCGAAGCAGCGCGACAAGCAGAGCCACCAGCAATATGACGATGCCCATTGCCACCCCGACCCTGGGAAAATATCTGGTATAGCTGTGACTGTAAAGATGATGGCCGCTGTTATAATAATTGGTGGCAGATATCGAATATCTCCGGTTCCCCCAGGAACTGCCTACGCTAAAAACGGCTGACACCACCATCATAATAAAAGTTACGCCTACGCAAGGCCAGTAATTTCTCTGAAAAGCAAACTTTCCATTCCTCTTCAATTGTTCTCTAGTCCACATAATCTCATGCCCTCCCTAAATGTTACTCCTATTATACTCTAAGTCAGCATACATTGCCAGAACATATCAAAAAAGGACCAATCCGGCAGTTCCTTAAAAGGATTGCCGGATCGGTCCGGATAACGCTGTCTTGATCCATCTATATATTTCTGGCCAATTCATACGCATTCCATATTGCGTACATGATGTTGCTCACCTGTTCCGCATCCCCGAGCAGATGCACGTATGGCATGGATGCCTTGATTTCTTCATAAATTCCTCGTTCAGGCGCATAGCCTACCGCGCAGATTACCGTGTCGGCAGAGATCGTCTTCTCTCCGTCCGGAGTCTTTACCCGGTAGCCTTCTGCCGTCTTTTCCGTCACGCAGCTGCCGGTAAGAATATCGATCTTATGGAATTTCAGCAGATCTTGAAGCATATCCTTATTCGCCGAGCATAAAGGCCCGCCCACGCTTAAGATATCCTGCATAAGTTCCACGATGGTGACATCTACGTTCCTGTCCTTTTTCAGCCACAGGGCAGTCTCGCATCCAACCAGTCCTCCGCCGATAATAATCGTAGATTTTCCCGCATCCGCCTTCTCTGTGAGGACATCCTCGGCAGCAAGCATCTCTGCTCCCGGAATCTTCAGCATCTTCGGGTTAGAGCCCGTAGCCAGAATGATCTCGTCCGCCTTGGACGCTTTTAATTCTTCTATGGTAATCGTCTTATTAAGCTGTACATCGACTCCAAGTTTCTTTAACTGGAGATCATACCAGCGGATCAAGGCATGGTCGTCTTCTTTGAATCCAGGCGCTCCGCCTGGGATCAAATTGCCGCCCAGAGATGAGGCCTTCTCGCATAAGGTCACCTTATGGCCCCTCATCGCGCTGACTCTGGCTGCTTCCATTCCTGCAACTCCGCCTCCCACGATCAATATCTCCTTGGATGCCATAGCCGGTGTCAGGCCATACTCCGCCTCCCGGCCACACGCAGGATTGACAGCGCAGGAAATCTGAGCGTAGGCCGCCAGCCTTCCCATACATCCTTCCTGGCAGGAAAGGCAGGGACGTACCTCTTCAAATTCTCCACGCATGATCTTGTTCGGAATATCCGGGTCTGCAAGGAGCGGCCTCCCAAGAGCGATCATATCCGTCTGGCCCTTCCTTATAGCTTCGCTGGCCAGATCCGGATTTTCCATACGTCCTGCCGTAATGACCGGAACGTCAACCACCGTCTTGAGAATTTCATTGTAAGGAAGATACATTCCTTTCTCATGATACATCGGCGGATGGTTCCAGTACCAGGAATCATAGGTGCCTACATCCGCGTTCAACGCATCGTAGCCTGCTTCTACAAGAAGTCTTGCAGCCTCTTTTCCTTCTTCGATGTCCCGTCCCTTTTCCTGGAATTCTTCGCCTGGAAGCGCGCCCTCTCTCCAGTCTTTTACGAAACTCTTGAGACTGTATCTGAGGGAAACCGGATAATCCTGGCCGCATTCCTGCTTGATCGCCTGCACGATCTCCGTCGCAAACCGGAGTCTGTTTGCCAGAGAACCGCCATATTCATCCGTCCTCTGATTGTAGAATGAGATTGCAAACTGGTCCAGCAGATATCCTTCATGAACGGCATGGATCTCAACGCCGTCGAATCCCGCCTTTTTACAGACTGCCGCTGCCTCGGCAAACTTTCTGATATAAGTATGTATCTCTTCTACCGTAAGTTCCCGGCAGATGACATCATCCAGAAACCGGTGCGGAATAGGGGATGGCCCTACCGCCACCTTCCCTACGATGCTTGGGATGCTGACTCTCCCGAAGCCTCCGGAAAGCTGGGAAAATATTTTTGCCCCATAGGCATGGACTCTTTCTGTCATTGGCTTTGCCGTCTTGATAAAGTTTAATGGATTGACGGTAGGACAAGGCATAGAAGGCATCACGCATTTCTCGATCTCATTCTCCACATAGGTAACGCCCGTCATAATCAGCCCGGTACCGCCCTGGGCACGCCTTACATAGTACTCCACACCTTTTTCATTATAGCAGCCCTGCTCATCGCAGAGTCCGCCGGGCCCCATCGGAGCCATGACATATCGGTTCTTTAATTCAAGCTTGCCGATCTTGATAGGTTCGAACAATATCTTATGATTCTCTTTCATCATAATTCTTTACCCCTTTGCATTCATATTCAATAGTTGCAAAAGATTGGATCCATCTTTCTTTAAGTTCATCCTATCATATAAAGTTCCTTTACTTGCAAGCCTTAATTGGGAATTATTTAACAAATTGGCATCCACAGTTCCACATAGGTATGCAGATGCTGGCCTCTCTCCACTTCGACAAGAAGGATCTTCCCCCACGGCTGGCCGCAGACCTGAAAGTTTCTGCCCTTAGCATACTCATATGCGCCGTGGAAGCACTTCTGGGGATGGAATGCAAAATCATCCTCTGCCTTTACAATCGTGTGGAGGCAGGAAGCCGCGTTAAGCCTCAGAACTTTAAGCCCCATCGGGAGTTGTTCCTTCAAGGGGCTGTCAGCGTCGATGATATAGCCAAAGCCACTGCTCTCATCCGAACTTCTGCGCACGGCAAGGCAGACTTCCGGCATATTCTTTACCCACTGCTTTACCATGTCCTGCCTGTCACGTTCTTTCGGAAGCCAGCCGCCGATGTCATCCTGTGCAAAGATGATCCCCGGGGACTTGTCAAACTCATATCTTCCGTTCAGTCTCTCAATCAATTGGATGCTTTTGATATGCTCCTTTATATTAGCGGCCAGTTCCTGATAATGACGCGCTTTTTCAAGAGCCGCGTTCCTTGCCTCTATCTCCCTTTCGCAGATCTTCTTCCAGTTATTTTCTTCGCCGCTGAACTGCGTTACGATCTGTTTCATCGGAATCTCCATGGACCGGTATTTTGTGTAGGAAAGAAGCCGGAATACATCCTCTTCATTATAATAGCGGTGCCCGTTCTTCTCTTTTCCCACGTTGATCAGATGCTCTTTTTCAAAATACCGGATCGCGCTGGTCGTAATTCCCAGTATCCTGGCAATATCCGTTATTCCACATTTCATTCAAAGGACCTCCAGACCTAAAGTTGCTTTATGTATTATTTCTTATAGGGCGTTCCCTCCAGAGGCAGCTGCGTCTGGAACTTGCCGTTCCATCTGTAATATGCCCCGGCTATGGCAGGCGCCGTCGGAATAGAAGTGATCTCTCCGATTCCGATTGCCCCGTATGCCTCCTCGATGCCCGGCTTCTCCACAATAATAGACTGTAATTTGGGAACCTTGTCTGCTTTGAACAGCCCCAGGGTTCCGAATTTCGCCTTCGGCATCCCCTCTTCCAGAGGGAACCTCTCCGTCAGGGCGAATCCCATGCCCATGACTACGCCGCCTTCAATCTGGCCTTCCACGCTCAGCGGATTGACCGCCTTGCCAAGGGCATGGGCCGCCGCCATTTTCTTCACGGTTCCGTCCTCATTCAGCGCGCACAGCTGGGTGGCGTATCCGTAGGCCACATGGGATACGGGGTTTTGCACGTCCGCCCCCATCTTATCCGTCTTTGCCAGATACTCTCCATAATATTCCTTTCCTTCCAGCCCACCCAGGCTATGCTCTTTTAAGTCCTCGCACAGTTTCAAGGCCGCCCGCCTGGCTGCCTCTCCGGTTACCAGCGTCTGCCTGGAGCCGGATGTGGTGCCGGAATCCGGAGCCATGGAAGTATTCGGCCTGCAGTATTCGATCTCGTCAAGCGTAAGGCCTGTGGTTTCCGATAGCACCTGCACCAGCACGCTGCCTAGTCCCTGCCCGATGCAGGAAGCGCCGGTATGAATCTGGACCTTCCCTTCCTTGACCAGCAGGCGGCAGCGTCCCCAGTCCGGCAGTCCTACGCCCACGCCCGCATTCTTCATTGCACAGGCGATTCCGGCATAAGGCTCGCTGTCATAGATGTCTTTTACCGCTTCCAGCGTCTCTGCCACTGCTGTGGAAGGATCCGCAATCTGGCCATTTGGCAGTACCTGTCCCGGACGGATCGCGTTGCGGTAGCGAATCTCCCATGGCGAGATCCCCACCATTTCCGCCAGCTGGTTCAAATTCATCTCCGACGCAAAGCAGGTCTGGGTCACGCCGAATCCACGAAATGCCCCTGCCGGAGGGTTATTGGTATAGACTGCCGTACCGTCGATGTCTATGTTCTGGAAGTTATAGGGTCCGGCCGCATGGGTACAGGCCCGCTGGAGCACCGGCCCGCCAAGGGATGCGTAAGCGCCGGTATCTGACACTACTTTTGCTTTCATCCCTACCAGGTATCCCTCTTCGTCACAGGCCGTAGTCACGTCAATCCACATCGGATGGCGCTTTGGATGAATCAGGATGCTCTCTTTCCTGGTCAATTTCACCTTCACGATCCGCTTGGTCAGATAAGCGACCAGCGCCGCATGGTGCTGCACGGTCACGTCTTCCTTGCCGCCGAATCCGCCTCCCACCAGTTTATTTTCCACAATGATCTTTTCCCTGGGAAGGCCCAGCATCAAGGAGCACTCATGCTGCGTGTCATAGGTTCCCTGGTCTGTAGAGTAGATGAATACCCCGTCGTCAAAAGGCATTGCCACCGCTGTCTCCGGCTCCAGGAAGGCGTGTTCTGTCCAGGGGGTCTCATAATGATTGGTCACCTTATACTTTGCCCCGGCGATTGCCTGGCCTGCGTCTCCCCTTATCAGATGTTCATGGGCCAATATATTGCCGCTTTCATGAACCTTTGGAGCGCCTTCTTTAAGGGCCTCGAATGGGTCGAATACCCCTTCCTGCACTTCATAGTCCACTTCCACCAGGCTCTTCGCCTCTTCCAGCACTTCCATGCTTTCCGCTGCCACCAGGCAGATGGCATCTCCCAGATAATGAGTCATTCCTCCTACCGGGATCAGGGCATCCCAATCCTGCTTCAGATGGCCCACCTTGATATCGCCGGGAATGTCGTTGGCGGTAAATACGCCTACGACCCCTTGCAGTCCCCGGGCTTTCTTTGTATGGATCGCCAGCACCCGGGCCCTGGGATACTTGGATCTGACCGCGCTTGCATAGATCATGCCCTCCAGATAGACGTCGTCCGGGTATTCCCCCGTCCCCAGCACCTTTTCTCGCGCGTCGATCCTCTGCATGGCCATTCCCACAGGAACCTTTCCCTGCTCTTCCTCCACCGGAAGACCTTCTCTTAAGATCCGGGCGCTTAAAAGAATCGCCTCAATGATCTTCTTATAGCCGGTGCACCGACAGACATTATTACGGATTGCCGCTATGACTTCCAGCCTGTCAGGAGCCGGGTTTACATCCAGCAGAGCCTTGGCGCACATGACCATTCCCGGGATGCAGAACCCGCACTGTACAGCCCCTGCCTTGGCAAAAGCATAGCCATATACGTCCTTTTCCCGCTGGCTTAATCCTTCCACCGTAAGAATCTTCTTTCCTTCCATCTTTGACACCATCGGAATACATGCCCTTGTAGCCTTCCCGTCCACAATCACCGTGCATGTGCCGCATGCGCCTTCGCTGCATCCGTCCTTTACCGATGTCAGGCGAAGGTCATCCCTTAAGTACCGGATAAGCTTCTTATCCGTCTCTGACTCATAAATTTGTCCATTTATATGTAACCGATACATAGAACCCCTCCCTACTCGGTCATATCTTCTTTCCTGTCTATATCCCGCAGTTCTTCCTTTGCCGTCTCCAATACCAGGATGTCCCCGGGATAATTTTTCATTACCTGGCGTCCTCCGGTATCTCCGGCAAGGCCAAGCAATTCCTTAAAGTATCTCTGATCCCAGACTACTGGATTCCCTGGCCGTCCGTTCCTTCCCGCGCATACGATCTTCCCGGGATTCTCCTGTGCCTTTCGCAGCAGGCGGCTGATGGTATCGGCCTTAAGTTCCGGCTGGTCGCACACGGCGAACAGGACGCCTTTCAGTTCCGGATTTTCTGCCATGGCCTCCCGAAGGCCCAGAATCAGGGAATGGGAAATGCCAAGCGCGGGCTGCTGATTTACAACCGCCTGCATGCCCAGCCTTTCGGCATCCTCAAGAATCTCAGGATAGCGGCTCACCACAATCCTATAAAGGGCCGGAAACGCGCTTAAGACTTTCAGCATATGCTGGTACATGGGCATGCCTTTCGTCTCCTCAAGCAGCTTGTTGGCGCCATACCTGACACTGCTTCCGGCAGCCAGAAGGATGATGGCATACTTGCTGCCCCATTCATATTTCTGCCGCTCATACCTTGTCACTGCCTCCAGCACGCCTCCGCCGATGCTCCTCGCCTTATCCGATATGCTCTCGCAATACTCCCGGCACTGGCGCGCGTCAATATCGCCGATTTTTAATCCCTTTGTCACACGCACGCCCGGCTGCAGCATTCCCCGGACAATTCCCGTCATCTCGGCATATACTGCGGCGCTGCCTGTCTCTGCCACCTTCTGTCCTTTTTCCACCACATCGCCGATCGTGGCGCAAGGCTCCATGATTCCGTCCGCCTGGGCGCGTATCAGCCGTTCGGACGCATATCCTCCGATCTCTCCTGGCACGCCCGTATCAGGGATAGCACACCCTTTCGCAATCACCCGTCCAAGATCGTGCCCCCGCTTCGTCTCAATGACAAAGTGGCAGTCCTCTCCTGCGGTGAAGCCCGGGCCAATTCCGATGACCAAAGGCGCATCCGTGATGCAGGTCCCTATATTACGCTTTGCCATCACCGCGTCGATCACGACTTCCGGCTGATATGCTTCCCGTATGCTTGCGGTCTCATCCACGATCACCGCAATCCGGCCTTCTTCCAGCACCTTTTCGGCTCCTTTAAGGTCCCGCACCAGTACCGCGCGCACATCCTCCACCTGGGCTTCCCCTTCATAGACCGCTCTGGAAAATGCAACAGATCTTCGCACAGTAAGAGGAACCGCGATCTCTGTCATCACTATCTTATAACCGCACGCATGCAGCCTCGCCGCAATTCCTGTGGCCAGATCCCCCGCGCCTTTTATCAAGATCTTCATTCTTCTGTCTCCTCCTGCCCGCCTATTCTTGTCTGCCCCGGTACCCGTAACTGTTCGGTCTCTTCTGACAGCCCCGTCGTCCTGTGTACTCTTCGAACGCCTTGCCGGAAAAGTTCCTCTCCGATTCCAGCCGCTGCCTCTTTTAACCTTTCATCGTCTGCCTGATTCAGAATCACCTGATAATCCATAGAAGAGGCAACGCCTTTTCTTCCGCCTTTTCGGCTTGCGGCTAATATCGCTATATCATGAGTGGTCAGGATGTCCTGACCACTCTTTCCCAATATTTCCTCCACCTTATCAACTCTCAGGCAGGAATCTTCGATGGCTGCGCCGATTGCCTGCAGCCCATAGACCGACAGCACCAGGACCGAATCGGGATGAAGTACCGGCTCGTAGTCCGCCGGCGCCTTGCAGGGACGCCCTTTCGCGCCATCTGCCTCAATTAGCACGCAGGCTCCCATCGCAATTGCCTCGTCAAGCAGTTTCTTCTGTTCCTGTTCCGGAAATGCTTGGATCTTTCCATTCCCGCAGGGATCTCCCATCCAGACCTTTCCCGTATCCTTCAGAATCTGTCTCATGCGTTGCACGGACGGCTTATCCAGGAAATAAGATGCTTGGATCTGCTGGATGTGGGTAGTGGTGGATACCACGACGGGAATGCCTCTCTTTTCATGCTCTTTCATAAGCCTGGCAATTACCGTCGTCTTTCCTCCTGCTCCCACGACCGAGAGAATCCCGGGCTCTCTGTTATTCAATCCTAGTGCTTCATACAGGCTGCCTTGCTTTTTCCAGCCGTCCTCTATAAAACTTTCTATCCTCATGCTTCTGCCTTTACATACGTTCCTTGATATGCCTCTTTCACCTCGCCATTTTCCGCCACCAGGGTTCCCCGCAGATAGACCTGCTCTGCCCTTCCTTTGACCTGCGTTCCTTCCATCGGGCAGAACCCGGATGCCGACTGCTGGTTTTCGGCGGCAAGAGTCCACGCAGTCTCAGGATTCCACACCACGATATCCGCGTCGCTTCCCGGCAGGATTGCCCCTTTCCTTGGATAAAGGTGGTACAGTTTCGCCGGATTCTCCGCCAGATAGCTGCACATCTGCTCCAAAGTAATCCTTCCTTCATTCACGCCGAAATGATAGATGAGCGCCGGACGCTCTTGTGCGCCTGGCATGCCGCATGGCGTTTTGGAGAAGTCTTCTGCCCCCATCTCCTTCTGCTGGGCGGTAAAACTGCAGTGGTCTGTTCCAATCGTCTGTATCGTTCCCTCCTTCAGGGCATTCCACAGTACTTCCTGGTCTTCCTGATTCCTTAAAGGAGGTGCGATCATATATTTCCTGGCTTCCTGTCCTTCCAGCTCATATCTGCTTCTATCCAGCAGAAGGTACTGCGGACAGGTCTCCACATACACCGTCTGCCCTGCCTCCCTTGCACTTCGGATCTCTTCGTATCCTTCCTTGGAACTTAGATGCACGATGATGACCGGAGCATCCACGCATCTGGCTATCTTAAGCAGACGGCCGATTGCCTCGGCCTCAGCCAGGGCCGGCCTGGTATCCGGATAATCCGCCACATTTTTCCTGGAACCTTTGTTCCTTAGCGTCTCATCAAGCCTTGCCCCGATGATGCCATGGTTCTCGCAGTGCACGCCTGCGATCCCGCCCAGTTCCTTAAGCCTTAGAAGAACCTCATACATGCTTTTATCATCTACCATCATGGCATCGTATGTCATATATAGTTTGAACGAATGTATTCCGCCTGCTGCCACCGCTTCCAGTTCCTCGCAGATCTCTTCCCTCCAGTCCGACAGGGCGAGATGGAACGCATAATCACAGCTGGCCTTGCCGTCCGCCTTTTCATGCCAGTGCTGAAGGGCAAAGGAAAGGCTCTCCCCCTTATTCTGAGTGGCAAAGTCGATGATGCAGGTGGTGCCTCCTGCGATTTCTGCCTTGGTTCCTGTATCAAACCCGTCAGCAGTCACGGTACCCGACACCTCCAGATCCATGTGGGTATGCGGGTCAATGAACCCAGGAAACAGTAGTTTCCCCGTCACGTCTACTATCTCTGCGTCTTTAAATTCCAGATCCTCGCCCATGGCAAGAATCTTCTCACCCTTCACCAGGACATCCATTTTCTTAAGTCCGTCACCGCTTACCACGGTGCCGCCGCGGAATAATCGTTTCATAGCATCTGCCTTCTTTCTATACAAATCTTAGTTATTATTTATAGAGTAAATATATATAGTCTCTGCACACGGTCTCTATCAGTCTCATAAGGCCCAGCGGAAGCTTCGCATCTTTTCCCTTTTCCCATGCGAACTCTTCGCCCAGATACCGCACCTTGCAGGAGGCCTTTTCCCTATCCAGCACTGTAAATCCCTCATTCCTGCTGTCTGCCATATCTTCCTCGCTGGCGAACAGGGTAAACTTATCCAGATAAGGCGCGCTTTCATATGGACAGAAACTCTTGCAGTTACCACACTCATTACACATATAGTCTACATGGATGACCTGCCTTTTGTCCATACCCGGCACGTGAATGGATATATTTGCCCGGTTTGGACAGACATCCACGCAGTTTTCGCATACGGTAGAGCAGCTTAGGCATCTGTCCGCCTCCTTCTGTCCCGGTTCCGCGAGAATTCCCTTCTTTGCGTAGATCTCTTCTTCCCTGGCTGCCCTCGCCATACTGCCGGATATTTCCATGCCCAGAATAGATTCCGCTGCCTTTATTGCATTGGCCATGCCCTTTACCACCAAGGATGGTCCGAATAATCCATCTCCGATCACATAAACGCCCTTCCGATTTGTCTCCAGAGAATCGCTTACCAGGGCGCGGCCCTTGCCGTCCACATGGATGCCGTTGGCTTCATAGAAGTCGGTAGGAACCTGTTCGCCGACTGCCGCGATCACCGTATCCGCAGGAACTTCCTCTGTCTGATCCGTTACGATGACACTGGCGCGTCCGGAGCTATCTGGCTCGCCAAGCCTCGTCACCTTGCAGATCAGGCGGCCTTCTTCCATCCGGTCCGGAGCCAGCAGTTCTTTAAACTCCACCCCGTCCTCAATCGCCAGCAGAAGTTCATGCTCGTCTGCCGGCATATACCGCTTCGTGCGCCGGTATGCCAGGTAGACGTGCTCTACGCCCGCGCACCGCTTGGCTGCCCTGGCCGTATCCATGGCCGTATTGCCGCCTCCGATCACCACCACATGTTTGCCAAGATTGACAGTTCCCTTCGCCCGATTGAATTCTTCCAGAAACTCCAGCGCATTTCTTACTTCCTTGCCATCCAGCTTGAACTGTCCCCGCTTATACGCGCCTACGGCAAGAATAACCGCATCATATTCTTCCTGAAGTTCCTTGACGGAAGTCACTTCCCTGCCATAGAAAACCTTAACCCCCAGTTTCTCAAGCAGAGCAGCATCCTTTTCAATCACGCTGTCATCAATCCGAAAGTCCGGAATCACCGCGCTCACGATTCCGCCCAGTTTCTGCCGCTTTTCATAGATGGCGACGTCAGCCCCCATCCTTGCAAGATAGAAGGCTGCCGCCATGCCGGATGGACCTCCTCCAACGATGGCCACCTTCTTATGGCAGCAATCCTCCTTTTTCAGAGAGGAAAGAACAGACTCATATGCGGCTTTTGCACACTCCAGCTTGGTATCGCGGATCTGTACCGGCGACTCATAGAAGTTGCGCGTGCAATGGCTCTGGCAGCCGTGGGCGCAGATGGTTCCCGTAATAAATGGCAGCGCATTCCGGTTCAGGATAACCTGCAGTGCCTCCTTATATTTCTCTTCCCCTGCCAGCTGCATATAGGTGCTGACTTCCTGGTGGATGGGACAGGCATCCTCGCAAGGTGCCGTGTAGCAGTCAAGAAGCGGAACCTTTTCCTTCGACTTCCTGGATACCGGCAGTTTTGCCGGCTTTACATGATGCCTGTCTGTAATGGCATCTTCCGCTACCCGCTTCAGTGCTTCTACATCGATTCCTTTAAAAGGCAAAACCCCCATATCGTCCAGCGTCTCTGCCATCTGCTTAAGCCTCTGGTATCCGCCGGGCTTTAAGATGGTAGTGGCTACCGTTACCGGCCACACGCCAGTTCCCACGATCTTGCCTATATTAAACGCGTCCGCGCCTCCGGAATAGGCGATGCGAAGGTGCCCTTCAAATGCTTCGGACAATTTTGCGGCCAGCGAGATGGATAAGGGATACAGAGACTTTCCTGACATATACATCTCTTCGCTTGGCAGTTCCCCGGCCTTAACATCCACCGGGAAGGTATTCGTAATCTTGACCCCGAATTCCAGATCCAGGCTCTTTGCCAGTTCCATCAGTCTTCCAAGCATTGGGATGGCATCCTCATATTGAAGATCGTCTTCAAAATGGAAGCGCCCGAACGCCACATAGTCATATCCCATCTTATTAAGCGTTTCCCGGGCAAACTCATAGCCAAGCAGCGTAGGATTGCACTTGATGAATGTATGCATCTTCTTTTCTTTTAGCAGATAGTCGGCAATACTTTCAATTTCCTGAGGCGGACATCCATGCAGCGTGGAGATGGTGGCTGAGTTACAGATGCAGGCTGATATCCCTTCAATATCTTCCTTCGCCACATTTTGAAACTCCGACACATGGTCCAGAAGATACTGCCTGCATTCCCTGAACGTCTCGGTAGCAGATGCATCCTTCATGCTTTCGATAAAGGTGTCAATCTTCTTCGACTTGATTCCTGCCAGATCATAGCCTACGCTGATGTTGAACTGGTAGCCGTCCATGCTGCCAAGGCCATACTCCCTGGCCATGAATGCCAGTAGGAACCACGCCTTGATATATTCTTCCTGTGCCTGAGGCACATACAATTCGGTGGACCACTCGCAGTTATAACACTCGTCATCCGCTTTGATGCACGGCTTATTTACGCATGCCGCCAGTTCCGCGCCGTCCATGATCTGCACCGTCTTCAGTTCAAAGAATCGGCTGCCCGCATAATAGGCTGCCGCAATGTTCTGGGCCAGCTGGCTGTTTGGCCCGGCAGCCGGGCCGATGGGCGTCTCCAGATTTCTTCCGAAGATGGACAGGTTCCTGCCTTCTGCCGCCACATAAGGTCGGCGTACTCCAAATACGGTTCCTTTTGTATCATGCTCTGTCCTGATCCAATCTAACAATTGCTCAAAAGGCATGCATGTCATAATATCGCTCATATACCCTTCCTCCTAATCATTGATGCTCTTCCACAGTTTCGCAGACTCTTCCCTGCATCTTGCCATGGTTTCTTCTACATCGATCACTTTCACTTCCCGGTCCTTCATAAGTACCTTGCCGTTTCCGACGGTGGTCACCACATCTCTCCCGGTCATTCCAAATAAAATATGGCCATTGATATTGTTCTCATCCAGGTGGGTGGGCGGATTATAGTCTACGACGATCACATCTGCCGCGGCCCCTTCTTTCAGCACGCCAAGAGGCGCTTTAAAATAGCGGCCAGCAATAACGGCGTTGTTCTCAAAAAGCATCCTGGGCACTTCGCCCCATGCCGCATTGGGATCGCACAGGTGATGCTTATGCAGCACGTTGGCTACCTTGTAGGATTCCGTCATATCGTGGGTATACCCGTCGGTTCCAAGTCCGGTCAGTATCCCGCGGCGCACCAGCTCCATAGTCGGGGGACAGCCACAGGCATTGCCCATATTGGATTCTGGATTATGGACCACCATCGTGCCCGTCTCCTTGATTAGATCCATCTCGTGGGAATTAATATAGATACAGTGGCCAAGCAGCGTCTTCTCTCCCAGAATATCCCAATCCATCAGCCGGTCCACGATCCGCTTGCCATACTTCTTCAGGCAGTCATGAAGGTCTTCGATTCCTTCGGCCACATGGATATGATAGCCTGTCTCTTTTGGCTTATTGGCAGCTGCCAGTTCCATAGTCGCGTCCGAGATGGTAAACTGCGCATGCATTCCCATCATTCCTGCCAGCATATCTGAGTCATCCTGAAGCGCATACTTGATAAACGCCGCATTTTCCATGACCGCCTCTTTTGCCTTCTCCATGCCGTCCCGGTCCGATACTTCATAACACAGGCAGGAGCGTACGCCCAGTTCCTTCGCCACCTCCGCGATGGTAAACAGGCTGTCTTTGATATGCCCGAAACTTGCATGATGATCGAAGATCGTTGTCACGCCGTTGCGGATACAGGAGATCATGGTGTCAGCCGCGCTGTATCGAATCTGTTCTGGCGTAAGTTTCCTGTCGATGGTCCACCACTGGCCATCCAGGATGTCCAGGAACCCTTTCGGATGATAGCCCTTAATACTTAATCCTCTGGCCATGGCGCTGTAGATATGCTCATGGGCATTGATGAACGCCGGCATGATGACTCCGCCTCTGGCATCTATGTATTCTGCATCCTTATATTTCTCTTTCATATCTTTGGTGGCTCCTATTTCTTTGATCCGGGTTCCCTCGATAGCCACTGCCCCGTCCTCTATAAAAGGGAGATTAGCGTCCCTTGTAATGGTCTTTCCATTTCCGATTATTAACATATGTCCGCCTCCTATTCTGCTGCTTCTTCTTGTTCTTTTGGAAGTACCTGGTTTAGCACCACCGTTACGATCGTGGATAGTACCACCGCTGATTTTCCGAAAATCAGGGTTACCCATCCCGGAAACATGGCCAATGACTCCGGCACCAGAGTAATTCCCACGCCTAAGGCAACGCCAAGTCCTACCACTGCCGAATTACGGTATCCCATCTTTTCCTTCGCGATCAGCTTCATTCCCGTCATAGCTATGGATGAGAATACGCTGATCGTCGCCCCACCAAGCACGCAGGCCGGAATCGTCGCAAGCACGGATGCGAACTTCGGTATGATCCCAGCTGCCAGGATAATCCCTGACGCCATATAGAATACCCTTTTTGCCACAACCTTGGTTGTCGCCACAATTCCTACATTCTGGCTGAATGTCGCCGTCGGAAGGCCGCCGATGCAGGCCCCGATCATGCTTCCCAAGCCATTGCCTATGATGCCTCCTGACAGTTCCCTGCCCGCAGGCTCCCTGCCAAGGCCGCCTTCCGTGGTGGCAGTAAAATCTCCGATGGCCTGTACGGAATTGATGATATAGAGAATAGCCATCGTAATAATAGAAGAAGGCTCAAATCTGATTCCAAAATGAAACGGCTTCGCCAGATGGAACCATTCTGCCTGCTGTACCGGCATAAAGTCAATCATTCCAAGAAACATGGCCATGCCGTAGCCGGCCAGGATTCCAAGTAATATGGAAGATAGCTTCACCGCGCCTTTTCCGAAATGATTCAGGATCGTGACAATCGCCAGCGTCACAAGCGCGATCGTCCAGTTCTGCCAGCTGCCGTAATCCTTGCTTCCGCTTCCCCCTGCCATATAGTTGATGGCTGTAGGGTACAGCGTAATCCCAATTACGAATACCACCGTGCCTGTCACCATAGGCGGAAACAGGAATCTGAGTCTCTTAATAAATATTCCCACCAGTATGGCAGCCAGGGAGCCAGCCAGCTGGGCTCCGAACAAGGTTGCAAGGTCAAACTGCTCCGCAATCCCCTGCAGGCTTGCAAGATAGGCAAAACTGACCCCGATAATGACCGGCAGCCCGGAGCCTATCGTATACTTGAAGGAAATCAGCTGGATCAGGGTGGATATGCCTGCGATCAGAAGCGCTGACTGCACCAGAACCGTAATATCCGCCTGGCTGATCTCGCCTTTTCTTTGCGCGATTCCTCCTATTATAATTGCCGGGGTTACACATCCTACGACCATGGCTACCACATGCTGCAGTGCCAGGGGAAATGCCTGACGGGCCGTAGGCTTTCCGTCCAGCTTAAATAAGGCATCTCCTGCTTTACTTACTTCGCGTGTATCCATTTCTACCTCCCGGTTATCTCCCTTGACTATCCAGGGAGAGCCTTGCTGCAGACCGCCCGGACACCGGCCGTTCCCATGGCGCCCACCGGCATCTTCGCAGTCTGCGTTATAAAATTGTAGTTTCTGTCTCTTGTATAAAGGCTCCAAGACCGGGGAGACCGAACCAATATACGAAAGACTGATATTTGCCGGTTCTTCCCTGCGGATTTGGGATTCGGATATCTGTCGATTTCTCTGTCCGCATCAGGCAGGAAAGACCATGCAACCCGGCATTCTGCTTAATATTTCTCTTCTGTTCCTTTGCTGTTTTTCGTACACTTTTTACAAAGAACCCTTCTGTTTCTACCATATTATCATCATTATATATAAATTGCAATGGATTTTACAAAAATATTTTTGTTTCCTAAAAAATTTTTAGATTTTCTATTGATTTTCTAAAATTATCTGCTATGATGAACTTAGGGAGACGAAAAACCTTACGAAGGAGGTACGATCATGGCAGGGTCCAGGTTAGACATGTTAAAACAGATTGCTACAGGACTTGCAGCCCAGTTCGGCGATAACTGCGAAGTCGTGGTCCACGATCTGGCACGCAATGTAGCGGAAAGTTCCATTGTCCATATTGAAAATGGCCATATTACAGGAAGGAAGGTAGGCGACGGGCCGTCCGGCGCGGTGCTCAATGCAATCCGCCATCAGGACGGACCGCTTGCCGACAGACTATCCTACCTGACCAAGACGGACAGCGGACGCATCTTAAAGTCCAGTACCATCTATATTAACGACGACAGCGGAAAACCGCGCTATATACTATCTATTAATTACGACATCACCAACCTTCTGGCTCTGGAAGGGAGCATCCACTCTCTCACCGCCTGCAAGGTTCCGGAGGAATCCGGCAGCGAAGATTCCAACTCGCCAAGACGGATCACCCACGACGTGAACGAACTTCTGGATGAATTAATCGAGCAGTCCGTAGCGCTGGTCGGAGTACCTGTACCTCTGATGAGCAAGGAAGATAAGATTAAGGCAATCAATTTCCTGAATGATGCAGGCGCCTTTCTTATTACAAAATCTGGAGATAAAGTTGCCAAATACTTTGGCATCTCCAAGTACACGCTCTATAGTTATGTAGATATCAACAAGTAAATATATGATTTGGAGGAGATCGATCATGAGCAAAGCATCAGATAATCAATTAAAATGGACACTCAATACCATGCCAAAGACGGATGACCTGCAAGTAAGCAATATGTCGGAGGAAGAGATGGCGAAGGCGCACGCCTTTCATCAAAGTTTTCCCCAGTATAGCGTGACCCCGCTGACCAGGCTTTCCAATCTGGCGGAGTACTTGGGCCTGAAACGGCTGTACGTCAAAGACGAGTCTTACCGTTTTGGCCTGAATGCCTTCAAAGTATTGGGGGGTTCCTACGCCATCGCAAGATACATCGCGCAGCAGTTGGGAAAGGATGTAAGCGAGGTTCCTTATAATGTGCTTACTTCCAAAGAACTGCGAGAAGAATTCGGCCAGGCCACCTTCTTTACCGCGACCGACGGCAATCACGGAAGAGGCATTGCCTGGGCTGCCAACAAGCTGGGCCAGAAATGCGTGGTAAGAATGCCGAAAGGCTCTACCCAGACCCGTCTTGAAAATATCGCAAAAGAAAATGCCACCGTAACCATCGAAGATCTCAACTATGACGACTGCGTGCGGATGGCCGCCAGGGAAGCCGAGAATACGGAACATGGCATTATGGTGCAGGATACTGCATGGGAAGGCTATGAAGAGATTCCTACCTGGATCATGCAGGGCTACGGAACCCTTGCCCTGGAGGCTGACCAGCAGCTTGCCAAGGATGGATGCCGTCCAACCCATATCTTTATCCAGGCTGGCGTCGGATCCCTTGCAGGAGCGGTCATCGGATATTTTGCCAACCGCTTTAAAGAGAATCCTCCCATCATGGTCGTCGTGGAAGCCATGGCTGCCGACTGCCTCTACCGCTCTGCCGTCAAGGGCGACGGAAGCAGAATCGATGTCACCGGGGATATGCTGACTATCATGGCCGGCCTCGCCTGCGGGGAAGCCAACACCGTATCCTGGGATATCCTGAGAAATCATGCGGACGCGTTCGTATCCTGCCCGGACTGGGTAAGCGCCAACGGCACACGCATCTATGGGGCGCCTCTTCGCGGCGATGACAGAGTCTTCTCCGGCGAATCCGGCTCCGTCACCATGGGACTGGTTGCAGCCCTTATGACCAAGCCCGAGTATAGAGAGTTAAGGGATGCACTGAAGCTGGATGACAGTTCCGAAGTCCTGCTGGTATCCTCAGAAGGCGATACCGATCCGGACCGTTACCGGGAAATCGTCTGGGAAGGCTTATGTGGAACCGATAAAGAACCATTTGAAGGCATATAGGAGGTAAAAAAGATGTTAGATTTTAATCAGATAAAAGAAGCGGCGCAAAAATATGAGGCGGATATGACCAGATTCTTAAGGGATATCGTCAAATTCCCGGGAGAAAGCTGCGATGAGAAAGCCCACATTGACCGGATCGCAGAGGAGATGCGCAAATTAGACTTTGACAAGGTAGAGATTGATCCACAGGGTAATGTGCTGGGCTATATGGGAACCGGCAAGACGCTGATCGGCTACGACGCCCACATCGACACGGTAGGCATTGGCAACATCGACAACTGGGAGTTCGACCCTTATGAAGGCTTTGAGTCCGAGACAGAGATTGGCGGACGCGGAACTTCTGATCAGTGCGGCGGCATCGTATCTGCCGTATATGGAGCAAAGATCATGAAGGATCTGGGACTTCTGGATGATACATACCGGGTCGTAGTCACTGGAACCGTCCAGGAAGAAGACTGTGACGGCCTCTGCTGGCAGTACATCATCAACGAGGACGGCGTAAAGCCTGAATTCGTCGTATCCACCGAGCCTACCGACGGCGGCATCTACCGCGGGCAGCGGGGACGCATGGAGATCCGCGTGGATGTAAAAGGCGTATCCTGCCACGGCTCCGCTCCGGAGCGCGGAGACAATGCGATCTACAAGATGGCCGATATCCTGCAGGAGATCCGCGCGTTAAATGAGAATGACGCAGATGAAAAAACCAGCATCAAAGGATTGGTAAAGATGCTGGATGAGAAATATAATCCAGAGTGGAAAGAGGCCCGCTTCCTCGGCCAAGGGACCGTCACGGTTTCCCAGATCTTCTACACCTCTCCCAGCCGCTGCGCCGTTGCAGACTCCTGCGCAGTCTCTCTGGACCGCCGCATGACCGCAGGCGAGACTTGGGAGAGCTGCCTGGATGAGATCCGCGGGCTGCCAAGCGTACAGAAGTATGGAGACGATGTAGAAGTATCCATGTACAATTATGACCGTCCATCCTACACCGGATGCGTCTATCCCATCGAATGCTATTTCCCGACCTGGGTCATTCCAGAAGACCATAAAGTGACCAAGGCTCTGGAGGCAGCCTATAAAGGACTCTACGGCGACAAGCGCCTGGGAAATGAAGAGACGGCTCCATCCCGGATCAACAGGCCCCTGACTGACAAATGGACCTTCTCCACCAACGGCGTATCCATCATGGGAAGAAACGGAATCCCCTGTATAGGATTTGGCCCCGGTGCCGAGGCTCAGGCCCACGCTCCCAATGAAAAGACCTGGAAAGACGATCTGGTAAGGTGCGCCGCCGTCTATGCGGCCCTGCCAGCCATGTACTGCAAGTAGGCTCTTGCCCCAGGCAGCCCTTTGTATCTTAGTATCACAATATCAGGAGGATATAAATTATGAAAACATTACAGGATTATATTGATAAATTAAACAGACTGAACTTTAAGGAAATGTACAATGGAGACTTCTTCCTCACCTGGGAGAAGACGGACGACGAGATAGAAGCCGTATTTACGCTGGCGGACGCGCTCCGCTACATGCGGGAGAATAATATCTCCACGAAGGTATTCGAAAGCGGCCTTGGCATCTCCTTATTCCGTGACAACTCCACCCGCACCCGCTTCTCCTTCGCTTCTGCCTGCAACCTCTTAGGCCTTAAGGTACAGGATCTGGACGAGGGCAAGTCCCAGATCGCCCACGGCGAGACGGTCCGCGAGACAGCCAACATGATCTCCTTCATGGCCGATGTCATCGGCATCCGGGATGATATGTACATTGGCAAAGGAAACGCCTACATGCACGAAGTGGTGGATTCCGTTACCCAGGGTCATAAGGATGGCATCCTGGAGCAGAAGCCTACCCTTGTCAACCTTCAGTGCGACATTGACCATCCCACGCAGGTAATGGCAGATATGCTTCATATCATCCACGAATTCGGCGGCGTAGAAAACCTAAAAGGCAAGAAGCTTGCCATGACCTGGGCTTACTCTCCTTCCTATGGAAAGCCGCTCTCTGTTCCGCAGGGCGTCATCGGACTGATGACACGATTTGGAATGGACGTCGTGCTGGCGCACCCTGAAGGATACGAAGTATTCCCGGAAGTCGAGGCTGTGGCGGCGGAAAACGCAAAGAAATCCGGCGGCTCTTATACCAAGACCAACAGTATGGCAGAAGCCTTCAAAGATGCCGATATCGTCTATCCAAAGAGCTGGGCTCCTTTTGCGGCAATGGAACAGAGAACCGAACTCTATGCGCAGGGCGACCAGGCTGGCATAGATGCTCTTGAGAAAGAACTTCTGGCACAGAATGCCCAGCATAAGGACTGGGCATGCACGGAAGAACTGATGTCCACCACCAAAGACGGCAAGGCGCTCTATCTGCACTGCCTGCCGGCGGATATCACTGGCGTAAGCTGCGAGACCGGCGAAGTGGACGCAAGCGTATTCGACCGCTACCGTACCCCATTATACAAGGAAGCCAGCTATAAGCCTTATATCATAGCTGCCATGATCTTCCTGGCCAAATTCGCTGATCCAGCACAAGTCCTAAAAAAACTGGAAGAAAACGGAAAGCCAAGAGTATTCAAATAAGAAGCGGAGGCTTAACCTATGGCAAAAAAGAAAAGAATTGTAATCGCGCTTGGCGGCAATGCGCTCGGGAACACCCTGCCGGAACAGATGGCAGCTGTTAAGATTACCGCCAAAGCAATCGTGGATCTCATAGAGGAAGGCTGCGAAGTCGTCGTCGCACACGGAAACGGACCACAGGTCGGCATGGTGAACAATGCCATGATTGCTCTGACACATGAAGATAAAGAGCAGCCCAATACTCCTCTCTCCGTCTGTGTGGCCATGAGCCAGGCTTATATCGGCTATGACTTGCAGAACGCGCTACGCGAAGAACTGCTGAACCGAGGCATCACAGACATTCCCGTTGCTACCATGATCACCCAGGTACGCGTGGATGAGAACGATCCGGCCTTCCAGAGTCCCTCCAAGCCAATCGGCAAGTTCGTATCCGCCGAACAGGCCCGGGAGATGGAAGAGAAATACGACTATATCATGATGGAGGATTCCGGCCGCGGCTACCGCCGCGTGGTTGCTTCCCCCAAGCCAGTGGAAATCATAGAGATCGGCACCATAAGGAACATGGTAGAATCCGGCGATCTGGTCATTGCCTGCGGCGGAGGCGGCATTCCTGTCGTCCGTCAGGGCAATCACCTCAAAGGCGCAAGCGCCGTCATCGATAAAGATTTCGCCAGCTGCCTGCTTGCCAAAGAACTGGACGCGGACTATCTCATCATCCTGACCGCGGTTGAAAAAGTGGCGATCAACTTTGGAAAGCCAGAGGAGAAATGGCTTGGCGATCTGTCTATAGACGAAGCCAGGCAGTATATGGAAGAAGGCCATTTCGCGCCGGGCTCCATGCTCCCCAAAGTACAGGCAGCCGTAGACTTTGCAAGTTCCAAGGAAGGGCGAACCGCCTTGATCACGCTGCTTGAGAAGGCCCGGGAGGCCGTCAGGGGAACCACCGGAACCACCTTTCATTTATAAAAAGCACATTTTACCATAATTGCACTTCAGCAGAAGAGCCAGAGGAGAATCCATACCGCGATTCCTTCCTCTGGCTCTTCTGTATTCATTCTACTTAAACCATCCTTTGATCTTGAATATCAGAATCTCCACAACGATGACCAGCAGGCAGATGGCACAGATAACAATATAGCCATAAGGGGATGCCAGTTCCGGCATATTGACAAAATTCATCCCATACCATCCCGCCACCAGCGTAAGCGGCATGAATACGGTGGTGACCACCGTAAGCATCTTCATGATCTCATTCTGGCGCACGTCTATCTGGGTCTGGTGCATCTCTCTTAACTGCATGGAATATTCCTTCAGCATCTGGACGGCAGAATACAGACGCCCTGCCTTATCTGAATACAGGCCGAAAAGCAGGCTGTCCTTTTCATCTCCCTGCTCCGCCGCATTCTGCTGCAGCGTCTCTCCCATGTCCGACAGTTGTTCATAATAGGCGCTTAATGCGGATAATTCCTTGCGAAAAGACAGGATTTTACGGTCAAATCCTTCCGCCTTTCCATTCAGAAGCTCTTCTTCCAGCCTTGTCAGCCGTTCTTCATACTCCTGCAAAAATATCATATCATCCTTCAGAAGATACTCCATAAAGTCAAACAGCAGCAAGGCCGGAGAGGAACTGTCCGTCAGCGGATACCCTTGCATCTCATCCAGGATCTGCCTTACCTTGCCAGCATCGTCGATAAATATCAGTTCTTCCTTCCTCATGCAGAATCCAAATGTAGTCTTTTCCTTTGACGGGGATTCCTTCAAAGGAATGGAAAAGGTCCCCGCGACCGTCTTATTCAGCCGGTCTGCCTTGCAGAATCGGTTATGGCTCACCTTACCGCCTATGAACCCTCTGCACAATAATACCGGGAACTTTTCCTGAAATTCCTCTTCCGTCATAATATTGATCCGGCAGTTCTGTCTTGCAGGCACGTCAGATTCCTGGTATGCGCCGTCTTGCTTTGTCCACTGATATTCCACTGTTTTTAGGCCCCTTTCTATAAATCATCCACCAAAGCGCTGCTTTTTGCGTAAGCCGTGCTTCTCGCCTCAAAAAAATCCGTCTTGATCATATTGGCATTGGAAAACTGGCTTACCCAGGACATGCTGTCCGGCTCTTTTACGTGCCCTTCATAGATTGGCGCAAAACCCAGATTGGTACACCTCAGGTTTCCAAGATACTGGATATAATCCGTAATCATATCCCGGTTCAATCCCTGGATATCGTCACCGATCACGTAATGCCCCCAGCTGATTTCCTGCTGGCACCCTTCCTTTATCATCTCCCGGTATTCTTCTATCCGGCTTTCCGTAAATAATTGCGGCTCTTCTTTCTTAAGTTCCAGCAGGATATTGCGGAACAGCCACAGATGGGTATTCTCATCCCGGTTGATATATCGGATCTCCTGGACAGAGCCGGGCATCCGGTTATTCCTTCCCAGATTATAGAAGAACATGAATCCGCTGTAAAAATAGATTCCTTCCAGAATATAGTTGGCTACCAGCGTCTTAACCAGCACGCCTGCATCCTTCTTCTTCTGGAATTCATTGTACAGATTGCCAATAAACTCATTCCTCTTAAGAAGGTGCTGGTCCTCCTTCCACTGGTACAGGACATCGTTCCGCTCCTGAGGCTCGCAGATGGTATCCAGCATATAGCTGTAGCTCTGGCTGTGCACAGCCTCCTGGAAGGTCTGGATGGACAGGCACAGGTTCACTTCATTTGCCGTAATGTATTCCCCGATATTTGGCAGGTTCGCCGTCTGGATGCTGTCCAGGAAGATCAGGAAGGACAGGATCTTGTCATAGGCTCTCCGCTCTGCCTGCGGCAGTTTTCGGTAATCCTTGATATCCACGCCCATGTTGATCTCTTCCGGTATCCAGAAGTTATTCATGGCCTGCCGGTACCAGTCGCTGACCCAGTCGTACTTCATATTGTTAAAATCATTCAGATTCGTCGTATTGCCGCCTATCATCCTGCGCTTATTCACCTGCGTATCCCCGGATGGATTAAACAGCGGCTTTTTCATTAATTCAGACATATCGTTTCCTCCGTCTTCTTCGAATATTTATGAAGAGCATACTTCGCATTCTTCCACTTCCAGACTCTTGGAGCGGATATAATAGATGGTCTTAACGCCCTCTTCCCAGGCCAGTATATAGAGATCCAGCACTTTCCGGAAGGTATACTCATTGGTAATATACAGATTCATGCTCTGGGCCTGGTCAATATGCCGCTGCCTGACTCCGCATGCCCGCACGGACCAGGACTGGTCAATATAATGGGCATTCTTATAATACCAGAAGTTATCCATGGAAAGTTCCGGCGCTACCCGGGGCATCAGGCCATTCTTCTTCTCTTCCAGGAAGTATCGGCTCATGATCGGATCCAGCCCCGCGGTGGTACCGGCAATGATGCTGGTGCTGCTGGTAGGCGCCACGGCCAGAAGATAGCCGTTTCTAAGGCCATATTCCGCCACTTTCGCCCGCAGTTCCTCCCACCGGCCATCCGTAAGTTCCCGGTCGGCAAAGTAGCTGCCGTTCTGCCATCCGCTTCCTTCAAAATATTCGTAACTTCCCTTTTCCCTGGCACTCCTGCTGCTGGCCTTTATGGCAGCATAGTGGATATCGGCAAACACCTTCTCGACAAATTCCAGATGCTCCTCGCTCTCCCAGGCAATCTCATGCTTGGCCAGCATGTGGTGATAGCCGCTGACTCCCAGCCCGATGGGCCGGTATTTTCGGTTATTGATCCTGGCATAGGGAACCGGGAAGAAATTCAGGTCGATCACATTATCCAATGCTCTTACGGCGCTCTCCGTTATATAGGCTATCTCCTCCTCATCCGCAAGATCCAATCTTCCAAGGGAGAGGCTGGCAAGGTTGCACACCACGAATTCGCCCGGCTTTGTAACCGTCACCACCACCGTCTCCCCATCGATCTCTTCAATCTTCTGCTCCACCTGCTCGATGGCGCTCATATTCTGCGCGATCTCCGTACACAGGTTGCTGCAGTAGATGATTCCCTTGTGGCTGTTGGGATTGGCACGGTTTACCGTATCCCGGTTGAACGTAAAAGGCGTTCCCGTCTCCACCGCGCTTTTGATGATCAGCCTTATAATATCCTTGATGGGAATGACCCTTTTCTGTATCCGGGAATCCCGGACGCAGTCCTGATACCTTTTTTCCCATTCTTCTCCAAAATAGTCTTCCAGCGCATAGCCCTTCACCGTCAGTATCTCATGAGGACACATCAGATACCAGTCTCCTTCGATGTTATCCCTCGCTTCCTTCCAGAAGTAGTCCGGATAGCAGACTGCCGGGAATACGTCGTGAGCCTTCATCCTGTCGTCCCCGTTATTCGTCCTTAGGCCAAGGAATTCCGGAAGATCCCGGTGCCATACGTCCAGATAGACCGCAACCGCGCCCTGGCGCATGCCCAGTTGATCCACCGCGACCGCGGTATCATTGGCCAGCCTGATCCAGCGGATAACGCCCCCTGCTGCCCCCTCGAATCCGCGGATCGCGCTGCCGCTGGCCCGCACCTTTCCGAAATACATGCCCATGCCGCCGCCGAATTTGCTGACCTTGGCAAAATTGTCAATGCTTCTGTAAATTCCATCCAGACTGTCCGGCACCGTGTCTATAAAGCAGGAAGACAGCTGGTGATAGGGCTTTCTTGCATTGGATAACGTTGGTGTGGCCATCGTCACCTTCAGCTGACTTAGCATATCATAGAATCGCTTCACCCACGATTCCCTGTCCTTTTTCTCCTTCATGGCAAGATGCATGGCGATCCCCAGAAACATTTCCTGAGGCGATTCCATCGGCACTCCCTTTCCCGTGCGGATTACATATCTGCCAAGCAGCAGTTCAAGCCCGCTATAAGTAAACAGGTGATTCCGCTTTGGCTCGATAAAAAGGGCCAGACGCTCGATCTCGTCCCTGTCATATGCTTTTAAGATATAGTCTCCGTATAATCCCTGTTCCGTCAGATATGCCAGTTTGTCATAGAAGCATTCGATATGGCAGCGTCTCATATTCTTTTCCAATTTTTGATCAAAGTCCAGCATCAGAAGCCTGGCCGCGATCATCTCCCATTGGGGCGCTTCCTGGGTCGTCAGTTCTACCGCCGCCTTGATCAGCATAGAAAGTTTCTCCTGGTCGTCAAGTTCCGGCTTTCCAAAAGCCTGGAACTTGGCATACAGATGCTCCAGGTCATACTCTTCCTGCGTAAATTCCTTCTGGATCTCCGCCAGTACTAAAGCCAGCCGGTCAAAGGACGGAATCTTGTCAGCCAGCTTCTTTCTTGACTTTCGCTTCCTAGCACGCTCCTCTCTGTATAAAATGTAACTTTTTAATGCTTTATAATGGTTTGCTTCCATCAGCGCCTGTTCCACAAAATCCTGAATCTCTTCCACGGATACGGATGGCTCATCTGTAACTCTATCATCAATCTTTTGCTCTACATTCTTAAGAAGCCTGTCTGCCTCTTCATCAGAAAGCAGATTTCCTACACTTTGGAATGCCAGGCTGACTGCCCGCTTGATCTTTTCCGGGCAATACGCTTCGTTTGTTCCGTTCCTCTTGCTGATTCTCATATACACGTCTACCTCACATACAATTTATTGATTCCACTCAACATCATACCACAATATATTGTTGTCTTCAATCATCTTTCTATCATTCTATTATTTGCCTGAAACAGGCAGTTTCATCCAGGATTCCAAAGAGGATATTGCGAGACATTAGAAATCGATGTATTCTAGACATAGAACTCAGGCACAAGTAGTTAAGATTAAAAAGGAGAAAAAGGATCCCACACATGAAAGAGCCAGCCATTGAACAAATACGAAATTTCCGACTTCATTCCCATCATCTGGATGCAGATTACCAGATGTCGGACATTGCCATGCTCGCAGGAGCATGCGGCATGCAGAATACGCCGCCAGGCGCATGGGAAACTGCGCTTCATAACCGGGTTCCCGGCTGCACCATGTCGCAGATGGAAGACTTGCTTAATAAGGACAGGCTGCTTCTGCAGGCATGGAGCTATCGAGGAGCACCGGTAGTATTCCCGGAAGCGGAAAGCGATGTCTTCCTCTATTCGCTAGCTTCTATAGATCATGGAGGTGAAAAAGAACCCTGGATCTATACCAGCGGCATCTCCCTTGCCCTTGAGTATCTACAGATGGATTTTGACGAACTGCTGGAATTATTGATGCGAGTCATGCCAAGGCTGGATGATGCCTTGATCATCAGCAAGAATTCCCTGGATCAGACCCTGGCTAGCTGGATGCTGCCGTTTCTACCGGCCCGGAAACAGGACTTGTGGAACCAGCCTTCCATGTATGGGGATCCAAACAGGCAGACGGTCGGCGGCGCGGTGGTGTCTTTCCTTCTTCGTCCCTGTTCCTTTCACGGCCTGGTAGTATTCGCAAAACGCCAAAAAACCACGCCCGCCTTTACTTCCTATAAAAATTGGGTGGGCCATCCCATGCAGGTGAGGGCGGATGCTCCCCAAAGGCTGGTCCGCAAGTTCCTGCACTGCTATGGGCCTGCGACCCTCGATATGTTCATCCGCTGGCTGGGATGCTCCAACTCCCAGGGAAAAAGGCTGTGGAAAGCCGTAGAAGAAGAAATGGAGCCGGTCCTTGCACTGGGCAAGAAGGCATTCATCCTGTCCTCTGACAGAGAGCGCCTTTTTTCGCCTTCTCCGCTCCAAAAGGAACTTCTCTTCCTGGGCGGCCACGATCCCTATCTCGACCAGCGTGACCGCCTCATACTGCAGCCGGACAAGTCTTTGCACCGGAAAATCTGGCAGCTGGTAGCAAACCCGGGCGCCATCATTTACCGCGGAGAGATCGTAGGCATCTGGAACAGCCGCAAGAAAGGAAAGGGCATGGACATCAAGGCCGCTCTGTGGGATACACACATCCGGCGGCAGGATATCCTTGTCCTTGCCGAAGAATATGCCGCTTTCCGGCAGCAGGCTGTGGCAGGCATTGAATTCTTGTAATATATAATTCCAATAAGAATATCCGCGTCAGCTCCTCTCTTAGTCAGGTGCTGACGCGGACAATTTAAATGCCCAGCCTTTTTTTCATGGTCTTCTCCACTGCGTTAATGATATTTTCATACCCAGTGCACCGGCACAGATGTCCGGAAAGCATCTTTCTTAATTCTTCTCTTGAATATTCCTTTCCTGACTCCAGGATCTCCACCGCGCTCATAATAAAGCCCGGCGTACAGAAGCCGCACTGCACGGCCGTCTCATCGATAAATGCCTGCTGGATGTCAGATAGTTCCCCATCCGGCCCCATCAGGCTTTCCAGCGTGCGGATATTCTTTCCGTCCGCCCACGCAGCCAGATAGATGCAGGAATTAAAGCACTCGCCGTCTATGATCACATTGCAGGCTCCGCATTCGCCCACTTCGCATCCTTTCTTTACGCTGGTAAGCCGGAAATCATTGCGAAGAAGGTCTGTCAGCGAAGCGCGGACATCTATCATGGTTTCCACTTCTCTCCCGTTAATGGTACAATGAATTCTTTTGAACTGCCTGTCACTCATACCACCGCACCTCCTGACCTCTCAATCGCTTCCGTAAGGGCACGTTTTGCCAGCACATAGGAGATATGCTCCCGAAATGCCTTGCTGGCGCGCCAGCTGTCCCTTGGACGGATATCTTTTAGAACTTCTTTTGCGAACCGTTCGACGCTTTCGGCTGACACCTTGCACCCTGCCACCGCCTTCTCTGCCGACGGCGCGCGCATAGGCACGGGCCCTGCGACGCCGTAGGCGATCCTGGCATCTTCAATCATCTGTCTGTCCGCGGATAATTTTACATTCACGGAACATCCAAGCGTTGCGATATCCATGGCATTGCGCATGGCATATTTAATATAGTGGCCCTTATAGCCATCGTAAGATTCCTTCGGTATCAGGATGGCTGTCTGAATCTCCGCAGGTCTTAGATCTACCTTCCCGGCCTTGATATAGAACTCCTGGATCGGCACCTTTCTTACGCCCTGCGGCCCTGTCAGTTCAATAATGGCATCCCAGGCGAATAGGGTGGAGGCCGAATCTGCCGAGGTCACTCCATTGCAGGTATTGCCGCCGATGGTTCCGATATTCCGTATCTGCGGACCGCCCACCTTATCGACAGCCTCGCCCAATACATGGATGTACTTCTTAATCACTTCATCCTTCGTAATATGGGAGAAGCTGGTGAGGGAACCGATGCGGATGGTTCCATCTTCTTCCATCTTCACGCCCCGCAGTTCATCCAATCCATAGATGCTGACCAGTTCTTCTCCAGCCCTCTTGCCTTCCCGGATCTGGATCAGGACATCGCTTCCTCCTGCGATGATCAAAGCCTCCGGGTGCTCCTTTAGTAATTGAATTGCATGCGATATATTATCTGCCTCATATAATGCTTTTATATCATACATCCAGAAGCCCTCCTTTCCGAAATTCCTCGAATAAGACATGGGGACTTAGAGGCAGCGTGTCTACGCCGACTCCTGTCGCGTTGAATACTGCATTGCGGATAGCTGGAGCCACGGAACAGACCGGAGGCTCTCCCAGCGCTTTCGTTCCGTACGCGCTGGTAGGCTCATAGTTTTCTACAAAGTCTGCCTTAAGTTCCGGGTGGTCCATGGTTGTGGACAGCTTATAGTCCAATAGCGTTCCGTTCAACGTCTTTCCGGTCTTGGGATCGAACTTCAGGCATTCTGACAGGCCATATCCGATTCCCATGCTCATCCCGCCGTGAACCTGAGCCTTGGCCAGCGCCGGGTTGATCAGCCTGCCGCAGTCATGGACATTGACTGCATCCACCAGCTTGACCTTGCAGGCCTCGATGTCTACTTCCACTTCCGCAACCGTGCATCCAAAGGAATAAGCATTGCTTTTGATCTGATAGGTGCTCTCCGCCGTTATATGCTGGCTGTGGCTCAGGCTGTAGAATGCTTCCAGCGCCAGTTCTTCCATGGACAGCAGTTCTCTTCCATCCGACTTTCTAACGATCATCCCGTCCACAATATCTAGAATTCCAGCGGGCATCCTTGTCATCTCATGGGCATAGCCTAAGATCTTCTCCTTTAGAAGGAGCGCGGTCTGCTGGATCGAAAAGCCGCCCACATACGTCTGCCTGGAAGCGTAGGCCCCCGTTCCAAATGGCGTAAGATCCGTGTCCTGATTGGATATCACATGGACATCTTCCAGCGGGATTCCCAGCGTCGAAGCTGCCATCTGGGCAAACGCCGTATCCGCCCCCTGTCCAATCTCCGTCTCTCCAAGCTGAATCTGGATGGACCCATCCTGGTTCAGTACCATGCGACAGGAAGAGGACTCCAAAGAGATCGGCCACACCGCCGTATTGTACCAGAAAGCCGCAATGCCAATGCCCTTCCTGATATTTCCCGTCTGATTGCCATACGCTTCTGCCTTCCTGACATAATCCGTATGCGCGATCGCCTTATCCATGCATTGGCTGAAGGTGTCCTCATAATTCTCGTTCTTAGAGAATCCATCCACGAATCCCTTCGGCATCAGGTTCTTTCTCCTGAATTCCAGCGGGGACATGCCAATCGCCTTTGCCACGTCGTCCGTGTGGCTTTCCACGGCAAACATAGCCTGGGGAATCCCATATCCTCTCATGGCGCCTGCCACCGGGCGGTTGGTAAATACCGTATAGGAATCTGCCTCCACATTCGGGCAGGGATACAGCTGCGGGAACGCGCCCATTCCCTTTGCCACTACGCTGTGACCATGGGACGCGTAGGCCCCCTGATTGGAGAACGCCTCCAGTTTCCTGGCCACGAATGTCCCGTCCGGCCTGACATAGGATATAATATGGCTTCGGATAGCATGCCTTACCCGGTTGCAGGCAAAGGTCTCTTCCCTGCTTACATCCAGCTTGACCAGATGGCCTCCCGTCACCTGGCTTAGATAAGCGCACAGCGGTTCATAGAGCACATCCTGCTTATTGCCGAATCCTCCCCCTATGTATGGCTTGATGACTCTTACCTTGCCCCAGGGGACTCCCAGCGCCTGGCCTACGACCCTCCTTACGATATGCGGGATCTGGGTCGAACTGACCACATTCATCTTATGATTGGCCTGATAAGCGTAGCAGATAAAGTTCTCGATATGGCAGTGCTGCACGGAAGGCGTATCGTACCATCCCTCCACTTTGATCAGGCCCATCTCCTTGATTGCCTCCTCGTAGTTCCCGTTCCGGATGCTGGTATGCTTCAGTACATTCCCCGGATATTCCTCATGAAGCCTGGGCGCGCCTTCTTCCATGGCCTCCTGTACATCCAGCACGAAGGGATACTCCTCATACTGTACCTGAATGGCCCGAAGGGCCTGGCTGGCCGCCACCTCGTCTTCTGCAATGACCGCGGCCACATCGTCACCGTAGAAACGGACCCGGTCCGTCAGCATCAGGCGGTCCGCCACGTCCTGATGACTTTCCTGCGTAGACCAGGGGTGGCCTGCGGTAGGGAAGTAATTCTTCGGCACGTCAAAGCAAGTAACCACCTTGATCACGCCCGGTATCTTTCTGGCCTCGTCCGCATCTATTGATGTCACCCTCCCGTTTGCGACCGTAGAATGCAATATCTTCGCGATATATGCGCCTTTGTCGCAGAGGTCATCCGTATACTTTGCATAGCCCGTAACCTTGTCAAAGGCATCCACCCTCTTTACGCTGGCGCCAATAACTTCTCTGCGTTCCTCCATCCTATCACCTCCAGAATATCTCTTTTCCTGCTACATATTTTCCCTTGATCTTCGCGCCCCCGCTAAGATAAATCAGGCGCTCCAGCCGCTCTTTCACCTCCATATCCCGGCTGGAGATGGCGCTGTCATCGACGATGAGCACATCGAATTCATATCCTTCTTCCAGGCTTCCCACCTTGCCAAAGAAGGAGCCGCCGCCCTTGGTTCCAAGATAGAATGCTTCTATAGCCGTCAGAGGCTTTAACGTATCATCCACCAGCCTCCACCTGAGCTTCGACGCCTGGATGGCATGTGCCATGGCGGCAAAGATATCTTCGCTCGTTCCTCCTGCCACATCGCTTCCAAGCCCGACAGGAATTCCCTCATTAAGAAATGCCCGTACCGGCGCGATGCCGGAAGACAGATTCATATTAGACTCCGGGCAATGGGCCACATAGACGCCATTTTCCTTCATGCGCCTGCGCTCCCTCACGTCTGAGTATACGCAGTGGGCCATCACCGTGCTGCAGTCTGCCCCAAACAGCCCGAACCGGTCATAGGCATCCCCATAGAATTCTGACTGGGGACACAGTTCCTGCACCCACGCCACCTCGCTTTGATTCTCCGACAGATGGGACTGTACCGGAAGGCCAAAATGCATCTGCACCTTCTTGAGATTCTCCATCAAAGCGTCGCTGCAGCTGGGAATAAACCGCGGCGTCAGGATCGGCCGGGTAATCTGGTAGCGCTTCTTACAGTCCTTAATCCATTCTACGGTATCTTCCGCGGATATGTCCGCGCTCTTTTCTATCAGATAAGCCGGACAATTGCGGTCCATATTCACTTTTCCTACCATAGTATGCAGGCCCGACGCCTCCAGCATATCCATTAGAAGTTCCGTTGCTGGCACATGGATAGTTCCGAATATGCAGGCCCTTGTCGTCGCGCTTTCCTTCAAATTATGTACAAAGTCTCCATATGCCTTTCTGGCATATTCCAGATCCTGGTACTTGCCTTCCTCTGGAAATGTATGCTCATTCAGCCAGTCCAGAAGTTCCAGATCCATTCCCAGTCCCCGGAAAGTATACTGGGGCGCATGGACGTGCAGATCACACAGCCCCGGCAGGATCAGATCTTCTCCACAGTCCCTGATAGGAAGATTCTGATACTCTCCGGGCAATTCCTGGCATACCCCCAGGGATACCCCCTCTTTGCAGATCACATAGCCTTGCTTCATGACTGCCAGCTCCGTCAGATTCCTGCTGTAGCAGATATCCCCCCGTAAAATAAAAATAGGTTCATTCATCGGCAATATCCTCCTTTCCCGAAGTCCGCAAGATATCCGCAGACTTCTCATGCGGATACTTATAGACAACTATTCCGGTAGTTGGTAGAAACGTTCAACCGATTATGAACCTATATAAGTTTCCAGTTATTTCATTTTTTATAAATCTATCGTATCATAGGATTAAAAAACCGTCAATGGATTTTACATGCCGGATTGGGACTTCTGGATCTGTTCATTCAAGTCATTCAAATATACCCATCTCTCCATCTTTTCTTCCAGTTTCTGCTCCATCTCTTCCTTATCCTTAAGCAGTTCATTAAGCCTGGCTGAATTGGTCGCATTTGCCGCTATCCGGCTGTCAAGTTCCTCTATCTTCGCTTCCAGGGCTGCAATCTCATCGTCAATAGCCTCAAATTCACGCTGCTCTTTAAAACTGAACCTTAATTTCTTATCACGCTTCTTCCACGTGTCCTTCGAATTCTCTGCCGGACTTTCTTCCACATTAGGCGTCCTGTCATCCCGGCTTTCCTTTCTTGCGCCGGGTGCATCCATTTCCTCTGGAAGCGCTTCTAATTCTTTACGGATCAGATAATCGGAGTAGCCGCCTTCGAACTGGCGGATCACGCCGTCCCCTTCAAAAGAAAAGATACGGTTCACCGTACGGTCCAGGAAATAGCGGTCATGGGATACGACGATGATGATGCCGTCAAACCGGTCCAGATAATCCTCCAGTATGGTCAGCGTCTGAATGTCCAGATCGTTGGTTGGCTCATCTAAGATCAGCACATTGGGCGCGCCCATCAGAATCCGCAGCAGATACAGCCTGCGCTTTTCCCCGCCGGAGAGTTTCTCGATCTTCGACCACTGAAGCGCCCCGTCAAACAGGAAGTTTTCCAGCATCTGAGAGGCAGTGATCTTGCCGTCGGAAGTCGTGATATACTCTCCCACTTCTTTGACATAGTCAATGACCCGCATGGAATCATCCATGTATTCATTCTCCTGGGAGAAATATCCCATGCGGATCGTCTGTCCTATATCCAAACTGCCCGCGTCCGGCTTTACGATCCCATTGATAATCCGAAGGAGCGTGGATTTTCCGCACCCATTTGGCCCGATGATGCCGATGCGGTCGTTTTTCAGAAAGATGTAGCTGTAATCCTCTATCAATTTCCTGTCATCATAAGATTTGGATATACCCGCAAGCTCGATGGTCTTATTGCCCATCCTGGATGCCACGGAATCCATGGCAACCCGCTTTTCTTCCTGGATATCCCGGATCTCCTGCATGGCCTTGATGCGGTCTATGTGAGCCTTCTGCTTCGTGCTTCTTGCCCGGGCCCCACGGCTTAGCCACTCCAGTTCCGTCTTCAGGATGCTCTTTCGCTTGCGCTCTGTTGCCAGCGCCATGTTCTGGCGCTCCTCTTTCAGGCGTACGAACTGAGAATAGTTGCCCGGATAATTGTATATCTTGCCCTGATCCACTTCCACGATCCTGGTAGCCACCCGGTCCAGGAAATAACGGTCATGGGTCACCATCAGGATGGCTCCCCGGAAACTGATCAGATACTCTTCCAGCCACTCGGACATCGCATTGTCCAGGTGGTTGGTCGGCTCGTCCAATACCAGGATGTCCGCAGGCGTAAGAAGCGCATTGACCAGAGCCACCCGCTTCTTCTGCCCGCCTGACATGTGCCCGATACGTTCCTCATAATCCGTGAATCCCAGCCGGTTCAGCATGGCCTTGGCATCCGCCTCTATGGTCCAGCGGTTCAATTCATCCACATTGCCCTCCACCGCAGCCTTCAGTATCGTGGTTCCTTCCTGAAAGACAGGGGTCTGGGGCAGATAGCAGATCTTCACCTGGCCGCCCATGCTGATCTTTCCCGAATCGCATGGCTCGATCCCGGCTGCCACCTTAAGCAGCGTGGACTTGCCCATCCCGTTAATCCCGATTACGCCGATCTTTTCATTCTCATTGATGCTGAATCCTACATCGTCCAGAAGCACCCGGTCCGTATAAGACTTCGTTATATGTTCCATTGTCAGCAAATTCATCTTTATCGCCTGCTCCTCTTCGCAATTTCTTTCCCTATTATACAGAATACAGAGCGAAATCACAAGGCAAAGCGGACATAAGGCGTTACATATTCAGGAATCCCGCATCCACCTTTACTTCTGCGCCGGAGATATAGCGGGCTGCCTTATCATCTGCCAGGAATGTGATGATATTGGCGCAATCCTCCGGCTGTCCCAGAATCGGCTTGGCTCCCTCCACCGGAGGAGTGATCGTATGAAGCGGCGCGGCATTGCCCGCCCGAAGCTGCCACTCCAGGATGCCGATATTCTTCTCTCTGGCCGCGCGGTTTATCTCTGTCTTGATATTGCAAGGCAGGATGCAGTTGCAGCGGATCCCTTTCTCATAGAAGCTGACCGAGAGGTTCCGAGTAAGGCCCAGCACGGCATGCTTGGTCATAACATATGTGGCGCCGCCTTTCAATCCGCGTATGGACGCCGCAGACGCAACATTCACGATGTTGGCAGGCGTTCCCTGCTCCAGGAATATCTTGATCGCGCGCTGGCAGCCCAGGTAGACCGCGCGCTGGTTGGTCTCATATTCGTAGTCATAGATTTCCTGGGAGGTCTCATGTATCGGCAGCTGTCCATCCAGTACTCCGGCATTATTAACCAGGATATCCAGATGCCCGAATTCTTCAAGGCAGGTATCGAACATTCTGTCAATCTGCTTTGGAACGCGCACGTCCGTCTGAAGAGGCAGGATGCAGCCTGCTCCTCCTTCTGCCTCTACTTCTGCCTTCAGCGCTTCCAGCCTATCCAGCCGGCGGGCCGCAGCAACAACCTTGGCGCCTTCCATTGCAAAAATCTTTGCGCAGGCGCGCCCAATGCCAGAACTTGCGCCCGTGACAATGACTGCTTTTCCTTCAAATCTCATACTATTCTTCCTCCTTTTTCCAACGTTCGGTAAATCCTTCCCTGTAATGCGGAAATAGTTCTTCGAGCTTATATATTTCATACGTCTGATCAAAGTCAAAGGATGCCGTAATGCCCCGTTTGGCAAAATCTTCAATCTCTTCCTCGGTATAGCCCAGATCTTTGAGCACCTCCTCGTTATTCTCACCGAACAGAGGGGCGCCCCATTTGATCTCGCCCGGATTATTCTTCCACTTATTGATGATACCAAGGCCTTTTACCCTTCCCATCATAGGGTCATCCCACTCGACAAAGATATCTCTTGCCTTCCAGTGCGGATCTTTTGCACAATCTTTGAGGGTATAGACTTTCTGGCATGGAATCTGGTTCTCCAGCATGATCTTTTCCACTTCATCTACCGTATGCTCTGAGACGAATTTCTCCATGGCTGCCTCCAGCCTTCGTCCCAGATCCGTGTCAGCCATCCAGCCAGACAGGATCTCGTCGATCTCCGGATCTCCATCCCCTGGCTTGGGCAGGCCGATCAGGGGATACCCCCTGCGAACAGGCCCATAGCCGTTCATTCCGATGAATATCTCGCCGCCGTCCTTGCACGTATAGAAACTGAACAGGGCAGCCTGGGTATCCTTATTGCCCGTACGCGGAAATTCTTTCCCATCGGTAAAGTATTCCATAGGACGCGTATCCAGAATCCGCGCCAGCGACTCATACTGGGCCACATCCACGGATTCTCCCTTGCCTGTGCGAAGCACATGTACATAAGCGGCCAATGCTGTCCAGCATGTATTAAGGGCCGTCACATAATCACTAAGATAAGGAGATACCTTCATAGCCTCTTTGGGCGTGCCGTTAAAACTCATATAGCCTGAGAATGCCTGCCCCACCGCATCATAAGAAGCGCGGCCGATATACTCCGGCACGCCGGTCTGGCCGAATCCGGAAACATGCACGATTGCCAGCCGGGGATTGATCTCCCAGAGGACCTCATCCGTAAGGCCCATTTTCTCGTAGGTGCCTCCTTTGGATGACTCAATGAAGATGTCCGTCCACTTGATCAATTTCTTAAATATCTCAAGGCCCTCCGGCGTCTTCATATCGGCAACCATGGACAGCTGGTTGCGGTGATTCTGGGAATATCCATAATGCCCCCGGACGCTGTCCGGGTTCTTCGGCGATTCAAAATGTACGACTTCCGCTCCGATCTCTCCTAGCAGCGTAGCCCCGAAGGGTCCCGCGATCGCGCCGCCGCATACCAGAATCTTGACTCCCTCCATCACGCCGAACTGGGGAAAATTGTTAAGGCCTGTTCCTTTCATTCCTATAATCTCCTTTCCATACTACACAATCTATCTCTTCATGTTCTTTAAAGCATTGACTGTCCCGATGCTACCCGTCCGGCGATTCTGCCGTAGAACAATGCGCCGCCTATGGATGTGCCGCAGGTAGGATACTCTGTCCCGAACATGCCCGTATCGGCAACTTCGCCAGCAGCATACAGGCCAGGTATCGGCCTTCCTTCTGTATCCAGCACCCGTGCGGCTACATCCGTCTCCAGGCCTCCAAAGGTAACCGTAACGCAAGGGTGAAGCCTGAGGGCTGCATATTTCGGCCCATTGATAGGATGCAGGAATCTGGATGGCTTTCCAAAGTCTTCGTCCACGCCCTTGTCAACCAGCTCGCTGTACCGGTCAAATGTAGCGCGCAGAACGGCAGGATCGCATTTTATCATTGCCGCCAGTTCTTCGATGCTGTCCGCCGCCTTATCCCTGCTGGTTCCTTCCACTGCCTGCTTGAACCCATACTGTACGCCGCTGTAAGGCTCGTCGCCGCTGGTAATGTACCATCCGCAATTGCTTCCGGAGGCCGCCAGCGCATCGGATACATGATACTGGTAGCTCCACTCATTCACCACACGCTCTCCGCGTTCATTGACAATCAGCCCGGACTCGTCATTGATGCCGATGCCGCAGGTCAGGCTGGTATAAACCACCTGGATTCCCGGATGCACGAAGTTGCGGGCGCCGATCTTCTCTGCCGCTATCAGCCCCTCTCCTACATTGCTCTTTGGAGTGGTTGAGAAATAATGGGCTACCGGGTAACGCGCGCACATCTCTTTATTGCGGGAATATCCTCCGGTGGCAAGGATCACGCCTTTCTTGGCGTATACCGTAAGTTTTGAACCGTCAAGCTTCTCGCACACTGCCCCGTTTACAGTACCGTTTTCATCGGTAAGCAATTCTTTAAGCGCCGTATTATATAGAATCTCACCGCCCAGTTTGTCTACATAATGATGGGTAAGGGGAGTGGTAATCTCTCCGCCCTGGCCGTTGGTCTGTCCGCCGCCGCCCATGCTGTTATGTACTCTCCATGGCTGAAGGGATACATGGATCGCCTCCACGTCCTGAACCTGGTAGCCCATCGTTCCCAGCCAATCCAGGGTCTCATTCAGATGCTCTACAAGGTAACGGTTCTTGGATGCATCCATAAAGTCTCCCCTGCGGTTTCCTACTTCCATCAAATAGTCATAGCACATCTCTTTCGTGTCATAGATCCCCTGCTCCTTCTGCCATTTGGTGCCTGCGCCCAGAAGTTTTCCGCCGGAACGCGCCGTGGAGCCTCCTGTAATTCCCTGCTTCTCGATCAGGATGACGTCCGCGCCGCCTTCCTTTGCTTCGATTGCTGCCGCCAGTCCGCCTGCGCCTGCGCCGAATACGGCAACATCAACCGTGCGCACCTCGTCCTTTGGCTCTGGAGCCTCAGGCCCCGGCGCTTGTCTTAGCTGTTCTATGTCCTCATCCGTTGCCCCTGCTGCTTTCAGAGCGGCCGCAACCGCGTCCAGTATGGCCGCGCTGGTCAGATCCGCACCATTTACCAGTGGAATATTCAGCGACTGGTATTCGATAATCTGTGGAGGGATGACCTCGATCGGAGAGGTGGGAAGATCCCATGCAAGACCTCGCACCTCCTTGTGCTTGACGATCTGAATCTTTTCAATCCTTTCTTCTGTAACGGTTACATTCACGATAAGTTTGCCGCGGTATCCGCGGCCGATGCCTTCATAAGCGCCTGGAACATAATGTGCCATAACATTTCCTCCTTATTTTTACCATTTGTTATTTTAATAACATTTTTTATTAAGTTCATTCTAACACTTATAATTCAGGCTGTATAATTTAAAATTAATCCCCCGCAATAAGTTTAATTTATGGTAGAATGAAAAAAAGAAGGATGCCTGGCATCCTTCCCACGATAGGAGGTATTCATATGAGCATCAAACGGCTCCCATTTTTTCTTTCCGCCGCCAAATATCTGAACTTTACAGAGGCTGCCAATGAACAGTTCATATCCCAGACTGCCATGAGCCTGCAGATCAAGAAATATGAAGACGAGCTGGGCTTCCAGCTCTTTCACAGAAGCAATACCGGCGTGACGCTTACCAAAGCCGGGGGCTATCTCTATAAGCGCTGCCAGTACATTATGGCAGACTACAACCAGGCCATCTCCCATGCCCGCCAGGTTTCGCAAGAGGATAAGCCTCTGATTAAGATCGGGTATCCCGGCGCATACGAACAGTTTGCCATCACGCCCATCGTAAGCCAGTTCTATAAGGACCATCCATCTATCCAGGTAGATCTCATCTATGGAAAGAAAAAGAGGAAAGTCCTGCAGCAGCTGGAAGATGGATATCTGGACCTGGCGGTAGTATCCGACTACGACCGCAATTATAGCCAATGGCTCAAAGTCCATCCCCTGAGGAAGGATGAATGCCTGTTTCTTCTGAGCGCGGACAATGAACTGGCGCAGCAGGACAGCCTGGAACCCGCTAGTCTTACGGGAAAGCCAATGCTTCGAACGATAGAGAATGACATCATCTCCTATGAATGGCAGATATGGAATGTCATGAATATTCTCGGCCTGGGCAGCAACGAAGTAATCTATGCCAACGATTACTACAGCATGGCTCTGCTTGCCAAATCTGATATTGGCTTTGGCATTGTCCCCGCCTGCATGAAGGATATGCCCATGGATGGACTTCGCTACGTTCCCATGGCCGGACGCACATTGAACACCGGATGTTCCGTAATCTATATGGAGAACAGCATGAACCCCGCCAGGGAAGAATTCCTGGAACTGCTCAAAGAGACGGCGGGCAAGTCAAAGAGCGGCAAGTAAAGCCGGAGATACCGTTCATATTTCCCGGAGATTTTTCATATAATATTGAAAGTCATGCCTGGAGCCGGTATATATGAACATCAAAAACAAAAGCGCTCTCATTATTTTTATCCTTATTCCTCTTGCGGCAGGATCCTTGTCTGCTCTCTTAAGCGGCAATTCGGCGGCCTATTTGGCATTGAATAAGCCGCCTCTTAGTCCTCCGTCCTTCCTATTTCCCATCGTCTGGACCATATTATATATATTAATGGGGATATCTTCTTATATAATCTATGAATCCGAAACTCCTGAAAAGAATAAGGCGCTTCGACTATATTTTATCCAGCTGTTCTTCAACTTCCTCTGGAGCATATTCTTTTTCGGCTTTTCCATGTACCTCTTTGCATTTTTATGGCTTCTCGTGCTTATCATCCTCATAGCCCTGATGATATATCAGTTTCACAAGATAAGTCCTGTTGCCGCCTATCTACAGATCCCCTACCTTATATGGTGCCTGTTCGCCGCATATCTGAATTTCATGATATACCAGCTGAATTAAATCAGGCAGGCCCGGGGCATCCGCGCTAAAACGCAAATGCCTCTTGCCTGCCTGTTCTTGGAGTATGAACTATGGAATTAATAGCAGTATGTCTTTTCTATGGCCTGTAAGCCCCATCTACGCTGATCGTCGTAGCCGTGATGCCGCTAGCCAGGTCGGATGCAAGGAACAGATATACATTCGCGATCTCTTCCGGCTTAAGCATTCTCTTCATTGGCAGTGTCTTCAAGTAGTCCTCCAGGATCTCCGGTGGAAGCCCCTTCGTCATATCTGTATCTACAACGCCAGGTGCAACGCCAACTACACGGATGTTCTTACGGATAATCTCTCTTCCAAGACCATGAGTCAGGCCGATTACGCCCGCCTTGCTGGTAGGATATCCGATTCCTGATAAGGAACCATAGATTCCGGTTACAGATGCCGTATTGATGATAACGCCCTGCTTTGCATCTTTCATGCACTGATAAGCAGACCATGCGCCATTGAATACGCCGTTAACATTGATGTCCATTATATTTTTGAAATCCTCTTCTGATACCCTGGAGAATACAGAATTCATTGTAATGCCTGCGTTGTTGATCATGACATCCAGTCTTCCGTACTTCTGTGCAACCGTTCCAACTGCTGCCATAACAGCATCTCTTGATGTAAGGTCTGGAGCGAATCCTAATACCTCTTCCTCCGGATAGAGTTCCTTTAACTGAGCCAGCGCTGTGTCTACCTCTTCCTGGGTCTCGCCAAATATGGAGACTTTTGCTCCATTCTCAATAAAGAGTTTTGCTGCTGCGAATCCGATTCCACGGGTTCCGCCTGTGATAATTGTAATTTTGTCCTGTACAAGTTTCATGAACTTTTCCTTCCTTTCTTTTCCTTTGGCTTATCATATCTGCCAAAGTATCGTATCGATTGATACAACTTTAACATTTTACAGGACGCGACATTGGAAAATCACACGGCATCTTACAACTTGTAGAGTTCTTTTTTAATTGCAAAATATAAGCAGTCCATGGACAAAAAGTTTGCAAACACTATCACTATTTTGTTTCCCTATAGATCCAGCATGCTTCTCATCTTCCGAAAAGAGATCCGGTACAGTACGTACAGGAAGATGGCGGATGCCCCAATCATAATGCTCTCGATTCCGATCAGCCTGATTTCTTCAATTTCCAGGCGCATATTGTTAAAAAAGAGCATCAGGACCGTAAAGACCAGGGATATCCCGCATCCTGCGATACCGGGATATAAGAAGATCTTGCGAAGCTGTACTTTTACCACCCGCGTCTCATAATCCCGGCTGGCCCCCAGCTTCTTCATATCCTCGAACAGCTGCCTGTTATCGACAGCAATGGTAACGCTTCTTACATAAGTCATAACCCCGATTGCCGCCAGGGCAATTATCGCAATGTAGGCGCTAAGCATCACGAATACCGCAATCATCTGCATAACCTCCCCTTTTGTAAGAACTTTGAAGGCAGGCGCATATTTCCAGTCCTGAAGAAGTTCCGGATTGTCCGCCGTCATCCCTACCCTGCCTGAATATGTGTAGGGTTCCCCTGCTTTTTTTGCAAGTTCTTCTTCGCGGGCATCATAAAGAAAATAATGGTCCGAGATATCTGTGGCATGCGCGATATATTCTTCTTCCAGTTCTTTGGCGAATGGATAAGTATCCATCACATCCTTCACGTTAAAGAAAACCATATCCTCTTTGTTATCCTCTGTAAGGCCAGCGGTATACGATGCATAATCCGCATCAGACAGGATAAATGCAAATGGATCGCTTACGCGTGTCAGATTATCGAATGCGACCGTTCCTTTATAAACCGGCTCCATTTCTTCCCCGGCAGCCGGGCTTGCCACCTTCAGCAGGCATTCCGGCTTTGCCCATATCTCTTCCTGATAGTTCTGCTGGACAATGGCTTTATACTCTCCCGGCTTCAAAGACACCGGTTCCCCCGCGATTCTGGAAAATTCAGAGGCAGAAAGGAATGTGGCATATTTTTCCCTCTTCACATCATAGTATTCCCCGTCATCGTTTAATTCGGTGCCGGCGTAGATGATCAGAAGTTCTGCTGCCTGTGCTTCCTTATAATCTGTGATTTCTACCCCATGCCTGTCTGCCAGATCATAGATCTCTTCTTTCGTAATCTGCTGTTCTGCCGCCGGATAATGCAGGGAATAATCGACCGGAGCATTTTCACCGTTTCGGAATGCAGAATCATAATACTGCATTCCCCAAAAAGCAGAGATCAGCAGTACGAAGATCAGCATCGCGATCACGCACATATTCTTTGTCGTCTGTCTTGCCGTGAATCGCATTAGATTGGTGGAAATAATATTTTTATAATATTTTTCCGGATGGCGTCCCTTTTTTGTCCTGCCTACCGCGCTTAGGAGGAATAGATATAGGCCCGCGGCGCTGATCAGATAGGCTCCATTCCAAAGCGGGGATGCTTGATGATGAAACACCCTGGCCCATATCGGCGGCACGGCCATCGTAAGCGCCAGGCCTATTATTACGCAGGCCAGGCCTAGTTTTCCTGTCCATGGCCTGATATCTTTTACGATCTCGCTCTTTCGCTGGGTTTTCAGAATCTCCATAATATCTGCCCGCCTGATAAAACGGTATCCGGCGGCAAATATGCAGCAAGCAAGCAGACAGGCAAAAAGGACGCCCGCGGCGATTCCCATCATACTGATACTGTACCTAAGATTCCGGGCATCAAGGAGCAAGGCCTGGAATCCCTTCCAGATAAGGAAGGATATAGGGAAGGCGCCGATAATGCCCAGCAGCATATAGCCCAGGATCACAGCGGCGAGTTCTCTTGCCAGGCAGCCGGCCAGCTGCTTCTTCCGCTCTCCCAGCGCCAGAAGCACTCCGAATTCCCTGCTTTTGTATTTAAAAAACAAACTCGATCCGTATATCGTGAATATGGTACAGCCGGCTACCGTCACGCCGAACATCAGCCAGCATAGTTTTCTCGTATCGCCTCCCTCCGGCAGCATCTTTTGGATGGCGGGCGAAAAATACATCATAGCGTAAGAAGATACCAGAAGGATGGACAGGAAGATGCAGATGCCAAGAATCCTGTACTGGTCCTTATTCTCCTTCCGCAATTTCTCTAGAATCTTATTCATCGTCATCCGAATCCCCTCCCAGTTCCCTTATGGTGTTCAGCAGTTCATCCATGAACGCTCTTCTGGTACCAGTTCTTTTCAACTCGCCATGGACCTTGCCATCCTTAAGCACGATCACCCGGTCACAGAAGGATGCCGCATAACTGTCATGGGTCACCATGAATATGGTGGCGTCCATCTCTGATCTGGCCTGGAGAAATGCATCAATCACTGCCTTGCAGGACTTGCTGTCCAGATTGCCGGTAGGCTCATCGGCCAGAATCACGTAGGGCTGGTTCATCAGGGCCCTTGCGACAGCTGTCCTCTGCTTCTCCCCGCCTGAGATATCCGCCGGATACTTCTCCATAATTTTTTCAATACCGAACAGGCTGCAGATATGCCTGGCCTTTGCCTCCATCTGAGGAATCGGCCGCTTCGCAATGATCTGGGGCAGGCAGATATTCTCGAATACGCTCAAGCCGTCCAGCAGCATAAAGTCCTGGAACACAAACCCCATGCTCTGATTACGGACCTTTGCAAGCCCTTCCTCCTTAAGCCCTGACAGATCCTTGCCTGCCAGCAGGATGCTCCCGTCTTCGTAAGGAATAAAGCAGGAAATGCAGTTTAAAAGCGTAGTCTTACCGCTGCCGGAAGGCCCCATGACAGCCACGAACTCTCCTTTTTCCACTTCCAGCGATATATCCTTAAGGACCGGATATACCTGGCTTCCGGTCTGATAGCTTTTGGTTAAATGCTCTACTTTTAACATAATGATTGCTCCCTTCTTCTTTCTGCCTTCTATTCTAGAAGAAGAGAGCAAGGATATCTTCCTTCAGGATGTCAAGTTTGACATGGTTTCTGTAAAGTTTGCAAAACCCGGATATTTCTGTATAATATCGTTTAGAAGCCTTCTGCCTGACGGCAGAGGCATGATAAGGAGACGGTGGAAATATGATCACGATCGGAATATGCGATGACGACCCAAAGATGCAAAAGGCATTGAGAGTCCCGCTTGAAAGGAAGCTTCAGCTACTGGGGGGAAGAATACCGCATCCTGGAATATGCTTCCGGCGAGGCATTGCTCGCAGGCTCCCAGACGGATGGACTTGATATCCTCTTTCTGGATATTGAGATGGATGGACTAAATGGCATGGAGACTGCGCGCTCCTTAAGGCGGATGGAGTCCGACACCATCCTGATCTTCGTGACCGCTTACCCTGACTTTGTATTCCAGGGCTATGACGTCCATGCATTCCACTATATCCTGAAGCCTTACGAAGACCGGAAAATCCTGGAGGTGTTAGAACAGGCATTAAAACTGCTTGGCAATCTGGGCGAGCAGTTCTATACGGTTGAGCAGAAATCCGGCATCTTGAGAGTCCCATTAAAACAGATCCTGGCCTTTTGCAGCGACCGAAGAAAGATCTCCATCTTAACAGCAGATGGGAAACTGGACTTTTATGGAAAACTGGGAGAAGTAGAAAAGCAGCTGCCGGACTATTTCATCCGAATTCATAACCGATATCTGGCAAACCTCAACCACATCACAGCCCTGGAACCTGACGGATGCGTGTGCGGGGATCATTTCCTGCCTGTCAGCAGGACTTACAGACAGCAATTGGAGATCGCCTTTGCCCGGGCGCTGCTCCAATAAGGGAGGAAAAAAATGCAAAATCAAGAGTCCGTATCCACAATAATAGAAGTCTTTTCCAAATGCCTGTACGCCTTTGGGCTTCCTTTTTTCTGCAGACTGCTGTACTCTGTAGTTCCAAGAAAGGACGGAAAGTTCTGGACCGCCGTCATAGGCGTATCCTGCTACTTTCTCTTTGGAATGACCATCTTTACCAACGATATGTTCAATGTGACCTTAGATCTTCTGTGGTTTACCGCGCTGATGCTGGTTGCGTTCAAAGGAAGAGCCTTACCCAAGCTTGCGTCGGTGGCAATCTTTTATCCGCTGGTCATCTCATTAAATTTTCTCATCCAGGATCTGTTGGGTGTAGTATATTTATCTTTAGATGCCACACTTTTTGCAAGCATATTCTGTTATTTGTCAGATGCATTCCTGCATATCCTCTTCTGGTATGTGCTGTATAGGCTTTTCCACCAGAGACTTTATGATTTCAGCAGGCTCTTCGACCAGAACACCTGGATCTTGCTGGGCACGGTCTGTCTGGCTTCGCTGGTCAGCATCACTACCGTCATCTACTATGCGCCGGCACAAAGCTACAAGATCTGGCTATGCGCCCTGGCCTGCATCATTACCAACATAGGAAGCCTCTGCCTGGCCGGATATTTTTCCAACAGCATCCGCCTTGAGGCAGAGCGGAATAACCTGAAGCTGCAGCAGGAATATTATGAAGAACTGGAACGCAATCAGACGGAGATCCGTAAGTTACGCCATGACATGAATCATCACTTAAGTGTGATAAAGGATCTTTTTTATTCCGAAAACAGAATGGAAGCCGAAGAATATTTTAAAGAAGTAGAGTCCCAGATTGCCGTGCAAAACCGGGTATTCTGCAAGAACAGCATCGTCAATGCCGTTCTTAATGCCAAATACAGCCAGGCAGTCGGGCAAGGCATTGACTGCTTCTTCCATGTCGATCTCCATAATATACAGAGCATCGACTCTGTCAGCCTCTGCTCCTTGTTCTCCAATACTCTGGACAATGCCATAGAGGCTTCCCTGAAGATCAGAGAGCCTGCCGCAAGAAAGATCTCCGTAAAGGCCCGTTCCACGGATTCCGGCTACTTCAGCTATGAGATCTCGAACCAGAAGGCAAACCCCATCGTGGAGAAAAACGGCCATATCCTGTCGGACAAAAAAGATGCCAAGTCCCATGGACTCGGCATCCGAAATATACGTGAAATCATAGATCGATATAATGGCACGCTGGATATCTCCTACACGGAGGATACCTTCACGGTAACCATGCTGATCCGGCTCTAGGGGAAGACTATTCTTCTTCATCTGCCATTTCTTTCTTCCAGCCTGTACCTATATCTACCCAGCCCTTGCATGCGGTCACTTGGTACAGATCTCTGCTGCAGATGCCGATGGCGCTGTTTCCTGTGCCGCCGGATGTATATACATATTCATCCATATATCTTTGCAGGGAAATGTCCATATAGACCTTTGCCCGCTTATTGGGAAGAGCGATAGGGCTAACGGAGCCAGGCCTGCAGCCCGTATAGTCCAACAGGTCCTCCTCATCCAGCACGATGCGCTTAACTTTGAAGCATTTCTCGTACTTTGCATTGTCGATTCTGGCATCCCCTGACAATATGATTATATTAGCCCCGATAGGCGCAGCAAAGGCCAGCGTCTTTGCAATCTTTTCCGCCGGGATATGGAGCAGCTCCATGGAATCTTCCGTGCTCTCGAAATCCCGCTCGCAGTCCCTGATCTCATATTGGAATGCCTGCTTCTTTAATAGTTTTTCTACCCTGTCTGCCGCCATATCCCGTTCTCCTCTACTTTTCAAACATAAATGTTCCGCTTTTGCCGCCGCTCTTTTCACAGAGATGGATCTCTTCGATCACCATCCGCTTGTCAATGGCCTTGCACATGTCATATATGGTCAGAAGCGCCGTCGACACGCCGGTCAGCGCCTCCATCTCCACCCCTGTCTTTCCTTCCGTCTTAACCTGGCAGAAGGCCTTGATCTCAAGTTCTTCGGGGTTCATCTCGAACCTGACTTCCGAGTTGGTAAGATTCAGCAGATGGCACATAGGAATCAGTTCCGCCGTCCTCTTCGTTCCCATAATCCCTGCCACTTGGGCTACCGTCAGCACATCGCCCTTCTTCACCTTCCTGCCGGCGATGGCTTCAAACACTTCCCGGCTTACCCGGATCTTTCCCTCCGCCAGGGCTCTCCTTTGCGTGATTTCTTTGCCGGAGACATCTACCATTACCGCATTGCCATCCTCATCAAAATGACTGAATTCCATTTTTTCTCCTCCTGCCTTCTGTCCTAGTCCAGATATGTATTCTTATACTCTTCACGGATATCTTCCGGAACCAGTTTTCCTCCGGTCGCCCACGCGATATGGACAGACTGCTCCATCTTGTCCTCCAGGCCATGTTCCTTGATATACTTCCGAGTCTCATCATAACGCATAAGTTTCAGCGGTCCCTCAAATGCCGCGCAGGAACTTGGCTCGATGAAGATATTCTCCGTATCCCATAAAGCCCTCATATATTCATAGAGCCATTGATCCTTCAGCGTAAATTCGCCGCTTAGCAGAGGCTCCATAACCTTTCCTACGAATCCCGACGGACGCCCCACCGCCAGGCCGTCTGCATGGGTGAGCCCGGTAAGCCCTGCATCCTGCACGCAGATCTGATTGTGGAGCCCGGTCGCCATTCCAAGGATCATGCAAGGAGCCTGGGTAGGCTCTACAAAGAACACATGCACATGATCCCCCCATATCTCCTTCAGGCCAAACGTCACGCCACCTGGAGCGCCGCCTACGCCGCAGGGAATATAGACAAACAATGGATGCTCTTCATCCACCTGGATGCCCAGTTCTTCCATCTGTCCGATCAGGCGCTTCGCGGCCACTGCATATCCCATGAATAGATTCTTGGAATTCTCATCATCCACAAAGTAGCTCTTCGGATTGGCGTCTGATTCCTTTCTGCCATTCTTTACTGCCTCGCTGTAATCCGACTCATATTCCACCACTTTTACTCCATGGCTTCGCAGCATATCCTTCTTCCATTGCTTTGCGTCCGCAGACATATGCACGATAACTTCATACCCCACCGCCGCGCTGGCGATTCCAATACTCAGGCCCAGGTTGCCGGTAGAGCCTACTTGTATGGTATACTGGCTGAAGAATTCCCTGGATTCATCCATTGCCAGTTTGGAATAGTCATCTTCAAGCGTGATAAGCCCTGCTTCCAAAGCCAGGTCTTCCGTATGCTTCAGCACTTCGTATATCCCTCCCCTTGCCTTCACAGAGCCAGCCACTGCCAGGTGGCTGTCCTGCTTCAGAAGGAGACGTCCCTGAATCGGATCTCCATACGTCTGGTTCAGAAATTCCTGCATCTTCGGTATCGGTGTCAGGGCGGATTCAATCAGCCCATTTCGCTCCGCTGTCTCCGGGAAGCATTTCATTATAAAGGGAGCAAAGCGTAAAAGTCTCGCCTCTGCGTCCTCAATGTCCTCCATCGATATGCCAAGGCTATCCTTTGCCTCACTCCATGGCCTCCATTTTGGATTCACCCATCCTACTTCTTCTGCCTCCGCGATCTGCTTCACCACTGGTATCTCCATATACTTTCTGTCCATTCCCTTACCTCCTTTTAAAAAAGGGACCGGAAATTCCGGTCCCTTGTCGTTCAAATCTCCTATTCCCATTATATTTTACAGGAATATATATTTCAATATAAATAATACTGCCAGCACATACATCAGTATGCTGATCTTCTTCTCCTTAGCCTTTCCTGTCAAAAGATTCAAGGCTACATAAGAGATGACTCCCATGGAGATACCTTCTGAAATGCTGTAAAAGAATGGCATTGCCAGAATACAGATATAGCAAGGAAGCGCTTCTGCGATATCGTCAAAGTCGATGTTGACAACGTTAGTCAGCATATAGAATCCTACGACTACCAGAGCCGGCGCTGTCGCGAAAGAAGGAATCGCGAGGAAGATTGGCGACAGGAACAGGGCAAGCCCAAACAGGATCGCCGTAGTCACTGCCGTAAGGCCTGTTCTTCCGCCTTCTGATACGCCGGATGCACTCTCTACGAATGTCGTGGTAGTAGAAGTACCAAGCAGTGCGCCTGCCGTCGTACCAACCGCATCTGCAAGAAGCGCGCCTTTGATACGTGGCAGCTTGCCGTTTTCATCCAGCATATTTGCCTTGGATGATACGCCGATCAATGTTCCAATGGTGTCAAACATATCAACAAACAGGAATGCAAAGATTACAACAATAAAGTTCAATGAGAAGATTCCTGTAAAGTCAAGCTTGCAGAATATCGGCGCAAGGCTTGGCACTGACAGTCCGCTGCTGAAATCAGGAAGCAGCCCGTAGAATCCAAGTTCCGGATTTGGAACGTATAAGCCGGCAAACTGGCAGATGATTCCAAGCAGCCAAGTAATCAGGATGCCCCACAGGATATTGCCTTTGATGTTCTTGATTACAAGGATTCCGGTAATGATAATGCCAATAATCGCAAGAAGTACCGTGATTCCTACATCATTAAAGGATGCTGCCACTCCATTTGCCTCATTGTACTTGTCCACAGAGAACAGTTGGAGAAGCGTGGAGCCTCCGATAACGATCTTTGCGTTCTGCAGGCCGATAAATGCGATAAACAGACCAATACCTACGCTGACAGCAGCCTTTAAGTTCTTCGGAATCGCATTGAAGATCGCTTCACGCACGTTGGTAAGCGAAAGGATGATAAATATAATACCTTCCACGAATACGGCGGTAAGCGCAACCTCCCAGCTGTATCCCATTCCCAGGACAACCGTGTATGCAAAGTAAGCATTCAGTCCCATGCCCGGAGCCAGTGCAAACGGATAATTCGCAAATAATGCCATCAGCAATGTGCCAATCAAAGATGCCAGCGCCGTAGCAGTAAATACGGCTCCCTGATCCATTCCTGTAGCGGAAAGAATGCTGGGATTAACAGCAAGGATATAGGCCATTGTCATAAATGTCGTGATTCCGGCCAGGATCTCAGTCTTTACATCCGTGCCATTCTCACTCAGTTTAAAAAACTTTTCTAACATGTGTTTCCCTCCTTTTCGTCTCTCATCATTAGAAACAATAACAAGTTAATATTAACAAAATAGACCCATAAAGTAAATGGGTCTATCTATTAATTATTGTTATCAATAACTATTACCGGGCTTCCCTGATCCGTTTTCTAAGTGGCAGCACCATGCCAGGCGCCACGGAAAGCTCGTCAATCTTCATCTCAAGGAATGTCTCCGTAAGGCTTAAGTCCGCCGCCAGTTCCCCGCAGATGCCAATCCATTTTCCTTCTGCATGGGCATTCGCCGCTGCCATGCGGATCATCTCCAGGACCGCGGGGTGATGGGAGTCGTAGAATGCGTCCAATTGCTGGTTCTGGCGGTCGATCGCCAGCGTATACTGCGTCAGGTCGTTGGTTCCGACACTGAAGAAATCAACCTCCTTTGCCAGTTCCCGGCTCACCATGACTGCCGCCGGCGTCTCGATCATGACGCCCAGCTCTACATCCTCCCGGAAGGCAATCCCTTCTTCCGTCAGTTCCTTCTTCACTTCCTCAATGATTTCCTTGATTCTTCGCACTTCATTAACCGAGATGATCATAGGAAACATGATCGCGATCTGTCCGAATGCGGATGCCCGGTACAATGCCCTAAGCTGGGTCTTGAATATCTCCGGCCTTGTAAGGCAGATACGGATTGCCCGGTATCCCATAGCCGGATTCTCTTCCTTGCAAAGCCCAAAGTAATCCACCTGCTTGTCAGCGCCGATATCCAGGGTTCGGATAATGACCTTTCTGCCGGCCATATTCTCCGCCACCGTCTTATATACGGAAAATTGCTGTTCTTCTGTCGGATACGTCTCGCTTTCCAGATAGAGGAACTCGCTTCGAAACAGCCCGATGCCGCCAGCGTCATTTTTGAGAACAGCGCCTACATCGGCAAGGTTCCCGATATTCGCGTACAGATTTACCTTCTGTCCGCTCTTTGTTATGTTCTCCTTGCCTTTTAACTGCTCCAGAAGTTCCTTCTGCTCCTGGTCCTTCCTCTGCTTTTCCTGCATGGCCTCCATGGTCTTTGCATCCGGCTCGATGTAGACCTTTCCTTCCAGTCCGTCAACAATGGCAAGTTTCCCGTCATACTCCTTTTTCAGGTCTTCTCCAAGAGAAATCACTGCTGGTATGTTCATCGTCCTTGCAAGAATGGCAGTATGTGAATTGGCAGATCCATGCATGGTGATGAAGGACAGTACTTTCTCTTTATCCAGCTGTACCGTCTCGCTTGGAACCAGGTCATCCGCAGCGATGATCGCCGGCTCATCCATCTTCATTGCATCGGTGCTGTTATCGGACAGCACCTGAAGAAGCCGTTCGGATACATCCTTTACATCGGCTGCCCGTCCTTGCATATATGCATCATCCATAGCCTGGAACATGGCTGCAAAGTTATCTGCCGTGGTGCCAATAGCATATTCGGCATTCACTTCCTGGGTGGTAATGATATTTACGATAGACTCTACATAGTCCAGGTCCTCCAGCATCATCTGATGGATCTCGAATATCATGGCATTGGATTCGCCCACGTCCTCCATCGCCTTATCATATAATTCCTGAAGCTGGGCCACTGCCTTTTCCTTCGCCGTCTCGAATCTCTTTACTTCCCCTTCGGTATCATCCACATGAATCCTTTTGATCGTAATCTCATTTCGTTTGTAAAATGCAATCTTGCCGATTGCGACTCCGCCAAATACGCTTTTTCCTGTTAGTGTAATCATCTTTTCATCATCCCCTTTTACAGGTTCTCTTTTAAAAATGTTTCCAGTGCCTGGGCCGCTGTATCCTCATCCGCGCCTTCTGCCGTCATGAATATCTCGTCGCCTTTTTTGGCTCCAAGGCCCATAACTCCAAAGATTCTCTTGGCATCCGCGCTTTTGCCGCCCTTTCCAATCATAATCTTGGATGTAAATTCGTTGGCCTTCTTAACCAGCAGGCCAGCTGGTCTTGCATGGATTCCCTCCGGGTCCGTAATGGTGTACTGGAATTCTTTCATCGTTTCATTCTCCTCTTCTTTATTATAATTATTTTTATTTTCGCTGTCTATTGTTTTTCTACAGGAAGCGGTTTTTTCAAAAGTATAATTCCTGCCATGGTTACCACGGCCCCGATTGCCAGCGCCAGAAGAAACATCGGCGCATTCTCCACGATCCCGATAACGAAGATTCCTCCGTGAGGAGCTCTTGAACCACATCCAAATGCCATGGACAATGCCCCTGCCACAGCAGAGCCCACTACGCATGGAGGTATGATTCTTAGCGGATCGGATGCCGCAAAAGGAATGGCCCCTTCCGTAATAAAGGATAGACCCATGATATAGTTCGTAACCGTGGTCTGCTTCTCACTCTTGGTAAACCGGTTTTTAAAGAAGGTCGTCGCCAGCGCGATGCCGATTGGCGGCGTCATGCCCCCGATCATGACTGCTGCCATGATGTCAATCTGGCCGCTTGCAATGGCCGCTGTTCCGAACACATAGGCCGCCTTGTTGAATGGTCCTCCGAAGTCAATGGACATCATCCCGCCTAAGACGGCTCCCAGCAGGATCTTGCTGGATTCTCCCATGCCTGCCAGCATATCATTCAGCCAGGTATTAAAGGCTCCTACCGGAGGGTTTACAAGGAATATCATAATCGCCCCCATTGCCAGGATGCCAAGGAAAGGATACAGCAGTACCGGCTTGGTGCCTTCCAGGGATTTGGGCAGCTTATCTAGCAGTTTCTTAATCAGCACCATCAGGTAGCCTGCAACGAAGCCGGCAATCAGCGCTCCGAAGAAGCCGGAAGATACCCACTGGTCTTCCGGCAGGAATACGGATGTTCCCGCCTTGGCAAGTAATCCGCCCACGATGCCGGGCATCAGCGCCGGCCTGTCCGCAATTGCCATCGCGATATATCCGGCCAGGATTGGGAACATCATGCCAAACGCAGTATTGCCCACCGTATGGAAGAACAACGCAAGCGGCGTCCCGGATCCAAAGTCCGCGGCTCCCGCATTGGCGCTGTCCACCAGGAAGGACAGGGCGATCAGGATGCCGCCGCCGATCACGAATGGAAGCATATGGGATACGCCGTTCATCAGGCTTTTGTAGATCTTTCTTCCCAGGCCTTCCCCGTCCTGGCTTAACGCCGCCTCATCCGTGCCTTTGCTGCGATAGATTGGCGCCTTGCCGCTCATGGCTTCCGTAATCAGTTCTTCTGCTTTGCTGATTCCGTTAGCAACCTTCGTAATAATGACTGGCTTGCCATCGAATCTTGCCATCTTTACATCCTTATCCGCAGCGATGATGATGCAGTCGCATCCGGCGATCTCATCGGCTGTCAGCACATTTTTATCCCCGCCTGACCCGTTGGTCTCGACTTTGATCGTGTAGCCCATCTCTTTCGCCTTGTTCTCCAGGCTTTCGGCCGCCATATAGGTATGGGCGATACCGGTCGGGCACGCGGTGACTGCCAGAATCTGATAGCCTTTTTATCCTCTTTATCATTTTCCTTCTGCTCTTTGGATTCTTCGGGGAACTTCTCTTTTTCCGCGGCGTCGATATAGCCCAGGAATTCCTCCTTTGTCCCGGCACTCATAAGATTCTCACGGAATCCGTCATCCATCAGCAGCATGGAAAGCCTGCTCAATACTTCCAGATGAACATTGTCTTCTGTATTCGGCGCGGCAATCAGGAAGATCAAATGAACCTGCTCTCCATCCAGAGAATCATAGTCCACGCCTTCCTTCACCACCATGGCCGCTAGCCCCGGTGCCTTGACGGCATCAGTCTTGGCGTGCGGGATCGCGATTCCTTCCCCAATCCCCGTGGTACCTTCCTCTTCTCTTTTATATACGCCTTCTCTGTATATATCCACGTCCGCAATGTTGCCTCCCGCAGCCATAAGATCTACCATCTGGTCAATGGTCTCCTTCTTTGAGCGGACCTCTCCATTTAGGTTAATGCTCTCTTTCCTGAGCAAGTCTACAATTTTCATCTCTTTTTCCCTCCTATAATCCATATTCCTTTGGATCCTCATTAAGCAGCCTCGCTACATCCTCTTTGGCTGCCAGCCAATAAAGAAATGCCGTTGCACTTCCGGTTGCGACTCCCAGTCTGAACGCCTTTTCATAATCTCCGGTATTCAGGTATCCGGTTAAAAATCCCGCCACCATAGAATCGCCTGCCCCTACGGAATTGAGTACCTTGCCTTTGGGAGGCTTCCCGCTATGAATGCTTCCGTCCTCCGCCAGGAGAAGCGCGCCGTCACCGGCCATTGACACCAGCACATTCCTGGCCCCCATCTCCTTTAGTCTTCCCGCATATTCGATGATCTCTTCCTGCGTCTCAATGGTAGTTCCAAACATCTCGCCCAGTTCATGATTGTTGGGCTTTATCAGGAAAGGATGGTATTTTAGCACATTTAGCAGCAGTTCCTTTGTGGCATCTACCGCCACCCGGATATTCCTGCCTTCAAGTCTTTCCATGATCCGCTCATACATATCCGAGGGCAGCGTATTGGGAATGCTTCCCGCAAGCACTAGTACATCCCCTTCCTCCAGCTGATCCAGCTTCTCATACAAAAGATCGATCGCCTCATTGGTAATCACCGGGCCCTGTCCATTGATCTCCGTCTCTTCCTTTGCATTGACTTTTACATTGATCCGCGTAAATCCTTCTTTTAATTTGATAAAATCCGTGTAGCACCCATAATCATTGAGCATCTTCTCAAGGGCTTCGCCGGTAAAGCCGGCCACGAACCCAAGGGCCTTGCTCTTTAGTCCCAGGTTTGACAGTATCACTGATACATTGTTTCCCTTTCCTCCCGGGTAGATGCATTCATGGGTGGTCCGGTTAATCCTGCCGGGCACCAGTTCTTCCGTCTGGATGACGTAATCCAGGGAAGGGTTAAATGTTACCGTATAAATCATGTTTTATCCAACCTCCAATATATTCTTGCATGCCTTGTAGGACGCATCCCGCAGCCTGGTAGTCAGGATCATTCCTTCCTCAAATCCGGCGAAGGTCACCGAAGAGATCTGGTTGATCTTGGTAGAATCCGCCAGTACATAGCGGTTCGCGCACTGTTCCATTGCCTTTTCCTTCACCAGCGCTTCTGTAATATCCGGCGTCGTCAGGCCGCGCTCCCTATGTACTCCGTTAGCCCCGAAAAAGCCTTTTGTAAAGTTATATCTTTTCAGGCTGTCGATCGCCTCTGCGCCTACGATTGCCTCTGTCACTTCTTTTAACTCGCCGCCCAGCAGAAAGACCCTGCACCCTTTCTGCAACAATTTCTGCGCATGGCCAATCGCGTTGGTGACATAGATGGCTTCCTGCTCTACGATATAGTCGATCATCAGATCTACGCTGCTTCCCGCATCCAGATAGACAAAATCATCCTTTTCAATCAGAGCTGCCGCATACTTCGCGATTGCTACCTTTTCCTCTATATTCATATCTCTGCGAACAGTGAGGGATGCGTCCCTGGTCATTCCTTCCACGCTAAGAGCCGTGGCCCCTCCGTGCACTTTGATCAGGCTTCCCTTCTTATGAAGCGTGGTCAGATCTCTGCGGATCGTCGATTCGGAAGTATCAAGCACCTCCGTCAATTCCTGTACGGTAACCGTCTTTTTCTCATTTACAAGCCTTAATATCTCATTGTAGCGTTCTTCTGCCAGCATCTCCTGTCCCTCCCTCAGTCATATTCGTTCAACTTCATTCAATTTCGTTCATCTTTATCCTTATGATACAATCACTTTCAGTCAAAGTCAATCATATTCAGTCAAAAATAATCACCAAATCACACCGGCAAAAATTATGCACAATAGACAGCTGGCGCAAAAGAAAAATCACCATGATTATCATGTGATATCATGGTGATTCTTATTCTTATTCTCTATCATCTTATCTGAATTTACTGAATTTCTCTGATCTTCTTGCGAAGGCTCAGTACTTGGTTCGGAGCCACCGACAGTTCGTCGATTCCTATCTGGATAAAATATTCCGTCAGTTCCAAATCTGCTGCCAGATCTCCGCAGATGCTGATATGCTTGCCTTCCAGATGAACATTATTGGCAATAATCCGAATCATCTTAAGCAATGCCGGATGACGAGGATCATAGAACTTATCAAGCCTTCTGTTCTGCCTGTCCATCCCCAGAGTAAGCTGGGACAGATCGTTGGTTCCAATACTGAAGAAATCAACCTCTCTGGCTAATTCTCCGCTTATCATGACAGCCGCCGGAGTCTCGATCATAACGCCTACAGGGATCTCCTCATCAAAGGAAGTTTTTTCATCCTTTAATTCCCTCTTGGCTCTTTCCAGCATGACTTTGGCATGTGTCACTTCTTCAATGGATGTTATCATCGGAAACATGATCGACAGATTTCCGAATGCGGATGCCCGCAGAATTGCCCGCAGCTGGGTCTTGAATAGTTCTTCCTTATCCAGGGAGACGCGGATTCCACGATACCCTATGGCTGGATTGTCATCCTCGCCCAGATCCAGGCATTCCGCCACTTTGTCTCCTCCAAGGTCGGCAGTACGGATAACCACCTTTTTCGCGCCCATGGATTCCGCCGCCAGTTTGTAAGCCTGGAACTGCTGTTCCTCTGTCGGAGGCTTGGCCCCATTCTCCATATACAAAAATTCGCTCCTGAACAGTCCAATTCCGCCTGCGTCGCAGCGGATAACATTCTCTACGTCTTCCCGGCTTCCAATATTGGCGCAGACATCAATCCGCTGTCCGCTCTGGGTAATATTGTCCTTTCCCTTCAGACGCTCCAGGTTCTTCACATGAGTGTGCTTCTCATCCTGCTTCTGCTTCATCCTGGTAATCGTAGTATAATCAGGCTCAATATAAACCTTGCCTTCAAAACCGTCAACGATGATCGTCTTGCCTTCGTAATCTTTCTTAAGCGCCTCCCCAAGTCCGATAACAGAGGGGATTCCTTTCGTGCGCGCCAGTACCGCCGTATGGGAATTGATCGTTCCATACCGCGTAGCGAATCCCAGCACCTTGGTCTTATCCAGCTGCACTGCCTCGCTCGGGTACAGTTCGCCCGCCGCCAGTACAAAAGGCTCATCCGTCAGCATCTTGTCCTTCCAGCCTCTGGACAGAATGCGAAGGACACGGTTTGCCACATCTTTCACGTCTGCATCGTGTCCTTGCACATAGTCTTTCTCCTTCGCTACCGCATCTGATATAAAGCCTTCCGCTACGCTTTGGACGGCATATTCTGCATTCAGCTTCTGGGTTGCGATGATATTCGTAATCTGATCTATAAAATCCTGGTCTTCCAGGATTGCCTGCTGCATCTCAAAAATGGCGGCATTGGCTTCTCCCACTTCCTTCGCCGCTGTGTCATAGAGAATCTTCAATTCCAATATTGCCTTCTGCCGGGCCTTCTGGAAACGCATGACCTCTTTCTCCACATCCTTTACATAGATGCGGCGATTTTCCTTTGTATCTCTCTTGTAAAAAGTCAGTTTCCCGATGGCTATGCCCTCGGACACCTTTTTCCCCGTCAGTGTAATCATACCTTATACCCTCTACTGTTTCATTCGTATCTTTTATTGGTAATTAGCACTATATACTTTACACGCTTACGGGCGTTTCGTCAAGAGAAATGATTAGTCAAACAGCGGGGTTGAAAGGTATCTCTCGCCCGTGTCCGGAAGCAGCGCGACGATGGTCTTTCCTGCGTTCTGCGGCCTCTTCGCCAACTGGATCGCAGCGTGAAGCGCGGCCCCTGAAGAGATCCCCACCAGAATCCCCTGCTTCCTTGCGACCAGGCGGGCAGCCTGATAGGCCTCCTCATTCTCCACCTTTAAGATCTCATCATAGATATCCGTATCCAGAATCTCTGGCACGAATCCCGCACCGATCCCCTGCAGGCCATGAGGCCCTGGCTTGCCGCCCGAGAGTACGGGAGAATCGGTTGGCTCTACTGCTACTACCTGGATCAGCGGATTCTTTTCCTTGAGGTATCTGCCGGTTCCTGTAATCGTCCCCCCTGTTCCTACGCCAGCCACGAATATATCTACCTTCCCCTCCGTATCCTCCCAGATCTCCGGCCCGGTAGTATTGATGTGCGCTCTGGGGTTGGATTCATTCACAAACTGGCCCAGGACAATGGCATTGTCCATCTCGCCTGCCAGTTCCTCTGCCTTCTTTATCGCTCCTGTCATGCCAGCCTTGCCGTCCGTTAGCACAATCTCGGCTCCATAGCCCTTTAAGAGTTTCCTTCTCTCAATGCTCATCGTCTCCGGCATGGTGAATATGGCCTTGTATCCTCTTGACGCGGCTATGGCAGCCAGGCCGATACCGGTATTGCCGCTGGTTGGCTCAATGATCGTCGCTCCGGGGCCGATCAGCCCCTTCTCCTCCGCATCCAGGATCATGGAGAACGCTACTCTGTCCTTCACGCTTCCCGCCGGATTGAATAGTTCCAGTTTTGCGTAGATCCTGGCTTTTAGTTTTTCCTCCTCTTCAATCCTCGACACCTCCATTAGAGGCGTCCTTCCAATTAATGCTTCTACATTCTGATATATTTTTCCCATGTCTGTCTCCTCCATATTAATATAATAAATCGTCCTTCTTCCATGATATGCGTTCTATCACCGTCTATACTGCCTGAAATGCCTGTTCAAGATCTTCAATAATGTCATCAATATGCTCTGTTCCGATGGAAAGGCGTATTGTATTCTTTTGAATCCCCGAGGCTTTTAGTTCTCCCTCCGTCATCTGGGAATGGGTGGTACTGGCCGGATGGATCACCAGGGATTTCACATCAGCCACATTGGCAAGCAAAGAGAATATCTGCAAGTGATCGATGAATCTTCTGGCCTCTTCCTCCCCGCCCTTGATCTCGAAAGTAAAGATGGATGCGCCTCCCTTTGGAAAATATCTCTGATACAAGCCATGATATCTGCTGCCTGGCAGCGCCGGATGGTTCACCCGCTCTACCTTGGGATGCTTCTCAAGATATTCTACTACTTTTAATGCATTTTGTACATGGCGCTCCACCCTAAGAGACAAGGTTTCTATCCCTTGCAGGAATAAAAACGCATGAAGCGGCGCGATGGTCGCTCCCATATCCCTTAGCAGCACCGCGCGGATTCTGGTCACAAATGCCGCCTCCCCTGCCGCTTTGGTAAATATCACGCCATGATAGCTGGGATCCGGCTCAGTCAGCTGCGGATACTTCCCGGATGCCTCCCAGTCGAAACGGCCGCCATCGATAATGACGCCGCCAAGAGCCGTGCCATGGCCTCCGATAAACTTGGTGGCGGAATGTACCACAATGTCCGCCCCATACGCAAACGGGCGCAGAAGGTATGGCGTAGCAAACGTGCTGTCCATGACCAGTACGATGCCGTGCCTGTGGGCAATCTCTGCCACCTTCTCAAGATCCACCAGATTAGCGCCAGGATTGCCGATGGATTCCACGAACAATGCCTTGGTATTCTCCTGGATCGCAGCCTCCCACGCGCCCTCTTCGTCCGGATCTATGAATGTAGTGGCAATCCCCTGGGTTGGAAGCGTATGTTCCAGAAGATTATAGGAACCGCCATATATGTACTTGCTGGCCACGATATGATCTCCTGCCTGTGCCAGATTCTGGAATGTATAAGTGATGGCCGCCGCTCCTGAGGCAACTCCAAGAGCTGCTGCCCCGCCTTCCAAAGCCGCCATCCGCTTCTCGAACACGTCTTGCGTGGAATTGGTCAGCCTTCCATATATATTGCCTGCATCCGCAAGTCCGAATCTGTCCGCGGCATGCTGGCAGTCGCGGAATACATAGGACGTAGTCTGATAGATCGGAACTGCCCTTGCATCTGTTGCCGGATCCGGCTGTTCCTGCCCTACATGCAGCTGTAACGTTTCAAATCTCAATTCTTTTCTCTGGCTCATATCGTTGTCCTTCTTTCTTTATAATTTTCATAACATATATTACTTATCAGTATAGTAGGATTTAACTTTCTAAAAATATCAGATATAGTACATCATATCCTGACTCTCCTGATAGCTTTTATACTCGTTTACCAGATGTTCCAGCGTACGCTTCTCCATGAACTCATTGATCCGGGCGTCGATCTCATCCCACACCAGGCTCTTGATCGCCAGCTGCATGGCATCCTGGCCGCTTCTGTCTATTTCTTCTCCCACGATGGAGAATGGCCCCTCCAGGACTTCCAGTATCTCCTTCACCGTAATATCTTTTGCCGGCTTTGCCAGCAGATATCCTCCGCTAGGCCCTTTGATGCTTCGCACCAGTCCAGCCTTCCGAAGCTGTCCGAATACTTGCTCCAGATAATTCAGCGATATCTTCTGGCGGGCAGCCACCATAGCAAGCGCGATAGGCTCGCCCTGCGAATATGCCGCAAGATCAGCCAATGCCCGAAGGCCATATCTTCCTTTCGTTGATATCTTCATGCTTCCTCCTCTATATCCTACTAAACCAATAGGTTTTATATGAGTTATTTTATACACCTATTTTTTCCATATGTCAATACTTATCTCAAACTTTTTGACTTTTCGATAATATCCCCGATCGTCACCTCCTGTGCCGTATCGAGAATGATCTGCCATATCTGGCTCCATATCTCCCGGGTGGCACAGGTATTGCAGTCGATTCCGCAAGTAGTCTCCTTCGTCAGGCACTCCACAGGCGCCAGTTCTCCTTCTTCAGCCTGCAGCACTTCCCTGACCGTTATCTCCCCGGCATCCCTTCCCAGGCAGTAACCCCCATGGGCGCCTCTTAGGCTGAGCACCAGGCCTTGATCCTTCAGTTCCTTGATCAGGCGTTCGGAGTATTTGACTGAAAGCCCTCTTCTCCTGGCAATATTGCCGATGCTTTCCAGCGCTCCATTCTCTGTATGCATGGCCAGGTCCGTAATGATCTCCAATGCGTAGATTCCCTTTGTCGATATTTTCATAGGCCTCTCATTTCTTTCCTAATTGTTCTTAATATTCATTGTATCTGAAAAAGTGGCCCAAGGCAATTCTCATGTCCGGTTTTTTGTGAAAAATAATAAAAATATTGTCAACTCCATTGACTTTTTTATAAATATATGCTAATCTGACGGGGTATTATCTATAGATGAGTTTTATGGATAATGCGGTATCTAATTATTTATTTTTTATTTTTATGGAGGTATCGTAATGAAAGGTACAGTAAAATGGTTCAACAACCAAAAAGGCTACGGTTTCATCTCTGATGAGGCTGGAAACGACGTATTCGTACACTACTCAGGACTTAACATGGATGGCTTCAAGTCACTGGAAGAAGGACAGGAAGTAGAATACGATGTAACTGAAGGAGCAAAAGGACCTCAGGCAGTTAACGTAACAAGACTTTAATTTCAAAGCACTAATCGGAATTTAGTTGTACCTTTTATATATATAAAGCAAGATTTGATTTAGATATTTAAAAGAACTACACGAAATGAGATTATGGCAAAGGCCAGGGAGCGATACGCTGCCTGGCCTTTTCATATCCCGCGCCCTGTCCGGGCTATTGCTCTCTTTTTAAGAACTCTATCAGCTTGTCCGCCGGCATCGGCCTGGCGTAATAGAATCCCTGGATCCGGTCTGCCCCCATCCCGATCAGCATATCCGCCTGCCGGTATGTTTCCGCGCCTTCGGCCACGACCTGCATGCCCATATTGTGGAATAGCTGGATCAATCCCCGTACCAGGTCAAATCCTTTAGGGCCTTCCTCCATTACATCCACCAGGCTTCTATCAAGCTTAATGCATTCAAAGTGAAACTGAGAAACGGTCGCAAAATTAGAGTATCCAATACCAAAGTCATCCAGATAGAACCAGAATCCTAAGTCCGCCATCTGCTGCACCGTCTCTTTTGCTTTGACCGCGTCTTCCGATATCATGCGTTCCGTTATCTCAAACCGGATCTTTTCCGGAGAGATCATCCATTTCTTAAATATCGCTTCTATACTCTGGCATAACTGCGGATTATCAAACTGTTCCATAGACATATTGATGGATATAGTCTCGATATCCAGATCTTCGTGTTCTTTTAAAAAGCCGAACACTTCTTCTATTACCAGCCAGAAAATCTCATTGACGACTCCTATTTCCTCCGCGATTGGAATGAATTCGGCCGGAGAAATGAAGCATCCATTCCTATCCTTCAGCCGCACCAGCGCCTCAAGAGATACGTATTTCTTTTTGCCCGGCGCATAGACCGGCTGATACCATACTTCGAACAGCTGCTCCCTCAATGCCCCGCGTACAGTCTGTGCAACCATTCTTCTTCGGAAGAAGCCTTCCGTCAAAGCGTCGTCAAAATGCATATACTGCTGCGTCGAGCGCTTGGTCAGCGAGAGCATATAATCGAGGAATTCCATAACCTGATTCTCGCCCAGATCGTCTTCCATACAGATCAGATCGCTGAATACCGTAGTTATGCTCTCTTCGCAAGGGCCAATCTTCCAGGGCTCCTGGAACCGGTCCATTAATTCTTTCACATACTTTTCCGCCTGCTCCCTCCCGCTATAGGGAAGCACCAGCGCAAATGAAACTCCTATGTACCGGAAGGCTGCCGCTTCCTTATAATGTTCTTCCATCCATGCTGCAATGGAATATAAGAATTCATTTCCTATCTGATGGCCATATCTTTGATTGATCAGTCCAAAATCCCTTGGAATGGCCAGAATCACCTGGAATTGCTGCTTTCCGGCAATCCGCAGCGCTAGTTCTGAAAAGAATCCATCCCGGTTGCCTACGCCTGTCACGCTGTCGCTTTCGCGGCGCTGGCTGAAGAAGCTGACATACAAGATTACATCCACAACAGCAGCCATAATGCCGTTCAGCAGCAGGCCCTGATTCAATAGCTGAATCGCAACCAGAATAGCCAGCAGCGGAGGAATCGTCTTAAGCGCATGCTTCATCTCCTTCGATACGCTGGAGCGGTGCCTTGCAAAACATATAAATACCAATATCATTTCAATAAATACGAATCCATAGCCCACCGTATTCAAAGGCCCTCTGTGATAAGCCCCCTTCCCGTCAAGCCAAAAGAGCAGCCCGGCAGGCACATTGATGATCACAAGCATCGTATAGACGATCACCAGGATCGTCAGCAGCACTCGCGCACGCACGATACAGTAACGGTCATACACATGCTCCAGCATCTTTTCAAATATATAGAGTGCTATGGATGAACTCATGATAACAGTAAGCCAGAAGTATACCGAGTTGGTAAATATATTCACTGCTTTAGGAACCAAAAATCCTCCATGCAGGAGGACGATACATAGCATATCGCACAGAATCGTGCCCACCGATATAAACAGGCAGTTTCTGTACATTCTTATAGAGTGGGTCGCTGGGGTTTTATATGCGGCAAGATTCATCAGAAGTATTTCCAGCAGTAGCAGCGCAATAACTTCCGTCACCAATGACCACTCTGTCATACGCTTTTCCTCCTCGCTCTTGTTTGCATTGCCATTTCCTTATCTTGCAATGTTCAGCAGAAGGTTTACGCCCATCGGATTAATGACTACGCCAACCGCCTGTGATGAAAGGAATTCTGTTATCTTGCCGGCTTCTACGACTGCTGTCTTGAACTTCTTCTCCCTGTTAAACTTCTGGAATTCCTGGAAGTCAGTGAATAATGGCTGGTATATCTTCCCCTCTTTCTGCAGCATCGGGATTCCCTGTCCCTCCTGCACCGCGACGATATATCTGCCCTCTTTGAAATGAATCATTAATTCCTCATTCAATTCCTTTAATTGATCGGTTCCTCCATCCTGGCTTTTTCGCAGTTCCTGCATATAATACAGGGCAGTCAGATGAAGTTCAGGATTCTCGATCCTCACCTGCCCTTGCGGCAATTTGTCCGCCTCCGGCCTTCTCACCAGTTCTCCCAGCTGGACATCCACTTCCTGGCTGGTCCCCTGGTTCATCTTGATACAGTTCACTCCCATCGCGAAAAGATTCGTATAAAATGCAAGGAACCCATTCTTCTCAAGTTTTGCCGCACGGGTACTCTCCTGGTTCCCGGCAAATCTTCCCACCGCTTCTTTGGCATCGTCCTCTTTAAAATATAAGAACACCTGGTCATCAAAAGTCTTAGGATCGCAAGCCACATATGGCATATGCGTATAATCCGATAAAATCACATAGACTGCTTCAGAATTACGCATTTTCTCCATCGTATCCTGTTTTACATTCGTATCTCTATCATTCCTGCTCATTCTGTCTCTAACCTCTCTGTTTAAAATCTTATTTTCCCATTATACCCCATGGCTTGCTTAAAGTATAGAAAAATCAGGAAAAAATAGTATTACATTTGCGCTGCCGCGCAGCGCCGTAGATGAGAAGCAGCATGATGCCGCTCAATGCAAGCAGGAAGTAGAAACTGATCCCCCGGCTTAAAAGAACCGCCGCCGTCATGGAACTGCCACTGTAAATGCTTCCGAACAGCTGAAGGAAGGCATATTCGCTGATGCCCATGGCTCCCGGCAGCGGCAGAAGGGACGAGGACATATAGATCAGAATCTGCAGTACAAAGATATGGAGGAAGGAACTCCCCTGATACCCCAGCGCCAGATACACCATATACGGCACGCCAAACCAGCAGATAATCTGGCCTGCGCTGATAATGCACATCTTTGCGATGGCCTTCTTATGTTCCTTCATCAATAGGGCGCAGGCATGGAATTCCAGAAGCCCCTCTTCCATTTTCCTAATCCATTGGCTCTTGGTCTCTTCCTTCACAAATGGGAGTCGCGGCAAGATCTTTTTTACCAGGCCGAATATCCTTTGCCCCATCCATTCCGAGAAAATCACCACCAGCAGGAAAGCGACAAAAGCCGCGTTCATGATAAATCCGGCAACGACCAGGATCTTGATCGTCGCTGGCAGGCTTATCCCCAGCACAGGAATCATAGCCACCGCGAATAGTTCAAACAAGAACGCCATGGCCTGGAAGCTGGCAAGTTCCATCAAAAGTGCCAGCGAGCCATGGGACAGGTCTATTCCATCCTTTTTCATCGCATAGAGCTGCATCGGCTGTCCCCCTGTAGACGAAGGAGTGATGGAACTGAAAAAGAATCCCATATAGGCATACTTCATCCCTTGGGCAAAAGACACCTTATGGCCCATCGCCTTTAGCAGAATGCCAAGATTCAAGCCTTCTGAGAGGTTAAAGGCTCCAGCCATGGCAATTCCTGCCACAATAGCAGGAAAGGAAGCAGAAGCGGCGATCTTAAGTATCTGGCTTACGTCTTTTCCTTTAAAAAGAAAGAAAAAAATCAAAAAAAGAAAAAAGAGAAATACCAGTATCTGTTTTCCTGTCTTTTTTATTGATATCGTATCATTCATATTGGTCTAGCCTCTTAAATTCATACCCTTCCCGCAGCAATTGGGGAAGCGCGTCTCTCAATGCTTCTATGGTCCTTCCAGGCGCTCCCGCGGCGCCTCTTCCATCATGCAGGCAGATGACGGCGCCCGGATAAACGCGCCGAAGCAGCTTCGTGCGGATGGATGCCGGCGTGGCGTCCGCTGCCCAGTCCTGGGCCATAACATCCCAAAATACAAGTTTCAGATTCATCTTCTTTACCCAGTGCAGAATGAATAGATTCAGGTGGCCCCACGGCGGACGGTAATATCTTGCTTCGCATCCTAATTTCTTCAAAGTCAGAATGGATGCTGCCAGGTCAGAAAAGGCAAATCTATTCCCCCGAAAAAGCGCGTTCTGATGATTCACAGAATGAATGCCAATAAGGTGGCCTTCCTTTTTGGCCCTCAGGATGATCCGCGGATTCTTCTGCGCAAATTCTGCCACTACAAAGAAGGATGCCTTGATATCATATTCATCAAGCAGGTCAAGCAAAGCCTCCGTATATGCCTCGCTTGGCCCGTCATCAAAGGTCAGAAAGAGAATCTTGCCTTCATTGTTCTTCCTGCAGCGCAGGCTCTGATAATGCCTGAGTCCGAATGATGGGAGGATGCTGTAGCCTAACGCGCCCGCTAATGCAGCCATCAATATCATTTTCTTCATTATGCCGCCATCCTTTCCATCACCGTATTCATCGCATCATCCAGGTTCCATTCCATAATCTCGTCTTTTGCCCTGCTTATATTCTCCGCCATCTGCTCCCATTGTCTTCCATCGGATAAGAATTCCTCTAATATTTGGAGAAAATTACTGTTTTTATTCCATATAACCTTTGCAATCCCCATATTCTGGGCGTATCTTGCATTGTTCACTTCCTGCTCAAGGAAGGGGTGGATGACGAACAGAGGTACCTGGCAATGGATCAGCTCAAAGAGCGTAATTCCTCCCGCTTTTGTTATTACAAGGTCTGCTTCTTTCATATATTTGCTGATATTCTCCGTGTATCCAAGTACTTCAATATCTTCATATTTTCCCTGGAACGCTTCATAAGCCTTTCGGTTTTTCCCGGTTATTACGGTTGCTGTGATGCCCGGCATACGGTGGAGCATCTGCATCAGCTGATCCAGATTCGGGATAATTCCAAGCCCTCCTCCCATTATGAGTATCTTTTTCTGCTCCTTATCCCGTTTCGGCACTTCTCCCAGGAATTGCTGCCTGACCGGAATTCCTGTAACGAATATCTGCTCCGGGCGGGCGCCATTGCGTACCAGATTCTCCTTGACCTCTTTCGTCGGCGCCAGATAAGCATCCGTCTGAGGCGTGATCCACTCCGGATGGATGCTGATATCCGTAATGCAGGTGACCAGCGGAATATGCTTCCCGGTCTTTTCCATATACGAGGCAATCGACTTGGCACACAGCGGCAAGGTGCATACGATCATGTCCGGATGATGATCCTCCATCAATTTTTCCAGTTTCCTGTAGAGATTAATGCCCATAGGCTTCAGATCTACCTTCAATTTTCCGGTTGTCTTATATACCAGATTATATATCCCATAGCAATGTTCCACCATCATCTGGAACAGCCGGAAAATGTATCGGCTTGCCTTTGGATAATAATATCTTAATAAATCAAGTTCTATAACATTTGCATCTTTATCCAACTTAAGAATCTCTTCTCCAATTGCCTTTGCTGCCATCTGATGGCCCATCCCGAATTGACTGCTGAGTATAAGTACGTTCATGTTCCTTCCCCCATTCTTTCTTCATCTTTGTCCTTATCTTACTCGCCAATTCTAAAGATTTCCTTGGAGTAATTCTTAACATATCTGAAAGATTCTCTTTGGATTTTATGATTATTCTTTATTTTCCTGGATATCAGGAGGCTCCGGCTACAATCTAGCCCCGCATTCCAGCGCAAGGGCCATATATCTGTCGCATTCCCTGATTCCATAATCCATCAGATCCCTGGGCTCCCATTTGTCTGTCGAAAGGCTATCCGCTCCATATAGAAACTGGATGGCCGGAACACCTCTGAACCTGCACACTGCCAATATAGCGGAACATTCCATCTCAACCGCAATACATCCCTGTTCCTTCCTCTCTTTCAAGCGTCTATGAGTCTCCCGGTAAATTCCATCCGTCGTCCAGATCTTTCCTTTAACATAAGGTATTCCAGTCTTTAAGAGGCAGTCCTCCAATACCCCGGCGCAGGAATCCTCCAGCCCGATTTCCTCCCCGGCGGGAAGATAATGGTAGCTGGTTCCTTCATCCCGGATGGTACTGCTGGGAATAATGATCTTATCTTGCACCGCCACCTCATCCAGAACGCCGCAGCAGCCAAAGATAACCATCTTTCCCGCTCCCATGGCAATCACCTCTTCCAGTCCTGCCACACAGGCCGGCGCGCCTACCCTGGATAGAAAGAAAGCCATTCTTATCCCTGCATATTCGATGCCATAGACTGGCAGCACTCCGTTTGCCGTGTATAGCTCCGCGATTTGTTCTGCAGAATTCTTTTTGGCAAAATCTTCGATAATATTCTCTGAAAAAGTCGTGACGCAGACTTCCGGAAAGTTTTCCTTTGCCTTTACGCAATCTCCAGGATTGATAAACGCTGTCCTGGCAGCATCATAATTTTCAAATACAGTTGCCATTATCCTTTCCTCCTTACTAAGATCTTCCTGATCTGAGACATGATCCGCAGCGGAATATCCTCTGTAATGGTCATGATCCGGCTGTACATCCGCACCCCTTGATAGGAAAACACGATCAGATCAAATACCGCTGTCTTGTCTACCTGGTAGAACTCCTTCCTGTCAATGCCATACTGGATCAATTCCTCCCACATCCTTCGTGAAGACAGGTACTGCTGATACAGAGGATTTTCCCCGCAAGCGTTCCCTCTCCCGCTGAAGTACTCGAAAATCGCGACGCTCAAGGATGCCTCGCGATCGATCATCTCTGCCCTGTAACGATCAAGAACATCGTCCAGTATCTCTACAGCAGACATCCCTTCCTGCATTTTAGAGCGAAATTCTTCATCCTGGGTATCCATAAAGTCATTCAGAATCTCATCGAATATCCGGACAGTACTGTCATAATGGCAGTATAGCCCGCCACGGCTTAATCCTGTAGCCTCGCAGATATCCTTCATCGTCACTTCCTTAAATCCTTTTTTGGCAAACAGCTGGCAGGCCTTAGTCTTTATATGCTGCCTTGTCTCCATTCCCTTTCTGTTCATATCAAACTCCTTTTCTTTTCTCACTTTTTACGACACACGTGTCTGTAATTGCATTATAAGACACGCCTGTCGCAAAGTCAACATGCAAGCCAAAAGAAGCCCCGTATAATCAGGGCCTACTAAAATTTCTGCATTTGAAGTTGAATTTATAAAATTGAAGATATCTTACAAGAAATGAATTCTAATGCCAAGTAAAATAGAATGGTGCATGATATTTATCGCATGAAATTTAAAATGGAAATGAGGATATAGCTATGAATCTGGAAAACGAAAAATGCGTAATGATTATCGACGAGGCGCTCCCGCTGGGCATAATTGCCAATACCGCCGCCATTCTTGGAATTACAATGGGCATGAAGATGCCGGATGTGGTAGGAAGGGATGTTGCCGATAAGGAAGGAAACTCCCATATCGGAATCATCCAATTTCCTGTTCCCATCCTGAAAGGAAATGCGCAACTGCTGAACGACTTAAGAACCAAGCTATTCACCACGGACTACGAAGACCTGACGGTGGTAGACTTCACAGAACAGGCCCAATGCTGCAATATTTATGAAGAATTCATAGAAAAGATGGCCGCTACGTCCGAAACGGATCTTAAGTATATCGGCCTTGCCATATGTGGCAGCAAAAAGAAGATTAATAAATTGACCGGAAGCCTGCCTCTGCTGCGTTAACCGCACTTCTTCGATGGAGTGGATGGCCTGGACAAAGCGTCCCGAAAACCCAGGGCATCCCTCCACGCATTCCCGGAGTCCTTCTTGTCCGACAATCTTGATCCTCAATGGCATATCCACAATCTCGGCTTTCGGGATGCGCCTACCTTTTGGTCCCGCTGCCAGATCATGCCTCTGTTTCTCCTATTCGCTGTCCAGTTCGATTGTCCCGGTAAAATCTTTCCCCTCGATTTTCAGATAGTTGCTGGCAGGGGGCAGTTCTATCGTCTCCGTATGTTCCCCTGTGCCATCGCACAATATTCTTGCATCCTCCATTCCTGATTGGAAGGTGATCTTCGCCGTGCCGTTTTCCGCCTCAATCTTGCAGGAGACCTTAATTTTATTTCCCGCATCCCGCGAAAGTCCTGTTCCCCCGAACACGATTTCTTCTCCGCTAAAGGACTCATAATCTGCCTTATAGCTCCCCACATAACTATCTTCCCCAAGTTTTCGCTCCCCTTGCAGCTTCCGGTTCTTTGTAATGCTTTTCTCTCCGATGGACTGCAGCACATTGTCATACTGTTTTATGATCTGAGCCTTGGAACAGCCTGTGGCCAGGAACATCATGCATCCGGATATTAGTATTATCGTAATCATTCTTCGTCTCATAGTATCCTCCTATCTCTTTCTAGGAAAATTCTATCACGCCATCCTTACGTGGACATTTCCGGAACCTTTCATTGTCCTTACATTTTTACGCCGTCTGGCTGTCACTTCTTAAATAAGTGGTTTGCGCCAATATACTTCCAATTTCTTGAACCGTCCAATGGTATATGATACAATCAAGCCAGTACAAAGGAGGGGATTTCATGGAATTTCAAAAGATCAGTTCTCCGTCTCTGCGGGAACTCTTCGTAGACCAGCTGGAACATATGATTCTGTCCGGCAAACTAAAAATTGGCGAAAAACTGCCTCCCGAACGCCAGCTGGCAGAAATGATGCAGGTAAGCCGCGCCGTCGTAAACAGCGGCATCTCTGAACTGGAAAAGAAAGGCTTCCTTATCGTAAAGCCAAGAAGCGGAACCTATGTGGCCGATTACCGACGCAAGGGAACCTTGGACACCTTGATGTCCATAATGAAATACAACGGAGGCCGCATCCGGAACGAAGAAATCCGCTCCATCTTTGAAGTGCGAATCGCGCTTGACACTCTGGCCGCCCAACTGTGTATTGACCGTATCAGCGACGAGGAAGTGCAGGTGCTTCTGGAAATCATCGAGCAGATTCGGGATGCCAAAGACAATCAAGAGGCAATCCAGGCCGCGTTCGAATTCCAGCATGAATTCGCCCTGGCATCCCAGAACACCCTGCTCCCACTGATCTTCCAGTCCTTCCGGGCTCCTATCTTCACGATGTGGGAGCGCTACTGCGACCTCTATGGCATCCAGTCCCTCTACGAGAGCAACTATGCCATGTGGACCTATATCCGCAACCGGGACACCAAAGGCGCCATCGAGTGGATTAATTATTCCCTTGGCGAATGCATCAGCGGAAGCCGGCAGATCTATTACGAGTAAAGGAATCTTGGCAAGTTGGCGACCGCCCGGGGGTGTCTGGGGGATTCTTCCGACGCTCCTGGGACTGCGACTAACGCACTGATCTGTAACCCTGCGAAAGAGTCGTCGGCTGACTCCTCTTTTGCAGGCTAACATCTCAGGCGCGGATTCTTCGTCCCATCCGCTTACCTCCAGAATTCCCCAGACACCCCCGGGCTCCCGACAATTTACCGGCGATTCAGCGCCCGCGCTGCCCCACATGCACACCTTACGCCGAAACTTTTTTTGCGGCCTCGACCTGTCTAACTCCAATAAAATAAGCCTACAGCAGAACCGACTCCATCGCTCCCGCTGTAGGCTTATCTCTAAAATATCAGTATTGTCTAATCTCTAACTAAAAACCCCTGCTCTTATCCCCTCTTTCAACCGCTCCTCTGCCACAATCCACTACCTGCAAAGTGTACCTTAACGCCCGCACTCCTCGCGGATTGCCAGCAAATTGGCGCAAGCCGGGGCGGCAGAAGCGGGTTTTCGAAGGTAAGTGAAGGCATCCGGAGGATCCGTCCCCGATATGTTAGTCCGCAGGAGAGGAGTCCTATGACAACTCTTCTGCAGACTTACATACCGGTGGACTAGCCGCAGGTGCCGGAACGTCGCAGAAAACCCGCTTCTGCCGCCCCGGCGTCCACCAATCCACAAATCCCTCCCTTATACCTCCGCTCTCTCCATTGCAATCTGGAAATCTTTCTGATCCGTGAAGATCTCGTTCTTATAGGGGTTCTTCTTCTGCTGTTTTGACCGCTTGATAATCACAGCCAGGCAGATCACATTCGCTGCCAGTGCCAGCAATGCCACTACGCCCTGCATGGTCGGATCAGCTGCCGCAGGTCTTGTGGCCGCATCCATAAATCCATCGGAATACAGGATCGGTATCGTGGCGAACCGGCTGGTATCCTGGAACATTGGGAATACCTGCGCGAACATGCACCACAATGCCAGCGTATTGGCACGGTTCTGAATCCATCCGCCCTTGTTCCACAGCGCATTGGCAAAAGTAGGAGCCAGCAGAAGCGCCAGTCCGCAGTACCATGCGTGGGTCGGAAGGTTGTTATAAGTATACTCGAAGTTCCACAGGTCATAGGCTATGATAAAGCACCAGGTCATATCTGGCCACAGCATATCCTTTTTGTCTTTGGAGGAATAGATTCCCCACCATCCTGTCATACACAGGATATTTAATATGCCGGCGATTCCGTTGACCCAGTTCCACCATCCGCCATACAGCCATACATTCTCGGATGACAGCCACCAGCGGTCCCCATACTCTGCCAGGGCCATTGCGCCTCTGACGCCAGACTCAAAGTCGCTTACAACCGCGATCAGGATATTGATTGCCACGATCACAAACGGGAACACCTTGAACCAGTTAGTCTTGCCGATCTTCCACTTATACTTCAGCATCATGAAACCAATACATCCCGCGGTAGCCGCGTATAGTTTTGCATAGTGGAACCAGCTGTTCATATGTACATAGGTAGGATTATTAAGCGCCCACTCCGCGCCGTTTGCCGCGCCAACATAGATGGCAATGAAGTACACGGTCAATGCTGCCGGCACGATCAGAAAGCAGAATATCCCTCCCATCTTCGTACGTCTTGCCAGTTCATTCGCAAGTATCAGTCCCGCAAATACCAATAGCCATCCCAGCAGCTGCCAGCCGGCATTCTCTCCATAGATTTGAAATAGCATGATTATCCCTCCCTCTTTCTCAGCATGCTTCTATTTCCTTGATATTAAATTCGTTTCCTGCCACCAGATATGTATTTCCACCGGAGCAGAATGGACATACCTTTCCGTGCTCCACCGTTCCATAGGTCTGATGGCAGTCCTCGCAATATGTCACTGCTGGAATCTCCTGGGTGATCAGTTTGGCTCCCCGCAGCAGAGACGATTTTTCAGATGCCCATTTCCAGCAGTCTTTTAAATAAGAATCCACTACGCCTGAGACTTCCCCGATTTCCAGGGTTACATTTGCCACCTGGGTAAGCTGGTTTTCCCTGCCCACCGATTCCAGGCTGTCGATGATATGAAATACGATTCCCAGTTCGTGCATAATCTACCGTTCCTTTCTATCACTGGCTCTTCCTTCCGAACTTGATCTTAAGTCCCCGCTTCATCGCATATGGCAGGATTGCCTTGAACTTATCCTCAGACCGGTACATTTTACTGCATTCCGGATGTTCGCGGTAAAGATGGATCGCGTCAAATTCGCATTTTGTCGTGCACACGCCGCAGCCGATACACTTATTCTCGTCCACGACAGACGCGCCGCAGCCCAGGCACCGGGCAGTCTCAATCTTCACCTGTTCTTCCGTAAATGTCTTGCGCGCATCCCTGAATGACTTGCGCCGATCAATGGCTTCATCGATTCCCGGTATCTGGCGCGAGGAATTGTCATAGGCGTCCAGCTTGATATTCTCTTTATCCAGTTCGATAAACTGACGCCGGTTCCTTCCGATGGTAAGGCTGCTGCGAGGCTGCACAAACCTGTGGATGGAGATGGCCCCTTCCTTGCCCGCCGCAATGGCGTCAATCGCGAATTTAGGGCCTGTGTATACATCGCCGCCTACAAAGATATCCGGCTCGGAACTTTGATAGGTCACCGGATCCGCTACCGCCGCATTTCCTCTTCCAAGTTCTACTTTGGAACCATTCAGCAGTTCTCCCCACTGGATGCTCTGTCCAATGCTTAAGAACACTCGCTCGCAGGGAACCGTAACCGTATCTTCTTCATCATAGACCGGAGCAAAGCGCTTTTCTTCATTGAACACGGACAGGCATTTCTTGAATACGATGCCAGTGACCTTCCCATCCTGCGTCAATATTTCTTTTGGCCCCCAGCCGCAGTTCACCGCGATTCCTTCTTCCTCTGCTTCCTCTACTTCTTCTGCGGATGCCGGCATAATGTCCCTGCCTTCCAGACAATACATAGACACTTCCGAAGCGCCGCATCTTGTCGCGGTGCGTGCCACATCGATCGCTACATTTCCGCCGCCCACAACGACCGTGCGTCCCTCTATCGGATAGGACTCATCTGCTCCCGTCTTGCGAAGGAAGTCTACCGCCGTCATCACGCCTTCTGCCGTCTCGCCAGGGATGCCTGCCAGCCTTCCTCCCTGGCACCCTATGGCAAGATAGAAAGCCTGATATCCCTGGGCGCGCAGTTCATCCAGGGTGATATCCTTTCCCACCTCGATGCCGCAGCGTATCTCAACGCCCATCTGGCGGATAATCTCTATCTCCGCATCCACCACATCCTTTTCCAGTTTAAACGATGGAATGCCATACACCAGCATGCCTCCCGGCTTCTCATTCTTCTCGAATACCACCGGACGATATCCCTTCTCCGCCAGATAGAATGCGCAGCTTAGTCCGGCCGGGCCGCCTCCGATGATCGCGATCTTCTCTTCGAACAGCCGTCCTGTCGTAGGAGGAACGATTGGCGGAATATACCGGTTCTCTGCTTCCAGATCCTGCCGGGCGATAAACTTCTTCACTTCGTCGATGGCCACTGCCTGGTCCACCGTTCCCCGGGTACATGCATCTTCGCATCGGCGGTTGCACACATGCCCGCAGACTGCGGGGAATGGGTTCTCCTTTTTGATCAGCGCCAGCGCGTCCCTGTACTTGCCCTGGGCTGCCTTCTTCAGATATCCCTGTACCGCGATGTGCGCCGGACAGGCGGTCTTGCATGGAGCCGTTCCGGTATCATAGCAATTGATCCGGTTCTTATCCCTGTAGTCCTCATCCCATTTCTCCGGTCCCCATTTTGCGCCGTCCGGAAGTTCATGCTTCGGATAGGAGACGGGACCATCCTTGGTGCACAACTTCTGTCCCAGCTTGACCGCGCCTGCCGGACAATACTCCACGCAGCGTCCGCAGGCTACGCAGTCCTGCGTCTCCACTCTTGCCACATAGGCAGAGCGGGACATATTGGGGGTGTTAAACAGTTGGGAGGTCCGAAGGGCATAGCAGACATTCACATTGCAGTTACAGATGGCAAATATCTTGTTCTCGCCGTCAATGTTGGTAATCTGATGCACGAACCCGTTATCCTCCGCACGCTTAAGAATCTCCATCACTTCGTCGTATGTAATATATCTTCCACCCTTATTCGTCTCCACCACATAGTCCGCCATATCTCCTACCGCGATGCACCAGTCTTCGGGATCATCGGCGCAGCCTTCATCATAAGTCTGGCGGGACATTCGGCAGGAGCAGGGGCTTGCGGCGTATTTGCCGTCATACTTCTTAAGCCAATGGGAGATATGCTCGATATCAATGGATTGATTCTCCATCTCAATGGCTTTCTCCACTGGTATGACATGCATGCCGATGCCTGCGCCTCCCGGAGGAACCATAGGGGTTACCTTCTCCAAAGGAAGCCTGGACATCCGCTCGAAGAACCTGCCCAGTTCCGGATGCTCTTCCAGCTGCTGCTTATTCATATTGGTGAATTCCGCGCTGCCCGGCACGAACATCGGAAGCACATACTGCTTCTCCCGCTTTGGATTCTCCCAGTTGTATTCGATAAGCCCTACCCGGCTCATTTCATCCAGCAGTTCCTGAAGCTTTTTTTCCTCTTTCCCCGTAGCCTTCAGCATCTGCTCAAACGTCATAGGCTTTCGCACCTTCATCTTTAACGCTACTTCTGCCATCTCATCGGTGACGATACAGGCAAGCCCCCAGTATTCCGGATCCTCCATAGTCACTTTATGGCCGATCCGGTCTGTGATCATCTGACCCAACTGCAAAATCAATTCCCTTCGTTCTGACATTCTCTCTCCTCTCCGCTTATCTTTTTGTCCGCTATGCGTTCCATTCTTTTACCTGATCTCTCAGCCAGTCCGTCCATTCCTCCATGCCTTCCCCGGTACGGGCACAGATTGGAATGATCCGTGCATTGGGATTACGCATCAGAATATTCTTCCTGCATGCCTCCATATCGAAATCAAAATACGGCAGCACGTCAATCTTGTTAATAAGGACTACATCGCAGATGGAAAACATGAGCGGATATTTAAGCGGCTTATCGTCTCCCTCCGGCACGCTTAGAATCATGGCATTCTTTACCGCTCCCGTATCAAATTCCGCCGGACATACCAGATTGCCCACATTTTCCAGAATGGCAAGTTCCACATCTCCAGTCTCCAGTCCGGCAAGTCCCTGCGCCGTCATATCTGCATCCAGATGGCACATACCTCCGGTATGAAGCTGGATTGCCTTAACTCCGAGGCTGGCAATCGTCTTCGCATCCACATCGGAATCGATGTCTGCCTCCATAACGCCGATCTTCATCTCGTCTTTCAGCCGCTCGATCGTACGCGACAGAGTCGTCGTCTTTCCTGATCCCGGCGAAGACATAAGATTCAGCAGAAATACCTTCTTTTCTTTTAATTCTTTCCTCAGTTCCTTTGCACGCCTGTCATTATCCGCAAAAACGCTCTGCTTGATTTCAAGAACCCTGAATTCTCCCATCACTCACAACTCCTTTTCTGGTCATACCAGTTTTTGTTATTTTTCTGTCATTGTATGATTATTATAATATTTTATAGAATATTTGTCAATTTAAAGCAATATTTTTGTGTATAATGCACTATTATTCTTTCGCTTTTTATGCACATTTTTTGTTTTTTCATTTTTGGTATCTGGTTTAGCCAATTCCAATCATTTTTATCTCGTTTCTTTCCTGCTTGACGCAAGGAATAAGCCCAATTATACTTCTATATAAGGTCATACCCAGTTGGTTATGGCATGGAACTATATATCAGCAAGCATATAAAGGATATAAATGTATGGGAATCTTAGATAAATTCAAAAGAAAAAAGGAAGCTAACGAACCTCCTCAGCAAGAGGTGCAAGGCGAAAACTCAGAGGCGCCCGGCTGGGACGCCATTTCAGAAGCATTTGATGCCTTGTATCCTGGCCAAGAGAACCCCAGGCATTACGGAACACTGATAAAATGGCGGCTTGGCGGAAATGATCCTCTGGATGGCATCAGCATCTACGACGGAGGCGATTACTGGCATTTCATAACCTATGGACTGTCAGAAATCTATGAAAAGGAAACAGATGAACCAGAGATCAGCGGTTACGGGATGGAATTTACATTCAAGCTGGAAAAGGGCTCCTACGAGGATGAAGAGGCCGAAATCAAGGGAATCTGCAGCATTCTTCAGTCCCTTGCCCGAATCACTTTTACAAAAGGCGAGTTGTTTCACGCGTATGAATTTGTCTATACCGGCCAGACCCAGGGCATTGATACGCAGATGAACTCCAACATTACAGGCTTTATTACGATTCCAGAGCCAAAGATCGAGAAGATAGACACGCCGAATGGAGCCGTAGATTTTGTAGAATTTATAGGCGTTACCAACGAGGAACTTCTAACTGTCAAGGAAAAGGGCCTCTCCGTCAAGGAACTTTACCAACAATTGGGTACTGATATTACAAGCTATCATAGAGACTCCATTATAAAAAGAGGACCGGAATAAAATCCGGCCCTCTTTTCATTGATCCTGCATTTATCTATAATAGACCGCCCAAAGCGAAATCCCCGTTACAATGGTAGCCAGCAAATTGAACAGGCCTCCCACCCTCACATAATCCTTGAATCGGTACCCGGCCACCGTGGTAACGGTAATCGGTCCTACGCAGACTGGCGTAGCCACAGATACATTCGTTCCGATGGCACAGGCCATAACAAAGGGTGTCGCGTCCACTCCCATGGTTGCGGCAAGTTTCAGGCAGATAGGCACAATCAAGACGACTACGCCGATGTTGGACATAAAATTTGAAAGGACTGTGCTCAGCACCAGAATGAGCATGCACATGCCAACACTGGTCTCTCCAATCCTGCCGCTGGCTCTGATCACGAAATTCGCGATCTCTTCCCCGGCGCCGCTCTTTCCTACGCCGGCTGCAAATCCCATGGATGCCGCCGTTATGAATACCGTCTCCCAGCTGACCCCTTGGTAGGCCCTGCGCTCGCTGATGCATCTTGCCGCCATCACGATGCTGGCGCCGATGATTGCCACGCCGCCAATATCATAGCCGCAGATAAACGCAATGATACAGCCAATCATGGTAAGCGCCACAAAGTTGCGCTTCCATGGCTTATAGGTCATACTTCTTTCCCGGATTTCCCTGGAACTGCATGCATTCGTCCGCGTCATGATTTCCGGCAGCCTCTCTTTAAAATCAAAGCATCTCTTCTGGTAATTATAGCCGAAGGTCAGATAGATCAGCATGCCCACGATACAAGCCGCAGCCCCCGATAGCGCAGGCTCGAAGAATGTCATTCCTGCTCCGTCTGATTCCTTCAGCAAAGTATGGGCCATGTACATGGACGTAGACCCGATAATGGAAAGATTCGCGCCAAATATGGAGCCAATCCCCATGGCAAGATAGGTATGCTTTCTGGATATCTTCCCGTCTGTGGAAAAGACCAGGCTGTCAACCACCGGCATCAGGATCGCCATAACCGCAGATGCATTCAAAAAGGCTGACATCAGGGATGCCACTACATATACGATGACCACAAAATATTTCTCTTTCAGATCCGCAAATCTTTTGAGCATATTTCCCAGGGATTCTGCCAGCCCTGTGGTAAAAAAGGCCTCTCCGATAATGCACACGCCTATGAGCATCAGCACAATGGAAGAAGAGAACCCGGAAAAAGCCTCCGTCCAATCAATGATTCCCGTGACCACCATCGCGGACATGGCAAGAAGCGAGGTGACAGCCAGCGGAAACACTTCGGTTGCATATAAAACTGTTATGATCAATATAATAATGATCGCTATCGTACTTTGGCTCATCGTTTTTCACGACATCAGGTTCTCCCGATGCCCTCCTTCCATTCCCAATTTGCAATACCTCTAGCAGGCCAGCCTGAATACCTCCGCCAGATCATCCTCCCCGGACAGCGGTCGGAACCAGGCAGCGCCATCGATGGCAGGGTAAATCCTATGGGCCATCTGCACTGCCGCTTTTTCTGGAATTTTTATCCCTATTTCTGATAGTCTGGCAGGCAGATTCAGTTCCCTTATAAACGCTTCAAACCGCTTGACTGCTTCCACCCCTATGGCAAAGTCGTCTTTGCCGGCATTAATCCCCCATACGTTCCTTCCCCACCGGGCAAATCTTGGCGCTGTTTCATCGCACAATGCATATTTGAACCATGCAAGCGAGGCAATTGCGAGACTGCCCCCATGGGATATGTCAAGAAACGCGCTCAGGGCATGTTCGATCGAATGCACGCATCCAGCATATTCCCGTCCGCAGTCTGACAGATGGGTGATGGCAAGCGATGCCGACCACAGCAGCTGAGCCCTGGACTCATAAGAGCAAGGGCAGGCCATGACCCGCCTTCCATGCAGAATGCAGGATCTCTGGATCGCCTCCGAGATGCCATCCTGAATCTCTCCGGCAGCCCGGCTGAAATATCCTTCGTAGGCATTGCTCATAATACTGATAATCCCGCAGGCGGTTTCAAAAGGCGGGACCGAATAGGTATAGGAGGGATCAATAAATGCAGCCACCGGCCGCTCCATATCGCTCTGGCAATCCAGTTTCCGCTTTTCTTTTACATTGCTGATGATCGACATATTCGATACTTCCGAGCCGCTGGCTGCAATCGTTGGGACAGAGATGACCGGAACCGTCTTCGTCACCACCGCTTTTTTCTCATAGAAGTCCCAGCAGCTTCCATTGTGGAACACAGAAAATCCTATGGCTTTTGCCGTATCGATGGTGCTCCCGCCTCCCAGCGCCACAATGCACTCAGCGCCACATTCCTTCAGCAGACGCACGCCTTCATTGACAGCAGTATGTTTCGGATTCTGTTCAATTCCCGTGAACTCGGTCACATGGATATGATGTTCTTTACAAAGAGCACGCACCTCTTCATATGCGCCGCTCTTTCTGCCTGCTGCCACATCATACACGAGCAGTATCCGGCAGCCAAACTTTAAGATCTCTTCCGGCAATCCCTGAATCTTGCCTTTTCCAAAATGTATGTTTGTCGATAGTTCAAAGTCAAAACCATGCATAATCCCAACTGACGCCCAGCCGGCATCGTCCTCCTTTTTGTGCTATGACCGCCTATATCTATATACGCATGCAGCAGATATTTCCCCCGATCAAGTTCAGTTCTAATTATAAATATACAGGGGCCGGGAATCCAATATAGAAATTCTATATTGAGCATCGAATTCCCCTATTTAAGACGCATTCTTCCAGATCGCTTTATTGCCTTTTTCTTTTTTCTCCTGTACAATGTTCACAGAGGCAGACATCAGCACAGGCCATTTGCGACGAAAGGAAGAATAAGATGAAAAAAATAGGAATTCTGGGCGGAATCAGCGCCGCGTCAACCGTACAATATTACAATAAAATACTCGACTTATATTACGAGATAAAAAAGGATTATTACTATCCGGAAATTTGTATTGAGAGCCTCAACTTCCAATACTTCACTGATTTCGAGAATCGAAACGACATGGACGGATATAAGAAATATATCATGAAAGGAATACGCAATCTGGAATCCGCCGGCTCAGACATAATCATAATGTCAGCAAATTCTCCACATTCCGTATTCCATGCTATAGAAAAAGAAACGTCGGCACCAATGTTAAGCATTGTGGATTCCGTCGGCAAGTACGCCCGGAAAAACAAAATGAAAAAGCTGCTTCTTACCGGCATAAAATACACAATGCAGGGATCCTTTTACCGCGACGAGTTAAAAAGTCAAGGGATAGAAGTCATCTCCCCATCCGATGGAGACCAGGATATCATAAATCATATTATCTTCGATGAACTTGCCCGAAATAATATAAAGGCCAGCTCGCAGGAACGTTTTTTATCCATAGTCGAAAAATATAGCGCCCGCTATTCTCTTGACGGCGTGATACTAGGATGTACCGAGCTTCCTATGCTAGCAGGCACAATCACAGGACCCGTTCCTTTTATCGATTCCCTGGCCATCCATTGTGCAGATACCTTGCATTATGTATTAGAAATTTAGCAGTGTTCTACTTTCCAAAGATTTCTTTTGCCTTGTTCATATTCTCTATTACCGGAACTTCAAACGGGCAGCGCTTCTCGCACGCCCCGCACGCGACGCATTCTTCTGCGGTACGGGGCAGAATGGCATAGTGCTCCCGTACCGTCTCCGGCACCTCTCCCTGGGCGATTGCCAGATTCAGGAACTTGGTGACAGAAGCCACATCGATTCCCTTGGGGCAGGGAGCGCAGTGCCCGCAGTACATGCAATGCCCCTTCCAGCTGATCTTGGGAAGTGCTGCAAATGCTGCCGCGTAATCCTTCTCTTCCTCCGAGGCATCCTCATAAGAGATGCTGATCTTCAAATCTTCGACCGTCCGGGCTCCTGACATAACTGTCGCCACCCCCGGGCGGGTTAATGCATAGTGAAGGCACTGATAAGGCGTCAGTTCCTTTCCAGCCGGGGACAGTTCGCTGCTCAAAAGGTCCCCGCCGCCGAATGCTTTCATTACTGTAATCCCCACTCCCAGCCTCTGGCAGGTTTCATACAGTTCCTGTCTCTCCTTGTCCATGTTCACCAGCGGCTTCTCATAACTTTTCTCATCCCACAGCGTTTCTATATCCTCGCTGGCCGGCTGAAGATCATAGCACGGATTAATACTGAACATCAGCACGTCAATCAGAGAACTTTCCACCGCTTTTTGCGCTGCCTGCGGGTTATGGCTTGACAGGCCAATGCAGCCGATGGCGCCGGAGGCTTTCAATTCCTGCGCATATTTCATAACCGGGCCGTCTTTCACCTGCTCCCAATCTGCAAGCGAGTCTACATAATGAATCATGCCGATCTCTACATGATCCGTTTCCAGACGCTTCAGCTGGTCTTCGAAGGATGCCTTCACCTGTTCGATATTGCGCGTACGTTTATATTGTCCGTCATCCCAGACTGTGCACAGATGAGCCTGAAGGACGAATCGCTCCCTCCGTCCCCGAAGCGCGCGTCCCAGATTGGACCGCATATCCGGGTTGGGCGCGTACAGATCAATACAATTAACGCCTCCCTCTTCCATGACATCTACGAATTCTTTTACCTGCTCATAGGACTTGTCTACAAACCCTTCGCACCCCATGCCGATCTCGCTGACCTTAAGTCCCGTTCGTCCCAGTTCTCTATATTTCATGACTCTCTTCCTCCTTCATACACTCCGAAAGGACCAGCTGATAAACCTCCTGGAATGATCTATCATGCTCCTTGCAAAGTCTGACAACACTCTGGTATTCCGGATATTTCCTTTTCTGCGGGCCCAGAGCGCATACTTTTACCTGCGCATCCCCGAGGCTTGTGCGAACCGTCTCCATGCTGCGCGCGAGGACGCTCCTCTCCATCTGCTGCCTGCGGATGCCGATGGTTGTCGTCTCTTTAAATATGATCTCCTCCATCTGTCTTACATTTTCGTCCGTACAGATGACGTTCAGCTGATAAGCCGGACGGTTCTTCTTCATATAGACAGGCGTATAGCTTACATCTCTGGCTCCGGCCTCAAAGAGGCGGTCCATTACATACCCCAGCGCCTCTCCCGTGCAGTCATCCATATTGGTTTCCAGCTTCCAGATGCAGTCTCTGCCATAAGATGCCTGCCCTTCAATCAGCATGGCTCTTAGGATTCCGGGCCTGTCGTACTCTCTTTTCCCGGCTCCCATGCCTATTTTCCTTACGGAAAATACTTCCGGCAGCACCTTCGAGGTTCTGATCGCCGCTACGATCGCCGCTCCGGTAGGCGTCACGAATTCGCCCTTGGATTCAGTGATGTTAAGATCCAGATTGTGTTCGGACACGATATTCGCAACCGCCGGCACCGGCACCGGAAGAATGCCATGCTGGCACCGGATGGTGCCGCACCCTTCATACAGGACAGGGACGATGCATTCTGTAATCCCCAGATTATCCAGACATACGGCGACGCTGATAATATCCACGATAGAATCCACTGCGCCCACTTCATGGAAATGAACTTCTTCCAAAGGAACGCCGTGGGCTTTGGCTTCTGCCTGGGCCAATATACCAAAGATACGCTTTGCGATTGCTTTTGCTCCCTGCGTCATTGCGCCATTCTCTATGATATGCAGGATTTCCTTCATCCCACGGTGCTCATGGCTCCCTTTATGACTGTGGCTATGTACCGCTCCATGTCCATGCAGATACTCCATATCATGATCATGGTTTTCATGAGCGCTGTCCAGGATCACCGCAAAGTCGCAGGCATCAAGCCCGGATTTCTTTACCCTGCCGATTTCGATCTGGAAGCCTTCCACCGGCAGGCTCTCAAGCGCATCCTTTAACGCCTGCTGATCCGCTCCAAGGTCCAGAAGCGCTGCAGCCATCATATCGCCGCTGATGCCGGAATAGCATTCCAAATATAAGGTTCTATTTACAATCTCGTTCATTTCATACCCCCTGCGGCCAGATTTTATTTTCCATACGATCAGCCGCTGCTCCCTTCATTTTAGAACATATCTTCTCTGCCTGCAAATGTCTTTTTATCATTATGAATCATTCCCGGGAGGAATGATTCATAATGATACCACATGGGTCGCTTTATTCCCGGCCCTGTGGATTTTTCCCAATATGATACTCTCTTTTCATGACTCTCATGATTGTCCTTGATATAATATCCACAATATTAAAGCCAAAAGCAATTGCAAGGCAGGTAGCCAGCAATACGATCGTCTCGCCAAGAGCCATTCCATAATCACGGCTCACGCAGCCATACATCATATAATACAAATTCGGTCCAGGAATCAGCGGGAATACGGATGCCGTCAAAAAGATCGTGGATGGCGCCTTATTGATTCTGGACATGATAAATGCATAAAAAGCCACAAACACTGCCGCAACCAGCGTGGCCAAAAAATTGCTAGGCCAGAAATGATAGATCACGACATAGATTCCCCATGTAAAAAAAGCCCCTATCCCTGAATAAGCCACCTGCCTCCCACGGATTTTAAACCAAAAGGCAAATCCAATACAGGCCACTGTACAGGATATCAGCTGAATCTGAACATTATGGTTTAGTACATACCCTTCCGCAGACACTCCATTAAGCAGCAGCATCGCAAGCGCAGTTCCACATGCAATGCCAGCCGCCCCAAGCATAGAATTCATGATGTTCAGCGTCCCGGATATAAAGTCTCTTTGCAGCACTTCACGGATTCCATTGGTGGTACTAAGACCGCTGATCAGCAGCATTACAATTCCTATCATAATTCGCTCAGGATGACTGCCAAGCCCCATCCGTACCGCCAAGATAATAATAACTTCTGACAAAAAAGATAGGATCATATTATAGGCCAGCAGATTCTCTTCTCTTCTGCTGAGCCATCCTCCTACTATAACAATCATAAGCGAGACAATAACTGCAACGACCGCATCCGCAAAGTTGCACCCGAAGAATACTGCGAACCCGGTTCCCCCCATTACAGCCGCAAAATACTTCGTATACGGCTTCTGGGACTGCCTGTTCATGACCTCTTCGTATTTCTCGCGAAGCGTCTGTTCATCCGGCTTATTCTGGCATACATATCTGGACAGATTATTTAGATAATCCAATCGGTCATAATCTATATCTGTAGATTCAATATGCCGGACCTGAGTTATAATCTCGCCTTCTGGAGTTTCTACCGTTATCTGTATATTACTGGGTATCGCGAACACATCATAACGTTTAAAGCCGTAGCTTCTGCACATTCTATAAAGACTGTCATCCAGCCTGAAATTTTCCGCTCCGCAGATTAGCATCGCTTCTCCAATATCCAAAATTCCCTGCACGATTCTTTGGTAATCCATTGCCTTTTCCCCCTATCCTGGAATGTCACATGATGTTATCATAGCATTGTTTTCACAAGTGTCAACAAAAATCTTTTCTTCTTTCAAAATTAGAGTCAATTCATGCGTCGACGCATCGCTGCGAGGCAAAGCGTGACCTTTCAAGGGATTGGAAAAACAACGAAGGACCGCCCTTAAAACCAGGCGGCCCTGCACTTCTTAATAGTCTGCTTATTCTTTTTGCAATTCTTCTACCACGGTTCCCTTTCTTCCGAACCGGAATGCCAGGTAAGGCACCAGCCCTCCCATTATCAGCAGGATTGGGAATACCACCAGCATCGGCGTGATCATGAACTTATACTGCATGAACCACATGCCCCCGGACAATGTCCTTACTGCGGTCAATGAGAACAGGCTGCCCGCCACAAACGAGAATACTATGGTCAGTGCGGCGTAATAAAGTCCTTCTGCCATCACCATTTTTGTCAGCTGCCTCTTCGTCATTCCGATGGCCTCCATCATGGCAAATTCTCTCTGCCTGGTAATGATTCCTGTTAGTATGGAATTGACAAAGTTCAAGATCCCGATCACTCCTATGACAAAAGCCAGGGCGCCGCCGATAAGCAGGAACATATTCGTCAGCGTATAGAAACTTTTCTCATATTGTAGTTTTGAACTATAATCCATCAATGGCTCAGTGCTTGACGTATAGCCCTTTAATGCTGCGTCCGTCTCTCTTGCATATCCATCTTTGACATCAAAAGAGTATGACATCAGGAACTTCTGCGAAACGATCTCCTTAAATGGCTCCGCCCCTATATAATATGGAAAATAGGCGGACATGCGGGTGGTCAAGTTCCAATAGTCCTCCTTGATAACGGACAATACCGTCACTTCCTTTTCCTTTGGCTCCCCATTTTGATCCTTGTAGGTAAGGGTTACCTTGTCACCCGGATGGTTCAGGACCCGGTCTTTTCGGATTGCCCCTTTATCGGTAACCGGCGCTGCATACACAATATAATCGCCTGTTTTTAATTTGTCCTTAATGACGTTAAGATCGCTTTCTCCTTCCCAGACCTGCATCTCATTTACGACATAGTCTTCTGCCCCATAGAGATACACTTCAAAATCACCCTGCTCATTGGTGTCAATTGGAATGAATTCTTTCCCATAGTATTCCCCGGGCATTCCGTTTGAATCTTGTTCTATTCCGGGAGGAATGGTGATGCCTTTCTGTTTTACGCCCACGAAGGAACCTGCCCCGTAGAGCCTTCCGCCATCTTCATAGCCTTTTAATCCCTGGCAGTATTCGATGTACGACTCCGTCAGATTTTCCTCATCAATGGTTTCTAAGTTCCTTCCTCTATAATTGTCCATGCCGAAATATTTTGCGTTTGCAATGAGGAAATCCGGCTTTATAAAACTTTGCAGGTACTTATCCATATCAAACGAATGGGTTATCGTAAATACGCTGTTTAGAAGGATGATCGCCAGAGACAGCGACGCAATGATAATCGTCGTCTTTCCCTTGCTCCTTCCCAGGTTCGACATAGCCATCCGCCATATCCTGCCTCCGCTTAAAGAGTGCTTTCCTTTTTTGCGCGCCTTGCTTCCCTCTGTATACCTCAGCGCTTCGATCGGAGATACCCGGGCTGCCATTCTGGCCGGATGCCCCGTGGAAATGAATACCGTTACCAGGGTAAAGACGGCCGCTCCGATAAAGATCAGCGGATTTGCCGGCACCGTGCTGTATTCCACTATATCTCCCAATGATTTCATGATCACTGGCACCAGGCCTTTTCCTACAAAGAATCCCGCCAGCAGCCCGACTGGAATTCCAATCAGGGACAGTTTCAGCGCCTGCCGTCTGATGATCCGCTTGATCTGCCTCCCGGTAGTCCCAATGGTCTTAAGCAGGCCATAATAACGGATATCCTTCATGATCGAGATCCGGAAGATATTGTATATGATCAAATACCCGGTCAGCAGGATCAGAAGCAGCCCTCCTGCAACAGCCCCCATGGTCATCGGGTCTGCATCTGCCTCGTCGGATACATAGGCCCAGTTCCCGTTGCTTGCGATATAGTTTTCATCCGTCTCCTTGATAGAATATCCGCTTTCCGTGATCACCTGATCCAGTTTCTTCTGGATATTGAAACTGTTGGAGAACATGACATCCATACGGATCGAACCTGTCTGAGACTCCCTGTGGTCAATCCCATTGTAGACAAGCTCGTCGGCATGCGCCTCAACGTACGCCTCCGATACGATGGCAAATCCTACGTTCAGGGCCGGATCGGATCTTGTGATTCCTGTGACCGTAAATGTCCGCTTCGTAATCGCCTCATCATACTGGCGAATCTGCAGCTGAAGCGTAACCTTCTGCCCCGGCTCCTTTTTTAATCCCAGCAATTCCATGGAAGTCTCGTCTAGCAGAATCTCATCTGCCTTCTTGGGAGCCTTCCCTTTAAGAATCTCTATAAAACAGTGGGGATAAGCATTCTTTGGATAATACCATGCCTCCACATGCCGCTTTAAGAATTCCGGATTACGCACATAATCCGCCACCAGCTTGCAGGGCATGCTCTCCTTGATCAGCGGATGCTCCTTTAGCGTCTCATATTCTTCTTTTGTCAGATTCTTGATCACGCCGTGGGTATCCCCTCCAGCCTGCCTTGCCGTCTGCATCTGAAACGTGCTAAGAGCGCCAATCCCTATGGTGAAAAGGGCGGTAAACAGCATTGCCGTAAGCGCGATCGCGATCGCTGCTATGCTGTTTCTCAGCTTATTCGTCTGAAAGCCCCGGTCGGAAAGGCGGCGCACGGCTTCTTTATTTGCTACCTTACGCATTTGCCTCACCGCCTTTGCCGGTAATCTTGCCGTCCTCGATACGGATGATCCGGTCTGACATCTGGGCAATCTCTTCATTGTGGGTAATCATCACCATGGTCTGCCCGTAACGCTGGCTGGTAATCTTCATCAGGCTTAATACATCCTGGCTGGTCACGGAGTCCAGATTTCCCGTCGGCTCATCCGCCAGGATGATAGCAGGCTTTGCCGCCAGCGCCCGGGCGATGGCAACCCTCTGCTGCTGGCCACCGGAGAGCTGGGATGGAAGGCTGTAGATCTTTTCCTGCAGTCCCAGGGTCTTTATAACTTCTTTTACATATTTTTTATCCACCCGGGTTCCGTCCAGTTCCATAGGCAGCACGATGTTCTCATATACATTTAATATTGGGACCAGATTGTAGTTCTGGAACACGAAGCCAATCTTTCTTCTGCGGAAGATGGTGAGTTCTTCATCCTTTAGTTTGAAGATGTCCTTGCCATCTACATATACCTTGCCGCTGGTAGGGCGGTCCAGGCCTCCCAGCATATGAAGGAGCGTAGACTTTCCCGAGCCGCTGGTCCCTACAATGGACAGGAACTCTCCTTTTCCCACTTCCAGATCCACCCCGTTTAGGGCCTTCACCAGTGTCGTATCTTTCCCATAATATTTCTTCAGGTTTTCTGTCTTCAATATTGCCATTACCTAATGCCTCCTGCTTCTTTTTTTAAGAAAAAGAGACTGCACGGAAGTACAATCTCCTTTGCTATCTATAATATTACAGGATAAGTCTTACCACATTCTGTCCGGATTCTAACAGTTCTGAAAGAATTCATCGATTCCCAGATATATCCCGAAAACCGTTCCTTTTCCGTGCCCCGGGCCTACCTTGATATAGCCGTCTTCCCTTCTGAGAATCTCCCGGGCCAGGTACAGGCCGATGCCCACGCCTTCTTCCTGCTGGTTAACCTCCCCGCGGTAAAACCTCTGAAAGATCTTGGTCCGCTCTTCTTCCGGTATCCCCGGGCCCTCGTCTTCCACCTGGATGCATACATGCATCTCATAAACTTTCACGCTTACCGTGATGGCGCTCCCGGGCGGAGAATATTTCACGCCGTTGTCAAGGATATTAAACAGCGCCTCCTGGGTCCATTTCAAATCATACACGGCCTGAATCCTGCCAAATGGTTCCTGCTTAATCGTAATGGATTTCTTCCTGGCTTTGGATGATACATCCCTTAAAGCCCGCTCCACCAGCGGTGCCAGAGGCTGCTTTTTAGGCTTTACTTCCAGAATATCGCTCTCCAGCCGGGACATCTTGACCAGCGCCTGGATCAGGAATTCCAATTTTTTTGCCTGACCGCCAAGCTGGTCCGCGATCTCCAGCCCCTCCGGGGTAAGCGGCTGCTCCTTTAGCAGTTCGCTGTATAGAATGATGTTCGAAAGCGGCGTCTTCGTCTGATGAGAGATGTCAGACAGGATCGACTTGATATCCGTCCTCTCCCTTCTGGCTGCTTCTACCGACAGTTTGGATGTGGTCAGATACTGCTTCCACCGGGATTCCAGCCTGGAAAGTTCTGTCTCATCGTATTTTCCCTCTTCAAACCTTCCCTCGATCGCATCCGTCAGCATCTCATCCAAGCGCTTAAGCGTCCTTCCGGTCCTCAATATGCTCATCTTTCCTTCCCTCTCTCCCACACGTATCCAATTCCATAAACCGTACGTATCGGACATTCTTCTCCTGAAAGTTTTAATTTCTTCCTAAGCCTTGCCACAGTGACCGACAAGGCATTCTCATCGATATAATCCGAGCCTTCCTGCCAGATCCCCTCATTGAGAATCTCTCTGGTAAGCGTCTGTCCCGGACGCGTAACCAGCATTCGCAGAAGTTTCTGTTCCGTCTTGCTTAGTACAACGGGTTTTCCTTCCACCGCGAATTCCTGACGGTCAAAGGAAAATCGATATCCTTCCTCCTGAAACTCCTTGCCTTCCTGTCTGCCTGCCCTGGCAAACAGGCGCTCTACTCTGGCCCGAAGGACCATCAGGCTAAAAGGCTTCGTAATGTAATCATCCGCTCCCATCTCGATGCCTCGCACTTCGTCGATCTCCATGTCATTGGCTGTCAGCATGATCACAGGAATCTGCGATTCCTTCCGTACGGATTCTAAGAATCCATAGCCGCTTCCATCCGGCAGATTAATGTCCAGGATGACCATGTCAATCTGATTATCTTTCCAGTATTCAATGGCTTCTTTCAATGTATAGGCCGACAGGAAACGATACATCGGATTCTTAAGGGCCATAGCCACGCCCTGGTTAAGTCCCCGGTCATCCTCTACTACTAAGATTGTCTTTTCCATCTTCTTTCTAACCTTCTTGCGCTCTGAATGCAATCTCGCCGGTCGAAGAATCCATACGTTCCACGATAGCCAGCGATTCCAGCTGGATTCCCAGATTTCGGATGATCCTTCCCCCTGGCTGGAATCCTTTTTCCACGACAATTCCGATCCCCTCCACCGTCGCTTCGGCGGACTGCACAATCTGGATCAGGCCCTGAAGCGCGCAGCCATTTGCCAGGAAATCATCAATGATCAGGACATGGTCTTTTTCACTGAGGAACTTCTGGGCTACGATCACCTGATTCTTGCAGTTGTGGGTAAATGACTCTACCTCCGCCACATACATCTCTCCCTCTAAGTTGATACTCTTAGCCTTTTTGGCAAACACCACCGGCACGTCGAAATGCTGTGCCACGATACAGGCGATTCCGATCCCGGACGCTTCGATGGTAAGGATCTTATTAATCTTCTTTCCTTCGAATCGTTTCTTGAATTCCTTTCCAATCTCATTAAACAGCGCGATATCCATCTGATGGTTCAGGAAACTGTCCACCTTGAGCACATTTCCATCCTTTACAATTCCATCCTTCAATATACGTTCTTCTAAAAAATTCATCCTTATCTCCTCTCTTTCCATAGCCTTATCCCTTATCTTCCCATGCTGCCGGCTATTGCGGCGAGAAACTTAAGCAGAGGACTCCACAGGCGGGGATGGCTTTCCAGAATAAACCGCCTGGCCTCCTCTGCGCTAAGTCCGCTGTACCATCTGAGGCAATGCGCTCCCTTCACGGACTCTCCAATCACCGTATTGCCATGTGCAGCGGCTCCGATCGCGACTTCTTTTCCAAACGCCGCCGCGCCGGCCGCATAGATCCCGACCGCCAGGGAACCGATCGCTACGATTCCGGCTGCCATTGCTCCCAAGGCCATCAGGCCAACGGCGATGCAGCCTAACGCCAGAATTCCAATGCCCAGGCAGCCAATGCTGATAACGCCCACGGAGACGCAGCCAAATGACAGCACGCCAATGGCCACGTTTCCGACGGCAATGATTCCTTTCGCCACCCCTTCCTTGCCGAGCCGCCTGGACAGCCGGACGCATACAAGAGGCACGCCTTTTATCGTGGTCTTGCTTGTGTAATGATATCCTCTCATATACCGGACGATGTTGTCCACCTTTTCTTCCAGGCGCCTGCTTTCTTCTCTCTCTGCCTCTTTTGGCTCTTCGGCATCTTTTACCAGGTAGTCTATGCTTACTTGGAACATCTCTGACAGCGTGATCAATTTGGCTAATTCCGGAAGCGCCGCGCCGGATTCCCATTTGCTGACAGACTGGCGCGTGATCCCCAGACGGTCTGCTAGCTGCTCCTGGGACATCCCCTGTTTCCTTCTAAGCTGTATTAATTTCTCTGAAAATTCCATATCGTTTCCCTGCCTTTTCCTTTTGATGCATATAGAATAGTAGATGTCCGTCCAATCCACAAGAAAACAGCACCTGGTAATTTGTCAACCTGCGGTTGCCCCCTTTCCAGACGCCCTTTCCAGGCATAGTTCTTACTATTTCTTTCTAGGATAACATGAATATTGCGGTAAGAAAAGTAAAAACTCCAGCCTTTTCTCTCCTAGGCTGAAGTTCCTTTTATAGAGTATGCTTTCTGACTGCTCCGATTCCCAGCGCTCCAGGGCCTGTATGGCAGCCAATGCTGAGCGTCAGCGGTATATGGGTCAGTTCCATTCCCGGAAATTCCAAGGTCAGCGCCTGTTTCCACTTCTCGATCGTCTCTGTGTCCATCCAAGTATTTGCAATCCCCAATTGAAGCATTCCATGTTCATGCAGATGCGAAAATCTGGTCTCAATATCATTATGAAGCGCCTTGCACATCGTGCGAAATGCCGACTTCATTCCTCTTACCTTTGCAAATGCATCCAGCTTGTCTCCTTGTATCGTAAGCACCGGCTTAATGTTAAGAGCCGTTCCGATAGCCGCGCCAGCCGCAGTCACCCTTCCGCCTTTTTTCAGGTATTCCAGCGTATCCACGGCAATATAGATGGTGGAATCCATGGCCTCCTGCTCGAGAATCTCTTTGATCTTCGCACCGCTCTTCCCCTCCCCGGCCAGATGCAGGGCATCCAGAACGGCGTGGGTAAGCGTTACAGATATTCTATGATTATCCACCACGAATACGCGGCCTTTGTACTTTTCTTCCCTGGCGAACGACATGCTGCTTGCACAGGACTGGCTAAGCCCGCTGGACATCGGAATATATACCACTTCGTCATGCTCCTTAAGAAGCCGGTCCCACATCCCCATCACGTCTCCGGGCGAAGGCTGGGACGAAGTGATCAAGGCGCCTGCCTTCTGCTTCTCATAAAACATCTCTGACGTAATGTCTACTCCTTCATAATATGTATTTCCGTCTATCAATACCGGCATAGGCAAAATGCTGATTCCATATCTCCTGCCTTCTTCCGGCAGTAATCCACAATTACTGTCTGTCATTACCGCAATATCAGACATCTTAACCTCCTGATAACCTTTTCTGTTTCCTTTACACATTGACCGTTATTATTACACGTGTTAAAATTATAGCACAGCGCCCGGTTTCTTAACAATTGACAAATTCCGGGATCTGTCAGTTATTTATACAAATTTAAGGAAGTGTAAATTTATGGAAGATCGCCGGGTAAAGAAGACAAAGAAAAATCTCAAACGCACCTTGATAGACATGCTTCAGGATATGCCTTTTGAACGTATCTCCGTCACGGAACTGTGCACCCGTGCAGACACGAGCCGCATCACATTCTACACCCATTACAGTGATAAATATGCCCTGGTAGACGATATTTTCATGGACATGATCGAGGCTGGAACGAAGATTTACGAAGATATGCAGATAGAAAACAACCCGCAGATGGATCCTGTGGTCAGCTACTGCAACGTGCTGGACAGCATCCTGATCCTGTTCTACGACAATCTGGATTTCTTCCGCCACACGGCTCCTGACGAGAATCCCCATCTGGCCTTCAGTTTCTACAACTATGTGCTTCAGACGGTAGAAATGCATACCGCCAAAGAAAGCCGGGTCATAAAGTTAAAATATTCCACTCAGAGAATCGCCGGCTTCCTCTGCTACGGCATGGTGGGCTTCATCAATGAAGGGCATTCCGAAAACGTCCCTCTTAAGAAACTTTATGAAGATGCCCGGCAACTCTTAATGGATCTGCTAAAATCTGATATACTGGTCTATTTTTAAATAAAAAAATTATCGGTGGCCATTTCTGACCACCGACTATAAATCCCAGAAAACTTTCCTGCGATTTTCTCTTACATATTAGCCCTGTATGCCTCGTCCGCACTGTATACGTCGAACCCGCTGCCTTTTAGGATGTCGATCACTCTCGCAGGATCATCGCTCTTAAGCACTGCTGCAGCATCGCTTCCGTTGGCAAATGCATACATATACTCGATATTTACTTCTCCCTCTACAATCTGGTGCATTGCTTTACTTAGGGAGCCTGTGGCATGTGGAACCCGAAGCGCCACCACGTCCGTCAGCATGGCGGTGATTCCCTCATCTTTCAGCGCCGCGCGTCCCTTGTGCGGATCTGATACGATCATGCGGAGCATGCCGTACTCTGAGGTATCTGCCAGGCTAAGTGCCACGATATTGACGCCTGCCTCTGAAAGGATCTTCAGTATCTCATCCAGACGTCCTTCTCTATTTTCCATAAATACTGATAACTGCTGAATCGTATTGCTCATACCCATCTTTTATTCCCCTCCTTTTACAGATCTCTGTTGTCAATTACACGTTTTGCCTTGCCTTCGCTTCTCTGGATCGTCTTAGGCTCTACGAGTTTTACTTTTACTGCCAGGCCCAATGCCTGCTTTAATACGGCTCCCACTCTATTCTTAAGTTCATCCAGCTTACGGATCTCATCTGAGAAGTACTTCTCATCAACCTCTACCATTACCGTAAGTACGTCCAGGTTATTCTCACGGTCTACAATCAGCATATAGTGAGGCGCTACGCCGCCGCCCATAGAAAGAAGCGCTGTCTCAACCTGTGTCGGGAATACGTTGACTCCGCGGATCACCTTCATATCATCCGTCCGTCCGGTAAACTTCTGGATTCTTGGAAGCGTTCTTCCACACTCGCAGGTGCTGTACTCAATGCTTGTCAGATCTTTGGTCCTGTAGCGGATCAGCGGCATGCCTTCTTTGGCAAGAGTGGTGAAGACAAGCTCTCCTGTCTCACCGTCCGCGCATGCGGTATGGTCAGCCGGATTCAGGATCTCCGGATAGAAATAATCTTCATATACATGCAGTCCTTTATGGTGGATGCAGTCCATGGCAACGCCAGGTCCGGTAATCTCGCACAGTCCATAGATATCAAAACTGTTGATGTGGAGGATTCCCTCAATCTTCTTACGCATCTCGTCCGTCCACGGCTCTGCGCCGTTAATGCTGGCTTTTAACTGAAGACGGTCTACGACGCCTGCTTCCTCTGCTGCCTCAGCCAGATACAGCGCATAAGAAGGCGTGCAGGCAAATGCGGTTGCCCCAAAGTCTTCCATGCACATCAGCTGACGCTTCGTATTGCCGGCTGACATCGGAATTGCCATAGCCCCCAGAGCCTTTGCTCCAAAGTCCAGTCCCATGCCTCCTGTGAAGAGTCCGTATCCATAGCACACATGGATGCGGTCCGTTGCGTCAAGGCCTGCCATAGTAAGCCCTCTGGCCACGCACTCGCCCCATACGTCCACGTCTTTCTGGGTATAGGAAGCCAGGGTAAGTTTTCCGGTGGTTCCGGATGTCCCCTGTACTCTTACAATCTTCTCCTGGGGAACTGCCAGAAGCCCAAATGGATAATTGTCCCTTAAGTCTTCCTTCGTCGTAAATGGAAGTTTGTTAATGTCTTCTATTCCCTTTATATCTCCAGGCTCCACGCCCAGATCATCCATCTTCTTGCGGTAGAACTCTACATTTTCATAGACGTTCTTTACTTGCTTTACGAGACGCTCGCTCTGAAGCGCGGACATCTCATCCCTGCTCATACATTCAATTTTTGGATCTCTGATCTGTTCTTTCCAGTCTTTTAATGCTACTCCTGCCATGTTCTTCCTACTCCTATTCTTAATTTTATAAATCTGATTCTTCTACAATCTTCACATTTGCTTCCTTAAGAATCTGAGCTGCTTTCTCAAAATCGTCCGTGTTAAATACCATAACCGGCGCTTTCCCTTCGCGGATCACAAATGAATAGATGTAGTTAATATTGATCTTGCCATCGGCAAGTATTGCCAACATCTGATTGAGATTGCCTTTCTTATCTTCTAATTCCACGCCCATAACCTCATGGACTCTTACGACAAATCCCCGCTCAGTCAAGTAACCCTTCGCCTCTGCTGGCTTATCTACTACGAGACGAAGGATCCCAAATTCCGGCGTATCAAAAGTCGCTACAGCCCGGATATTGACGTGCGCTTCGGTAAGCTTTGACGTAACATCCATAAGGCTGCCCGGCTTGTTCTCCACGAATACTGATAGTTGCCTGATCATATGACACCTCCCTATAATTGATATCCAACATCAAACGCTTGCCTGTTTATGTCAATCGTTTTTGGTGGCACGGTCTTCTCAATAACGTCATACCATTCATCCAGGGAAAATTCCATGTGCTGCGCCGCGATTCCAAGCACGATCAAGTTAAATACTCTTGAATTGCCCAGTTTCTTAGCCTCCTCCGTGGCATTTACGGTATAGACCTTGTAGTTCTCTTTTAATGTATCTATAATATTCGCCGGATACTCGGCTGCTCCGATGACAACCGGCATAGGATCGATTCTCCAGTCATTGACGATCAGCACCCCTCCCTTTTTGAGGTAGTGCGCATATCTCATAGCCTCCAGCCTTTCGAAGGCAATGATGACATCTGCCTGCCCTTCTTCTACGATTGGCTCCGCCACATTCTCGCCATAGCGTACGAATGTAACTACGCTTCCTCCTCGCTGTGCCATGCCGTGTACTTCTGAAAGTTTTACATCCAGCCCTCTGGCAATGGCAAGGCCGCCTAAAATTCTGCTGGTAAGCAGCGTTCCCTGTCCTCCGACTCCAACAATCATAATATTCTTTGTAGCCATTATCTGTCACCTGCCTTTACTAATTCAATCGCGTCAAACTTGCACAGGCTCTCGCAAAGCCCGCATCCTGTACACATCGTATCGTCAATGTGGATCGTTCCATCCGGCTTCCTGGTCATTGCCGGGCATCCCGGCTTCATGCACATGCCGCACTTCCTGCACTTATCCTCATGGGCGATATATACCGGCTTCTTCGCCTTGCTAAGCAATACGCAAGGTGACTTCGTGATGATGACGGAGACTTCATCCTTCGCCACTTCTTCTTTTATGACTTTTTCAAGCTGCTCTATATCAAATGCATTGACTTCCGTTACATTCTTCACGCCTATCGCATGGCAGAGCGCCGGAATGTCAATCGCGTAGGTGGCGTCTCCCTGCAAGGTCTTGCCGGTTGCCGCGTGATCCTGATGTCCGGTCATTCCGGTGGTAGAATTATCCAGGATCATGACCGTTCCGGTCGCGTTGTTATACATCATGTTCATCAGAGAGTTCACGCCTGTATGTAAGAACGTGGAATCGCCGATTACCGCTACCCAGTTCTTGATATACTCTTTGCCTTTTGCCTTTTCCATACCATGCAGGCTGGAAATGCTGGCTCCCATGCAGATCGTCGTATCTACGGTGCTAAGCGGTGGAACTGCCCCTAAGGTATAGCATCCGATGTCTCCCGCTGCATGCATGTTCAGTTTCTTCAGCACGTAATATACGCTTCTGTGCGGACATCCCGGACACAGGATCGGTGGTCTGCCAGGAATCTGTGCTGGCTGGTCGATGTGCAGTTCTTCTTTCAGAATCGCCCTGCGGATCATATTCGCACTGTATTCGCCCTGCACGGTAAAGATCTCTTTTCCGATTGCCTTGATCCCCCAGGATTTCACCTGTTCTTCTATAACCGGATCCAGTTCTTCTACAATATAGAGCGTATCAACCTTAGATGCAAAATCTTCGATCATCTTTCTCGGAAGCGGGTTCACCATTCCAAGCTTCAGTACAGAGGCATCCGGCAGCGCTTCCTTTACATACTGATAAGGAATACCGCTCGTAATGACTCCGATCTTCGTATCTTTCATCTCGACTGTATTGATAGAAAGCGTCTCCGCAGCCTCCGCAAGTTCCAGGTTCCGCTTCTCAATCTCTACATGGCGCAGTTTTGCATTGCCTGGCATCATAACCGTCTTCTTGACATCTTTTACATATTCCTTATCTTCTACCGTCACACGATCCTTAAGTTCTACCAGTCCCTGGGAATGTGCCAGCCTCGTAGTGATGCGGAATACGAATGGACGGTCATATTTCTCGCTCAACTCATAAGCCACTTTGATGTAATCCTTTGCCTCCGCGCTGTCGGACGGCTCCAGTACCGGCAGTTGTGCCGCTCTTGCCACCATTCTGGTATCCTGCTCATTCTGGGAACTGTAGAGTCCCGGATCATCCGCAACGACGATGACAAGGCCTCCATTCACGCCCATATAGGACACCGTGTAAGCCGGGTCGGCAGCCACATTAAATCCCACATGCTTCATACAGGCCATAGAGCGTACGCCTACTACGGACGCTCCAATCGCCACTTCTGTGGCGACCTTCTCATTCGGCGACCATTCGCAGTATAAATCATCCTTGTACTGTACCAGATATTCGCTGATCTCCGTGCTGGGCGTTCCTGGATAGGCAGCGGATACTTTCACGCCCGCCTCGTATGCCCCTCTGGCAATCGCTTCGTTGCCCAGCATAACTACTTTCTTATTCTCTGACATCTTATAATCCATCCTTTCGTAAATCTGTCACTCTCTTTGCTTTCCCTTCAAATCTCTGCAGGGAATATGGCGCAACCAGCTTAATCTGGGTTGCAAGGCCAAGCTGTGCTTTCAGTCCCTTCTTAATCTTCTGCTCCAGCTCGCTTAACTGCATATAACTGTCAAGCAGTCTGTCATCTACCAGTTCTACTGTGATCGTCATGACATCCAGGCGATTCTTCCGCTCCACGAGAATCTCATAATGAGGCCCGATCTCCTGAATCTGCAGAAGCACTTCTTCAATCTGTGTCGGGAATACGTTGACGCCTCTGATCACCAGCATGTCGTCCGCCCGGCCTGAGAGGTTCTCCATACGCGCGGTCGTCCTGCCGCATTTGCAAGGCTCATAGAACAGGCGGGTCAAATCTCCGGTCCGGTAGCGGATCAAAGGAATCGCTTCCTTTCCCAGACAGGTCACGACCAGTTCTCCCCGCTCTCCCGGCGGAAGTACCTCGCCTGTCTCGGGATTGATCACTTCCGGGATAAACCAGTCTTCATTGATATGCATGCCGCATAATTCTTCGCATTCTCCTGCGACTCCGGGGCCGCATAATTCGCTCATGCCATAATTCTGGGTACAGAGGAACTGTTCTCCCCAGACCTTGTGCATCTCGTCCCGCATAGGTTCCGTCATGCCTTCACCGCCGAACAGTCCAATATGCACCTTCAGATCTTTTGACGGGTCCAGGCCCCTGGCCCGTATCTCCTCTCCCAGATGCAGCGCATAGGAAGGGGTTGCGACCAGAAGCGTCGTGCCTATATCCTGCATGAACATGATCTGCTTCTTGGTATTGCCGGATGACATTGGGATTACGGATGCCCCCAGTTTCTCCAAGCCGCCATGCAGTCCCAGCGCCCCTGTAAAGGTTCCATAGCCGAATGCGATCTGCGCCACGTCATGCGGCGTTGCTCCGCCCATGCACGCGATTCTGGCTACATTATTCAGCCAGACATCCAGATCCTTCCTGGTATATCCTACCACCGTCGGCTTTCCGGTTGTCCCCGAACTGGCGTGGAACCGCACCAGTTCCTTCTTATCTACTGCAAATAATCCCATTGGATAATTGTCTCTAAAGTCTGCTTTATATGTAAATGGCATCTTCTTTAAATCATCCAGACTCTGGATATCATCGGGTTTTATGCCTGCTTCATCCATTTTCCTGCGATAAGGCTCTACTCTGTCGTAGATATAATGTACCGCCTCCTTCAGCCGCTTAAGCTGGATACTCTCAATCTCAACTCTTGGCAGGGTTTCTTCCTTCGCCCAAATCATGTTATTTCCTCCTTCATCCCAAAGGGAACATTCCCCTTACTCTATTGAAAAGCAGGCGCAAAATGTAAACTACGCCTGTTACCTGTTAAGTATAGCACATTGCTTTCGCAAGTTAAAGCATTAATTTGCGAAAACCGCTTTTTTCTTAACGGAAATCAGAAAAAGCGAGAATCATAATCACGATTGCATAACAAAACAAAGCGATAATAACAAAAACCTTCTGATCCATGCCATCCTTCACCACTGCAATTCCTTCCGTCCGCTTTGCAACGGCTCGGGCAAACTTTCTTGCAGCGCTGGTGGTTCTGCCGCACCGAAGCAAATATGCGGCTTCTCTCTTAGTTCCAGTCCCATTATCGTCATGCCTGCAGCTGACTATGACACTGGAAAAGTCCGACTTGCGAACCGCATTCCTGGTTCTCGTGGCCTTATACTCGATCCCCACAACATCCTGGTAGGGAATATAGACCAGTTTTACCCTATTCTCTATATTATAGACACCTTGTTCTACTTCAGAAAGTGCCCAAAAACCCTTCCCATCAAATACGGCCAGAACCTGGCCTATAAACAGGTTCAGCAGCCTGCATGCCACTGCAATAGGAAGAAAAAACATGGTCCATGCCACTGCCGCATCCAGCATGGCATGCTTCGGGAACATGATGCATTCCAGAATCCCCAGAATCCAGAACGGAATCGTCAGCTGGCAGCACAGAAAGCACCAGCTGCTCCAATCATTCCTGTAGTGCCTGCCTTCTTTTGCCAGAAACATCTCCCTCTGGTACTCGTTCTGTTCCTCAAACGTCTCTTCGTAAGCCTTTTGCTCCTGCTGAAACTTCTGAAACTCTTCGGACCGGGCTAGTTTCATAATCTTTTTTGCCGTATAAAAAAATCCTTTTCTATCCTTTGCCATAACATTTACAGGTATATTCACCCACCTCTACTTTTATGATTGATACGGCCTTTTCAAGTCTTGGATTCGTCTCAAATTCTTGAAACTCCTTTCCCGTCTGATGCTTCATGATCACCGCCAGCGCCTTCAGCTTCTCTTCCGGTTCCGTAATAACTCTGGCCTCGCCATTTCCTATGATGCTGGCGTAATGATAGCTGTGCTGGCAGGCCAGCCTTCCCTCCACCAGTTCATGGCCGCAATCCATCTCGAATCCCACCTGCGGATTCTCCTTCACTAGTTCCAGCTTCTTCCCTTCACGGGCTCCATGGTAATACAATACCAGCCGGCCATCCTCCAGGCTGTAGCCATGGTTCATCGGCACGATATATACCTTTCCCTGATCCATAAGCCCGATCCTGCTCACCTTGCAGGCATCCAGTATCTCCTTTATCTTTTCAATATCCGTCACTTCCCGGTCTTTCCTTCGCATACCCGTCTCCTCCTCTTCCTCTTCTAGATGCAGTACTGCACCAGTAATATCTATTTTAATCCATTCCCGTCCACATGTCCATTTCTCAATTTAGTTTTTTGGCATCTTCTTTGGTATTTTCTTTGGTGGATGAAGGACGCAGGAGGATGGGGGAGAGGGGTTGTTACGACGCTCCTGGGACTGCGGCAGATAATGAATCATTAGGTTTCTAATGCAGACTGACAATTAAAGGAATAGAGCAATCGCGCAGTAAATAAGCAAAAGGGCCATGATAGCGTTTACCAGTTTCGTGTGTTTGGAAAAGAGTTTACAAAATGCCGCTCCAAACAGCGCCCAAACAAAAGAACCTGAAGCGCCAATCAGAGATAGTATGACAGTAAACCCGGTTAGTGCTGCTCCTGAATGATAAACCGGCAAGATATAAAGCGACATTGCCGTGATTGCGTAAATATAAATTTTGGGATTGGCAAATTGCAGTACCATGCCTGAAAGAAAGCTGGCCTCCTTACCGCCATCTGTACTTAATTCAGAAGAACTTTTCCAGACTTTCCATGCAAGATAAAGCATATAAGCGGCGCCTAATATCTGCATGACAATCTTTACTTTAGGAAGAAACGAATAGAGTGTTGCGCTAAATGCGGTACAAACAGACATAACGATTACAAATCCGGCCAGTATCCCGAGATTAAAGCGAACGCTCCGACGCAGTCCCAGCCGTATGGCATTGCTCATGGAAAGCAGATTGTTTGCACCCGGCGTATAAGCCGTAATAAAGCAATAAATTAAAAAATCATATAAATGAAACATAAATAAATAGAACTCCTTTCCTCTTTACAAATCTAAGCCGAAATAATATAATGATACAAAATGGTTACTATACCGCACTAGTACGATATAATAATACATTTTGTGCATTATATTGTCAATAGGGAGGAGCGATTTATTTGGATTCAATGAGTATGATAGTCGCTAAAAATATTAAACGGCTGCGTGAAGAAAATAAACTTAGCATGGACGAGCTTGTAAAATTGAGTGGCGTCAGTAAAAGCATGCTGGCACAAATCGAACGCGGCGACGGCAATCCGACAATCTCCACGCTATGGAAAATTTCAAATGGATTGAAAGTGCCGTTTGACGCATTAACCGTTCGTCCGAAAAGTCCTTATGAGATTGTGAAAACGGCTGAAATTCAGCCTTTGCTTGAAGATGGTGGAAAAGTAAGAAACTACTCTCTTTTCCCGGATAACGAGAACCGTAGATTTGCAGTCTATTATCTGGAATTAGAGGAGGGAAGTTATTTTGAATCCGAACCGCATTTAAGGGGAACCACTGAATTTATTACAATATTCACAGGCAAGATCGAGATTCTTGCCGATGGGCAAAATTTTATAGTTGAAAAAGGCGAAAGCATACGATTCAGGGCCGACACCATTCATTCATACAAAAATATTGGTAATGAAACCGCAATATTGCACATGATTCTTTTTAACCCCTGATGGGACGCTTGTAAGATCAGCCTTGGCACACATCCCCTTAAGGCTTTTGGGTACGAGCAGGTATTATGAGGAGGCGGGAGGATTTCCTTTCTGTCGAGCAAGTCGTTGGAAAGTGTTAGCAGAAAGGCCCTGAAATGCCGGTTGCTTACATTTCAGGGCCTTTCTGCTTATACTTTCCCGGCGAAGGGAGTCGGAAGGGAAATCCTCCCGGCCCCCTCATAATGCCGTCCGCATCCAAAACCATTCCCCCTAAAACTTCTCCCACTTCACTTTCTCCATAGGAAGTTCTTCCAGCTGATAGGCTGGCATTTTAACTGCCGGCATGCCAAGGGACAGGATGGCTTCTAACTTATAATTCTCTGGGAATCCCAGTTTTTCTCTGACGTATTCTTCCGTCGTCTTTTCATCGGACTCTCTGAGCCTTCCCTGGATCCAGCAGCTGCCGATCTCCAGGCTGGATGCCATCAGATGCATGTGGGCCATTGCCACGGAGCAATCCTCTACCCAGACATCCTGCTCTTTCGCGTCTCCGATCACCACGATGGCGCACTGCGCCTCTTTAAGCATCTTCACGCCGCCAGCCCTGCAGCCGGACAGGTATGCAAGTGTTTCCTTATCACGGACAACAATGAACTCCCAGGGGCGCTTTGCCTTCCCTGATTCGGACAGAAGGCCTGCCTGAAGGATCTTCATCAGGCTCTCTTCCGGAATCTGCTCCTGCGTATAACTTCTGATGCTGCGTCTCTTTCTCATAATTTCTAATAAATCCATAAATATCATCCTTTCCTTGCTTTCTACTTATAGTTACATCAGAAAAAGATATCCGTGTCAAGATATCTTTTTCTGATTCTATCTGCTATATCGATTGGGGGGTTGATTACAATTTCAAGTAGGATTCCAGCACCTCTTTCATATCCCCAATGATGCCATAGTCGGATACATTGAAAATTGGAGCGCCTTCATCCAGGTTGATCGCCACAAATAATTTTGTGTCTTTGATTCCTTCTGTATGCTGTATGGCTCCGGATACTCCAAGGGAGATGCAGATCTTCGGACGGATGGTGAATCCGGTCTGTCCGATCTGATGCTCGAACGGAATGAATCCTGTATCTGCCAGCGGCCTGGTGCCCCCGATTGCCGCACCAAGCTTATCGGCAAATGCCTTTAACAGCGCGAAGTTTTCCTCGCTTTCTGCTCCCCGGCCTCCTACAACCACGACTTCTGCCGAGAGGATGCTGTCAGTCTCATTGGATGCCGGAACAGACTCGATTACCTCTATTTTAGATTCCGGAAGGACAATATCGTCAAAATATCTGACTTTAGCCTTTCTATCTTCGGCGGCCTCATACGGCATATATACGCCCGGCCTTACCGTCATCATCTGGGGGTAGAATCCTTCTTTTGTCACAATCGTGACGAAAACATTTTCTCCGAAGGAAGGTTTATTCTGTTTGATATAAAAGGTGTTGTCCTCCCGTGTATCTACTAATAACTCTGTGCAGTCCGCCGTAAGCCCGCAGCCTAGGCGTGCAGCAACTCTTGAGAAGATGGAGCGCCCCGTAGGGGTTGCCGGAATCAGCACGCTTGACGGGTCGATTCTTTGAATCATCTCAGCAATCACCTGGCTTAGCGCGTCATCCTGGAATGCACATTCTCTGTCTGCCTTGACAGCATATACTTCATCTATGCCAAGCTGTTCCAATTGTTTTATGAGATGATCACAGTCCTTGGCAACGACAACAGCCTGTATCTTCTCGCCGGTTGTCTCTTTAATGAAATGTGCTGCGCGAACCAGTTCTGCCACGACAGATTCTATATTACCATTATAATTTTCTGCGAAAACACAAATTCCACTAGCCATTTATTCTTTTCCTTTCTCAATCTCGATTAACTCATGCAGCTTGCGTGCCAGTTCTTCCGGAGTTCCGGTAAGCATCTCGGCTCTTCTGGTACTCTCCGGCGCAAAAGAGTCGGTGACTACCGTCGGCGATCCTGCAAGCCCGATCTCGCTTGCATCCATCTGAAGTTCCGCGTTGGTGTACACCTCCATCGGCTTGCTCTTGGCTGCCCGCTTGGTACGAAGGGTAGCCAGGCGCGGCTCGTTACATCCGAAGCATACGCTCATTAGCGCCGGCAGGGAAGCCTTGATCTTCCATTCCATTCCCTGGGCCTTCTTGATGGCGATCATACTGTCCGCCATATTCTCATCGTATGTAATTCCCTGTATCTCAGATACGTGAGGAATCCCCATATATTCCGCTACCATGGCTCCCACCTGTCCGGTGGCTCCATCCGCGGATAAGGCGCCGCTTAATATCAAGTCAAATTTTCCATATTTCTCAATGCTTCTGGCAAGTACCTTTGCAGTGGCAATGGTATCTCCTCCTGCCAGGCACCTGTCTGTGATGAGACAACTCTCATCACAGCCCATTGCCATAGCATCTCTTAAAGCCTTCTCTGCATCCGGAGGTCCCATCGTAAATACTACGACTTTTCCTTCTGTCTGCTCTTTTAAGGCCATTGCCGCCTCGATGGCGTTCAAGTCCGCTGGATTGATCATTCCTTCCGAGCTTGCACGCACCAGAGCGTGAGTTTCCGGATCAACAGAAACGTCATTGGAAACAGGAACCTGTTTTATAAGAACTGCTATATTCATATTTTCTCCTCTCTGTTACACGTGTTTATTTTAACAGACGTTCAAATGCCCAGTCTTCTAACAATGGAGTCTTCTCTCCGCGCATAATGAATTTTGCAAGGTCTCTGCTGGCTGCCGGTGCTTCAATGACTCCGTTTCCGCCGTATCCTGTCGCAAGAACATATCCTTCTACTGGAGTCTCTCCTAAGATTGGGAGGAAGTCTTTTGGCTCCGCGCGGTAGGACAGCCATGAAGATACCAGTCCGCTGTCTACGATTCCAGGCACTCTGCATTCCAGCTGGTCAAGCAGGAAGTCGATGAAGTAGTCGTCTGTTCCGCCTGTTGCCGGAAGTTTGTCCGGATCCCACTGTCCTGCATGCATCGGATTGTTCAGATCCATAGAAAGGTGGGACTTGCAGATAAAGATGTTGTCGCCTGCCCTTAACGCATAGAATGCAGGATATTTCAGTACTGGGAAGGTGTATCCTAATTTCTTTCCTGGAGGGCAGAGGAAGAATGCTTCTGCCTTGGTATGCCAGATCGGTACATCCATGCCTACCATTTCTCCGGTAAATTTGCTCCAAGGTCCTGTACAGTCAACGACATAGTCAAATTCATAGTCTTCTCCCTCGCTGGTCTTAAGGCCTTTGATCTTGTTATTCTCTACCTTGACTTCCGTAACTTTTACGCCGGTTTTGATAACGCCGCCGTTTTTCTGCATTTTCTTTGCATATGTATTGGAGATCATGGTTCCGTCAAAATATCCATCATCCTGCGTGTAACCTGCTCCCAGGATGTTCTCTGTGGAAATGTCCGGAAGGATCTCTTTGATTCTGTCCTTGTCGGTAATATATTCTCCTGTATAGCCAGCCGCCTTAGCCAATGCGATTCCTGTCTTGATGGTAGCCTCTACCTTTTCATCGGTTGCCACTACCAGGGTACCGGTCTTGTCAAAGCCTGCGGATCCTTTTTCTTCTGCTTCCATCTTAAGATAAGACTCGAATCCGTATAATCTTACATCCCAGTATCTGTTTCTTAATGAGTCATCGAAGAGGCATACGGTTCCTGCTGATTTTGCAGTGGATGCTCCGCCGATGGTGTCTTTCTCGAATACGACTACCTCCGCATTATCATAAAGGCTCAGATGATATCCGAGACATGTTCCTGAAATTCCTCCGCCAATAATACCAATTTTTTTCTTTTCCATAGCATTGCCTTCCTTTCTTTTTTGGTTTGCCTTTGTTTTACTATTTTTTAACATGATGGGTTCATGTTATCTACTTTGAGAATCGTCTCAAGGAGCACCTGGCAGCCCTGCCGGATGTCCTCATCTGCCGTATATTCATATCTTGAGTGGCTGATTCCGCCTACGCTTGGCACGAAGATCATGCCGGTGGGGAATACGTTTGTCATCACCAGTGAATCGTGGAATGCTCCGCTTGGGATGATCGCATATTCGATTCCCAAATTCTTTACGGATGCCTCGATCGCTTCTTTTACCCAATCTGCCATCGGTGCAGGCTCATGATAGGAAAAACGCTCAAACCGATATTCTTCCTCCCGCTCCTTGCATACCTGATCAAGATGTTCTTTTAACTTGCCTTCGATCAGGTCGATGATCCCTGCGTCCTGATCCCGGATCTCCAGATTGAAGATGCACTCTCCCGGAATAACATTCACCGAATTGGGAACCACCTTCATCGTTCCCACGGTAGCCACCGTATATGGGTTTCCATACTCTTCCACAATCTCAGGAACCTTGTCGATGAATCTTGCGGCTGCCACCAGCGCATCCTTCCTGTCATTCATCACCGTGCTTCCTGCGTGGTTTGCCTCGCCTTTGATGGTGATCTCATAGCGGCTTACGCCAGCTATGGATGATACAACCCCAACCGGAATCCCTTTCTTATCAAGGGATGCGCCCTGCTCTACATGCAGTTCCAGAAAGCAGTGTATGGAATCCTTCGGCCTTTGCGCCTTAGAAACGCCTGATACGTCTATTCCATACGCTTTCATCACCTCGCTTCGGGCCTGTCCGTTCAGATCCAGGTCTGTCCCGCTTACATGCAGCTGTTCTCCGCAGATCGCGCTGCTTCCCAGCAGGCCGCTTCCGAACCGGAATCCTTCTTCGTCGGTGAACACGATCACCTCCAGCGGATGCTTAAGCCTTCTTCCATTTTCAAGGAGCGTCTCGCATACCTCAAGGCCTGCCACGCATCCTACGACTCCGTCGTACTTCCCGCCGTCCGGCACCGTGTCCAGATGAGAGCCAGTCATGATTGCCGGAAGGCTAGGGTCTTCCCCTTCCAGTCTGACAATCAGGTTTCCTGCCGCATCCATCCTTGGCTCAAGCCCCAGTTTCCGAAAATATCCCATGAATGTCTCCCGGCCTTTTACATCTTCCGGCGAGTAGGCCATCCTGGTATAGGTTCCATCCGCTGCTGCTCCGCATTGGTACAATTCCTCCAGACGGGAAAGGATTCTTTCCAGCTTGATTTCCATAAAATCCCTCCATTTTGCCTTATTTCTTTGGCAAATTTGTACACTTGCTTTTTTATGAATTTAAACTTCTTATCTATATTGCACATTATAGATATTTTTTTAACAGATTGCATCGGAGCAAAAGGATAAAAAAAGAAAGATAGCTTATCCAGACTGGATAAATTATCTTTCTTATCTTTTTTCATGACGTTCTATATAAAATCCTTATTATAATTCTCAATCATCTTATAGACGACCAGGCCGATTCTGACTGCCAGCACTTCATTGGCGTTGTCAAAGTCGATTCCGGTGATCTTCGTGATCTTCTCAATCCGGTATGCGGCCGTCTTATAGTGTACATAGAGTTCCTGCGCCGTCTTGGAAAGATTCTGGTTCCGATCCAGGTAGGTCTTAAGCGTGACGATCAGGTCATCTCTCTGGGGCTTCTTATAATTATAAAGTTTCTGCAGGCCTTCCGGCACATATTCCAGAAGCATGGAGGGATCCTCCAGCTGGCACAGAAGCTTGAATATTCCCAGGTCAGAAAAGAGCATTGCCTGGGGGCTTCCTTCCTCCGAAAGTTCCCCGGCCACATCTACGAACATAAACGCTTCATTGGCTTCCTTGAAACTCTCCGGCAGATGGATGATTCCATCCACCACCTTGCCTACGCCTGCCTTCACTTTCAGATGCTTGTTATGCATGGACACATCTTCCTGCACGCTCTCCACGATCTTCTTGATCTCCCTGCGGTATTCCTCCTGCGTCTGCTCTTTATCCACCGCCTGGATGACGACGATCTTATCCAGGTCGTTCTGTATCTTTGCATCCTTGATATAGTGGACGATTGCCTGGCTTAAAACGTTCGTATCCTTAACCTTTGCCTTAAAATCTCCTTTTGTCATGCTCTCATTGGCCATGCCGAATACGATCACCCGGTAACTTCCATTGATGTCCACTCCAAGCAGGGTCGTATTCTTCTGAAGTTCTCCGATCGAGTGTATCTTTCCATTCAATATGTTGTGCATGATATCATTCTGGAACTTTTTCTCCAATTCCGTCACCGCATACTGTCTGGAAAACTCAAAGCGAAGTGCAGTGATGGCGCTCTCGGCCGCGATAAAGTCCATGACATCCAACGCCTGGTTCCGTTCCGTCACCACAAGGTATATTTTTTCCCGAAAACTCATCTTTACCTGTATCAGGCACTGGGGCTCTTCTCCTTCCTGCCTGAGGTAGGTATAGCTGGAATAGATGCCAGGCTCGAACGTCCGGGCATCCTCGCTGATCGTAAGTACTCTCGCTGCATCCTCCGTAGCTGCCAGGCAGGATAAGTTCTGGTTAAATACCGCAACCGGGTTATGTATCAGCTTGGCAAGCACATCCAGGATGTTATCTGCCCCTCTGTTGCCGGAGTCTGGAGACAGCGCCAACGCCGCAAAGTTATCATGGGTCGTCTTAAAATACTTTAGCCTCGTCACTTCTTCATTAAAAAGGCGTTCCATGATGCGGCTCATGATGTCACGAAAGGAGATCTCGAATGGCACTTCCAGAACCGGAATCCCATGCGTATTCGCAAATTCCAGCAGTAGCTCTATCTTGATATCGGCGTTTTCTACTTTCCTGCCTCTTTTCATGATCAGAGCACTGACGCTCTTCTTCGTCAATTCGTTAATATACTTCTGGAATTCCTCCACCGAGCAGGACCGGAATGCATACAGGCCCGTAAGGAGGACTTCTCCTCCATTAATAAATTTGACGATATCCGGAGCTTCGATAATCGTCACGCCCTTGATCTGTCTGTCCAGTCCTTCTTTTCCGCCAAGTATCTTCGCATCTTTTAACTCTTCTGCCAAAAGCAGGTCATTTACGCTAAATCCCATCTTTCTCCTCACCGCCATCAACGATTTGTGTACAGTTTCATATGATATAGTATAGCATAAAAAGCCGCGGACGCATAACAAAATTATCGCGCCTGCGGCTTTTTCCTGATTATATGTAATGATATCTTTGTGTTGACCGTTTCATATGCTCTCGCATAGCCTCAGCCGATCCTTCCTTATCGCCGGCAAGAATCAGGCTATAGATTCTTTGATTTTCCTGGTAGATTTCCTCCTGCTGATGCACGCCCGTCATCCCAGTGGCGCTCAGACGCCGCATAAGATTGCTGATGGTCTCAAGCATGCTATAGATGACTTGATTCCCGGAACATTGTGCAACGCATCTATGAAATTCCATCTCATAATCCAGAAACTCTTTCTCTTCCTGCTCCTCATAGGCTTTGCTTATCTTTTCTGCCAGGAGGGAAAGCCTTCTCCTTCCAGCATCATCCGCATGTTCTGCCGCCAGCTGCGCTGCCTTCACTTCCAGAAGATTCCTCACTTCCAGGATATCCTTCAACTGGCTTCCATTGAGGAATAAGGACCAGGATAAGGGGATAATGAAAAAATTTGCTTCTTCGCTGCTGATATAGGTTCCCTGCCCCGGACGGATGTCCAGCATGCCAAGTACGTCCAGTACTTTCAGCGCTTCCCTTATCGCAGAGCGTCCCACATTCATCTTTTTGGCCAATTCTCTGTCTGACTCTATCTTATCGCCCTTTTTCAGTTCTTTATCCATCAGTTTCTCTGCAAAATACATCGTAAGCTTATAGAGAAGCTGGTCAATCTTTCCTGACCTGGCCACGCTTCTGCCAATGGTTTCTGTATCTGCGCTGTCAGAAAGAAGGATGCTGATTTTCCGGGCAAAGGTATCCGGGTCCATGGAAAATAGCATGGAATCTATCTGCAAGGCCTCTGAAGCCTTCAGCAAGACCTCGGCAAGCCGGATCCCGCCCTTCGATTCCAGATTAGAGAAAGTGGCGACGCTCATGGCAGGCGTTCCATCTTCCCTGATCAGGAACCGTTCTATGAATTCTTTCTGGGTCATTCCAAGATGGGTCCTCAGGAAACGAAGATTTTCAGTTTTATACTTTGAATTTAACATCTGGTCGGTCATAGGGCTCATCGCTCCAATCCGAAGCCTTATTTGTCAAGAAGTTCTTTTGCCAGTTTCTGCATAATGACTGCCGCCTTTGCAAAATCACTGTATTTCGTGAATTCTACAGGACAGTGGCTTCTGCCTTCTTTGCTTGGCACGAACAGCATCACCGTCGGCAGTACCTGGCCGATTTCCAGCGCATCATGGCCGGCGCCGCTTAACATTCTCTTATAGGTATATCCGCGCTCCTTGCACTCCTCTTCCATAATGTCCAGCATGTCTTCGGAAAGTTCCACCGGCGTGATCGTAAGTTTGTTCTCGATCTCGAAGGTGCCGCCAAATTCCTTTACTTCCCTTTCCAGCGCTTTTCTGATACGGGATGCAATATCATTGATATTATCATTATTTCTGGAACGGATATCAACAGTAAACTCTACCTTCTCCGCAACGATGTTCATGCCTCCGGGCACCGTATTGATATACCCGACTGTCGCTACGGTTCCATCGGCCTTTTCTCTTGCCCAGTCCGCAATCTTTGATATAACCTTTGTAGCGGCATCCACGGCGTCCATACGCATATCCATTGGCGTCGTCCCCGCATGGTCCGCGCGGCCATTCACCGTCACCATATATCTCTGGATTCCTACGATACAGTCTACCAGCCCGATTTCGATATTCTCTGCATCCAGAACCGGCCCCTGTTCGATATGCGCTTCCAGAAACGCTCCGATCTTTCCATTTTCCCATGCCGCCTCGCTGACTTTCTCAGGCTCAAGGCCATATTCCTTCATCGCCTCGTAGATAGAGATGCCATCTTTGTCGCAGAACTTCTTGGTATACTCCACATCACGATTTCCAAGCATTGCCCCTGATCCGAAATAACCCGTTCCGAATCTTGTGCCTTCTTCATCACAGAATCCTACCGCTACAAAACTGCGTTTTGGCTTGATTCCTTCTTCTTTTAAAAGCCTTGCCACTTCGATGGCGCAGATAACTCCGGCAATTCCGTCATAATCTCCTCCATTATAGACAGAATCATAGTGAGAACCCATCATAACGCAAGGCGCGTCCTCATCTTCGCCTTTCAGGACGCCGATTACGTTGCCAGCGGCATCGATGGTTACTTCGAGCCCGCTTTCCACCATAAGTTCCTTTAAATATTCCACAGCATGCCTGGCCTCCTCCGTAAACGGAAGTCTTGTGCAGCCATTTCCCGGCGTAGCCGTATATTGCTTTAAGTGCTCCAAATCTCTCGCGATTCTGCCTGTGATCTCCTCAATACCCATATGCATACCCTTTCTTTTCAACTCTTTTTCTTATTACGGTCTATTACAAATACCTTCACCGGAGCGTACAGCATTGCAGCCACCATTAAGATAAAGCCCGCCATGCACGCTGCATCCTGCCGCATCCTTAATCCCCACAGTATCAGGATGAATGCTAGGATGATAACGATGAATGCGATAGTCAGTCCGCCTTGTTTGGTTTTAAAAAAACTTTTCTTTTCCATATTGACTTTGCTCCTGCATTTATAGAACGACTGACAGGAACACGATAATTCCTATGATCAGAGTAACCGTCAGCGTAATTGGTATATTCTTCTTCAGGACCTGTCCTTCGCTGCCCAGAATGCCTGCCGTAGTAGTCCCAAGGATGATATTGCTGGGGCTGATCGAGCTTCCGATGGAGCCTCCCACTGTCTGCGCCCCCAGGAATGCCGCTTTGTCAAGATGAAGAAGCCCGGCTGTCGTCACCTGGAATTCCCCGAAGAGAATGTTGGAGGACATATTGCTTCCTGTCATAAATGATCCAATCATTCCCACTACCGGAGCAAGGATCACATATGCTTTGCCAAGAATCCTCGCAATTCCATCTGCCAGAACGGCAGTCTGCCCGGTTCCTCCCATAATCTTTGACATGATGATCAAGCCTGTAACAGCAATTCCGGATGGAATAGCCATTGCAACTGATTTTGCGAATATCCTTTTTGCCCCGCCCTGCTTGATCCATCCATGCTTCCGGAAGTACAAAAGCCCGGCAATCGCAGAAAGGAATAGAAACATGCTGGCATGGGTAAATGGCGCAAGCGGCGAGTAGCATGCCTCTGCCTGGTTTACGAATCCATGGCCTGTCTGGGTCTCCGGGAAGGAGAAGCCGATGGTGACCTGCTTAAGGAATGTATTCACAGGCGTCACTACTAGCACGGCCATCGTGATGGCCGTCAAAAGAATGTAAGGCACGAAGGCTTGCAGAAGCGACATGTCTGCCGGAACTTCTTCTGCTGCCTCAGCCGTGAATGTCCGGTTCATGATCCGGCTATCCTCAAGGCTCCATTCTTCCCTGTAGATCTTAAGCTTCCCGATAAAGAACAGGGCTATTAATGAGATGCATGCCGGAATAAAGCAGGCGATCGTCGTATTTACCTGGGTTAGCAGCAGTTCTCCTCCTCCTTGGATCAAGGAAATGATCAGCACGGCCGGAAGGCCTTTCTTTACTGCTTTTCCTTTCCCATAGAACCAGCAGATTGCCAGACCAATGACGATATTCCACAGCCAGATGAACAGGCCTGCCCAGAAGGCCGCAGCCAGATAGTCCGGCGTCCCAGGCTCAAGAGCGGCCGTCATGGAAAGCGCATCCCAGGCTGCCGCCAGCGTCCCAAAGGTATTGCCCCAGGATTGGCCGAGCAGCGGGATAATGACCGCCCATACTGGCAGGACGCCAATCCCGATGAGAAGCGGCGCCCCTACCGCTACCGGCACGCCAAATCCAGTGATTCCCTGGAGAAAACTCTCCAGAATCCATCCCAGCGCCAGAACGACCAGCAATTCATTGGGCAGGAGCTTGCGCATTCCGTTTCGGATCACGAGAAATGCCTTGGCCTCGTCGGCCACCTGGTACATGAGGATCGCAGTCCATACGATCAATACGATGATCAGCGCGTTCCAGATTCCTTTCGCGCTCTCCGCAGCCAGCAGCCGGATATCCGCCTTATAAAACACAATGCCTGTGACGATTGTGATGACAAGCCCCGCGGGAGCTGCTTCCGTAACTCCCCACTGAAACTTGATCATTAATACGAGCAGGACAATAATTGGCAGGCACGCCATTATCCACATAAACAGATTTGTTGGTACGTTCATATTTTATCTCCTAAATTACTTATGTATTACCGTTCCCGTCTTTCCCGCGATACCCTCTGCGGCCTTGTCAAGCAACGTAATCAGAGTATGGCGGCCTTCTTTTGATTCGGCAAATCGGATGGCTGCTTCGATCTTCGGAAGCATGGATCCTTTGGCAAACTGCTCCTGGGCAATATACTCCCTGGCCTGTTCTACCGTAAGGTCGCTTAACCATTCCTGATTTTCTTTCCCAAAATTGATCGCCACCTTTTCTACTGCCGTCAGGATGATCAGATAATCTGCTCCCAGTTCCGCCGCCAGCAGGCTGCTTGCGTTATCCTTGTCAATAACCGCATTGACTCCTGAGAGTTTCCCGTTGTCATTGACTACCGGGATGCCTCCGCCGCCGCAGGTGATTACGATATGCCCCGCGTTCACCAGCGTCTCGATGGTCTTAAGCTCGCGGATCTTCTTTGGCATCGGGGAGGCCACCACGATGCGGTAGCCTCTTCCTGCATCTTCCATGCATGGAATTCCATTTTCCTCGTTCTTTCTGGCCTCTTCTTCGGTCAGAAATCTGCCGATCGGCTTCGTCGGATTCTTAAACGCTTCATCTTCCTGATCCACTTCTACCTGGGACAGGATTGTAGATACCTTGACGTCCATGCCGCGGCTATATAGTTCATACTTGATCGCATTTTGAAGGTCGATGCCGATATAGCCCTGGCTCATAGCCACGCAGGTCGGCAGCGGCGTCTGCTTGTAATGCTTGTAGTCGCAGGAGAGCTGGTCCATCGCGCTCTGGATCATCCCCACCTGCGGGCCATTTCCATGTGTGATGACAAGTTCCATTCCCTGCTGCACCAGATCTACGATGACTTTCGCCGTCTTGGCGACTGCCTCCTTCTGCTCCTCGATATCCTTGCCGAGGGCATTGCCGCCCAGCGCGATTACGACTCTTTTCTTTTCCATAGCACTGTCCTCCCGGGCTTATTCGAATGAAAATCCTAGTTTCTTCGCATATGCCACAATGGCTTTCTCGAAGCACTCGATCGGCGGATGTACCGTTCCGGCTCCAATCTGTCCATATCCTGCAATCTTATGCGCGATTCCTGTATTGATCACCGGCGTGATTCCTTTTTCCACTACCAGCCTGGCATCGATTCCAAGGCAGGTTCCCTGGAAGTTCCAGTTCGGGATAATGAAGTTTGGATTCCTGTCGATTGTAATCTCTGTCATCTCCGTGCTGGTACGAAGGGCATCTTCATATCCGCCGGCGCCTACGAATCTCGTTACTGCAGGCGCTGCAATCATAGCCATTCCGCCGACTCCAAGCGTTTCCGTGATCGCGCTGTCTCCCATATCCGGGCAGGCGTCTTCCCCGTCATATCCGGTAAAGTACAGGCCCTGCGGCGTATTTACTGGGGCAGTGAACCACTCGTCTCCCATTCCGCTGATGCGGATGCCGAATTCCACGCCGTTCCTGCACATCGCGGTCACGACGGTTCCGTCGGTGATCTGTCTTGCGCCGTCCATGACTGCCTTGCCGGTAGCCATCATGATATTCAGGAAGAACTGGTCTGTATCAGCCAGGAACTTGATCACGTCATATCTATCTTTATCGTCCATCTCCATCTTGGTGATCACTGGGCTTACCTCTTTTAAGAATGCCAGGGAAGCCGCAATATTCCTCTGATGGAACTCGTCGCCCATGGCAATAGCCTTTGCAACGAGTGGATTTACATTCAGGCCGCCAAGCGTGCGGATTGCCTTTCCAAGCGTCGGGCCTAATACGTTCTTCATCCACAGAAGCCGGTCTACGACTTCTTTGGAGTAAGCGCCGAATCTTAGCACCTTGCCGATGCCTTCGTTCATGGTGCAGTATGCTTCATTTCCATCCGTCGTATTTTCTACTACGAATACCGGCATATTGGCGGATGTAATTCCGCCCATCGGCCCAACGGCCTTCACATGATGGCATGGGATAAACGTCACTTCTCCTGATGCAAGAATCTTTCTTGCCTCTTCTTCCGTAGAAGCCCAGCCCTCGAACAGCGCCGCGCCCACGCAGGAGCCCTGTACCGGATCCGGCATATTCGCATACTGGATCGGAGGACCTGCATGAAGGATCACTTTCCCTTCGTTCAGTTCCTTAATTACGGATTTTGCCGGAACCACATCCTTGATAACCGGCTGGCTTGCCACAACCTTGGCGATTACGGAACGGTTCGCCTCGTCAATATCGAATCCTTCATAATTTCTAAGGAAATTCAATGTCTTGATCAGTTCCACGTTTCCGCCTGCCGGAGGCATCCAGTCATACTGTACGACCTCGCATCCGAAGGACTCGACTACTTCCGCAAAGCTCTTAAGGCCGATGTTGATCACCTTTGGCTTCTCGGAAAGAAGCGCGATCAGCTTCTCAGACGCTTCTGTCTTCTCAATTTTTGCAACCGTCTTTGGACGGATGTCCTTTGCCGGCTCTTCAAAATCAAGGCCGATGGCGCGGATTGCCGTGTGGACTGCCAATTTATTATTCTCGCAGACGATGACGCCTGCTTCTTTCAGCTTGCCAACCGCCTCGTCATAGTTCTGGAAATCTCTTCTCGTACCGCATACGGTAGCGACGAAGAATAACTTTCTTCCTTCTGCCTGTGCCTTGTCTCTCAGTTCGATGATGGAAGGAAGCAGCGCTCCTGCCATATCTGCGTGGGAGCCATAGCCCAGCATGATATCCAATAGGATCACGCCTGTAGATTCATCGTCGATGGCATCCTGCATGCATTCAATACGTTTTGCAGGATCGATCATTGGGTGCGGCTTTCCCTGCGTATATACGTCGTCTCCAAGGTCAACCACGATATGGCCATCCGTCTTGAGCATGAATCCTTCTGCCTTCTGCGGAGGCACCTTCAGATTCAGGGCGTCTTTAATCAGCATCGCCGCTTCTCCTGCCAGCGTTCCGCCGGAGTAGTATGCCTTGATCGTCTTCTTTTCCTCTGCCCCGAAAAACTTAGATGCGTCTACATCTACAGTTCCTTCTTTGATCTCCTCGCCTCTTACCAGTCCTACTGCAAGGCGCGCTGCCTCATCCAGCGTATAGGCATGGTAGAAGTTCTCCTCATGGTATTCTGGCTTCTCACCTAAGAACAGGGTGACTACCGGCTTCTTAAAGTTGCTTAAGCGGTCGGAGATTCTGTCTCTTACCTCTTTTGCCGGCGGCTTGGATATGATAATCAGCACTTTCACGCTGTCATCGCTTTCCATGGCCTCGATCATATCCATCATCGTGATTCCGCCTACCTCTGTAGACAGGTCGCGTCCGCCGGTTCCGATGGCATTCTTAACGCCTTCCCCAAGACGGTCAATGATGGTGGTCAATTCCTGGATTCCGGTTCCCGATGCCCCGATAATTCCAATGGAGCCGGGAGTCACGTTATTGGTAAATGCGATCGGCACTCCCTGGATAATTCCAGTTCCGCAGTCTGGTCCCATGACTGCCAGTCCCTTTTCATGCGCTTTCTGCTTGATCTTGATCTCGTCTTCCAAAGTTACATTGTCGCTGAACATGAATACATTCATGCCCTCGTCCAGCGCGCGGTCTGCTTCTAACGCCGCATACGCGCCCGGGATAGAGATGACTGCAAGATTCGCATCCGGCAGTTTTTTAAGCGCCTTATCCCAAGACTTTACGGATTCCGCGCCCTTCTTTTCAGATTCGGATGTGGACTGCTTCTTGAAGAATTCTTCCACTTCCTGCATGATCACATCCAGAATGCCCTCGTCATCCACATCTGCCACAACGACCATGTCGTTGGCAGACGCGCCTTCAAGTTCCTCGGTGCTTAATCCGCTCTGTCTGTATATATCTTTATTGGCAGGGGTAGCCATCATGATTGAAACCTTCTTCACGCCTTCAATCGTGGAAATCTGATTCGTCAAAAGCATGAGGACGACAGAGTCATGATAGCTTCCTTTTTTCACAATCGTCTTTAACATACGTTCTCCTTCCTCTATTCGGCAAATCTGTTCTTATGGTCATATCTGTCAAAATGAATCGTATCGCTTACCAGATAGTCGTAGATTTCATCCACAATCTCTACGCCGCCTGTCGCATAGGCCTTGTCGCGTCTCATCACCGCGCGCTCGCCCGGATAGCTTACCTTGCCAAATCCTTCTGCTGCGGGCATTTCTCCCAATTCATCCAGAGATTGGGACATGGATTTCTTAAATGCATCCAGTCCGACAAATCTGGAAGGATCCATTACAATATGCATCTGTCCGAGATTTCTGCCTTCAGACAAGTCATGATACATAGAACTTACATGCTTGCCAAATGGAACTCCCAGCAGAATGCCTGCGAAGATGTCCACCATCATCATAAGGCCGTATCCCTTTGCTCCTGCAATCGGAACCAGGGCGTTTACCAGGCTTGGGTCTGTTACTGGCTGCCCTTTTTCATCTACAGCCCAGGAATCCGGAATGGATTCATGCCTGGACCGTTTATCCAGAATCTTGCCCCATGCCTGGACTGTGGTAGCCATATCGAATACCACCGTCCTGTCATCCGCAGTCGGGGCCGCAAATGAGATCGGGTTGGTTCCATAGTAAGGCTCGGTTCCGCCATAGGGCACTGCCATCGGGTCAGACTGGCAGAAAGAGATTGCTACGAGATCCTGCTTGGCAGCCATCTCTGTATAATATCCGATAGAGCCGCTGTGAGAGATATTACGCATGCCTACCACAGCGATTCCCGTCTTCTTTGCCATCTCGATTGCCTTTTCCATAGCCAGAGTTGCGGCTACATATCCGCAGCCATTGTCTCCCTCGAAGATTGCAGAGCATGGGCCCGTCTCTTTCCACTCGAACTTCGGATCTACCGTGATTCCGCCCTTGGCAATTCTTTCGCTGTAATATTCCACGCGCACTGCCCCATGGGAGTGGTAACCTCTTTCATCTGACCATGTAAGAATCTCCGCGGTCATGTCCGCATGTTCTGCGCTAAGTCCGGCCTTCATCAATTTATTTTTCATTAATCCCTTTAATTCATCGCGGGAAAGTTTCATTCTAACACCTCTTCTATATCTTTTCTTCTATATCTTTTATATCAATTATTCCTTTTTCTTGTATTCCATTTTACAGCTGCACGTCTCTGTTGCAGTCTTTGGAGTAAATGTATGCGAAATCTTCTTCGCGGCCTACTGCATAGCATGCCTGCGGGCAATATGCATCCAGGAACATGTAGTCTCCAGCCTTTACCGGAATCCACTCGTCATCAACGCGGTACATTCCTTTTCCAGACAGGAAATACATGCCGTGCTCCTGAACGTGCGTCTCGATGTAGCCATGAGATGCGCCTAATTTGAACTTCAGGATGTGCATGTTCATATCAAATCCAAAGTCTCCTGCTGCCGGAAGGAAATCCTTAATGTGGCAGTTTTCCATTCCTTCGTACTCTACCCATGGAAGGTCATTGGCGTTTCCTACTACCGTATATGCGCTGTATCCTTCGATTCTCTCATATCTGCGCTTGTAAACATACAGTTTTGCTTCTTTTCCGCTGTTGTTTGCGAAAGAAACCTTGTTGCTCTCAGGAGAGAAGATGTATCCGCCCTCTGTAAGAACTTCTTCCTTGTCCGCATTCTTTACCGTCACTTCTCCAGAGATCACATATAAGAATGTCTCAAGCCCTTCTCCGCCAATTCCATCATTTTTTCCGCCGTCTCTTGCCGTTACCAGATAATCTGCAAAAGATGCTCCCATAGCTGGAGAGCCAAGGATCGTTACATCGCAGTTCTCATAGCCTGGAATTGCATTCTTTACCAGTCCGTCTGGCTCAAGGATAACATAATTGTCCTTCTTGATTACGGAACGTGTTGTCAATAAATCCTCTCGATATCCTACCTGATTATTCAAATAACTCATTTTAAAATCCTCTCTTTCATTCTTTTTGTGGTCAACCAGTTTTTATACCCTAATTATGCCAATATGCCCTCCGTTTTTCAATTATATTTTTAGACAAAACCAGAATTTGTTTTTATCTACTTTATACCCTATTGTCATTTTTTTAACATGTACGCTTTTTACAGTTCTATGCTATAATATCTTTAGTTGGCGGATGATTTTCCCATCATCCAGTCATTCGGATTATTAAAAAAGATTCTATGTATTTTTCCATAATTTATTCTATTTTCAAAGGAGACTTATATTATGAAGGAGACAAGGGAATTCGAACTTCCAAGCACTGCTTATCTAAAATACGCCACCATCTATTCAGACAGTGGCGTGACGCCTAAAGCCTGTATTCTTTATTTCCATGGAGGCGGGCTTCTCTACGGAAGGCGGGACGATCTTCCCGCCTTACATACGGACCTGCTGACCAAGGCGGGCTATGTCATTATCTCGTATGACTATCCGCTTGCGCCTGCCGCAAAGCTGGATGTGATACTGGACGACGTCTGCTCTTCCATCGCCCACTATGTGGAGCACCCGGAGGCTTACTGCGGCTTAGACCTGCCTTTCTTCCTGTGGGGGCGCTCTGCCGGCGCGTATCTCTGCCTCCTGGCGGCCGCCCAGGGAGATCTTCCCACCGCGCCTAGAGGAATCCTTTCTTATTATGGATATGGATTCTTGTGCGACAACTGGTTTCAGACGCCAAGCGACTACTATCGCTCGCTACCCGCGGTCGATGCTTCCTGCCTGGATCACGCGGGCACGGACCTGCACGCGCAAGGCGCTTTGGATACGCACTACAGCGTCTATGTCTATGCAAGGCAGACCGGCTCCTGGCGCTCCCTGCTCTATGAGGGACGGGAAAAATACTTCTACTTGGACTATACGCTTCGCGCCTGCCCATCTCTGCCCTGCCCGTTGTTCTGCGCCCACAGCACCAATGACCCGGACGTGCCTTACGCGGAATTCCTGGAACTGTCAAGCCGCTACCAGCCCCGCCAGTTCATTGCCCCCGGGAATGTCCACGACTTTGACCGGGACGAAGAGAACCCCTTTACAAAAAAACTACTTTTGGAGTCCCTGGAGTTTCTTCAACTTAACACGTAACATTTTTCAGATGGACACGTAACATTTTTGAAAAGTGTCACGTGTTACTCCTACACAACTGGTGTGTCAAATTAAAATTTATCCGTTACCAAATTGATAGTTCCGTTATACCTTTTATAAAAAGCAGAGTTTATCAGGACTTTTCAGTAATGTTCCCTCCGTAAACTCTGCTTTTTATAATGATTTTAATTTTCCGCACCAGTTTTGTAAATTTAGCACGGACATTTTTCAATTTTTTTCCACCAGTTATGTAAGATGGACACGTAACATTTTTGAAAAGTGTTACGTGTCCATCTGAAAAATGTTACGTGTCAAATATTGGTGTCAAATATTGTCCCGGTCCTGAATGGCTTGGCGCTTTTCATTGTCTTCATCAAGAAGTAGTACACCAGTCCCGTCGGGATCAGGCTTACGTACCATGACAGCTGTACGATGATTAGCGAGCACAGGGAGCCGACGATGATGGCGATGATCGCCGCCCAGTTGACGCCCTTGAATACGCCCTGCTTATTATACATGTTGTTGATATCCAGTTTCTTCTTGCGCAGGATATAGTAATCTACCGCCATAACCGCGAAGATTGGGCCAAGGAAAGCGGAATAGAACTGGGTGAATAAGTTCAGTCCGGCTGCGGACTGGTCTGTAACCAGTTTCCAGGGCATGCAGCATGCGGAGAGGATGCCTACCACGATGGTCGCATGGGACCATTTCATGTGGAAAGATTCCATAAGTACATAGGACGGGGGAACGATATTGTTCAGCACGTTCGTCGTTACCTGTGCAAATGCGATGAACAAAAGCGTTACGACTGTAAGGAACTTGCTTCCCATGGTTGTGGAGAATACGACTACCGGATCGCTGTTTCCTGTCGCTGCCGTAACCAGAAGTCCGATCAGCCCCATGAATAATGTCACAGGCAGAATCGCAACGGTGTATATGCTGCCTGTAAAGACAGGTCCGATTTTTTCCTTAACGTTCCGGGAATAATCGGATGCGTTGATGATCATGGTTGAATAGATCCCCAGGAAGGATGTAGTCGCTGCCCAGAAAGGCATTCCCCATGTTCCTTTGATTCCTGAAAACACATCATCGATCTCTGTCGCAAATTGTGTCTTGACTACATACAGCATATAGGCCAGAATCGCGATGATGAAGATACAGGAGATGTTCTCCAGCCACTTAATGCCTTCAAATCCTTTGATCGCGAGGGCAACCTGCAGGATGGTAAATAATGCGTAGATAACCGGAAGGTTATCAAATCCGAATAATATCTTAAAGCAACTGTTGATGGCTCCCGCGCCAACCCAGCTCTGGAAACCGAACCAGATAATTGCCGGCACGCCTCTTAAGAGTCCTGGAACCTTGACGCCTGCCGTACCAAAACTGCTCCTAAGCTGTATGGTATAAGGAATTCCATACTTATGCCCGCAGTTTCCGATCACTACCAGCGCTATAGCAATCACAAGACATCCGATCACCATGGCAAGAATCGCCTGGCCTACCGTCAATACCCCGATCAGGCCCGCGCCCATAGAGAATGTACCGATCGATACGCACCCTCCCATAAAACTTGCCGTATAGGACAATGATCCCATGATCCTCTTTTTTGTGGGCTGAAGGTCCGGGTCTACATTCTGAACCAGTTCCGGATTCAAATCCATATTTTCTATAATATTGCTCATTCTCTCTCCTTTCGATCTGCCGGTAGGCTAGCCCAATCTTCTGATCAGGGTTCCTACGCCTTTTTCTGCCGTAATCTTGCCGTCTTCTGCTACTACATTTCCGCGGATGATGGTGCACACAGGAAGTCCTTTCCCTTTCATTCCCACGAATGCGGAAATCTTATTCACATATAGAAGCGATTCGCTGGTGATCTCCCACTCTTTCTGCGGATCAACAATCACGAGATCCGCATCAAATCCAGGCTTAATATCGCCTTTCCTCCCATAGATGCCAAATGCCTTTGCCGGCTGTACTGCCATTGCGTTCGCGAGTACGCTTGGATTCACGCCGCGCTTTGTACAGCCTTCGTTGAAGGCAACTTGGAAGCCGCTCTGGATTCCGCTGATTCCACCCCATACGTCGAACACGTTCTCAATCTTGCTTCCAAGAATTTCCTTGAATTTCTCATCATAAGAACAAGGGGAGTGGTCGCTTGCGATTCCACTGAAAGTTCCGTCCTCCACATAAGACCAGAGGCGGTCCACTTCTTCCTGAGAGCGAAGCGGCGGCGCGCACTTGAACATCGGGCCATTTGCAATTACATCTTTATCCGTCAGGCTTAAGTAATGGGAACAAGTCTCTGCCGTTATATCATAGCCTTCCTGCTGGGCCTCTTTAATCTTCTGAGCCACATCCGGGCTGCTGACATGGCAGATATGGACTTTGCATCCAGTAGCCTTGGCAATCTCGATCATATCCACGGTAGCAACCATTTCTGCGATCACCGGCCTGGAATCCAGAAATCCCTGCCAGTCCAGGCGGCCTTCTTTTTTCATGCGGGCTTCCTGCCACTTGATCATAGAGAAGTCCTCGCAGTGGAACCCTGCGCGTCCGCCGAATTCTTTGATGCGCTGCATTGCTTCATATGCCTGCCCGTAGTTAAGAGAACTATAGTCCGGAGATACTGGTCCGATAAATGATTTGAACGCCACGCATCCTTTGTCATGCATCCCCTTTAAGTCCTCAAAATTATCCGGTATCAGCCCGCCCCAGAAACAGTAGTCCGCATAAGCGTTGCTGTCTACTTTCTCGACTTTCTTGTCAAATAAATCCGCATTGGTCATGGCAGGCTCATTCTGAAGCGGCATGTCGATCACGGTCGTATATCCGCCCAGAGCGGCAGCCGCTGTTCCATGTTCGTAATCTTCTCTCCACTCATACCCCGGATCATTCAGATGCGCATGCGTATCGATCGCTCCGGGGAACACATAGTTCCCCTTTGCATCGATGACCTTCGCTGCTTCCGGCTCTTCGCCTGCTGACATAAGGGCGGCGATCTTTCCATTTTTTACTGCTATATTTCCATCAAATACGGCATCTGCCGTTACGATTTTCCCATTTTTTACTAAAACATCATACATAAGTCGTGCCTCCTGTTACTTCTCTAAAGAAGTCCCTTTCCTGAATCTTTCGCAGGACGGCATCTTTTTCATGCAGAAATAGTATACCAGCCCTGTCGGGATTGTTGCTGTGAAGAAGGAAATGTCTACATTAATCAGTCCGATGACAGCGCCAATCACGGTTGCGATAATGGCCGCCCAGTTAATGCCTGCATGATTTCCTTTATCATCGTATAGGTCGTCGAGTTTCTCGCCTTCCACCTTTCCTCTATGCAGGATATAGTAATCGGTGATCAATACCGCAAAGATCGGTCCGAAGAAGGCCGTATAGATCTTTACAAACATATCCAGCCCAGCGGCAGAACTGTCATTCGTCAGAATCCATGGACAGGTGCATACTGCCAGGATCCCTACCAGGATTACTGCCGTCCTGTGCTTCATCTTGAAAGCGTCCATAAATGCGTATGCCGGCGGCACCACATTACTCGCAAGGTTCGTGGTCATCTGGGCAAAAAGAATGAATCCAAGCGTTGCGATCAGCAGAACCTTATTATGTACCATCTGGGAAAACGCATTGATTGGGTTGGCAATGCCTGTCGCAGTAGAAGCCATGGCTCCAATCAGCCCCAGCAGTACAGTTGTAGGCACCATAGCGATAAAGTATGCAACACCACGCTTCCCAACGGAAAATCCAGATTTTAATTCCCGGGAATAGTCGCCGGCATTCAGCATGACCGTCGTACTATTTCCAAAGAAGGCTATGATTGCCGCAATAAAAGGCATTCCCCATGTTCCTTCCTTACTGATCAGCTTATCCCCGATAACATCCCCATACTGGGTGACGCATACAAAGAGCATATACAGCATCGCGCAGACGATTACCACGCCGCCTACATTTTCCACCCATTTGATGCCCTGGAATCCTTTCACGGAAAGGATGATCTGAAGCACCTGGAACAGAATGAAGAATAATACAACATTATCATACCCAAATATAGCAATCGATATCTGGTTAATCGCAGAACCTCCAAGCCATGTCTGAAAACCATACCAAACAATGGCAGGCAGCCCCCTGATCATAACCGGTACGACATTTCCTTTCGTCCCATACGCGCTTTTTAATTGAATCGCGTACGGAGCCCCTGACTTATAACTGAATCGGTCATTGGCGCAGATGCCGATAACCAAGATCGTGGAACCAATCAGCACGGCGAGGAACACCTGCATCAGATTCAATCCCTTATCCAGCTGGGCTGAGCCCATGGTCAGCGTTCCGATTGAAATACATCCACCAAGCCAGAGCATCAAGTAAGAGCCCCACCCCATAATCCGGTCTTTATCCTTAATTGGCGCTAAAGAATCGGCTCCCTGTTTTACTTCATTATTCACATCACTCATATTCTCTCTCCTTAATTCCTATGCTGATTAGTCTGCTTTCACAGGCGTCACATATTTACCGTAGCCGATCGCATCCTCCTTATAAGCCCCATCAGCAGCAACCACCTTGCCTCGGATAATGGTGCATATTGGCGTTCCCTTTCCTTGCAGTCCGTCGAAGCAGGACACATGACCTTTGGTCAGCAGCTCCTCCTGCCTGCATTCCCATTCCTTTTCGGGGTCAACAATTACGATATCCCCGTCAAATCCAAGTTCAAACGCGCCTTTTTGACCATACAGCCCGAATACTTTGGCAGGATTATAGTCCATAACTTTTGCAATCAGCGTAGGGCTTAATCCCTTCTTGTTCACTACCATGTCAAACATCATTGGGAGGAAGAACTGGATAGAATTCAGTCCGCCCCACGCATGCCAGATGTCTTTTGTGGCATTATCCTTCTCTTCATCTGCTGCCGGAGAATGATCGCTTCCAACGCAGGATAAGGTTCCATCCAGCACATAATCCCATAATTTCTCCATGTCTTCTTTTGTCCGCATTGGCGGCGTACATTTGGCCGGAGCGCCCTTCTCAAATACAAAATCCTCTGTAAATCCAAGATAGTGCGGACAGGTCTCCGCGGTAATCTTAAGTCCTTCATGGATGGCGTCTTTCACTACCTGGGCCACCATCGGATGGCTTACATGGCAGATATGGACCCTTCCGCCTGTGGCCCTTGCCATGTCAATGACATTTTTGGTTGCCACATACTCCGTCCATACATCATGAGAATCCAGAAAGTCTCTGATCTTCTCGTCGCTGGTTCTTCCTTCTTTTGCCTTTGCCTCTTTCTCCCGCTCCAGCACCTGTCCGAATTCCTCACAGTGGAAGCCGCAAAGCGCATTATATGGCTTGAGTATCTCCAATGCCTTTCTTACATTTCCCATGTTGACAGTGGGGAACAGATCGCCGTTCGGGCAGGTAAATCCTTTGAATGCCGCTACGCCGCAGTGATGCAGGTCCACAAGATCATCCATATTATTCTTTACCGATCCCGGCTGACTGTCATAATCTCCGACAATACCGCCCCATAAAGCAAAGTCAACAGCCGAATGCTTGCTAATGCGTCCCATCTTCAGATCGAAGATCTCCTTATTCATTAAGGATGGGTCATTGTTCAATGGCATATCGATCAGGCAAGTACAGCCCGCCACAACTGCCGCTCTGGATCCTGTCTCAAAGTCTTCCCGGTATTCAAATCCTGGCTCATTCAAATGTGCATGGCAGTCAATAATGCCCGGAAATACATAGCATCCTTTTGCATCAATTACTTCTTTTGCTGCAGCCTCTGACCTTTTTGCCAAAAATGCAGAATAGACTCCGTCTTTTACTGCAATATCGGCTTCATAAACGCGGTCGGGAGTTACGAGCTTACCATTTTTTACTACTAAATCATACATTGTTTTCCTCCTTACAAAAGGCGCCTTGTCTTTTTTTTGTCATTCTTTGGTTAACCATTCATAATACATAAGTGTATTTTATTAGATACAATATTGAAAAACAATTACATGAAAGCGAAAAAAATACGTCATTTTTGTCTGTTATGTATAAAAAAAATTAGTTTTTCATTTTTTTTGTAATTTATTCTATTATCTGTTAGAATCTGTAGACAAAGGAGTATTTATACCATGTACCATGTAATTACTGCGACAGCCGCTTATGCCAGCCATATATTAGGCCTGTGCATATCTGGAACCGTCCACTCTGTTTATAAGAAAACAATCAACATTCAATTAGGACAGCATCTGCTGGCACTGCAGTCAGCCGCGTCCCCTCTGTCTCCCATCAGCCTGATCACGGATATGGAGGGGCGATCCATGGATCAGCTTCCTATCCGCTCCGGCCAGCCTGTGAATGTCCTGGGCGATCGGATAGAGATCGTTATGCCTGACTCTGCGTCTGCCGGATGTTCGTCTTCCTTTCTATATCAGCCGGAAGAGATCTACGAATCGCGACTGGCCTCTTTGCCCCCAGGCTTTTCCCACGCGCGACTTTGCGAGAGGCTGCATAGCGTCCTGTCCTCCTCGGACGTCGGAGGCTTTTGCCTGCTGTCCGACTCCTATAAGGGTTCGGCAGAACCTTTTGATCTCATCCTTGAAACTGCCAGGAAGCGGATGTCGTCCTGCATGCTCCTTCTTAAGGAGGGACAGTATGAGAAGGCTGCCAGCACATTAGCCGGACTTCTCGGACTTGGGATCGGCCTTACCCCCAGCGGCGATGATTTCCTGTGCGGCGTATTGGCTGGCCTCCTCCTCCGAAATCAGGGCTCGCATCCTTTCACTCTGGAACTTGGATGCCAGATACGCGCACGGCTTGCCAATACAAACGAGATCAGCAGGGCCTTCCTTGATTGTGCCTTAGCATCCCATTTCAGCCGCGCCGTGATCTCGCTGACCTTGCTGCCACCGTCCGGAGATATTTTAAAATCTTTTTCTGAGATCGGACATTCTTCCGGCATGGATACATTATCTGGGATCGTCTATGCCCTGGAACTCAAACTAGACCAATAAACGCCTGTTAAAATCAAAAAGGACGCCGTATCCACGATACGACGTCCTTGTCTTTGATGGTACCAGTATACCGTCTAATTTCGATTTGGTCAATCCCCTTTTTTCTAACGGCTGGGCATAACGAATCCCTCAAGCGCCCGGAGCAAAAAACAGGAAGTACCCGACTGGTATTGACAATTTTTATGATATATTATTATACCATACCCTGTTATTGCTAAATATGATAGAATGGTCATGAAAAAATGAGTGAGAAGGAGTGTCTAATATGTTAAATTTTGAATATCATACGCCTACCAAAGTCGTCTTTGGCAAAGCGGCCGAGTCCAAAACCGGAAGCCTCATCAAAGAGCAGGGATGCAGGAAGGTCCTGGTTCATTACGGAAGCGGCAGCGTCGTAAGAAGCGGCCTTCTCGACCGCGTATATGCTTCCCTCGATGCCGAAGGCATCCCCTATGTTTCTTTGGGAGGCGTGGTTCCAAACCCCCGTCTCTCCAAAGTACGCGAGGGAATCGCACTGTGCCGGCGGGAAGGAGTCGACTTTATCCTGGCAGTAGGCGGCGGAAGCGTTATCGATTCCTCCAAGGCAATCGGCTATGGCGTTGCCAATGAGGGAGATGTCTGGGACTTTTATGCGAGGAAGCGTACCGCTTCCGCCTGCCTGCCCATTGGCGCCATCCTTACCATCGCGGCTGCCGGAAGCGAGATGAGCAACTCCTCCGTCATTACGAACGAAGACGGCTTAAAGAAGCGTGGCTATAAAAGCGAATATTGCCGCTGCAGGTTTGCCATCCTGAATCCGGAACTTACATATACGCTTCCAGATTACCAGACGCAGAGCGGATGCGTGGATATTCTGGTGCATACGATGGAACGATACTTCAACCAGAGCACGAATATGGAGATGACGGACGGAATCAGCGAGGCACTGCTTCGCACTGTCATGAAGAATTCTCTGATTCTGAAAAAGGATCCTCAAAATTATGACGCCCGTGCAGAAGTCATGTGGGCTTCCAGCCTCTCTCATAATGGCCTTACTGGATGCGGTACCGATGGCGGGGACTGGGCTTCCCACCAGTTGGAACATGAACTTGGCGGCATGTTCGACGTCGCTCACGGCGCAGGCCTTGCTGCCGTATGGGGTACCTGGGCCCGCTATGTATGCAAGGACCGCCTGGACCGGTTTGCCAAGTTTGCCGAGAATGTCCTTTTCGTTCCGCACAGTGAAGACTTGGAGCAGACGGCCCTTCTGGGCATTCAGGCTATGGAAGACTATTTTCGAAGCATTGGAATGCCCACCAGCCTCCACGAACTTGGAATTGCCCCAAGCGAAGAGCAGATTCTGGAACTCGCCGACAAATGCAGTTTTGGCAATACCCGTACGATCGGAAAAGTACGGGAACTTAACCGGGAGCAGATAGCAGAAATCTATCGGCTGGCACAGGGAATTTAATCGTCTCCACAAAAGGCATCCTGCAAAGCATAACCCGCAGAAAATCGTGCTTTTTAGAACACGATTTTCTGCGGGTTATGCTTGTTTTTCCTTATCTTTTCTTAAAGATTTTTCTCCCGACTCCTATTCCGGCTGCCGCCAAGCCTATTGCAGCAATCAATGTGATTACAACTTTAGCACCTGCAAAAGCAGCTTCCCCGTTTCCATTAGACACGCTTTGGGAATCTGCCCCTGTCTTTTTTTCTACGTCCTTACCAATTTTCTTTGATTCTCTATCTTTATTTTTTCCTGCTTCTGCCGCTTCATTCTCTGGCGTCTCCTGGCCTGCCCCGGCCTTTGTTATGACTGTGATCTGTCCTCCGTCTGCATTCCTCTTAGATAAATCTTCTTCTCCATCTTCTCCGGCAGGGATGGATGTCTCCAATGTCTGTCCGCCTCTGTCGCCGCCATTCGAACTATCTGTCCCGTCCGGAAGTTCCTGTTTTACTCTCCCATCAATCATCCACACAGCACTCTCGCCTTTAAAAACACTTTCTCCATACACCAATGTCTTTAAATAAATCACTTTCCCTTTCACCGGAAGATTAAGATAAAAAGAAAACATTCCATCCTTGCTCTCTTCCATACCTTCTAAGACATTGGTCTGCCCGTCAAACAGATAATAAGAAAAGTCTTTCCCATCCATGCTGTACATCACTTCCATCCGCTGTGCGTCATATGGATATGGAAGTACAAGCTGTGCTCCTTCCTTAGCATCTTCAAAAATGCTATATCCAACCAGAAACATTTTTTCCGGCGGCAGGCATAATACGGTAATTTCGGGCACGAGATTATTTGGATTCTTATATTCATTCTCTGTATCATTCGTTTCAAAATTCCCCTGCACTTTCACAAAACCTGGCTTCCCAAATGCGTTCTCATTCACATTCCATGTGACTGGTATGGACACCTTTCTTTCGGTTTCTAGTCCCATCTCCCATACATATACTTCCAGGCTTTCCGGAAATCCCCACTGATCCGGGGATGATCCTGTCTCTACATATACTGGCCTTGGATCCTTTATTTCCATCATGGTATAGTTCTTTGTGTTATCCAGTTTGGGTTCTAACTTTGAATTATCATTTACAACCGTTCCTTGCGCAGAGTATACGCTGCACAATTCCCCCACGGGATTCCATCCGGGATCCGTCCATCTGGCAGAAATAAAAGATTCCTGAATCAGAAAATCTGCGGCCCCCTCTCCATATACGCCATATGCCGACTGCTGGCTTGTGACCTGAATATTGCAGTGGATAATGGGTATGTATCCATTTGACATGGTTGCAATTCCTTTGGATGACTGGCTTCCATCCAGCTCCATATGCAGATTCGATACGCTTTTTTCATGGCTCCCATCATATTGGATTCCAATTACATTCCTGCCCTGTGCCTGAATTGCAAACCTATCAGGCACGCCTGGAGATGTCATGGTGCCTTCTGCGACATGAACCGCCACGCCATCTTCTCCTGTATAAATAAGCTTCCCCTGGTTCAGGGCCAGGTCTGCATGATTTCGAACCATGATGCAGAAAAAATTATTTCCCCGGATGCAGAGGTTCGGATTATCAATCCAAACGTCGCAATCCACTAAGATTCCATATCTTCCGGCATCGATCACGACATTCCCGGTTCCATCAAGTCGAATCGGATGTTCTTTGTCTCCGCTTTCCAGTTTTAAATCCCCCGACAAAGAATATACTGCGCCGTTTTTATCTTTATTTTCTTCATACCACTTTAAAAAATCTTCCTCTTTCTCCAAGGCTGGAGGTCCCCACGCCTTCACTGTAAACGGCAGGAGAAAAAAGAGGATTATACAAACAGGTATAATCTGAAATTTGTATCTTTTTTCCATATTTTTATCCTCAATTTGTAATTTGCTTTATCTTATCATGAATTCACAATGATTAACAACAGTTTCTCTTTCTATTGAAATCTATTTACAAAGCGCCTGTATTCCATATAGAATATAATCCAGAATGATACTAATGAAAGCAGGTGCCTTATGGAGCGACTTCTATTTGTAGATGATGATATAGAAATACTTTCTTTAAACCGGTCCTATTTTACAGAACACGGATATGATGTAGATACAGCTTCCAGCGCGGAAGAAGCGATGGAACTGTTAAAAGACAGGTCTTATGACTGTCTGGTTCTAGATATTAAAATGGAAGCGCAGGATGGTTTCGAATTATGCAATAACCTGCGTAAAACTACCAATACGCCTGTCATTTTCCTTACAGTTCTTACTGACAGCGAGTCTCTTGTAAAAGGATTCAACAGCGGCGCGGATGACTATGTAGAAAAGCCCTACCGCTTACAGGAACTTGAAATGCGGATCCGTGCAAGAATCAGCCCGCATATTCCCTCCTCATATGAACAAAAACATCCTGCTCCCCCTGTTCTTTCTCTGTATCCGGAAGAACAGCAGGCTTATATTGGCACCCAGTCTCTTAAACTTACGGCAAATGAATTCCAGATTCTATATTTTTTAAGCCAGCACAAGGGAATCCCTTACAGACAGGAAGAAATATATCAGGCATTGTGGGGTGAAAACTACAATACCCACAGCATACAGGTCCTTATTTTACGAATCCGCAAAAAAATCCAGGCCGCCGCGCCAGATAAAGAATTCATCCGCACACAGTGGGGAAAGGGGTATGTGTATACAGAATCATGATGGAGCGAAAAAAACAATTGTACAGCCTTTTTCGGCCGGCTCTGATTCTAATTCTCTCCCTGGCCGGAATCGGACTGATTTTTTATCTAACTTATATGAAGGATAATAAATATCTGGATAACGATGAATCCTTCTATGTCCTGGCAGATGACTGGGAATTCTATCCTGATACTTCCTATTCAGATTACGAAAGCGGAAATCCCACCTCCAATCCGGCTAATATAACGATTGGCGAATCGGGTAATTTTTCTTCTTTTCATAAAGACAAGTCTCCCTTTGGCCGCGGACTGTATCGAAAGCAGCTGCATTTGGAAGCAAATGCAGACGGATGGCTCTTAGAACTTCCTGAGATTTTTTCTGCATGCAAGGTCTATGTCAATGGAGAATTGATTCATTCTTATGGAAACCTCTCCAGAAAAGACTATGAGATTCATATCAGAAATGCCCTGTTTTCCCTTCCGTCCGGCTATGTAGAACTTCTCATCGATACGGCAAATTATTCTCATTATTATAGCGGCATGATTTACCCGCCGGTTCTGGGAACATCCTCCGATATTCTCCATCTGGTAAACTGCCGCCTTATTTTTTATGCCTTCTTATGTTTCTTCACGCTTGGATGTGCTGTTATTTCAATCAGCATCTGGTTTCGCAGGAAGGCCGGGGCTTTATATATTGCTTATGGAATTCTCTGCATCAGCTATGCAGTCCATATTTCCTATCCGCTCATCCATTGGCTGGGAATCAATATGGGCGTTCTTCCATATGTGATGGAAGACGGATCCTTTTTCGTGATTTTAACTTGTATGACTGTTCTGACGTACCGTTTGTGCAGCCACGCATTTCCTCGCATTATCCACTTGGCTGCCTATGCATTTTGCATTGGCATGCTCCTATTTGTCCCGCTTTCACACTATGTACTTTTCCCGTTCCTGCCATCCTTTGTCTCTATTTACGGGGATGTCATGGCCATATTTAAAATCTTTCTAAGTTTTTACCTCATTGTGGCTGCCTGTATAATTTCTTATCAGAACCAGGATGATATCTGGATGCTGAGCGCAAATGCAGTATTTGGCTTTGGCATTCTGATCGATTATCTGACTGCCGGCAGATATGAGCCGCTACACTTTGGATGGCAGACAGAATACTGCGGGTTTATTATGGTGTTTCTATTTACTGTTTTGATTTTACGTTACAGCCGCCGCATCCTGCTGGAACGGGAATATCTGACAGAACATCTTAAGGAAGAAGTAGAACGTAAAACTGCATGGCTTACACGCATGATGGATGAAAGGAAAGAATTCCTGTCCGCTGTGGCTCATGACCTAAAGGCTCCCGTGGCAGCAATCAATACTTATATTGACTATATACGCAATTCCCCTATGCGCTCAGACAGGGAACTCCAGCATTATCTGGATGTCATTGACCGCAAATCCATGCAGATTCAGAATAATGTTCAGAGCCTGCAGCTTTTTCATACGGAAACTACCCATAATACAGCGCCTGAAGTATTTGACTTAAATGCATTTCTTCACATTGTTTATGAAGAAACCTGTCCTTATGCGGATGCCGCAGGAATTCATTATCAGCTTCTTCTCCCGGATACTTCCTTTTATGTGCTGGGGCACAAAGAAAGCCTCTTCCGTGCATTTGAAAATCTTGTAATCAACGCTACGGAACATACGCCCTTCGAGGGAGCGATTACATTAAGCGCCCTTTATAAAGACCATCTGGCACATATTACTTTCAAGGACAGCGGGGAAGGAATTCTTCCGGAACATCTGGGCCAGATTTTCAGCTACCGCTTCAGTACCAAAAAGCAGAACGGTCTCTGCGGTCTCGGGCTCTATTTCACGAAAAACTGCATGGAAGAGTACGGCGGAACCATTGCTGCCGATTCTGTGCCCGGAGAATATACTTCCTTTCATATTACTTTTCCGGAAAATAGGATGCCGGATTGATGACATTTTAATAGCTGCAACATGAATGGGGATGTAAAATTCATTACATCCCCTTCTGCTTATCTGCGATTTCTTCTATGCCTTCTTTTTGCCTGTGCTGATTTTTGTTTCACGATCATACACATCGCTATGCATCCAAGTGCAGCTATGGCAAGGATAAGATAAAAAAGTATCTTTCCTGCTGATAATGCATCTCCCGTTTTTACTGCCGTGCCTTTCTGTCCTTTTAGACTTTCATCATTTATCGGAGGCTTTGGTTCTGGATCCTTTATGCGGCTTACGATAATGCAGTCGCTTTCCGCGATCTCATTGCCTGCCTTATCCATTGCCTTTACCGTATATTTCCCATTTCCTTTTGTTGTGAAAGTATAGGTGTCCCCGGATGCTATGACAGCTATTGGCGTGTTTCCATCTTTCAATACCTGGACATCTTCTGTTTTGTCCAGTCCGCTGATCTCATCCTTGATTTTAAATGAAATCTCTGCTTCTTTCTCCTGCCAGTTTTCCGGATTTCCTTCTACACTGCTTAAGGTAGGGATTTCTTTATCAATCTGAACCGTGATGCTTCTGTCTGCGCTTTGGTTTGTCGCATTGTCCTCTGCGCTTACCTTAACAGTCTGCTTCCCGTTATTTGTCAGGGTCTGGTTAAACTGATATTCCTGTATCATTTCTTCCGGATTGCCAAGAAGTACATTGCTGTCTCCATCATTTAAAGTCCATGACACCTGATTGAGCCCGCTTTCTTCATCTGTTACAGACGCTGTTAATGTCACATCCGTCCGGTACCATCCGTTTTTAGAAACTTCTTCCGCCGTAAATTCTGAAATAACAGGGGCTGTATTTTCAACAATCCAGACATCTGCTCCATCTTTCTCAAGATTGGATACCTGATTTATATTTCCTGCCATATCCGTTGCCCGTACATTGATTATTCCGTTTGTTCCAAGAGGAATGTCAAAAACCGCCTCATCGGATACGGTTTGATCTAATGTTACAACTGTGTACCCATCCTCTCCCGGTAGTCTGTATTCCAGTTTTTCTACACCGCTTAAATTGTCGGTGACAGGAAGCGTGACCTGTACGGTTTCCTTGAAAAAGTTTCCAAATGTCAGCGTCCGTCCAATTCTGCTTAAAATGCCTCTATTCTTCTCTTGGACGGAAACGGTTCCAAGCCTTGGTTCTTCTGTATCACTTTTAAATTCCACCGTCTTTGGGGAAGTAAGCTGGCCTGTGCGGCTGTCTTTTAACTGGATCTGGATGGTTTCCTTTTTGTTATTCACTTCAATCGAAGCAGTCCCGTCTGCAAACATGTCATATGTGTCCCCAAGAGGCTTAATGATAATCGGGCTCGTATACCATCCCCCATTGCCTGGTATTCCGGATACCTGATAATTCGTAGTCTCAACTGGAGCATCCTGGCCTACCGATAATGTTCCCTCCTGGCAGATAATATTATAATTGCGATTTGCATTGTCGAAGGAAACTACCACCCTATAAGAACCAGTCTCATCCTTAAAGTCGGGGTAGGCGTAGCGGGGAGTTCCCAGCATTTCCAATGTATCCGTCCCCTGCAATGCGCTTGTCCCGTCGTAGACTTCCATAAGTTCCGGTTCTGGTTTCTGCGTTCCTGCCTTCTTGCTGTCGTCTTTTACTTTCACCGTAATCGTACGGGGAATAATTTTACCTTTGATTACTACAGTCTCCTCGCAACTGTATTTCTCTGCATTCGTACCGCTTAATGTAATGCCTGATAAGGTAATATCTTTATTTTCTGCCGCATCTATAGTCGTAAATTCTGCTGTCGCTGCTGCAGAAATAGAATCCGCTGATAGAACATTATCCAGAGCAAGAGCGCCTACATCCATCGATGTATCTGCGTCATATTCTTTTTCTGTTGTCTGTGCCCCGCTCACAGTCACCTGTCTTTTATCAATTGTAATCGGTATTTCAGCCTCCGCAGTCTCCCCCATTGCGTCGCTAATGATTACTTTTACAAGTACCTGCCCATTGGTGATATCGGTGGGCGTTCCACTAAGAATTCCCTCCTCAGTCAGAACTAATCCTGCCGGAAGCGGCGTCCCGGGAGCAACAGCATAGGTCAGATTGCCCCTGCCGCCTGTCGCGCTTAAGGCTACCGGTGCTATCTCCGTCCCATATTCAGCGGTGACAGGAGCGACTTCCCCCGGCGTAAGCGTCTGATACCAGAATGCCTTCAAGGTGGTATCCTGTGAAGGCATCGTATAGGATTCGCCAGGCTGGTAAATCGTTGTCCCATCGTCCGGCGTCCATCCGCCGAAAAGATAGCCATCATTTTGAAGGGCTGTCACCGGCAGGACCACATCTGTCCCCTCATATGCCTTCATTGATGCAGGCGGAGTTCCGCTTCCTCCATTTGCGTCAAAAGCCAGGCTATACTCGTTCGCTTCAACGATTTCTCCTCCGCCTTCTGCTGCCTTTTTCATTATGTAAACGGTCTTAACATCTGACATGGCGTACTTATCATTTTTCACCCATATCTGTAGTTTGTGGACGGAATTCTCTGCCCATTCTTCTGGAACTGGTATCTCACCGGCCACTCCCTGGCGCTTGCCATCTGCAGCAATAGGGTCAGTCCCTTTATGGGTTCCCGGGTCTTCGGTAAAGTTATCGTCCACCAGTGTTTTTAATGTTGCATCTAATATGGTTTCCTGCCCATCATCCAGCGAATAATACACGTTATAGGTCCTGGTATCCGCATCCTTTACTTTCGCTTTTACCCCGATGTCCGCCGCGCTATAAGCCAATTCTATATCCGCAGCTATATCAATCTCCGGCGGGGCTGCCGGCTCTCCCACTCCAAAGAGAAGCGTAAATTCTGTGGAGGCATGAGGCGCCAATGCACGGTTCTGCCAGGAAAATGCAATTCCACTGTCCGTTCCCTGGGGCAGATCTCCCCCTTCCCGGCTGTTCCAGTAATTATACTGCCTTTGATTATACTCTCCAAACCATAAGGTATCCAACGCTGTCACGCCAAATGTATTTTTGGAATAGAGGCTGAACTGGCTTCCATTTTTGCTGCCTTCCACCATGGTAATACCCGTTGACGTGCTATTGATGGCTGCCTTGTCATCTCCCCCTATCATAATATCGGCTCCGCCGCACAGTCCTATCACTTTTGCGGTATCAGCCGGATTGTAAACCTTGTAGGTCACCTTTACATAAGCCTGATCGGATGTAAAGGTAATCAATGGCTGTACCTGCATACCGTTTACCGTCTTTACCTGGCCGTTATTTAAACTTGATATCAGCTCCATATTTCCTCTATCCACTGAAACATCCCCTACCGTCAGATATAATTCATATCCATAATTGCTGTAAGTGGTTTTTACTTCGCTTCCGTCTTTGAGGCCTCTGATATCGAAGGCTTTCTCACTGCTAATAGCAGAAGAACCTGTAAGAAACTTTAATGTTCCCGTAGTATTTGTGGCAGTTTGAGGATAAGACGAATCCGGTTCCAGATTCTTTGCCTGCTTTTCTTCGCCGCTTGCCATTTCTTTTTCCGAATCTTCTTTGGTCTCCCCCTTTTGATACTTTACTTCTATCCACGGAAGCTTTATCTCGCCATTATCTGCCTTTTGCTGTAATTCACCAGACAGCGCAAAGTTTTCTTCCCATCTTGGCATAAATGTGAAAACCGCATCTTCATTTTCATGCCCTGCCTGATAAGAACCCCCTCCAAACCCATCATCTGTGCACTCCCAGGTAACAGGCATATCTACATTCTCTTCCTGCCCTTCTATCCTTACCGTCAGAACATCCGGAAGGCTCAGATCACTCTCCGGTGTTCCCTTTGGAATTTCTATAGACTGATATGCTTTATAGCCAGACATATCAAATCCTATAAAATCCAAGATTACATTGTCAGTGATTTTCTTGTCCGTATCCGTCCCCTTGGCATATGCAATTGTCCCCAGCAACATGGTCATTGTCAGTATAAGGCTGATAATGGCTGCTATTTTTCTTCTCATACTCTTTCTCCATTTCTTTTTTTGTATTCTTCTTATCTTTTTTGGATAGTAACAGTTCATAATCAATGCTATCCAGTATCCTGCATAAAGTTCTGACGGAAGGGCTGTGTTTTTTCTGTTCCAGCCTGGATATCTCTTGCTGTGTATTATTTGATAGATGTGCCAGTTCCTTCTGCGTAATATGCAGTTCTTTTCGTATCCCCGCTATACTCTCCAACAAAATCCGTTCATTTTCAGTGCTGCCTTTTGTATCCGTTCTTTTCGGTACAACAGAAACCTCCTTCTTTGATTTTCCTGTTGTCTTCTGCATCAGCCACCCTCTCCTTTCTCAAAATCATGTCTGCTTTCTATCTTAGAATACAGCAAATTTGTTGTTTTTTGGCTGCAGACGCCGTTTGTTGTGCTTTGTTGTTATTTGCTATCATTGGACCTTTGCCGCATGCCTTCAGCATGTTCTTATGCGGAATTATTTTTATACACAAAAAAGCAGCAGCAAAATGCTACTGCTTTCTTGTGAGGGATCCTTGTCCCTTTTTTATCTCTTAAATTTCTAGCGCCGCCTATAGCCGGAATACAAGGGTCGCTATGCGGAAATATATCATGATGGAGCAGGTATCTACGATCGTCGTAATCAAGGGCGACGCCATGATTGCCGGATCAAGATGCAGCTGCTTTGCAAAAATCGGCAGCATGCAGCCTACCATCTTGGCCACCACGATCGTTCCTATCAGCGAAGCGGCAACCACCATCGCCATCTGCACATCGCCGCCATGCACCAGATAGATCCTTACGCCGTTGGCCGCTGCCAGCACAATTCCTACGATCAGGGATACGCGGAATTCCTTCCACACGATGGAGAAGAAATCTGAAAAATGCAGTTCATCCACCGCCAGCCCCCGGATCACCAGCGTTGAACTCTGGGAGCCGCAATTTCCGCCTGTATCCATCAGCATGGGAATAAAGGACACCAGGATTGGAACCACCTGGAATGCATTCTCATACTTCGTGATGATCGCTCCTGTGATTGTCGCCGAGAACATCAGGATCAGCAGCCACGGAATCCGGTTCTTCGCATGCTGGAATACGGATGTCTTAAGATAAGACTCTTCGCTGGAAGCGATGGCCGCCATTTTGTGGATATCCTCGGTAGTCTCTTCCGTCAGAACCCCGATGGCGTCATCAAAGGTTACGATCCCTACGATAAATCCTTCCTTATCCAGTACCGGTATTGCGATCAGTCCATATCTGCGGAAGAGTTTGGCTGCATCTTCCCTGTCGTCGGTGGTCCGGATAAAGATAAAATTCTCTTCCATCAGATCTTTCACCTGTACATCCTCATCATTGGTCATCAGTGCCTGTGCCGTAATAATGCCAACCAGCTTCCTCTGCACGATCACATAGCAAGTATACACCGTCTCGCTGTGGATTCCGATGGTACGGATCTTATGCAGGGCCTGCCGTACCGTCATGTCCGGGGACAGATCCACATACTCTACCGTCATAATGCTTCCCGCGCTATCCTCCGGGTAATTCAAAAGCCGGTTGATATCCGCACGCGTATCCTTGCTCACCTGATCCAGCAGCTTATTGACTACATTGGCCGGCATATCTTCCAGCAGATCCACCGCGTCGTCCGTATACATGGAATCCAGGATGTGCTTGATTTCCTGGCTGGTAAAGCAGTCAAGAAGCGTCTGCCTCTGGTCATCATCCATATAAGAAAATACTTCTGCTGCCTTATCCTTCTCAATCATCCGGAATACGATTGCCAGATCCCGGTCGTTTAATTCCATCAAAAGATCTGCCAGATCCACCGGATTATACTCTCCCATCAGTCTCTTTAATTCTTTGTAGTTCCTCGCCTCCAATAATTCTAATAAAATACTCTTTGCCATTGTCTCTGCCTCCTGTCTGAAATGTTATTTTCGCGCATTCGGGCATAAAAATACTGCCATCTCCAACCGGATATGGCAGCACGCAAAATCAAACCTTCAGTTGAAAAGGCATTTATCGAAGGAGAGTCCTCCTCTCCCTACAGTAAATCCTAAAAGAAGGCATACTTATGGTGTTCCCGTATCCGATTGTCATTGTAAAGCTACAACTTCGCGCCGAATTACCGTCCATAATCTCGCCTTCCTTTCCTGGATATATTCATCTATGATTCTTTGGACCTTTTAAGCATACTTCAATCTTCCAGAAATGTCAAACCCCTTCCCGTAAATCTTCCGGCTTATAGCGTTAATTCTTAAAGATAAACGCAGGGATTGGAGGGTTGTTTGCCCGGTTGTAGTACGCATTTACGATTACCGTATACTCCCGCGCCGAAAGTTCTCTGAGGCAGTCCAGGATCCTCTCCTTTTCTTCAAATCCCGTGTCCCCTCCGCTGTAGATGCACAGGCTCATCATGCCTCCTTTTTTCAGAATCTTTAATCCTTTTTGGATCGCCTCCACGCTGGTTGAGGCCCGGGTGGCTATGTGATGGCTCCCGCCTGGAAGATACCCGAAATTAAAGCAGATGACATCTGCGGTGCCCTCCCCTGCATACAAGTCCATATGTTCGTGTCCGTCCCTTATAAGTTTGGCACGCCCAAGGCATCCCTGTTCTTCCAGGAGCCTCTGCGTGGCTTCAAGCGCTGCATCCTGGATGTCAAAAGCCAGCACGCTTCCAGTCTCTTTGGCCAGCGTGCAAAGCATCAGCGTATCCTTTCCATTTCCCATCGTGGCATCAATATAGAATCCCCCGTAAGCAGCCTGGGATCGGATAATCGCGTGGCACCAGTCCGTTATCTGCGATGGTCTCAATGATTCTTCCTCCTTCCTTTTTCTGGATCCATCGTATCACATCAGAATCCGAAAATCCACTTCCACTCCTTCCGGCACTTCCCATTGCCACCATCCCGTCAAAATGTTATAATAAATTTGCAGAAATTCTGCAGACCTTAAACAAAAAGGAGGAAATGAATATGTTAGATCCAAAAGTAGCTGAATTATTAAACACGCAGGTTAATAAGGAATTCTATTCCGCCTACCTATATCTGGATTTCGCCAATTACTATAAAGACCAAGGGCTGGATGGATTCGCGAACTGGTATAATATCCAGGCACAGGAAGAACGCGACCATGCCATGCTTTTCATTCAATATTTACAGAATAACGGGGAGAAGGTAACACTGGAATCTATCGATAAGCCTGAGGCTGTTCTGGCCGGATTTGAAGATCCTCTAAAAGCGGGCCTTGAACATGAGCAGTATGTCACCAGCCTGATTCACGCCATCTATGACGCTGCCTATGCGCAGAAGGATTTCCGAACCATGCAGTTCCTGGACTGGTTTGTAAAGGAACAGGGTGAGGAAGAGAAGAATGCGGATGATCTGATCACCAAGTTCAACCTCTTTGGCCATGACTCCAGAAGCCTTTATATGCTGGATTCCGAACTGGCTGCAAGGGTATATTCCGCGCCCTCTCTAGTTTTATAACAGTGCCAGGCCAGCGGGAAACTTCGTTCGTTATGTAATAAGCAGCGTAATGTACAAAAGTATGTTACGCTGCTTTTTTTAATTTTGAGGAACTCTCTCTGCCGTCCGCAGTTCCCTGTGAAGATGGGCCGCCATAAATACGGTGATGATCGCTGAAAGCACATCCGCGGCGGGCTGGGCGTAGAGTATCCCGTTGATACCGCATGCCATCGGAAGGATCAAAATGGCAGGGACAAAGCAAATCCCCTGTCTGCAGGCTCCGAGGATAAATCCTGCCGTGCCTTTGCCAAGAGCAAGGAATAGGGAAGAATACACCGTATAAAACCCGAATAGGAAGAAGGAAAGGCCATTTGCCATCAAGGATTTTGAACCGACGGAAATCATTTCTGCGTTTCCATCTGTAAACTGTGAAATAATCTGCGTGGACAGCAAAGCCATCAAAGAGCCTACAGCCACGCAGAAAATTGTTGACCACCGGATCGATGTTTTGGTCGCTTCCCGCAGACGGTCAAACTTCTTCGCCCCATAGCTGAATCCTGCAATAGGCTGAAATCCTTTGAGAAATCCGAATACCACCAGCGTTCCCATAGATGTAATCCTCGTAACCGCTCCCATACCGGCAATCACTGCGTCTCCATAATCCATTGCTGCCCGATTGACCAATGCGATAGAAAGGCTGGCAAGCAGCTGAAACGTCAGCGTAGGAACGCCAATCTTCAAGATCTCTGCCATCATCTGCCCGTTCAAGGCAAACTCCCTTACCCGAAAAGTAAAGGCACTCTTTTTTCCCAGCATATAGGACAGATATACAAGGGTAGAAACAAACTGTGAAATCGCCGTAGCAATTGCAGCCCCTGCCACGCCCATGTCAAGCGTATAGATGAAAACCGGATCCAGGCCGATATTCAGTACCGCTCCCAAAAGCAGGGCGCACATGGTTGTTTTTGCGGCTCCCTCACTCGTCACTATGTTATTCATGGTTACGTTGAATACATTGAAGATCGAGGATATCACATAAATCCTCGCATATGCCAGCGCATAAGGCATAATCGTATCTGTGGCACCCAGCATGGCAAGAATCGGCTTCAGAAAAATTGCCGCCAGGATAATGATGACTGCCCCAATAAAAACGCTGCTATACAGGGCGGTGCTAGCCACTTTATTCGCAGTGCCCTTATCGCCACGGCCTAATAGTCTGGACAGGTAAGATGCTGCGCCGTTTCCGAACATCAGTCCCAGACCTACAACGACCTGGCCCAGCGGAAATACGATAGAGATCGCTCCCATCTGGGTCTCCCCCAGCCCGCCCACGAAATATGCGTCCACCAGATTGTAAAGGGCATTGATCAGCATACCGATCATAATAGGAATACCCAGAGCCATAAGAGCATTTGGGATTGGCGCGCTCCCTAATAGTTCCATTTTTTTGTTTGTTCCACTCATTAGAAATTCTCCTTTTGTTGTACTTTATAGTACTATATTTTATAGTATTAACTACGGCTTTATTCTACTATAATTTATAGTAGTTGTCAAGAAAACATAGTGTCAATCTTGACAAGGCATATATAATAGGTTAATATACGTTACAACAATTACAAATTTTATACTACTGTAATATATAGCATTTTCCCAATAAGGAGGAACGTTATGGCAACCATAGATTTAATCGTATTAGGCATATTAAAAAAGGCGCCTATGGGCGCCTATGATATCCAAAAATTAGTGGAATACCGCAATATTTCAAAATGGGTGAAGATCAGCACGCCATCCATTTATAAAAAAGCCATCCAATTAGAGGAAAAGGGATTCATTAAAGGAGATCTTGTCAAAGAGGGAAAAATGCCAGAGAAGGTCGTTTACTCCCTGACCGAAGCCGGGGAGCAAGAATTTGAAAGGCTCATGCTGGAAATATCCGCAAAGCCAATCAGTATGTTTTTAGATTTTAATGCTGTCATCGTGAATCTGGACAACCTTCCGACAAACCTCCAGCAATCATGTATCACAGAGATTGAGCAAAACATAAAGATCCTAAAAGGCCACCTGGAAGAGAACCTGCGTCAAAAGGAGAATAACCCGGATATTCCGGAAACCGGCATGGCTGTTCTGCAGCAGCAATTTATTTTAGCAAAAGCCATTGAGAACTGGATCGCCTCGCTGAAAGGGACCATAGTTTCATAAGGTATTCCCTGCTCCCCCGGAATCTGTAAGGCAATTACATTCCAACTAGCTTTCTGACGGTGTTTGCCGTTCTGATTGTCAGTTTTTGGCTAATGTTCATGCCTGCGGTCTTTGGCCACCAGTTTGTTTTTTGATAATCCTTCCGGCTGAAAGACCAGAATACCGTTTCCTTATAATCCTTAATCTTTTCCAGGCCCTCCTTGGGCTCTCCGATCTCCCCCCATAATTCGGCAAATGTAGCAGGAGGCATAATAAAAATTAAATTATCATAGATTTCTTTATTCTCGTTCCCCCACCAGTCAGGTGCATGCTGCAAAATATCTTCAAGATCTTCTTTTGATATGACGAAAACCGGTATATCCAGACTAAACCGTTCTTTTATCATTGCTTCAATCCGGCTTGTAAGACTCCCTATATTATCTTCATCGCTTGAAAAAATCACATTTCCACTGTTCAGATATGTCTTAACCGCTCCAAACCTAAGTTCTTCAAAGGCTTTCTTTAATTCAGCCATTGGAACCTTATTTTTACCACTTATATTGATGCCACGCAGAAACGCAATATATATTTTCATATTCGTTGATTCCTCCATATAAATTCCTATAGGCCTTCCTTATATCTTTCATCCATCTATCCTAGCGGACAATTCCGATCTATCCATCCTTTCATCATACCATTTTATCATATACTTCTGAGGCAATCTTTTCAAACTTCTTTTCCGATAGAATCTCATTGGTCAGGAATTTCCCGTCATAAAACAGGCAGTAGGATGTGACGGCGGCCGGCGCTGCCTGAGCCTGCTCTGCCGTCTCAAGGAGTATCGTCTCAAAAGGAATTGCCTTGTCTGCGGCCATTTTCTCAATCAGCGGTACATATTTGGCGGTAAATGGGCATTGCTCTGTATAGTAAAGTACAAATCCCTTTTTGTCTATCTGTGGATTTTTCACCTGTTCCCTGAATCGTGGCACATCCGCGCCTTCCGCAAAGGGAAGATACATAAGTTCAAAATGTGGCCCCGCAGTATCCGCCGTCTGAAATCCTTTGTAACGCAGGTACTTAGGATCAGCCAGGTAGGGCCTCTTCTTGTCCGCTGACAGGATTGCCAGCCCTTTGCAACCCTTTTTCCGGCTGTCATCGATGCATGCCTCAAGAAGCTGGCTGGAATATCCCTGGCCTTTGTACTGTCCCGCAACCCAGAGACAGTTGATATACATATACCCATCGGCCTTCACAGGCGCAAAAGCATATTCCGCCGGCAGATATTCAATAAAGCATTTTCCCCGCACATTTGCTTTTAAAAATACCAGTCCTTCCTGGAATCGTTTTGACAGCCACCGCTTTTTTGAAACTACCTGGCAGTCTTTATTACTGGAAATCGCACAGCAGATGTGCTCCTTTTCCAGATTTTCCTCTGTAACCCTGATAAATTCCATTCTATGCCTCCTGTCTGACGGGGTGGCGTATCACCGTCTTGAGATTCTCCGGCTTCGTCCTTCTGGGGTCTCCCAGATAGATCTCATGGTGCCATCTCTGATCTGAAATATCCGTAATATACCCGGATGCCTGGATATACTCTTCCAAAACCGCTATCGTTGCCGGCTCATTATCATATGGACCTACATGCATGATCTGGCAGCACAGCCCCTCTTCCCAAGTCTCAAGCCGGGTCCTTGCGAAATCAATCTCCGGCTTTTTCTTCTTAAGTTCTGCCTTGGCCCACTCAAATACTTCCGTCGTTACAAACTCCGGCTGCCGGATCATAGAAGTCCATTTAAACTTGTCCTTATCTGTAATATTCCTGCCGTCAAAGGCACAGTCATCCGCCCGCCACAGGCCTTCCAGCGGCGGAACCACATACTCGAAGTATCCTTCCGGCTGCCGGCCGCTCATCTTACTCATCTTAATAGTAAAAGACAGGCCATAGAGAATTTCCATGGCGTCCTTATAATCCTTTGATGTATTCGGATTCCCTCGGCCATCCACCATGATAAACGTCATCTTTGGCACTTGAATGGCGGAAGGCTTCTTCTTGGGCATATACAGATCCTTATATGCCTTCTTATAATCCATTTTTTCCATTTTCTTGTCCCTCTTTTCTCTTGGTCTTTTTCGGCTTCGGCTCCGGCAATTCTTCATAGACTGCCTGCACCAGCCTCGTCATAAACCCACGGTCATCAATATCATCGATCAGCAGATATGGCTTAGCGCCTTCATATGGGGGCGCTTCCTCTCCATCCGGACAGATGCGCCTTCCTGCTTCCGTAATCTTGAGGAACAATTGATCGTCACAGATCACTCCTATAATCTTGCCATTGCAGTAGATTCCATATTCCCCGAACATCTTCCGGCACGTAATCTCTCCTGCATCTGTTAACTGCTCTTCTACATAATGAACAAACTCTTTGCTGGAAGCCATACTTCGCTACCTCCTCTAATTCAGCGCGATATACATATGGATACAAGTCTCCTCCATACTGTCATCCTGGTATTCTTCAAAATCATAGGTAAAGGCCCGGTCAAGATCCATCTCCCAAAGTTCCTGCCAGAATCTTGCCACAGCCGCCTGCATATCTCCATAGACAACGAATCGGGCATATCTGCCTCCCGGGATCGTCATCGACGTCACGCCTTCGGGCAGCCCGTCTGCATCTTCTACCTCGCATGCGACCGTAATCGTATAATCCCCGGTCTCATCCCCGGCATAGTCGGAGTAGATTCCCATTGCCTTGCCATTGACCTTGTGCTTTAACTGTCCATAGATTCCTTCTCCATAAAACCGTTTCCAAAGCCCTCCAATCACTGCTCCCATATCAGGAGACAGATTGTTGGTTCTGGCTGCAAGCCCTGCTACCGTCTTTTCTTTCAATTCCACTATATCATAATCCATGCTGTTTTCCTCTTGCTTTCTTTATTTATGACAAGCATATCACGCCTAACACGACACCTATGTGTCATGTTTCTAATTCTTCTTATACTTTTTGCCGATATTTTCTGCCAGCAGCCGGATTTCCTCCCGAAGGCCTTCCGGCTCTAATAATTCCACCTTATCGCCGAATGTAAGCAGCCAGCTAAACAGATTCTCCTTGTCATGAAAATAGAATTGGAACTGCAGTTTCCCATCCTCCCTGATTCTGAAACTGTCCACGCCATATTCTTCGATCAGCCTCCACTTCATCTCCGGCTCGAACACGGCCGTCACCGAGATTTCAAAAGGATATGCCGCCTCCACCCTTGGCTCGTACTTGGGAAGGTCGCGTTTTTCAAACTGTTCTCCTGCGACCTTTAATTCCAGCATTCGGTTTAGCTTAAACAGCCGGTAATCTTCCCGCTTCGTGCACCATCCCCACACATACCAGGAGGCCCACTGGAAGACCAAAAGATAAGGCTCGATCAACCGACCGCCCTCCCCGCCTGGCGCATAATAGTCAAACTGGATATAATGTCTTCCCTCAATGGCATCCTGGATCAATTCGATCTTCGGCGCCAGGGAGGACTTGTAGTAGGAGGACAGGTCGATCAGAATATGGCTGTTGGAAGCAAGCGTCGTATGATTCACCTCCAGCTTATCCATCAGCTGCTGATACCTGCTGGTACCGGATACGCTGTCCAGGCTGCGAAGCCCGGCAAGGATCGCCTGCATATCCGAAGAAGTAAGAAGGGTCCGATTCAGCCTGTATCCTTCCATGATTGATATGCCGCCATTTGCGCCCTGCGCGGTCACCAGCGGAATCCCGGCCTTGCACAAGTCTTCGATATCTCTGTTGATCGTACGCCTGGAGACCTCGAACCGCTCTGCAAGATAAGGAGCCGTCACCCGCTCCTGCTGCAGCAATATTGATAATATCCCGATCAGTCTGTCAATCTTCATCGTCTTCCTCCCCGTTACTTATCTGCTACTACTATAACATAAAAACACGACAGCATTGTGTCGTGTTTTTATTTAGAATTGCAAAATTGTGGAATATGCTGTCTACTTAGGGAATTTATTCCAATACCGGTTCCATAAAAGCGTCGCTCCTATGGCAATCACATCCACCAGGATGACCATGAAAAGGCCTGGGCCTGATATCACATACATTCCTCCCACAGAGCCTAAAACTGAACGCCCTCCGATGGCGATCGCTGCTACCATACAGGCAAAAAACAGATAGGGCAGCAGATTCAGGATAGGACTGCCTTTGATCGCCAGCCGATTGCCCATATAGCGCATCAAGCCTCTGCAGATACCGCACAATCCCAGGAATGCAATGATATCCGTCAGCGTAATCCCGAATCTGGAAGGCATCCCGCCGCAAGTCCACATAAAAGTGAAATAGATCGCAAAAGGCTGCAGGACATCTATCACCACCTGAAAGGCCCGCTCCTTCCTGGCTGGCGTTGCGGCATTCTCGATTATCTCATCGCAGAATTCCCGGGGCTCTACGCCCAGCATATCCTTTAGCGGCAGTTCCTGGCGCTCCGCCTCCTGCGCCATCCCCAGCAGATCCTTTCGGATAATCTGAATCTGGTAGAGAGGCAGCGAGGAGGATGAGATATACTTGATCATCCGGGATACTTCTTTTCGTCTTTCTTCTGACCGGATACGGAAGAAATCATCTTCGTTCTCCTTCTCCAGCTGTTTCAGCTTGTTTTCCATGATCTTCATATCAACCCCTCCTCAAATATCTTCTTTACCGATTCGCAGATTTCCTTCCAGTTTCCGTAGAATGCCGCCACGTATTCTTCTCCTTCTTCAGTCAGGGAATAGTACTTGCGGCTTGGGCCTAAGGGACTTGGCTTGTAGGTTGCCTGAATCAGCTTTTTCTTCTCCAGGCGTAAGAGAAGCGGATACAGCGTTCCTTCCTTTACCTCCCGGAATCCATTCTCCTGCAGCCGGTCTACAATCTCATAGCCGTAGGTCTCTGACTGGCTGATGATCTTCAATATACAGCCTTCCAATATGCCTTTCATTAGCTGTGATCTATCCATCGTCATCCCGCCTTTCACTACCTTGCATTGCAATGTTCCTAACTATATTGTATCACAAGATAGTTAAGTGTCAAGTACTTCCGCTCATATTAGCAAATGAATTCTACCGGCTTTCCTGTGCGAATAGTACCATCGCCCTTTCATCTGTCTGATTCATCAAACGATGGCCTCTCCCGGGAAGTATACGGATGGTATCTCCTTCCTTAAGCTCAATCTCCTCTTCTTCGAATAAGATCTCTACCGTACCGGAGACTACATAAGCGATCTCCTCCCAATAAGGATGTACGCTAAGCCGATCATTGGAGTACATCCCCGGCTCAAGTTCCAGAAGAAGCAGTTCCATCCTGGACTTTACCGGACTGACTGCCAGAACATCATAGAGACATCTTGCGTCTGGTCCTCCTGTCTGGCTCCGCTCGCACCTTCTTCTTACCAGGGACGCATTCTTAACTTCCTGCTCCAGCAGCGCGGATACCGATATCCCCATCGTACCAGCCAGATTCTCCAGTACCGAGAGCGTGGGGTTCCCAATCCCGCGCTCAAGTTCGCTTAAAAGCGCAGTGCTAAGCCCCGTTTTTACAGCCAATTCCTTTATTGTCAGCCCATGCGCCTTCCGGTAGCCTGACAGCCTGGAGCCAATTTGATAAGTTTTTTCCATCTGCTGTTCTCCTTTTTCGTCATCTTCGATTTTCCTATCAATATTCATAGAAAAAGCAAACACTATTTAGATATATTTAAATTCATTAGTTATATTGATTTTAGCATTTGTTTATGATATATTCAACTCAATTTCCAAAGGAGGAATATTCTATGAAGACTCTATCAAATAAAACGACGCTCTTACTTGCTGATATGACGCTTTTTATCGTTGCCGCAATCTGGGGAGGCGGATTTGTTGCCGGAAAATACGCGCTAAAGGGGCTTGGCCCTCTTGCAATTCTTATGTACCGCTTCTGTGGAGCAGCGATCATCATGGGCCTGATATTTAACAGGAGGATCCGCCTGGCTGAAAGAGGAATCATAAAATATGGCCTTTTGCTTGGCGTCCTCCAATTTCTGGGTCTTCTGATCCAGCTGTTTGGCCTTCAGTACACGACTCCTGCCAAGCAGTCATTTCTTGCAGCCACCTATGTCATCTTTACGCCGCTTGCGGCATGGGCCATCACAAAAGCCAGGCCACTGAAAAAGGATGGCCTGGCTGCATTTATCGCTATCCTCGGTATCGCGCTTATCAGCCTGAACGGAGATCTTGGCATTCAGATGGGCGATCCTGTCACGCTTTTATTTGCCCTGGTGTTTTCTATTCAGATTGTCTTAACCGGCAGATATGCCAAGCCCTTGGATCCGATTGCCCTGACCTTTTATCAGTTCTCCTTTTCCGGGCTTCTATCCATAATCTGCGTCATCTTCTCTGGCACAAAGATCGTATGCACGGACCGGGGCTCTCTCTACGGCGTAACATATCTTGTCTTTATTAATACCGCCCTTGCCATCTGCCTGCAGAATGCTGCCCAGAAGTATGCCAAAGACAGCCACACAGCATTGATTCTGTCACTGGAGTCTGTCTTCGGCTTTCTCTTTTCTGTGCTTATTTTCAAAGAGACGGTAACGATGAAGATTATTCTTGGATGCATTCTGATTCTGGCGGCTCTGATTATATCCCGCGGACTTTTGCATCATCCGTCACTTCGTCCTTGCCTAAAACGTGCCTCGCTCATCGCCAATCTTCATCAGCGGCGTGACAGAAACTGTCCCTGATATATCAATATTCCTTGTCGTAACTGGATAATCCAGGCGGAAGGATAGCCGTGCCTCGCTTGTGGCCGCCTCATTCGTCGTAAATCCTGCGGAAGCGGACGTATTCCTCTCCGCCCCCGTTGGCGCGAAGAAGGAATAGAGAAGCCTTGGCGTTCCATTGATATATGGTATGATCTCCATAAAGCCATCTGCCTCCGGCGTTGCGAGGAATACATAATCAATCAGGTAGAGATATCCAGGCGCCAGTACGATCTGCGTCTCCTCTTCCAGATGAATCTCGTCCCCCCTGCGGAATATGGCGTTAAGTGGGATAAAGCTTCCACTTGTCGGATTGGAACTTGTTCCATATTGTGCAAAAAAGTCGATGCATTCCTGATTCTTATTGCAGCATCTTAATCTCATAATAATAGCCTCTATTTCTGTTCTCACTTATAGTGTATACAGAAAAGAGGCTATTGGTTTCTTCTGTTATATAAAAACATCAGTACTGCCATCGTACATATAATTCCATAGCCAAGCCAGCTAAAGGCATCCGGAACCTGTCCGAATATGACAAATCCCAATCCAGCCGAGAAGATAATCTGCGAATAATCATAGACAGATATCTCCCTTGCCGGCGCGTGGCAATAGGCCGCGGTTATGGCGAACTGCCCTCCCGCCGCCGCAATGCCAGCCATTAGGAGGATAGCGGTCTGGGACAGGGACATAGGATGATAGTCAAAGATCAGCCAAGGCAAGGTGAATAAGCATGAGAATGTCGAGAAGAAGAACACGATAAATGGGCCTTTTTCCCCATTCTCTCCCAGTTTTCTGACCATCGTATAAGCCGCGCCCGCGCCAATTCCGCCGAGAAGCCCGATCATGGATGGGACAAGATCCATATTCGTAAGCGTCGGCTTTACAACGAACATGCTTCCTGCAAATGCGCCTGCCACCATCAATGCCTGGGGAACCTTCACCTTCTCATTTAAAATCAGGAAACTAAATAGCACTGCAAAAAAAGGAGACATCTTATTTAGCATGGACGCATCTGCAAGCACCAAATGATCCACTGCATAGAAATTGCAAAGAATTCCAAGCGTCCCAAAGACGGAACGCAGAAGCATAAACTTTAGATTCTCCTTCCTGCACCGAAACGGCACGCCATCTTTTAAAAGGATCACGCATGCGAAGATTGCCGCAACAAAGTTACGGAAGAAACTTTTCTGGATCGAAGGCAAATCGCCTGCCAGCCGAACGAATAGGTTCATAAGCGCGAAGCAGAACGCGGACAGGACAATGTACAAGATTCCTTTATAACGCCTGCTGCCACTCATAGCACCACCATCCCCAGCGTCCCGGCTACGATCATGGCAAGTCCCAGGCCTGATCTCCTCGTAAGCCGTTCCTTAAATATAATATATGCAAAAGCGATGGATATCAGGATGCTTAACTTGTCAATCGGCAGCACTACGCTGATCGGCCCATCCTGCAGCGCCCGGTAATAGCACAGCCACGACAGGCCGGTAGCGATTCCGGATAGGATGATAAAGGTCCAGCTTTTCCTGCTCACATCCCGGATCTGCTTCTGCTTTCCTCCCGCCAGCACGATCAGCCACGCCATGATCAGAACGATAATGGTACGGATGGCCGTGCCAAGATTGGATTCGATCCCGACAATGCCAATTTTGCTAAGCAGCGCTGTTAGCGACGCAAAGACAGCCGACAGCAGGGCATATAGAATGGCGCTTTTGCTCTTTTTCTTTCCTTCTTCCGTCCCCTGCTTCTTCTCGATCATCAGGTAGGTCCCTGCGGCGATCAATATAACGCAGATTCCCTTTGACACGCTCATCGGCTCTCCCAGGAACAGGACGCCCAGAAGAATCGTCAGAACTACGCTGGACTTGTCGATGGGCACCACCTTATTGACATCTCCGATCTGCAATGCGTGGAAATAGCAGATCCAGGATGCCCCGGTGGTAATTCCGGACGCGCACAAGAATAGCAGCGTCTTTGGCGATACTTCTGAAATGGTTCCCTGGGATCCAACGACAAATACCATGATCCAGGAAAATATTAATACTACGATCGTCCTAAGCGCAGTCAGCAGGTGGGAGTCTGTATCTTCCACTCCGATTTTCACAAGGATCGCAGTAATCCCTGCAAAAAACGAAGACCCAACAGCATATAGTAGCCACATCTGGTTTTCCTCTCATTTCTTATTTTTTCTTCCATCATGCCGTCACAGGCACTTCCAGTTCCGGCACGCTAGAAGTCAAACAGCGACAGCTGATTGGATTCCGGCAGGTCGGACAGTATGCCCAGTTCCACCATATAGTCGATGACCGACTTGCTGGCTTTGGTACGCTGCCGGAAGTCGTCCCTTGACAGATATGGCCCGTCCTTGGATGCTTCCGCCACCGCTTCTGCCGCCTTCTCTCCCATTCCGTCAATGCTTGAAAGGGGCGGCATCAGTTTCCCGTCAATGATCAGGAACTTGGTCGCCTGAGCCTTGTAGATGTCCATGGGCATAAATTCATACCCTCTGGCATACATCTCCTGAACAATCTTCATATCCTTCATCGTGTCCTGTTCTTTCTTGCTCAGAGTCGCGGACCGGCTGTTATATTCATCGATATAATGCTGCAGCACATCCTTGCCCCGGCACATGATCTCATAGGAGAATGCATCCGCGCGGATTCCAAAATACGCCCCATAATAAGCCAGCGGATAATTGATCTTGCAGTAAGCGATCCGGTACGCCATCATAACGTAGGCCGCCGCATGGGCTTTCGGGAACATATATTTGATCTGCTTGCAGGACCAGATATACCAGTCAGGGACTCCTGCCTCCTTCATGGATTTCTCGAAGTCGTCTGTAAGCCCTTTGCCTTTTCTTACTTTTTCCATAATGGTAAAGGATAATTCACTGTCCATCCCTTTATTGATCAGGTAGGTCATGATATCGTCACGGGTACAGATTGCCGTTGATATGGTAGCCTTTCCGCTCTTGATCAATTCCTGGGCGTTGTTAAGCCACACGTCCGTTCCATGGGACAGGCCGGAGATACGGATCAAGTCAGACAAAGTCTTTGGCTGGGTGTCAACCACCATCTGTACGACAAAGTCTGTTCCGAATTCCGGGATGCCCAGGCATCCCACCGGGCAGCCGCCAATATCGTCCGGCTTGATTCCCAGGGCTGACGTATCGTGAAACAAGGACATTACCCCCTTGTCGTCCAGGGGAATCTTGGTTGCCACGAATCGGTTGTCCGTCTCATTGTATTCATTTTCCAGCGCTGGAGAACTAATGTACTCTTCCAGCGTCTTGATCATGGTCGGATCATCATGGCCCAGGATGTCAAGCTTCAGCAGGTTGTGGTCAATGGAATGGTAGTCAAAGTGCGTGGTGACGATGTCTGTCGTCATATCATTGGCCGGATGCTGTACTGGGGTAAATGAATTAATCTCTTCCCCCAGAGGAAGCACGATGATGCCTCCCGGATGCTGTCCGGTACTCCTTCGGATTCCAGTACACCCCTGGACAATCCGGTCAATCTCGCAGTTTCTCTTCCGCTGTCCCCGCTCCTCATAGTAATTCTTCACATAGCCGAACGCCGTCTTATCTGCCAAGGTTCCTACCGTGCCCGCACGGTAGGTCTGGCCAGCGCCGAAGATGACCTCCGTATACTTGTGGGCGTTACTTTGATAGTCGCCAGAGAAGTTAAGGTCAATATCCGGCTCCTTGTTCCCCTTGAATCCAAGGAACGTCTCGAACGGAATATCGAATCCGTCCTTAACCAGCTTCTCCCCGCAGACCGGGCAGTTCTTATCCGGCATATCCCATCCGCAGCCGCCGGCAAATGCCCGCACTTCTTCAGACTCGAAGTCGCTGTAATGGCAATGCTTGCAGTAGTAATGAGGGCTCAGGGGATTTACCTCGGTAATTCCCGCCATCGTCGCCACGAAGGAAGAGCCTACGGAGCCACGGGATCCAACCAGATAGCCATCCTCATTGGACTTCCACACCAGTTTCTGCGCTATAATGTACATCACCGCGAAGCCGTTGGAGATGATGGAATTCAGTTCCCTCTCCAGACGCTCCGTTACAATCGGCGGCAGTTCTTCCCCATACATGGAGTGAGCCTTATTGTAGCAGATCTCCCTCAGCGTCTTATCGGAATCAGGAATGACAGGCGGGCACTTGTCCGGCCTGACCGGCGTAATCTTTTCTGCCATATCCGCAATCTTGCAGGGATTGTCTATCACGATCTCCTTTGCTTTTGCCGAACCCAGATATTCAAACTCTTCTAACATCTCGTCGGTGGTGCGCAGATAAAGAGGCGCCTGCTCATCCGCATCTCCGAATCCTTTTCCTGCCATGATGATACGCCGGTAGACTTCATCTTCCGGATCCATAAAATGCACATCGCAGGTGCCAACAACCGGCTTGTTGAATCGGTCTCCCAGATCCACGATCTTCTTGTTGATCTTCTTAAGATCTTCTTCACTCTGTACATTCTCAATACGGTCGCTGGCAATCATGAACCGGTTGTTTCCCAATGGCTGTATCTCCAGATAATCGTAGAAATTGACGATCCTCGCGATCCGTTCTTCCGACTTCTCATTCAGAATAGCCTGATACAGTTCCCCCGCCTCGCAGGCGCTGCCTACCATCAGGCCTTCCCTGTATTTGGACAGCTCGCTTTTGGGGATTCTGGGCCGCCTGGCATAGTAATCCAGATGGGACTTGGATATCAGGGTATATAGATTCACCCGGCCCACCTCATTCAAAGCCAGTATGATCACATGGTATGTGGGAAGCTTCTTGATCGCATCCGCATTATTGCTGCCAAACCGGTTTAACTTCGCCAGATCATTGATATTGCGTTCCTTCAGCATCTCCACGAACTTCACGAAGATCTCCGCGGTAGCGCCTGCGTCGTCCACTGCCCGGTGATGGTTCTCCAGGGATATATGGAGTGCGTTGGCTACTACATTGAGTTTAAACTTCGACAAGGTAGGAAGAAGGATTCTGGCCATGGCCACCGTATCCACAGAAGTAAAATTCGGCACAATATCCTGGTATCTACAATTCTGTTCGATAAATCCCACGTCGAAAGACGCATTATGCGCTACCAGGACCGCATCCCCAATGAATTCCAGAAATTGCGGGAGCACCGTCTCGATATCCGGCGCATCCATGACCATCTGATCCGTAATGCTGGTCAGCTGGGTGATGCGAAACGGGATTGGGATCTTGGGATTTACGAATGTGCTGAACCGCTCTGTTATCTTCCCGTTCTCTACCTTCACCGCGCCTATCTCTATAATCTTATCCTTAATCGGGCTAAAGCCCGTCGTCTCCAGATCGAATACTACATAGACATCGTCCAGCGTCTGCCCCTTTTCGCCCACGGCCACATCCGTAAGGTCATCGACCAGATAGCCTTCTACTCCGTAGATCACCTTAAAAGGATCGTCTTTATCCAGGGTCTCTATGTAATGGTTGGCGTCCGGGAATGCCTGGACTACTCCGTGGTCAGTGATGGCAATCGCCTTGTGTCCCCAGTCATGGGCGCGTTTTACAAGATCCTTTACTTCCGATACTCCATCCATATCGCTCATCTTCGTATGGCAATGAAGCTCTACCCGCTTTTCCGGAGCCGTATCCTTCCTGGACTCCGTAAAATCATTAATCTTTCGAATTCCTGTGATCGACCCAATGGTAAGCTCGCCGTCAAATTTATCAATGGTGGTGACTCCCTTGATCTTAAGGAATGCGCCCTTCTTTACGTCTGCCAGAATATCCGGAAGCTGCTCGTTTCGCACAAACATCTTGACCATGATCGTATCTGTAAAGTCTGTCACCGCATACATGATGATCGTCTTCTCGTTACGGATCTCCCGGGTATCAAAACTGATGACCTTGCCGCGGATGGTGATCTCGCCCATCTCGCCAACTACCTGTTTTAGTTCTATCGTCTCATCATCAAAGTCCCGTCCAAAGATCAGGTTCGGATCATCGGAATTCTTCTTATAAGAGAATCCTTCTCTTCTGCCATTCCCGAAAAACGCCTTCTTTTCCTTCTTGCCCGCGCCATTCCCATTCTGGCTCTTCGTGGACTTTGAAGAAACGCCTTCCTTTTCTTCCTGGGCCTTCTTCTTAAGTTCCTTCTCCTCCTGAACCGCTTCCGCGTGTTCCAGTATGGCGTCTACTTCCTGCTTAAGCTTGACATCATTATATCTTAACTTGCTATCCTTGGGCTTCTCGTATGCGACCCGTACTTCAATGGGCCGCTGGAACCTTTCCTGAAATACTTCTGCCAGATAGCCGGACAATGATTCTTTCTTCCCTTGGGCTACTATGGTGTCCGTAAGCGTCAGGCAAAGAATATTCCCCTCTTCAAACTGATACCTTGAGCCTTGGAGCATGCTGCGCTCCACCACGCTTTTTTCATTCAGTTCCAGCAGAAGACTGTCAAAATATTCATTCATCAGGTTTTCCGGCGTATACTGCTCTGACAGTTCATACCTTTCCTTCACTTCGATCTGGATGCGGCTGCGTCCGAACAGCTGATCCTTCATCAGCTTCTCTACTTCGTAGATACGCCTTTTCTGGATCAGATGACGGCTGTAGAGATGCACCTTGATAAAATCCCGGTCGGAATTGGTGGCAACTTTCGTTACCTCCACGCCCTCAAACAACATACGGATATCTTCATTTACTTTTAATGTTGGGAATACTTCAAAGAACGGCTTACTCATTCCAGTGCAACAACTCCTGTCTCAACGTTTCTAACAATTGGTCCTCTTTTACTTTCTTTACAACCTGTCCCTTTTTGATCAGCAGGCCCTCTCCTATGCCGCCGGCTATACCGATATCCGCCTCCTTGGCTTCTCCTGGCCCGTTGACAACGCAGCCCATTACCGCTACTTTGATATCCAGCGGAATATCCGCCACCAGCTGCTCGACCTGATTTGCCAGTCCAATCAGGTCGATCTTAGTCCTGCCGCAAGTTGGGCAGGATACTACTTCGATGCCGCCTTTTCTAAGACCCAGCGTCTTCAGTATCAGTTTGGCGGACTTGATCTCCTCAACCGGAGCTCCGGTTAAGGATACCCGGATGGTATCTCCGATTCCCTGGTTCAGTATCAGCCCCAGGCCTATGGAAGACTTGATGTTGCCTGCCAGCAGGGTCCCTGACTCTGTGATTCCTACATGCAGCGGATACTGGCACCTGTCTGCAATTAGTTCATGGGCTTTGACGCACATCATGACATCGGAAGACTTGATGCTTACCACCAGATTGTCATATCCCATCTCTTCTATCATGTGCACTTTGTCCATGGCGCTCTCAACCAGGCCTTCCGCCGTCACCCCTTTATACTTTTCCACCAGATGCTTCTCAAGAGAGCCGCTGTTTACGCCGACGCGGATAGGCACATGGTATTCCTTTGCCTTATCCACCACTGCCTGCACGCGTTCTCTGGCCCCGATATTTCCAGGGTTGATCCTGATCTTGTCTGCGCCATTCTCAATTGCCGCAATTGCCAGGCGATAGTCAAAATGAATATCCGCCACCAGTGGGATATGAATCTTCTCCTTGATCTTTGCAAGCGCCTGCGCTGCCTCCATCGTCGGAACCGCACAGCGAATAATCTGGCATCCTGCCCGTTCCAGTTCCAGAATCTGGGCCACCGTCGCCTCCACATCCTCTGTGCTGGTATTCGTCATAGACTGGATGGCAACCGGGCTTCCTCCGCCTATACACACTTCTCCTATCCAAACCTTTTTCGTCTTGTCTCTAAACATTGCTTTATCCTTTCTATAATACAGTATCCTGCGAACAGCAGGAACCCCTCTATCGGTCACCTTGTCTGATCGGTGTCTCAAATAGAGGGGCATATCATTGCTATTCCTTTATAAAGGTCATCTGTTCTCCATATTCGCGTTCTGTCAGTGTCAATTGCTCCTGATCCACACTGTAGTCAAATGTCGTAGTCACGGAATCCAGGGCATTCTTCAAGTCTTCCTGCGTATACTTGCCGTCAGACTTTTTTGCAAGCTTCTCAAATTCCGACTCATCCGCCTTAATTGTAATGGTCTTTTCTTCTTTGTCCATCGTATAATTCAGCTTCACGCCCACGCTGATATCTTCAGCCACCTCCGGAACATTCACGTCGATCGTTCCATTGCTCTTTATTGACAGCCTGAGGCTTCTGTCTTCGTCCACCCATGTTCCTTCCAGCGGATTAGCTGTGAAGAGCTTTGTCAGAAGAAAAATCGCTATAACTATAATCAGGACAGATGAGACAAGTGTGACAATCCTCCAGATCTTACTTCTTTTCGCTTCATCATTCTTCGCTATTATCATCTATCCAGTTCCTTTCGAGTCTTACATTATTTGCTTCACTTTAAATTATATGTTCTTTGCCCCCTGGTGTCAACGGGGTACTTCCCATTACTCATCTATGTCTACCAGCAGGTAGAATCCTTTCTCTGTCTTCTCAATCCGGCTGATCCTTCCTTTGCGGGATTTGATTCTCTGGCTGGTCCGGTATATTCCGGACATGGCAATTGAAGGCTCCACTAGATAGGTATACTGTCCTGTAACGGCACTCCGCTCGCTGATTTCTACTTCCTGTCCTTCTTCAACCAAGCCTTCTCTCTCCATTTTGAACCTTTCCTGCCTCATTTATTGCCTATTCCTTTCTATTTCTTTACTTTTGCTCAACATTGTTCCACTTTGCAACCTAACGTAACACTTTGTTGATATTCGGCACTTTTTATGTTCTTTACTGCAACAATTGATAAAATTAACACAAAAAACTAAGGAGGTGCCGGCCATGTCTTTTTCCAAAAAGTTAAAAATGTTACGTCTAGAAAATGAAATGACGCAAGACTATGTTGCTAGCCGCTTGAACGTCGCGCGTTCAACGATAGCCGGGTATGAGACGAAGAACCGACAGCCATCGCATGAGAAACTGGCAGCCCTTGCCAACCTCTTCCACGTAACAATCGACTATCTCCTGGAAGATGACGAGGTCATCCACATGGCTTTGGCGCAGAATGAAAATCTGCCTCCCATGGAACAGAACCTCCTGTATAAGTATAAGATGCTTTCTTCCCGTTCCCAGAAAGATCTGCTGGAATATATTCATCTTCTAGAATTACGTGACCGGGAACAAGAAGCCACCTAATATCTCATCTATTCTTTCACAAATCTGCGGTATATATACTCGTTAGCCTCCTGCTCCTGGCTGTCATCCAATGGTAAAAGCGTCATCGGCCCATACTTTCTCTCCAATGCTTTCTGAATCAGGTAATCACAGATCTGGGGATTTTTTGGAAGCAATGGGCCGTGCAGGTAAGTACCTATCACATTCTTATATACCACTCCTTCATATCCGCTTTTCCCATCATTGCCGGAACCATATAATACTTTTCCAAACGGCTTATTATCATTAATGTAGGTTCGTCCGCCATGATTCTCAAAACCAACGACCGGCATATCCGCTAACTCGCTCTGGAGCACGATATTGTCAATCAGTCTTCCTTCTTCCTGCTCCGTATAGATATCCACCAGATTCAGGCCTTCAATCATGCCGTCATCCGTCTTATAGTATCTTCCCAGCAGCTGGTATCCGCCGCAGACGGCAATAACCACGCCGTCATCTTCTACGTACTCCTGAAATTGATCCCGAATCCTCAGGAGATTCTGGCATACGATCGCCTGCTCCCTGTCTGAGCCGCCGCCAAGCAGCACGATGTCCAGTCTGGAAAAATCAATCTCGTCGCCTGTGTTGAATTCGATCGTCTCTGCCTCTATCCCCCGCCACTGGCAGCGCTTCATCATGCAGGCGATATTGCCTCTATCCCCATACAGGTTCAGAAGGTCAGGATAGAGATGCCCGATCGTTATCTTCATGTCTGCCATATCCATCACTTCTCCCCCTCCAATCTCTTTAATACATTCCGGGTGCTAAATAACGCGGTATAGTTCACAAGAACATACAGGTTGCCGCATCCATCTTCTATGCGCCCGCGGACAGCCTTTTCTACGTCTGCCTCAAGCACAGTCGGGATGTCGACGTATTTCATGCGCAGCCGCATGTCCTGGCACCGGATTCCGCTGACTGTGATAGAACTTATGCTGTCATTCTTAAACCGGTCAAAGTCCACATCCCACAGCCAGGATATATCGGTTCCGTCCTGCGCGTTATCATTGATTACGATAATAATATCCTTGGGAGCATCATCCTGCATCACGGCGGATATGTTCTGGTTAAAGCCTGCCGGATTCTTGGCAAGATTCAGCAGGATCTTCGTTTCTTTTACCTGGAACTGCTCCATGCGTCCGTTCTCTGGATTGAATCTTAACAGCATCTCATTGAAGTGTTCCAGCGCAAGGCCGCATGTCCTGGCTGCCGCATAGGCTGCCAGTATGTTATAGACATTGTAGAATCCCTTGTAATTCGCCTCGATCCTTTGTCCTTCCACCGTAAACGCCAACCTGCTGCCAACTTCTACTTCCAAAGCGTCAAAGTCTATCTGCGGACGCTTGAAATCACACCCGGTGCAGGCATAATCGCCCAGCTGGCTGTAATGGTAGAAACGATACTGAAGCGGCGCGCCGCAGCGCTTGCAGAAACGCCCTTCCCGGATCTCTCTGGAATCCTCATCCTCAACCACCTTCTCGCTGATGCCATAAGTGACATAAGGATTGCCGCTGTCTATCGCCAGATATGCGGACAGGGCGTCGTCTCCATTGACGATCACCTTCATATCCGGAGCATCCTGCATGACGCCTTTCAGGATATTCATAGTAATATCAATCTCCCCATACCGGTCCAGCTGGTCTCTGAATAGATTGGTCAGCACCATATAATCCGGCTTAAAGTGGGGAAAAACCCTTCTTGTGGATGCCTCGTCCACCTCGATGCAGGCATAGTCCGCATGAAGGCTTCCTCCGTTCCCGGCTCCCAGCACGAAAGCCGCCACCACGCCGTTCAGCATGTTGGAGCCTGTGTGGTTGCAGATGACACGGTATCCCTCAGCCTCTAAGGCCGCGCAAAGCATATTGTTGGTGGTCGTCTTTCCGTTGGTGCCGCAAACGATAAAGATATCCTTCTTTACCTGCCCTGCCAGTTCTTTCAGTATGGTTGGACATATCTTTAAAGCGATCTTTCCCGCCCATGTCACGCCCTGGCGATGGAATACATGGACGCTGATTTTCTCGGTAATCTTGGCTGCCCAAATGGCCAGCATTCTGCGTAGTCTCATATTTTTATTTTTCCTCAATTAATTTCGTAATATTTTCCGGCTCCGGCATAGAGCGGATCGCGCCTTTCTTCATGGTGATCAGCGCCGCTCCTGCGTTCGCGTAAGTCAGCATATCCCCTAAGTTCTCTTCTGTGAGCCCTTCCAGCCCATGGGTCAGAAGCCCGTGGATAGAGCAGCCGCAGAACGTATCCCCGGCGCCTGTAGTCTCAATAGCCTTTACCTGGAATCCCTTTCTCTCCACCCGCATATCCTTGTAATACGCACGGCTTCCATCCTTTCCCATGGTCAGGAAGATCAGGGGAATGTTGTATTTGTCCTGGAGATAGCGGATTCCTTCATCGTAATCTTCCTTGCCTGATACGAACTGGATCTCATTATCGGAGATCTTCAGCATATCACAGTATTGGAATCCATACTCCATCTGCTTCTTGGCCTCGTCCAGGGAATTCCAGAGCGGAGGGCGCAAGTTCGGATCAAAGGTGATCAGGCAGCCTGCTTCTTTAGCTACCTCCAGCGCTTTCTTTGTCGCGGATCTGACAGGCTCGTCTGTCATAGAAAGGGTTCCAAAATGGAAGATCCTGGACTGGCGGATCAAGTCATAATCCACCTCGTCTTCTGTCAGCATCATATCTGCCCCTGGCTTGCGGTAGAAAGAAAACTCCCTGTCCCCATCCGGGAAAGTATGTACAAATGCCAGCGTCGTATGGATCTCCTTGTCCAGAATCAGACCCTTCGTCTCTATTCCCAGTTCATCAATCGTTCCTTTTAAAAGGCGTCCGAACTGATCCTCTCCCACCTTTCCGATAAAGGCAGTCTTACGTCCTAATTTATTGAGCATCGCCAGTACATTGCATGGCGCGCCTCCCGGACAAGCCTCAAACAGATTATTCCCCTGCTCGCTTTGTCCATTCAATGTAAAGTCAATCAACATCTCGCCCATTGCAGTTACATCATATAATTTTTCCATACCCAATACTCCTTATCCAAACATTTTTAAACATTTTACCACACTATGAATAATTTTTAAAGTGCCCGTAGACGCGTTGCTAAGTTCCTGGCTTATTCGCCAAATAGCAAAAGAGAAGCCAACGCTTCTCTTTTATATTTCCAGTTTCTATGCGATCACCTGGACTCCTCCAAGGATTACATAGGATATGAACCACATAATGACAGTCGCTATGCAGATACCCAAAATAACTGCCGGGAATGCCTTCTTAAACTTTACGCCAAGGAGGGCTGCGATCAGGGATCCTGTCCAGGCTCCTGTCCCGGGCAGTGGGATTCCAACAAACAGCACCAGTCCCCAGAACTCGTATTTCTCTATCTTATCGCTTTTGCTCATGGCCTTTGCCTCCAGTTTATCCACCATCGGCTTGAAGGTCTTCGTCCCCTTCATCCATTTAAAGATCGGAGTGATCAAGAGCAGGATAAACGGCACTGGAATAATGTTGCCGATAATACATAGAGGAATTGCCGTCGCTACCGGCACGCCAAGCAATGGGCCTGCCACAAGCAGGGCGCCTCGAAGTTCCAGGATCGGTATCATGGATATGATAAATACGATCGCTTCCTTTCCAACACTTCCGCTAAGGGCATCGATAATGCTTTGCACTAAAGTTTCAGTCATAGAATTCTCCTTTATTTGTTCATATATTTTCTAAGAAAAGCAAACAAGGCTTCCATCTCTTCCCTGGTTCCTATCGTAATCCGCATATACTGCTCGATCCGTTTGCTTCCCCAATAGCGGACATAGATATCGTTCGCTTTTAATGCTTCAAACATTTCCTTTGCATCATATTCCGGATGCATGGCAAATATGAAGTTTGCCTGAGATTCCAGGCACTTAAAACCAAGTTTCTCCAGTTCTTCCTTTGCCCATTCCCTGGTCTTAATGATCTTTTGGATTCCTTCCTCAAAATACCGGACATCCTTGACTGCCTCGACTCCGCAGGCCAGCGACGTCTGGTTCATCGTGTAAGAATTAAAGGAATATTTCGCATCATTGAGATATTGGATCAGTACCGGATTGCCAATGGCATATCCGATCCGCATCCCAGCCATGGAGCGGGCTTTTGAAAATGTCTGCACGACCAGAAGATTCTCGTACTTATCAATCAATTCCAGTGCGGACCGTCCCGCAAAGTCGATGTATGCCTCATCCACAATGACGATGACATCTTGGTTGTGGGCGATGATATCCTCCACCACATCCAGTTCTTCATAGATGGCGGTTGGGGCGTTGGGATTCGGGAAGATGACTCCACCGTTCTCCTTGTAATAATCCTCTTTCACTATACGGAAGTCCTCATCCAGTTCCTGGCATTCATACGGAATCCGGTATAATTCTGCCCACACCTTGTAAAAGGAATAGGTGACGTCAGGAAACAGCAGCGGCTTCTCGGAATTAAAAAATGTCAGGAAGCACATGGACAGCACGTCATCTGATCCCACTCCTACAAATACCTGATCAGGCTGCACCTGGTAGAATCTGGCGAGTTCCTCCACCAGAGGCGTCGCTGCCGGATCCGGATACAGGCGGAGCCGGTCCGTCTCCATCCCTTTTAAGGCTTTCGCAACCCCGGGTGCCGGGGGATATGGATTTTCGTTGGTGTTCAGCTTAATCACCTTGCGCTGGGGCTGCTCCCCGGGAACGTAAGGCTCAACTTTTCGTATGTTCTTTTCAAATGCCTTCATGACTCATCCCTCTAGAAATACTCTTTTGCCAGTTCCTTAAACTTTGGAAGGGCGTTTACGATCGTGTCGTAGGATACGCAGTACGCAATTCTCACATATCCAGGACACGCAAAGGAACTTCCCGGCACGATCAGAATATTATACTTCTTGGCAGCCGCGCAGAATTCCTTTTCATCCGAAACCGGAGACTTTACGAACAGATAGAATGCCCCCTGTGGCTTGATGCACTCGAATCCGCATTCCTTCAGGCCATTGTAGAGAGTCTCCCTGTTCCTGTCATAGTAAGAGATGTCCGTCTTCTCATTGATGCACTTCGCCACCACCTTCTGCTGCAAGGTCGGCGCGTTTACAAAGCCAAGGATGCGGGTCGCAACGCCTGCCGCGGCCAGTATCGTCTCACTGTCTTCCACTTCGTCCGGAATGACCAGATATCCGATACGCTCTCCCGGAAGCGACAGGGACTTGCTGTAAGAATAGCCTACGATCGTATTGTCATAATACTTCGTAAGGTAAGGAACCTCTGCCCCGTCATAGACCAGCTCGCGGTAAGGCTCATCTGCGATGAGATAGATATCCGTGCCGTGTTCTTTCTGCTTTGCCTCCATGATAGCAGCCATCTTCTTAATGGTCTCTTCGGAATAAACTACGCCGGTAGGATTGTTTGGCGTATTCACGATGACAGCCTTGGTCTTTGGCGTGATCTTTAATTCGAACTCGTCCAGCTTCGGCTGAAAATCCGTCGTATTCGGTGAGATCTCTACGATCACCCCGTCATAGTTATTGGTATAAGAACGGTATTCTCCAAAATATGGAGCAAATGCGATTACTTCATCCCCCGGATTCAGCAAGGTCTTAAGTATGACATTCAGGCCTCCTGCGGCGCCAACCGTCATCACGATATTCTTGCCTTCAAAACTAGTGCCAAAGCGCGCGTTCAGCGACTCCGCCACAGTCTCCCTCACGTCTGCATAGCCGGCATTGCTGTTCGTATAGCCATGAAGCACGACCGGATCATCTTCATCCAGCAATTCGATAATGGCATTTTTCACCGCTTCCGGCGCAGCCACATTCGGATTGCCCAGGCTGAAGTCATATACATTTTCCGCTCCATAGATTTCCGCAAGGCGATTGCCTTCTTCGAACATTGCCCGGATTGCGGAACTATTTGCTACCATGTTCTTCATTTTCTCTGCTATCATAATCTTTTCTCCTTTTCTTTATTCTCTATGCACGCTCAGTTACTCTTCCTTTTTCGACCATGAAAACCGGACGGTAGGATAATTTGGCTTTTCTAAGGCCTTCCGCGCCCGTATCTTCTTCCCGGTTCACATACGTATAGTCCTGGCACTCATGCTCTACAAACTGCTGGTTGATCATAGGATACGCGCCCTGGATATCGGCAAATGCCTTCTCGATATGGACCACGAACGTATCGGAACAGACCGGCTCCCCAAGCGTGAACGCTATGATCTCTCCATCTACCTTAAGAATACCTCCTGCAAGTTCCAATTCTTCAAACAGACGAAGCGCGTTCAGCGTTACGCAGATTTCGCCTCTTTTCTCCGGATCATCCTCGCACCCGTTCTGATTGCGCCACTTGAGAGCCATCTGGAAGCAGTCCTCCAGATTCTCCTTGGTCACGCTCTCATAAGACCAGCGTCCCTCATACATCGTCTTGAATTTATTAATATGGTTCCGCTTTCCGTGCAGCTTCTTGCCGGAGAGCGTTGCCAGCTTCTCTGCCTCATACACATAGTCCGCCAGATCCCTATTATACTCGATCTGGAATCTTCCCGGATACCATTCTTCCAGCATATCAAAATTATCCGGCGTTACATTATACATCTGGAAGGGAATGCCCCTCTCCTTACTGTACTCCATAAGCACTTCCAGCGCCTTTTTCACATTCTCCGGCTCTCCGGCCGGGTATGCAAATGCCAGATGCTTCTCATCCTCGCTTTTGAATACCAGCGCATCTTCCACGATTGCCCACTTGACAGGATACTGCCTGGACCATAAATACACATTGGCAAATGTCCTCTCACAGCTTCTGCTGGTATGGTGCTTAAAATAATGAGAAATAACTTCCTTATCCTCTAATTCTGCTCGCTTAAACTGTATTTCCTTCATATTTTACCTTCTTTGAATCTTTCCAATTTTAATTACACGTTTTCTAGTATACCACATTTTTTTTATTTTTTCTTCTATTTATTACATATTTGCAGCACAATTTCTTCAAATATCACTTTACAGATGATTTCCATATAAAAGAAGCCATTGCGCTAATGGCCTTAGCGCAACAGCTCCATACACTGTAATTTTCTTTCCCTGATATTTATTTTTTTACCAAGAGGCCTCTCTACCTGTTCTTCGCTTTTATGCGCTCGCCGTTTGGCCCTTCATACTCTCTTCCCCATCCTGTCAGTACCGCGAATACAAATACTGCAAACAAGGCAATACAGTGGAAGGTCGCTCCTGCCAGGGCAATCGGATTGATGGCATTAATAAAGGAATACTCTTCCATCAGCCCGGTCACGCAGCTGATCACGATAAAGATAAAGGAACTGGTGAATGGTATGATCACGGACAGCGTGCTTGCGAAGCCATCCAGCAGGTTGGAACGCCGGTAAGGATGAAGTCCGCTCTCCTGCCCGATCTTGTCGGCGATCGGCCCATACATGATGATTGCCGGCCCATTGGCTGATCCAAGGCAGATGGAAGTAAGGATGATTCCAAAGCCAATGATGAATTCTGATCCAATGATCGATTTGTTCAACTTGCTCTTTAGCAGGGCATCGATCATCTTCTGCATCATGCCGCTTTCATTAAGTACCCCTATAATGCCGGCTACCGCATACAGATAACCCACCGTTCCCAGCATGTTCTTAATGCCGTCGATCGCAAATCCTGCCAAAGCGCCGTCTTCCACAGAAACGATATCTGCAGGCGTAAGGATCCCTGCTACAAGCCCGATGACTGTACCGGATATAATTCCCCATGTGACTGCAATGAATATATCTCTTTTGATGATGGCTACGGCAAGAAGTACCACGACCGGAATCAGCATGATGAGCCCTTTCGGATCCTTGTATGCTTCCAGAATCTCTTTTCCTGCCGGATCTCCTGCGCCTGCGTTGCCGAGCACGAGATACAGGACGCATGCGATGAACATGGCAACAAGAACATACTTCATACGGGTAGCTACAACGCCGCCGATATCGGCCGTTCCCTTTTTATTTTTGTAACTCTGGGAAGCCGCAGATGCGATCGTCGTATCAGATATTGGAGCAACATTGTCTCCGAATATGGCTCCGGACAGGATCGCGCCTGCGAGATATAAAGGATGCGCGCCCAGCAGGATTCCTGATGGATAAAGAATCGGAAACCCTGAGAATAGCGTTCCTATAGAGGTTCCGGTTGACATGGATATAATACTGGTGGCAATAAACGCAAATACGACAAACATGCCGCCGTGAAGCCCCATAGAATCTCCAAGCCAGACGAAGCCCTGGGCAACGCCGCCGCGTGACATCATCTTAGCAAAGATGCCTACTACCAGCAGGATCAGCGCCAGCGTGTTCATCATCTCCGATGTCATTCCTTTGACAACTGCCCTCCAGTAGCAGCCCCAGTTCTTTGCAAAAAGGCTTCCTATAATTAATACAAGTATTCCGCCCATGCACAGGCCTTCCATCTCAAATACCTTAAAGACTACAAATAGCATGATACAGACAACTACGAACAATATAAGCGGCAGTACAGCGAAAAAACTACCTCCTCTAAATTCCAAACGTTCTTCTTTCTTTTCTTCCATTCTATGCACCCTCCTTTTCCTTTAGATTTTTCACACGGTTTTCAAAATAATTGGTCCCCCACACGCTCAGCACGATCAATATTCCTCCTACAGCCTGATACCAATACAGATGTTCCTTCACGATGAGCACTCCCGCCGCAATGGATATCACCGTTGCAAGATTGATAAACACCGCCGCATTCACTGCCTTCAGCTTAGAGAGCATATAATTCATACAGAAAAACGCCACAGCCGATGTCCCGATGCTAAGTTCCAGTACGACGAACATCATCTTCCCGGAACGAAACGGGATGAGATACGCTTCCAGTACCTGGCGGTCGAATATTCCCTGAATGAGCGAGATGCATGTGAATATCACGGCTCCCAGGCACAGCATCGTATATGTGATCTCTACGGATGAGAAATAGGTGGAATATTTCCGCGAGAGCACATTATTAATTGAGCCTCCCAGTACGGATATGAGCATCAGCAAGATGCCGAAAAACGTCCCCTCATTTCCGCTGCTCTTTGCAAACACCACCGTAACCATCACGCCAGTCACAGATACAATGATAAAAAACACCTGTATGCCCATCGGCTTTTCCTTCAATATCAAGATGCCGAACAAGGTCACGAATATTGGCATAATCGAGACCAATATCCCTGCCTGGGAAGATGATACATACTTCAGGCTGATGGTCTCAAAAAAGAATGAGATCCCGGGATAAAACACTGACAGTATGATCACGCCCCTCACCGGCTTATTCTTATAGTCTATATGTATGATTCCAAATGCCCTTAAGATTGTCATAAAGGCGGCAGCCAGCACAAATCGGAAACTCATCAGGACCATCGGGGGAATCTCGGCCAGCCCCTGCTGCGTCACCAGAAAGGACAGGCCGAAAAAAACTGCCATCACAATACCTGCCGTATAAGGCAGAATTCCTGCTTTCTTCAAATTTTATTTCTCCTCGGTAATCTTGATCAGCGCATCTACCCCTTTCGCCCCTTTGCCTTTTTCATACAAAAACAAAGGATTGATATCAAGTTCCTCGATAGACGGCTGATTTCCCACGAGTTCCGATACCTTCAGGAGACAGTCTGCCAGGGCGTCCATATCGTATTCCGTTCCTCTGGCGCCTGTTATGATCTGGTACAGTTTTGTCTCCTTTATCATTTTCACTGCTTCCTTCCTATCCACTGGAAGCAGCCTGAGCGCAATATCCTTGAACACTTCTACGTAGATGCCGCCGCTTCCTGTCATGATCACCGGTCCGAACTGGGGATCCTTCTTCATCCCAACGATGACCTCCAGGCCTTCTGCGGCCATCTCCTGAATCAGCACGCCGTCTATGGCTGCATCTGCCTTGTAGGCTTTGGCATTCTCCAGGATCTGCGCGTACTTCTCTTCCACCTCTTCTTTTTCCACGCCGAGAAAGACGCAGCCTGCTTCTGTCTTGTGCTGGATGTCCGCGGATAATATCTTCATGACAATGGGAAATTCCAGTTCCCTGGCAATCCCCACAGCCTCCTCTTTCGATGCGGCCACCCTGCTTTTTGCCATAGGCACCCCGTATTCAGAAAGAAGGTTCTTCGCTTCCAGCTCATTTAAAAATCTACTCATCTGCCTCTTCCTCCTGCTCCTTTAAGAATTGGCCATAGGCCGTCATATGGCTCATTGCCTTCACGCAGTGGGCTGGCGTGTCAAACGTATGAATTCCGGCGCGTTCCAGGATCTGCCGGCATTCCCACACATAGTTTCCCGCCATGATGCAGATACAGACTGGCTTTTTCTTCTGGTATCCTTCCTCCACCAGCAGATGGATCAGCCCCTCGGCCAGTTCCCTTCTCGGAAGAAAGGTAGGCACCACCGTGACGAAGATCACGCTGTCCGTCGCCTCGTCATCCATGACGATCCGAAGGCTTTCCACATGATGCGCTACCGTAGCTGCTGCCGTGATGTCCGCGTACCCCTCCGGGGAGCAGATATTTGCCATAGGCGGCAGCGCCTCCTTCAACTTTTCCTTCGTCACATCGGATACCATGGGAAATGCAAGGTTCTTTTCATCCACGAACGCATCCGTGCAATAGATTCCCGGACCGCCTGCCTGTGTAAGAAGAAAACAGTTTGGCCCCTCTGGTATCTTCATGGCGTCGAATGCCTGAAGCGTATCCATCATATCCTCAATCGTGTACACCCTTATAATCCCATATTGCCGGAATGCCGCGTCATAGACGGAATCAGCCCCGGCAAGGGAGCCGGTATGGGAATTGGCCGCCTTCGCGCCGATGCTGCTCCGCCCCACCTTTAGGATGACGACTGGCTTCTTCCTGGCAATCCTGGACAGCGTATCCATCAGTCTTCGTCCATCCGGATATCCTTCCAGATACATGCCGATCACCTTCGTGTCCTCATCCTGCTCAAAGTACTCCAGCAGGTCGATACAGTCCACATCCGCCATATTTCCTATGGAGATGAATTTGTTCATGGAGATCGGCGCCGGGCCGGACGCTCCCATCATCAGGATGGAAGCCGCCATCGCTCCGCTCTGGGAGATAAAACTGATTCCTCCCTTCTGCCCTCTCATTTCTTTTGGAATAAGCGTCTCCACAAATGTGGTGTCCACGCGGTTAATATTGTCGATGATGCCGATGCAGTTCGGCCCCACCACCCGGATGCCGTATCTTTTTGCCGTCTGGATGAGGCATTCCTGCCTTTTAATGCCTTCTTCTGTCTTTGTCTCTCCATAGTCTGCGGCGATGCAAACGATCACCTTCACATCCTGCCGCTCTTCCATACGCGCTTCCAGGTCATCCATAATGTCATAGATCATCTTGGCCGGAGTTCCCAGCACTACCAGTTCCACCGTATCTTCAATCTGGGAAAGCTTCTTATAACATTTCCGTCCGAGGATCTCGTCAGCCGACATTGTCACGGGAAATACTTTTTTTGGATATCCAATCTGATTCAGGTTGTAGATGACCGTATAGCCGGCTTTCAATGGATTATTGCTGGCTCCGATCACCGCAATGTTCTCAGGATTGAATAATGCGTCTAAATTGTGTCCCATGTATTCCCTCCTTCTTCTTGTTAAAGGTCGGCAAGCTTCGTAAGCCGGTTCCATTTGTAATCCACCAGTTCCTGGATTTCCGCTATCTCATCTTCGTTCAGATGCTTGAATTTCTTCATCCGGCTCAAGTATTCTTTCACCGCCTTTGGCTCCTTGAATGTCTTGTTGATCGTAAATGTGCCGTTCTCCACTTCATAGAGCGGGAAAAAGTTCGTCTCCACAGCCAGCCTTGACACCTCGATACTCGTATCCGGCTTTATGCCCCATCCGGTCAGGCACGGATTGAATACGTGGAGATAAGCCAGGCCTTTCTTTGACGCCTCCATGGCTTTTTCGAGTTTTCTTACCATGTCCGGGATATAGGCAGGGGAACAGGTTGCCATATATGGGATATCATGCATGGCCATCACCATCGGGAAGTCTTTCTTGTGCTGCTTTTTGCCGCCCCGCCCTTCTTTGCTTATGGGCGTCGTGGTAGTCCATGAATACTTCGTGGTGGCGCTGCTTCTCTGATACCCTGTGTTCATATATCCTTCGTTGTCGTAGCAGATATAGATCAATTTGTCCCCGCGCTCCGCCGCGCCGGACAGGCACTGCATGCCGGCATCCGTGGACGCTCCGTCGCCCGCGAAGGCAACTACGTTCACATCTCTGCCCTGCTTTTCATAGTGCATCTTGATGCCTGCCAGCATGGATGCCACATTGTCAAGCAGCGGGAAGAATACTGGAATCTTTGAGCCGGACTGGGTATCCCATCCTACAACGCCTACTCCTCCCATACACCCGGGAGGCACCGCATAGATGGTGTTAGGTCCCAGCACCTTCATGCATGTTCGAAGCGTCAGTTCCACGTTGCATCCCACACAGGCCGATATGCCTGGAGAGACCATATCCTCTTTGGACGCTAATTTGTCTACTATATTCATTCTTCTTCACCTACCCTTCTTCTACCATGAGCCATATGGTCTCGCTGTCCGTTTGTTCTTCTGCCGCGCGGACGACTGCGTCGATGACGTCTCCCATCATCCGAAGCGAGATATCCTCCCCGCCAAGTCCGCCGATGACCGGCACTGACGGTACCGCATTTCCTCCGTACAGGGCTGCTTTTACTTCCTGATATACGATTCCGGTGTCGCAGCCGAATGATACATTTTTATCTACGACTCCAAAGGCTTTTACGTTCGCAAGCGCTTTTTGAATCCTTTCTTTCGGGAACGGACGAATCATGCGCATTCGGACTAATCCTGCCTTCAGCCCCTCCTGACGTTTCGCGTCCACCATATCTTTTGCCGCCCCGGACATGGAGCCGGTGGTGATGATGGCGTACTCGGCATCTTCCATCCGGTATTCTTCGATGGCGCCTCCATAGGAGCGCCCAAACAATTCCCCGTACTCCCGGTCCACTTCCTCGATCACCTCAAGCGCTGCCTGCTGGGCTTTCAGATGTTTGTATCTGTATTCCATCAAAAGGGCGCCGTTGGTGAGCGGATCCACCGCCATTGGGCGCTCGGGGTCCAGGATAATGTGTTCCGGGTGGTAAGTTCCTAAAAATGCATCTACTTTCTCCTGCTCCGGCACCATCACACGCTCGGTCATATGAGACAGGTAGAATCCATCGTAGCAGATATTGATCGGGAGCAGTACCCGCTTATCTTCCGCGATCTTGAAAGCCTGCACCACCAGATCCAGGATCTCCTGATTGTCTTCCGCATAGATCTGAAGCCATCCCGCATCTCTAACGCTCATGGAATCCTGCTGCCCTCCCCACACGCTCTGGGGGGAGATCATCTCCCGGTTGACGATGGCCATCACGATGGGCAGACGAAGGGTGGATGCCCGAAAGTAAGGCTCATACATAAGCGAAAGTCCCTGGGACGCCGTGGCCGTGAAGGTTCTCGATCCTGCTAAGGAGGCGCCTGTCACCACGCTCATGGCTGACAGTTCGGACTCTACCTCGCTCATAGCCGCGTCGATCTTTTTGTCTGCCGCAAACTGGGTGAGATACTCTACTACCGGTGTCTGCGGCGTAATCGGATAAGCCGCGATGACATCTGGTTTTGCGAGGGCTGCTCCCAGCGCTGCAGCCATATTGCCATTTAATACATCTAATCTCTGCATTTATTTCCCCTCCTCCGGTATCATCGTAATCGCATTTTTCGGACATTCATGCGCGCATATGCCGCATCCCTTGCAGTAGTCATAACAGATGGTGAATTTTCCGTCTGACTTTCTGATCGAGTTTACCGGGCAGTACAGAAGGCAGGTGCCGCATGCGATGCACGCCTCCTGGTCAAGCACCGGGCGCTGCGTCCTCCAGTCGCCTGTATTCAGAACATGGATTCCATCCGCTCCTACAGGCACAATATATTTACTTTTAAATTCCATTTTTACAGAGCACCTCCTTTATCGCGCTTCGGCCGTCACAGCGGCCTCATACCCTTTGTACAGCGCCTCTTTGTTTTTGGCGCCCCAGAGTTCTTCTACTTTTTTGGCCACCTCGTCCACGGATACCAGTCCTGTCGCCTTGCAGAACGCGCCCAGCATAACCGTATTGGTAATGGGCCTGCCAATCATATCAAGGGCGATCTTTGTAGCATCCACCACGGTGACGGATGCAATGTTTTTTGGTATCTCCATATCCTTTGGATCATGGGTCGTGTTGAGCACAAGGATGCCGCCTTCTTTGACCCCTTCAAACACGTTGACCGCGTTCATGATCGTAGGATCCAGCACGATGATAATGTCCGGATGGTACACCCTGTTTTTTGGCCGGATGGGTTCTTCGCTGATTCTGACAAAGGCTGTGACCGGCGCTCCCTGGCGCTCAAATCCAAAGAACGGGATTGAGTTGCCATACTTCCCATCCATCACCGCCGCGTACACCAGCGCCTCTGCCGCTTTTACCGCACCCATGCCGCCTCTGCCATGTATTCTGATCTCTTTCAAGTTAAGTTACCTCCTATCGCTTCACCATATGTCCTGACGGCGCGTCTGCCACCAGCATTCCATTCTCCATCACGATGCTGCCGCCTTTGACGGTCATCACCGGCCATCCTGTAAGCCGCCTTCCCTCAAAGATGGAAAAGTCTGACCGGGAATGCAGGTCTTTGGCATGTACTTCCCGTGTAACGTTCATGTCGATGAGTACCAGGTCCGCGTTGCTTCCCGGCAGCAGCGTCCCCTTCTTGGGATATACGCCAAATGTCTCTGCCGGACATTTTGTCATATGGCTGATTATTTTTTCGATGTTGATTCCTCTATTTACCACGCCTTCCGTCAATACCGACGCCAGATGCGTCTCCACTACGGAATATCCCGGAACCACGTCCCAGATGGAACGCTCCGGCTGCTTTTCTTCTTTGCTCTCGCATACATTATCGGTTCCGATCGTGTCGATGACTCCGTCATCCAGCGCCTCCCAGAGCGCGTTCTTGTCTTCTTGGTTTCGAAGCGGCGGCTCCATCTTATAGAGGGGCCCGTCAAACTGCTCGCTGGTCACCGCCAGATAAGGGCTTGTCGTCTCGATATGTACATATTTGTTAAATGGCTTGATCTGCCGCAGTTTTTCGATGCCCTCCTTCGTGCCGATATGTACAAGGTACACTGGAGTCCGGCTTTTCTCTGCCAGATAAGCGATCCGCATGGCCGCTTCTTCCTCGGCCATCGCCGGATGACTTTCCATCCAGTCTCTTACGTCCGCGCCTTCCCCGTACTTCTCTTTCGCGTCCCGAAGCGCCCTGGCTACGATATGGGTATTCTCCGTGTGGCAGCATAGGATGCACTGCTTTCCCGTACGCTTCATCTGTTCCATGACATCCAGGATGAATCCGTCGTCCACGCTTGGGATCATGCCGGGTATCCCGTTCATATACACCTTGAAGGATGTCACGCCAAAGTACCGGGCGTAATCGGGTATCTCCCGCATCTGCTCTTCATTGCCGATCACAAGGTGGGGAATGATATCCGTGTAAGAATATCTGCCAGCCTGCTCCTCGATCTCCGGAAATGTAGAAAAGTGGGATGCAGGGCCGCCGAAAAATACGCCGGTGGTCGTGATGCCTCCCATGACCGCGGCCTTCGTCTCCGAGGCCATATCCGTCTCCATCGGGGCAAACAGCCCCAGATGCACATGGGGGTCAATGAGGCCGGGACAGACATATTTTCCCGAAGCGTCTATGGTCTTTGCCGCACGGACTTCTCCTCCCTGGCTCAGGGACTGGATCTTTCCATCTTTGATATAGACATCGGCCTTAAAGACGCCGTGACCCGGCAGCACGACCATGCCGCCCGCCACCGCAAGATCCGCCTGATCTTTTGTCTGCGGCTCCCGGACGGTCTGCATGGCGGTAAGCTTCTGGCTGATCTCTTTGAGGACGTCCAGCGTCTCGCTGCCTCCGCCTGCGCTTACGTTCTCCCGGCCTACGGCGTAAGGTACGGCAGGGCGGGCAGATTCGTTATTCTGTTTTAGGTTTTTGATATAATCTGCAAATATGTCGTTACCCATAGGCTATGTTCTTCCTTCCACACCTGTAATTGCCGCGATTGCCGCGTCCCTTGCGCTTCTGACCTCGCTCTGGGAGCCGGAGATATACATTCTCCCAAACCGTCCCACCGGGTCGAAGGTCACCACTTTAATGTCTGCGTTCTTCTCCGCCTCATTTACTGCGATAGAGATATAGGCCGCCGGCTCTACTTCCATGATGAACAGCGTCTCCCCAGGAACGAGGATCGAGCCATGCCTGGAATCCCTGTTGATCAGCTGTGCCTGATAGGCATCTGTATTAGAGATGATCTGCTCGGACACGATCTTGGGCTTCATACGGTCCTGCACTGTAAGCCCGCAGGCTTCAAGAACTGCCTCCCCGGCCTGCTTGACATCTTCCGGAGAATAAGAATGCAGCTCGATCTCTCCGTATTCCCGTTCCACGATCTGGAAGGCAGGCTTGGCGTTGGAGGACTTGAGCGCCGCGTTCAGCAGATCATACACTCCGCTTCCCGGCGCCAGTTCTATGTACAGTTCGCTCATCCCCGCAAGCGGGATGTCTCCTTTGGATACGGTTCCTGTTACAGCCGCGTACTGGGGCTGCATATTGTCAACAATTACAAAGGTCCTCAGATTTAGATTTTCTTTTTTTGCTTCTTCCATAAGGCACCTTCCTTAATTAAGGAACGCGTCGATCTCAGCATCCGGCCTTGCGATAACATGGACGCTCACCAGTTCTCCTACCTTCTGTGCTGCCGCTGCCCCTGCATCCACGGCTGCCTTTACGGCTCCTACGTCGCCTTCGATGACCACGGTCACAAGTCCGCCGCCGATCATCTTCTTGCCCGACAGCGTCACGTTTGCCGCCTTCACCATCGCGTCTGCCGCCTCGATTGCCGCTACCAGTCCTCTTGTCTCAATAAATCCTTTTGACTTCATATCTTCCATCCTCCTATTTCTCATTTACAATCATAAGTGTCTACGATTCCCACAACGACCATGTCAGCCGGACTGTCGGCGCCCAGTACCGCCCGGGCCCCCGAGCCTCTCGTCACAAGCACGGTCTCTCCCACGCTGCAGCCGATGGTATCTACGGCCACCAGCATCTCGCCCGATGGACCGCCGGACTTGTTCATCCGCTGCATTGTAATGAGGCTGCAGCCTTTCAGGTGCTCATCCTTGATCGTGGAAACACATTTCCCCTGTACTTTGCAGATGTACATAGCAAGCACCTACCTTCCTTCCAGGATATCCTTGATGCAATCCAGCGCGTAGTCGATCTCTTCCGGCTTAGTGTAGAAATGCGGTGCAATCCTGATCACTTCGCCTCTGCCTGATCCAATCACATTTCTGTCTCTTAAAAGTTTTTCCATCGTATGGGAGTCCACTTTGTCTCCGCAGACGATGGCCGTCGTACCGCCCTTTTTGCTCACGTCAAAGGGACTGATGGTCTTAAGGCCTCTTGCGATAACGCCGTTTAGGGCATGAGCGCTTAGCATGTCGATCCTGTCTTTGATCTTTGGCACCGTGACCTCGTTGATGATCTCAAGACCTGCCCGAACCGCATATGCGTTGAGCACAGGCGGGGTTCCCGTATCAAACCGGCTCGTCTTGTTGGCCCAGTCCAGATATCTGGTCTGGAACAGGAATGGATTCGTCTGGCCGAACCATCCGGTCACAGAAGGCTTCAGTTCCTGTATGATCTGCTTGTTCACGTACATAAATGCCACGCCCGGGATTCCGAACAGATATTTCAGGCAGCCTGATACGAGAATGTCGATGTTCATGGCTTTCACGTCCAGCGGCTCTGTTCCCAGGCACTGGTATGCGTCGACCAGTACGAGCGATCCTTTGCGGTGGGCAATATCTGCGATCGCTTTAACATCCTGCTTGAACCCATTCAGGTAATACACCTGGGTTACGGATGTCAGAAGCGTATCTTCGTCTATGTAGCGTTCATATTCGCTGATGTCGATCTCATGGTTCTCATTGACAGACACAAAGTCCACCTTCGCGCCGTGTCTCTGGTTTGCGAGCCAGATGTAATCCACCGTCGGGAACTCCATATCGGTCACAACCACTTTCTTACGTTTCCCGGTATAATCCAGGGAATTGGCAATGGAGCTTACAAGGTCTGACACGGAGGAAGCAATGGCGATCTCATCCGGCTGCGCACCGATCAGCTTGGCGAATTCAGCCTTCGCAAGCTCGATCTCTTCCATCCAGGAATCCCAGTCCATGCCGACGCTGCCCCAGTTATCCAGATATCTCTGGATGCCCGCCAGCACCTGTTTTGACTGCGCGCTCTGGGAGCAGTTGCCAAGATGGGCCACGGTCTTAAGAATCGGGAAGTCCTCCCTCCACCTATCAACCTCCGCCTCGCTTAGAAGCCCCTTATATGGCAGCGCCTTCACCTGCGGATAGGTATAGGATGGTGCCGGTGCCGCTGGCACTGCCACGGCCGCCGGCTTCTGGTATGAGGGCGTCTGTGCCTGCACTGGCGCCGCATATGGGGCTGCCGGCTGCTGTGCCCTTGCCGGTGCCTGCGCTTCTCCCGCCGCGAACCGGATTCCCTTTTTCTCTGCTTCTTCCCTTGCCACAGAGGTCACTACATCCCCTGGATTGATATAGATGACATTCTCGCCCTTGGAAGCATAAAAGTTAACATCTGCTGCTGTATAAAATTTCTTCAATCGTTACAACTCCTTTCCTGCTGCCGTCTAATCCCGCAGCCTACGCCTCCTCTTTTTCGAGAAACAGATCCAGCAGGCCTTCGTTCGGCCTTGGAATCACATGGGCGCTCACCAGTTCTCCGACTCTCTGCGCTGCTTCGGCTCCGGCATCAACAGCCGCCTTGACCGCTCCTACGTCGCCTTTGATCGCTACGGTTATGTATCCGCCGCCAATCTCTACTTTTCCGGCTACCTCTACATTGGCTGCTTTCACCATTGCGTCCGCCGCCTCCACGCTGCCTACAAATCCTTTCGTCTCAATAAAGCCAAATGAGTTCATACCATATCCTCCTTTATATTTTCCTTTTCACAGGCCATCCGCCGTCCTTAAACAAGATTCTTGTCACCGGATCCATCGGGCTGGCCTCCTTTCTGATTTTCGGGACCACCTTCTCATGCCCGGGCCCCCAGGCTGTTCCATAACTCAATAATTCTTTAAACGCTTCAAATTCCCATGCCGGATTCAATCCTTTCTGCCTTAGCCTCTCATATTCGTTTCGAACCTCGGGGAATTTGTACAGAACCCACCAGTACACCCTTTCATCCTCCGGAATATCCGGATTTTTTTCCAGACAGTAAGACAAGCCCTGCTCTCTCATGATCCTCTCGGCCTCTTCCTCCAATAATTTCAAATCAGAAGGGGGAAATGGAGGGCTGAATGCAACTTTTTTCACCTCCTGGGCTACGCATTCTCCAAAGGCCGCAATCATGCCGTAGATAAAAGAATACCGGTCAATCTCTGCCATGTTCTCATCTCCTTTCTCGTTTAATATTCTGTCAATTGCGCCAATTGATTCATATTGACAATTATAGTAATCATGCTATAATTTTTCTGTAAACTACTTTACAAACCACGGTAATTTTATGATTTATTATTTAACAATCTTTAATCGTCGGAATATTGGGTCATTTTCTGTAATTATTACTACTAAAAGGAGCGTTCTAATATTGACTAAAAATAATTTATCTGATTTGATTGCACCCTACATGTCTCCATGGCTGAGTCTTGATGACAAGGACTGGGAGCCCATTCTTAAGGATTCCTCCGTCAAGTCCTATGAAAGAAGCACCGTCATCTATCAGCAGGGCGATGTCACTCCTTACGTCTATCTTGTCAAGGAAGGCCGGGTCGTGCTCGATCTCTATGGCATCAATGGCCGGAGGCGAAGCATCTATATCGCGGACAAGGGCACCTGCTTTGGCGAGCTTGCCTGTCTGGATCAGCTGGGCAATTACTGTACGGCAACAACCTGTACAAAAACCACGCTGTATCTGATTTCCAAAAAACGTTTCACTGAAGAGATATGCCAGAATCCAGATTTTTGCATGACCTTATTAAAGGCGCTGTCACTGAAGACTCGTCTTATCACAAGTCTATTAGAGCAGATGAGTTTTAATGACTCCAATTACCGGGTCTACCACTCGCTGCTGAGCCTGATCCAGCTATATGGCGTCCGGCTAAGAGACGGCAGCTACAAGCTGAATATCAAATTCACGCACCAGGAGATGGCCTATCAGACAGGCCTTTCCCGCGTATCGGTCTCGAATATCTTTCTGTCGCTTACGAATGAGGGATTGATAGAAAAAGAAAGTGGATACCTGATCGTCAAGGATATACAGGCATTAAAAGATTACTTGATCAAGGATGAGTGGAAGGAAGAATAGCAGAATACATAGGATGCCCTTTGATGGCAAAAAAACAGCGTAGCAGTCTATAACCGCTACGCTGTTAAACTATATTAAACTATATTTTTATATGATGACAAAAGTATGTCAGGCCTCGAAATTCCTGTGGTACAGCGACTCATAGATTCCCTTCTTCTTAAGCAGTTCCTCATGGGTTCCTTCTTCGGCAATCCCATCCTCTGTAAGTACCAGTATCTTTTGGGCATTCTGGATCGTCGTCAGCCTGTGGGCGATCACGAAGGTAGTCCTGTCCTTTGCCAGCCCTTCCAGGGATCTTTGCACTACCTGCTCGCTCTCATTATCCAGAGCCGAAGTCGCTTCATCGAAGATCAGTATGGGCGGGTTCTTAAGAAATACTCTTGCGATCGACAGCCGCTGTTTCTGTCCGCCGGACAGTTTGACGCCTCTCTGCCCGATATCCGTATCATAGCCATCCGGGAAAGCCATAATGAATTCATGGGCATTGGCATTCTTGGCTGCCCGGACTACTTCTTCATCCGTCGCGTCCGGCCGGCCGTATCGAATATTATCCATAATCGTCCCCGCAAACAGATACACGTCCTGCTGCACGATTCCGATATTATTACGCAGATCAGCCAGTTTGATATCCCTTATGTCCATCCCGTCAATCAGGATCGCGCCGGAAGTCACTTCATAGAATCTCGGAATCAGGCTGCACAGCGTGGTCTTGCCCACTCCGGAAGGCCCCACCAGGGCCATATAGTCTCCTGCGTTTACCTTCAGATCAATATGGTTCAGCACCTTTTCCGTATTATCCTCATATCGGAAGGATACATCCCGGAATTCAATCTCTCCTTTTACCTGATCTACGGATACCGCATCCGGTCTGTCCGCAATATCCGGCGCGATCGACAGGATTTCAAGGAATCTCTCAAATCCAGAGTATCCATTCTGGAACTGCTCTGTGAAGGATACCAGTTTCTTCACAGGATCTGTAAAGTTGTTGATGTAGAGAAGGAAGGTGATCAAGTCTGTCAGTTTTACCGTATCTGCCAGCATCATCCCCACTCCTGCCAAAAGAACTACCACCGTGATCAGCGTGCTCATGGCTCCCAATCCGGAATTATAGATGCCCATATATTTGTAGCTGACCTTCTTGGCTGCCACAAAATTGTCATTTCCTGCCTGGAACTTCTTCATCTCTTCCTTTTCGTTGGCAAAAGACTTTACTACCCGGATGCCTGCCAGGCTGTCTTCTATCTGGCTGTTGATATCTGCAATCTTTTCCCGGTTCCTCTTAAAAGCGCTTTTCATCTTCCCGTTGTAGTAGAAGGCAAATAGTGCCATCACCGGGATAAACGCGAATGCCACCAAAGCCAGCTTCACATTTACCATCAGCAGGATGATGAATGATCCTATAATCTTGATGATAGATATTACCAAGTCCTCCGGACCGTGATGCAGCAGCTCGCTGATATCAAACAGGTCGCTGGTGATCCTGGATAAAAGATGTCCCACCTTCTGGTTATCATAGAAGGCAAAAGTCAGTTTCTGGTAATGGCCGAAGATATCCCCGCGCATGTCTGCTTCCATCTTCGCTCCCATAATGTGTCCAAAATAAGCGATGTAAAAGTTGCAGAAAATCTCCAGCAGCACCAGAGCGATCATAATGATTCCAAGCACCAGGATTGCCCGTCTGGCATCTGCTCCGTTAAAATAAACCACCTCGTTGGTGATATACCTGACGATCAGTGGAAGAATCAGCGTAACGGCCGCCCCCAGGATTGCAAAGAACATATCGCTGTAGAATAGCGGTTTATATGGGTTATAATATGCAAATAATTTTTTCAGTTTTTCTCTCATAGTCTTTTCCTCATATAGCAAAGGCGCAGGGCGTGACTCTTCATCACGCTGCGCCTTTTCCTGTCTTGCCTTACTCATTCATATTTGCCAGTTTTGCCGCCTGGTCTGCTGCGATGCAGGCATCAATAATCTCCTGGATGTCGCCGTTCATGATCTTATCCAGTTTATATAACGTCAAGCCGATACGATGATCCGTCACGCGTCCCTGCGGGAAATTGTAGGTGCGGATCTTTTCAGAACGGTCTCCGGTACCAATCTGGCTCTTTCTCGCCTCAGCTTCTGCGTCATGGCGCTTCTGGCATTCCATATCATACAGTTTCGCCCGGAGAAGGGCGAATGCCTTTTCCTTATTCTGCAGCTGGGATTTCTCCGTCTGGCTGTAGATTACGATTCCTGTCGGATAATGGGTCAGGCGCACTGCCGAATCCGTCGTATTGACGCACTGTCCGCCGTTGCCGGATGCCCGCATGACGTCAATACGGATATCTTTTTCATCTATCTGGATATCTACATCCTCCGCTTCCGGCATGACAGCGACCGTAATCGTGGAAGTATGAATACGTCCGCCGGACTCTGTCTCGGGCACCCGCTGCACCCGATGTACCCCGGATTCGTATTTCATCACAGAATAGGCTCCTTTCCCGTTGATCATGAAGGTCACATTCTTCATGCCGCCTATACCGATCTCTTCGCATTCCACCAGTTCTACTTTCCATCGCTGGCTCTCTGCATAATGGAGATACATGCGGTAGATCTCGGCCGCGAACAAGGCCGCCTCATCCCCGCCGGCACCGGCACGGATCTCGACTATGACATTCTTATCATCATTGGGGTCCTTGGGCAGAAGCAGAATCTTAAGTTCATGCTCTAATTCCTCAACCCTCGCTTTTGAGTCATTCAGTTCTTCCTTGGCAAGCTCTCTCATCTCTTCATCGGACTCTTCCTCCAGCATCTGAAGGCTGTCCTCGATCGCCTGCTTGCAGGCCTTATATTCCTTATATGCCTCAACAATAGGAGTCAGTTCATTCTGTTCTTTCATAAGCTTGCGGAACCGGTTCTGGTCATTAGCCACATTCGGCTCTTGTAGTTCGCTAAGTACCTCTTCCAAACGAATGAGCAAATCCTCTAATTTGTCAAACATACTATTTCCTCCTTAACATTTTCCTAACAGCTATTCTCCATTGTACATGCCTGAAACCACACGGTCAAGACCTGCCAAATCCTTTTTTACCATTATATTCCTATATCCATGCTTCTCCATAAGGCTTGCCACTTCCGTTCCCTGGTCATACCCGATCTCGAACATCAGATAGCCTCCCGGCTTGAGATAGCCTCCCCCGGCTTTGATGATCTCCCTGTAAAAATACAGCCCGTCTTCCTTGCCGTCAAGGGCAATGAATGGATCATGAAGCCTTACTTCCTCCTGAAGTTCCTGAATAACCGATGTGCGGATATAAGGGGGATTGGATACGATCAGGTCGTATCTGCCGCTGATATGCTCAAACAGGCTGCTTCTTATGAATGTTGCATTGACTTCCAGCCTGCAGGCATTCTTCCTGGCTACTTCCAGCGCTTCTTCGGATATATCGCTTCCGGTTCCATAAAGCCCCTCGCACATCTTCATCAGGCTTATCAGGATACACCCGGATCCGGTGCACAGATCCAGTACCTGCATGCCGGGCTTTAATACCTTGAGCGCTTCTTCAGCCAGCGTCTCCGTATCCTGCCTTGGGATCAGCACATGCTCATCCACATAGAAGGGATAGCCCATGAACGCCTGCTCCTTCGTAATATGCTGCAATGGGATTCGTTTCTTCCGGCTCTCTATATACGCAAGATACCGGGCCGCCTCTTCTTCCTTTATCTCTTTATCCGGGTTGCCATAATAGGAAGCTTTGGTAATTCCAGTCGCAAATTCCAGCAGATACCACGCATCCAGCGCTGCCTCCCGGATGCCAGCCTCTTTAAGCTTGGAAGTCCCTTCCCTATAAATCTGCTGAAGCGTCAAAGTTCTCTTCCTCATATGCTCTCCAATCAAATACTGCCTCCACGGCCTGGATGGCCACTTCGATCATGCCCTCATCCGGCTCTTTGGTGGTCAGTTTCTGAATTGCCAGCCCCGGCTTGCTGAACAGATTGATCAGCGCGTTATCGCTGCTCCCGGCGAGTTTGAGTATCTCATAGGAGATTCCGGCGATCACCGGAAGAAGGGCAATCCTGACTGCCACCCGCATGAGGGGCGACTCCACTTGTACAAGCAGCAGGAGAATGATGCTGATCGCAAGGACAAAGAACAAGAAACTGGTCCCGCAGCGCTTATGCTGCCTGGAACTGATCTTTACATTCTCCACCGTCAGAGGCAGGCCGTGCTCGATACAGTTGATGCACTTATGTTCTGCCCCGTGGTACATGAATGTCCTCTGGATATCTTCCATCCTCGATATCAGAAGCACATACAGTATGAATATCCCGATTCTCACAAAGCCTTCGATCACTGTGCGGATGTGATAAGATGGAATGAGCGGCTTAAGAAACGAGGATAGAACGTAAGGCAGCACCATAAAGATGGCTACCGCCGCTACCACGGAAAACGCCACCGTTCCGCCCATCAGCCATTTCTCCTGCTTCTCCTTTTTCAAAGCCTCTGCTTCCGTAAGTTTTTCCTGCTCCTCTTCTTCCTCATAAAAACTGGCTGAGTAAGTCAAGGTCTTAATGCCAAGCACCATAGAATCTATAAAATTAAATATTCCCCTGATAAACGGAATCGTAGTCAGCTTCTTCCACTTTCCAACAATGCTGTGGTACTCATCCTTCTGCACGATAATCTCCCCGTCCGGCTTGCGCACTGCAACGGAGTAGGCATCTTTGTGCTTCATCATGATTCCCTCTAAGACGGCCTGTCCGCCAATATTTGATGACTTCATATAGAACTCCTCTGCAACATAAAAGGGTTGAGATTATACAACCTCAACCCGATACTTGTGAAACTATTTGTCCATTCCGTATTTTTTATTGAACTTATCAACACGGCCACGAGCCTGAGCAGCTTTCTGCTGTCCTGTATAGAACGGATGGCATTTGGAACAGATTTCTACGTGGATGTCTTCGCTTGTAGATCCTGTTACGAATGTGTTGCCACAGTTACAAGTTACTGTTGCCTGATGATATGCTGGATGTATTCCTTCTTTCATGATTTTCACCTCTTCTTTATTTTGTCACATGCACGATGTGCGATAAATGTTCGTTATCTAAACAGCGTTGTTATTGTATCATAAAAGCGCGGCCTTGTCTAGATAAATTTTGTCTTTTTTACTAATTGTATCAGGTCCTCATTATTGCGGGTCCGGGTAAACATATTCAGGATATTGTCCACGGCTTCATCCGCGCGCATGCCATTCAGCGCCCGGCGCATAGTTTCTACTGCCTCCTGCTCTTCCCTGCTAAGCAGCAGGTCCTCTCTTCTGGTTCCTGACTTGGGTATATCGATTGCAGGGAACACCCTCTTTTCAGATAATTTACGGTCCAGCACCAGTTCCATATTGCCCGTTCCTTTAAACTCTTCATACACGACGTCATCCATCTTGCTGCCGGTATCAACCAGCGCAGTTGCCAATATGGTAAGGCTTCCGCCCTCGCGCATATTTCTTGCCGCTCCAAAGAACCGCTTCGGCATATGGAGGGCCGCAGGGTCAAGACCTCCGGACAAGGTTCTTCCTGATGGCGGTACCGTCAGGTTGTAAGCCCTTGCAAGCCTGGTAATGCTGTCTAAAAGAATCATGACGTCTTTTTTGTGTTCTACCAGGCGCTTCGCCCGCTCGATCACCATCTCTGACACTCTTTTATGATGTTCCGGAAGTTCATCGAACGTAGAATAGATGACTTCCACATTCTCACCCTCAATGGCTTCCTTAATATCCGTAACTTCTTCCGGCCGCTCATCAATCAGAAGAATCAGCAGATGAATCTCCGGATTATTCTGACGGACAGACAGGGCTACCTGCTTCAGAAGCGTCGTCTTTCCGGCCTTTGGCGGGGATACGATCATCCCCCTCTGTCCCTTTCCGATCGGCGACAGAAGGTCAACGATCCGCATGGCGGTGCTTGTCCTTCCACACTCCAGCCGCAGCCTTTCATCCGGGAAGATAGGGGTCATATCTTCAAAATTGGTTCGGCGCATAGCCCTCATCGGGTCCATCTCATTGATCCGGGTCAGATAGAGCAGGGCGCTGAACTTCTCCTGCTGCGTCTTAATCCTGGTATGGCCTTCCAGGATGTCTCCCGTCTTAAGGTTGAACTTGCGTATCTGGGATGGGGATACATAGACGTCATTCTCTCCCGGCAGATAGTTGGCGCTTCTGATGAATCCATATCCGTCCGGAAGCACTTCCAGGATGCCATGAGCGATCACTCCGCTGTCCAGCCTGTCAATATCATGGATCTCCTTATCTCCGGTATTGGCAGACATCTCTTTTACCGTCTCCTTGGAAGCCTGCTTTTCCTTTTCATCTTCTTCCAGCATGCGCTCAATAAGCTCTGCCTTCTTCATCGTAGATATGCCTTTGAGCCCTCTTGCTTTGGCAAGATCTTTTAACGTAGCTAAAGGCAGTGATTCATACTTTTCTCTCATCATCATTTATTCCTTTCATATTCACCAAAATTATCTATATCGGGAACACCAGTCTGACTTGACTCATCTGAAATATGAAAGTATTATACTACAATAATCTTGATTTTAAAAGTATTTCTTTATAATTCGCCTCTTTTAAACCATGTTATATCCGAGTTTTTATGACAAAACATAAAAAATCGCGACATAATCCCGGATTTTTCTGTTTGCGCCGCCCCCCCCTTTTCTTAACCTGCCCCTCCTCAAAACTTTCCTGAAACTATATTGATTTGAGGCTAAAGGAATGCTATTATAAAAAATACGGACTTATAAAACTTATTAATAAGAAGAAAATAAAAGAGGTGGTAATCCTATGACAACAAATGAAAAAGCACTGAAAATGCATGAGGAATGGCATGGAAAGATCGAGACGACCGCAAAATCCCATGTGCATTCCCGCGAGGATCTGTCTATTGCCTACACTCCTGGCGTTGCGGAGCCCTGCAAGGCCATTGCCAAAGATAAAGAGGCTGCTTATACCTATACCATAAAGTCAAACACGGTAGCCGTCGTCTCCGACGGGAGCGCGGTGCTCGGACTTGGCAACATCGGCGCCCATGCCGCTATGCCGGTCATGGAGGGAAAGGCCGTACTGTTTAAAGAATTTGGCGGGGTCAATGCGTTTCCCATCTGCCTGGATACCCAGGATACGGAAGAGATCATCCGCACGGTCGTCAACATCGCCCCCGCGTTCGGCGGCATCAATCTGGAAGACATCAGCGCTCCCCGCTGCTTCGAGATTGAAGAGCGTCTAAAAGAACTGCTGGATATTCCCGTCTTTCATGATGACCAGCACGGCACGGCCATCGTGGTTCTTGCGGGCATCATCAATGCCATGAAGGTCACAGGCAAGAACAAGGAAGAGGCCAAGGTCGTGGTAAATGGCGCCGGTTCCGCAGGAGTTGCCATCACCAGGCTGCTTCTTACTTACGGCTTCAGGCATATCACCATGTGCGATATCAATGGAATCCTCAGCAAGGAATCCCCGCATCTGAACTGGATGCAGGAAAAGATGGTGGAGGTAACCAATCTGGAAGGCAGGAAGGGAACTCTTAGCGATGCCTTGAAAGGCGCTGACATCTTCGTGGGCGTTTCTGCCCCCAACATTGTCACCAAGGAGATGGTGGCTTCCATGAATAAGGATTCCATCCTCTTTGCCATGGCCAATCCAGTTCCGGAGATCATGCCGGATCTTGCCAAAGAAGCCGGTGCAAAAGTTGTGGGAACGGGTCGCTCCGACTTCCCCAACCAGGTCAACAATGTAGTGGCATTCCCCGGAATCTTTAAGGGTGCTTTGGAAGGACGCGCCACCAGGATCACGGAAGAGATGAAGCTGGCTACCGCAAAGGCGATTGCCGGGCTGATTCCAGAAGACGAGCTGAACGAAGACAACATTCTGCCGGAAGCCTTTGATCCGCGCGTTGCAGATGTTGTCAGCCAGGCAGTAAAGGAACTGATTTAGTATGGTCAAACGCTGGGGTGATAAGAGATACTACTCTCTGGATCATTACCTGAAGAATACTTATGGAGAAAAACTGTATAAGATCTCTCTGGACGGAGGCATGACCTGCCCGAACCGTGACGGCACGCTGGGACGCCGGGGCTGCATATTCTGCAGCGCCGGCGGTTCTGGCGATTTTGCATCTGACCGCAAGTTATCCATTACGGAACAGATCGAGCAGGGGAAAAGGCAGGTTGCCGCCAAACATCCAGGCACCTCCTATATTGCCTACTTCCAGGCATACACCAACACTTATGCGCCAGTTGCCTATTTACGCGATGTTTTTTTGGAGGCCATCAGGCATCCCGAGGTAAAGATCCTCTCCATTGCCACAAGGCCGGATTGCCTTGGAGAGGATGTGCTTAAGCTTCTGGATGAACTAAACCAGATCAAGCCTGTCTGGATTGAATTAGGCCTCCAGACGATCCATCCTGATACAGCCCGCTTCATCCGCAGAGGATATGATCTTCCGGTATTTGAGCAGGCCGTATCCCGCCTGCGTCTGCTGAACATTGACGTAATTGTCCATACAATCCTGTGCCTTCCCGGCGAAGATATGGAAAAGATGCTGCGCACGGTGCGGTACCTGAACTGCCAGGACATCCAGGGCATGAAGTTCCAGCTGCTGCACATACTAAAGAATACGGACCTTGCAGGCTATTATGAAAAGCATCCATTCTACCTTCCTTCCATGGAAGAATATTTTGGAATCCTAGGCCAATGCCTGTGCGCCCTTAGCCCGGATATCGTCATACACCGGCTGACCGGAGACGGTCCCAAGCCACTCCTGATAGCCCCCTTATGGACAGGGAATAAGCGCCAGGTATTGAACCAGATGCAGGCATACTTTAAAAAGCAGGACATCTGGCAAGGAAAGGAGTTGTAACAATGGCCAAATCTTTTACACTATATAAACTAATCATACTCTACATGCTGAACAAGGTAGACTTCCCCCTGACCAATTCCCAGATATCGGAATTTATTCTGGATGAGGGATATACCACCTACTTTAAGCTCCAGCAGGCAATATCGGAACTGATCGGATCCGGCTTCATTCATGAGGAATCGACCCACAGCCGTACGTTCTACCACCTCACGGAAGAAGGGGCACAGACGATACATTTCTTCAAAAATGATATTTCTCCTGCTATTCAGGAAGATATCGATACTTTCCTGAAGGAAAAGCAATACGAATTAAAAAACGAAGTGGCCGTCAAGTCAGACTATTACCGAAATTCCAACATGGAATATTCTGTCCGTTGCCAGGTCATTGAGCAGGATACTCCTCTGATCGACCTGACGCTGTCTGTTCCCACACAGGCCGAGGCTGAGACGATCGCCAACAACTGGGCGAAAAAGAATCAGGAAGTCTATGCCTTAATCATGTCTCATCTACTTTAAAAGTCAAGCAGCGAGGTATTACTATGAAATTAAAAAAAATGGCTGAACTCTATATCAGTTTCTTTAAAATTGGCGGCCTTACGTTCGGAGGAGGGCTCGCCATGCTTCCCATGCTCCAGAGGGAGGTCGTGGAAGACCGAAAATGGTGCACCGACGAGGAACTGCTGGATATGTACGCGATCGGACAGTGCACGCCCGGCATTATCGCCGTCAATACCGCCACCTATGTGGGCTACAAGCAGGCCGGATTCCTGGGCGGCGTATCCGGAACCCTGGGCGTTATCTCCCCCTCCATTGTCATCATCTGCCTGGTGGCATCCATCCTGCAGAACTTCATCCATCTTCCTGTCGTCCTTCATGCTCTGGCGGGCATTCGGATCGTCGTCTGCGCGCTGATGCTCAATACCGTAGTCACCATGGCAAAGAAAGGAATTGTGGATAGGCTGGGCGCCCTGTTATTTGTCGCAGCATTCCTGCTGGCATGCTTTACCCCCGTTCCCACCGCTGTCATCGTCATCCTGGCGGGTATCGCGGGAGTCGTCATCAAAAAGATTGGAGGGCGGAAAGAATCATGATTTATCTGACACTGGCATTTGAATTCTTTAAGATCGGCCTGTTCTCCATCGGAGGCGGCATGGCCACCCTGCCATTCCTTATGGACCTGACCACCAAATACGACTGGTACACTGCCAGCGATCTGGCCAACATGGTGGCGATCAGCGAGAGTACCCCCGGCCCGGTGGGCATCAACATGGCTACCTTTGCTGGATACAGCGTAGCCGGCATCCCTGGCGCGCTGGTGGCAACCCTGGCGCTGACGGCGCCTGCTCTGATTATCATCGTGATCATCGCAAGGTTTCTTGAGAATTTCAGCGAGAATCCTACGGTAAAGGCCGTATTCTATGGCATCCGCCCTACCGTGGCAGCCCTGATCGGCTATGCGGTATGGGAACTGTTAAAGATCGCCCTGGTATCTACCGTGAATGGTTCTTTGCATATCAACGTGACCAGCGTCGTCATATGCCTCGGAACCTTCCTGCTTCTTCAGGTAAAGAAACTGGGAAAACTGCATCCCATTTTATGGATCCTGGCCGGAGCGGTCATTGGAATCGTACTGAAAATGTAACCTTAACGGCAAGAGCCTTCCTGGTCTTCAAACCAGGAAGGCTCTTATTCTTAATCTTATTTTTAACGGCGCTCCCACTATCATTTCTCCAGGGCTTGGCCGGCAATGGCCCAAAGATACAGGCTGGCCACCGTCCCATATGGGCTATATCTCTTCCGGTACTTCTCAAACAGGTTTTTATCCATCTTCCGGTGATGGTACAGGATCTGCATTCCTTTCAGGATCGCGCCGTCCCCATAACTTAGCACGTCAGGCCTCTGCATGCAGAAGATGAGAAGCATCTCGGCCGTCCATACGCCAATCCCCCTCAGGGATGACAGGGTCTTGATCACCTTCTGGTCATCCATCCGATACAACTCCTCCAGATCCAGTTCTCCCAGGCAGACTTTTTGGGCAAAATTTTGGATATACTCGGCCTTTCTAAGCGACATTCCCAGACCTTTTAGTTCCTCCGCCTGATATTTTAAGACCGTGTCCGCCGTCACTTCTCCCACCAAATTCCTGAATCGCCCCCACACGGTAGCCAAAGCCGCATTGGATATCTGCTGCCCTATGATATGGTGCACCACTGACTGGAAGATATCTGCGTCCACCTCCCGGTAGATGTGTCCGATATGATCAATGGCTTCTCCTAATTTCTTATCCTTTCTTTTCAGGTATTCAATCTCTGTATCGCCATATTCAAAATACATTCGTCCGTCTCCTTATCTTGCATGTTCCTTTACGGCTCCTTATAACACTCATGATCAGAATAAGAATTCGCTCATCACATAATTGCTGATATCAATCCCCTGGTCGGTAAGCCTTACATAATCCCCTGCTTCCTCCATTAAGCCTTCGGCATACATCCGCTTAAGCACGCGGCTATACTTGCTCTCCATGGTACAGCCAAATTCTTTCAGGAATCCAGACTTTGTAACGCCTTCCATCTTGCGAAGTCCCAGAAACATATACTCTTCCATCTGGTTTTCCCAGCTTAATTCCTCCGGCTCTTCTCCTTCGCTCCATCTCCTGCTGCCGATCAGGGAAGCCGCGCCGGTTCCGATTCCCAGATATTCGGTCCGGTTCCAGTAGCCAAGATTGTGCCTGCATTCAAAGCCTTCTTTTGCGTAGTTGGATATCTCGTACCTACGATAGCCATACGCCCCAAGTATCTCCCTGGTAAAATGATACATCTGGCGTTCTGTCTCCTCATCCGGCAGTTCTTCCTCATGCCTTGCATCCCGGTAGCGCTCATAGAAAGGCGTTCCCTCTTCGATGATCAGGCTGTAGGCGGATATATGCTCCGGCCCAAGGCCTGCCACCTTTTCCAGGCTTTCCTTCCATCCGTCCAGGGTTTGGAACGGTATCCCGGACATCAGGTCAATATTGATATTTCCAAATCCTTCTCTTCTTGCCATCTCGTAGGTATGAAGAAAATCCTCAAATGTATGGATTCTTCCCAGGACCTTCAACTCCTCGTTTCGGACGGACTGCAGTCCGATACTCAGGCGGCTGATTCCCACCTGGCGATATGCGATCAGCTTCTCCGGGGATACCGTTCCCGGATTCATCTCAATGGTGATCTCTGCATCCTTGTCCACCATGAACGTCTCCCGTACCGCATCAAATATGGAGAATACCTGTGCCGGAACAAGGAGGGAGGGGGTCCCTCCTCCTATAAATATGCTTACAACATGATAAGCCTCTGCCAGCGTCCTGTAAGAACGGATCCGCTTGCAAAGGCTTTTCACATACTCCTGCCGCTCCCCCTCTTTCGAGGGCGCGGACAGGAAATCACAATATTTACATTTACTGATGCAAAATGGAATATGAATATATAATTCTAATGGCCTCATTATTTATCATCCAACTTTAATACGCTCATAAAGGCTTTCTGCGGGATCTCCACGTTGCCTACCTGCCGCATGCGCTTCTTGCCTTCCTTCTGCTTCTCCAGAAGTTTTCGCTTCCGGCTGATGTCACCGCCATAGCACTTGGCAAGCACGTCCTTTCGCATAGCCTTTACCGTCTCTCTTGCTATAATCTTGCTACCGATCGCCGCCTGGATCGGGATCTCGAAGAGCTGCCTCGGAATCTCTTCCTTCAGTTTCTCGCACATCTTGCGGCCCCGCTCGTAAGCCGTATCCGCGTGAATAATGAAGGAAAGGGCGTCTACCTCCTCCTTGTTGATCAGAATATCCAGCTTCACCAGATTCGACTGCACGTAGCCGTCCATCTCATAATCAAAAGAGGCATAGCCTCTGGAACGAGACTTCAGTGCATCAAAGAAGTCATAGATAATCTCATTCAAGGGCAGATGATACCGAAGCACCGCACGGGTTTCTTCGATATACTCCATTCCTTCATAGATGCCGCGCCGCTCCTGGCACAGATCCATGATCGCGCCGATGAACTCGGAAGTCACCATAATCTCTGCCTTTACCATTGGCTCTTCCATATATTCGATCTCCGACGGGTCAGGAAGATTGGACGGATTCGTCAGTTCGATCACTTCCCCGTTGGTCTTGTATACTTTATAGATAACCCCCGGCGCCGTGGTTACCAGATCCAGATTATACTCTCTCTCCAGACGCTCCTGGATAATCTCCAGATGCAGAAGCCCCAGGAAGCCGCAGCGGAATCCGAAGCCCAGCGCTATGGATGTCTCCGGCTCAAACTGCAGGGATGCATCATTGAGCTGCAGTTTCTCCAGCGCGTCCCTAAGATCCGGGTACTTCGCCCCGTCCGCCGGATACATGCCGCAGTACACCATGGGATTGACCTTTTTATAGCCCGGCAGAGGCTTGTCGCATGGCCGGGATGCATCTGTGATGGTATCGCCTACCCGCGTATCCTTCACATTTTTAAGGCTTGCAGTAATATAGCCAACCATTCCGGCATTCAGCTCGTCGCAAGGAATGAACTGTCCGGCCCCGAAGTAGCCTACTTCCACGACTTCCGCCTTTGCACCCGTTGCCATCATCTGAATCGGCGTGCCTTTCTTTACGCTGCCTTCCTTAATCCTGCAGAAGACAATGACGCCCTTGTAGGAATCATACAGGGAATCAAATATCAGCGCCTTAAGAGGCGCTTTTGGGTCTCCCTGGGGCGCAGGGATCTTCTCCACGATCTGCTCCAGCACCTGGTCTATATTCAGTCCTGTCTTTGCCGATATCTGCGGCGCATCCGCCGCCTCAATGCCGATCACGTCTTCGATCTCTTCGATAACGCGCTCTGGTTCTGCGCTTGGCAGATCTACCTTGTTGATCACCGGCATCACATCCAGATCGTGGTCCAGCGCCAGATAGACGTTGGCAAGGGTCTGAGCCTCCACTCCCTGGGCCGCGTCCACCACGAGAATGGCGCCGTCGCAGGCTGCCAGGCTTCTCGATACTTCATAGTTAAAGTCTACATGTCCCGGCGTATCAATAAGATTGAAGATATACTCCTCCCCATCCTTGGCCTGATAAACGGTACGAACGGCCTGGGCCTTGATGGTAATGCCCCGCTCTCGTTCCAATTCCATGTTATCCAGTACCTGGGACTGCATCTCCCTGCTGGTAAGAAGGCCCGTCTTCTCTATGATTCTGTCTGCCAGCGTAGATTTTCCATGATCGATATGCGCGATAATACAAAAATTACGAATTCTGCTTTGATCTATTCCTGCCACTTATATCCTTCCCCTTAGCTGTATATTTCTCAAAGTTCCAGCGGACATACTTATGAAGGCACCTGCCTGTCCTGCCCGCTGCCATGCGTCCAGTATATCACGGGGAACTATATTTTACAATGAAAAGTTCCACGCTCATCCTGTCGTTCAGCCGCCCGGTCTTCACCATTTCTTCCATATTCGCTGCATCTTCCATAATGCTTCTTAGTTCTTCTTTGGAGAAGCTGTGGCACTGCTTTATATACTTGCCTGCAACAAACGGGTGAAGTCCTGCCGTCTTCGCGATCTGCGACTTCTCATAGCCGCGCCCCGACAGATCCTTCACTTCCATCAGCAGTTTGAACTGGCGGGAGAGCAGGTACAGAATCCGCATAGGAGGCTCTTTCAGCGCCAGCAGGTCATAATAATAATGAAGCGCCCGCTTCTGCTGTTTTGTGGCTACTGCTTCCACCATATCGAAGATCTTATTGGTAATCTGCGTGGTGCAGATCTCATCTACATCCTGGACAGTAATCTCCGTCTGTCCCAGCGTATAGGAGAAGAGTTTTTCCATCTCTTTTTCCAGATTCTCCATATCCGTCCCGGTCTTGGCCACCAGATACCGGGCTGTGGACTCTTTGATCTGCTTTCCTTCCTTCTTAACCATCCCGGCCAGCCAGTACAGAAGCGTCTTTTCGTCCTGACGTCCCATCTCCACGGCCCGTCCCTTGTCCTTGACGGACTTGTACATCTTGCCCCGCTTATCTACTTCGCTTTCCACAAAAAGAAAACATGCCGTCTCTGGCATATTCTTAATATAATCCGCAAGTTCCGGAGTCGCATTCTTAAAGAAGCCAGAATTCTCCACCACGATCAGCCTGCGATCCGCAAAAAACGGCATTGTCTCAGCCAGATCAATCAGTTCCGCCGGGTTCGTGCCTTTCCCTTCATAGTAAGCATAGTTCACGGTGTCGCCTTCCGGAAGCATGGCTTTTGTAAGCTTATCCTTATACTGCTTTTTTAAATAGGCCTCCTCCCCATAGAGGAGGTAGGCCTGCTTGAATTGTCCTGTCTTAATATCTTCGTTTAAACTTTTCATTACCTTACCATATCTCTGGATATCTCAGAAAGGCTATGCGCGCCGCACATTGCCATAGTGTCTTCCAGTTCTGCCGCCAGTTTTGCCGTATAGGCAGCAACCCCTTCAGCGCCTCCGCCATATACCGCGGTTACGAACGGACGTCCAATGAGCACCGCATCCGCGCCAAGCGCCAATGCCTTAAAGATATCCACGCCGGAACGGATGCCGCCGTCCACCAGAATCTTCATATCATTTCCCACTGCATCGGCGATCTCTGCCAGCACCTCTGCCGTAGCCGGGCACTGGTCAAGCACGCGCCCGCCATGATTGGATACGACGATGGCTGCCGCTCCGGCTTCTTTTGCCTTCAGCGCGCCCTTTACCGTCATGATGCCCTTGATGATAAATGGCACTTCTGCCTCCTTCACGATCTCGCGAAGTTCTTCCACTGTCTTGCTTCCTGCCGGAGGGGTCAGGTTCTTGAGGAATGGAAGCCCTGCCGCGTCAATATCCATAGCCACTGCAAAAGATCCTGCATCCTTGATCATCGCAAGTTTTTCTTTCAGCGTATTGATATCCCATGGTTTTACGGTCGGAATGCCGTTTCCGTCCTTCTGCTTGATCGCCCTGGTCGCGCCTTCCATTACCGCCGGATTGGTTCCGTCTCCGGTAAATGCGGCAATCCCCGCGTCCGCGCAGGAAGACACCAGGATATCATTATATTCCAGATCATCATACTTGTCTCCATAATGAAGCTTCATGGCGCCAATCGGTGCCGCAAAGATTGGATACTTGAATGTTCTGCCAAAAATCTCAGAGGTCAGATCCACCGGTTTATTCTCGCAGATAGTATCCATATTAATACACAGTTCCTGCCACTTGTCATAGTTGCGGATTGCCACCGTCCCGCTTCCTTTTGCACCCGGTCCCGGCACTTTGTTGCTGCACGCCTTGCCATTGCATACCGGACAGGCCTTGCAGAATTCTCCCATACAAGTTTTGGCATTGCTTAATACTTCTTCATAAGTCATTTTTAATTCCCTCTTTTCCTATCTGTCTGTTTTCATCTCTTCTTAGAAGTATACTGTTTTTTTCCCTCAAATTCAACTACCAGTCTGGTATAAGAAAACTATTTTTTCTACCCCAGATTTTCCAATTTTCAGTAGATGGTCATTTTTCCATCCTTGACCTCTATCATAACCGCGCCTTTGTCCTGGGTAGAATAGATCTTTATTCCCCTTTCTTTAAGACGAACAAGCGTCTCCTGATGAGGATGTCCATAGCGGTTCTGCTCCCCTGCGGATATGATGGCAAATGCCGGCTGAACACTCTGAAGGAAGCGTTCGCTCGTAGAATTTCTGGACCCATGGTGCGCCACTTTCAGCACCTCCCAAGTCCGGGCCTGCTCCGTTTTTGTCAGGCGTTCTGTCAGCAGTTCTTCCCCCTTCCCTTCCACGTCCCCGCTAAGCAGCATATCAAACTCCCCGCTTGAAAGGGCCAGGACCATGGACGCTTCATTGCCTGGCTGGATCTCATCCCCTTTTGCCGGCTGGATGCAGGATAAGGCCGCCTCCTTCTCCTGGATGCCTTGTCCCGGCCCGATCTCCGCCACTTGTATCCCTGCCTGGCGCGCCATATCAGCAAGGCTGCAAAGAGATTCATCCCACGCCTCCTGCATCGGCAGTACCAGGGTGCCGATCTCTATGCCGATCTTTCTGCGCTCAATAAGGTCTGCCACGCCGTTCATATGGTCGCTGTCGCCGTGGGATATCAGGACATAGTCCAACCTCCCCACTCCGCGGGATTTGAGGAACGGCTCTATCCGGTATTGCCCTACCTTCTTTATATCGCTGCTTCCTCCGTCAATCAGATAGGTGCCGCCAGCTGGGCCTTGGATGAATATCCCGTCTCCCTGCCCTACATCCAATATCGTCACCGACAGTCTTCCTTCTTCTCCGAACCGAAATGTCAGTATGAAAATTCCGGCGGCAAGGGCAAGCAATGGCATGATTCTTATCCTGCCCGCAGTTTCCATCCCGGAGGCTTTCTTTATTTCTTTCCGGCGCAGCCGCCTAAGGAATACCAGTGCTGCCGCCAGCAGGATATAGTAAGCCGCGATCTGCCACAGTCGGGGCTTTCCTGCAATCATACGCGCCCCGGGTATGCCCATGCCAATCTCACTGCATTTCTCATAAAGCCAGAGAATTACCTTGCAGATTCGAAGCCCAAAGACGGCTATGGGAATGCCTGCCGCATACGCAGCGCTTCCCAGCAAGCCCAAAAACAGCATGGCAGACATCAAGGGAATTACGAACAGGTTCAGAAGTAGGGAGTAGGGTGGAAATTCAAAGAAATAGAATAACATGACAGGAAGTATCGTAAGGTTGATGCTCACGCTTGCCCAGAAGCCTTGCACTGGCAGCCCCTTGAAGATGGGGAGGACGATGATCATGGCAAATACCGCTCCAAAGGACAGCCAGAAGCCTCCGTCATACAGGCTAAGCGGCCTCCATAAAAGGACAGCCGCCGCTGCTGCCGCAAGTGCCGTAGGCGGGTCATAATGCCGTCCCGTCATATCCGCGCCCACCCGGAATAAGAACATGACCAAAGCACGGACAGCGGATATCGTAACCCCGATCATCATGACGTATAGGACCAGAAGCAGGATGCCTGCGATGCCTCCTGCCGTATAGGAGCCTGTCATCCTTCTAAAGATTCGGTACGCCCCGATACCGATAAAGGACAGGTGAAGCCCGGAGATGGCCAGGATATGCCCGATTCCGCTCACCTGATACAGTTCCTTCGTGTCCGGATCCATCTCGGACTTTTCTCCCAGCAGCATTGCGCTTAGGACATTGCCATCCTTCTCCCCCATTGCCTGGATCAGTGCCTTCTTCCACTGGCTGCGGAATTCGGACAGCCAGTCCCTGATCTTCCATATGGAGTCGTCCACGACTTCTACCTCTTTGGCCCAGGCCGACCCATGGATGTCCTGTCTCTGATAATAGAGTTTCTGGTCAAAATTCCCCGGATTGCGGGCATTTTGGAAAAAGGACAATTCTCCTGCAGCCCTTATGGCATTGCCGATATGTATCTGTATTTCGGGATCTGTATATAGAATAAACTTGGATTCTTGAAACGATTGTTTCTGATCTTTTTGAATTTGTAAAATAGAATTATTCTTTAGATAGACTGCCTGATGCTTCTCTCTTTTCTCGATCTTATATGCCTGGCCGGTAATGGCAAGCACCTCTCCCTGCTTCGCGCGTATTTCCAGCGGGGAGGGCCGCAGCTGGCGGATCAGCGCGCTGTCTCCCGCGAAAACGCTTAAGACGACCCCCGCCAGCAGTATCAGGCATGTACATAACAGCGGCCTGTTTTTCATTTTTCACTCTCCTCCACAATATCCAGGTCTCTGGACAAAGGCTTGCTCAGATCAATGCTGTCCATATACTTGATATCGGATTCTCCATTGATGGATATCTGTACCCTGCTGGAATTGCCTCCGTCTATCACCGAATTGACGATGGAATACACCGTAAGCCTGGGATTTAGCACATAGGCATTGTTGAGAAACCCTTCATCCAGGTTCACATAGCAGATGCTGTCTTTTAACGATACCCCCAGGACTTTCGTCTCCGGCGGGATCACCGGCTTTCCCTTATCTGATGAAGGTCCCTTTATCAGCTGCTCCACGATCAGTTTCTCAATGGAGATATTACTGTTATACCGGACGCTTACATCCTCCCTCACCAGTTTATCGCCCTTGTCATTGGCAAAATAAAGGCGCAGTTCCCCCTGTTGATAAGAATGCAAAGAAGAGCCCGTATTCTGTATAAAATCTTCGGCCCGCATGTATCCGATCAGGTTTCCGTTCCTGTCCGTAAGCGGCTCATCCTCTATGAAGAAGTCTATATAGTCCACGCCGGCAATCTGTACCAGCGTCTGGACCACCGCCGCCCGAAGCAGCACCTCGGATGCCAGCGGCATATCCTTATAACTTCCATTAAAATGAAGATCCAGCTTAGTATCATTCAGTGTCCAGGTCTTGATGCGTACCTCTTTGGGGAACACGCTTTTATAATCAATGGAGTCTGGCTCTTTCTTCATTGTTTTCAGCACATCTTTAATCTCATCCTCCACAGAATCGCCTTTGATCTTATAGGATTCCTTAACCAGCCCGGTGCCCTTCTGGTTCACATAGTACAGATATGTGCCGGAGCCATCCGGCTCCTTTCCCTTTCCGCACCCGGCAAGAAGGAGGACGCACAGCGCAATGCACAGGCTGGACCAAAATTTATTTTTCATACCTCTTACCTCCGAACTATGATACATATGTCAATGGGATACGTATGGTAAATGTAGTTCCCTCGCCCAGCTGGCTGTACACCTTGATCGCTCCTCTGTGCATCAAAACCGCGCTTCTTGCAATGGCCAGGCCAAGTCCGGTTCCGCCAATTTCCCTGGAATGAGACTTGTCCACGCGGTAAAATCTCTCGAAGATATGCTCTGCCGATTCTTCCGGAATTCCAATACCGGAATCCGCCACCTCGATGTAGCAATACTTATGGTCCGCATTCAAAGATACGTGGATCCAGCCATCATCTTTATTGTACTTGATGGCATTTTCCACCAGATTCGAAATCGCAAGAGACAGCTTCATCTCATCTACTTCCGCAGTTACCGGCCTGAAACTTTCAAATACCACTTCAATATTCCGGGTTGCCGCGATTGGACGCAGCCGCTTCAGAATCTTTTCTACCAGGGTGTTCATATTCTCCGACTTAATATTCAGCGTATTTGCCGTCTTGTCCATCTTAACCAGAGACAGCAGGTCATTGATGATCTTATTCTCCCTCTCGATCTCTTCGGATAAGTCTCCCATGAATTCCTTATACAATTCAGCCGGAACATCTTCCTGCGTCAGAAGGGAATCTGCAAGTACCTTCATGGAAGTAAGAGGCGTCTTCAGTTCATGGGACACATTGGAGACGAATTCATTCCTGGAATCATCCAGAACCCTCATCCTACCCAGCATCTTATTGAATGCGTCTGAGATCAGCTGTGTCTCAGTATAGGCATTTTCATGGAGATAATTGTCATCGTATCCTTCCGTCACGGCCGATATGGAACGCGTGATGCGCTGGAAAGGCTTCACCATCACAAACCCCGCAAGAGATGCCAGCACCAGGACTACCACTCCTATGGTAATGCCAACAATGCTAGCCTTTCCATCCAGGACGACAAGGCTGTCCACGATGGTATCCGTAGAAACGCTGACCAGCATGACTCCGGTGACCGCCTCCGTATTTCCATCCAGGATTGGCGATGTCACCTCAATATACTTATTTTTTGCATCATAATTACTGGTGCCCTTTCCCTGGAAGCACCGGATGACATCTTCCGACACGATGGTCTTTCCCTTATCCATATCGTATGTATCTTCAGCAATTCGGAAATCATTTGCGATGACCATGACTCGTCCATTGTATATATTGGACAGTTGAACCAGCTCGCTTTTGATCACTTCGGATGTAATACCGTCCAAGTAACTGGAGTTACTCAGCTGGTTACATAGAATTGTACATTGATTCTGTATCTCTGCAGTCCGTACATCGACTGCCCTCTTCTCATAACTGTTCAGAATCACCGCCTTCATGATTATCCCGGGAATAATCCCTGCCAGCATAACCAGAAGGATAATCCGAAAGCGGAGACTCTTGAATATCCTGTGTTTAAAATACTTCCTAACCCCTGAAATAATAACCAACTCCCCATTTTGTATAAACGTACTTCGGATCGCTTGGATTCGTCTCTATCTTCTCCCGCAGCCTCCGGATATGTACGTCCACTGTTCTTGCATCTCCCGGATACTCATAGCCCCATACGATATTCAGCAGATTCTCCCGGCTGTATACCTTATTCGGATTCATAGCCAGCAGTTCCAGCAAGTCGAACTCCTTGGCCGTCAGATTAATTTCCTTCTCTCCAATGAATACCCTTCTGCTTTCGCAGTCTATCTTCATATCGCCCTTGATAATAATCTTGTCATTGGGCTGGGCTTTATCTCTCTTACTGGTACGGCGCATGATCGCCTTGATGCGCGCCTTGACTTCCAGGATGTTAAACGGCTTTGTTATGTAATCGTCCGCCCCGTACTCCAGGCCCAGTATCTTATCCATGTCATCTCCCCTGGCAGTCAGCATTACTATCGGAACATCGGAAAATTCCCGGATCTGCTGGCACACTTCAAAGCCATCATGCTTTGGCAGCATAATATCCAGAAGAATCATATCATATGCATTCTCTTTCGCCAGTTTCAGCGCCTCTTCCCCATCATAAGCGCAGTCAACCTCCATTCCATCCTGCTCCAGGCTGAAACGGATGCCTTTCACGATTAGTTTTTCATCATCCACAACCAATACACGTCTACTCATTACTTATCTCCCTTATTAAATCTTGATCTGGTCTTTGATTTTGTTAAATACGCCTTCCTTGATTCCTTCTACTTCCATTAATTCTTCTATGCTCCGAAAGCCTCCGTTCTCTTCCCGGTAGCGGATGATCGCCGCTGCTTTGGCCTCTCCGATTCCAGTTAAGGTCATCAGCTGCTCTTTGGCTGCCGTATTAAGATTCATCTTTCCATCGGATGCCTCAGCCGGTACTCCCGCTTCTGATGCTTCTCCCCCGGACGCCTCTTCTATGGAAGGAACGTAGATCTGCTGTCCGTCCTGGGCCTCCTGTGCCTGGTTCAGAGATTCTGCCGCCGCACCTTCCTTAAGCCCTCCAGCCGCCTCAATTGCCTCATACAGCCTGCTGCCTGTCGGAAGGCAGTATACGCCCGGCTGATTTACCTTCCCGCATACATGTACATAGATCTCTTCGTTTTCCTCAATGGCGCTTTCTTCTGTCTCTTCTTCTTTTTCTTCGGCAACGCTGCCTTCTTTTGCCTCCGACAGTTCCACAGTCCTGGCGTCCTGTTTCCTGGAACATCCGGCCAGGAGGGCCGTCATTGTAAAACCGATAGTAAAACATATCATTTTTATTCTATTTCTATGCATAAAAAACTCCTTTACAGTCTGTCGAAACTGCAAATACCCCGATTATGCCTAGATAAAATTATTGTACTATTTCCATTGGAAAATTGCAACTCCAATCAGCGCAATCACCATGCCGATTATCTTACGCCATTCCAAAGGCTCCTTATCCACGCCGAACAAGCCAAGAAGCTCTATCACGTAGGCGACGATCAACTGTGAAATGACGATGAGAAGCGCCGCTTTGGCAGGTCCCAGCTGCTCCATGCTTTTGATTACGGTCCAGGTAATGCCTGCCCCGATGACGCCTCCTAAAAGGACGTATTTCGGCTCTACTTTTGCCAGGGTAGTAACACTGTCCCTCCCCGCGATCAGCCATGCCACCAGGCACAGCGCAAATGCGCTTAACTGCACCCATGCATTGCTCACCCACATGCCTGTCGTCTTTGTAACCTGTGTATTAAATACTCCCTGGACGCTCATCAGCGCCCCGGATAAAAGCGCAATAAAAAAACCAATCATCAGATATACCTCCTACATTCCTGTAGATAGTATATCCAATGATTGTTTTTTTATGTCTATAGCACTTTTGACAATTTATCGATCATTTCATCCACATGCTGCTTCTCTATCACAAGAGGCGGAACCAGACGGATCACGTTTCCCCTGGCGCTGATAACCAGAAGCCCTTCCTTAAGCGCGGCGTTTGTTACTTCTCCTACGGGCTTTGATATCTCGATTCCCTGAATCAGGCCTTTTCCTTTTCTCGCGATCACGCAGTCTTTTTCCTGCACCAGCCTCTCCAGCTGTTCTGCCAGATAGGCGCCAATTTCCTGCACATGGGAGATCATATTTTTCTTCTCAAAGATTTCTATCGTCTTGCTTACTGCCATGCAGGCCAGCGGATTTCCCCCATAGGTCGTTCCATGATCCCCAGGCTCCAGAGAAAACTCCGCCACCGCTTCCGTCATGGCAAATGCACCTACCGGCATGCCGCTTCCGATAGCCTTGGCCATAGCGATAATATCCGGCTTAGTTCCATAAGACTGGTAGGCAAACATAGCGCCGGTCCGTCCCATGCCGCACTGAATCTCGTCGCAGATCATCAGTATGCCTTCATCGTCGCAAAGTTTTCGGATTCCGGCCATGAATTCTTCTGTGGCAACATTAATTCCACCTTCTCCCTGGAGAGGCTCTAAGATAATCGCGCAAGTCTGACTGGTCACCAGAGCCTTGACGCTGTCAAGGTTATTGAATTCTGCAAACGACACGCCCGGAACCAATGGCTCGAAGGGTTCCCGGTAAGCATCGCTTCCCGTCACCGACAATGCGCCCATGCTCCTGCCATGAAATGAATTCTCCATTGCAATGAATTCATACCGCCCGGTCTGCTTTTTATACGCGTATTTCCTGGCTGCCTTCAGCGCGCCTTCAATGGCCTCTGTTCCGCTGTTGGTAAAGAATACCCTGTCCATCCCGCTGATACGCTTCAGTTCTTCCGCCGCATGTCCGCAGGTCGTATTATAGTATAGGTTGGAACTGTGAATCATCTTGTCTATCTGGCTTTTCAGGGCATCATTTAATTCCTGGCAGCCATATCCCAGGCCGGATACAGCTATGCCTCCTGCAAAGTCCAGATATTTGTCGCCTTTTTCATCGTAAAGATAGACTCCTTCCCCCCGGTCCAGCACCAGCGGAAAGCGATTATAAGTGTGCACAAGCCCACTGTTTGTCTCTTCTATATATTTATTCATTTCTATTCTCCATGATAATATTTTTCCTCAGTATCATTTAAAATTGCCGTCCCGATTCCTTTGTTGGTGAATATCTCAAGAAGCAGGCAGTGAGGAATTCTTCCATCCAGAATATGCACTCTGGAAACGCCGTTCTCGATGGCGTCAATACAGTTCTGAAGTTTCGGGAGCATTCCGCCTCCAATATAGCCTTCCTCCATCAGCTGTTTGCCGGCTGATACCCGCAGTTCCGAGATTAGGGTATCCGGATCCTTCGGATCCTTATATACGCCCTCGATATCCGTAAGGAATGCTAGTTTCTCCGCCTTTACCGCTCTAGCGATGGCACACGCGGCATCATCCGCATTGATATTATATGTATTAAATTCATCGTCCAGTCCCACCGGGCATACAATCGGAAGGAAATCCTTCTCCAAAAGGTCATAAAGGATATCTGCATTCACCTCTTTGACGTCCCCCACGAATCCGATGTCCTCGCCGTCTGCCAGTTTCTTTTCAACTTTTAGCAATCCGCCGTCTTTTCCGCTGATTCCGATCGCGCGCACGCCCAGGCTTTCCACCAGCTGTACCAGGCTTTTATTTACTTTCCCGAGAACCATCTCGGCCAGTTCCATCGTCGCTTCATCCGTCACCCGCAGTCCGTTGACGAACTCCGGCTCCATGCCTACCTTGCCAACCCACTTGCTGATCTCCTTGCCGCCGCCGTGTACGATGATCGGCTTGAAGCCTACCAGTTTCAGCAGAGTCACATCCTGGATGACATGTTCTTTGAGTTCCTCATCGATCATGGCGCTTCCGCCATACTTCACGACAATGATCTTCCGGTTGAATCTTTGGATATAGGGCAGGGCTTCGATCAGCACCTCCGCCTTATCCAGATATTTCTGCATTGATTGATTCATGATTCCTTCGCCCCCTCTTTTTCGCATCAGCTTCTGTAGTCTGCATTGATCTCGATATAGCCATGGGTCAGGTCGCATCCCCATGCGGCTGCTTCCTCCGCTCCCATCTTCACATCCGCGATAGCGGTGACCTCAGGCTCGGAGAGAATCTTCGTGGCTTCTGCCTCGCTGTAGTCCACTGCCGTTCCATTTTCGATGATCTGGATCTTTCCTGCCTTGCTCTCAAAGAACAGGTCTACCTTCTCCGGATCAAACTGCGCGCCGGAATATCCCATCGCACAGAGGATTCTGCCCCAGTTAGCGTCGTGACCGGCGATTGCCGTCTTGGTAAGATTGGAGCATACGATGGATTTTGCAAGAGTCTTGGCCTGCTCCACGCTCTCGCATCCTATGGCCTTTACTTCGAACAGAGCCGTGGCTCCTTCGCCGTCCCCAGCGATCTTCTTGGCCAGATACTCGTTGATGGTATGAAGGGCAAGCGCGAATTCCTCGTACTCCGGGCTTCCATACGCAATCTCCGGATTGCCTGCCAGACCATTAGCCAGCAGAATCACCGTATCATTGGTGGAAGTATCCCCATCTACGGATATCATGTTGTAGGTATCATCCACGTCCCCGCTCAGCGCCTTCTGAAGGGTCTCCTTGGCAATCACGGCATCCGTGGTAATAAACGCCAGCATGGTGCACATGTTGGGGTGAATCATGCCGGAACCTTTGGCCATGCCGCCGATGGTCACCTTCTTGCCTCCCACTTCTATGACAGCTGCCAGCTCTTTCTCGCAGGTATCCGTTGTCATGATCGCCTTGGCTGCCTCTGTGCCATTCTCCAGCGTATCATTCTTCTTTTCAGCCAGTACATCAATGCCCGCAGTCAGCTTATCGATCGGCATCTGTTTTCCAATGACTCCGGTAGAGCCTATGAGCACGCCATCTTCAGAGATATCCAGAGCCTTGGCCGCAGCCACGGCAGTGTCCTTGCAATAGCCAAACCCTTCTGCTCCTGTGCATGCATTGGCAATTCCAGAGTTAACCACGACCGCCTGAACCTTGGCGCCGCTTCCGACTACCTGCTGATCCCATTTGACCGGCGCAGCCTTTACGACATTCTTCGTAAATGTGCCGGCGGCCACGCAAGGCGCCTGGCTGTAGATCAGCGCCATATCCGTCCGGTCCTTATACTTGATTCCTGCTGCCGTGCTTGCTGCTTCAAATCCCTTTGCCGCGGTAACCCCGCCTTTTATGATCTCCATAATTCTTCCTCCTTATATGCGGCCTGTTATTGTTCATTAAATGCCGTAATATTCTTTTCATTCAGTACAAAATCATAATAATTCAGATCCAGCCTCTCCGTCCACCCAATCGTGTTCCAGAATGCGTTTCCTACATCATTTTTTGTAAACGCTATGAGGCATACCTTATTGATCTGTTCTATTTTCAACTCTTCCATAGCCTTTACCACCATGGATTTCCCGATTCCCCGTCTTCGGTAATCTTCATCCACGCAGACATGGTACAGGCAGCCCCTTCGTCCGTCGTGCCCGCAGAGAATGCTTCCAACTACCTTTCCATCTTCTACCGCTACAACGCTGGTTGTTGGATTCCTCTTAAGGAAGCGCGCGATCCCTTCTCTGGAGTCATCTACGCTTCTTAGCCCGAACCCGCGGATCTTGGTCCACAGGGCATATACTTCATCGTAATCTTCAATCGTCATTGTCCGTATCATAAGCCACCTCTATGGGAACATTGGAACAAGTTCCAGTCCTTCGCTTTCCGGAAGGCCAAACATCAGGTTCATATTCTGTACCGCCTGGCCGGCCGCTCCTTTTACCAGATTATCAATGGCTCCCATCATGATGATACGGTTCGTCCTGGGATCTATCTTAAAGTTAATGTCCACGTAGTTGCTTCCTTCCACCCACTTTGTCTCCGGACATACGCCTTCCTCCAGCACGCGTATGAACTTCTCTTCCTTATAGTATTTATCATAGACTGCCTTTATATCTTCATAGGTCGCCTGCTTCGTAAGCGTTGCATACTCGGTTGCCAGAATGCCCCGGTTCATGGGAACCAGATGCGGCGTAAAACTGATCCGCACATCTTCCTTCGCCGCATACCCCAGCTGCTCCTCAATCTCCGGCGTATGCCTGTGGCTTGCCACTCCATAGGCCTTGATGTTCTCGTTTACCTCGCAGTAGAGATTTCCTACCTTGGCGCCTCTTCCCGCGCCGGAGGTCCCGGACTTTGCGTCAATGATCAAGGTATTCATATCGATCAGCCCTTCTTTTGCCAGCGGATAGGCGGTGAGGATCGAGCAAGTCGTATAGCAGCCCGGGTTGGCAACCAGCCTTGCGCCTTTGACATCCTCCCGGTTGATCTCGCACAGTCCATACACGGCTTCTTCTATAAATTGCGGGCTTTTATGCTGGATTCCATACCACTTCTCATAAGTCGCCACATCCTTAATGCGAAAGTCAGCGCTTAAGTCCACGATCTTCGTATCAGCCAGGATGGCTTCGCTGATCACGGAAGCACAGAATCCCTGGGGCGTGGCGGTAAAGATGACATCTGCCTTCTTCGCCAGTTCCTCCATATTGTCATCCAGACATTTGGCGTCCACGATCTGGAACATGTTCTGGTATACATCCGCGTACTTCTTATCTATGTAGCTTCTGGAGCCATACCATACGATTTCTGCATCCTTGTGCCCCATCAATATCCTTGCCAGTTCGCCGCCCGCATAGCCTGTAGCGCCTATAATTCCTACTTTAATCATCTATTTTATATCCTCCTGAATGTATTTATAACCATGCACCTGTAAATATTATACCACTTTTTTACAAATGTCCAGATACAGGTCCAAATTAAAGTACTTGCATAATTATACATCTAATATGCATAATATGCAAGTACTTTTTTGGGGGTTTTCCAATATGCTGCTTAAGGACGTATCTGTCCATTGCCGAAGATAATATATTTTGTCGTTGTAAGCGCCTCCAGCCCCATGGGCCCTCTGGCGTGAAGTTTCTGGGTGCTGATTCCAATCTCAGCCCCGAAGCCAAACTCATGCCCGTCTGTAAACCGCGTGGATGCGTTGACATATACGGCTGCCGCATCAATCTCATCCAGAAACTTCAGCGCGCTGGCGTAGTCCCTGGTAATAATAGACTCTGAGTGGCCGGTATTATACCGATTGATATGGGAAATGGCTTCCTCAATCCCGGAGACGACCTTAAGGGATATGACTGCGTCCAGATATTCCATTCCCCAGTCTTCTTCCCCTGCCCGGGTCATTCCTTCCTGAATCTGGCAGGCCCTGTCATCTGCGCGCACCTCCACCTGCTTCTGCCTCAGCCTTTCGTAGATTGCAGGTATTGCCACAGGCGCGATCTCTTCATGGACCACCAGAGACTCGCAGGCATTGCACACGCCCATCCGCTGCGTCTTCGCATTGTCAATGATTGATACCGCCATGTCAAGATCCGCCGATGCGTCCACGTAGATATGGCAGTTGCCTGTTCCTGTCTCAATCACGGGTACCGTGCTGTTTTCCACCACGTTTGCGATCAGCCCCTTGCCTCCCCGCGGGATGAGCACATCGATATATTCATTCATCCGCATCATCTGGGTGGCCACATCTCTGTCCGTATTCTCTACCAGAAGCACCGCATCCTGGGGCAGCTGCTCCTTCTTAAGCCCATCCCTAATCACTTTTATGATCGCCTTATTCGATCGGATTGCATCCGAACCTCCTCTTAAGATGGCCACATTCCCTGTCTTAAAGCATAGTCCAAAGGCATCTGCCGTCACATTTGGCCTGGATTCATAGATGATCCCCACTACCCCAAGAGGCACCCTTCTTTTGCCAATCTGCAGGCCATTGGGCCTTACTTCCATAGAGACAGTCTCTCCGATCGGGTCTTTTAACTTCGCTATCTGCTCCAGCCCGTCCGCCATGGCATGGATCCTCTGATCCGTAAGCAGCAGCCGGTCGATCATAGCCGGCTTCATTCCTTCTTCTTTGACTCTTGCCACGTCTTTCGCATTTTCCCGAAGCAGAAAAGGCGTCTGCATCCGCAGTTCTCTTGCCACAGAACACAGCCCTTCATTTTTCTGCGTCTGCTTTAAGAACTGAACCTTGGATGAAGCTTCTTTTGCCGTCCTACCAATTTCCTGCATGTAATCCATATGCCTGTCCTCCTGTACTGATCTGGCTGCCAATAACATTCCCTGCCAGTTCTTTATTTATGCCTTCCTTTTTACGCCTTTTCGCCTGTCTGCGGAATTGCTCCCGCACCGGCGCCATCTCATTTCCTGCCAGATCGCCTCTGTCCTTTGACAGGAACAGCGTCCCTACTTTCTTTCCTGCCATCACGTCATTGATCGTATAGATATTATCTCCATTGGCAATCACCATATCCGCTCCGGAGCGTGTCGCGATCTTTGCGGCTTCTATCTTAGTTGCCATTCCTCCGGTTCCAAGTCCGGTTCCAGATCCCTTCCCCATCTTTTCCAGTTCCCCGTCTATCTGCCCCACCGTATGGATAAATCGTGCGCTTGGATTCTTCTTTGGATCATCCGTATACAGCCCCTCGATATCCGACATCAGGATCAAAAGATCCGCATCTACCAGAGACGCCACATACGCAGCCATTGTATCGTTGTCCCCAAAGTTTCCGTACAATTCCTCGTCTACGGATATCGCGTCATTCTCATTTACGATAGGCACCACGTTCATTGCGGCCAGTTCATCAAACGTATTCCTCGCATTTTTCTTGCACTCTTCATTGGTAATAGACTCTTTCGTCAAAAGTACCTGTGCCGTCAGCTGGCTGTACTCTGCAAAGAGTTTTTCATACATCATCATGAGCCTTCCCTGTCCTACCGCCGCGCAGGCCTGGCGGATCGGCTTCTCCTTTGGCCGTTCAGAAAAGCCCAGTACATTTCTTCCAATGCCCACGGCACCCGATGACACCACGATGACTTCTTTTCCCTTATTTCTGAGGTTGATCAGTATCCTTACGAATTTTTCCAGTTTGTCCAGGTTGATATTTCCTGTCTCCGGATAGGTAATGGTCGATGTTCCTATCTTGATCACAATCTTTTTCTTATCTTTCAATTCCTGCCTGTAGTCCATGATTTTTCTCTCCTCTGCTTATATAAGTGTCTGCCGCTTTTGCTGCTTGATCGGTATAAAAGAGCAAAAAAAGAAACAGAAGCATATGCTACACTTCTGTTTCCCTTTATTTCTTTTATGCAGAATATAAAGCGACAAGTACAACGATATCCTATCTTCCAAAAACAATATTGAATTTTATGCCAAATACACCCCAAGGGGATTGGGGCGGCACGGCACAAAAACAACACTGTCCATAGAAGGCAGAGTAGAGCATGCGTTATTTATGATGCTGTCATGATTCATGATGCGCGAACCTTTCATAATAACTACTCCTTTTTTGTGTATAGTCGTTCATTAGTATCTCATTTTCTAATAATTTTACTCATGTTTTTCTCTTTGTCAAGTAATTTTTTAGAATTCGACCGATTTTTAATTTGATACAGGCTTTCTCTTTCTTCGTTTCCGGACGGACTTCTGCATTTCAAGAGGCACGTCCTGGTATCTGTAGATACTCAGAAGAAGTCCCAGAAGAACATAGGTCACCAGCATCCCGAATCTTCCATAGGTAATGAATGGACAGTAGACGCTTCCTATCGGCATTATGCCTATATTGATAAGGATATAGACCAGCAGCTGGAAGAACAGTACCAAAGAACATCCGCATCCCATGATCATTCCTAGCTGATTCTTCTGTTTTAACGAAAGTTTCAGGAAATACAGGAACAAGACCGTCATCAATGTGGCAAAGGCCACTGCGATAAGAATCCCATAGCAGGCCGCAATATAGCCAAGCACATAGTCGCTTCCGCCCGGAAGCCGCGCCACCTTGCCAAGTCCCCCCATTTGGGCTGCCAATCAGCTGGCTATCAGACAGGATCTGTCCTATGGTATTTTTCTCCACTGTCGCCCCCGCATGCACCATGTCCCATAGCCTGGCACGCTGATAGGGCGGGCCACTTGTAAATATATGCAGGCAGAACAGTATCGCGGGCAAGAAGGCAGATAGCCACAGAAGTCCAAGCGCTGCCTTGCGGGACACGCAGAACCAGTTCTTATAGATTGCAATGGACAGCACTGCCATGAATGCCAGAAACAGGATAAGCACCGTAGCCGTACTTGGGATCTTAAGCGCGGTCATAATCGCCGGGGCCATCCAAAGAATGCCTTTTACGACTGCTCGTTTCCCCTCTCCGCGGTATTGGTATAACACAGCCCCATACAAGGGAACGAAAAGGAAAAGCAGCAGCTTCACATTCACCTGATATCCATAAATCCAGCCAATCGCGCCATTTATGGATGTTCCGTAATGTTCTATGCCCACAAGCAGAACCACAGAGGCCGCCAGCATAATCTCCTTTGCCCAGCGCCCGATCCTGCTGTAATCTAAATAGCACGCCCCTATCATTCCCGCAAAGCCAGCAATTGCCCAGCCCCCAAAATGCACAGGGCTTCCTGTCACAAAGGTCATATCGCTAAAATTTCTTTGCAGCAGATATAGGATTATGAAACCTGCTATGCTAAGGACGGCGATCAAGCCAATCATTCCCCAGGCCATCCTGGGCCGGTGGATGCCGTCCAGCAGGCTCCCCGCCTCCACCGGATCCCCCATCTCTTTCACAGCGGCTTCTTCCGCTTCCTCCGCTTCCATCCCAACGCTCATATAGGCATGCTTCTGCTCGTCGATATGTCCGCGCATCTCTTCTGCAATCGCCGCCCTGGCTTTCGCGCACCGGATCTGATCCGTCAGTTTTTTCAGGTATTCTTCCGTCTTCATGCCATCCCTCCTTGTACGCTTAATACGTCCACGACAGCCTTGGAATATGCCATCCAGTCTTCTTTTTTCTGCTTCAGGATCTTCTTTCCTTCTTTCGTAATACTATAATACTTTCGTATCTTCCCTCCCTCCTCCTGCTCGTAAGATCCAAGATATCCTTTTTCTTCCATCCCATGCAGAAGCGGGTACAAGGTCCCCGCCTTCAATTCAAATACGTTGTTCGATTTCTCGCGCAAGGCTTCAATCATCTCATAGCCGTACATATCCTTTCCTTCCAGCAGTTTCAATATCAGCATTGACGTGCTTCCGGACACCAGGCTTCTATCAATCGCCATAATGTTTCTCCTTTCCAAATTTATATCGACGGCCTATATATCGACTATCTATATAATATATAGATAGTCGATATATGTCAAGCGATGCCTTTACATTTCTTCTGGAGATTTATTCATAAAGGCTGCATATTTTTCACTTTATATTCAACCCATATGCATATTTTGTATATTTTTTACTTTTTTTCATTATATTCTTGCATATTTATAAAAAATAGTGTATAGTATGTTTTGCGATTGACAATGATGCAGTTATGAATTTAAAAAAAGTCAAATAAAGATTCTATATTAGGAGGATTTTCACATGAAAGAGAAAGTTGTATTAGCATATTCAGGCGGACTGGATACCACGGCCATTATTCCATGGCTGAAGGAAAATTTTGATTACGAAGTCATCTGCTGCTGCGTAGACTGCGGACAGGGCGAAGAATTAGACGGGCTGGAAGAGCGGGCTAAACTTTCCGGCGCATCCAAGTTATACATAGAAGATATTGTTGATGATTTCTGCGACAACTATGTTGTTCCTTGCGTACAGGCACACGCTGTATACGAGAACAAGTATCTCCTGGGTACTTCCATGGCGCGTCCCGCGATCGCCAAGAAACTGGTTGAGATCGCAAGAAAAGAAGGCGCCAGCGCCATCTGCCATGGGGCTACAGGAAAAGGAAATGACCAGATTCGTTTCGAGCTTGGCATCAAGGCTCTTGCCCCTGATCTTAAGATCATCGCTCCATGGAGAATGACGGACGTTTGGACCATGAATTCCCGTGAAGAGGAGATTGCGTACTGCAAGCAGCACGGAATTGACCTTCCGTTCGACGCAAGCCACAGCTACAGCCGTGACCGTAACTTATGGCACATCAGCCATGAAGGCCTGGAACTGGAAGATCCGGCAAACGAGCCAAATTACGACCATCTCCTTGTATTGGGCGTAACGCCTGAGAAAGCGCCTGATGAGGGCGAGTACGTCACCATGACCTTTGAAAAGGGAGTTCCTAAGAGCATCAATGGGGAAGAGATGAAGGTATCCGATATCATCCGCAAGTTAAACGAGCTTGGCGGAAAGCACGGCATTGGAATCTGCGATATCGTAGAGAACCGCGTGGTTGGCATGAAGTCCCGCGGCGTATATGAGACGCCTGGCGGAACGATTCTCTATGAGGCCCACCAGCAGCTGGAGGAACTGGTGTTAGACCGCGCCACCTATGAAGTAAAAGAAGAAATGGGCAACAAGCTTAGTCAGATCGTATATGAAGGAAAATGGTTCACGCCTCTTCGCGAGGCCGTTCAGGCATTCATCGAAAGCACTCAGGAATACGTGACCGGGGAAGTAAAGTTCAAACTTTACAAAGGAAATATCATCAAGGCCGGAACCACATCTCCATATTCCTTATACAGCGAGTCTCTGGCAAGCTTTACCACCGGAGAATTGTACGACCATCATGATGCGGAAGGATTCATCAATCTGTTCGGACTGCCGCTAAAGGTCCGCGCGCTGAAGATGCAGGAAGTTGAAAAGAGCCAGAAATAATCCCAAATAGAATCCCAATATACAAAAGGCGGTCCGTTCGTAAACCGAGCGGCCCGCCTTTGTCATGCTCTATATGTAATTTAAAATCCGCTCCACATTTCCTCCCCATAATTTATCCAGCTGACGTTCCCCAACGCCGGCCTTCTTCAGCGCATCCCACAGTTTTTCCATCTGCGATATATCCGGAACCTCCATAACCTTCATTCCGTCAAAACCGTCAAAATCCGTTCCAATAGCAGGAAACTCGCTTCCTCCCGTTCGGATCATATGAAGGATGTGAGCCACCATCTGGTCAATTCTTGACTCTTCATCGTTTCCAAGAAACGGGCCATAAAAGTTCAGGCCTGCAACACCTCCTGCATTTGCCAGTTTCCGTATCATCTCATCCGACAGGTTCCTGGGATGGTCCGCGATCGCCCGGCAATTGGAGTGGGACGCTACCACCGGGCCCTTTGCCGCGTATTCCAGCACATCGCGGAACGTACCGTCCGATGCGTGGGAAAGATCTATGATCATTCCCAATTCATTCATCCGGCGGACCACCTCTATCCCGAAGGGCTTCAGCCCCTGCCACATCACGGAAGCGTCCTTGCTGGCGGGATGTCCGATGCAGTTTTCGTAATTCCACATAATCGTCATCAGCCTTATGCCGCTTCCATAGAGATCTTCCAGCCGCTTCATCTGCCCATTCAGGATTCCGCCTTCTTCCACCGTCAGGAATGCGGATATCCTTCCTTCTGCGGCGTTTTTCTCCAACTCTGTATAAGAGCGGGCCAGGGATATCTCCCTTTCATACGCTGCCAGTTGAGAATTCATATAGGCGATCATCTCAAATACATGTTCATATGCCTTATTGTACCCTCCGTTGGACTCATAATCTTTTATATAAGTAAAGCATGCAAAAAACTGAGCCTTGGATCGCGCCTTTTTCATGGAAGGGATGCTGATGCTGCAGGCATTCTCCATCAGGTTCCCCTTCTTATCCAGATCCATCAATTTCCATAAAGTATCGCAGTGCATATCGATTAGTTTCATAATTACCAGCCTCTTTTCATACTTTCATAATAACATTTGTCAATTATAAGTATACTCCGTTTGCCTATAAAGTGAACATTATTTTGAAAGGATGAGTCATATTATGAACCCTATCATCGGAATCGTAGCGTGCGGATACATGGGTCAGCGCCAATTCGTGCCGCAGACTTACATCAGAGCCATGGAAGATGCCGGAGGCATCCCTGTAATCCTTCCCTGTACCAGGGAAAAAGAAGCATTCCCTTACTATGGGAAGATCTGCGACGGCTTCTTGTTCTGCGGAGGCGATGATGTTAGTCCGCTTCTGTTCGGCGAAGAACTACAGACAGATCGTGGACGGATGGATACCCGTACGGATATCTTCCACCTTTCCTTCATGGAATATGCCCTCCAGACCAAGCTTCCAATCCTAGGCATCTGCCGGGGCATGCAGATTCTTAATATTGCCCTCGGCGGCACCATCTTCCAGGATCTTGCCTTACGTCCGGCATCCTCCCTAAACCATATGCAGTTATCTGAGAGCCGCGCGGACACGAGCCATAAAATCACGGTCTCACAAAATAGCATGCTATATAATATTCTAGGAGACTCCGCGTGCGTTAATAGTTTCCATCACCAATCCGTCCATACGCTGGGAACGGACCTTAAGATTACTGCCATCGCTTCTGACGGCGTCATCGAGGCGGTAGAATCTGTAAGCCGTCCTTTCGTCCTCGGCGTACAATGGCATCCGGAATGCATGTACCAGTCCATAGAGCCTATGCAGAAGTTGTTCCATGCTTTTTTAAAAAAAGCCGCAGATGCTAAGAATCTACAGTATATTTTCTCCGACTTAGGGACAAAATAATCTTGAATCCAAAGGGTAAAAGGAGGAAACGAATATGGCTGATATATCTATACTCGACTTACAGAACTTACGCCACTTGATCGGCGGCTTTGACACAAGTCACTGCAAGATGCAGGACTATGCCTCACAGGCACAGGATCCGGAAGTGCAGAAACTCTTCCAGGATGCTGCACAATCTGCAATGAAGAATAAGCAAGACTTGATGAAATTCTTATAGGAGGTAAGCGAGATGTTGGATGACAAAACAATGGTATCTGACGCCTTAGCAGGCGTCAATGGAGAACTTGTACGCTACGGCGAAATGATCTCACAGACAGAAAACAAGGAATTAAAAGCCTGCTTAAAGCAGCTTCGCAACGAATGCGAAATGTCTCAGGAAAAACTTTACCAGGTTGCCAGAGAAAAGAGCTATTATGTCCCTGCCGCAAAAGCGACACAGCAGGAAGTCGACCACGTAAAATCCGTATTGACTGGACTTTCCATGAAGTAATGGACCGCATATTTTACTAGCAGCCCTTACACAAGCGCAGCCGCCCGAATCCGGGCGGCTGTTTTCTTTGCAGATCAGATGCTATCCTTTTCTTTTTCACTGTCTTTTATACGGCCTTTTTCTACATTCGGCCTGATAAAGTGGTTCAGGGAGTACTCCCACAGGGTTTGGGAGCCATCCGCAGTATTTCGGTTACGGTTCAGTATCTGCTGAAGCCAAACGCCATGCTCTTCCCACGCTTTTCCGTCCGTGGCATCATTGAGCATGACCGGCTGAAGGTTATCCATAGTACGGGCAAACTTAGCCTCCTTGGTCTCGCAGGCTTCGAATTCTTCCCACAGGCTTCTCATCTTCCTGCACTGGTCTTTTGGCAGGAGGCCGAATATCCTCTCTGCCGCCTTCTCTTCCCGCTCCCGCTGGGTCTTTTTGCCCTCTTCGTCGTAGGCATAGGTATCACCCGCGTCAATCTCCACGATGTCATGAATCAGCAGCATGGTCACCGTCTTTAGGACGTCAATCTCTTCATTGGCATATTCGCCAAGAAGAATGGTCATAATGGCCATATGCCATGCATGCTCCGCATCGTTTTCCTTTCGTTTTCCGTCCGTCAGATAAGTCTGGCGGCCAATAAACTTCTCTTTGTCAATCTCTCTTAAGAATTCAAACTGCTGATCTATACGCTCCATAGTTTTGCCCTCCTATGCGCTTCTTTCAAACTGAGAGTTATAAAGATCCGCATAGAAGCCGTTTCTTGCCAGCAGTTCTTCATGGGTACCCTGCTCGACGATATCTCCGTCCTTCATGACAAGGATCAGGTCTGCGTCGCGGATGGTTGAGAGGCGGTGTGCAATAATGAAACTGGTCCTGCCACGCATCAGATTATCCATCGCCTTCTGAATCCGGACTTCCGTACGGGTATCTACGGAACTGGTTGCCTCATCAAGGATCAGAATCTTCGGATCCGCCAGAATTGCCCTGGCAATAGTCAGAAGCTGCTTCTGTCCCTGGGACACATTGCTTGCCTCTTCGTTCAGTTCCATTCGGTAGCCTCCCGGCAGCGTCTGTACAAAACGGTGTACATGGGCAGCCTTGGCAGCCTCGACCACCTCTTCATGGGTAGCGTCCAGCTTGCCATAGCGGATATTGTCTTCAATGCTCCCCTTAAACAGCCAGGTATCCTGCAGTACCATGCCGAACATCTGGCGCAGCTCGCTGCGGTTAAAGTCACGGATATCATGGCCGTCTACCTTGATGGCGCCGCTGTTGACGTCATAGAACCGCATCAGCAGCTTGACCATGGTGGTCTTGCCGGCTCCGGTAGGACCGACGATGGCAATCTTCTGCCCAGGCTCTACCTTGGCGCTAAAATCATTGATAATGATATGATCCGGATTATATCCGAAATGCACATGGTCAAATTCCACACGCCCTTCCAGGCCTTCCAAAGCCACTGCATCCGGCACCGTCTGGTCTTCTTCCGGCTCTTCCAGGAACTCGAACACGCGCTCGGAAGCTGCTGCCGTGGACTGAAGCATGTTGGCCACCTGCGCTACCTGCTGGATCGGCTGGGTAAAACTTCTTACGTATTGGATAAATGACTGGATATCGCCTACTTCTATCGTCTTCTTGATCGCGAGGTAGCCACCAAGAATGACTACAGCCACATAGCCAAGATTTCCAACAAACTGCATGATAGGCATCATCATTCCTGAGAGGAACTGGGACTTCCATGCAGACTGGTAGAGGATCTCATTGTCCCGGTCAAATGCCGCGATCACGTCTTTCTCCTTATTGAATGCCTTTACGATGCTATGTCCGCCGTACACTTCTTCCACCTGCCCATTGACATGGCCCAGGTACCTCTGCTGGCTTTTGAAGAACTTCTGGGAGCGCTTGACGATCACAGAGATCAGCCCCATAGACAGCGGAAGGATCAACAGGGCGATCACCGTCATCAGCGGGCTGATGCTGAGCATCATGATCAGCACTCCGATGATCGTCGTCACCGAGGTGATTACCTGTGTCGCGCTCTGGTTCAAGCTCATGCTCAGGGTATCCACGTCATTGGTGATGCGTGACAGGATCTCTCCGTGGGTCATCTTATCAAAATAGTTCATTGGCAGCCGGCTGATCTTCTCGGAGATCTCTCTTCTCATCCGGTAGGTCAGTTTCTGGGATACGCCCGTCATGATGTATCCCTGGATAAACGAGAACAAGGCGCTGCATAAGTACAGGCAGAGCAATGTCGCCAGAATTCTTCCGATCTTTGTGAAATCAATTCCGCTTCCCCCGGATATCTTGCCTACCAGGCCGGTAAATATTTCTGTCGTGGCCTTTCCAAGAATCTTAGGGCCTACGATATTGAAAATGGTACTGCCGATGGCAAATATGACCACAAAGAGCAGGGCAATCTTATATTTCCCCATATAGCCCATCAGTTTTTTCATAGTGCCTTTAAAGTCCTTTGCCTTCTCTCCAGGCATCGGACCATGTCCCGGACCTCTTCTTGGCATATTAGCCCACCTCCTTTACGTTGTCTTCCAGTTCCTTCTCCGATAACTGGGAAGACGCAATCTGATAATACTCATCGCAATTCTTCAGCAGTTCCTCATGGGTTCCTTTTCCTACGATCTTTCCTTCATCCAGTACGATAATCTGTTCTGCGTGCAGAATCGTGCTGATTCTCTGCGCCACGATCAGGACTGTGCTGTCGGCCGTCTTTTCCTTCAGCGCGTTTCTCAGCGTCACATCCGTCTTGTAATCAAGCGCGGAGAAACTATCGTCAAAGATATAGATCTTTGGATGCTTCGCGATCGCTCTTGCAATAGACAGGCGCTGCTTCTGTCCGCCGGACACATTCGAGCCGCCCTGGGATATCGAACTTTGGTACTTCTTTTTCTTCGCCTCGATAAACTCCGTAGCCTGGGCAATCGTAGCCGCTTCTTTCATATCCTCCTCGCTTCCGTCAGGGTTGCCATATAATATGTTCGAAGCAATATCTCCCGAGAACAGGATGCCCTTCTGCGGCACGTATCCCAGCTTATCCCTCAGTTCATGCTGCGTGATATTGCGGATATCCTCGCCGTCGAGGGTGATCTTCCCTTCGGTCACGTCATAGAATCTCGGGATTAGATTGACAAGCGTGGACTTGCCGCTTCCCGTACTTCCAATAAAGGCCGTGGTCTGTCCTGGCTTAGCCGTAAAGGATATGTCATGCAGGACATCCTCTTCTGCCCCCGGATACCGGAAGGATACATGATCAAATGTCACTTCTCCATGACCATCCTCCGGAAGTTTCTTCGGATTCTCGGGGTCGTGGATCAGTGTATGGCTCACAAGGACTTCATCCACACGGGTTGCGGATACGGCTGCCCTTGGCAGCATGACAGAGATCATGCAGATCATTAAGAAGGACATGATAATCTGCATCGTATACTGGATAAATGCCATCATATCGCCAACCTGCATAGTGCCGTTATTTACGCTATGGCCGCCAATCCATACGATAAGCACTGCAATGCAGTTCATGATCAGCATCATCATAGGCATCATGAAAGTCATAGCCCTGTTTACAAACAGGTTCGTCTTCGTCAGGTCACGGTTTGCTCCGTCAAAACGCTTCTCTTCATATTTTTCCGTACTGAATGCACGAATAACCGGAAGTCCTGTCAGTATCTCCCGGCTTACCAGATTCAGCCGGTCTACCTGGTTCTGTACAATCTTGAATTTTGGCATGACCACCACAAACAGCACGATTACGACCATCACGATAAGGCCTACCGCAATGCCGATAATCCAGGACATATCCACGTTCGTATTAAATACCTTCCAGATTCCTCCGATTGCCATGATTGGCGCATACAGCACCATTCTTAGAATCATGACAGTCAGAAGCTGGATCTGCTGGATATCGTTGGTACTCCTAGTGATCAGCGAGGCTGTGGAGAACTCATCAAACTCTCCATTGGAGAATCCCACCACCTTGCGGAATACGTCTCTTCTCAAGCCCTTTCCTACGCTGGCACCCACCCGTGACGCCATCAGCCCTACGATAATGCTCGCCACCATGCCAAGAGCCGCCAGGGCAAGCATCTTAGCACCAGTGCCCAGGATATAATCCGTCTCTATCTTGTCGGTATCCAGGCCTATCTTGCCATACGCATTCCTGATATATGTGGCTGCAGCCTGTTCAATCATGGAATCCGGCATGGATTTCATCTGCTTTTCGATCTCCCCTACCGCAGAATCTCTCTGCTTATCTTCCATCATCTCAAACATGTCGTAGACGGACATCTTGCTTACATCCGGCATCTGACTTTGCATCTGCTCTTTCATCTGCTGCTTCATCTGCTCTTTTGCAGCATCCGGCAGCTGCTGTTCCTTCAGCTGGCTGTCTATCTGCTCATCCATCTGCGCTTCCATCTGGGATGACATCTGCTGCTTCATCTGTTCTTCCATCTTCTTCGTCATGTCACTGTCTGAATCAAATCCGGAAGCAAGAAGCATAGGCTTGCCGAGAAGGGAGGACAGTTCATCCATCTTATCCTCGTCTTTCTTCACGGAAGATTTCAGCTTCATGACTTTTCCGTCGTAATCATAAGCGCCCGCATCTTCTTTATACGCGGATTCTACCACTTCTCGCTTATCCGACGGCACAAATAGCAGCAGGTGATCCAAATCTTCCTCCGATATGGTATCCGGCACAGTCTCATCAATGCCGCCCTGCTGTATGCCTACATTTACAATCTCGGAGGTGTAGGTAGGCAGCGACAGGTCGCAGTACGCCTGAACGATCAGCACGCACAGGATCGCAAGGACCGCGCCCGCATATGGCTTCAAAAACTTCAATAATTTACTCATATAGCGTCTTTCCTTTCTTTTCTAGAAATCATTAGGTCCCTTGGACGGACGGGTCTTCTCCATGATAGAGCACATATCCATCCCCTTAAAGTCTTTCGAATCCATCAGACTCTTTCGCATTTCCAGAAGCAGGCGCTTCAGCAGCAGCCTCTCCTCCCGGGACATTCCCTGATAGATAATCTCTTCCATATCGCCCATAACCTTCTTCAGGTCTTCTACACATTCTTTCCCCTTCTCTGACAGACGGATTCTGATGATCCTCTGGTCTCTGCCGTCCGGCTCCTTCCGAACGTATCCCCGTTCTTCCAGTTTTCTAAGTGCGACCGTCATGGACGGAGGCGTAATCCCAATCTTTTCGGCCAGCTGCCTCTGGGAGAGCACCCCTTCCACATTTAATGTAAATAATATTCCGGCCTGCCCTGGCTTTAATTCCAGTTCCTCCAGCCGTTTCATGGCATGATATCTGCTTAGATGCTGTATCTGAAACAGCAGTATAAAAACAGATACATCCTTTGTATCCTGCATGATGCGCCTCCTCTCAAAAGTCCAATCCAACAATTAGTTAGATATCTAACGATTGTATTAGTCAATATTACCATAAATGTCAACGTATTTATATTTATTTAAGAATTCACTATAACTTTTTACAGAAATTTAATTAGATATTTTAACAAAAAAAGCTAAGTGGACACGTAACACTTTTAAAAAGTGTTACGTGTCCACTTAGCCTACAGCTTCTCCGAATCCAGTATAATCGTGAACGGCCCGTCGTTTACCAAACTCACTTTCATATCAGCGCCAAACTGGCCTCTCTCCACCACTTCTACCTGTTCTTTGCATTTCCCGATAATGTACTCATACATCTCTTCCGCCATCTTCGGCTCTCCGGCCTCGATGAAGCTTGGACGGTTTCCCTTCTTGCAGTTTGCGTACAGCGTGAACTGCGAGATCAGAAGGAGGCTTCCGCCCACCGTATCAAGTGATAGGTTCGTCTTTCCTTCCTCGTCTTCGAATATCCGAAGCCCCAGCATTTTCTTGACCATCTTATCAGCAATTTCCCTGGTATCGGAATCGCATACGCCGATCAGCACCATGAAGCCTTTCCCGATCTTTCCAATTACCTGTCCGTCTACTTTAACCTCGCTTTCGGACACTCTCTGTATTACAAAACGCATCTACTTAACCTCCTGTACTTCTTTTATCATCTGTGCATAAGGAAGATCCTCATACCCCATTGCCAGATAGAGTTTCTTGGCCCTTAGGTTATCCGGCTCGATCTCAAGCCGCAGGCGCATTACCTTAGGGGCAATCTGTTCATCCACGTAGGCAAAGAACTCTTTTCCCAGTCCATGACAGCGAAACTGGGGGCGGATATACAATTCTTCCAGCCATACTGCCTTGCCGCCGGCTTCCTGTGAAAATGTATAGCTGGTCAGGCCATAGCCTGCGGCCTGCCCATCTTTTTCAAGAATATAGGCCTTTACATAATCTTGTGAGCGCATCATCTCATCAAAGGTCGCCTCCCGGTATGCTTCCGGAATCGGATGAAGCACGGCTTCGGAATTATAAAACTCTTCCGTCAAATCCATATACAGCTGCTTATCTTCTTCTCTGATTTCTCTGATCATTGTCATTTTCTCCTTTTATATCTTTTCATATCATGCAAGAAACATATTCCTTAAGATATCTTTTCCACTTTCTGTAACAAATACTCCGTCCATAGCCGCCAGCACCGCATCTTTGGAAGAGCCGTTCTCATACAGGTTCACCAGGAAGTCCGCCTCCACCAGAATCTGATAGTCCAGGCCATCTATGCCCTGATAAGTATGATGATGGCCTACCAGATAGCAGACCCTTTTGATAATATCCCCTTCATAGCCCAATCGCTCCAACATATTTTCCGCCACCGCAGGGCCTTCCTGCTCCTGATGATGCCCAGCGCTGTCTCCATATTTTTTCATGCTTTCCTTAATCCCTATATCATGAACGATTGCCGCCGTCTCAAGCATGTGCTGCGTCTTTCTGTCAAGCCCTTCCATCTCGCCGATCATCCTGGCATATGCATAGACTTTCATAAAATGCTGGATATGTTTTGGATCTCCGCTATAATATCGCGTCATCTCCATGATCAGCTGATTATTCATATTGCAGTTCCTCCTTCTTCCTATCCGGCAGCTGTGCCAGAATAATCGCCGCAAACATCAGGACGCATCCTACGGATTCCCTCATGGAAAGTTTTTCTCCCAGCACCATCCATCCGGCTAGCACGGAAAAGCAGGACTCCAGGCTTAAGATTAATGAAGCGACCGCCGGGTTCACATTCTTCTGGCCAATGATCTGCAAAGTGTAAGCCACGCCGCAGGACAGAACGCCTGCATATAAGAGCGGCGCCCACCCTTCCACGATAGCCCCGATCTTCGGCGTCTCCGTAAAGAACATGGGCGGCAGGGATACGATGCCGCAGACGAAGAACTGGATGCAGGACATCTTCACTCCGTCCACCTTGGGCGAGAAATAGTCAATCACCAGGATATGAATGGAAAATACAAGCGCACATAGGAAAATCAGGATATCCCCCTTTCCCACGGCAAACTTCTCCGTAATGCAAAGGAAGTACAGTCCCGCCAGCGCTATGGCCACAGCCCCCCAGACCTTTCCGCTGATCTTCTTATGAAGAAATATCCCCAGCACCGGTACGATCACGATGTAAAATGCAGTGATAAATCCTGCTTTTCCTGCCGTAGTATACTGAATTCCAATCTGCTGCAGGCTGCTGGCCGCAAACAGAAGAAGCCCGCAGGCGATTCCCCCTGCGATCAGTTCCTTCCTCGCGCCACGGCTGGGTTTCTCTGTGGCTTTGCCCTTTCCTTTCTGAAAGAGCCAGATACAGGGAAGCAGCGCTACGCCGCCAATCAGGCTTCGCACGCCATTAAAAGTAAAAGGTCCCAAATAGTCCATCCCGACGCTTTGGGCCACGAAGGCCGTCCCCCATATAAATGCGGTCAGCACCAGCATAATTCCATTTTTTATTTTCATAACGCTCACTCCAATATCTATTTTTCTTTTGTCAGCAGACAACTATCCGTATTATAGCATAATGGCATTTATTTGTGTATAATAAAAGCAAGGAGATTATCTGATATGAAGAAGCAGAATCGTTTTTACCTATATTGTGGCATCCTGATGCTTTTAAGCGAGTTGTGGAAGCAATGGTGCCTTACTTATATCCTGAACCACGGGCAATATAACTGGTGGTATTTCCCCTTCCAGTTATGCAGCATCCCTATGTATCTGTGCCTGGTGATTCCTTGGATACATACCGAAAGGCTGCGCAGCATTCTGATCACATTCCTTATGAACTTCGGACTGCTGGGCGGAATCTTTGCGTTCTTTGATACAAGCGGCATGCACTATGAATATCTGCCACTGACCATCCACTCTTATGCGTGGCACATCCTGCTGATTACAATCGGATTGTTTGCCGGTTTATCAAAAGAAGCCGATGATTCGGCGAAAGGCTTTCTCGGGAGCGCATGCTGCTACCTTTCCTGCTGTCTTTTGGCGACCTTTTTCAATCTGGCATTCTACCAGTATGGCGCTATCAATATGTTCTATATCAGCCCTCATTATTATATGAACCAGATCGTGTTCCGTGATATCGTACGCTTATGGGGCAATGAGGCCGGAATCCTCTCCTATATCGCAGCCACGGTCTTTGGCGGCTGGCTCTTCCATCAGTCCTGGAAAACCGATTTGAAAAAATAGCGGAAATTTCTCATAAAGGGGTTGTAAATTCCAGTCAATCAGGTATTCTGATATTTAAGAACTGACCATTCCAGTCAATCAGACCGGCGAACATCCAAAGCCACTTATATAAAGGAGGTTATATGAACGAAAAATTCTTTGCCCTTCCGGAAGAAAAACGCCATCAGATCATCAATGCAGCCATAGAAGTATTCTCAAAGTACGATTACAAGCATGCTTCCACCGACCTGATTGCCGCAAAAGCAGGAATTTCCAAAGGCTCTCTGTTCTATTATTTTCATAATAAGAAGGAACTGTATCTGTATCTTTATAACTATATCATGGATGTAATGAAAGAACAGTTGCCTGACAGGGACATTCTTAATATTACTGATTTCTTTGAACTTCTGGAATATGCGGCCCGTCAAAAAGTAAAGGTAATGGAGCAAGGCAGCCCCTATATCATGGATTTTGCCATGCGGGCATTCTACTCGGAGAAAGAAGATGTTTCGGATGACCTCAGGAATCATAACTTCGTCCAGCAGGATGTGATCTATCAGGCTTATTTCAGCCATATAGACGCCAGCAAATTTAAGGATGGCATATCTCCCCATGAGATCTGCAAGATGCTGATCTGGATGGCAGACGGCTATCTGCATGAAGCCCGCATGCTGGGTCAGCAGCCGGATATGGACGTAATGATGGCTGAATTCACGAAATGGATGGAAATGTTCCGCAAATTCGTTTACAAGGAGGAATATCTGGTATGAACATTATAGACATTCAGGATATAACCAAAGATTACGGCGGCGGTCGGGGCGTCTTTGACATTGCCTTCCAGGTAAAGCGCGGGGAAGTCCTGGGCTTCCTCGGTCCCAACGGCGCCGGAAAGACCACTACCATCCGCCAGTTGATGGGATTCCTAAAGCCTGACAAAGGCAAGGTCTTGATTCTGGGAAAAGACTGCTTCAAGGAGGCGGACCAGATCGCGCGCTTTGTTGGTTATCTACCCGGGGAGATCGCATTCATCGACTCTATGACTGGCATGGAATTCATCCGTTTCATTGCGCGGATGAAGGGCATGAAGGAACTTGGCCGCGCCCATCAGCTGATGGAGCGGTTCGAACTGGATCCTTCTCCCAAGATCAAGAAAATGTCCAAAGGAACCAAGCAGAAAATAGGTATCGTATGCGCTTTTATGCAGGATCCTGACATCCTTTTACTGGATGAGCCCACCAGTGGCCTGGATCCTCTGATGCAAAGCGCCTTCATCGATCTGATTCTTGACGAGAAGAAGAAGGGCAAGACGATCCTTCTGTCCTCTCACATCTTTGAAGAGGTGGAGCGTACCTGCGACCGGGCGGCCATCATACGCGAAGGACGTCTGGCGGCGGTGGAGGATATAGAAAAACTTCGCCAGAACAAGCGTAAGATCGTAGAATTACAATTCCCTTCCGCGGATACGGCCCGGGACTTTGCATCCAGAATGCCTTCTGCCCGCCAGAACGGGGAATCGGTCACCGTCAAGGTGAAGGGCAATATGGATGCCTTGGTTAAGCTGGCTTCCGAGTATCCTGTGGCTGATCTGGATATAAAGACCCAGTCGCTGGAAGAAATATTCATGCATTTTTATGGAGGGAAGGAAGATGATTAACACGACCTTATTAAAAAAAGAATTCAAATCCAACTATATACTGCTTCTCATATTTCTCGCCGTTTTAAGCATGTATTCCTGCATGATCATTGCCATGTTCGACCCTAAGCTTGGCGACAGCCTGCGGGCCATGGCCGAGAGCATGCCCCAGCTGTTTTCTGCGTTTGGAATGGCAGATGTAGGAACGACGCTGCTGGAGTCTATCATAGGCTATTTATATGGCATACTGTTTACAGCGTTTCCAGGAGTCTTCATCATTCTTCTGTCCAACCGCCTTATTGCAAGATATGTAGACAATGGCTCTATGGCATATTTGCTGTCCGTTCCGCATAAGCGAAGCAAGCTGGCAGGGACGCAGGCCTTTTTCATGGTCGCCTGCCTTCTTGCGATGGCAGTATATGTCACTCTCTTGATACTTATCGTTAGCGAAGCGCTCTTTCCCGGCGAGTTGGAAAAGGCCGCCTTCCTGCGGGTAAATGTCGGGCTTTTCGGATTGTTCCTCTTTTTTGGCGGAATCTGCTTCTTCTTTTCCTGCCTTTTTAATGAAAGCAGATACTGCACAGGAGCATCGTCTGCAGTCGTCGTGTATTCCCTCCTGGTGCAGATGATTTCCCAGGTAGGGGACAAATTTGAGAATCTAAAATACGCTACGCCGCTTACACTCTTTGATCCAGACGGCCTGGCCGCCTCCAAAAGCGAAGCCTTTCTCGGATGCCTGATCCTGTATGCCATCGGGCTTCTTGGCTACCTGATCGCAATCGTGCATTTCAGCCGGAAGAACCTATCTATATAGGCGCAAAAAGCAAGCGGCGGGAAAATACCGGATTTTCTTATCCTCGTACTTTCCCGCCGCTTTTACACTTCCTATATCAAAAGAACTGTTTCTCAAATTCATCGGCCGGTACCGGCCTCCCATAGTAGTATCCCTGGATCAGTTCCAGTCCCATATCCCGGACCACCTCATACTCTGCCCCTATCTCTACTCCTTCCAGGCAGACCGTTTTCCCCACATCATGGCATAACTCCGTGATGGAACGGATAAGGGTTGCGTTAAAAATATCTCCGTCAATCCCCTTTACGAATCCCCTGTCAATCTTTACAAGGTCTACTGGAATATTCTTAAGCGAATGCAGAGACGAGTATCCCACGCCAAAATCATCCATGGCAATCCTTATGCCCATCCTCCGCATCCTTTCCATCGTGCCAAGCACATCCGCGTCTGCCTTTACCAGATAGGTCTCTGTCAGTTCCATTGTAATATGCTGTGGAGCCAGTTCCAGAGATTCCAGCGTCTCCTGCATATAATCCACAATATCCCCCTCCAACAGCTGTAGATACGATAGATTTACACTCATCTGGAAATCGTTTCTTTGCTCCATCCATTTCTTGCACTGCATCGCTGCATGATAAAAGATCCATGCGCCGAATTCTATAATCAGTCCGCTTTTTTCCAGAAGAGGTATGAACTCGATTGGGGATACGTTGCCATATTTTACGCTTTTCCACCTGGCCAGGGCCTCCGCCCCGTATAGTTCCTGCGTATCCACCACGATCTGCGGCTGGTAATAGATTGCGAAGCCTGCAAAGCCTCTCTCTACGCACTCCCTTAACTCTTCCATCAGTCCCAGGCTTCTCTCCCTCTCCGCCAGAAGGCTGCCCGAAAATATGGTCATTCTGTTTTTACCAGCATCCTTGGACGCTTCCAGCGAATAATTCGCATACTTCATCAAGTCCAGATAATTGTCCGCGTCCTGGGGATAGAACACGCATCCTGCCGAAATCGTGCAATAGTACTTTCTTCCATTATATTCCTGCTGCTTCTGATACGCGTTCTGTATCTTTCCATATATGCTTAAGCACTCCTGCTTCTCCCCGCCAAGAACCAATACCCCGAATTCATCTCCATCCAGCCTGTATGCCTTTGCATTGGGCGGAATGATAGAGGATATCCTCTGCCCGGCAATACGCAGTATCTCGTCTCCATAGGATCGGTTGTACAGATCGTTGATATTGTGAAACGAATCCATATCAAGAATCATAATACCGAACTTCATGCTGCTGTCGCCATCTGCCAGCTGTTTTTTTACATCGCCTTCCAACTTAAACCGGTTATACAGGCCTGTCATATGATCAATCTGGTTCTTTTTCCCAAGATTGGTAATCATGCCGGCAAATAAGCCCGGCTCCCCATACTCATCGGGAATCATCTTGCCCCTGCATCTTAGCCAGACCCATTCCCCCCGGATATTTCTTGCACGGTATTCTATATTATGGTAGCTGGCCCTTCCATCTGCAATTTCCTGGTTGCTCTCCAGAAAATACTGCTCGTCATGCGGATGGATCAGTTCGCCCCAGAAGGCCGCCGCATTCTCTACAACTTCGCCCGGCAGGCCGAACTCTTCGACCATCTTCGGCGGATACCGGAATACGCCTGTCTTCATATTTCCTACAAATATATAATCATCCGTTCCGACGATCAGCGCTTCATAAAGATGTTCTTTGTCATATTCAAAATCAGCCGCCTGTCCCTTGCTGCACTCCATTCCCTCCAGCCTGCTCTTCGCCTGCATAATATGGTATTGCCGCTTCTGGACATACATCTGCTCGTCCGCTTTTCCCAATATATCCGAGACGCTCAAAGTGTCGCTTGGATACACCTGGATCGCGCCATAACTGAAGGACACCGGATAAAAGATGGAGAATTCCTCCCTCCTTTTATCGATCTCCTTCTGTATCAGCCTCATTCGTTCTTCCGTCCCTAATATATCTTCGCCATAGTATGCGATTACAAATTCGTCCCCGCTAAGCCGGAAGATCATATCTTCTTCCCCTATAGATTCTTTTGCGAGGCAGGTCACATATTTTAGCAGCCTGTCGCCTTCGATGTGGCCATAATTATCATTAATTGTCTTCAGCTGATTGATATCAAGCAGGACAACGCAGAGGGGCCTCTCTTCCTTCCTGGATTGCTCCAGCATCAGGTCCAGCCGCTCTTTTCCCGCTCTTCGGTTCAGAACCTTCGTCAATTCATCCATGGCTGCGTTCTTGGACAGTCTCATTAATTCCGTCATATCTGTAGAGTACTGTACATGATACAGCCTTCCTTGAGACGGAATCAGGCGGTCATGATTCTTATAACTGCGTCCATCCAGCGTATTCTCCTCTATCCAGGTAATGCCGGCCTCTTCTCCTGCCTCCCACATCTTCAGCAGCTTATCCCGCTTGCAGAAGCAGCACCTCTGCGTCATTCCTCTCTGCAGGACTTCAAAGCAGCGTCTGCCTTCCGCCTCCTTAATGCCAAAGTCCCTCTTCATCATTTCATTCATAAAAACAATGATGCCGGTCTGTGCATCCATGATAAATATATTGGCGTTCATCTGCTCTAAAATGGATTCAAAAATACCTTTTCCCAAAACTTCCTCTTTATCCGTCCCCATATATGTACCTCTGATTCCTAAGCCTTGCTGCCAGAGGCCCGCCTGCCTTCGGCATGCGTCCCGGAATCCAGCAATTCAAGAAACTTCTCGCTTGGGATCGGTCTCGAATAGTAGTAGCCTTGCCCATATTCGCAGGCGATCTTCTTTAAAAAGCTTGCCTGCTCTTCCGTCTCTATTCCTTCGGCAACCGTAGCCATTCCGATATCATGAGCCATGTGCACGATGGATGCCAGAATGCTGGCTTCCCTTCCAAACACATCATTTCCCGCAAGGAAACGCATGTCCAGTTTCAGAATATCTACCGGCACTTCTTTTAGCATATTCAAAGAAGAATACCCGCTGCCAAAATCATCCATCAATATATCAAATCCATACTTCCGCAGAACTCCTATAGTATCCAGCAACTGCTGCGGGTTATCGGTATAAGCGCTCTCTGTGATTTCCAGCCTTAGATATTCCGGGCTTACCTGATAATTCTCAATCAGGCCTACCAGCTTGTTGCAAAAATCAGGGTCATATAGTTCCAGTCTGGACAGATTGACAGACACCGGAACGCTTCTCTTTCCCTGCTTCTTGACAGCAGCCAGCAATTCAACCACCTTTTCCCTTACATAAGCATCCAGTTTGACAATAAAGCCATTTTTCTCAAAAAATGGGATAAAGTCTCCTGGAGATATCATTCCCTTTTCGGGATGGAACCAGCGAACCAGCGCCTCAGCGCTTACCAGACAGTTTTCCTTCAGGCTGTAGATCGGCTGTATATATACTTGGAACTGGCCGCCCTCCAGCGCCCACTCCATCTCATTAGTAATCTCCTGTTCCAGAAGAACCTTCTGGTTCATGATATCATCATATATGATATAATTCTGATTGTAGTTTCCTTTAATGCTCTCCAGCGCCAATTGCGCCCGGTCACACATTAATTCTACCGACATGTCCCTGTCCGTAATCGGATAGATTCCAAAATATAAGTCAATCTCATGACGCAGCCCCATATCGGCCATCTGACTCTGAAGCGTGGTACGTACATGCTCCTGGAACTCCCTGTCATCCGGTATGCACATTACAAAATGGTCCGCCTCAAACCTTCCAAATACTCCGATGCCTTCCAGATGCTTCTTCAGGCACTCAGCCAGAGTACACAGCACCTTATCTCCTACATCAATGCCATATAATTCATTGACAACCTTAAACCGCTCAATGTCCAGCTGCATGATCACATACTTCTCATCCGGATGGTCTTTGAGAAAACTTGATGTCCTGGTGCAGAACCCATAACGGTTATATACATCCGTAAGCGAGTCATGCTCCAATATATGCCGCAACTCCACGTTCCGCTGCTCCGCCAGGATCTCATTCTCCTTGCTGGAGGTAACGTCGATATCCACCGCCCGGTAGATCGGGGCGCCATCTTCCGTCTTGTAATGTACTGCTGAGAGATTGACCCATCTTACCTCTTGGTCGTCTCTCACGATCCTATGCTCCAAGTGCACGCTTCTTCCCGGCTTGCTGTCTGCCAGCAGCGCCCCCATCACCCTCTCGCGGTCCGGAGGATAGATGACCTTGGACAGGTCTTCCGCATATTTCTCGGCAAACCTCTCCGGGGTACACCCCATAAGCTCGCACCATCCATCATTATAGTAGCGGACGCTTATCTTATCTTCCGCCTTCCATACGCTGATTCCTCTCGGCACGCTGTCTGCCAGGGATTGAAATTCCATCTTGGAATTATTCAGGGCATCTTTTAACTTCTCCCGCTCCAGCACGTGCTTAACCAGAATATTTTCCACACGCTTATAAACAGCTACTGGATTATATGGCTTCTTGATAAAATCATCGGCGCCGTTAAGCAGCGCCCTTTCCTCATTCTCGCCTTCGTCCGCTGTCGCTATGATCACCGGGATGTCCGCAAGCGCAGGATCTTCCTTCATTGCCTCCAGTACCCCAAAGCCATCCATCTCCGGCATAACAACATCCAATATGACAATATCAACCTTCTGTGATTTCAGGACCTTCAACGCCTGCTTTCCATTCAGTGCCTTTAATATAATAAAATCAGCCTCAAAAATCCCTTCCAGAATGTCAAGATTAATCTCTGTATCATCTACTAATAGCATCGTATGCCGTGCATTTTCCATCGTCTTCTCCTTACGTCTGCTCTGAGTCTTGACTTACAAAATCTCACTGCTTTAATTGTACACTATTATCCAGAAAAAGACTATCCTAAAAATTCACTTTAGAAGCCAAAAAGCTTGCTTTTTCCCGTCGTATTTGCTACTGTTGTATTTAGATGAAGGAGGTATCGTTCAATGATGGTGGAAAAATTATTAAAACTCCCCGGATTCTTATATGATATTGGGGGAAGATATTATTATCTGGGAAAATGGATCTGCAAGGAATGTACAGATACCGAGGCAACCGACTGCGTTACTATGTACCACATGTGCAGAAACGGCCATGAGGAGCCTGATACGAATATGTATTTTCAGAAGATACGCGCATTCAGCGATTTTGCCCTGGATATTCCTTATAACCCTGCCCAGATCGAAGAGAATATGGCAACTCTTACGGCGGCCCTGACGGATGCGCACAGAGAGTCCCTTGCCAGGCAGATCGCCGACTTCGAAGAAGATATGGAAAAATACTGCCAGTAATGATCCGCTTGCAAAAAAAAGGATGCAGGGGAATATCCTTCCCCTTGCATCCTTTACTTTTTCGAAAAAATATGTTTTAAAAATACATACATGACAATCCCAAAGGCCATCAGATAGCCAAAGGCTCCCAGCGCGGGAATCCCCCAGATCTTAGGCGACATATCCGTCGTACATATGATGCTGGAACTGATCAGCAGCGCCATTACCCATAGCCCCATCACAATATTGCGGACCAGACGCCTAAGAAGCAGGGCCAGATCATCCGCCGCATGCAGATCCAGATTGATCCTTGTCTGCCCTTTTAAGTAGCCATGCATGATATCCGCCGTCAGCGCCGGGATATCCAATGCCTTCTTCAATGACCGGTAAAGGCTCCTTCCCCCGGCCTTTGCTTCCTTCTTCCAGTCCTTATTCCTTAAGACTTCGCCAGCCATATGAGCGGAAGCAATCTCCACCATATTGATATCCGGTGACAGGCTTGCAAGCACGCCTTCCATATGCGTCAGGCCTCTGGCAAGCATCGTCAGGCCATGGGGCATGGCAATCTTATTTTCCTTCATGACGTCCATGAGGTCCGTCATGACCTCTGCCACGTTAATCTTTCCCATATCAACGTTGCCATACTTAAGAAGCAGGCCGTCAATATCCTTATATAGCCTGTTCTGATCCGGCTTCTCTTTGAATTCTCCCAGTGCGAGCACCGCTTCTTGTATCATCCCGATATCATTTAACGCGATTCCCTGCACCGCATTCCCGATCAGCTCGCGGTCCCGCTCAGTGAGGCGTCCCATCATGCCCATATCAATCCAGATGATCTTCCCATCCCGTATCTTAACGTTGCCTGAATGAGGATCCGCATGGAAGAACCCATCTTCCATCACCTGCTTGATATAGTTATCTACCAGTTTGCTGCCAATCTCTTTCAAATCATATCCATTATCGATAAGCGCCTCATTTTCATCCAGCCTGTATCCTTCGATATACTCCATGACCAGCACGTGAAGCGTTGTATATTCCTGGTAGAGCACAGGGGTGCCGATGTAGGCAATTCCTTCATTTCTGCGGGCAAACTCTTCCATATTGGCCGCTTCTGTCAGGAAATTCATCTCCTCGCGCGTTACCGCCCACAGTTCATCCAAAACCATGTCCAGATCCACCACGCCTTTGAGGCTGACCGGCGGCAGAAGCTTTACTGCTTTGTGGAGGAGGCTGATATCCCTTGCCATCGTCTCATAGATTCCCTTGCGCTGAACCTTCACCACGACTTTGCATCCATTGCCCAGTACGGCCTTGTGCACCTGCGCGATAGAGGCTGATCCAAGAGGCGTGTCCTCTATCTCGAGAAATATTTCCTTCCATGGGCAGCCATATGCTCCCTCGATTACTTCTGCCACTTCCTCAAAGGGCATCGGCGTCACTTCAGACTGCAGCCGCATCAATTCATCACAGTACCGTTTGGGCAGGATGTCCGAATGCATAGACATAATCTGCCCCAGTTTAATAAAAGTTGGTCCCAGATCCTCCAGTATCAGCCGGAGTTTCTCCGGAGTCACTCCTCTGGTTATGCCGTGCTTGTGCAGTACAGAGGTCATCTCCCTTAACCGGGCACCGTATTCGCCTGATTCCTTTTTACTCATCCTTTGCTCCGTCAGTTTCTTCGCTTACATCGGCTTTAACTTCTGCCTCTTTTCTTGCAATCTGCTCCTTCAGCCCGGCAAGCTGCTCCGGCGTCATCTGGCTTACCAGCTCTTCCAGTTCCTCGGCAGAAGACGGCTTGATCGAAACATTGACATTTTCCTTCACCGTCTTTTTAATGTTATGCTTCAGTTCCTCATTGAGAACCTTTCCTTGCTCTACGGTAAGTTCTCCCTTTTTTACCATCTCATCCAGTAGTTCCCTTGACTTTTCGGCTGTCACGGCGACTGCTCCGATGCCAGCCAGCAGTACCTTCTTTACGCCATCTCCCAGTTTCTCCATGCTGCATGTCCCCTTTCTGTCTTCTGTTAATAAAACCTGTTTCCTTGTTCTCTATTATTCTACACCATTTTATGCATCTATGCATCCCCGCAAATCAAAGCGCTCCCACAAGTCTCAGGACCTTGGGAAGGAAGATCAAGATTCCCGCCCCTGCAGCCATTATCGACGCGATCAAGACTGCGCCTGCTGCCGTATCCTTAGCTAGTTTTGCCAAAGGCCTGTACTCCTCCGTTACCAGGTCAACCACCGCCTCTATGGCAGTATTGACCAGTTCCAGCGCAAGTATTACTCCAAAGAGCACAAGGCAGATGCACCACTCTGTTATGGATAGTTTCAAGATGATTCCCGCTGCAATGACCAGAACCATCGCCATGCAGTGGATCTTCATATTCCGCTCCTTTTTGATCCCTGCAATAATTCCTTCGAATGCATAGCGGAAACTTTTATATAATGGATTCTTCTTCTGTTTTTTCATCTTCTCTTTCACTCTCTTTAGTACTTTTTATATCTTCATTGTAAGGACAATAAGCTGGGATGTCAAATTTATATCATTGATAGTTTTTCCATGCATATACAAAAACAGGGCAAAAGATTTGACTCTCTTGCCCCGTTCCCCGACTTATGCTGTCTGTACCTCGCTTTCCTGAAGCATGCCTAACACGTCATCTACCGTAAGTTCATTTTCCTGAAGCACCTGGTATAGTTCTGCCAACTCTTCCTCTCGCTTTTTTGACAGGATATTTTCGCGCTGTTCTTTGAGATGATTGAGTTTCTCCTGTACCTTTGCTATCTGTTCTTCTACTGCCTTTAATTGATCCTCATACGATTTCTTGCATCTTGCCATCCCACAAATCTCCTCTTTGCCATAATATTTGACCGTACGGAATTACTCTTTCCTTATCGCGGCTATGTAGTATTATTATATAGACAAGCATGGAAGAATATTACTCTTTTTCAATATTTATATAGGAAAAACCGCAACATCTATTAAAACACCTGCTGAATAATTGTCTATAATCTTACTAGTAAGGAGGTTTGAAAAGATGAACAAAGTAGAAAACATTATATCAGTCATCAATTATATAGAAGAACATTTGAGCGAGAAATTGACCTTATCTTCTATCGCCAAATCGGTTGGATATTCAAAATACCATCTGCACCGGATATTCTCCGATACCGTGGGACTCTCCATCCACGATTATGTCCAGCGCAGGCAATTGACAGAAGCCGCCAAACTGCTTGTTTTCTCTGACAGGCCTATACTGGAGATTGCCTTAATCTCCGGATATGAGAGCCAGCAGGCTTTTACGAATATCTTCCGGCAGATGTATAAAAAATCGCCCAACGAATACCGGTCAGATGAAGAGTTCTATCCCTTGCAGTTAAAGTTTGATTTGAAGGCAGGGTCGCCTCAGAACCATACGATGATGGATGCAAAAGAGAATATTTCCTTTGCCACAGCGGAAGATATCCCTGTATGGATGGACTTGGTCCATCTGGTCGTAGACGGATTCCCCCATCTGAACGAATCCGAATATCTTATGACTCTAAAAGAATATATCCGCAAAAAGCAGGCGCTGATCTTAAAAAGCGAAGGAATCGCTGTTGCGGTAATGACCATAAGCCATAACACGGGCAGCATTGATTTTTTTGGAGTTCATCCTCTTTATCGGAACTCCAATATTGCCCGGCTGTTCCTTGATAAGCTTATGAATGAGCTTCTGGCTGACCGAAGCATCTCTATCACCACTTTCCGCGAAGGGGACAAGGCGGACACTGGCTACCGGGATGCCTATCTGAATCTGGGATTTGCAGAAGCAGAACTACTGACAGAATTCGGCTATCCTACGCAGAGGCTTATACTTGCGAAAGAGGCAGGAGGCAATACCGATGACGCGCCCTAGAACGCCTGGAAATCCTCTGGCGCAGGATTTTACGCTGATTCCCCTGCTTCGCTTCGCCTTTCCCACAATCGCCACCATGCTCTTCATGGGACTGTACACCATGACTGATACGATCTTCATATCCAGACTTGTAAACACAAATGCGCTCTCAGCCGTCAACATCGTCTGCCCTGTCATTAATATCATGGTAGGCCTGGGGACAATGACAGCAACTGGCGGCAGCGCCATTATCGCCCGCAGGATGGGCGAAGGCCAGGAGAGGCAGGCAAAGCAGGACTTTACTTTGATCGTATTGTTTGGCGCGTTCCTGGGAATTCTGGTCGCCGTCACAGGCCTTTTCTTTTTGGACCATATCATATGGGGGCTGGGAGCCACCGACATGCTGTTCCCTTACTGTAAAGATTATCTACGGATTCTGCTATTATTTGCCCCAGCAAGCATGCTGCAGACCTTGTTCCAGAATCTGACCGTCACAGCCGGAAGACCCTCGCTTGGCCTGTCTCTATCTGTCGGCGCAGGTATTATCAACATCATTTTAGACTATCTTTTTATGGCAGTCCTGGGTATGGGCGTCATGGGCGCCGCACTGGGAACAGGAATTGGTTATGTGATCCCGGCAAGCATCGGAATTCTGTTTTTCAGCGGCAAAAATGGCACCTTATCCTTTGTAATGCCATCCCTTCGCCTCTCGGTTCTGGCCAAAAGCTGTGCCAACGGCTCTTCCGAAATGGTCAGCCAGATCTCCTCCGCAGTCACCACTTTTTTCTTCAACCGCGCCATGCTGAAGATGCTGGGTGAAAATGGAGTTGCCGCCATAACGATCATTATATATGCCCAGTTCCTGCTGACCACTCTTTATATTGGATTTTCCATGGGCGTCGCGCCAGTCATCAGCTTCAACTATGGTGCCGGAAACCTCCTGCGGCTAAAGAATATCTGTAGGATCTGCCTGAGATTCATCGCTGTCAGCTCTGCCTGCATATTCCTTTCCTCTCTGCTTTTTGGCCCAAAGCTGGTACATCTTTTCGCTGGTTCGGAAACTCTGGTATATGACATTGCTGCGCCCGGATTCGTACTCTTTTCCTTCAGTTTCCTGTTCTCCGGCATGAATATCTTTTCCTCTGCCACATTTACTGCTTTATCCAATGGCAGGATATCAGCCCTGATCTCTTTTTTCAGAACCTTTGGATTGATCATGCTATGCCTGCTCATCCTTCCTGCGCTCATCGGAGTAAATGGCGTGTGGCTGGCGGTTCCCGTTGCCGAACTGCTTACCTTTGGAGTGTCCGCATACTTTCTTCATTCCTGCCGAGAAAAATATTCCTTAGGAGGATAGCATCTCCCAATATTCATCCCATCTTCCGGCTCTTACCGGCATTGGCCTGTGATTGTCAAAATACAGTACCAGTGCCGGCCTGATTCCGTTCCAGTCTTCAACGATCTCATACTTGATCAAATGCCCCTCTTTGATAAGCTTCTTTGCCATCCCGTGATAACTGTAATATGACATTCGTATTCCTGCCTTTCTGATTCTTCCCTTCAACTGTCACCTAAAGATAGAATAACCATTCCCTGCAGGTTTATTTCTGCAAAATCGAAGAAGCACCGGAATCCTTGCTGTAAGCAAAGTTTCCGGTGCTTCTTTTTTTGAACCAGGGGATGAGGGAATCGAACCCCCGCCAAAGGTTTTGGAGACCCCTATCATACCACTTGACCAATCCCCTATATATCTGCGGCATTATCTGTCGCACTAGATATTTATACCATATTTACTATATAATTGTCAAGTGCCAGATTGCTCTGGCACTTAATTTTTTTATCTTAACTTCTTACTTTGCTAGCTGAGTGCTCATCATTCCAATGTTCATCTTCTTAAATACCTGAATCAGTACTTTGCCTAACGCCAGTACCAGCACTGCTGCCGCAATTGCCTCTGGTATTCCCGATGCAGTCACCGTTCCCATAATCAGGCCCCACACCGCGGTCACGCCTACTTCCCTGGCCTGCGCATACTGCTGGGCGAATAACAGGTAGATGCTTCCCATAACCGCCACCGTATTCACCATTGACCCGATGAATCCTACGATTGGAAGCGCTATCACCTGGCTTACCTTTAACTTGCTCAGTAAAATCCATAGCCATCCTGCCACTACTCCAATCAAAATCCTGCATCCTACTGAAATCCAGATTGCCTTTAATGCTCCCGGTATCCCTGTAGTACTCATGAATGGTGAGAATGCAAAGGATAAAAGCGTTGGCGCCATCGTATTGCTGATCAATGAGCATACGCCAAATACGGCGCCCAGGATTGCTCCCGCTGATGGGCCTAACAGAATCGCTCCGATAATTACCGGAATGTGTACAGTTGTCGCCTTAATAATCGGCAGTTGAATCATCCCCAGCGGCGTGTTCGCCAGCACGATGACAATGGCTGCCATAAGTGCAACACTGACCATCCAACGTGTGTCGTGTTTCTTTGTCTTCATTATTCAATTCCTCCTTGTTATCATTCCTGCTGTGCAGGATACAATACAATTACGCTGTAATTATAACACCCAGCCTAATATTAAGCAACTCTTTTCCATATATGCCAGGCAATATAAGGCTCAAAGTTATATTGCCATTCTCAATTTGTAAAAAAATAAACCGGACCCGTTTCATCGAGCCCGGTAAAATACTGGTTCTTTATGGATTAAAATTTACTGTATTTTCTTCTCCTGATCCAAAGAATGGAAACAGACAATCCGCCTGCCGCAAAAAGAGCGGCCCAAACCCACATCAAGCTATCATCTCCCGTCTCTGGCGCCTTGTTTTCTACAGTAGGCTTTGCTGGCGTTACAATTTTCGGAATCGGCTCCGTCTCCTTATAGCCACATACCGAGCAGACTCTTTCTCTGCTTCCTGCCTCGACTGCAGTCGCCTCCTTAATGGTCTGCCAATCGCCATAACTGTGCACGCCCTCATCGCGCTTCTTTCCGCATACGCTGCATTCCTGCCAATGCTTGTCCGCATCGGATCTGTCCTGCCATGTATGTTCTGCATATCCTTCCTTCTCGCTGTTATCAGTAATGGGGCATGCCGCTTCATCGCAGTCGTGCCAATGGTATTTATCATCCGAGCTCCAGTCCTTGCTCCAAGAATGCATATGCTCTGTTTTAAAATCACTCACTGTACCTTCTCCCTGATTCACCTTTAAGGTCATCGTGGTCGGCGTACCCGAGAAATCTGTGTAATTAGCATCATTGACCTGCTCTGAAAAAATCTTTAATGTGTATGTCCCATCGGCCACTCCTGAAAGAGGAATTGCCAGAGAACCCTCTTCGCTCTGTGCAGTGTCCGCCAGCCTGGCATAATATTTTACCCCTGTATTATCCGTCAGTACGCAGGAAATGTACTGGTGCTCGCCTGTGGTCGCTCTGGAATAAGGGAACTGCAGCGTCGAGCCGCTCTGTGTTTTTTGCGCATCAGTGGCATTCATACTTAATCGCAGCGAACTGTCTTGCATAGTAAATTTCAGCGCATTTCCTGAAGCACCTATTTCCGATGTAGGGATAAAGCCATCGCTGACTGTAACCGCTGCCTTAGCAAGGCTGTCAGCCGTATATTGAACAGTGGAACAGTCCATATTGAGTGCCGGGCGTATCCCATGGTGTCCATCAAAATCTACGTTCGTATAGTTGATAGAGTCTCCCGTCGGGGCTACCGTAGTAGCAAACACGGGGCCAGCGCTCGGTATGCCGCGCCCCGGCGACCGAAGCCACCATGATTTTTTATAGGGTGCCGCATCTGTACCACTAAAATATAAAAACTCATCATAGGACAAAGCCCACATTTTCTGATCATTGATGCCTTCAGATAATTCTGTCCTGGGCTTAATCAACGTTTGTTCTTTGGAAGATGGATACTGATTTGCCATCTTTTCTATACTGCGCTGCAAGGTGCTGTCCGCATAATCATTAGGATCTGTAAAGTCACCCTCATAGTACCATCCATTATAGAATGATCCGTCATAGACAAACTCTTTCCAGTCCGGCTGATTCTGCGTATCAGCCCCTGTACGGAATGCCGTATTGCCAAAGGGACCATTCTTTTCTAAAAGAGTAATGCAGTCCTCTTGCACATGGACGCCCCCGAGCGTCTTCGTTCCTACGACCCACCATTCGGTTCCCGCAAAACTTACGGTATGCGTATTTATTATTAGCTCCGGAGTTCCTTCCTCCATGTTCAGCGCAGAGGCCTTTAAAGGCAGCATTGCAGACAAAACTGCGAATAGGCACACCACTATTGTCAGCAGTTTTTTCTTTGTATTCTTTATCATTTGCTTGTACCTTTCCTTTTCTATACAGATTAAAATCCACATTCTACCCTATAAGTTTAACATAGATTTTAATTTTACATACCGTACAAAGGTATTGATTTTTACAAAAACTCAAGTGATCCAGGCAGCCAGTTCTATTTTTCCGTCCTGTTCCATGGCCCTCGCCACCTGGGTACGCCGCGAAATATTGTACTTCCTGAAAATATTAGTCAGATGGCCCTTCACTGTTCGCTCGCTGATGGACAATGCTGCGGCGATCTCACTGTTGGTTCTTCCCTCTACCAGCAGCGCGGCGACTTCCCGCTCCCGCTTTGTCAATCCGACGGAAGTTTTAAGCAGAAGTTCTTCCCGAAGCGGCGCAAGCTTTTCCCAGAAACCCGCGCCGATCTTCCGAATTTGGATTGCTCCTTCCCGGTCTACCCGATTGGCGACTTCATGAAGAAGTTCTCCAAAGGATGGTTCAAATTCAGCGGCAATCAGCCACAGGCCGTCCGGAGCAAGAAGTTCTACTGCCCGCATCAGGGCTTTACGCACCCGATCGGCATCGCCCATGTAAGCATAACTGCCTGCCCGGAAAAACTCTAGGTAAGCGTCCAGTTCAACGTTTCCCATGCCGTATACCTTTTGTATTGTATCGGCAATGTTCAGCGCCTTCACTGGCTGGGCGCAGTAACAGTAATATTCCAGCCGGGCCACCAGGGCCGGGACGAGGGTTCCGCGAAGGACCTTGTCCTCGACAAGTTCGTAGCCCCATGAAGTGGATATGATTCCAAAGTCACCAGCCTTTACCCAGTCCGGGACGCTGTGCAAAAGCCCCAGCGACATATCCAGCAGACAGGAAAACATCAGCGCCTGCTCTCTACTGCAGCGATCAGCCTTGCGTATCCCTTTTGCCACGGCGTTTATATACCCATAGGCAAAACTCCACAATCTGCTGTCCAGCTGGTGCTTTGCGAGGTCGGCCAGTATGTAGGCGGCCCATAACGCCACAAGTCCCTGCTGTTGTGACAGTTCGAACGCTTCCTTTGCCAGCGTCCGGGCCTCGGCTATCTTGCCTTGATAATAAGCGACCTGGGCGCGATAACACACGTCTGTTGCCATTGCGCCGCCCGTCAAACCATAGAACAGCCGAACTGCCTCAGCCAGTTTCTCTATATTTTCCTCAGCATGACCAGGCTGTTTATTGCAGACAGCAAACGCGCCATAGTCATCATACAGCGGCGCGCAATGCGGCAGAACGCGGGAATGTCCTTCCATCAGCTCTGCTGCTTCCCGGAAGAGGACGCAGAGACGGTCTAAATCCGAAGGACAGGAAATCGCGGATATAAGCAGCCATTCGCCCCGGAGCGCACGACTCTTTGGCATAGCATCGATAGCAGCCTTAGCCTGCTCCATGCAACGCTGATATCCCCTTCTGTTTTCACGCCCAATAAAGCGGTATGCTTCCCGCAGCAGCATAAGGATTTCATACTCTCTCATAGTTCACCCCCACATTCCTGACTTGGCAGCGAAGAAATACGAGGGTGCAGAAGAGGCCTGCCGGGCAAATCAGCTATCCAGCGATCTTCCTTGATTTTCGCTGTAAAATTCCCCGCCCTAACGTATCGTCTTTTATTGAAGATGGCCGAATCCGGCACCTGCCCTTTATGCGGGCCCATATCAATACCCATATCCTTTTCCTTTCCCGGACAATCCGGGGCGTTTCCCAATTGAGATTGAGCCAGATACGGAAGGAAGTCTGGCGTTGTCATGGCTACCGTTGTTTTTGTTTCATATTTTACTCTATTCTATGCTCCATGTCCATAAGAATATTATTAGGCAGCGAACGCCTGAACTGATGATGGAGCACCCTTTTCACACAGGACTTCTTGCAACACGTCCCAAAACAGGTTATAGTTATAGTAATATGAAAACTACTACAGAAAGGAAATCTTACTATGTTAAAAGGAAAAACGATCCTCTTGGGCGTTACCGGAGGAATTGCAGCATATAAAAGCGCCAGCCTGGCCAGCATGCTGGTCAAATCCCAAGCCGAGGTCCATGTGCTTATGACCGAGCATGCTACAAACTTTATTACGCCGATTACCTTTGAGACGCTCACTGGCAACCGCTGCGTAATCGATACATTTGACAGGAATTTTGAATTCCAGGTTGAGCATGTTGCTCTTGCCCAGAAGGCGGACGCTTTCGTAATCGCCCCGGCAACTGCCAATGTGATTGCCAAGATTGCCCATGGTATGGCTGATGACATGCTGACAACTACCTTCCTGGCCTGCAAATGTCCTAAGATCATCGTGCCGGCGATGAATACGGCAATGTATGAGAATGCGGTAACCCAGAACAACCTGGAGGCGTTGAGAAAGTACGGTATGGAAATCATAGATCCTGCCAGCGGAAGGCTGGCATGCGGAGATACCGGAGCAGGGAAGATGCCGGAGCCTGAAACCATCCTCCAGCACATTTACAGATGCTGCGCCTGTCCCAAAGACATGCTGGGCTTAAAGGTTCTCGTTACCGCCGGGCCTACCCAGGAAGCCATCGATCCTGTCAGGTACATTACCAACCACTCTTCGGGAAAGATGGGATACAGTATCGCGAGGGACTGTATGCTAAGGGGAGCCCAGGTTACGCTGGTAACCGGCAAAACCGCTATAGATCCGCCGATGTTCGTCGATGTGGTTCCTGTCATTTCTGCCAGAGACATGTTCGAAGCCGTCACTTCCAGAAGCCGGGATATGGATATTATCATCAAGGCTGCTGCTGTTGCCGATTATCGTCCATCCCAGGTTGCAGATGAAAAGGTCAAGAAATCGGATGCCGAACTTAGCATCCCGCTGGAGCGCACGGACGATATTCTGAAATTCCTGGGCGATAACAAAAAGCCCGGCCAGTTCCTCTGCGGATTCTCTATGGAAACCGAGAATATGCTGGAGAATTCCAAGAAGAAACTGGTGAAAAAGAATCTGGATATGATCATCGCCAATAATCTAAAGGTGAAGGGAGCCGGATTTGAGGCCGACACCAATATTGTCACCATGATCACTCCGGGTTCTGTAACAGAACTGGAACTGATGAGCAAGGATGATGTTGCCACGCTGCTTGTCAATCATATCTTAGAACTCAGGCAGGAATCTTAGATAACGGATAGCGAATAAGGAGCACGCGGAAATCTTGCCGCGTGCTCCTTATTCGCTCTTATTCTCTCTTATTCAGTCTTGTTCTTGCTGGCAGTGCCTACTCATAGCACTGCATCTGCATCTCATATATGGTTTCAGTCGGCGCATCAAATTCTATCATACAACTGTTATAATATTTCTCCGGATCAGCATCTTTCCAAGTGTACATCTGGAAATTCTCATCGGAATATACGTCTTGCGTCTCGCCATATTTTGACAGAACATCTGCCTTAGCGCCTCCAATCTGGATTCCTCCCGGGAAGATCACGGACAAAGTTCCATCCTCCAGATCATATTCATTTACCGTGATCCCTCCTACCATGCATTCGGTAATTTTGCAAGGACTGTCTGTCTGGTTGATCATGTCTATCATCACGGATGCGCCCGAGTCGTTCTTAAAAAAGACAAACTCGTACTCGCCCGCATTCACGACATAATCCTCAGCCGTATCCTCCGTATCCAGGGCAAGTCCTGCTGCTTCCAGATCCTTAATCTCACATGGCAGCGTTAGAACCTTGTCATTTATCTGAACCGTATAACTGTCCCAGTTATCCTTCAGCTCGCTGCTCTGCTTTGCCGGGGTAGCCTTCTTACTCTTAGCAGATTTATCGTCATCCTGATCGTCTTTATCCGTATCGCTTCCTTTGGTCGCTTCCAATGCCTCCTTTGGAACCTTGATCTCCTTTATGTTATCATATTCAAAATATGTGATTTCCACAAAGTAATCTTCTACTTCAAGATTCTGGTAGCTATCGGCATAAGACTTCTGTACGAGATCTTTCAGATCAATATGGATCTTCGCAGGAAGAATACTGTCCTTGTAAATGTCTATGGTACATGGAATCTTGGCTTTTTCCATTTTTTCTTCATCCAGGATATCTCCGGAAGAGCCAAAAGAATTCACCATATCTTCATCCATGATTCCTTCCAGGTATTTTCCTCCAATTTTCCCGGTCAGTTCAAAGCATTCCTTATCATTTACCTTTACCAGATCTTCTTTCTTTTTAAACGACTCGTGGGTCTTGGTAAGATTTTCAAATGCATTGATGTCCAGCGCATCCTCTACGTCATCCGAAGTGCTTTTTGACCATGCTTCATTCGTATTCGTGTAAGTAACCACTTCATCGTCTTCTATCAGCGCATATGCCTCGATCGTCGTATTGATATCTGAGCCATTATATTTGATGGAAAATTCTCCATCCATATGGGTGGCCGCCGGCTTCCTGGTTGACTCCATATCCACATCCATGGACATGCCGGCAGAACCCGTGTCATCTCCCATGGATGCCGTCATCTTCATATTCCCAGAAACAGACTCTACTTTCTTAATATTTTTGTTCAAGTCTGTCAAAAGGTTCTCTGGCGTAGCCTTTTTTCCGCAGCCGGCCGCGCTTACTGCGACTGTTAGAATCAAAGCTGCTGTAACTGTTGCTGTTAACTTTTTCTTCATCTCTTTTCCCTCCGTGAGTTTTTATTATTCCTGGTCCGTCAGATATATGACTCCCATCCAGTAGTATCCGGCAAGATCATCATTCCCGTATTCCTCAAGCACCTTCATGGCAATATCATTGAACTGCTGGTCATTCAGATCGTAATCTGTACGAAGTACGGCCGCATTGCCTTTCTTTAGTTCTGCCGTAAGCGAATCTGCTATCTGGTCTTTTTGGAAATATTTATTCTGAAGCCGGTAATACTCCATCTTATCTGTCGGCGCCTGGTAATGTGCTATCCTGGTATCCAGCACATATCTGTCATCCTCTACCAGCACCTTGCCAGCCGCCTTATCCGGAAGATTCAGCAGCGCGTTAAAGATAAGCTCATTGTCATTATTCGTGCTGTCAACGATCTGCCATTCTCCGTCAATCTTTATCTTATTCCAGGCATGAGGAAGTTCTCCCTCCAGATTGCCTGTCACTACGATACTCTCTAATCCCGCCTCATCTGCCAGAAGTTTAAAAGCCCCCGCATAGCTTGCGCACACGCCTGACTTATTCAGTAGTACGCCATATGGGGTGAAAGAATCATTAAACTGCTCATCTACCGTTTCAAAATTATTCTTCTCGGCATTATCAAGAGCATCCATATCATATTCAGCCGTATCGCAGAGATATTGGTTGATCGCCAGTTCCTTGTCCAGTTCGGACATATCGTCCGTAATGATCTCTCCTGTGACCCTTTTTACCTCTTCTGCAATTTCTTTCTGCTTTTCTTCCATTGCCGCCGGGTCCGTATCGTACTGTACCATAAGCGTCTTTCCGCCATCAGCGATGCCTGCGCTCTTGACTCCAAGAATCAGTGGGTTCTGGTAGACCGCCTCCATCCAGGCATCGGATAGATACTGCTGATCCGCGCTCTCCGGGAAGTCGCTTAAGTCTATCATCGAAGCGCCCGTCAGCATATTGGCTGCAAGATATTCGCTTAACGCGCTGTTGGCTGTAATCTTATAATCCGTCTCATAGACGTTCTGACTATCCCCTCCAGCCTCGTCCTCTGTCTGTGCTTCCTCAATCTCGATATCCCTGGCTCCTGCCCGGTTTCGCAGCTGCTCCTGCCGCTTTTCTATTTCTTTCAAATCCTTTTCCCAGGTCTCGCTGTTAAAGTTCTGGACCTTCACGATTCCGGTGAATCCGGTTCCCTCTATTACATAAGGAACCCTTACGACGTCTACTTCCACGTTATGGAGATCGGACATATCTTCTTTCTCATATTCTCCCCAAGTCTCCACTACCTTTTCCGCTTCCTGGAAATCATAATTGATCATTTTCTGTACCAAGGTACCATCACACATGGTCACCCACTTATATGACGGCATATTCGCAAATCCATCCGCATAGTTTGATCCTTCTTTTTCCCTGCTGATCCCTACTTCTTCTGAATAGGGGACGCGCCTTACGATCTCTTTTTCATTAAATGTATTGCTGATCGCGGATGTGCCATCTTCGGAAGCAGCGATCACGCAATAGTATGTTTCGTAGACTCCGTCTTTTGGAATCGGGTCTGTGCCCTCTCCATACTTTTCAATATTGTATTCCTCGATACGTTGGGCTTCGGAGACAGTAAAGGTCACCAGATGTGTCGCTGATTCGGGCTTCCACTTTGTCTTCTTTGTATGTCCCTGTACCCATCCCGCGCCGCTGAATCCGGACTCCTTAGAATAATTCATCTCCATAATATAATAGGTATCCGCTCCCGGCACCTTCTTCCAGGAGAATTCAGGCAGCCCGTCCTCGCTGATCCGCAGCGACACTTTTGGTGCCTTTTTCACCTCATGGTCTACAGTAACAATTGTAACGATCGGCTTCGCCAGAACTTCTCCTGTCTCAAGGTCTACATACTGCACCAAATAGTACTGAGGGAGGTTGCCCCAATCCTTTGATTCGCCTTTATCAAACAGTTCCGTTGAAGTAGATTTATTTCCCGGCACATCCTTGTCCAGTTCCGCATTGCTGATACCGCCTGCGCTCCACTTCGGAGGGGTGATGGATATCACCTGCTTTTCTTCATCCCACTCAAATCCGGTTCCAACGCTCTGGGTAAGTTCCGCATTCTGAAATACCTGGACGATCTGAGTATACTGGTCAAATCCTGCATTCATGATGTCAAATCCCATCTGAATCTTCAGATGCTCATCTCTTGCGATATCCGTAATCGGCTCGCCGTACTCATATTTTTCTTCATCCGCATATTTATCACGGACACTTTGGGCAAGTTTCCCGGCCTCGATCTTCTCTCCGCTGCGTTCTTGGCTATCTTGTGCCTGCTGCTTTCCCTGGCAGCCCGTCATCAGTATCGCCAATACCAGGAAAAGGCTGACAGCCTGTCTTCGTCTTTTCTCTTTCATGTATCACCCTCCATTGTATGGTTTCTATTATGAATACCTTGCATAGACCGCTAAGGTTACAGTTTTTTTATATTTTTTTTCAAATAATCCAGAAATTTTTCTTCCTTCGTAGAATTGGAGGATGCGTAATAATAAGTCCCTTCTTTTTCCCAGGCTGCATAATAAGTTCCTTTATTCTGATCCGTGCCTATATATACCTCCTGTCCTTCTATCATGCTTGGCTTAATCTCCCACAACTGTTTCGGCGCAATACTTCTTTCGTTCCCGGACACGATCTGCACTGGCGAGTCTTCCTCCTGCTTCGGATCTATCCTGCCAAGTTCTACTCCTATTTCCCATCCATTGTCATCAGACTGGCTTAATACGATGTCTCCTACATTGATATGATTTCCAGCGTAATACCGATAGCCTCCATATACGCCCAGTATGACAATGCATATGCAGGCGGCTGCTATGGCAGGGATCCATCTGCGCATGTACTGTTTCTTTTTCCTGTTCTGATCTTCAGCCATTTGATCTGGCTCTTTCTCGTTCCTGCAAAATGTCGAAGCCTCTGCCTGCATTGCAGTCCTGGTTCGCTCAACCAAATCCCTGGGAGCACGAATCTGGCTGACTTCATCTTTATATCTTTTCTCAAAGTTGTCATAATCCTTATCGTGATCCTGCACAGCCTTGCCCTCCTTCCAAATAGTCACGCAGCATATCCCTTGCGCGGGACAGCCTCGTCTTAACTGCGGTGTCAGATAATTCCATAATCTGCCCTATCTCTTTTATTGAATACTGTTCGTAGTAGAACAGATGGATGACGCTGCTGTAGTTATCCGGAAGCTGTCTCACAGCTTCCCAGATGCTATCATCCCGCTCAGGCATCTCATAAGACGGTTCCTTCCTGCCATCAGCCTCTAATGGAACCGTCCTCTTTCTATACGCATTATCAAACTGCTTCTTGCAGCAGTTAATCGTCACCCTGATCAGCCAGTGCTTCAGATGTTCCTCTTCTTTTATCCTGTCAGCATATCTGACCAGCCTTAGAAATACTTCTTGAAATATATCCTCCGCGTCGCTCTTATTCTTCATATGAAGCAGCGCGATCCGATACACCATATCGCTGTAGTCATCCAGCGCTTTATTGGCATCAATCAGGCGTATATCCCCGTTCTCATTCTTTTTCTTCATATGTAATACCTTTCAATCCCCCAAATAGTTACAAGTATTATACCATTTCTATATCAATTGGACAAAAACTTCCACTTTTCATTATGAAAAAGATTTTAAATAGCAAAAAAGTCCAGGAAATTAATTCCTGGACTTTTCATATATACCTTCAAAACCGCATACGGGAAATACTTCCATCCAACGCCCCAGACCCGGGCCTCCTCGCCTTCCGGCCTCTCTGGTCATGCCCTCGACCGATTAGTAATAGTCAGCTCCATGCATTGCTGCACTTCCACCTCTATCCTATCCACCTCGTCGTCTTCAAGGGGTCTTACTGGCTTGTCGCCAGGGATATCTCATCTCGAGGGGGGCTTCACGCTTAGATGCCTTCAGCGTTTATCCCGTCCCGGCTTGGCTACTCTGCCATGCGCCTGGAGGCGCAACAGATCCACCAGCGGCCAGTCCATCCCGGTCCTCTCGTACTAAGGACAGCTCCTCTCAAATATCCTGCGCCCGCGCCGGATAGGGACCGAACTGTCTCACGACGTTCTGAACCCAGCTCGCGTACCGCTTTAATGGGCGAACAGCCCAACCCTTGGGACCTACTTCAGCCCCAGGATGCGATGAGCCGACATCGAGGTGCCAAACCACTCCGTCGATGTGAACTCTTGGGAGTGATAAGCCTGTTATCCCCAGGGTAGCTTTTATCCGTTGAGCGATGGCAATCCCACTTTATACCACCGGATCACTAAGTCCTACTTTCGTACCTGCTCCACCCGTCGGTGTCGCAGTCAAGCCCTCTTCTGCCTTTGCGCTCTGCGAATGGTTTCCGACCATTCTGAGAGGACCTTTGAGCGCCTCCGATACCCTTTCGGAGGCGACCGCCCCAGTCAAACTCCCCGCCTGACATTGTCCCCCAGCCGGTTCACGGCTGCTGGTTAGAAACCCAGCACTGCAAGGGTGGTATCCCAACAGCGGCTCCGCGACGACTGGCGTCATCGCTTCCTAGCCTCCCACCTATCCTGTACATGCAATACCGGATCCCAGTATCAAGCTGGAGTAAAGCTCCATGGGGTCTTTCCGTCCTGGCGCGGGTAACCAGCATCTTCACTGGTACTTCAATTTCACCGGGTGCATTGTCGAGACAGTGCCCAAATCATTACGCCTTTCGTGCGGGTCGGAACTTACCCGACAAGGAATTTCGCTACCTTAGGACCGTTATAGTTACGGCCGCCGTTTACTGGGGCTTAAGTTCAAGGCTTCGGATCGCTCCTAACCTCTCCCCTTAACCTTCCAGCACCGGGCAGGCGTCAGCCCATATACCTCGCCTTGCGGCTTCGCATAGACCTGTGTTTTTGCTAAACAGTTGCTTGGGCCAATTCTCTGCGGCCATATCTCTATGGCACTCCTTCTCCCGAAGTTACGGAGTCATTTTGCCGAGTTCCTTGACAATGCTTCTCCCGTCGGCCTTAGGATTCTCTCCTCATCTACCTGTGTCGGTTTGCGGTACGGGCGCGATATGAGCGATAGCGGCTTTTCTTGACGCATGGCTCGCATACTTCCCTACTCGTAGTTCGGTTCGCGTCGCGGCTTCGGGTTGCGCTGCACGGATTTGCCTATGCAGCCCCTACCCCGCTTGCGCCGGTCTTTCCATTCCCGGCTTATGCTTTCCACGCGTGTCCCCACAGTTCTGTCATATCGCGGTACAGGAATCTCAACCTGTTGTCCATCGGCTACGGCTCCCGCCCTCGCCTTAGGCCCCGACTTACCCAGAGCAGATCAGCTTTACTCTGGAAACCTTGGATATTCGGCCGGAAGGATTCCCACCTTCCTCTCGCTACTCATTCCGGCATTCTCTCTTCGATGCGGTCCACGGCTCCTTCCGGTGCCGCTTCCTCCCGCATCCAATGCTCCTCTACCGATGTACCTCGTACATCCCTGGGCTTCGGCAGTGTGTTTCAGCCCCGGACATTTTCGGCGCGGGACCTCTCGACTAGTGAGCTATTACGCACTCTTTGAATGCATGGCTGCTTCTGAGCCAACATCCTAGTTGTCTTCGAAATCCCACATCCTTTTCCACTTAACACACATTTTGGGGCCTTAGCCGCAGGTCTGGGCTCTTTCCCTTTCGACTGCCCAACTTATCTCGTGCAGTCTGACTCCCATACATCATCTACGCGGCATTCGGAGTTTGATATTCTTCGGTAAGCTTTGACGCCCCCTAGGAAATTCAGTGCTCTACCTCCGCAAGACTCGTATGAGGCTAGCCCTAAAGCTATTTCGAGGAGAACCAGCTATCTCCGGGTTCGATTGGAATTTCTCCCCTATCCACACCTCATCCCCACCCTTTTCAACGGATGTGGGTTCGGTCCTCCATTGCCTTTTACGGCAACTTCAACCTGGACATGGATAGATCACCCGGTTTCGGGTCTACTCCGGCTGACTCGCTCGCCCTATTCAGACTCGGTTTCCCTTCGGCTCCGGGCCTAAGGCCCTTAACCTTGCCAGCCGGCGTAACTCGCCGGACCGTTCTACAAAAAGTACGCGGTTGGGCACGTAAGGCCCTTCCACAGCTTGTAAACATATGGTTTCAGGTTCTCTTTCACTCCCCTCCCGGGGTTCTTTTCACCGTTCCTTCACAGTACTATGCGCTATCGGTCACTAAGGAGTATTTAGCCTTGCGGGGTGGTCCCCGCGTCTTCCCACAAGGTTTCTCGTGTCTCGTGGTACTCTGGATCCCGCCTTGCCGCTCCCGGTTTCGCTTACGGGGCTTTCACCCTCTCTGGCCGGCTTTCCCAAAGCCGTTCTGCTACCTCTCGCGGATCAATTATGCGGTCCGAACCCCGGGGCGCACGCGCCCCGGTTTGGGCTCTTCCGTGTTCGCTCGCCGCTACTTACGGAATCACTTGTTGTTTTCTCTTCCTCCGGCTACTTAGATGTTTCAGTTCGCCGGGTTCCCCTCCCTGCGTTATGGATTGGCGCAGGGATGCATGAGGGCTTCTCATGCGGGTTTCCCCATTCAGACACCTCCGGATCAAAGGGTATTTGCCCCTCCCCGAAGCTTTTCGCAGCTTATCGCGTCTTTCGTCGGCTCTTAGTGCCAAGGCATCCACCATATGCTCTTTCTAGCATGACCAAGCGGACAGCGGCGCACGGGCGGCGCTTAAGTCCTACGTCGGCATAGCGTTGCCGGCGTTGGCCAGTCGGCATTTTTTCTATTCGTTGCCTCGAATCTGGTTTGTTATGAATAATCGCTTCCGCGATTACCTCGGATGTCTTGATCTAGATATTCTTCTTGATCATTCTTGTATTTCCATGTATGCGGTTTTCAAGGTACATATGCGCGGCTGACGCTTTATCAGCCATTAGAAACCAGAATGCGCTTCTGACCTCTAATCACTGGTAAGACCAGCTATCTTAACAGCACTGCCCTGCTGATGGGGTCGGCCCTGCGGGTTGTTGCCCGTCCCTGCCGGTATCTATCTGATCCCGAACATCTGCAGCGGATCTGCATCTGCCCTTCTCTTTTTTTAAATCCTGGCAGCCACCTGCTCTCCCGTACCGTCTCCAGTAAAGTACCATCGGCCGCCCGGGCCTTAACCATCGTGTTCGGGATGGGAACGGGTGTTGCCCCCGGGCGTATCGCCG